>NZ_JACGXO010000002.1:0-674523 GCF_014138335.1 Phyllobacterium sp. P30BS-XVII
CAAGGCTAACGCACGGTCAGTGCAAAAGTCAGTAGCTAATTGTCAGTAGTCATTCATTTTACTACTCACTACTCACTACTCACTACTCACTACTCCCCAAAAACCAGCTTCTCTTTCATCGTTGCTCTTTGCTGACCTGGTGGTTACAGCGGAGCGGCTGCACCCGATCCCATTCCGAACTCGGCCGTGAAACGCTCCAGCGCCAATGGTACTTCGTCTCAAGACGCGGGAGAGTAGGTCGCTGCCAGGTCTGCCAAGCGCAACATGAAATCAGAACACCTCACAAATTCAATACCAAACAAGCAAAGGCCGCTCATCGCGGCCTTTTGCTTTTGCAAAACAAAACACACGATTTTGCATATCAGCTCACGATTTTGCAAAGCATCGGACAAAAGAGCATAATAACCAGCAGGCCGTAAGGCACATCTTACCGTTCAGCCACAGCGCAAAGCGCAGGGGCGAACAAAAGCGGCAAAAGCTGCTTGGTAGCGCGGGGTGGACCAGCCTCCCCGTCCGACCGCAGAAGCCTTCTTCAGCTTCGAGGACGGACAAACGGAAATATCCGGGCTGTGGCGGCATACATGCCGTAATTGGTGGCGCGGGGTGGAGCAGCCCGGTAGCTCGTCAGGCTCATAACCTGAAGGTCACAGGTTCAAATCCTGTCCCCGCAACCAACCATTCCCTATATAAGCTTCTCAAAATACCAATCTTCCCGGCAGGCTCAGAGCCTGAAGCGTGAGTGGTCGGCGGCAAAGCCGCGAAAACAGTCCAGTGGATTGAAAGACCCGAACGGACGCGTTGAACTCCGAGCAAACGAAAGCCCGCAAAAGCGGGCTTTCCGGGCCGTACGTCGTTACTTAAATACTATTTTGATCAAGCGCGGAAAAAGAGATTACGCCGTAATATCCACAACGCCGCAATCGCCGCTCTCGCTGCCAAATACGAGGCGGTGCCCGGTTCTGTCCCAATCCATCGACGAAATTGCGCCCTTGCCGGGGCGGCGCAGCAGCACTTCTTTCTGATCCCCAAAGCGCCCGACAAGGATCATGCCGTCGGAATAGCCAATCGCGACTATATCCTCGACGGGGTGACAGGCGACGGCGGTCACGGCACTGTCGCCGCGCGTGCCAAGTTCCAGTGGCGCCTTGCCCATCGGGCCGTCCTTGCCCGAAAATGGCCAGACAACGGACGCCGGCGCACCTGATGTCGCCAGCCATTTGCCCTTCGGGCTCCACGACCAGCTTTTCACCTTGTTGGGATAGCCAGTCATGCGCATGTGCCTGTTATCTTCCAGACGCCAGCCATGCAGCGCGTTTTCCTGCATGGACGTGACAAGGAATCGGTTGTCAGGCGAGAAAATGACCGAGACGTGCGCGCCTTTCCATTCCAGCTCTGTCGGTGTTCCATTGGTGGCAGGCCAGTGCAGCGTTACGCCATTATAACGGGCAACTGCCAACCGCAGGCCTTTCGGCGCAAAGGCGAGGCCTTCCACGCTGCGCTCATGAACCAGTTCCCGCACCGAACCATCAGGCGCGCGCACCCAGGCGATCTTTCCCGAGGCATAGGCAATGGCACCGTTCGGTGCCACCGCCAAGGCAGTCATCCATTTGCGTGGTATCTTGCTGAGTTCGGTGACTTCGCCATTCAATCCCGTCGAACAGACGCGGCCATCTTCTCCACTTGTAAGTAATGACTTACCATCTGAAGAAAGCACCGCACAAAGAAGACCGTCATGAGCCTCTGTAATCTTATGGCCATTGTCGAGCCGATGCACCGTGCCATCGGCGAGTGCAAAGAATGGAACGTCCTGGACAAAACGGGCGTCAATGCAGTGACCGGTCAGATCAAGCGGGGCAATAGTCGGCATAGATGGCAAGCTCATGAACTGGATTGAAATGACGCCCGGAATGGCAAAAAGAAACAAACAGGAATGTGAAAGGCAATGCCTTTCGTTCGTGCGAGGCTGCTCTTACAGCGGTATCGGCATTCGAACGAAAGACATCATGCCATTTCAATTTCATTCAATATGTTTGTAGCCTAGGCGAGACAGCTTTCAAGTCCGGATTTCAGCGCATCGTGGTCGAGTTCGCGACCGATGAAGACAAGGCGGCTTTCGCGCTTTTCATTGTCTTTCCATGCGCGCTGATGATCACCTTCAATAATCATGTGGACGCCCTGAATAACATAGCGCTCATGATCATTCTTGAATGCGAGAATGCCTTTCAGTCGCAGGATGTTCGGCCCCTGATCCTGAGTGATTTTCTGGACCCAAGGAAAAAACTTGTCGGAATTGAGTTCGCCCACGCGCAGGGAAACCGAGATCACAGTTGTATCGTGAATCGGCGACGCGTGATCATGGTGGTGATGATGTCCATGGTGGTCATGGTCATGATCGTGATGATGGTGCCCGTGATCATGGTCATGATCACAATCGGGGCCGCAGGCATGATCAGGATGATCATGATCAAGGAAATGCGGGTCGTTTTCCAAGGCGCGTGTCAGATCGAAGGCGCCGCGATCGAGCACGCGGGTCAGATCGATACTGGCGCGCTCGGTCTTATGGATGACCGCATAGGGGTTGATGGCACGAACGGTTGCCTCGACGCCAGCCAGTTCTTCCGGCGTTACCAGATCTGTTTTGTTGAGCAGGACAACATCAGCAAAGGCAATCTGGTCCTCGGCTTCGCGGCTGTCCTTCAGACGCAATGGCAGATGCTTGGCATCGACAAGGGCGACCACAGCATCGAGCATGGTTTTGCTGCGCACGTCATCATCCATGAAGAAGGTCTGGGCGACGGGAACAGGATCAGCCAGACCCGTTGTCTCGACGATGATCGCATCAAAGCGGCCGGGGCGGCGCATGAGGCCCTCGACCACGCGGATCAGGTCTCCGCGCACGGTGCAGCAGATACAGCCATTGTTCATTTCATAGATTTCTTCGTCGGATTCGACGATCAGGTCGTTATCAATGCCGATCTCGCCAAATTCGTTGACGATGACCGCATAACGTTTGCCATGGTCTTCGCTCAGAATACGATTGAGCAGCGTCGTCTTGCCGGAACCGAGATAACCGGTGAGAACGGTGACGGGGATCTGAGGAATGCGCGCGGTGTCAGGCGCAGCATTGGTGGTCGTTGGAGCTTCACTCATCGTGTGCCTCTTTGAAAGGATGAACACAGGATATAGGTGATCATGACGGGTTTTGCCACATCCGATGTGTTCAATTGCGTGAATGGTTTGTTCAAGCGGATTGAGCCTGTCACGCAAAAACCGAACAGTCGAAGCGGTCGACATCCTCGAGCAGTTCGATCATGCCCTTTAAACTGTGTGCAATGAACTTTTCTCCAGCCTCTGCCGTGGCGCGGGAGGCATCGCCGGCAACACCAAGCCTGTTCAGATCTGACATTTTCCAGCCAAAGGCATGCGGACCATAGGCACGCAAATGTTTGTAGGTCTCGATATATAGTCGTTGGTTCGAATCAAAGTTTTGTGCCTTCGCCATTTCGACCCTTTCCGGGTAGAGCGCCAGCATCACCGAGGTTTCGATAAAACCGCCATGGATATCGAGCGCTTTATCCTGCGGAGAAATAAGCCCATCCGGCAAACCAAATCGCGTCCAGCTTGTTGCGACAGCAAGCATATTGAAACGAACCCGCAGTTCCGTGGCGACAATTGTCATCAGCGGAGAATTGCCGCCATGGGCGTTGAGAATGACCAACTTGGACAGGCCGCGATCTGCGACGCCCTTGCCGATATCGATCCAGCGGCGGACAGCCTCGTCAAAAGCCAGGGTTTTCGTTCCTGCAACATCCATGTGTTCGATGGAGTAACCAACAGGCTCAACCGGTAGAAAATCGACTGAAAGCGTTGCGGGAAGAGCCGGTTTCAGATGGTTGACGAACCCTTGTGCGATCAATGTGTCGGTTTCATAGGGCAAATGCGGGCCATGCTGCTCATGGGCACCAAGAGGAAGAAGAGCAATTGTTTTGGTTGGTGGCGTGGGCATGGGTCACTCACGGGTTACATGGACCCTGTTAGCATAACTGCCTTGATGGAACGAGGGTAGGCATCCCCACCCCGATTTTTATCCGCTTATTTGGGCTCTGGCGGCAATTCGTCGGCAAATTTCATCAGAATGTCATATAAGAATTGTAACGCGGGTTCATCGGGGGATCGGCTTGATGGTGCAGAGCTGAAAATTGAGGCGCCAAAGGTTATTTTCGTTCAAAGTTGAGACTGCACAGCGCCGACATCCTTCGTCTGATAATTACCATTTACCAAAAAGAGCTAGCCGCCTTATCATTAACGGGACAATTGGTTCACAGCGAGCAGGAATTTGAATGGTCAAGGAACGCAAGCCTCTCATTCTTCACCGTCTGCAATCAACCGCTCGGCTGACGCGCACGGCATTGGCCACCCGGCTTTTGGCCCATGGTTTTTATGCGGGACAGGACGCCGTCATGTTGCAACTCGCGCACGAGGATGGTCTTTCGCCAAGTGTATTGGCAAAACGCCTCGGTGTTCGCCCGCCAACAATCACCAAAACAATTTCCCGGCTTCAGACGCAGGGTTTTGTCAAAAAAGAGGGATCTGCGACTGACCAGCGTCAGGCGCATATTTTCCTGACGGACACAGGCAATGAGGCGATCAAAGCCATTGAGAAATCCATTCGCAAGACTGAAAAGGATGCGATGAAGGGTTTTGACAAGAAGGAACGCAAGGCTTTGATCAAAATGCTGCAGCGCCTTGAGATCAATTTGTCGGCTGCTGAACTGTTGCGTCAGACGGGATCGGATGACGATCACGATGATGAGGACGGTGACGACGAGTAATTTTCTGCGCGTCGCGTGCGATTGACCGTTACAAACGGTGCGAAATTGCTAACATGGTGGCCAGTCCTGCCTGTCTGATTGGTTAGCATCTTGTCTGTATCTACTCCTTCCTCTCAGGAAGCCGTTCCTGCTGCTGCGATTCTTTATATTTTTGCAGCGGGCATCCTCTTCTCGTGTCTCGATACAAGCGCCAAATATCTGGTTCTTCAGGGTATACCACCGGCCTTTGTGTCGTGGATGCGGTTTGTCGAGCACGCGGTGCTGGTTCTCATTTTCTTTCGCGGCTGGACCAATCCTGCGCTTTTCAGGGTCAGGAGTTACCGTTTTCAATTGCTGCGCGGACTGTGCCTGTTTGGCTCTACCTATTTCAACTTTTACGCGCTGCAGACCATGCAGCTTGGCGAAACGATCACAATCACATTCGCTGCGCCCATGGTTATCGCGGCACTGGCGGGGCCATTGCTGGGGGAGTGGGCAGGCTGGCGCCGCTGGGCTGCGATTATCGTGGCATTTATAGGCGTGCTGATTATTGCGCGTCCCGGCTTCGGAACGCTCAATCCCGGCTTGCCCTATTCGATACTGGCGATGCTGAGCTACTCGCTCTACGTGCTTTTGACCCGCCGCATGGCTGCCACCGAATCACCTGAGAGCCTGATCTTTTTCTCGGCGTTAGCACCTGCCATTCTTATTTCACCTGCCATAACGGAAGCTGTCCTGCCGCAGACATGGTTTCAGATTGTGCTTCTGCTGATGCTTGGTTTCTTTGGCGGGTTGGGCCATTATCTGATCATTCTGGCCTATCGGCGTGCAACGACAGCTGCTCTTGCTCCTTATCCGTTCCTGCAGATCATCTGGATGCTCGCGTTCGGCTATCTCGTCTTTGACCAGTTCCCCGATGTTTATACGCTTCTGGGGGCTGTCATCGTTATTGCGAGCGGTCTTTACGTCGTGCATAGGGAACACCGGTTGCGGATGCGCTCCTGATTGTCATGTGCCCGGATCGCTATCCAAAGCCAATTGGGGCTTTGCATCGCCTAAGCGGCGAAAGGGCTTTGATTTATCGGGTGGCAATGGCATAACGCCAGAGAACGACAATGTATTTGTCTGACCAGACGGCGAGGAGGCGGTTTTTGGCGCAAAAGATCAAACTATCGACAATTGCCGACGCGCTGAAAGTGTCTACTGCAACCGTATCGCTGGCTTTGCGCGATAGTCCCCTTGTGGCGGACCAGACGCGCGAGAAGATCAAGGAACATGCCCGTGCCATCGGTTATATCTATAACCGTCGGGCGGCCAGTCTGCGTACATCACGCTCGGGCATTGTCGGTGTGGTCGTTCATGACATCATGAACCCGTTTTTCGCGGAAATTTTACGGGCAATTGAGGGCGAGCTTGATCGCTCCGGTCAGACCTTCATTCTGTCGAACCATTATGATCAGCTGGATAAACAGCGCACTTTCATCGAGACCGTTCTGCAACTGGGCGGTGATGGGGTCATCATGTCGCCGGCCATCGGCACGCCCGCCGAAGATATTCGCATGGCCGAGGATAATGGTCTGCCGGTTGTTCTGATCGCCCGTACGGTCAAAGACGCGAATGTGCCAGTGTTTCGCGGCGATGATTCCTACGGCATCAGTCTTGCGACAAACCATCTGATTTCCCTCGGACATACACGGATTGCCATGGTCGGTGGTACGGACCAGACATCGACAGGCCGCGATCGCTATGAAGGTTATCTTCTGGCCATGCAAAAGGCAGGTCTTGAGGTCAAGCCGGAATGGCGCATTCCGGGACCGCGCACCAAACAGGCTGGTTTTGACGCTGCGCCGCAGTTTCTGGCGCTGAAAGATCATCCCACCGCTGCGGTCTGCTGGAATGATCTTGCTGCCATCGGCATGATGAATGGTATTGCCCGCGCGGGCATGGTTCCCGGCGTCGATATTTCCGTGACCGGCTATGATGATCTGGAAGAAGCGGCGATTGCCACTCCTGCTTTGACGACGGTGTGGAATGGTCAGCGCGAAGTCGGCCAGCGTGCAGCACGGGCGCTGCTTGATCAGCTCAACGGCGCTGACACCCATGCACGGCAGGAACTTATCAAGCCGGAGCTGCGTATCCGGCAGTCAACCTCAAAACCCAAAGAGCGGTAGCATCATCAGGCGCGAGAGGCATTCATCGCGCTCTAACGGTTGATTAACGCTGATTGCTTAAGGTCTTTCCGTGCGCGTACGCCCCGGGGAGTTCATTGTGAAACTGAGTTTAACTGCCGGGATCGGCCTCTTCTCCTTTTTTGCTGCTGCTGCGCTGTTTGCGGATTTCGCATCATTCACAGCGTCTCAAAATGTTGATCCGACAACGACTGCCTCGACAGGTCTGACGGAATTCGATGCGCCGGCATTTGTGATCAGCAGTCCGGGCGGTAGTGCCAGATGCAAGGCATTTCCGCAGGAAAACGGCCTACCGGGTCATGATGCCCTGCATGTGAATAAGGATTGCGTGGCGCTTTACCCGCCTCTCGCCAACGCAACGGAATGGCGCAACAATCCGGATGGCACGATTGCATTTGCCGACCAGTCCGGAAAAACCATCGTCGAATTTAGCCCCGGTGACGGGCGCGCCTATGTTAGTGTCGCGCCGCGGTCGGTGCTTTTGTCATTGTCCGCAGCGGGTGTCGACTTGCTCTAAACCGAATTATTCGGCGGCCTGAAGCCTTTCGCGGCTTGCCTTGTGCGCACGCGCGGCATCGCCAAAGGCAGCGAAAATCTTGCGCGAAGGGCTGTCGGTTTTCACCCAGTATTCCGGGTGCCATTGCACGCCAACGGCAAATCCGCGGGCGTTCTTGACCGATACGGCCTCAATGGTTCCATCCTCAGCCACGGCTTCGATATCGAGCTGGGCGGCGGGCTGGTCGATGGCCTGTCTGTGTACGGAATTGACCTGAACCGTGTCCGACTGCATCACATTGGCAAGGCATGAGCCGGGCTTGATGCGCACGGGATGGCGGATGGCGAAGCGCTCAGCCTGTTCGGCGGACTGAGGCGCGCGGTGATCCATACGGCCGTCGAGTTCCTGTATTTCCGTGGCGAGTGTTCCGCCAAGGGCGACGTTCAGTTCCTGAATGCCACGGCAAATGGCAAGCAGCGGCACGCCGCGCTCAATTGCCCGGCGGATCAAGGGCAATGAAGTTGCATCGCGGGCGGGATCATAGGGTTCATGCGCCTCGGTCGGTTCCACGCCGTAGAGAGAAGGATGCACATTGGATTTGGAGCCTGTAACCAGAACACCATCCACACCGTCAAGAATAGCGTCTATGTCGAGGCCTTCGCCAAAGGAAGGGACGATCAGGGGAATGACACCGGCTGCGTCATAGGCCGCTTTCAGATACTGATCGGGTGCTGCGTGCCACGTATAATTTTCAAAGGCGCGAACGTCTGAGGTGATGGCGACGAGAGGCTGCCGCATGGCGATGCTCCAAATAATAATTCTCTCTGGAATGTAGTGTAATTCGGGTGCGTTTCCAATGGCTGCCGACGGCGGGAGGCATTCCGTCGCAAAAGGTGTTTTTTCTGCGGGGATTCACTCTGTTTTAATCAGCGCTTCGTTTGTGTTTTCAGCGGCTGGACTTGAATAGTCGAGCGTGTATGGTGATCTCCAGACCGGGAGCAATGGACAGAAACTGTCCGGGGGGTCTGAAGCGATAAATTCTGGAGGAGAGTATATGGATCGTCGTTCATTCATCAAGAATGCCGGGTTTGCCGGTGCGGGGGTTGCTGCGGCAACCACGCTGGCAGCGCCAGCCATTGCGCAGTCAATGCCGAAGATCACATGGCGCTGTGCGTCATCATTTCCAAAGTCACTGGACACGATCTATGGCGGTGCTGAGGTTCTGTCGAAATATCTGAAAGAGGCAACGGACGGCAATTTTGTCATCCAGCCGTTTGCGGCGGGTGAAGTTGTTCCGGGCCTTCAGGCAGCGGACGCTGCCGCAGCGGGTACAGTCGAACTGTGCCACACCGTTGCCTATTATTACTGGGGCAAGGACCCCACCTGGGCTCTGGGTGCAGCCGTGCCATTTGCGCTTAATGCACGCGGTATGAATGCCTGGCAGTACCATGGCGGCGGCATTGACCTGATGAACGAGTTCTTCAACAAGCAGGGATTGCAGGCCTATCCGGGTGGCAATACCGGCGTGCAGATGGGTGGCTGGTTCCGCAAGGAAATCAAGACTGTTGATGACCTCAAGGGTCTCAAAATGCGCGTCGGCGGTTTTGCTGGCAAGGTGCTCGAAAAGCTTGGTGTCGTACCGCAGCAGATCGCGGGTGGTGATATCTATCCATCCCTTGAAAAAGGTACGATTGATGCCGCCGAATGGGTTGGCCCTTATGATGATGAAAAGCTCGGCTTCCAGAAGGTTGCGCCGTTCTATTATTATCCCGGCTGGTGGGAAGGTGGCCCGACGGTTAGCTTCATGGTCAACAAGCAGAAGTGGGATTCACTGCCGCCAAGCTATCAGTCCCTGTTCCGTACGGCCGCGCAGGCAACTGATGCGAACATGTTGCAGAAGTATGATTATGTGAACCCGCCCGCGATCAAGCGGCTGGTTGCCGGTGGCGCGCAACTGCGTCCGTTCAGTCCGGAAATCCTGAATGCGTGTTTCGAGGCCGCTAATGGCGTCTATGCGGAAATCGAAGCCAGCAATCCGGGATTCAAAAAGATATGGGATTCCATCAAGGCGTTCCGCAACGAGCATTTCCTTTATGCTCAGGTGGCGGAATACACCTTCGATACGTTCATGATGGTGCAGCAGCGTAACGGCAAGCTCTAAGCTCTCTGTTTCCAGATATAAAAAGCCCGGCATCATTGCCGGGCTTTTTCTTTGTCTCAACGTCTACATTACATTTTCGGCGGCTGGCTCAAATCCGGTGCTGCCGGTTGTGCGGGCTGTGCCGGTGCAGGTGCAGGTGGTGGCCCGCCGAGAGGTGGTGCGCTGAGGTCTGTGCCCAATCCCCCGCCGAGGCCGCCTCCCAATCCGCCTCCAAGCCCACCACCGAGGTCTGAGTTCGGAATCTGGATGGTTGCCGGATTAACTGTGCTGGCCGGGCCGGTATAATGCATGACCATTTGCGGGAACATAATCGTCAGAGCCACCATGATGATCTGAATGCCAACGAATGGCACAGCACCCCAATAGATCTGCCCCGTCGTGATGGGCTGGATTTTCTTGCCGGTGATCTTGTCCATATAAGGCACCTTGGCCGCCACAGACCTGAGATAGAACAGGGCAAAGCCGAAGGGCGGATGCATGAAACTCGTCTGCATGTTGATGCCAAGAAGCACGCCGAACCAGATCAGATCGATGCCGAGCTTTTCCGCGACGGGAGCAAGCAGCGGTACGATGATAAAGGCAAGCTCGAAGAAGTCGAGAAAGAAGGCCAGAAAGAACACCAGAATATTGACGACGATCAGGAACCCGACCTGTCCGCCGGGCAGTGAAGCCAGCAGATGTTCTACCCATATCTGTCCGTTGACGCCGTAGAAGGTGAGCGAGAAGACGCGTGCGCCCAGCAGGATGAAAAGAACAAAGGACGAGAGCCGTGTGGTGGACGTCAAAGCGTGCCTGATAACGCCGAGGTTGAGACGCCCCTTGGATGCTGCCATGAGCAAAGCACCCACCGCACCCATGGCACCGCCTTCCGTCGGTGTGGCAATGCCGAGGAAGATCGTGCCAAGCACGAGGAAGATCAGGGCAAGCGGCGGGATGAGAACAATGATCACCTGTTGGGCGAGACGCGACATCAGGTTGAGGCTGAACGACCGGTCAGCCAGTGCGAATGCATAGATCACGATGATGCCGATTGTCGCGCCCCAGATATCGGCGTTGGTGCCAGCGGTAGGTCTAAGCCAGACAATGGCGCCATAGGCGATCATACCGCCAATCGCCAGAGCGATGATCAGGGAGGTAACACCCGAACCCAGCGTGCGTGCTTCAACGGGCAGCGCAGGCATGGATTTCTTGTTGAAGATCGACAGGGTCAGCACATATAGCATGTAAAGACCGGTGAGGATGAGCCCGGGGATCAGTGCGCCGTGATACATGTCACCGACCGAGCGTCCGAGCTGATCAGCCAGAACAATCAGCACGAGGGACGGCGGAATAATCTGCGCCAGCGTGCCGGATGCCGCGATGACGCCTGACGCTACACGCCGGTCATAGCCATAACGCAGCATGATCGGCAGCGAGATGAGGCCCATGGAAATGACCGATGCCGCGACGACGCCCGTCGTGGCTGCAAGCAGCGCACCAACGAAAATGACAGCATAGGCAAGGCCGCCGCGGATCGGACCGAACAACTGGCCGATTGTATCCAGAAGGTCTTCGGCCATGCCGGAGCGTTCAAGAATGATGCCCATGAAGGTAAAGAACGGAATGGCGAGCAAAGTGTCATTCGACATCACCCCCCAGAACCGTTCGGGCAGGGCGTAAAGAAATGGCCAGTCGAGGGTAATCGTCCCGTTGGAATAGGGGGCAAGTTCGACGCCAATAAAGAAAAACAGCAATCCGTTTGCAGCAAGAGCAAACGCGACGGGATAGCCGATCAACATGAAAATGATCAGCGAGGCGAACATGATTGGCGCCATGTTCTGCGCAATAAACTCAATCATTACGCGCCTCCGCCATGGCAACTTCCTGTTCCGCAATCTCTTCGAGACTTAAAGGCGGATTGGGATCGGGAATATCGCCGCGTATCACCGCAATCTTCTTGATGATTTCAGAAACGCCCTGAATGGCCAGCAGCAAAAAGCCCACAAGCAGGATCAGTTTTCCCGGCCATTGGATCAGACCACCCGCACTTGGGGAGCCTTCGCCGCTGCGATAGGACAGGCTGACATAGGGAACGAAGTAGAAGCACATGAGGAGAACGAAAGGCATCAGGAAGAAAAGGTGCCCGAGAAGATCGATCCAATGCTGCACACGGCGGGAAAACGCGCCGTAAACAATGTCGATGCGAATATGTTCGTTCTGTTGCAGCGTATAGGCCGCGGCAAGCATGAAAGCACCGCCAAACAGAAACCATTGCAGTTCCAGCCAGGCATTCGACGATTGGTTGAATACTTTGCGGACAATGGCGTTGCCGGCGCTGACCACAACGGCCAGGAAAATCAGCCAGGCAACATTTCGGCCAACGAATTCATTGAGACGGTCGATCGCTCTCGACACGGCAAGCAAAGCCGACATGCAGTTCCTCCCCATAAGTCCGGCAACTGTTGCAGTTCCCCGGATAATCACCCAGACAGCTCTTCATCCCATAGGCTGCGCCGCTCTTGGAAATGGCGGCAATAGGCCTAACCCGGCTGTCTCTCCCGAATAGTCTGTCTGAACTGTTAGCAGCCCCATACCGGTGCATCAACCCAATTGATTGTCGTTGCGGAACTCAAGCGCTCGGGTGGTTGTCATCGTTGCACGGGCAGTCTAACAGTGGAGAAACAGTTTGATGTTGGTATTGAGTGTAATGACAAGTGCCTCTTCTATTTCCGTTGCAGGAAAGACTATTGCGGTAACGGGTGGATCTTCAGGTTTGGGGCTGAGGATGGTTCAGGTGCTTGCAGCGCATGGTGCCAATGTTGTTTCCATTTCGCGCACGCCCGCACCGGATAATGAACAAAGCCCCAATATTCTGAATATTATTGCCGATGTTACTATAGCCGCTGATATTGAGCGCGCTTTCGATGAGGCGGAACAGAAGCTCGGGACAGTCACGGTTGTCTTTAACAATGCCGGGGTTGCCACGATTGAGCGCGCACTCACCACAACGCGTGAGCAGTTGCGGCATATTTTCGAAGTGAATGTGGAGGGTGCATTCTTTATTGCACAGGAAGCGGCCAAACGCATGATTGCGGCTGGTGTCGGCGGATCGATCGTCAACCTGTCGAGCATTCTTGCCGATGCGCCGATCAAAGGATCGGCTGGTTATGCCATGTCAAAGGCTGCGATAAGCCAGATGACCCGTTCGTTGGCGCTGGAACTGGCGTCCCATGCCATTCGCGTCAATGCCATTGCTCCCGGATGGTTTCCCACGCGCCTCAATGAGGCCATCATGAGTGGCCCCGCGCATGGGTTTCTGAAAGGCAAAAATCCGATGCGCAGGCTGGGCGAACCAGAGGATATTGATGGTGCAGTGTTGTTGCTTGCATCCGACGCCAGCAGCTATATCACCGGCACTGTTATTACGATTGATGGCGGCCATAGTTTGCAGGGCTAGATTCTTTCGGCCTCATCATTGTTCGTGCGCACAGCGAGAACAAAGACCAGCAAAGAGAATACTGCCGCATCGCGCCAGAGAACGGAAAAATATCCGCCCCATAGGGATTCAACCACCCCGACTGCCGCTGCACCCAGCGCAGCATAGAGCGGTCTTGAAAGTCCGCCTGCCGCGGTGATGAACAGGATTTTCAAACCGAAGATCATCCCGGTGGTGAAGCTGATATTGCCGTAGTAAAGCGCAGCCAGAAACCCCGCGATGGCGCAGACGCCGCAAGCTGCGAGGATCGCCTTTGTTCTGACGCGACGCGGATCAATGCCGCACATGGATGTTGCAAAAGGCTCGTCGCTGACCGCGCGCCATATCCGTCCGGCGGACGTGCGCTGCATAACCAGTTCGCCCGTTGTGATGACGGCGAGTGCCACGACAATATTGACGAGTTGCATCTGTGTCAGGCTGATATCAACGCCGGAGCCAAGCACATGAACCGGTTCGGCAAGCATGGGTGGCAGCCAATAATCCCGTGTGTCTGCAGCAAGGCGCGACAGTTCCATCAGAAATATGCTGAGGCCCAGTGTGGCGACGAGCACCGTATTGCGGCTGCCGGTCTCGAGCGGTGTGTAGATCAGTTTCGCGATGGCGTAACCGCCGAGGCCGACATAGATCGCCGCAACAATCAGCCCGAAGCCGAGAGCCAATGGCAGGGTCATCCAGAGTACCGTCCAGCCAAATGCCGTTACCAGAATAAAGGTCTGGCCGGAAAAGGCGAACAGGGCACCAAGTGAAAGGTCTGTGCGATGGGTGATGCCGTGAATCAGCACATAGCCATAGGCGAGCAACGCATAGAGCGCGGCATTGTGGATGCCATTGATCAGCAATTGCAGAAAATAGGCCATCGGCTACTCGCATATTCCTGATCATACTAACTTGCAAAATCAATTTTACCAGTTAGAATTTTTATATGACCTTCGATTGGAATGCGCATCGTTTCAGTGGTGGCGTGCTGGCCCTTGATCTGGCCAACACGGTCATTTTCCGGGAAACCCCCGATCGCGCGCTGGACCGGTTTTCGGACCGGGCAGAGCTACAGCGATTTGCTCAGGCTGCGGCGCATTTCCGCAAACCGGAATGGGGGCAGGCGAGCTTCCGCGCGCCAGCGGCGCAGACGGAAGTGGAGCGGCTTGTCGATGTCAGGGAGGCCATCAACGCGCTGTTTCGAACGGCTGTGCGGGGCGGCGGACTGCGGCCGGAAAATATGGCAACGTTCCTGCAACTCGGTTCGGCGCTGGTTTGTGATGAACCCGGAACACAGGATCTGACCCTGCCAAATGCGTTGGGACGGAAACGGGAACTGTCGCTCGGTACGGCAGCTTTCCTGTCAGCCATGCGGCTTTTGGAACCGGCACGGCTTGAGCGGATCAAGATTTGCCCGAATTGCCATTGGCTCTATTTCGATGAGAGCCGCAACCGCAGCCGCCGTTGGTGCGACATGACCGTCTGCGGAAACCGGGCGAAGGCCCAGAGACATTATCGTCGTAATCGCACACAACCGGACAATGATCATGCATAAGATCGCAAGGCTGCTGCGTATGTTTCTTCTCTTGCCCGCCATGACAGGCGCTCTGGTGCTGGGTGCCTGTCGCGATTCCGGCGAGGGTGATTATCTGGCTGTTGCCGGAAAACTATTCGTCTTCAATTATCGAATTGCGCAGGCAACCTATCACCTGACGCTGACCAAGGTGCGGCGTGTACCTGATGAAGCGACACTTGAAACGACGTTTGAAAACCCGGCTGGTGGAGAGCCACTTACTGTCCGCCAAAAAGTCTGGCCGACGGTCGAAAAGATCGGCATCGACAGTCCGCCAGTCAAATGCGTAAAGGCTGGGCGGGAGTACAAGGTGACAATCCGTCTTGAGGATGCGGGCGGCAAATTACTGCAGACCATCGACCGGACGATGATATCGGACGCGGATCAATCTGACATGCCAGATAAACCGCTGGTGGTCGGGCCGTTCTACGATCCAAACCCCGACAAGGATAAGCCGAACCCCACAACCATTGCCTGTCCAACCTGAAAAATCCAAAACGAATTGGAGCCATAGGTTGTGAACGGTTTATGACACCGGCGTAATCCTTTTAGGAATTGGTAATTCTGTTTCCCATTTGATAAATATCAGTTTGACATGGGGTGCAAATAAATATTCTAAATGCATGCCTCATACATAATCTGAGTATCGTTGGCGTTTGTTCGAAAGTATTCGTTAACGTATCCAATTATGGGTACAGTTATTCACGGACACCTTGATGAAAATTGAACGCAACGAGAGTATTTTTCTCGAAATTCTGTTCCTGCGCACACTTTATGCGAACAAGAAAGCCGTATGGTGGACGTCTGTTGTTCAGATTCTCGCGACGCTGGTTATTTACATAAAAACAAATCAGCCAATTTACGTCGGTTTTGCGGTCGCCTTTTTCGTGATTGTTCTTCTTCGCACTGCAAATGCCAGTGCTTTTGAACAAAAAGATCTTTCGTCAGCTACAATGGCGGATTTGCGAAAATGGGAATGGCGATACCTTCTGGGTGCGGTCAGCACCTGCATTCTGCTCGGTTTGCTGTGCCTGACGAGTATTTATGTTTTTGCGGACACTTCGGCGGCTATTACCAGCGTGGCGATCGTCGTTGCTTCAATGGTTGCGCTGGTAACACGGAACTATGTATCGCCGACGGTTATCATTGGCATGTCCTTTGGTATTCTCGCGCCACTTTTTCTGACATTCATTCTGCTTGGCGGCATTTACAATTGGCTGCTCGCGCTGCTGATCCTGCCGTATTTCTGGAGCAACGTCCGGATTGCCTCGAAGCTGCGGCAATCATTATGGGATGCGCTTTTGGGTAAACAGCAGCTGAGCGTTGTCGTCAGCCATTTCGACGCGGCATTGAACGGTATGCCGCAGGGCCTGCTGATGTTTGATAGCAATCAGAATATCACCGTTGCCAATATGAAGGCGGCGAAGATGATGGGCTTCGATGACCCTGATCAGGTGCATGGTCATTCCCTGCAAAGCCTGCTGCGGCTTGCCCGCGTCAAAGCCTATTTCCCTGAGGAAACCCACGCTTCCCTATCCGCCAAGATGCAGGACCTGCTCACTGGCCGCAAGGAACGGGACATGTTTGTCACGCCCAACAAGCGGCATTTTGAGTTTATGGCAACGCCGGACCCGCAACACGGAACAGTGCTCATCCTGCAGGACGTTACCCGCCGCGCGGAAGCAGAGGCGCAGATCAGCCGTATGGCGCGTTATGACAGTCTCACGGGGCTACCCAACCGCAGCCAGTTTGCCGAGATTGCCAAGACCTATCTTGATGGTATCGGGACGGGAATGCAGATCGCCTTGATGGTCGTTGATGTGGATGGCCTGAAGCGGACCAATGATACGTTCGGCCATCGTATTGGCGATGAATTGTTGCGGGCCTTTGCCGATCGGCTTGCTTCGGTTGATGTGAAACATCCGGTCATCTCGCGTTTTGGCAGCGATGAGTTTGTGTTGCTGTTCTGCGCACCAACGCGCGACGCGATTTTGAAGAGCGTCGAGCGGATTATGGCCGCCATTTCGGGTCAGTACAATGTATCCGGCCAGGAGATCATGACCGGAGCCCATGCGGGCGTGGTGGTTGTCAGCAGGGGTGAATTCGATCTTGCTGTCATGCACATGAATGCTGACCTTGCCCTCGATGCCGCGCGGAAAGACAGCCAAAAGGCCTGGGCTGTTTTTGTTGACACGATGGATCAGTCCTTCCGCAGCAAACAGCGGCTGAAAAACGATCTGCGCAAGGCGATTGCCGAGCGGACCCTGTCGGTTGCCTATCAGCCGATTATCAATGTGCGCACCTTGCGCATGGTCGGGTGCGAAGCGCTTTCGCGCTGGAACCACCCGGATTTCGGCCCGATTTCTCCTGCGGAGTTCATTCCCATGGCTGAAGAAATGGGACTGATCTCGGACTTGACCCGGACGGTCATCGAACAGGCCATCAAGGATTGCAGCCTCTGGGGTTCCAGAATTGCCGTTTCGATCAACCTGTCATCCTATGACCTGCACAATATGGATATGGCCGATATTATCCGGTCAGCCTTGCTGCGATACAACGTGGAACCCGCGCTGATTGAGGTGGAAGTCACGGAAGGTGCAATCATCACCGACCGTGAGGCGACGGGCGGTGTGCTCGAAAGTCTGAAAGCCATGGGCCTGCAGGTTGCCATTGATGATTTCGGCACCGGCTATTCCAGTCTGAGCTATCTGAAAGATTTACCCGTCACCAAGGTCAAGATCGATCGTTCCTTCATCACTGATATTACCGAGGAAGGCCGTTCCCTGAAACTTCTGCGCGGTATCGTGCAGATGACCCATGAACTCGGCCTGTCCGTGACCATCGAGGGTCTGGAAACGCGGGAACAGTTTGCGCTGATCAATCGCTGGATTGGCGCTGAATATGTGCAGGGCTTCCTCTACGGAGCAGCCACGACGGCTGAAAATATTGCCAAGAACTTTGATATCGAAATGGTGCAATTGCCGGTTAAGCCCAATAATGGTGAGGTTGTCACCGTCCATTGATCTGAAATCTCCAAGGGCTTGACCTGCCGGTGATCTCGTCCAAAACTCCTGATGTCAACAAAGCCAGATTCTCGAGGGAGGAATTGCTGTCATGATTGCACAAATTGCCATTGCGCCGCTCGTTGCGCTGATTGCCGGAATCATCATCCTGATCGCGCCGCGTCTGCTCAATTACGTGGTTGCGCTCTATCTGATCATCATCGGAGTAACGGGGCTTTTCCCCCATTTGCTCAGTTGAGATGGTTCGCGGGATTAGCTTGATCGGTAAAATCAGCGCAGGTGCCATTTTTATCGACCGGGAGGCTTTTCAGCGACTATCTGCGCATTGCGCTGCTGCTGCGTTTTCGCTATTGCCAATAGGACTAAGACTTTATGAGGTTTGAAGATGGCTGAACATCACGATACGGCGCCGGCAGAACTTGGCGCACCCATGGACTACGCCGAGCACGAAAAAACCTACAATCTTTTTCTCGCTCTCTCGAAATGGGGTGTGGTTACCTGCATAGGGCTGGTGGCTGCGATGGCATTCGGCTTTTTCGCCGGCGGGTTCTTCTCCGCCACTATTCTGTTTATTATTATTTGTGTGGCTGCCTGGTTCATTCTCTAAAACACGCCCACAAGCGTTGTTCATGAGCCGGGCGGATAATTCTGTTGAAATCCGCTTGCATGAGCGGGCCCATCACCAGAATTGCCAATCGTCATAGCGGGGCAGGCGCGCGGGTCTTCGGGCCACTGACTGCATAGTGACAACATGCTTTGGGGGTGAGGGCTTGGCTCAGACACTGTTCATACCGAAAGAGACCGATGCTGTTGAATCGCGGGTTGGCGGTTCAGCGGAAACGGTCAAAAAGCTTATCGGTCTTGGTTTTTCAGTCATTGTGGAAAGTGGCGCGGGTGTTTCATCCCGCATTCCTGACCGCGAATTTGAAGCCGCGGGTGCCACGATTGGCAAAACCGCCGATATCAGGAACGCCGATGTCGTTCTGAAAGTCCGGCGCCCGTCCTCGGCTGAGCTCAAATCCTACAAAAAAGGCGCGGTTGTTATCGCCATGCTCGATCCTTACGGCAATGATGCTGCCGTCAAGGAACTGGCGGATGCCGGTGTCACAGCCTTCACCATGGAATTCATGCCGCGCATCACGCGTGCGCAGGTCATGGACGTGCTTTCCAGTCAGGCCAACCTCGCCGGTTATCAGGCGGTGGTTGACGCTGCGGAAGAGTATGACCGCGCCCTGCCGATGATGATGACGGCGGCTGGTACGGTTCCTGCCGCCAAAGTCTTCATCATGGGTGTTGGTGTTGCCGGTCTTCAGGCGATTGCAACAGCACGCCGTCTCGGTGCCGTCGTGACCGCAACGGACGTACGTCCTGCCGTAAAAGAGCAGGTTGCTTCGCTCGGCGCGAAATTCCTTGCCGTTGAGGACGAGGAATTCAAGGCGGCTGAAACCGCTGGCGGTTATGCCAAGGAAATGTCGAAAGAATATCAGGCGAAGCAGGCGGCGCTGGTTGCAGACCATATTGCCAAGCAGGATATCATCATCACCACGGCGCTCATTCCGGGACGTCCCGCTCCGCGGCTCGTTACACGCGAAATGTACGGGCGCATGCGTCCGGGCTCTGTGATCATTGATCTTGCGGTCGAGCGCGGCGGCAATGTCGAAGGCGCGGTTGCAGGCAAGATTGTTGATGTCGATGGCGTCAAGATCGTCGGCCATCTCAATGTTGCCGGACGTATCGCAGCCACCGCATCACAGCTTTATGCCAAGAACCTTTTTGCCTTCGTTGAGACGCTTGTTGATAAGGACGCCAAGGCAATCAAGGTCAATTTTGATGACGAGCTGGTCAAGGCAACTGTCCTGACCCATGGTGGCAAGGTGGTTCATCCGAATTTTGCCGGTGCAGCGCCGAGTGCAGCTGCTCCTGCGGCGAAACCGGCAGCCAAAAAGCCTGCCAAAGCCAAGGCTGCACCCGCTGAGACAGTTGGAGTAGCAGCTGAGCCGAAGAAGGCGCCGGTCAAGGCTGCGCCAAACAAGGCCGCTGCGCCTAAAGCTGCCGTGAAAAAAACCGCGCCGAAACCTGCTGCCACCAAGACGGCTGCATCAAAAACGGTCACCCCGAAAACGGCTGCCCCGAAAACGACTGAAGGAGAAGCGTGATGGCTGATACCGCACTCGAAAAAGCTCTTGAAAGTCTCAATCAGGCAACCGAGACAGTTCGCCAAGCCGCTGAAAACCTGCCTGATGCAGCCGGTGCTGTTGCCCATACGGTAACAGGTGGTGCCGTTGATCCCTTCGTCTTCCGTCTGGCGATCTTCGTTCTGGCAATCTTTGTCGGCTACTACGTCGTCTGGTCGGTGACACCAGCGCTGCACACGCCACTCATGGCCGTAACCAACGCCATTTCGTCGGTTATCGTCGTTGGTGCGCTGCTTGCGGTTGGTCTGTCTGCCAGTGGTTTTGCCACGGGGTTTGGCTTCATCGCCCTTGTACTCGCCAGCGTCAATATTTTTGGCGGCTTCCTTGTGACCCATCGCATGCTCGCCATGTACAAGAAAAAAGAAAAGTGAGACCTGAGCAATGAGCGTAAATCTCGCAGCTTTTCTTTATCTCGTCTCCGGCGTCCTGTTCATTCTGGCGCTGCGCGGCCTGTCACATCCAACCACAAGCCGTCAGGGTAATTTCTACGGCATGATCGGTATGGGTATATCGATCATCACGACGCTGACGCTTGCCGAGCCAAGCTTCAAAGGCCTTGGGCTGATTGTCATTGGCCTTGCCATTGGCGGCGGTGTCGGTGCCTATACGGCCAGACGCATTGCCATGACGGCGATGCCCCAGCTGGTTGCAGCCTTCCACTCGCTGGTTGGTCTTGCTGCTGTCATGGTGGCTGCCGCTGCCATCTACTCGCCCAATTCCTTCGGGATCGGCGAAGTCGGTTCGATCCACGGACAAGCGCTGGTTGAAATGTCGCTCGGTGTCGCCATCGGTGCGATTACCTTCACGGGCTCCATCATCGCCTTCCTGAAGCTTGATGGCCGCATGTCCGGCAAGCCTATCATGCTGCCGGGCCGCCATGTGCTCAACGCGGCTCTGGCGATTGCCATTGTCTTGCTGGTTGTGGCGCTGGTGATGAGCGAAAGCCATTTCGTGTTCTGGCTGATCGTTCTTCTGTCGCTGGCTCTTGGTGTCCTGATCATTGTTCCCATCGGCGGCGCGGATATGCCCGTTGTTGTGTCGATGCTCAATTCCTATTCGGGCTGGGCTGCTGCCGGTATCGGCTTTACCCTTGGCAATCTGGCGCTGATCATCACCGGTGCGCTGGTGGGCTCCTCCGGTGCGATCCTGTCCTACATCATGTGTAAAGGCATGAACCGGTCCTTCATCTCGGTTATTCTCGGTGGCTTCGGCGGCGAGACATCCGGTGCAGCAACCGGTGAAGTCGAACAGCGTCCGGTCAAGCAGGGTTCGGCGGATGACGCGGCCTTCATCATGAAGAATGCATCCAAGGTCATCATCGTGCCGGGTTACGGTATGGCGGTGGCGCAGGCGCAGCATGCCTTGCGTGAAATGGCTGACAAGCTGAAGGCCGAGGGCGTTGAGATCAAATACGCCATTCACCCGGTTGCCGGTCGTATGCCGGGGCATATGAACGTGCTTCTGGCGGAAGCCAATGTTCCCTATGACGAAGTGTTCGAGCTTGAGGACATCAACTCCGAATTTGCGCAGGCCGATGTGGCTTTCGTTATCGGCGCCAATGATGTCACCAACCCGGCTGCCAAGACCGATCCGAAATCGCCGATTTTCGGTATGCCGATCCTCGATGTGGACAAGGCTGGCACGGTTCTGTTCATCAAGCGCGGCATGGGCTCCGGCTATGCGGGCGTTGAGAACGAGTTGTTCTTCCGCGACAACACGATGATGCTGTTTGCCGATGCGAAGAAGATGGTCGAAAACATCGTCAAGGCGCTGGATCACTGATCCAACAATTGCCAGACCAAACGAAAAGCCCGCCAATTGGCGGGCTTTTTCATTTCAGGGTCTGTTCGATTGCCTGTTTGATTTTTGTCTCAAAGGCTGCAAGCCGGGCAGGGGCGAGTTTCTCGCAATTGTAGAGCGACAGCATGGAAAACCGCGCCTTGGGTGCGCAGGTGCCGATGATGGCTGTGCCAAGGATGCGGCGGACGGGTCGCCACATGATCAGCCGGTCAATCCACCAAGGGGAGCCGAGCGTCGTGATGGCGATGCAGGAGGTCATCTTGCTGAGGCGCGGGATCATCCGGCCAAAGTCCGGCGCGTGATCATAGGCTGTGCCCGGCACGAACACCCGGTCGATCCAGCCTTTGAGGATTGCAGGCAGGCCGAACCACCATGTTGGAAAGATGAGTATGAGAACATCAGCGGCCTGCAAGGCGTCTGCTTCTTCTTTGACATCGGAGGCGTCATATTGCGGCGCGTAGTAGCTCTGGCGCTCCTGCGGCGAAAGCCGTGGATCAAAACCCTGCTGGTAGAGATCGAACAGCTGCAATTCGTGTGCCGACTCGGCGATCTGCCGTGTCACCAACGCTGTCAGATGCGCCGAAAGGCTGCTTTCAAGTGGATGAGCGGAAACAACAACGAACCGCTTTGCCATGTCAGGATCAGGCCATATCTGGATCAGGAACGCGTGCGCGCCAGACCGTCAAGCGCGGGCTTGTACTTCGGATCAAGCTGCGCCGCCTTGGCATAGGATTTCGCCGCGCGGGCTTTGTCGCCGCGATGCTCGTAGATCAGAGCCTGATTGGCCCATCCCTCGGCAATGGTACCATCCAGCTTGATGGCATTGTTGAAATCGTCAAAGGCGTTGTCATCATCGCCAAGCGCCACATAGGAAATGCCACGGCCATTATAAGGCTCGGCTGCATCAGGTTGCAGCGAGATCGCCGTGGAGAAATCTTCGATTGCCTGCTTATGCTGATTGCGTGCCTGATAGATCAGGCCGCGATTGTGATAGGCGCGCGGATCGGTGGTGTTCAGCTGGATCGCCTGCTGGAAATCGCTGAAAGCCCGGTCCAGTTGTCCGGAGAGGCGATAGAGATTGCCACGGCCAATATAGGCAGCATCATATTGCGCATTGATCTGGATGGCCTTGCTGTAGTCAGCCAATGCCTGAGCACTGTTGCCCATATTGCGGTAAACAAGCGCGCGGTTCGCGTAGGCCTGATAGAAATTAGGGTTCAACTGCAATGCCGTGTTGAAGTCCTTGATCGCGTCGCTGTTGCGGCCGGCGCGGCCAAAAGCCGAGCCACGCACATTATAGGCTTCCGGATCACGCGGATTGTTGCGAATGACGCTGTCGAGTGAGCTGATGTTCTCGGAAGAGCCCTGCGCCTTGTCGATGCCGGTCATATCGGTGGTCGAGGTCTGGCACCCGGCAATAGCCAGTGTGAGAACCGAAGCGATCACCAGTCCGGTGGTGCGCAATGTCTTGAATGCCGATTGCGGGTCGCGATACGAAACCATTTCAAGTGAATGTGTCATATTCCTGATATCCCGTTCAATCGAAAACGCAAAAAGGGCGGTGTGGCGATTGCCACCCCACCCCGTTGTATTGTCAAGACGTTGATAAAGTACTGATCAACGAGCCGCAGAAGGACGGGCCGGTACCTTGCGCGCTGGCATTGGCAGAAGACCTTCGCGCTGTGCCTGCTTGCGGGCCAGCTTGCGGGCGCGGCTGATGGCTTCTGCCTTCTGGCGGGCGCGCTTGATCGAGGGCTTCTCGTAATGATCATGCATCTTCATTTCGCGGAACATGCCTTCGCGCTGCATCTTCTTCTTGAGGACGCGGAGAGCCTGATCAACATTATTTTCGCGTACGAGTACCTGCACGTTTTATCCTGTGTCTCTTAGAATTTCGTTGAGCCTGAATTCTGCGCCCTTACCTTGGTCAGTGGGACACAAATCCAAACTTCGCGACGGTCATCCATCGCAAACTGACGAGGCCATTATCAGAATGACGGCGGAATGTCCATGGTGAAGCTGCTTAAAATGGGGATATTCTTCCATTCAGGCTCGTCACGCCCCTGCGTAATTTTAGAATAACCGGCACGGAACGCCAATCTCCGTCGCAAAATGGCAAAAGACCTTTGAGCGGATACGATACTGATGCATAAAAGTGCGATCCTGCGCTTGAAAATCGATGTCGATTTCAGGACAGGGTATTGCTCTCGAAATTGTTGGAACACGTCGCTCTGCCGAGGTCATCTGAAATGGCCGGACGCTCTGCAAAGGATTGAATGATGCGGAAATATTCAGTGTTTGCTTTGGCCCGCGAGGCATTGCGCGCCCATAAAGGGTGGGATCAGCAATGGACATCGCCCGAACCCAAGTCGGAATATGACGTCATCATTGTTGGCGCTGGTGGACATGGTCTTGCCACGGCCTATTATCTGGCCAAGGAACACGGCATCACCAATGTTGCTGTTCTGGAAAAGGGCTGGCTTGGCGGCGGCAATACCGGCCGTAACACCACGATTATCCGCTCCAATTATCTTTATGACGAATCGGCAGGTATTTACGAACATGCCGTGAAATTGTGGGAGGGTCTCAGTCAGGACCTTAACTACAACGTCATGTATTCGGCGCGCGGCGTCATGATGCTGGCGCACAATATTCACGATGTTCAGGTGTTCAAACGTCATATCCATGCAAACCGGTTGAACGGCATTGACAATGAATGGCTGACGCCGGAACAGGTCAAGGAATTCTGCCCGCCGATCAATCTGTCTGCCGATGCGCGTTACCCGATCATTGGCGCGGCATTGCAGCGGCGCGGCGGCACGGCCCGCCATGATGCGGTTGCATGGGGTTATGCCCGCGCGGCGGCTGATCGCGGTGTGCATATCATTCAGAACTGCGAAGTGACCGGTATTCGCCGCGCCGCCAATGGTGCGGTTGTGGGTGTCGATACCAATCGTGGCCCGATCAATGCCAAGAAGGTCGGCGTCGTTGCTGCCGGGCATACCTCTGTCATCATGAATATGGCGGGTGTGCGCATGCCGCTGGAAAGTTATCCATTGCAGGCGCTGGTATCCGAGCCGGTCAAGCCGCTTATTCCCTGCGTGATCATGTCAAACACCGTTCACGCCTATATTTCGCAGTCTGATAAGGGCGAAATGGTCATCGGTGCTGGTACGGACCAGTACACGTCGTATTCCCAGACCGGCGGCCTGCACATCATCAACCACACGCTGGATGCGATCTGCGAAATGTTCCCGGTGTTGACGCGCCTGAAAATGCTGCGGTCATGGGGTGGTATTGTTGACGTGACGCCTGACCGTTCGCCAATTTTGGCCAAGACACCAGTGCCGGGTCTTTATGTGAACTGCGGCTGGGGAACTGGCGGGTTCAAGGCAACGCCGGGCTCCGGCAATGTGTTTGCCCATACGATTGCCCGCGATGAGCCGCACCGGATCAATGCGCCGTTCACGATCGAGCGCTTCACCACTGGCCGCCTGATCGACGAAGCCGCCGCCGCTGCCGTAGCGCACTGACATTCAAGAAACGAGACGACGACAATGCTTCTCATCAAATGCCCCTATTGCGAAGAAGAACGCCCGGAACTGGAATTCCGCAATGCGGGTGAAGCGCATCTCGTGCGCTCCCCGGCGATTTCGGAACAGTCGGACGATGATTTTGCCGGTTTCCTTTATTTCCGCCAGAACCCGAAGGGCCTGCAGTTTGAACGCTGGCGGCACATTCACGGCTGCGGTCGCTTCTTCAATGCGGTGCGCGATTCGGTGTCGGATAAGTTCCTGACTGTCTACAAGGCAGGTGAGCCCCGCCCGGATGTTGAAACACTGCTCAATCCTGATGCCGCTTTGGCGCCTGCCGCCGCTGAACCCGCAAAGAAACGCGCCCCCCGCGCCAAGAAAGGGGAGCTATAAGCCATGAGCACCACATCCCATTCCGGAAGCAACCGTATCGCTGGCATTGGCCGTTTGACCCCGGCCAAGACCATTCGCTTCACCTTTGACGGACAGGCGCTGACTGGCCTTGAGGGTGACACGCTGGCATCGGCGCTGCTCGCCAATGGCATTCATCTGGTTGGCCGTTCGTTCAAATATCACCGTCCACGCGGCATCCTCTCCGCAGGCAGTGAAGAGCCGAATGCCCTTGTCGATATTGAGCGCGACAAGTCGCGCCAGCAACCGAATGTACGGGCGACCGTGCAGGAGATCTATGACGGGTTGAAGGTCAAGTCGCAGAACCGCTGGCCGTCGCTGACTTTTGACATTGGCGCGATCAACGATGTGTTCTCGCCGATGCTGCCCGCCGGCTTCTACTACAAGACTTTCATGTGGCCGAAGTTCGCGTGGAAGTCAATTTACGAGCCGAAGATTCGTGCTGCTGCCGGTCTTGGCGTTGTGCCCGGTGAAGCCGATACGGATCGCTATTCCAACCGCTTTGCCCATTGTGATGTGCTGGTGGTCGGCGGCGGTGCTGCTGGACTTGCTGCGGCACTCGCCGCTGCACAGACAGGTGCCAAGGTCATTATCTGCGACGAGCAGGCGGAAGCCGGTGGCGCGCTGCGCTATGAGATCGACGTTACCATTGATGGCAAGCCGGGCTATGACTGGGCCACGGAAACGCTGTCAACTCTGCGCGCCATGGAGAATGTCACCGTTCTCACCCGCACCACGGCCTTTGGTTATTACGCCCAGAATTTCGTCGGTCTGGTCGAGCGCATCAGCGATCATCTCAGCAATCCGGGTTCCGATTTGCCGCGTGAACGCCTGTGGCAGGTTCGTGCCAAGAAGGTTGTTCTGGCAACCGGCGCTATCGAGCGGCACATGGTGTTCGCCAACAATGATCGCCCCGGTATTCTGCTGGCGTCTGCGGCACGTATCTATCTCAACCAGTATGGTGTTGCTGTTGGCCGTAAGGTCGGTGTCTATACCGCCAATGATTCCGCCTATGCGGCGGCTATTGATCTCAAGCGGGCTGGCGTTGACGTTCCCGTTATTGTTGATACGCGTGACAATCCTTCTTCATCGATTATCGAAGAAGCCCGTTCGCTCGGCATTGATGTGCTTACCGGCCATGCGGTGTTTAGCGCTGGTGGCAAGCGCCGTGTTTCCTCCATCAGCATCCGTCCGAACAAGGGCGGTGCCGAGCGCAAGGTCGTGGTGGATGCACTGATCATGTCCGCTGGCTGGACGCCCTCGGTGCATCTGTTCTCGCAGTCGCGCGGCAAGGTGGCATGGGATGCCGCCAATGAGCGGTTCCTGCCCGGCACCTATGCACAGGATTGTGTGTCGGTTGGTGCCTGCAATGGCAGTGACGGATTGCAGGAAGCGCTGGACGAGGCAATCGCAGCTGGCAGTAAGCTCGCAGCGGAAACCGGCTTCAAGGGCAAGGCGAAGGCCGTCAAAGCGACCGGTGGCACGGACTGGATCATTGGCATGATCGGCTCTGCTCCGGGTGCCGGCGCGGATACGACGGTCAAGGCCTTTGTCGATTTCCAGAATGACGTGACCGCCAAGGACGTGCGCCTTGCCGTGCGCGAAGGCATGCACTCCATTGAGCACGTCAAACGTTTCACCACCAATGGCATGGCAACCGATCAGGGTAAAACCTCCAACCTGCACGGGTTGGCGATTGCCGCCGAAGCGCTCAATCGTCCGATCCCGGCGGTGGGCCTGACGACGTTCCGTGCGCCGTTTACGCCTGTCACCTTCGGTGCGATCGTCAATCATGCGCGCCATGACCTGTTCGATCCGACCCGCCGCACACCGATGCATGCATGGCATGCGGCTGAGGGTGCGGCCTTTGAGGATGTCGGGCAGTGGAAGCGTGCCTGGTATTATCCGCAGGCGGGCGAGGACATGCATGCGGCTGTTAATCGCGAATGCGTTGCGGTGCGTAATCAAGCCGGTATTTTCGATGCCTCGACGCTCGGCAAGATCGAAGTGGTTGGCCCTGACGCGGCGAAATTCCTTGAGCTGCTCTATACCAACCCATGGGAAAAGCTGGGTGTCGGCCGCCTGCGTTATGGCATTATGCTGCGCGAAGATGGCTTCATCTATGATGATGGTGTCGTTGGCCGCCTTGCCGAAGACCGATTCCATGTAACCACAACGACGGGCGGTGCGCCGCGTGTCATGCATCACATGGAAGATTATCTGCAGACCGAATTCCCGCATTTGAATGTCTGGCTGACCTCGACTACGGAGCAATGGGCTGTCATCGCCGTGCAGGGTCCAAAAGCGCGTGAAATCATCGCGCCGCTGGTGGAAGGCATCGATCTTTCCAATGAAGCCATGCCGCATATGAGCGTGCGCGAAGGCAAGATTTGCGGGGTGCCGACACGGCTGTTCCGCATGTCCTTCACCGGTGAAGCGGGCTTTGAAATCAACGTCCCTGCCGATTATGGTCAAGCTGTCTGGGAGGCCATTTACGAGCGCGGCAAGCCGCTTGGTCTGACACCGTACGGCACCGAAGCCATGCATATCCTGCGCGCCGAAAAAGGCTATATCATCGTCGGTCAGGACACGGATGGCACGGTGACACCACAGGATGCGGGCCTGACCTGGGCCATAGGCAAGAACAAGAAAGACTATGTCGGCATTCGTGGCCTTTTGCGCCGCGATCTGGTGGCTGATGGCCGCAAGCAGCTGGTGGGTTTGAAGACCAAGGATGCCCATGTGGTGCTGGAAGAGGGCGCGCAGATTGTTGCCAACCCCAACCAGCCGGTGCCGATGACAATGATCGGTCATGTGACATCGTCCTATTGGTCGGAAAATTGCGGACGGTCCATAGCGATGGGTCTGGTGATTGACGGAACAAAACGGCTCGGCGAAACGCTCTATGTGCCGATGCCCAATGGTGTGATTGAAGTGGAAGTGACCGGTACGGTGTTCTTCGACGAAAAGGGAGAACGGTTGAATGGTTGACCTTGCACAAACAGCAGCGCGTGCGCATCCGCTACAGACCGGTTATGCGGGCGTTAGCTCCGTATCGGTTGTTCTGGCTGATAATGCCACCCGTGTCTCGCTACGGGCCCGGCCCGATGCGGTGGCGGCCTTGTCCAAGGCGATTGGTTTGCCCTTGCCGGTGAAGTCAAAGACAACGTCGACACAGGGAAGTCGCACAGCGATGTGGATCGGCCCGGATGAATGGCTCATCATCGATGCTGATGGTAGCGCGCTGGTTGCCGACCTCGCCAAGGTGAAGGTGCTGCATTCGGCTGTGGATGTATCGCATCGCAATGTCGGGATCATTGTATCAGGCAAGGGTGCGGATGCTGTGGTCAATGGTGGCTGCCCGCAGGATTTGTCATTGAAAGCATTTCCCGTTGGCGCTGCCTCCCGCACGGTTCTCGGCAAGATCGAGATCGTCCTGTTGCGCACCGAGGAAAACACGTTCCACGTTGAGTGCTGGCGCTCATTCTCCGGCTATGCCTACAGTTTCCTGCAGGAATCAGCCCGGGATGTTGCTGTCTGAGAGGGGGACCGCAAGCCGTTGATTTTCAGTATGGTGCTGCGTGGTTCGTGGTTCGACAAGCTCACCATGAGGCCCTTCGACAGGCTCAGGATGAGGGGAGTTTTATTCTGCCCCGTACCCTGCAACTTTTTGATCTGCAATCTTTGCGATTGGCTTTGCATCCACACTCTCCCTCATGGTGAGCTTGTCGAACCACGAACCACGCACAGTTACAATCGCAATGAAAGCGCAATTTTTGCCGAATGCGCCCTATTTGACCGCTCCACATAATAATAGTGTACAGATTGCTCCCGGTGAGGCTGTCGATCACAATTGCGCCGTCCTTTGCCATAAAGAGGATGCCGGTGGCTGCCGATTCGCGCGGTCGCGTCGCGAGAGTGTTCGATGGCTGTCAAAAAGCGCCTTGTTATCAACTTCACAGGCTATGAAGGTCTGCACCCTGATGCGGTGCGCGGGCGCTATCTGAACTCTGCCGCTGATTTCAACAGTCTCTGGCATGCCAAAACCAAAGCCAGTCCCATGCTGCCGGAAGGGCCGAACATTGCTTCCATGCGGGTGGAAACATCTGGTGCGAACTGGGATGTCGAAACTGAATTCTGCCAATATGGCACGGCTGACGTGTTCGATGCCTATTCGGCGCGCAATGTTGTTGCGCGCTTTGCTACCGGGCTGATGGCGTTTCTCGATATTCTGCTCACAGGCACCTTCTGGCGGTATTTAAGAACCAGTTGGCGCTTCTGCATCTTCTTCATGTGGCCCTTTGTGCTCACCTGCTTCATTTCACTGGTAGCACTCCTCGTCGGTCTTGGACCATTGTTTGGTGGTTTCAGCTCCTATCATATGATCTGGACTGTTCCCCTCGCGCTCATCATGGCGCGGTTGCTGATCCGCTGGCCGGGCGAAAAGGTGTTCCTGTCCTATCTGCTTGATGACTGGGCGGCTGCTTCAGACCGGATTTATAGCCGCAACCCGGCATTGCTGGCGCGGCGTAAGGCCTATGCCGAGCATCTTACGCGGAAATTACAGGAAACCGATGCGGATGAGGTCGTGATCATCGGGCATAGTCTGGGTACGGTTCCAGCCGTGGAGGCGATCGCAGATGTCTGGCGCAGTGCGCCGCAACTCATCAAGCAGCAGCCGATTTCACTGCTTTCCATCGGCTCGTGCCTGCTGATGATTGCCTTTCACCCGCGTGCCACGCAATTGCGCGAGGATATCAGGGTCGTGTTGCAGGAAACGCCGGTTTTCTGGGCCGAATATCAGACGATTGCCGATATCGTCCATTTTTACAAATCCAACCCGGCGAAAGCGCTGGGGATTATCCCGCGCAATGAACCGATGATCCGGCGCATTCGCTTCAAGCATATTCACAGTGCCAAGCGTTATGCGCGGGCAAGGAAAAACTTCTTCAAGATGCATCTGCTGTTTTTGAAGGGGGCCCAGATCCGCAATCCTTACGATATGGGCATGTTCGTGCAGGGGCCGTTTGCTTTTCAGGCACTTGTCGAGAACGACAGCGCAGCACCGCTCGACGACGCAGGCCGCCTTGTCGAGGCAGCCTGAGCCAGATCAGTCGTCCATTTCAGGGGGATGTTCAAGAACAGCAATCGTCAGCCAGTTGGCGACCAGCGCCGGTTTGATCGAGCCTTCGATTTCAAGCGTTACTTCATAGTTGTTGAGCACGCGGCCGGAAGGACGGATATCCGCATCCACAAGCTTGAAGCGGGCACGCACCTGTTTGCCTGATTTGACCGGTGCCATGAAACGCACTTTGTCAAAACCGTAATTGATGCCCATGGTCGCGCCTTCGATCATCGGCAGAGCCTCATAGGCGAGCGTCGACAGAAGCGAGATTGTCAGAAAGCCGTGGGCAATGGTGCCGCCGAAAGGCGTTTCCGCCGCACGCTCCGGGTCCGTATGGATGAACTGGTGATCATCCGTCGCGTCGGCGAACTTATTGATCATATCCTGACTGACCACGCGCCATTCCGAGCAGCCCATTTCTGTACCGATACTGGCCTTCAACTGCTTGAGCGTGATCGGTTCTTTCATGGTTTCTGGGCTTTCCGAAAGTTTTGGGTCAGATCATGGATTTTGCTGTCGATAGACGTTTATGAGCCAAATGTCATCCCTTGCACCGCTAAACTGGAAAGCGGCTGCTGCTCAAGGCGGTTCGAAGCATCAAATTTATGAGGTGGAGGTTCGGATGGTGGGCGTGACAGGGATTGAACCTGTGACCCCTACGATGTCAACGTAGTGCTCTCCCGCTGAGCTACACGCCCATCCGACAGGGGCGCATACACCATATTGGTTTCAGTCCGTCAATAGCTGTTGGAAGAAGTTATCAGGCTTTCTTCAGCGGAGCGGGCGGATAGGGCCTTTGATCAGGCCGCTACCAGCATTTTTTCGATTTCATTGACCAGATCGCGCAGGTGGAAAGGCTTGGACAGCACTTTCGCATCCTTCGGGGCTTTCGAATCGGAGTTCAGCGCCACGGCGGCAAAGCCGGTGATGAACATGATCTTTAGATCCGGGTCGATTTCTGATGCGCGGCGTGCGAGTTCAATGCCGTCCATCTCAGGCATGACGATATCGGTGAGGAGCAGTGAAAACGGCTCTTCGCGCAATCTGTCATAGGCGCTGGCGCCATTGTCGAAAGGCGTGACGTGGTATCCTGCCTTCTCCAGCGCCTTCACGAGGAAGCGCCGCATGTCATTGTCATCTTCTGCTAGAAGGATTCTCTTCATCAGTCCGTCCGAATTTCTATCGCCTGATCATCCCCAGACAGGCGTCCCATCACAGTTAACAAGACGCTTTTTTGGTAAAGATCGCGTGAATGATTTGCGGAAAATACGGTGGAACCCCGGAAAAGTCGAGGAAGATCGCTGTTATGGCGACGAAGAATTCCGAAAGATCATTGGCGTTAGAAAAGTTCCGGTACTTTGACGGTTGAAGAATTCCCTCCGGAGCGAAGTTGCTCTAAAGTGCCTGTATATTCAAGCAAACCTTCGAAGTGAATAATGACCCTCGAGCGCGATTTCCCCGACAAGCTGCCCTATGAACTGCGCCGGCCGGCTGAACAGCGCATTCCCTTCGTTTTCAATTCGCCCCATAGCGGCCAGTTTTATCCGCCAGCCTTCCTGCGGCAATCACAGCTTGATGCGCAAACGATTCGCCGTTCGGAAGACTGTTTTGTCGATCAGCTGTTTGCCGCCAGCGTCATGCTGGGTGCGCCTTTGCTGGCTGCGCAATTCCCGCGCGCCTATCTCGATGTCAATCGCGAGCCCTATGAGCTTGATGCGAAAATGTTCTCCGATCCGCTGCCGCCCTACGCCAACGCAAGTTCTGCGCGGGTGGCCGGTGGGCTTGGCACCATTCCGCGGCTTGTCGGCGAAGGGCAGGAGATTTACGCGCAGAAATTGCCCGTCGAGGAAGCCCTTGGGCGTATCAACACAATCTACAAGCCATACCATGCGCTGCTTGCCGAGGTGCTGCTGGAAACACGCAGCCGCTTTGGCTACGGGGTGCTGGTTGATTGCCACTCGATGCCAACAGGCATTCGCTTCCCCGATAGCGGTTTACGGCCGGATTTCATCATTGGCGATCGTTTTGGCACCAGCTGCTCGCCGGAGCTGACCAATGCTGCAATCGATCTCTTGCGCGAAATGGGCTATGCGGTTGCCCATAACAAGCCTTATGCCGGGGGCTATATAACCGAACATTACGGGCGTCCGCTGAAGCGCTTCCATGCGTTGCAGATCGAGGTCAATCGCGGGCTCTATCTCAACGAGCACAATTATGAGCGCAAATCGGGATTTGACCAGCTGCAGCGGGATATCAGCCAGTTTCTGGCTGATCTGGTGTCGCTGCCGGATTTCCATTTCCTCGATGTTCCGCTTGCTGCGGAATAGCGCCGGGACGTCTCAACTGGCCTGAAAACAAAAAAAGACCGCGCAGGTGCGCGGTCCAAGTCTAGGGAGGAAACGCCCAAGGAGGGCATAGACAGGTCGCCCCGTCTATTAACCAATCTATGCTGCATCGCACAAAGGGTCAAGTAATTTGTGCGATTTTTTAAGCATGATATTTATGTGCCTAAAAAAAATGCAATAATTTAGCCGACAATGCAGTTAAATGAGAAAATTCTGATCGTGAGGAACCATTTTGGCCATTGAACTTTCGTTTTTACGGCAAATCGCGCAAGTTGCAGCCGAGCAGACACTGCCGCGTTTCCGCACCATTTCGTCCATCGACAACAAATATCAGGTCGGATTTGACCCGGTTACCGAGGCGGACAAGGAAGCTGAACGGGCGATTCGCGCATTGATAAACGCGGCCTATCCTGATCATGGCATCATGGGCGAGGAATTCGGTTCGGAAAATCTGGACGCCTCGCATGTCTGGGTCATCGATCCGATCGATGGCACACGGGCGTTTATCTCTGGTCTGCCGGTGTGGGGTACGCTTGCGGGCTTGACCGTCGATGGTGATGCGGTGGCCGGTGTCATGGCGCAGCCCTTTACCGGCGAGCTCTTCATGTGCGACGGCACAGCCTCCTATTATGAGGGGCCGGGCGGTCCTCGCCAGCTGAAAACCCGGCAAAATCCTGATATCGCGCAGGCGACGCTGTTCACCACGACACCCGCACTGTTCAAGGACAAGAAGCGCGAGGCCTATGACCGGGTTGAGCGCAGCGTGCGCATGCCGCGTTATGGTGCAGATTGCTATGGCTATGCCATGATTGCTGCCGGTTTCGTCGATCTGGTGGTGGAAACAGCCTTGCATCCCTACGATATTGTCGCGCTGGTGCCGATCATTGAAAAAGCCGGTGGGGTCATCACCAATTGGGACGGTGGCCCGGCAGAAAAGGCTGGCGATATCGTGGCGGCAGGTTCGAAAGAACTGCACGCGCAGGCGCTGGAACTGCTCAATCGTTGATAGCGGTCTAGGTCGCCTGTTCGTTTTCGGTTTCGGCTACATCACCGCCGGTTCCCGGAATGAAGGCATCGAAAGCCGCGAAAAACTGTTCGCGGTAAAAATCCTTTTCCTGAAGGATTTCATGTTTCGAGCCGTCAATGGTGATCAGCGTGGCGTTGCGCAATTGCAGGGCGAATCGTTCAATCGCCGGTGTGGATACGACCTGATCTGCACCGGCGGCCACAACCAGCGTCGGGATACGAATGGCCTCGATATAATCGGGCTGTGTCACCCGGCGGATCGCCTTGGCAACGGAGGCGATCCATCCGGCTGTTGGACCGCCAATGGCGAGTTCCGGCGCTACTTTGAGAATCTCGGTGTTGCGCAGGTAGCGGGCGGCATCGGATGTCACTTCATTGATGGCAAATGGCTTTATCGTGGGTTTGCCACCACGGATATAGACCCGGCCAAGACCGGTTGTCCGCAAGGTATTGGCGATGGCGCTCAACAGAATTTTGCCGAGGCGTCCGCCCCGCACGTCGAGAAGCGGTGTCATAAGCACCATGCGGCGGATGCGGTTTGCCAAGGCAGGGGCTGCGAGAAGCGCAATCAGTGCGCCGGTGGAATGGGCGAGAACATAGAACGGGCCACGGCAATCGGGCAAAAGCACGTTTTCGAACAGCAACTCCAGATCGGCGGCATAATGGTCGAAGCTTCTGACATGGCCGCGCGCCGGATCGCGCAACATCCGGCTTGATCCGCCTTGACCGCGCCAATCGAACGTGGCGACGGCAAAGCCGCGCTTGGTGATATCGCCGATGGTCTCGAAATATTTTTCAATACACTCGTTGCGGCCCTGCAGGATAAGCACTGTGCCTTGAACGGGGTGTGTTATGGCTGGGAAAATCGCGTAGCGCAGTTCCTTGCCGCCCTTGAGCGGCAATGTATCGACGCGTGCATCCTGCGGTGTCGGATTGGCGGGTGTTTCGACAAGCGGATGGGTCATTGGATACCGGTCAGTCCTCATCCCGCGCATGTGGGGTTCGCGCTGTGCATTTGCATCATTTGATAAAATGCACGGACATAAAGGTCAAACCGCGTTTGCGCAAAAAAATGACCGGAAACTCTTGGGAGGGTTTCCGGTCAGTACACTCCGGACGGAAGGGACGTTACATCCGGAACGATGGATGTGTTTATAGAAGGGGGCGTGTGAACGTATCCCGAAGAGCGCGTTCATATTGCGTTCATCGCCGCGACAGGGGCTTTATCTCTCTGAAAGCTGGAAATTGGTCTGATAAAAGGGGGTTGAAATGGCTTTGGCCCTTTACCAACTATCTATTGTGATCGCCATAACGGGATCACTGGTTCAGCGGGACTTGCCAATAAGGGAGTTTCTTCAGGAACCAGAATTACGCAACCTTGTCGCTCTAAAGGAGGGCTTACTATGCGTCACGTTGATTTTTCCCCACTCTATCGTTCGACCGTCGGTTTCGACCGGCTTTTCACTATTCTTGATTCGCTGGCCCAGCCAGATGGTGCTCAGACCTATCCGCCCTATAATATCGAGCGGACTGGCGAGAATGCCTATCGCATTACCATGGCTGTTGCCGGTTTCTCGGAAGATGAAATCCAGATCGAAGCCCATCGCAACCAGCTTAAAGTGACTGGCGAGAAGGGCACGGAAACCGCCGATGAGAATGCTGAAACGCTGTATCGTGGCATTGCTTCGCGCGCTTTCGAACGCCGCTTCCACCTTGCCGATTTCGTCGAAGTCAGTGGTGCCAGCCTGAAAAACGGCTTGCTGCACATTGATCTGAAGCGCGAAATCCCCGAGGAAATGAAGCCGCGCAAGATCGCTGTCACTGCCCTGTCTGAAAAGACAGCCAAGCAGATTGAAGCCAAAACTGCGAACTAAGCTTTAACGGCTAGAGTGGAAAAAGCGGCGCGATTGCGCCGCTTTTTTTATGGGGATGGTCATGATGCTGGAGATTGGTGCATGAATATTGGTGTGGTGCGTGGTTCGACATAACAACCATGAGGGAGAGTGGGGATGCAACGATAATCGCAAAGATTGCAGCGTAAAGGTTGCAGAACTTGGCTCCCTTTCATCATCCCTCTCCCTCATGGTTGTTATGTCGAACCACGCACCACGAACCCACACTCATGCAAATAAAAGGCACCATCTCTGCCGCTTGTTTATGCGATGAGATCGCCAAAGCGGCTGATATCTTCAGGCGTCGTGGCAAAGCTGGTGACGAAACGGGTGATTGTCTCGTCCTGTGCCAACAGGCCTTTTTCCGCATGGGGTGTGAACCAGTCGTAGAAAGCGGCACCCGATGATTGCAGCTTTGCCGATGTCTGCTTTTTCATGATCGCGAACACTTCATTGGCGCGGGGCTGCCAGGCAAGGCGCAGCTCCTTCGATGCGCTGATGCGTTTGGCAAGTTCCGCCGCCATGGAATTGGCGTGAGCAGCGGTTTCCAGCCAGAGCCCGTCAGCAAAATAGGCCTCAAACTGCGCGGCGATGAAGCGCGATTTCGAAAAGTTCTGGGCGGATCGCATACGGATATAGGGCATATCCTTTGCCTGTTCGGGATTCATGAAAACGAGCGCTTCGGCACACCAGCAGCCATTCTTGGTGCCCCCGAACGACAGGATATCGACACCCTGTTTCCAGGTCATCTCGGCAGGCGAGCATCCCAGCGATACAAGCGCATTGGCAAAGCGCGCGCCATCCATATGCAAAGGCAGACCGTTATCCTTGCAGACTGCGGAGATGGCCGCGATCTCATTCAATTCATAGATCGTCCCGCTTTCGGTCGATTGGGTGATTGAGACGCTCATGGGTTGGCCAGCGTGGACATGGCCGGGTGGAAAGCCGTTCATCGCCTCTTTGAGATTGGCAATATCAATACGGCCGGTTGCGCCATCCAAGGGCAGCACGCGCGCTCCGCCCGTGAAAAAGCTTGGCGCGCCTGCTTCGTCGGCAATCATGTGCGCTTCGCGATGGGCAAAGGTGATGCCGCCCGGTCTGGCGATGGCAGCTTGGCCAAGCGAATTGGCGGCAGTGCCGGTGCCGACAAAGAAAACCGCGACTTCCCGTTCAAAAATTGTGTTGAATGTCTCGTGGACAGACCGGTCGAGATCGCCGGTGCCATAGGCCGAAGCAAAACCGCCCGCGTGACGTGTCAGATTTTCGGCAATTTTCGGATGGGCACCGGCCCAATTATCGGATGCAAAATGCATGAAATGACCTCGGGGTATGGAATTGATATATCCACGCTTACGCTTTTCCTCCGTGACTGGAAAGGTGAGCGCGGTGCCTTTCTTGCCGGTGATTTTTAACTGGTCCGGCGGAACATTCTGTTTTCTCTCGCATATTTAGCGGAAAACGCCTGTTTCGAAATGAACGGCATAATTTTGCGACATTTAGCGCAAGGATATTTCGTCTCATGCGGTTATTTTTTGCTTTTCCATCTTGTTTGTTTGGAATTATTCTGGCATACGAGGATATGACAGCAATGCTGTCCTAATTTGCATGATCCCAAGGCGAGGATGGCAAGCAGGGTGCTTCCGTCCTCAAAACAGTGACTGCAGTTTGCAAACGGAAGATATGCCGCACCAGAGGGGACAGGAATATATGCTATTCCGTCCTGCGAGAAATTGACCGCCCCAAGGGGCTCATTTGGAGGAATGAACGATGTCGGATTTGACGCCATCTGTAACGACTGAACTTGCTCAGGCCGTACAGACTCGTGCGGTCAAAACCAATAAATCGTCAGGAATTCCCACCCGACAAGGCTTGTACGATCCGCGCAATGAACATGATGCCTGCGGCGTTGGCTTTGTTGCGCATATGAAGGGCGTGAAATCCCACAAGATCATTGAAGACGGGCTGTTCATGCTCGAAAACCTGACGCATCGCGGTGCTGTCGGCGCTGATCCGCTGATGGGCGATGGTGCGGGTATGCTTGTGCAGATTCCCGATGCGTTTTTCCGCGCGGAATGGGCCGAGAAGGGCGTTGAACTGCCTGCAGTCAATCATTATGCGGTCGGCTATCTCTTCATGCCGCAGGATGCCGAAGAGCGCGCGCATATTGAAACTGTCATCACCGAAGTCATTGCTTCGGAAGGTCAGACACTCATCGGCTTCCGCGATGTTCCTGTCGATAATTCATCGCTGTCAAAGGCCCCGCACATCGCTGCGACCGAGCCGTTTCATCGTCAGGTGTTTATCGGGCGCAACCCGAACATCGAGTCCAATGAGGATTTCGAAGGCCGACTGTTTATTCTGCGCAAGGTGATCTCGAACCGCATCTATCAGGAGAACGGTGGCAAGGAGAGCGACTTCTACGTCGTGTCCATGTCGGCGCGCACCATTGTCTACAAGGGCATGTTCCTCGCCTATCAGGTTGGTGCCTATTACAAGGATCTGAAGGACCCGCGCTTCGTCAGTGCCGTCGCGCTGGTGCATCAGCGGTTCTCGACGAACACGTTCCCGTCCTGGAAGCTGGCACATCCATACCGCATGGTTGCCCACAATGGTGAAATCAACACCCTGCGCGGCAACGTCAACTGGATGGCGGCGCGTCAGGCTTCGGTCGATTCGGAATTCTTCGGTAACGACATCTCCAAGCTCTGGCCGATTTCCTATGAAGGCCAGTCCGATACGGCCTGCTTCGACAATGCGCTGGAATTCCTGTTCCAGGGTGGTTATTCGCTCGCCCATTCGATGATGATGCTCATCCCCGAGGCATGGTCCGGCAACAAGCTGATGTCGGATGATCGCAAGGCGTTCTACGAATATCACGCGGCGCTGATGGAGCCATGGGATGGCCCTGCTGCGGTTGCCTTCACCGATGGCCGCCAGATTGGCGCGACGCTTGATCGTAACGGTCTGCGTCCGGCCCGCTATATCGTCACCGATGATGATTTCGTCATCATGGCGTCGGAAGCTGGTGTCTTGCCGGTGCCGGAGGAGAAGATCGTCAAGAAGTGGCGGCTCCAGCCGGGCCGTATGCTGTTGATCGACATGGAAAAGGGCGAGATCGTTTCTGATGACACGATCAAGTCCGAGATCGCCAACCGCCATCCCTACAAGACGTGGTTGAAGAACACGCAGCTTATTCTTGAAGAGTTGAGCCCGGTTGAACCGCGCGCACTGCGCAAGGATGTCAGCCTGCTCGATCGTCAGCAGTCCTTTGGCTATACGCAGGAAGACACCAAAATCCTGATGTCGCCAATGGCGACAACGGGTCAGGAAGCCATTGGCTCGATGGGTACGGATACGCCGATTTCGGCCATGTCCGACAAGTCGAAGATGCTTTACACCTATTTCAAGCAGAATTTTGCGCAAGTCACCAACCCGCCGATTGATCCAATCCGCGAAGAACTGGTGATGAGCCTTGTCTCGTTCATCGGGCCGCGCCCGAACATTTTCGATCTGGTTGGCTCCTCGCGCCGCAAGCGTCTGGAAGTGCGCCAGCCGATCCTGACCAATGGCGATCTGGAAAAAATCCGCTCCATTGGTCATACGGAAGATCGCTTCGATACGAAGACGCTGGATATCGCTTACAATGTTGTGGAAGGTGCCGCTGGTCTTGCCGGTGCGCTGGAGCGTCTGTGTGAGCGGGCGGAAGCGGCTGTTCATGGCGGCTATAACATCATCATTCTGTCTGACCGTCAGGTCGGGCCGGATCGCATACCAATTCCGGCGCTTCTGGCAACGGCAGCTGTCCACCATCACCTGATCCGCAAGGGCCAGCGCACATCGGTTGGCCTCGTCGTGGAATCCGGCGAACCGCGCGAAGTGCATCATTTCTGCTGCCTTGCCGGTTACGGTGCGGAAGCGATCAACCCCTATCTTGCCTTCGACACGCTGCTTGACATGCACAAGCGCGGCGAGTTTCCGCCTGAAGTGGACTCCAAGGAAGTTGTCTCGCGCTATATCAAGTCGATTGGCAAGGGCATTCTCAAGGTCATGTCCAAGATGGGCATTTCCACATACCAGTCCTATTGCGGCGCACAGATTTTCGATGCTGTTGGCCTGAAGTCTGAGTTTGTTGATCGTTTCTTCTTCGGAACAGCAACAACGATTGAAGGTGTGGGTCTGGAAGAAGTCGCCGAGGAAACGGTTCGCCGTCACCGCGATGCTTTCGGCAATGATCCTGTCCTCATCAACACATTGGAAGTGGGCGGTGAATATGCCTACCGCATGCGCGGCGAGGCACATCTCTGGTCGCCGGATGCGGTTGCGAAGTTGCAGCATGCGGTGCGCACGGAATCTGCCACGACCTTCACCGAATATTCCGATCTGGTGAACAGCGAGTCGGCACGGGCGCAGACCATTCGCGGTCTCTTCAAGATCAAGATGGCTGGCGATACCGGGCGCAAGCCCGTCTCCATCGATGATGTTGAACCGGCCAAGGACATCGTCAAGCGGTTCTCGACCGGTGCCATGTCATTCGGCTCGATCAGCCGTGAGGCACATACAACATTGGCCGTTGCCATGAACCGGATCGGCGGCAAGTCGAACACGGGCGAGGGCGGCGAGGAGCCGGATCGCTTCTATCCGCTGCCCGATGGTAAGCCAAATCCAGAACGCTCTGCGATCAAGCAGGTGGCGTCAGGGCGTTTTGGTGTGACGACGGAATATCTCGTCAACTCCGATATGATGCAGATCAAGGTCGCGCAGGGTGCAAAACCCGGCGAAGGCGGTCAGTTGCCCGGCCACAAGGTTGACGCGACAGTTGCCAAGACGCGTCACTCGACACCCGGTGTCGGTCTGATTTCGCCGCCGCCGCACCATGATATCTATTCCATCGAGGACTTGGCGCAGCTCATTTACGATCTGAAGAACGTCAATCCGGAAGCCGATGTTTCGGTCAAGCTGGTGTCGGAAGTGGGCGTCGGCACGGTTGCAGCCGGTGTTGCCAAGGCGCGTGCCGATCACATCACCATTTCAGGTTATGACGGCGGAACGGGTGCATCGCCACTGACATCGCTCAAGCATGCCGGTTCTCCGTGGGAGATGGGCCTTGCCGAGACACAGCAGACGCTGGTGCTCAACGGCCTGCGTTCGCGCATTGCGCTGCAGGTCGATGGTGGTCTGCGTACGGGCCGCGATGTGATCATCGGTGCTTTGCTTGGTGCTGACGAATTCGGCTTTTCCACTGCGCCGCTGATTTCCGCCGGTTGCATCATGATGCGCAAGTGCCATCTCAACACCTGTCCAGTGGGCGTGGCAACGCAGGACCCGGTCCTGCGCAAGCGTTTCAAGGGCACGCCTGAGCATGTCATCAACTTCTTCTTCTTTATGGCGGAAGAGGTGCGGCAATTCCTTGCCCAGATGGGCTATACCAAGGTGGAAGATATTGTCGGCAAGGCCGAACTTCTCGAAAAGCGCGAGATGATCGATCATTGGAAAGCCAAGGGGCTCGATTTCACCCGCATCTTCCATAAGCCGGAAGCGGCTGAGGAAAAGACGCGCTGGACCGAACGCCAGAACCATCCGATTGTCGATATTCTGGATCGCAAGCTGATCGAGCAGGCCAAGTCGGCGCTGGATAGCAAGATCCCGGTGAAGATCGAAATGCCGATCAAGAATGTGGATCGGTCTGCTGGTGCCATGCTTTCGGGCGAGGTTGCCAAGCGCTACCGGCATAAGGGACTGCCCGAGGACACGATCTCGGTTAAGTTCAACGGTACAGCCGGCCAGTCCTTCGCGGCATTCTTGGCGCGCGGTATTTCGTTTGAGCTTATCGGCGATGGCAATGATTATGTCGGCAAGGGCCTGTGTGGCGGACGCATCGTCATTCGCCCGCCGGATGATACGAAAATCGTGCCTGAAAACTCCATCATCGTCGGCAACACAGTGCTTTACGGTGCCATTGAAGGCGAAGCCTACTTCCGCGGTGTTGCGGGCGAGCGCTTTGCGGTGCGCAACTCCGGCGCCATTGCGGTGGTTGAAGGTACCGGCGATCATGGCTGCGAATACATGACCGGCGGTGTCGTCGTGGTTATCGGCCAGACGGGACGTAACTTCGCTGCTGGTATGTCTGGCGGTGTTGCCTATGTGCTTGATGAGGCCGGTGATTTTGCCCAGCGCTGCAACATGGCGATGGTTGAGCTGGAACCGGTGCCGGAAGAGGATGATATTCTCGAAAAACTGCACCATCACGGCGGCGATCTGGCCCATAAGGGCCGCGTCGATGTCTCTGGTAATATGACCCGACATGACGAGGAACGTCTCGTGCAGCTCATTTCGAACCACATGCATTACACGGGCTCGGGCCGGGCCAAGGAAATTCTCGACAATTGGGAAACCTTCCGGCCAAAATTCGTGAAAGTCATGCCGGTCGAATATCGCCGCGCGCTCGAAGATATGGAGCGCATGCGGATGGGTGTCGCAGCGGAATAAAATCAACGCACACCATGCTTCGAGCGTCATCAAAATGATGCTCGGCATGGGGTCCAAAGCTGCCCGGACCCAAGATTGGGAATGGGTGGTCCTCCAAGGGTGAGGGGAGCAGTTTTATGGGTAAGGTTACAGGTTTTCTAGAGATCGACCGGCAGGTCGGAAAGTATCAGCCAGCGTCTGACCGCATTCGCCATTTCCGCGAATTCACCATTCCCATGACCGATGGTGAAGTGAAGAAGCAGGCCGCGCGTTGTATGGATTGCGGCATTCCATTCTGCCATGGGCCGACGGGCTGTCCGGTTCATAACCAGATTCCTGACTGGAATGATCTCGTCTACAACGACAATTGGGATGAGGCGATCCGCAACCTGCATTCCACCAACAATTTCCCTGAATTCACTGGCCGCATTTGTCCTGCGCCTTGCGAGGAAGCCTGCACGCTCAATCTGGAAGACGTGCCAGTATCCATCAAGACGGTAGAACAGGCGATTTCCGACAAGGCCTATGAAAAGGGCTTGATCATTCCGCAGCCTGCGGCTTCCAAAACAGGCAAGAACGTTGCGATCATTGGGTCGGGTCCGGCAGGAATGGCCGCTGCGCAGCAGCTTGCCCGCGCTGGCCACGAAGTGCATGTCTATGAGCGTGAGAGCCGTGCCGGTGGCCTGCTGCGCTATGGTATTCCTGATTTCAAGATGGAAAAGCACTTCATCGATCGCCGCGTGGCGCAGATGGAAGGCGAGGGCGTTACCTTCTTCTATGGCGTCAATGTCGGTATCGACAAGCCGGTGCAGGAACTGCTCGATAGCTATGATGCGGTGCTTTATTGCGGCGGCGCGGAAACACCGCGCCCGGCGGGTATTCCGGGTGCCGAACTTGAAGGCGTGCATGACGCCATGAATTATCTCGTGCAGCAGAACCGCAGGGTTGGCCGCGAGAACATCGAATCGGTGGCGTGGCCGAGTGATCCAATCGTTGCTTCAGGCCGCCATGTGGTTGTGGTTGGCGGCGGCGATACGGCTTCGGATTGTGTTGGCACAGCGTTCCGTCAGGGCGCGGTAAAAGTCACGCAGCTTGATATCCGCCCGCAGCCGCCGGAGAAGGAAGACAAGCTGAGCGTCTGGCCCTATTGGGCGACGAAAATGCGCACATCCTCCTCGCAGGCAGAAGGTGCGGATCGTGAATTCCAGGTCGCGACACTTGAATTCATTGGCGAAAACGGCACGCTGACCCACGTCAAATGCTGTGAAGTCGATGAAGCGCGCAAGCCTATCGCCGGTACGGAGTTCTACATCAAGGCGGATCTGGCATTCATTGCCATCGGTTTCTCCGGTCCGTTCGAAACAAGCGTGGTCAAGGAACTCGGTGATGCGCTGGAAATGCGTGCGGATCGTCGCGGCAATCGTTCGCTTAGCGCCAATGACAAGGATTACCGCACCAGCGTCGACAAGCTTTTCACGGCAGGCGATATCCGCCGTGGCCAGTCGCTGGTTGTCTGGGCCATTCGTGAAGGCAGGCAGGCAGCGCAGTCCATCGATGAAGCGCTGATGGGTTCATCGGTTCTACCGCGATAGGCAGGATATTGACCCTTCCCTGAACGGGGGAGGGTCCGTCCATTGCTATTTCGTCGCCGCGTCTGGCTTTTTGGGCCAGGAATAATCATTGATGCGGCCCGGCTGGGCTTCCGGTGCCGATCCGTCGATCAGCAATTTGTCCTGCGCGGATTTATCGGCTGCTGTGCCTTTTGGAGCCGCGCCCAAAAGATCAGTTCCGCCATCCAGTTCCGGGTCACTGAGGCTAATTGGTGCAATGCGATCAATCTTCACGGGTGCCTGCGGTGTTTCAGGCAGTGCCTGTACTGGCGAACCGGGTTTGATCGCAGCAATGGCGGGTGAGGTCGCATTGCCAAGCATCTGCCGCAATGGTTTTTCCGCATAGAAGGCGAGCTTGCGCTTGCCTGCGGTGGTCAGCCCAACGCCGTCATTGTTGCGCAGGCGCGCGGTCTGGCCGGATACATCAAAACCCGACAGGGTAAAGCTGCCGCTCTGGTCGACAAACCCTTCCCAGACATCGACGAATTTACCTTCGGCCTTTTCGGTCGCGCTGCGATAAAGCTCGTTGAACGCAAGCAGGTCATTCGTCATGTTCTTGAATTTGAATGAGGGTTGCCCAACCCAGACGATGGGGTGGCCCGACTTCTTGACAGCTTCCAGAAATGCCTTGATCCGCGCCTGATATTGCTTGGCCCATTCCTCGCTTTGCAATGCTGGTCCATTGAGGAATTGCTGGCGGTCATTGGCGCCAATCATCACAACGACGACGGCTGGCTTTTCCGCATCAATCAGGCTGCCAATTGTGGCAGGCCAATCGCGGTGATCGCCGCGCACGAAGCCCGAGGAGCCATCGCTCTTGTCGACAACGCGAACGCCGGGCGAATCCATGAATGCCGCGTCAAGGCCTTCGGCAAGGCCACTGGCCATGAAGTCACCCACAACAAGAATGGTTTTGGCATCGGTGAGCTTTGAGGGAATGACGGGTTCGGCCGTTGGAGCCGTGTTTTCGCTCGCCGGTGCTGCCGGTTGTGGCTTGGGCCGTTCGGCCCGCTTGGTTGTGCGATTCTTTGGCTGGCGTATGGGCTTGTTGTTTTCGTCGAAAATCATCCGGTCAGTGTTTTCGCGATAGACCTCCCGGCGCTGACCAAACAGCATATCGAGCAGGGTGCGCTGCTGTGCGGCGGCAATATCGGTGAATACAAGTCCGCCTGCCGCACCGAGGGATATGGACACAACAAGGCAACGAATCAGAGCCGGTCGCTTCATTGTGTCCATTACAGTTCCAAACCTTATCGCTTGCGGATAACGGTCAACACTTCCTTGCTGGGATGACCATCCGGATCAAGGCCCATGCGCTTCTGGAATGCCTGAATGGCATTTCGTGAGCTGGAGCCGATTTTTCCGTCCACTTCGCCATCATAATAGCCCAGCGCGCGCAAATGTGTCTGCAATTCTTCGCGCTCCTTCATCGATATTGGTGTGAAGGGGCGATTCCAGTCCTGACGCAGGGCCGGTGCGCCGCCGATCTGATCGGCGAGAAGACCGACAGCAAGCGCGTATTTATCAGCATTGTTGTAGTTCTTGAGGACCGAGAAATTCTTGGTCATCAGGAAGGCGGGACCTTCACGGCCATCAAGAACCTTGAGCTGTGCCTTTTCGCCGCCGCGCGGGAAGGGTTTGCCATTGGCCCTGACAACACCGAGGCTCTGCCATTCCGCCATCGTGCGCGAACCGGCAGGGAATTTGCGTCCGGCTGGCAGTGTCACCTCATAACCCCAGGTCCGGCCGGATTCCCAACCATTCTTGGCCAGAAGGTTGGCGGCTGTCGCCAGCGCATCGGGAATGGAGGTCCAGATATCACGTTTGCCGTTGCCATCCATATCCACGGCATAGGCCAGATAGCTGGTAGGAATGAACTGCGTATGGCCAAGCGCACCCGCCCACGAACCGGTCAGATGGCTGCGGTCAATATCGCCAGTCTGCAGGATTTTCATGGCAGCAATCAGCTGCGTGCGGGCATATTTTGCCCGGCGCTGATCGGCATAGGCAAGGGTTGCAAGCGAGCGAACTGCATCGCGCATGATGTCAGGGCGCTGCATGGCTTCGCCGTAGTTGGTCTCCATGGACCAGATTGCCAGGAGAACGTTGCGGTCAACGCCGTAATTTTTCTCAATGGAGCTAAGCCAGCGGCTGTATTTGCGCGCCATGTCGCGGCCGGTGGTGATGGAGTGTTCATTGACGCGATTGTCAACATAGTCCCAGACAGGAGCAACAAATTCCGGCTGGTATGAAGCCTTCTGCAGGACCTCAGGATCAATTTCCGTTATACCGGCAAAGGCACGCTGGAACGTTGATGCGGAAATACCGCTCTGCATGGCAGTCGTGCGGAAGCCTGCAATCCAACCCTGAAATTTTGCATCGGCGGAGGCGCTCGTCGCCGTTACTGCAAAACCCAGGCTCGCGGTTGCGGCCAAAATCATGATGCGCTTTGCGAAAGCCGACGGACTCTCAAACATGTTGTCTCCTTGAACTGTGTTGCCACCTATTCCGGTCAAACGATAAATTACGCACATCAAAGTTAGGAATTAGTTTACCATGCGTGGCGGGCAGGCGCCATTTCGTTCATGTGAATGGGCTTTTCTTCAGACAAAGTGCCTAATATTTGGCCATTCATGCGCGAACATTACCAAGCGAAAAGAATGTTTATTGCGCCGCACAAACTATTTTCATTCTTTGCGGTTCAAATGTCCATTACCAATGTTAACTGAATGTAGTGCAGAGATGGGGAGCATATTGTGACCACAGCGAAAAAAATCCGCAAAGCCGTTCTTCCAGTCGCCGGTTTTGGTACCCGCGTTCTTCCGGCAACCAAATCCATTCCCAAAGAAATGCTGACGGTCGTTGACAAGCCGGTCATTCAGTATGTGGTGGATGAAGCCCGCGAGGCCGGGATTGAGCATTTCATTTTCGTGACCGGCCGCAACAAGGCGGTTATCGAAGATTATTTCGATGCGCAGTACGAGCTTTACGCGACGCTTGCCGAGCGGGGAAAGACTGCCCTGCTTGACGAATTGCAGGGTATTCAGCCGGGACCGGGAACAACAAGCTTTACCCGCCAGCAGGTGCCGATGGGACTTGGCCATGCGGTATGGTGCGCGCGCGATATCGTCGGCGACGAGCCTTTCGCGCTGCTTCTGCCAGATATGATCATGCAGCCGGAGAAGAAGGGCTGCCTCGCCGATATGGTGGAACTCTACAATCAGGCTGGCGGCAATATTGTTGCCGTGCAGGAATGCGATCCCGAAGAAGCTCACAAATATGGTATTGTCGGCAAGGGCAAAGATGTCGGCAATGGCTTTGAGCTGACCGAGATGGTCGAAAAGCCAGCCAAGGGTACCGCACCGTCCAATCTCTATATTAATGGCCGCTATATCCTGCAGCCGGAGATTTTTGATATTCTGGAACATCAGGAACGCGGTGCGGGCAATGAAATTCAGCTGACTGACGGTATGTTGAAACTGGCCAAGCAGCAGGATTTCTTCGGTTATCACTTCCGTGGGCGCACCTATGATACGGGCTCCAAGGAAGGTTTTGTCGAAGCCAATGTGGCGTTTGCGCTGTGGCGCAATGATATTCGTAATGGTGTTATCGACAATATCGGCAACATGCTGAAGACGATTCAACCGCGCAAGGATTGAGGTGTTGGGGGGAGTTTAGACGCGATGGTTTTGCCAAGTCTCACCCCCCTCTGTCCTGTCGGACTACCGGGGCGAGACCCGTGGCTCGCCCCGGTAGTCCGACAGGACAGAGGGGGGTGTGAATACCTCATCCCTACCGCTGCTCCGCAGCGACCCTCTGCGTCACTCTGCTTTAACAAAAACGAATCTATCGCTGCAGCGTCAGTCCCATGTAAACACTGCTTTCCGTGGTCTGGCGGGTATCGACCTCACTGCGCGTTATGCGGTGGCGGGCGCTCACATCAAGCCCGAGGAAACGGTTGAACCAGTAGGTTGCACCGACCTCCGCCCCAAAACCCTTGTCGAGACCGCTGCCATCCTTGTTGTCGCGCAGGGATGCGGTGAGTTCCGCATTGACGCTCAGATTGGAACGGATCTGGCGTTTGATGCCGAGCCTTCCCTCATAAAAGATAGAGCCGCTATCATTGGGCGCTGTCGCGCCCTCGACGCGGGTCAGCAGGCCAAGATTTACGTCCGTCCCGCGCTGCGGCGACCATTTGATTGCCCCGTCGACGCTGACACCATCGACATCCGATAGCCTGTTGTCGTCGATACCCTGCCGTAGATAGCCAAGGGCCAGTTCGCCGGAAAGTTTTTCACCAAAATCCGCCTCGATACCGCCGCGCAGGGCGGTACGCAAACCGGAGCGGCGGTACCCGTTGGAGTCCTCGGTCTGATCATACATCAGCTTGCCGATTTCAACTTCGGCGAAGGGCTTGATAGCCGGTGACATTTCAAAGCCGCCACGCAGGGCGATGCTGGCAAAGGTGTTGTCGCGGTCCTTCTGGCTGATCGTCGTTCCGTCAGGAAATTCCGCCTTTCCATAGGTTGTATGGTCGACTTTGCCCTTTACCTCGCCGAAGAACCGGCCAAATTCATGCCGCACGCCCAATGTGGCATCGAGTTCCTGCACGGCGGGCCGGTTCGATGCGCCGATAACCGCTGTTGGTGCGCTGGCATCTTCCTGCCGGTAGCGGTAGCCGCCTTCGCCCGTTACGGTTGTCCGTTCGCCAAGATCAAGCTTGAAGCCGCCGCGCAGCCCAATATTCGGTGCCGAATAGTCTTCGCCGGAAATCGTCTTGTCGTAGGTGCCGTCAAAGTCGAGAAAGGCAGAATGGCGCGACCAATCGGTGGTAGCGCGCATGCGCAGCCGGGTTTCCGACAGAACAGCGCTTTTGCCATCGGAACTTTCGTCAGCATTTGTCGTGGCGCGAATACCCTGCGAGATGGAGGGCCGGAGTGTGACAGTGCCCACCCTGATGCCAAGAGGCGCAAAGGGTTCAGGGTCCGGCTTCACGAAGCGGCGCTCAATTGCGGCTTCAGGTAAATTATCCTTGTCGGCGCGCTGCGCTTTGGGGTTGCCAGTGGTCTCGTCTTCCAGCGCGCCGGTTGTCAGCGCATCGGGTGTCTGACCGGGCCGCAATGGTCGCTGGCCCGGACGTGTCCGCTGTGTTGCCGCTGTCGTGCGATCGGCGGGAAGCGGAATCTGCGCAGGCACCGTGGCTGGCGGAGGGTTGAGACCGCCGCTGTTATCCACAGGTCCGGATGGCGGCGAGCCGTCGTTCACCGGTACGCCTGTCAGTCCAAGATTGCCCGCATCATCATCGGGCAGTGCTCCGGGGCTGACAGGCTGATAGGGAGTTGACGGAATACCATCATTGCTGCCGGGGGCGGGCGCCGGCGTCGATGGATTGGCCGCGGGCCGTATGGCAGGACGGGGCGGGGTATTCTGTTGAGTTTGCAGGACATTTTCATCCACAGGCCCGCGCAGAGGCGTCGCCTGCTGGGCAAAAGCTGCTCCGCCTGCGGCAAACGCAACGCTGCTCATCAACCCTGTCCACAGACAGAAGTTGATCACAGACTTGAAGCTGCCGCTGCGGGGCGGTGCTTCGATGCGTGGTTGCCGATGATGCATGAATGAGCATTGCCAATGAGTTCGAACCTTTCCGGATGGTAAACTGTCATGGTTAATGACTGGTTTCCGGGTGCAGAATGCCCTGATGTTTGAGAGCCCGCTCACAACAAAAAATGGACAGCGCGTCAGCAAAGCGCTAACGGTTCTGGCCATGCAGGCAATAAACGACACCAAACTCGACAAATCCGCAGCGATCGATTCAGCAAAGCGGACAATTTCAACCGAGAGAGACGGGCTGAGCGCATTGCGCGAAGCGCTGGATGGAAGTCTGGCTGATGCTTTCGCTCGAGCTGTTGAGAGCATTGCAGCGGTCCGTGGCAGAATTATCGTAACAGGCGTTGGTAAGAGCGGCCACATCGGTGCCAAGATCGCCGCCACGTTTGCTTCGACAGGCACTCCTGCATTTTTCGTGCATCCAGCCGAGGCCAATCATGGCGATCTCGGCATGATTGGCAGTGACGATGCTATTCTCGCAATCTCCTGGTCGGGTGATACGGCAGAACTTAAAGGTATCGTCAGCTATTCCAGACGATTCCGTATTCCGCTTATCGCCTTGACGGCGGGTGAAAACTCGGCGCTGGCAACGGCCGCAGACGTGGTGCTGTTGCTGCCAAAAATTACCGAAGCATGCCCGCATGGGCTTGCGCCGACTACATCGCCACTCGTGCAACTGGCCGTAGGGGATGCGATTGCCATCGCTCTTCTTGAGGCGCGCGGTTTCACGGCTATCGATTTCAAGACATTCCATCCGGGCGGATCGCTGGGCGCGAGCCTGACCCATGTGCGCGAGATCATGCATCGCGGTGATAAAATTCCGCTGGTTCCGCTGGGAACCTCCATACCCGATGCCATGAAGGTACTGTCGGATAAGCGCTTTGGCTGTATTGCCGTGCAGAATGATGATGGCTCGCTGGCCGGAATCATCACCGATGGCGATCTGTCGCGCAATCTTCATCGCAATCTGGTGGGCATGAAGGTTGAGGAAGTGATGACGCGCAATCCGAAAACCGTGCCGACAAGCATGCTCGCAAGTGCGGCTCTTGCGCTGCTCAATGAATATAATATCGGCGCGCTGATTGTCACCGAGGACAATTTCCCCGTCGGTATCGTGCATTTCCACGATCTGCTGCGGATCGGTGCCGCCTAAGGGCTGCAGGGGTTATTGCGCGTGGTTCGTGGGTTCGTGGTTGTTATGTCGAACCACGAACCACCATCGCGCAATCAACTCAAACCGCTTCCACCGTCAGCGTTCCCTGATCGGTTCCGGTAATTCTCACCTGGCTGCCAGCGGCAAGGTCAGGGCCTTTGACACGCCAGAGGCTGTCGCCAATCCGTGCGCGTCCGCGCCCGTTGACCGTTGCTTCCTCAAGCACCACGATCTGGCCGATCAGCTGTTCATTGCGCCGGTTGAGCAGCGGTTCATCCGTGGGCACATCGGTTGCACCCATAAACCGCCGCCCGATGAACACCGAAATCACCGACAGAATCAGAAACAGGATGATCTGGATCTGCCAGCCAATGGCGAATAGCGGTCCAAGCACGAGGATCGTCAGGAAGCCGACGATAATGGCGGCGATACCGAACCATAGAAGGAAGATACCCGGCGCTGCCACTTCAAAAATAAGCAGGGCAAAACCGAGCACCACCCAGTTCCAGGGACCGAGTTCGTAGAAGAGATGTTCCAACATCAGTGCAACTCCTCCGCTGGTTGGTTATGACGACTGGCCGGAACCACCTGTGGTGCCCGGAACGGTGCGTCCGCGCGTCGGCTGTGCCGGGCTTGCTGCCCGCTCAGTGGTCTGCGCTGCATCGCCAAAGACTTCCTTGGCAATGGCACCAATGCCGCCCAGCGTTCCGACCAGTGACGATGCTTCCATCGGCATCAGAATGAGTTTCTGGTTGTTGCTGGTTGCGAATTTACCGAAAGCCTCGGTGTATTTCTGGGCGACGAAGTAGTTGATTGCCTGCACGTTACCATTGCTGATCGCCGCCGAAACAAGCTCGGTCGCTTTGGCTTCCGCCTGTGCCAGACGTTCACGGCCTTCGGCCTCGCGATAGGCGGCTTCACGCTTGCCCTCCGCTTCAAGAATTTGTGCCTGTTTCAGGCCCTCGGCGCGCAGGATTTGCGCCGCGCGGTTGCCTTCTGCTTCCAGAACCAATGCACGCTTTTCACGTTCCGCCTTCATCTGGCGGGCCATGGAATCGAGCAAATCCTTGGGTGGGTTAATGTCCTTGATCTCGACACGGGTCATCTTGATGCCCCAGGAATGGGCAGCCTCGTCCACCACACGCAGGAGGCGGTCATTGATTGCATCGCGGTTGGACAGGAGTTCATCGAGGTCCATCGAGCCCATGACCGTACGGATATTGGTCATGGTGAGGTTCAAAATGGCGTTCTGCAATCCGCTGACCTGATAGGCGGCCTGCGGTGCATTGAGAATCTGATAGAAGGCGATACCGTCGACAGCGATATTGGCATTGTCCTTGGTGATGACTTCCTGTGTCTGAACATCCAGCACCTGTTCCATCATGTTCAGCTTGGCGCCGATACGATCAAAGAATGGAACAATAAGGCTAAGGCCGGGCGCGAGAGTACGGGTATACCTGCCAAAACGCTCGATCGTATAATTATAACCTTGGGGTACGGTTTTTACGCCAGCAAAAAGGACGACCAGCACCAGAACAACCAGTACCGGAATGGTAAAATCAAAACCGTTGAACGGCATTATACTCTCCCTTGCGTGACATCAGGACCAATGTCATCTCGTATCATTGCCCTTTGCAGGGGCAATGCCAAGATAGACTAAAGTCTTAATCTCAGAAAGGCTTGAGCATCAATTATACAGGGGTTCCACCCGTTCAGATCCAGCCCTGCAATTCGCGCCGGACCAGCTCTTCAATCACCTTCATGCCCTCGTCGGAATCGTTGAGGCAGGGGATATGCGTGAAGTTGACGCCGCCACTGTCACGGAAGGTTTTCCCGGCTTCAACGGCAATTTCCTCCAGCGTTTCCAGACAGTCGGCCACAAAGCCGGGATTGAAAACGGCAATGGATTTCACGCCTTCCCGGCCAAGTTTTTCAACTGTCTTGTCCGTATAGGGCTGCATCCACTCTTCAGGCCCGAAGCGGGACTGGAAACAGGTGATCAGCTTCTTCTCGTCCCAACCCAGCCGCTCGCGCAACAGCCGCGTCGTCTTCCAGCAATGGCAGGGATAGGGATCGCCGCGCTTGAAATAGCTTTGCGGGATGCCATGATAGGAGGCAATGACCACTTCAGGCTCGAAATCGAGCGTGGCGAAATGCTTCTCGATCGAGACCGCAAGCGCGTCAATGTAAACAGCCTCATCCTGATAGGATGGCACGGTGCGTGTCGCCGGCATGAAGCGCATCTTGATCAGCGCCTCGAAGAATTTGTCGTTCACGGTTGCCGTCGTCGTTGCCGAATATTGCGGATAGAGCGGGAACATGACGATGCGCTTGCAGCCTTGGCTGTCAAGCCGCCGCAGAGCCTCTTCAATCGAGGGTTGTCCATAGCGCATGCCCCAGTCGACGATCACATCAGGGTGCGATGACAGGGCCGCCGCCAGCTTTTCGCTCTGCGCGCGGGTATAGGTACGCAGCGGCGATTCATTGCGCTCGCGGTTCCAGATCTTGTCGTAAAGGGCACCAGATTTTTTCGGGCGGGTATTCAGAACAATGCCGTAAAGCACCGGCAGCCAGATGGCGCGCGGCCATTCGATGACGCGTTTGTCGGATAGGAATTCCCTGAGGTAACGGCGCATGGAGGTGACATCGGTGCCATCCGGCGTACCCAGATTGACAAGAAGAACGCCGATTTTTGACGTTTCGATGCGCGGATGGTCGCCGGGCTGCTCTTTTGCCACACCAACCTCACCAGACATCGTCATCTCTTTCAACTCCTGCTTTGCGGTTGGAACCTAGTGGTGAAGGCCGGGATTGCAAGGGCGCGAAAAGACGCAGCGATAGGGGGTAAATTGCGTTCCAGAGCACAAATCAGGCCAGATATGAAAGAACCCGGCACAACATTCAAGTTGTACCGGGTTCAAAATGCGTGCCTAGGACCGTTTGTCCTAGCCGAAGCTATTTCGGCGGGATTTTCATTTCACTGCCGATGGGCAGCTTCATGGCGATCATTTTCGGATTGGCGTCTGCCAGTTTTTTCCAGTCGAAACCGTTGCCATAAACCTGCTTGGCAATGTTCCAGAAATTGTCGCCGCGCTTGATCGTATAGGTGGATGGTGTCGCTGCGGCTGTCTTTTTCAGGGTGAGCAACGCGATTTTAGCGGCAGGCTTGGCCGGTTCCGCAGTGGGCTTGGCTGGCGGAGCCGGATCATTTGCTGTGGGTACTGCTTGCGTGGCAGCGGCAAGAACCGTTATCCGGCCATCCGTATAGGGCTTGTACGGCGTGTTTTTGGCCAGATAGTCGGAAACCACCGCTTCAAGGCCGGGGCCGAAATCATAGGCATTAACGGCATTGGTGGCGAAAATCTTGTAGCCGTCACCACCCGCCCGCATATAGTTGTTGGAGACAACACCATAGGTTGCCGCTGCATCAATAGGCTTCCAGTTATCGCCATCGCGCACTTCAACCGCCGATATGCGCTGGCCAACTGGCTTTGATACGTCGAAAGCGTATTTAAGGCCGGAAACCTGCGCGAAACGGCCCGCACCCTGATCAATCTGGCTGACGCCATTTTCAAGCGCGACCACCACATCAGCACCCTTCAGCTGGAAGGTCGACAATGTGTTCTGGAAGGGCAGGACCGTCAGCACTTCGCCCATTGTCACATCACCCGCATCAATCGAGGCGCGCAGACCGCCGCCATTGATAATGGCAATGGTCATGCCCTGATCCTTAACCCGGTCGACCATGGCATCGGCAACAAGGTTGCCCATGGAACATTCGACAGCGCGGCAGACTTCACGCGCGGCTTCAATGACGCCGCTGGATTCAGCCACTTTCAGGGCTTTGAGGGCCTCGATCGGCTTGGCGAGTTCCTTCACCCGCGCAAGATAGGCGGGGTCTGGCACAACGGAAGAATCGAGCAGGATCGGCGCGCCTTCGCTTTTAATGACATTGCCGTCATCATCGAAGGTCACTTTCAATTCACCGAGATATTTGGAATAGGATTTGGCCTGAACGATGGGCACATCACGGCCGGATGGTCCCTTGACCAATGTGGGATAGGGACCAAGAGCCTGCGGATCGGTGTTCGACAGCAGCGTATGGCTGTGGCCGCCAACGATCACATCGATACCATCCACGGCGGCGGCGATCTCCTTGTCCTTGACATAGCCATCATGGTTGAGGGCGATGATCTTGTTGACGCCTTCGGCTTTCAGCGCCTCGACTTCTTTTTTCAGGGTTTCGATTTCGTCGGCAAACTTAACAGTGGGTCCAGGTGTCGAGATGTCAGCGGTGTCGGTTGTGATAACCGACACAATGCCGATTTTTTGCCCGCCGATTTCCTTGATCACATAGGGTTTGTATTTGCCTGATATTGGCGAGCCTTCAGCCGCCTGCGTATTGGCCGAAATGACAGGGAATTTCACCTTGCCAAGGAATTTTGCCAGTGTATCCACGCCGTCATCAAATTCATGATTGCCGAGAGCCATGACGTCATAACCAATGCCGTTCATGAACTCGGCTGTGTCGTCACCCTTATAGGTTGTATAAAACAGCGATCCCTGAAACTCATCACCGGCATTGAGCAGGATCACATTGCCGCCATCCCTGGACAGGGCTGCCCGGCGCTCATCAACCTTGGTTTTTACCCGGGCAATGCCACCAAAACACTCGTTCTTGCTTTCCTCTTCAGCCGAGCAGGTTGAATCATATTTATTGATTGATTCCTGCCGCGAGTGGAAATCATTGATGTGAAGAATATTGAGTGTGTAGTCGGCTAGTGCTGCTCCAGCCGTCATGGTGAGGGCGGAGGTGGTGAGTAAAATTCGGGCGAGGATTTTAGACATGAAGTGTTCCCCTGTTGCGATCGCCTGATGTTGTCATCGGTCGTTGACACCTGTCTGACAGATGCGCCGATGCTTTCATTAGTTGGCGTGGCATGCAAGGGAATGGCGGCAGTTTTCGCCGCTAAACTATAGGAAGATGGTCAGCCCGGGCGGTTAGGGCTGACCAGGTGTTGTCAGCCTGTCTGGCCGCCGCGGCGCGTCAGCGAGAATTGCTGGCCCGATGATGACGTGCAGTTGAGCTGGCCCTGATTGACGAGCGCGCAATTAACCTTGGACTGTGTGCCGCGGGCAAGTGAGCGCAGGTTGATCTCAACCAGATTGGCAGAGGCAAAGCGGTAACTGCCTTCAGCCAGTTTTTCCTTGGTGTCATTGGCGCGGGTTTCAAAAACGCCGCCATTGAAGTTGGAGAAGGCAACGCCCGAAGTATCAAACCATTGGCCCTGCACGGCATCGACAGGGCGGGAAGCCTCCACCGGTCCGTTGTCCCTGATAGGGCCTGTCTGGCAAGCGCTGAGTGCCAGAGCCATGGTCGCTGCGCTGAAGGCCAGTGAAATACGTTTCATCCGATCAATCTCCTGATGAGGTTGCCTTCTTCAATGCCGCGAAAATCGAGCAAAAACAAGATATAAGTTTAATGAATTGGCGCGGAGTGCCTGATCATATCAGGGCGATAACGGTGGTTCCCGCTATGATACTGCCCATTGCGATATTGAGAAGGCGCTCGGAGCGGGGCTTCATATTGGCTTTCTGAATGATCACGCCCAACCATAGCCAGAGAATGTCGACCACCACCATCACGATGATACAGACCAGCCATTTGACGGTCACGTCGGCGGAATTATTGGCGTTGATGATAGGGTAGGACGCCATCAGGGATATGAAGGCGATGTAGGCCTTGGGGTTGGTGATACCAAGAAGAAAGCCGCCCAAAGCGGTTCCGGCAAACCCCGTATCCTGCTTGCCCGCATCCATGCCAACCGGGGCGGTAATGATGCTGTAGGCAAGATAAAGCAGATAGAGCGTTGCCAGAATTGTCATGGCGGTCATTGCCATGGGTATGGCCTGAATGATGGAAAACAGTCCGGCAGCGCTGATCCCGGCAGCAAGGGCAAGCCCGATCTGCAACCCCCCGTAAAACCCAAGCCCTCCGGCAAAGCCCTTTTCGCGGCCAACAGCAATAAGAGCGGCAATACCGGGACCGGGTGAGCCTAACAGGACAATCGCCGCGAGAGAAAATAACCCGACATTGAGAATGTTCACGAGAGTCACCCATAAAGATATAATGATTTGTTTATATGAGGATATGTACAAATTGTTATATTGTCAATTATGGGTGGATTGAGGGTTATTGCTTTGCGGTTGAGTGGTTATGAGATGACATCACCGCCCGCTTTCACCGTGAGTGGGGTCTGTTGCAGCGATTGTTGTGTATGCGTGGTTCGTGGTTCGCCCTTCGACAAGCTCGGGAAGCTCACCATGAGGGAGATGCGTGGGTTGCACAACCATTGGCGCGCCCTTCGACAAGCTCAGGATGAGGGAGATGGGTGGATTGCAATGCTAGTCGCTAACGAGTGTAGAACATGACAGCCCGCAATAGTTGCAGAACTTGGCAGCCTTCAACCTACCCCTCTCCGTCATCCTCAGTCCTCGGGTTAAACCCGAGGACTGAGGATGACGGAGAGGGGTAGGTGATGACGAAGAGGTCGGGAGCTATATTCTGCAATCTTTGCGCTGTAACACCTGTGATCTGAAATGTCGGCGATTATCTTTGCAACCCTCCATCTCCCTCATCCTGAGCTTGTCGAAGGGCGCGACAAAGGTTCTGCAATCACCTATTTTCAAAAAAATCACACCAACTTATCCAACGCCATCCCACCTCGTTTATTCTGATGGTGTCCTTTCCGGCGGGAATGCTCCGGAAAACTTCTGAAGTCAGGAAAGGATCGGTGATTTCATCTGCGGGGAGAACCCAGCCGCAGGGGAAAGGTTTTATCTCACAAGGGTAAAACCAGTCATCGGGACGGGTGATCCGGTTGTTTTCTTGACAAAACAGGAAAATATCCGGGGAACGCATGACTACACTACCAATACCAAGACTTCCGCGTTCCCCTTATGGGTCGCCCGTCTTTCCCACCTTTCAATAGCCAGACGCAAAAGCGGGCGTGGTAAAGAGGGAAATTTGCAAAACCATCGTTGCGCCCTTCGACAAGCTCAGGATGAGGGGGTGGTTTGGTTGCAAAACTAATCTTCACCATTGCAGAACTTCACTCCCCCGCAACCTACCCCACTGTCATCCTCGGGCTTGACCCGAGGACCCACGGCTAAGGAGAATAAACGAAACCGATACTCAGCAGTTATCAACATGGGTCCTCGGGTCAAGCCCGAGGATGACGGTGGGGCGGCAATGGGGTGGGTTGCGGTAGGGTGGGTTGCGGGGGAGTCAAGTTCTGCAACCTTTGCGATTCGCGTTGCATCCCTCTCCCTCATGGTTGTTATGTCGAACCACGAACCACGAACCACGAACCACGAACAAACCACGCACACTCTTTCCGCGGATACCAACCCTGTCATACACCTGCGCAGAAGCAAAAACGGCAACCCTGGGGTTGCCGTTTTTTAATAATGCACGAGGATGTTTCAATGCACGAGGATGTTGCGGAACTGCCAGGGGTCGCTGGTGTCGATATCTTCCTTGAAGAAACCGGGGCGGTTTTCCAGCGGTGTCCAGTCCGTATAATGTCCCTTGAGCGGGCCGAGATAGGGCTTCTGGATTTCAAGGCAGCGGCGGAAATCGATTTCGTCGGTTTCAACGATACCGGCTTCCGGATTTTCCAGCGCCCAGACCATGCCGGACAAAACCGCCGAACTGACCTGCAGACCCGTCGCATTCTGGTAAGGCGCCATCTTCCGCGCTTCCTCGATCGTCAGCTGTGAGCCATACCAGTAAGCATTCTTGTCATGGCCATAGAGCAGCACGCCAAGCTCATCCGCGCCATCAACGATCTCGGATTCTTCCAGAACGTGATGGATCGGCTGGGGCTGGCCAGCGGCACCGAACATTTCGTCAAGCGACAGCGTTGCCACATTGGACGGATGATAGGCGTAGTGGCAGGTTGGCCGGTAAGCAGCCTTGCCCTTCTTGTCGAAGACCGTGAAGAAATCCGCAATGGAGATTGCTTCATTGTGGGTGACAAGCAGGCCGAACTGCGGTCCCTCGGTGGGGCACCAGGTGCGGATGCGGGTATCGGCGCCGGGCTGTTCGAGGAAGATTGCCGCCTTGTTGCCCTTCTTCTGCTTGCGGGCGTTCTTGGGTAGCCATTTCTCGTGGGTGCCCCAGCCAAGCTCTGCCGGCTGCAAGCCTTCGGAAATGAAACCGTCAACCGACCATGTGTTCCAGAATACACCAAACGGCTTTGGACCGCTCGCGCGCTGCGTGTCGCGCTCGGCAATATGGATACCCTTGATACCGGTCTTGCGCATCAGGCGCGCCCAGCCATCGCGATCATCGCGCGCTGGTTCGGCGTGTTCGATGCCCATGTCCTTGGCAAGATTGACCATGGCCTGTTTGACAAACCACGAGACCATGCCGGGATTGGCACCGCTGCATGATACAGCGGTCGGGCCGCCGGGCTTGCGGCGCTTTTCGGCCAGCAGCGTTTCGCGCAGGGCATAATTGGTGCGCTTGGCATTGTCGCCGCCTGCATAATAAAAACCGGCCCATGGCTCGATAACCGTGTCGATATAGAGCGAGCCAACCTTACGGCACAGGCGCATGATATCGACCGACGAGGTGTCGACGGACAGATTGACGCAAAAACCCTGACCACCGCCTGCCGTCAGCAATGGCTTCAACAGCGTCTTGTAATTTTCCTTGGTAACGGCTTCCTGAATGAAGCGGATGCCACGCTCGTCGAGCAGTTTCTTGTTGGCATCACTCGGGTCGATGACGACCACGCGGGATTTATCGAATTTGAAGTGGCGCTCTATGAGGGGCAGGGTACCCCGTCCGATGGACCCGAAACCGATCATCACGATCGGACCAGTAATTTCTCCATGTACAGGCCAATCCGCCTTCGCCATTTTTTTGCTACTCCTAATTTTTTAATCTCCATCAATGAGGGCAGCGGTTATTTCACCGCTTCAAAGAAACCATAGAGCATTGTGATGACAAAGAGCAAACAACCGTTCACCCGGAAGGGGGTAAAACTGCAACTACTGTTAATCGAAGCGCATTAAAGTGCGTTTAGTGCGTCGATCAACCGATCCCGAATGGCAATAATGCCTTTATATTGGGCTTGTGCCTCATTAAGAGACAGGAGCTGCGCAGCAAATGCTTCGGCGACAGCGCGGCATTCCGGATGTTTTTTCAGTGTGGCAACCGGATCAAGATGAATGCGGATGGTGAAGAGAATGTCGCCAGACGCGGGCAGTTTACGCAAGGTCTGGCGCTCGACGCGGACAAAGCTCTGCGCCACGATATCCTCATCCGTATAGCGCGCGCCCTTCTGGTGGCTGGAAAGCGGGTGGTAGAGATTGCCATCCGGTTGCAGCGACCAGTTCATGCGATAGACGGAGCGATCTGGCCGCAGATTGTCGAACATGCGGCTGATGAGCCCGGCATTACGCGTTCCCGTACCGAAGTCCGGTACCGGCGCATGAATCTCCTCCATAGGTCGGCCGAATTTTTCCAGAAGTGTCCATGATGAGGGGAATGAAAGCGATGCGGCAGCCAGATGCCAGCCGCGCGCGTCGTCCTTGCGCATCAGCACAAGATCTTCCTGCACCAGTTTGGCGGCGCGGTGCAGAAACGGCGCATCGGCTTTGCCAAGCGGGATCATTTCATCCCAGCCCATAATGCCGATATTCTCACCATTCCTCACATAATGCGCGGGATAGTGTTCGACGAGATGATTGCTCAAAAGGTCGAGCACTTCCTTCTGTGCTTGCGCAGTTCCCGGCTCTTCAACGAAGATTTTCTCCCCGTGCAGCCCGAACAGACGGCGCTTTTCCGCAAGATATGGCACGAGATTGCCGTCAATCTCGATCCAGTCCTTCAGATCAAGCTGGTGCAACCCTATGGTGAAGGGTTGCGCCGAACCATCATAGGGCGTGTGGGCGGGACCATGCATTCTTACGAGTCCATCGCCTCCAGCTCGTCAATAATACCTTCTATGACCGAAAGACCCTTTTGCCAGAAAGCCGGGTCTGTGGCGTCGAGGCCGAATGGTGCCAGCAGTTCCGAATGGTGCTTTGTACCGCCAGCCTTCAGCATGTCGAAATATTTCTCCTGAAAGCCCGCTTCGGCATTCTGGTAAACCGCATAGAGTGAATTGACGAGGCAATCGCCGAAAGCATAGGCATAGACGTAGAATGGCGAATGGATGAAGTGCGGAATATAGGTCCAGAAAGTCTCATAGCCGGGGCCGAACTTGATCGCTGGTCCAAGGCTTTCCTTCTGTACATCCAGCCAGATTTCGCCGATGCGGTCTGAGGTAAGTTCGCCATTGGCGCGTTCCGTATGCACCCGGCGCTCGAACAGGTAGAAGGCGATCTGGCGCACGACCGTATTGATCATGTCCTCGGCCTTCTGCGCCAGCATGGCCTTGCGTTCGCGCTTGTCCTTCGTCTTTTCCAGCAGCGAGCGGAACGTCAGCATTTCGCCGAAAACCGAAGCCGTTTCGGCCAGCGTCAGCGGTGTCGATGCCATGAGCGCACCCTGATCGCCAGCGAGCACCTGATGCACACCGTGGCCAAGTTCATGGGCAAGGGTCATGACATCGCGCGGCTTGCCCATATAGTTGAGCAGCACGTAAGGGTGGACCGAAGGCACCGTCGGGTGAGCAAAGGCACCCGGTGATTTGCCGGGGCGGGTCGGCGCATCAATCCAGTTCTTATCGAAGAAATCGCGAGCAATATCAGCCATTTCCGGGGCAAAACCGCGATAGGCCGATAGCACTGTTTCCTTGGCTTCGGTCCACGGGATCACCGCCTGCGGTGTTTCCGGCAACGGAGCGTTGCGGTCCCAATTGTTGAGATAATCAAGGCCAAGCCATTTGGCTTTCAGCGCGTAATAGCGGTGCGACAAGCGCGGATAGGCGGCCTGTACGGCTTCCGCCAGTGCATCCACCACTTCCCGTTCGACACGGTTGGCGAGGTGGCGGCTATCGGCAATATCCTGAAAACCGCGCCAGCGATCGGAAATTTCCTTGTCCTTGGACAGGGTGTTGGTGATCAGCGTGAAGGTGCGCAGATTTTCCTTGAAGGTCTTTGCCAGCGCATCGGAGGCCTTCTTGCGCACAGCGCCATCGGAATCCTGCAACATATTGAGTGTCGGCTCGAGCGCGAGGTCCTCGCCATCAACCTCAAAGCGCAGCGCCGTCATGGTTTCATCGAACAGGCGGTTCCAAGCGCCGCGACCGGTGATCGACTTTTCGTGAAAAAGCTGTTCGATCTTGTCTTCAAGCTGGTACGGCTTGTCCTTGCGCAGGTCCACCAGCCATGGGCGGTAATGGCCAATGGCTGGGTTATCATCCATCGCCTTTTCAATCGCTGCGTCGTCAATACGGTTGAGTTCAAGGCTGAAAAAGATGAGGTGGGCGCTGGCATTGGTCATCTTTTCCTGAATGTCGCCATAGAGCTTGGCGCGTTTCGGATCGGATGTATCGCCCGCATAAACAAGACCGGCATAGGAGACGATCTTGCTGATCAGTTCATCCAGCGCCTCGAATTCCTTAATGGCTTCAGCAAAGTTGCCACCTTTGGGCTTTGCCGCTTCGTCAGCCAGATTGCCTTTCCAGCGATTGGCAAACAGCACGGCTAGCTCATCGGCCTTTTTCAGATCTGCTTTCAACTCGCTGCTATCGGCGGAGTGATAAAGATCGGCAAGGTTCCATTCGGGCAGGGTGCCCAAAGCGGTCTGTTCGGCTTTCGCGGTTGCTGCGCCCGACTTTCCGGCGGCGGCGTATGGATAATGGCGGCTGTGGATATTCATTTAAGCACCGTTTTTTGCGTGTCTGCAGCTTGTTCAAATGCGAATCATGGAGGATAGTTTCGATAAGCTAAAGCTTAAAAGTTCATCTGTGTTTGTTCCAGTAGCGTATTCTTTGGTTACAAAACGTGCATGGTTAAGACCTATGAAGGGTGGATTCTATCACCAAAACGTCTTAATTGTGCTGTTAACCATCCGTTGACCATGTCTTAAATCAGCTCTTTGCGCTTCGGTTTTTGCCATGCTCTCAACGTATTTGTTCTTCAATAAGTGACCATTAACCATTAAATCGGATAATCCAGATATTCGGGGACTGGAAAAACGGTCAAGGTTGGGACGACATTGTCAAACATGAATCATGCACAGAACGGCAAATCAACGGCAGTTTCTTTTGTACGCGCCAGCTGGTTTGTGTTCCTCATGGTCTTCGGCTCGATGCTGTTTGCATCGGCGCAGGCTTCCGCTGAGACCCGGACTCTCAAACTCTATTTCATCCACACGAAAGAGCGCGCTGAAATCACGTTCAAGAAGAATGGACGTTATCAGCAGGACGGCCTGAACAAGCTCAATCGATTCCTGCGCGACTGGCGTCGCAATGAACCAACGAACATGGACCCCCGCCTGTTCGATCTGGTCTGGCAGGTTTATCAGACGGTTGGTGGATCAGACTATATTCATGTGGTTTCGGCCTATCGCTCTCCTGCAACCAATTCGATGCTGCGCTCACGTAGCCGCGGCGTTGCCAAGACAAGCCAGCATATGCTCGGCAAGGCGATGGATTGGTATCTTCCCGGTGTAAAGCTCTCGACCCTGCGCGTTACCGCGCTGAAATTCCAGGCTGGCGGTGTGGGCTACTACCCGACATCTGGCTCGCCTTTCGTCCACACCGATGTCGGCAATGTCCGCATGTGGCCGCGCATGAGCCGCCGCGAATTGCTGGCCGTGTTCCCCGATGGCAAGACAATGCACATTCCTGCTGATGGTAAGCCATTGCCCGGTTATGAGCAGGCTGTTGCTGCCTATGAATCCCGCAAGCGTAGCGGTGGCTCTGTTCAGGTTGCTAGCAATTCTTCCAGATCCGGCGGTCGCAGCAAGACGCTCTTTGGTATGCTCTTTGGTGGCGGCGGTGCCGATGACGAGGAGGATTCCGGCGAAGCCGGGGTGGCCGTGGCTTCGGCTCCGACCCCATCGCGCAGTGTAGCCCGTGCTGCACCGGCGGCGGCATCGGATGATGACGAGGGTGGTTCGTCCTTGCCGGGTGTTGCTGGTGCGCAGCCCGCATCGGCCCCTATCGCACCGGCTTTGCCGACGCGCAATGCGCCAGCACCGGTGGAAGCACCGCGTCCTGATGCACCGCTTGTTGCGGGCCCTGAGGATAATGCTGCTCTGGCCTTTGCTGTGCCTGTACCGCTGCGCCGTCCTGATTATGCGCCGACGCCGGAACCGGCTGCTCCGGCAACGCTTAATGCGCTGGCCGAAGAACCGTCGACCGTTGTGGCTGCTTTGCCGACACCGCGTCCGACCGACAGCGCAAGCGCTATTCGTGACATGATCGCGGCCAATGTGAACACACCGGCCAACGAGCCAGCACCGGCCCAGCCGGAAATGGTTAATGCGCTGGTTCCTGTTCCCTTTGACAAGCCGCAGACTGGTCCCAAGCACAGTGACATGATGGTTGCATCGGTTGTGCCGAACCCGCGCCCGGCCATGCCGACAGCGCAGGTCGCGGCTGCCCCTCAGGGTGCGTCTGCACCCGAGGTTGCGGCTGCAACCGAACATGATGTTATTCCGGTTCCCAATGACGATCTGGAAGCGATCATCAAGCAGTCTGATACCGCCCCTGGCAAGGCTCCCGCCGTTGCAACAGCAAAAGCCATGCCGACATTGCCGGCCACCACAGGCGGCCGTGTTGTTCGCAACAAGCCAGCGCCGACCCAGAATACACAAGTGGCTTCCAATGAGCCTCAGCCTTCGCTGCGCCGCACGATGCTGGATGCCGGTGGCTCTGCCGATCCAGTCGCCATGCTCGACAGCGGTGTGATCACCACCAGCAAGACATCGAAGCCGCGTCGCCAAGCAGCGCAGAATCAGGGTGCCAAGGCCATTCAGGTTGCCTCGGATGTGTCGGATCGTGCATTGTCGAACCAGCAGGTTGCCGAGACGTCGCCGAATGTTGAACCGGCTGTTTTGCGCAACGAAGCAATGCGTGCCGCTCCTACAACCGTTTACACCGCAGGTTTCCAGCAGGCTCTGCCAGTATCCGATGCCAACAAGTTCACGGGCAAGGCTGTTACGTTCCTGTCGATTGCAAAGTTCACTTCAACGAATTGATTGCTGTTATATGATCAAACAAAAGGGCGGCCCGTTGGTGCCGCCCTTTTTGTTATGATTGGTGGTTGCTGCGTATCTGGGAGTGAGGGTGAAACTTGCCGGCATCACCCATAATAATAGTGAAGGCGTTACTTCGCCAGTTTTGCAGCCTCAGCGGCAAGCGCGGTAATCTCATCCCATTTTCCGGCCTGAACCAGATTATCGGGGGCAACCCATGAGCCGCCAACACAGACAACATTCGGCAGATCAAGATAGGTTTTGGCATTGCCAGCGCCGATACCGCCGGTTGGACAGAACTGAATGCCTGCAAATGGCGAGGACAGGGATTTAAGGAACGAGGCACCGCCAGCCTGTTCGGCGGGGAAGAATTTGAGCATTGTGTAGCCCTCTTCGCGCAGGCTCATGATTTCTGCCGGGGTAATGGCGCCGGGAAGCAGCGGCACCTTACCCGCAGCGGCAGCTTTCAGCAGCTGCGGTGTTGCGCCGGGGCTGACGATGAAACGCGATCCGGCGGCGCTTGCCTCTTCATACTGGCGCGCATTGAGAATGGTCCCGGCGCCGACAATGGCTTCTGGCACTTCATTGGCAACCGCGCGGATTGCGTCAAGCGCGGCCGCTGTGCGCAGGGTGATTTCGATGGCTGGAAGACCACCGGCGGCCAATGCGCGCGCCAGAGGTACGGCGTCGGCAACGTTATGGACGAGAATAACAGGAATAACCGGCTGGCCTTTCAGAACGGGTAATAGCAAATCGGTCTTCTGGGCCATGTCAAACTCTCCGCTGTTTATGGGTTCAATCGATTTAGTCATACGAAGCCGCTTTGTCTACCGCTTGCTGCCCTATCGAGAGATTCAACCGCAGCATATCGGCGCCAGGCGAGCGACAATTTGGTATCATAGCGGTTCTGTGTGAAGTTTGGACCATTATAGGCGCGCGCAAAAGCCTTCCAGTCGTGCCGCGCCAAAACGGGGATAAGGCCGCTCTTGCCGATGAAGCGGATCATCAGGCGAAGTTGCCCTTTCAATGATCCGCGTGCCTCATCCACAAGGGCGTCGACACTGTCATAACCAAGCCATTTCCAATGCGCCCCCATCACCTGTCCAATGCCCCATGATACGGATTCATAGGCGGCCTCCCGGTTGATAGCGACGGCTGCCCCCAGCAACTGCCACCGCGCCGCCTGCGACACGGGATTGCGAACCGCACCCGCCACGGGGTTTGCAAGGCCTTTGTCACGCGCGTTCAACAGCTGATTGCCCGAGAGGCGTTGGTCGAAATAATGCCCCTCGAAGCGAATGGGCGGTTCATCGCGGCCATCAACCTTGTAGAAGCAGACGCCGCCGCTCTCGACCTGCGCAACTGCAAGAAGCGCTGCCGGTTCGATGCCCGCCCGTTTGGCTTCGCTGCTGATATCCCTGATGTTCTGTTGTGAAAACATGGCGATCCCTTGTGTTTATTTACAAGGGAATTATCGGAGGCTTTCGGGTCTGTTGGATAAGTATTGGGTGGCGCGATGGTTGGTTGGTGGGTGTGGTTCGTGGTTCGTGGTTCGACAAGCTCACCATGAGGGAGAGTGAGGATGAAACTCACCATGAGGGAGAGTGTGGATAAAACGCTAATCACCAAGATTGCAGAACTTGGCTCCCCCGCAACTCACCCTTCCCCCGTCATCCTCGGGCTTGACCCGAGGACCCACGGTTAGGGAAATCAAACAGATCCAGATTTTGGCGCTTTTAAATTATGGGTCCTCGGGTCAAGCCCGAGGATGACCGGGAGGAGTGGTTTGCGGGGGGAGCCAAGTTCTGCACCTTTTGTAATCTGCAACCTTTGTGATCAGCAATTGTCGGCGATGAGCGTTTCATCCTCACTCTCCCTCATGGTGAGCTTGTTGAACCACGAACCCGGCACCACGAACCACACCATCCACACACCATCCATCAGGCAGATAGCGCCCATAAATACCCGTATCCCATGCAAATCTCTTGAAATCATCGCTTGGGAGCAGTAGTTGCAGGGGATCATGACCGATCATTCCGCAAACTTGCCCTTCAAAGTGGCAGCACTTTATCGTTTTGCCCGTCTGGAGCACTATCAGTCGCTGCAGGAACCGCTGGCGCAGCTATGCTGTGGCTTGGGGATCAAGGGCACGTTGCTGCTGGCTGCCGAAGGTATCAACGGTACGGTGGCGGGATCGCATGATGCCATCGACAAGCTTGTCGCGTTTCTGGAAGCCGAACCTGCCATTGCGGGTATGGAGCTGAAATATTCCTATGCGAGCGAAATGCCTTTCAAGCGCATGAAGGTGCGGTTGAAAAAGGAAATCGTCACCATGGGCGTCGAGGATATTGATCCGCTGAAAAGTGTTGGCACCTATGTTCCGGCGCAGGACTGGAATGCGCTGATCTCCGATCCTGACACCATCGTCATCGATACCCGCAATGATTACGAAACGGCTATCGGTACATTTGCCAATGCGGTTGATCCGCAGACCAAGACGTTTCGCGAGTTTCCGCAATGGGTGGAAAATCACCGGGAAGAGCTGGAAGGCAAGAAGATCGCCATGTTCTGCACCGGCGGTATCCGCTGCGAAAAGGCGACAGCTTATGTCAAAGGCCTTGGCTTTGATGATGTGTTTCATCTGAAGGGTGGCATTCTCAAATATCTCGAAGATGTGCCCGCCGAGGAAAGCCGCTGGGAAGGCGAATGTTTCGTCTTTGACGAACGCGTGTCGGTTGGCCATGGCCTCATCGAAGGCGAGGCGGAACTCTGTCATGCGTGCCGCAATCCGATTGCGCCTGAGGACAAAATGTCCACCCTGTTCGAAGAAGGCGTTTCCTGCCCGAAATGCTATCATGAGCGGACGGCGGAAGACCGCGCACGCTTTGCGGAACGGCAAAAACAGGTGAAACTCGCCAAAATGCGCGGCGAAAAGCACCATATCGGTTCCTGATCACAAAAACCTCTGGTGTCATTGCAATGCCATGATGCCGACCCTACCTAGGGCGGAACGCATTCGTGCAGCCATGAGGAGATTTGTATGTTCGACCCGAAGAAGATTCTTGATGATTTTCTGGGAAGCAGTATTCCCGGAACTGGAACCTCCGTTCGAGATACGGCCGGCAAGGCTACACAAATGGCCAAGGACAATCCATTGGCCGCAGGCGCTCTGGCAGCTGTGCTTTTGGGCACCGGCACCGGGCGTGATATTGCGGGCGGCGCGCTGAAACTTGGTGGCCTCGCTGCTGTCGCCGGGCTCGCCTACAAGGCCTATCAGAATTATCAGTCAGGCAATGCACCATCTCAAACGGCTGAAGCGACAAAGGCGGGCGAGCCGGAACTGCTGCCTCCGCCGGATGATTCAAGCTTCCATCCGGCAACCGCGCCGCAGGGCGAGCATGAGTTTGCTCTCGTGCTGGTGCGGGCGATGATTGCCGCTGCCCGTGCGGATGGTCATGTGGATGATGCGGAACGTGCGCGGATCGCCGAAAAACTGTCGCTGTCAGGCCTCAACAGCGACACGCAGGAATTCCTGACCCAGGAACTCAATGCGCCTGTTGACATCGATGCGCTGGTTGCCGCCGCTGTCACCGACGCGCAGAAGGTTGAGCTTTATACGGCTTCGCGCCTTGCCATTGAAGCAAAGACGCGCGCCGAGCGCGGCTATCTTGATCTTCTGGCCGGGCGTCTCAAATTGCCTGATAGCCTCATCGATCACATCGAGGCGACAATCGCCAATGTGAAAACGCCAACACCGCAGGCGTAATCACAGATCGAAACTAAAAACACCCGCTGTCACCGGCGGGTGTTTTGTCTCTCGACAAGACAAACAAGTCCAGTCTAGTTTGGCGCGTTCTGACTCGGGGCCAAGGGTTCATTCAGGACATTCTGGCAGTGTCGATGGCTGCCGCTGCGTCAAGGGTTTTGGGAGCGTCCGGGTCGCGCGCGCTTTGTTCGGACCCACCATCATGTCTGTATAATGCAACTGGATTCATGGCCGGTGTGAGACCGTCATGGATTCCTGACAGGGGTGGACCTCATGAAAAAATTTCTCATTCTGGGCTTTATGGTTCTGGCGGCGATGGCAGGTGTCAATGGCGCCACGGCTGCCGAAAAAGTAACGGTTTTTGCGGCGGCAAGCATGAAGGAAGTAATCGACACGGCTGCCGCCAAGTTTGAAGCCAAAACGGGCACGAAAGTGACTTCTTCCTTCGCTGCTTCGTCAGCGCTCGCCAAGCAGATCGAGCAGGGCGCGCCCGCCAATCTCTTCATCTCGGCTGATCTTGACTGGATGGATTATCTCGAACAGCGCAACCTGATCGACAAGCCATCGCGCAAGGTTATTGCGGGCAATGCGCTTGTTATCCTGACCAAGAAGGATAAGGGCGATGCAGCCGAAATCCTGAAAGCCGGGCGTTTTGCCATGGGTGATCCGACCAACGTTCCTGCAGGCAAGTATGGCAAGGCAGCGCTGGAAACGCTGAAAATCTGGGATGAAGTCAGCAAGAACGCTGTGTTCACCGAGAATGTACGCGCTGCGCTGGAATTTGTCAGCCGTGGTGAAGCCAATGCATCCATTGTCTATGCGTCGGATCATACCGCTGCACCGGATCTGGTTGAAGCCTATCGTTTTGCCGATTCAACCCACAAGCCAATCCTTTATCCGGCTGCACTGGTTGGTAAGGAACCATCGGCTGAAGGCAAGGCCTTCCTTGATTTTCTCGCCAGTGATGAAGGCCAGGAAATCATCAAGTCGAAGGGTTTTGTCGGTGCAGGCAAGGCGGGCTGATAGTGCTGGGTGAGGCAGAATGGGCCATTGTTCTTCTGTCGCTGAGGGTCGCGCTGGTCGCGATCCTCGTCGCCCTGCCATTTGCTTTCATCATTGCGTGGATTCTGGCGCGTTATTCCTTCTGGGGTAAAAGCCTCTTGCAGGCTGTCATCACCATGCCGCTGGTTATCCCGCCTGTGGTGACGGGCTATCTGCTTTTGGTGTGGTTTGGCGCACGCGGCACCATAGGCGGTTTTCTCAATGATATTTTCGGGCTGACCTTTGCCTTTCGCTGGACCGGCGCGGCGCTGGCTGCCGGTGTCATGGCCTTTCCGCTGCTCGTGCGGCCGATGCGTCTTTCCATTGAGAGCCTTGATCGTGGTCTTGAAGAGGCGGCGCGTTCGCTCGGGGCAGGGCGTATTGTCGTCTTCTTCACGGTGACGCTGCCGCTGCTATTGCCGGGCATTCTGGCCGGTGCCGTGCTTGGCTTTGCCAAAGCGCTGGGTGAATTTGGCGCGACGATCACCTTCGTGTCGAATATTCCCGGTGAAACGCAGACCATGTCGCTTGCGATCTACTCCCTGCTGCAAAGCCCGAATGGTGATGTCGCGGCCCTGCGGCTGATCCTCGTTTCGGTGGTGATCTCCGTCGTTGCGGTTGTCGCTTCCGAATGGTTGCAGCGGCGCCTGAGCGGAGGGCGGTCATGAGCGATACGCTGTTCGTTTCAGTCAGTGGACAGGTCGGATCATTCTCTGTTGCTGCCGAGTTTACCGCAGGCGGTGGTGTCACCGCGCTGTTTGGTGAGTCAGGCGCGGGCAAGACAACGCTTCTGAAAATGATTGCCGGGGTAACGCGCCCGGCCAAGGGCTGCATCGCCATCCGGGATCATGTGCTCTTCGACAGCGCCAGCGGAATCAACCTGCCGCCGGAACAGCGGCGTATCGGTTATGTCTTTCAGGATGCGCGGCTGTTTCCGCATCTTTCTGTCAAGACGAACCTCACCTATGCGCGCTGGGCTGGACGGCGCAGCGAGGGGCTGCCCTATGACAGGGTGGTGGCGCTGCTTGGGCTGGAGCATTTGCAGCAGCGCTCGCCGACAACGCTTTCAGGCGGCGAACGTCAGCGTGTTGCCATCGGGCGGGCACTGCTCTCCAATCCGTCACTGTTGCTCATGGATGAACCACTCTCGTCGCTTGATCATAACAGGCGGCAGGAAATCCTGCCCTTCCTTGAAACCCTGCGCGATGAAACAGGTCTGCCGATCCTCTATGTCAGCCATGAGATTGACGAGGTGGCGCGGCTGGCCGACGAGATCGTGCTTTTGCAGGCTGGCCGCGTGACCGCAAGCGGGCCTGCGGAAGCCATCTTCTCGCAGCTTGGCAGCCATGATGATGCGGGAGCGCTTGTTTCGGGCACTGTCATGGCAAGCGATGATGCCTTCGGATTGACGTCGATTGATATTGGTGGTCATCCGTTTCAGATCGCAAAACTCGGCTTTGCCGACGGGACAAAACTGCGGCTGCGCATAAGGGCGCGGGATGTTTCCATTGCCCGCGCACTGCCGGATGCGATCAGCATCCGCAACATCTTGCCCGCGCGCATTGTTTCCATCACAACCAATGAAGGCCCGGACTGTGATCTCGCGCTCGACATTGGCGGCCAGATGATCAGTGCACGCCTGACGCGTAAATCCGCCAGCGAGCTTGCTCTCAAGCAGGGCGACACTGTTTTCGCCCTGGTGAAAGCCGCATCCGTCGATCGCGGTGTGCTGCGCGGTTAAAATTACTTCGCGAGGAACCGTTCGATACGCTCAATGGCGCGCAGAATGTTTTCTTCGGAATTGGCGTAGGAGAGCCGGATATAGCCCTCGCCAAGAATGCCGAAATCCGGCCCGCCGATCAGCGCCACACCCGCTTCATCAAGCAATGCGGCTGCCAACTGCTTGGCGGGCCAGCCGGTGTCCTTGGTGTTGGGGAAGGCATAGAATGCGCCCTTCGGTGTGGTGCAACTGATGCCCGGCAGGCTGTTCAAACCATCAACAACAATCCTGCGGCGGCTGTCGAAAGCGCGGCACATTTTCTCCACATCATCCTGTGGGCCATCAATGGCGGCAATACCGGCATATTGGCTGGGTGCATTGACACAGGACCAGCAATTGACCGCAAGCTTGCGCACCTTGTCATAAAGACTATCCGGCCAGATCGACCAGCCCATGCGCCAGCCGGTCATCGCCCATGTTTTCGACCAGCCATTGAGAACAATCAGGCGGTCGCGAATGGAGGGGAAGGTCAGCAGCGAGCAATGTTCCTCGCCGTCATAGGTCATGACGTCATAAATCTCGTCGGACATGATGGCGACATGCGGGTGCGCTTCGAGGCCTTTCACCAGCTTTTCAATCTCGGATTTCGGTGTAACGCCGCCGGTCGGATTAGCCGGAGAATTCAGGATCAGCAATCGTGTTTTGGGCGTAATGAGCGCCAGCGTTTCTTCGGCGGAGAAGGCAAAACCGTTCTCTTCGCGGATAGGCACGGGAACGGGCGTTGCGCCTGTGAATTCAATCATCGAGCGGTAGATCGGAAAGCCGGGGTCGGGGTAGAGAATTTCTGCGCCGGGTTCGCCAAAAATCATGATGGCGGCAAACATCGTGACCTTACCGCCGGGAACGATGATGACATGATCTGGGGAGACTTCGACGCCCGTTGTGGTCAGCGTGCGCCGGGCCACAGCCTCACGCGCCGCGAGCAGTCCGGTCGCGGGCGTATAGCCATGGTGCCCGTCTTTTAGCGCCTTGATGGCCGCTTCGACGATATGATCGGGTGTTCTGAAATCCGGTTGGCCGATGCCAAGATTGATAATGTCCTTGCCTTGGGAGGCGAGAGCCGTTGCGCGGGCGAGAACAGCAAAGGCATTTTCTTCACCGATACGGTCGAAACCGGAGATGGTACGCAGCATTATCTTGTCCTACATACAATTTATGACTTCAGCTTTGTGCTGCTCTGACTGTATGGAGTCAAATACTCATATGCAAAACAGGCTGCTATCATGACCGATCTCAAAGACTGGACGCCGCGCCCATCTCCCGCCCGTGAACCCATTGAAGGGCACTATGTCACCCTTGAGCCGCTGGATGTGGCCAGACATGGCGATGGGCTTTATGAGGCGTCGAGTGTTGAGGATGCCGCAGACCGGTTTCGCTACCTTTTTGAAACCGCAGCGGGCGACCGTGCGGCTTTCGATACCTGGCTGGAAAAAGTATCGGCCAGCAAGGACCCGCTGTTTTTTGCGGTTATCGACAAGAAATCAGGCAAGGTTGCGGGCCGCCAGACATTGATGCGGATCGATCCGACATTCGGCGTGATCGAAATCGGCAATATTTATTGGGGACCGCTGATCTCGCGCAAACCGGCAGCCACCGAGGCACAATATCTTTTTGCGTCCTATATATTCGATACGCTGGGATATCGCCGCTACGAGTGGAAATGCAACAATGCCAACGAGCCATCCAAGCGGGCGGCGGAGCGTTTCGGCTTTACGTTCGAAGGTATTTTCCGCCAGCATATGGTGCAGAAGGGCCAGAACCGCGATACCGCATGGTTCTCAATCATCGATAGCGAATGGCCAGCGCTGAAAGCCGCCTATCAGGCATGGCTGTCGCCTGATAATTTCGATGCGGATGGGCAGCAGATCAAACGGCTTGAGGATTTCCGAGCAAGGTAGTGCTTGCGTTCGGATGCAACGGAGCTACAAAGGCTGCGAATGCTGCACCTGAAGAGCCTTTCTTGTTTAGCCAGAACTGGCTTGTTTAGACAGAACTGGTTCTCTTGAAACAAGAAAGGTCTCGAAAAGACCATGCCCGTGAGTGATCCCAAAACCCGCAATGCTGCCATCGCCGCAGCCTGTATCATGCTTGGTTTCGGTTTTGCCGCATTCTACATGCCCACAATGATGCTGGCGCTGGGCGCCCATTCACCCGCGCTTGCCGGCGTTTTCGGTGCGCTGTTTGTGTTCGGTTTCTTCATTGTGTTCTGGCTGCGAGCGAGAAGGCAACGGCATAAGGATTAGTTGGTTGGTGATTGGTGGGTAGTCAGTAGTCAGTAGTCAGTAGTCAGTAGTGAGTAGTGGTTCGTGGTTCGACAAGCTCACCATGAGGGACTTGGGTGGATGCAATGATAATCGCCAATGTTGCAGAATATGGCACCCCTTCAACCTATCTCTCCTCGTCGTCCTCAGTCCTCGGGTTAAACCCGAGGACTGAGGATGACGGAAATGGTGGGTTGTCGACAGTCACGTTCTGCAACATTGGCGATTATCGTTGCATCCACCCAAGTCCCTCATGGTGAGCTTGTCGAACCACACACTCACTACTCTCTAAAACCTCAGTGCTGCCGTCAGCAGCAACACACCGACCAGCACGATAAACAGCGCACCACCAACTTCGATGGTGTTCTGCACGCGGGTTGAGAGCGCTCCCCCGCCGGAAATTTTCAAAGCCACATTCTTGGCGGTTACTGCCAGTGTTGCCAGCGTGGCAACGGTAATGAATGTACCGAATGCCATGGCGAAAACTGAAAGCACGCCGCCAAGCATCAACCCGTTGAGTAGCGAGAAGGTCAGGACGATCAGTGCGCCGGAGCAGGGGCGCAGGCCAACGGCGACAATGGCCGCCCAAGCGGTTTTCCAGTTGAACTCACCCGCCAGCATGGCCGGATCAGGCGCATGGGAATGGCCGCAGGTGGCGCAGACTTCGCCCGCAGCATGGTTGTGAGCGTGATCATGTTTATGATCGTGATGATGATGTGCGTGATTGGCGTGGCTGTGAACATGGGCAACCGGTGCATGCGCCGCGTGGCTATGCCCGTGAGCGTGGTCGTGGTGATCATGCCCGCAACCGCAATCATCGTCATGGCTGTGATGATGGTCATGGTGCTGATCGGTCAGGACAGAGCCATGATCGTGTTTCTCAGGCATGAGATGCGCGACGCGTGGGCCAAACATCAGCGGCAGCTTGCGCCAGAGCAGCGACAGGCCGAAGGCAATAATCAGCACAAAGCTGGCAATTTCCATGTAACGGGCCGCATCGTTCATTGACACGGTGGTGCCGCGCAGAACGAGCCAGGCCAGACCAACGATGAACAGTGCGGTAAGCGCCTGAAGCATGGACGAGGCGAAGGACAGGAGAATACCGCGTTTCAGTGTGGTTTCATTGGCAAGCATATAGGACGAGATGACCGCCTTGCCGTGGCCGGGACCAACCGCATGCAGGATGCCATAAAGGAAAGAGAGGCCAACGAGGACGGAAGCCTGCCAAGGGTCCTCGCGCATGGCTTTCAGCGCATGCGTCATGGCCAGATAGAAATTGCGCTGCTGCAGGTTGATCCAGAGGATGATTTCAGCAAACGGCCCGGTTGGCTGCATGGCCACTTCGTTCGAGCCGATACCCAGCGACGAGGTCTGCGCCAGTGCGTGTCCGCTAAACAGAGCCGCAAGAACCAGCGCACAAACAAGGGTTGTTTTCCGCATCATCTTATCCTTTTGCCGGGCAGTCTATTTCCAGCCGGGTGGCGAAGATTTTCGACATATTAGTCCCAGTCGGGTCATTAAAGAAGGAGTCGGTCAATGTTGCCTGATTGGCGGCAATTGCTTCATCCGGATTGGGCCGCACGACCTTTGACTTGCAGTTTGCGGGCATGCCGGTGACGTGGATATCCGTGTCATTCACGTAATCTATGGCCGTGTAGAATGTCGGGTCGTAAACACCGAAACTCGTGACCTTGCCGAGTTTCAAGGGCTGCTTCGGTTTGCTCTCGAAGATAATCAGCAGCTGGTTGTTCTGGAAATCCGCAATCAGGTGCTCCGGCGCGGCCATGACAACCTTTTTGTTATCGAGCATCACCGACTGGAAATAGTCGAACTCCGAAATCGATGAATTGATGGTATTGGCCAGTTCGGCAAGTTCTTTCTGGTCCAGTTGCAGATCGCCATTCTTGTCGAATTCGACAAGGACTGTGCTGGAAAAGAGATCGTCAAAACGCCAGACATGGCCGAGTTTCTGCACGGTTCCATCGGGGTTGATTGTCACGTCGAGGCGCGCTTCGGCAAAGACGTGCGGATGCACATACGCCGGTGTGGCGACCATCATTCCCAAGCTGAGGGTTGCGACGAAAATCGCGAATCTTTGGTGCATTATTCCGCCCGTATCATGTGCGCAAAGGACATTCCGAACGTGTCGAAATTGGGACGATATAACATATTCATACCCTGCGGTTGTCCTTGAACCATTTTGCAAGATAGTCAACCAGCACGCGCACTTTTGCCGGTAGATAGCGGCGATGCGGGTAAACAGCGTAGATACCGCCATCACGTGGCGAGAATTCTTCGAGAACGCTAATCAGCCTGCCGCTTTCAATATCCGGTTTGGCGATGAAATCCGGCATGGAAGCAAAGCCAAGACCGGCAAGTACGGCGCGGCGGGTGGAAAGCGGGCTGTTGATTTCCATGCGCCCGGAAACCTGCACTGAAATTGCCGGACCATTCTCATTGTAAAACTGCCAGCTGTTGCGCGAGCGGTTGTTGGTGTCGATGATGCAGGGCAGGGATGCCAGCTGTTCGGGCCGTGTTGGCCGCCCGACCCGCTCGATCAGGTCAGGCGAGGCGCAGAGCACCGTGCCGAAGGGGGCAATGCGTTTGGCGATCAGCGATGAATCCTGCAAACGTGTAATGCGGATGGCAAGGTCAAAACCTTCTTCCACCAGATCGACGAAGCGGTCATCGAGGCGCACATCAAGCACGATATCCGGCTGCTCGATGCAGAAATCGATCAGGCACTGGCCGATATCCGCATCGGCAAAGGAGCGGGAGGCGGAAACCTTGATGCGGCCTTTAACGTCGCTGCTGGATTCGCGCACCGTTTCCTGCAGGCTTTCCACCTCACGCAGGATTTCGCTGGCGCGCTGGTAATAGGTATGCCCGGCCTCGGTGAGCGAGAATTGCCGTGTCGTGCGGTTGAGCAGCAGCGCACCGAGTTCATCTTCCAGTTCCCGGACATATTTGGAAAGCAGCGCCTTTGACCGGCCTATCTTGCGTGCGGCGGCGGAAAACCCTTCCGCCTCCACCACATCAATATAAGCGCGCATCCGGGTGAGTGTGTCCATATCAGTTCCTTGTTTCTGCTGACGACAGAATGGCGCTGCCAAGACGGATCAGGGCGCTGTCACTGCCCTTCGGGCCCAGCAGGGAAATGCCGAAGGGCGCGCCGTGGACCTGCCCGAGCGGCAAGGTGATTTGCGGAAAACCGGAGAGGCCGGAGAGGCAAAGCAATCGCAGCGCCCGTTCGCGGTAAGCCTGCAACTCGTCGAAAGTCGAGTTGACCATGGGGGCGGCACCGGGAACCGTTGGCAGTACCATCACGCCATCCTCTTTGAGCACATCGGCAAGCTCGCTGCGGAAAAGATCCCGCCGCTTCGTCTGGGCTTCATAGGTTTGCGCATCGATGGTCGAGCCATATTCGAAACGCTCTTTGACGCCGGGGCCAAGATGGCGATCCGCTGCCGATATCCATGCGCCATGGGCGGCCCATGCCTCGAACCCTTGTATCTGCCGGAAGCAGAGATAAAGATCATCCATCGAGGCTGTCGACTGGCGGGCGGATTTGGCATGGCCAAGATGCGCAGCAACACGGCCATACATGGCACGGAAGGCTGCGTCTTCCGCTTCACCCGTCAGGTAATGTTCCAGAAGCGGGATGAACAGCGGGCGGTTGAGCTTGAAGTCGGTTTCATCTGGCCCGAGCAGGACCGCGCCCACTTTTTCATAGAGCGCCATATCCCGTGCGAACCAGCCGAAAGTATCAAGCGAGGGCGCGAGCGGCATGGCCCCGCCAAGCGACAGGCGGCCATGGGTGGTGCGCAGGCCAATCAGCCCGCAGAAGCTTGCCGGTGCGCGGATGGAACCGCCAGTGTCCGATCCGATGGCGATATCGGCAAGGCCGCCCGCCACGGCGGAAGCTGATCCCGAGGACGATCCGCCAGTCACCCGGCCGGGTGCCTTTGGATTGATAGGGAAGGGATAATGGCTGTTCTGCCCCATCAGCGAAAAAGCCAGCTCGTCCGTCTGCGTTTTGCCAATGAATGTGGCCCCGGAATCCAGCAGTTTCTGCACGGAAGGCGCGGTAATACTTGCGGCTGATTCGTGATTTTTCCCAGGATTGCCACATTGCGTCGGCAGGCCCGCAATATCGAAGATATCCTTGACGGCGAGCGTGTATCCGCTCAGCGGGCCGTCCACGGCTGGAAAGGCCTGAAAAGGCAGGTTTAGCAGGGCATTCAGGGGTGAAATCGTCTTCATCGTTCAATAATTCTATGTGATTTGAGTCCGTTTGTTCAATGAATAAAAAAATTTCGCAAATGCGAGATTTGTCATTGATTGGACACAAGTTTGGACTTATATCGCCCTTGCCCAAAGTCGCACGTGCCCCATGGGTGTCCGCCGATCCTCATTATGGTGAGGAAACGGTATGGTACCTGGAACTAACCCCTCCAGTCAGTTTGACGGCCTACTGCCAGACTGAGGACATCTTGAAGCAACGACGGTGCGGGCCTTTCTGGTGTCTTTCGGCTGTCCATAAGCCGGAATTACTGAAGAGGCACACCTTCATTGCCGGTAGTGCGGATGGGATCATCCAAACCAAGGCAGACAAAGCGGATCAACGCTGGCTTAGCGTAGATCCATCGCCGCTTGAACTCGTCCGTGTTCCCAGCATCTCCAAAGGCTGGCTTCGCGTGAGATGGATTCATGCACTTTGTCCTGGCGATCATACGGGGGAGAAACCCCTGCGATCGCAACTTGTTAAGACGGCCGGAAGTGCCGTCACGATTGGAGACTCAAGATGGCTACACAGCGCATTCTCGATTTCATCAATACACGACGCCCAAATGGCCCTTGCATGGTGCTGGACCTTGAGGTCGTGCGCGAAAATTTCCACAATTTCGAGATGGCCCTGCCGGACTCGAAGATTTTCTATGCGGTGAAAGCCAATCCTGCGCCTGAGATTCTGCGCCTTCTGGCTTCGCTCGGTTCAAACTTCGACACCGCTTCGGTTGCGGAAGTCGAGATGGCGCTCGATGCCGGTGCATCGGCTGACCGTATTTCCTTCGGCAACACGATCAAGAAGGAACGCGATATTGCGCGCGCTTTCGAACTCGGCATTCGCCTGTTCGCCGTCGATTGCGTTGAAGAAGTCGAAAAGGTTGCCCGTGCAGCCCCCGGCGCCCGCGTATTCTGCCGCGTCCTGACCGATGGTGCCGGTGCCGAATGGCCGCTGTCGCGCAAGTTCGGCTGCGTGCCTGCCATGGCTGTCGATGTTCTGCGCGCTGCCCAGAAGCTCGGCCTCGATTCCTACGGCGTTTCGTTCCATGTGGGTTCGCAGCAGACAGATCTGGCTGCATGGGACCGCGCATTGGGCGATGCCAAGCAGGTTTTCGATGCGCTTGCCAAGGAAGGCATCACGCTGAAGATGGTCAATATGGGCGGTGGTTTCCCGACCCGTTACCTCAAGGATGTGCCAACCGCACAGGCCTATGGACAGGCTATTTTTCAGGCGCTGAGCAAGCATTTCGGCAACCGTCTGCCAGAAACCATCATTGAACCCGGCCGCGGCATGGTCGGCAATGCCGGTGTCATCAAGGCTGAGGTTGTGCTGGTTTCGAAGAAGGCCGCCAACGACAATGTTCGCTGGGTCTATCTCGACATCGGCAAGTTCGGCGGTCTGGCTGAAACCATGGACGAAGCCATTCGCTACCAGATCACCACCCCTCGGGATGGCGATCGCAGCGAACCTTGCGTTCTGGCTGGCCCGACCTGCGACTCCGCTGACGTGATGTACGAAAAGAACCCCTATCCGCTCCCCGTTTCGCTGACCATCGGCGACGAGGTGCTGATTGAGGGAACGGGCGCCTACACCACGACCTATTCCGCAGTTGCCTTCAACGGCTTCGAACCACTCCGATCATACGTCATCTAAACCGGTTTTGAACCCGGTTGAGAAGTTCTGCCCGGGATCACTCCGGGCAGCGATGACCCACGACATGACTAGATTGGTTTAAGACAATGAGTGCAGCAGAAAATATCGAACAGAACCTGGTACCCGACGGACTCTATTTCGCCGGTGCCGGAGCCTATGTCATCGTCAACGAAGTGCCGCAGGACGAGAAAGCCCGCGAAGACCTGCTTGATCGCGCCATGGGCGAGGGACGCCGGCGCAAGTCGTCGGAAAAGCTGCGTCGTGGCCGTCTGCCTTCGGAAGGCCTCGCCTTTTCCGCACGCGGCGCCGGTGGTGCGCTGCTCGGCACGGTACGGCTCTGGGACATTCAGGCTGGCCATGATGCATCGGGCAAGGGCGTGCGCGCGCTGCTGCTCGGTCCGCTTGCCGTTGATCCCGCTTCAAAGGATCTCGGCATCGGCTCCGAGCTGATGCGCCATGCGATCAAGGAAGCCGCACGGCTCGGCCACGGCGCCATCATTCTGGTTGGCGATCCTGAATATTACGAGCGCTTTGGTTTTACCGGCGCAAAGACCGCGGGTCTTGCCATGCCCGGTCCCGTCGAGCGCCGCCGTTTTCTGGCGCTTGAGCTGAAGCCGGGATATCTCGACGGTGCCAAGGGCCTCTTGACATCAAAGGGCCGCCGCTCATCGCGTGCCATGCGGATCATTCCGGTCTCGCTGCGGTTTTCCGCCTGAGCGGAATGAAGGCTTTGTGAAACTGATCGGGTCCCCGTTGAAAAGCGGGGACCCGTTTCATTCAAACTCACACTATTCAGGAGGCTGAGAGGGTATTCTCCAGCATCGGTGTTCTCAACCGCCGCGAAGGCTCGGTTTGGTGCAGATGCACGGCAAGAGTATCCCATGGCGGACTGATGGAAATCTGGCTGAGGATGCGCCCGGCTTCACCACGATGATAGCCGCCGTGGGTCACGACATGCGCGAGCATTTCTTCACGCGACATGCAGCCGCTATCACCATCTGTAAATGCGAAGGGTACAGCTTCGCCAAGCTGTTCCGGCGTCACGGTCTCCAGATATTGGAGATACCAGCGATCCGATGCCGCAACAGCCGAACGCAGATCCGGCAATAGGGGCGTATCAGCTGTGTTATCTGACGTGTAGCCATGCTTGGTGCCGGAGAGATGCGCTGCAAATATCCGGTTCACCACATGGCAGTGATTGATCAGCCGAATGACTGTGTGCCGCTCTTCCTGATTTATTACCGGGTCGATGCTCTCGATTTTATCCAGCAGATCGCTGTTGGCCCAAGCCTGATAGCGGAAAAGGGTGTGGAGCAATGTTGAAGCGCTCATGGTGATATCCTTCCGTCGTTGTAAAAAACATGAGTAATATGCTCGTATCTTGTAATACTTTTGCATTCTAACGAGTGAGTGGTGCATGTCTACTCGCATTCCCTCTTCGCCGCATCAGGCGGAAAAAGAGCCTCCTGCAATGCGAAAGGAGCCGCGACAGGCGCGTTCGCGTGCAACCGTCGAGATTATCATACGGGCAGGCGCTCGCGTTCTGGGTGATCGGGGCTTTGATGGATTTACAACCAATGAGGCAGCAGAGATCGCAGGTGTCAGTATCGGTTCGCTCTATCAGTATTTTCCGGACAAGCTTTCGCTGATTGATGCCATTCGTCGTCGCCACCTTGATGATGTCCTTACTGTCCTGCGCGGAACGGGGCAAGGCAGCCGATCCCTCAAAGAATTTGCTGGAGAACTCGTTGACGGTATGATCGCTGTCCACAGTATCCAGCCCGCGCTTCATCGGGTGCTACTTGATGAGGCACCGCGATATGAGGGTGCAAGATCAATACACGGCCTATTTGAGGCTGAGTATATGGATCGCTACAAGGCGATTATCACGGCCTTTGGCACGCGCGAGAGCGGCATAACCATTGATGTCGCGGCGCAGGTTTTATCCTCGGCAGTGGAAGGGGTGATTCACAATGCCGTGCGAAGGGGAATGCTGAAATCACAGGAATTGAGACAGGAACTTGTTCATCTGATCTGTTCCTATCTGCGCTGATCCATGATGTGGGACAGAGGCTCCATCTTTTGACAGAGCCTCGCGAAACTGGCTCTTGTTAGCGCGCCAGAAACTCCTGTATCGCGCCGATCTCGCTCTGCTGGATTTCATGGCCGCCCGGATGCCAGGCGATGTTAACATCGGTTCCCTGTGCGGTGAGATAATCCGCCAAAGCCTGTGTCTGGGCTGGCGGGCAGATCGGATCGCGTTGTCCCGCTGTGATGAGCACACGCTTTCCGGCAAGTCTTGGCTGCGGTGCGGGTGTCCACGGAATCAGCGGATGCATCAGGATGGCTGTGTCGAAGAGATCGGGCTCTTCCAGTATCACCGAGGCCAGAATATTGGCGCCATTGGAATAGCCGAGGCCGATGGTGTTTGCTGGAACGGCTATATCCTTATGCGCCCTGATGAAATCCGCCATCGCGCGGGTGCGGCTGGCAAGATCAGCCATGTCATAAACGCCCTCTGCCGTGCGCCGGAAGAAGCGTAAAGCGCCGTGTTCTGAAACATCGCCGCGCGGTGAGACTATCCCGGCTGACGGGATCAACCGCTGAGCGAAATCAAAGAACTGGTTCTCGTCGCCGCCCGTGCCGTGAAAGACGAAGAACAGCGGGCTGTTCGGCTCTGCGGCTGAATGGATACGATGCTGATAGGAATTGGCAGACATGTCGTGCCTTTCCGCCCTGTTTTAGGGCCATGCTTCATGGGTGTGTTTGTTGACTGAGATATGGAGCGGGAAAGGGCCCGAGGGAAGTTGTCTGCTGTTTGATGGATTGTCTATGTGATGGAGACAATGGGGGGATATTGGCGTCGAATCATTGACATCTTGCGTAGGATAACCCGCTGCACAATCGCATGGTTCGCCTTTCGACAAGCTCAGGAGTTCACTATGGAAACATACCACTCCCGTCATCCTCGGGCTTGACCCGAGGACCCACGCAAAGGGTTTTCAACGAAACTAGAGTTTGGCGCTTTTGAATTTGGGTCCTCGGGTCAAGCCCGAGGATGACGGAGATGGGTGGATGTCGGGAATCGAACCCTCCAACATTTACGCTTGTTGTTGCAACCCACCTCTCTCCCTCATGGTGAGCTTGTCGAACCACGCGCTAAGGTGCTGCTACTTAGGAGTTCGTGGCATAGTATATGTCCTTTTTTGTCCGCTTCTCGTCCTGTCCGTGCGTATCATCAGCTTGAATCGGGCAGTATTATCAGTGTATCAACACACAGGAGATGACAAAAATGTCCGCAGATACTGCTCTTATCGTAATTGACGTGCAGGAATCCTTTCGCCAGCGCGGTTACTGGAACGAAGCTGAAGCGCAGCCTTTCATTGCCAATATCCAGCGGCTGATTGATGGTGCAAAAGCGAGGGGCCTGCCTGTCATCCAGATTTTTCACGTCGACGGTGATGGCCCGTTTGCGCTTGATTCAGGCTTTATCAAGCCGTTGGCTCCGGTTTCGCTTGCAGCGGATGTCGTGTTCAACAAGGCCCGGCACAGCGCGCTTGTTGGCAGCGGGCTTGATGTCTGGTTGACGGAAAATGGCATCCGTAAGTTGCTGGTATCGGGTATCCGCACGGAACAGTGTTGTGAGACGACGACGCGTCATGCATCTGACAGTGGCTACGAGGTTGATTTCGTCTCCGAGGCAACGCTGACCTTTGCCATGACCAATGCGGCGGGCCGCACTTTTAGTGCCGATGAAATCCGGGCGCGCACGGAACTGGTATTGGCCGGGCGCTTTGCCCGAATCGTGACGGTTGATGAAGCCCTTGATGGAGTGGAGCGCGCGATAGCCGCATGAGTGCTGAAAAGCCGAAGCATATCGAGGTTCTGGTGGTGGTCCCCGCAAGGGCGCTGCTGCTGGATATTGCCGGGCCGATTGAAGTTCTGCGCAAAGCCAATCTTGAGCAGAATGATGTGCATTTTGATGTGCGCTATGTCGGCCCGTTGGCAAACGTGACCTCATCCATCGGTTTGACGATCAGCGGCATAGCACCGCTACCGGACAAGATATCCGATGATGCCATGATTATTCTGGCGGGTGATGCGACCATATTGCTCGACACTCCGGCCAGTCTGGAAGCTGAGGCGCAGGGGCAGGGCGATACGGAAATTATCGAATGGCTGAAGGCGCATGTGGGCGAAAGCCAAAAGCTGGTGTCGATCTGTTCAGGCGCACTCCTGGCCGGTCGCGCCGGTCTGTTTGATGGTCGGGCCTGTACAAGCCATTTTGGTTCAATTGACGAATTGCGCGCGCTTGTGCCAACGGCCCGGGTGTTTGATAACCGGCTTTATGTCGAGGACGGCAATCGCTATTCCAGCGCCGGTATCACCGCAGGGATTGATCTGATGCTGCACCTTGTCAGCCAGATTGCCGGGCCTGCCTGCGCTGTGGCCGTTGCACGCTTTCTGGTGGTTTATCTGCGGCGCAGCGGTAGTGATCCGCAATGGTCGCCGTGGCTCGATGGGCGCAATCATATTCATCCAGCCATCCACCGGGTGCAGGACAGGCTGGCCGCTGATCCCGCGCAGCGCTGGTCGCTGGAGAGTTTGGCTGATATTGCCGCAACCAGCCCGAGGCATCTGTCGCGATTGTTTAATGAACATGCGGGGATGAGCATCCCTGACTATCTCAATGGTCTGCGCATAGCGCTGGCACGGGAAATTCTCGGGCATTCCAGGCTTGATATGGAGAGTGTGGCTGAGCGCACAGGATTTGCCTCGGCACGGCAATTGCGCCGAGCCTGGGGCCGGGTTCATGCCATGCCACCAAGTTCAATGCGTGGTTAGCCCTTCGATAAACTCAGGAAGCTCACCATGGGGAACATACCACTTCCGTCATCCTCGGGCTTGACCCGAGGACCCACAATCCAAAAGCGTCAAGCTTCGTTTGATTTCTTGAGCCGTGGGTCCTCGGGTCAAGCCCGAGGATGACGGAGAGGGGGATTGCGAGGAACTACATTCTGCAACGTTGGCGATTAGCCTTGCATCCACACTCTCCCTCATGGTGAGCTTGTCGAACCACGAACCACGAACCACGAACCACGCACAAAATCTAAGGCCACCTCTGTTTCAGAGGTGGCCTAACCCATCTCTTTCACCCAACATCAGACCATGGGCCGTGGAAATCACCATCCTTGTCCACGCGTTTGAAACCATGGGCGCCAAAAAAGTCTCGCTGGGCCTGAATGAGGTTGGCCGTGCCGCGTGCCTGTCGGTAGCCATCGAAATAGCTGAGAGCCGCGGCGAGTGCCGGGGTTGGCAGACCGGCAAGGGCTGCTTTTGCCACCACATCGCGCAGGGCGCCAGATGCGGTTTTCATGCGTTCGACGAAGGAAGGGGCGAGCAGCAGATTGTCCTGTCCGCCACCGGCGAAGGCCGAGGCGATTTCATCAAGGAATTGTGAGCGGATAATGCAGCCCGCGCGCCAGATTTTGGCTGTGGTATCGAGCGGGATATTCCAGCCATGCTCTGCCGAAGCACCGGACATCACGGCAAAACCCTGCGCATAGGCGGCGATTTTGCCCGCGAGCAGGCCCTGTTCCAGTGCGTCGATAAAGGACTGGCCGGTGCCGGAGAGCTTTGGTGTGCCGAGCGATGCATAGGCTTTTGCCGCCTTGGCGCGTTCGCCGCCAAGGGCGGAAATGGAGCGGGCAGCAACGGCTGCTTCAATGCCGGTAGCGGGAATGCCGAGCATTTGCGCCTCAATGGCCGCCCAGCGGCCGGTGCCCTTCTGGCCCGCGCTGTCGACGATGATTTCGACGGCTGGTTTGCCGGTTTCCGTATCGGTAGCGGCAAGAACTTTTGCGGTAATCTCGATCAGGTATGAATTGAGCGGGCCTTTGTTCCACTTGTCGAAAATCTTGCCGATCTCGGCAGGTGCAAGGCCGAGGCCATCGCGCAAAATGCCGTAGATTTCGGCAATCATCTGCATGTCGGCATATTCAATGCCATTGTGGATCGTCTTGACGAAATGACCGGCGCCATCGGGACCGAGCAGGGCCGAGCAGGATTCCCCTTCATATTTTGCCGAGATTGCTGTCAGGACAGGCTCGATGCGCGCATAGGATTCCGGCGTGCCGCCAACCATGATGGACGGGCCGTGGCGTGCGCCTTCTTCACCGCCGGATACACCCATGCCGACGAAAGTCGGATCGTTGGCACCGAGTTCCTTCAGGCGGCGGACGGTATCGTGGAAGTTGGCATTGCCCGCATCGATAATAATGTCTTCCTTGGCAAGGAACGGTTTTAGCGCGGCGATCTGTTCATCAACGGCGTCGCCAGCTTTCACCATCAGGATGATCGGGCGTGGTGCGCGGATGTTCCTGGCGAGTTCCTCCAGCGTTTCGCAAGGAATGATCTTGTCTTTGAGCGCGCCTGCTTCCTGATGGAAGGCATGGGTCTTTTCGACTGTTCTGTTGAAAACCGCGACGCGATAGCCGTTTTCGGCGATGTTGAGCGCCAGATTGGCACCCATGACGCCAAGGCCGATCAATCCAATGTCAGCTTGCTGCATGATTATGTCCTTGCTTTATTCGATTCGAACGCGGGCGCTTGGGGTTAGCCCCGGCCCGGGTGAACATTTGTATATCAATGTGCTGTTCGAGCAATGACAATCTCAGCCATCACGCAACTGTTCCATGTCGCGGATGCGCTCGGCGCTGCTGTTTTGCAGCTTCTGCGTCACCCCGGCAATCAGCGTTTCGGCCATCAGAAAAAGCGTGGTGGATGAGTCCCATGGCGAGGGCACTGCCGTGCGTCCCGCAATGACATGGCGGGCAAAGCGGGCGATGGGCGAGAGCCATTGATCGGTGATCAAAACGATTTCCACGCCGCGTGCCTGTGCCTTCTCGGCAAAGCGGATAAGGCTGTCCTGATAGCGCCTGATGTCGAAGATAACGAGCACATCCTTCTTGCCCATGTCGATCAGCTGATCGCGCCAGTTGCTTTCCTGTCCCGTAAGATGGGTGACGCCGGAGCGGATGATTTTCAGATGTGCCGCCATGTAGATGGCGATGGGATCGGTGAAGCGCCCGCCAAGCAGATAGACATGGGTGCGGGGACGGCTGAGCGCATCCGTGACATCATCCAATTGCTGGGTGGAGAGGTGATGAAACGTTTCACGGATGTTCTCGATCGCTGCTTCCATCAGCGGGTAGGCAGCGCCTTCCCTTGATGATTGAACGATTGTCGTGCGATTGAGCGGCGACTGGATCTGCGCCGCCAGTTCCTGTTGCAGTGCCTGCTGAAACTCGGGGTAACTCTGGAAGCCGAGGCGTGAGACGAAACGCAGGATCGTCGGTGAACTCACACCGGCCTGAGCCGAGAACTCCGCCACTGTGCGCAGCCCGATCAGCGGGTAGTTGGCAATGAGTGTCTGCGCGGCCTTGCGTTCCGAGGCCGACATGGCATCGATTTTCTCGCTGATCAGTTCGGAAATGCTGGTCCCCATCAAACTTCTTTCGAACAGAGTTCAGAATCGCGATTTTCGCATTTGACAATTTTGTGACTTATGTATCAAATCATACGAGAGTGGAAATAAAAATACAAAATGTAATGTAAAGTACAAATTGCCGAAGAGGGCAAAATGGGATTATCGCAGGCCAAGCAAAGTGTCTGGGAGCCGGTTCGGGTGTCCAACCCCGATGGCGGCTCGCCGTTTGTCATTCTCTGCGATCATGCATCCAATCATATCCCTGCGCCCTATGGCCGTCTCGGCCTTCAGCCGGATGATCTGCAAAAGCATATAGCCTGGGACCCGGGTGCGCTGGGTGTCAGTCAGGCAATGAGCGCGCTGCTTGATGCGCCGCTGGTTGAATCGCGCGTGTCGCGGCTGATCATTGATTGCAACAGGCCGCTTGAGGCTCCTGACCTGATCCCGGCTACCAGTGAACTCACCAGCGTCCCCGATAATGTCGGGCTGGATGGGGCGGAAAAGCAGCGGCGCATAGCGCTATCGCATCAGCCCTATCATGAGGCGATTGAACAACTGGCAAAAGCCCGTGCGGCGAAGGGTTTTCCTGCGCCTGTTTATGTGGCGGTGCATTCGTTCACGCCTGTCTATCGCGGTGTCGAACGCCCCTGGCACATCGGCATCATCCATGACGAATATGATCAGGTCGCCGCGCCGCTGATTGCGGGCTTGCAGGCACTGGATCAGTTTTGCGTCGGTATCAACGAGCCCTATTCGCCCGCTGACCGGGTCTATTACACGCTGGAACGGCATGCCTCCGCGCATGGACTTGCGGCTGTCATGATCGAGATCCGCAACGATCTCATCACTAATACAAAAGAAGAAAAAACATGGGCCGGGATACTCTCGGTCCTTTTGAAGGAAATTGCCCAAGGGCCGCTTTCCATAACGGGGAAGGCGGCAAACACACGCTGAACGACTGGTATCTGACGTTAGAAATCTCTCAAAAATAACGGGGAACGTGAGTACGATGACACACCAAGATTATACGGATGTTGATAAGTCGGAGGACACCAAAGTCCTCCACGGCATGGGATATGCCCAGGAACTGGAACGGCGCATGAGCCGTTTCTCGAACTTTGCCATTTCATTTTCGATCATCTGCATCCTGTCCGGCGGCATCAATTCGCTGGCGCAGGCAACCTCCGGCGCCGGTGGTGCCGCAATCGGCATCGGCTGGCCGCTCGGCTGCCTTGTCTCTGCGGTTTTTGCCATTGCCATGGCGCAGATCAGCTCGGCCTATCCGACAGCGGGCGGGCTTTATCACTGGGGTTCAATCCTCGGAAATCGCGGCACGGGCTGGCTGACCGCATGGTTCAACCTGCTCGGTCTGATCACGGTTCTGGGTGCCATCAATGTCGGCACTTATTACTTCTTCTTCGGCGCGTTCGGTGGCTATCTCGGCATGGAAGATACGACAACAGTGCGTATCCTGTTCCTCGTCGTCCTCACCGGTATTCAGGCGCTTATCAACCATATGGGCATCGGGCTGACGGCCAAGCTCACGGACTTTTCCGGTTATCTGATCTTTGTGACCGCAATTGCTCTTTCCGTGGTTTGCCTGTCCATTGCTGAAACCTATGACTTTGCACGGCTCTTTACGTTTGCGAACTATTCGGGTCAGCCGACCATGGCCGCAGACGGCACATTGACAGGGGCCTCCGTCTGGCCGAGCCTTTCGCAAAGCTGGGTCTTCCTGCTTGGCCTGTTGCTGCCAATCTATACGATCACCGGTTATGATGCTTCGGCCCATACGTCGGAAGAAACCGTCAAGGCTGCTCATTCGGTACCACGCGGCATGATCTCGTCAGTGCTGTGGTCGGCGGTGTTCGGCTACATCATGCTCTGCTCTTTCGTGCTGATGATCCCGAACATGGACGCGGCAGCGGCGCAGGGCTGGAACGTGTTTTTCTGGGCCATGAACGAGCGGGCAAATCCGCTGGTGAAGGATATTCTCTACTTCCTGATCTTCATCTGCCAGTTCCTGTGCGGTCTTGCGACGGTAACGTCCGTCTCGCGCATGATCTTCGCCTTTGCCCGTGACAAGGGGCTTCCGGTTTCGAGCGTCCTCTCCAAGGTCAGCCCGAAATACCGTACCCCCGTTGCCGCTACGTGGACCGGGGCAACGCTTTCGGTCCTGTTCGTCTGGGGTTCTTCGCTTGCAACCATTGGCGATACGCCTGTGTATACGATCGTTGTTTCCTGCACGGTCATCTTCCTGTTCTTCTCCTTCGCAATTCCAATTGCGCTGGGCCTGTTTGCCTGGGGCACACCGAAGTGGAACAAGATGGGACCGTGGAATCTGGGTGAAGGCCTGTTCAAACTCTTCGCCGTCCTGTCGATCCTTGCCATGGCCTTGATCTTCGTTCTTGGCATCCAGCCACCAAATGAATGGGCGCTCTACATCACCGTAGGCTTCCTTATCGTGACGGCCATTGTCTGGTTCGGTTTTGAGCGCCGCCGCTTTCAGGGGCCGCCCATTGGCGATGCCGTGGCCAAGCGCGCCGCGGAAATCGCTGCTGCCGAAAAGGCTGTTGGTGAAAGAGGCTGATTGCAAGATGGGGCGACCGGCTTTCGCCGGTTGCCCTGACTTTTGACCCTGATCACATTTCTGCTTGAGGATAGATGATAATGCCCGGACATTGGAGTTTTGACGAATTAAAGCGCCACGTAACCAATGGCGAAATAGACACGGTGCTGGCCTGCTTCGTCGATATGCAGGGCCGCCTGATCGGCAAACGCTTTCATGCGAGCTTCTTTGTCGAGTCTGCCCATGACGAGACCCATGGCTGCAACTATCTTCTGGCCAACGATATCGATATGGAGCCGGTGCCCGGCTACAAGGCTGCCAGCTGGAAACAGGGTTATGGTGATTTCGTCATCAAGCCTGACCTTTCCACCATCCGCCATATTCCATGGCTGGAAAAATGCGCGCTGGTACTATGCGATATTCTCGATCATCACCACCACGAGGATCTTGCCCATTCGCCGCGCGCTATCCTGAAACGTCAGCTCGCACGGCTGAAAGAGCGCGGCTATCTCGCCTATTTCGCGTCGGAGCTGGAATTCTATCTCTTTGACGAGACCTATGAGAGCGCCCGTGCCAAGCACTGGAAGGGCATGAGCACTGCTTCGCCCTATATTCAGGATTATGTGATCCAGATGACCACCAAGGAAGACGCCGTTATGCGCGCCATCCGCAATGGTCTGTTTGATGCGGGTATTCCTGTCGAGAATTCCAAGGGTGAATGGGGGCCGGGTCAGGAAGAAATCAATGTGCGCTATGCCGAAGCGCTTGAAATGGCGGATCGCCATGTCGTCATGAAAAACGGCTGTAAGGAAATCGCCACCCAGATGGGCAAGGCGATCACCTTCATGGCCAAATATGATTATTCACTGGCCGGTAGCTCCAGCCACGTCCACAACTCCCTGTGGAGTGCCGATGGCAAGACGCCATTGTTTTTTGACAAGAATGCCGAACACACCATGTCGCCGCTGATGCGCCAATGGGTGGCGGGTCAGCTGAAATATGCCGATGATTTCACTTTCTTCCTTGCGCCATATATCAATTCCTACAAGCGCTTTCAGGCGGGCACATTCGCGCCGACGAAAAATGTCTGGAGCCTCGATAACCGGACGGCAGGCTTCCGCCTGTGCGGCGAGGGCACCAAGGGCATCCGTATTGAATGCCGTATCGGTGGCGCAGACCTTAATCCCTATCTCGCTTTTGCCGGTCTGATCGCATCGGGTCTTGCCGGTATTGACGAGAAGCTGGAACTCGACAAGCCGTTTCAGGGCGATGCTTACGGCGGGGCGAAACTACGCGAAATTCCAAAAACTTTGCGTGAAGCCACCGACACATTGGCGAAATCTAAAATGCTCAAAACGGCACTCGGCGAAGATGTGGTCGAGCACTATGTCCACACCGCCAAGTGGGAGCAGTTCGAATATGACCGCCGTGTCACCGATTGGGAGTTGCATCGCGGTTTCGAACGGTATTGAAGATCACACCAAAAGCCTGTCCCGCGGCTGCACGTTGCGGGACGGGTCCAGTTTTTAAAAAACACAGCCTAGAGGTTTCCCCATGACCGAGACGGTCAAACTGATCACCCCCATTGACGGTTCCATTTATGCGGAACGCCCCGTTGCAACTGACAAGGCCATTGAGGCCGCCGTGGAAGCGGCGAAGCTGGCGCAGGTAAGCTGGTCGCAAACGAGCATTGCCGAGCGCGGCCAGCTCTGCCTTGCCGCACTGGATGCGCTGCTTGCCATGAACGACGAGATCGTGCCTGAAATCGCATGGCAGATGGGCCGTCCCGTGCGCTATGGCGGGGAAAAGGGCGGCGTTGAAGAGCGCACGCGCTATATGGTCAAGATTGCTGAACAGGCGCTTGCGCCCATCATCGAAAACGACAAGCCGGGCTTTCGCCGCTACATCAAGCATGTGCCGCTTGGCGTCGTCATGGTCATTGCGCCGTGGAACTATCCGTACCTGACAGCGGTCAACACGATCATCCCGGCGCTGATGGCTGGCAACACGGTCATCCTCAAACACGCGGCGCAGACATTGCTGGTCGGCGAGCGGTTTGCCCAGGCTTTCGAAAAGGCCGGATTGCCGAAAGGCGTATTTCAGAACATCGTGCTTGGCCATGCTCAGACCGAAAAGCTCTTGGGTTCGGGCCGCATTGATCACGTCAATTTCACCGGCTCTGTCGGTGGTGGACGCGCTATCGAGAAAGCGGCAGCGGGAACATTCATGACGCTTGGGCTTGAGCTTGGCGGCAAGGACCCGGCCTATGTGCTGCCGGATGTCAATCTCGATCACGCCGTCGCCAATCTGGTCGATGGTGCTTTCTTCAATTCCGGCCAGTGCTGCTGCGGTATCGAGCGCATCTATGTGCATGCGGATGTCTATGACCGTTTTGTTGACGGCTTTATTGACCTCACCAAGCAATATGTGGTCGGTAATCCGCTGGATGCGGCAACGACTATGGGACCAATGGCGCAGACACGTTTTGCTGAACTGATCCGCGAGCAGAAGGCGGAAGCCTTGCGCAAAGGCGCGAAGGCGCATGTCAATATGAGCGTTGCCAATGACAAGGCGGGATCGCCCTATCTTGCGCCCGAAGTGCTCACCGGTGTCGATCACCAGATGAGTGTGATGCGCGAGGAAAGCTTTGGCCCCATCGTCGGCATCATGAAGGTGCGCAATGATGAGGAAGCTTTGGCGCTGATGAATGACAGCCAGTACGGCCTGACGGCTTCGCTGTGGACCACCGATACGGACCGGGCGGCTGATATTGGCGACAGGATCGAAACCGGTACAGTCTTCATGAACCGCTGCGACTATATCGATCCGGCGCTGGTGTGGACCGGCGTCAAGGAAACCGGCAAGGGCGGTGCCATGTCCGCCATCGGTTATGGCAATCTGACCCGGCCAAAATCCTTCCATCTGCGCGAAGCGATCTGACTTTCTGAAAGAGACACACAATGAGCAAACTGATTTCCAAATGGAACTACCCAACCACCGTTCGCTTCGGTGCGGGCCGCATCAAGGAACTGCCTGAAGTTCTCGAAGCAACCGGCATCAAGAAGCCGCTTTTCGTCACCGATCCCGGCCTTGCCAAGCTGCCTGTGGTGGCAAGCACGCTGAAAATCCTCGATGATGCGAAAATCCCCTATGGCGTTTTCTCTGAGGTGAAGCCAAACCCGGTTGAATCCAACCTGACCGCCGGTATTGCCGTGTTCAAAAAGGGCAAGCATGACGGCGTTATCGCCTTCGGCGGCGGTTCGGCGCTTGACCTTGGCAAGCTTATTGCCTTTCAGGCGGGCCAGACCCGGCCGGTCTGGGATTTTGAGGATGTGGGTGACTGGTGGACCCGCGCCAATAGCGACGTGATTGCGCCGATCATTGCGGTGCCGACGACGGCGGGGACGGGCTCCGAGGTTGGCCGCGCTGGTGTTATCACCAATGAAGAGACGCATACCAAAAAGGTCATCTTCCATCCAAAACTTCTACCAGCGATTGTTATCGCCGATCCGGAACTCTCTGTTGGCATGCCAGCCTTCATCACGGCGGGCACGGGCATGGATGCGCTGGCACATTGTCTCGAAGCCTATTGCGCACCGGGCTATCACCCGATGGCCGACGGTATCGCTGTTGAGGGCATTCGTCTCGTTTTCGAAAATCTGCCGAAAGCCTATGCCAATGGCAAGGATTTGACGGCACGCGCGCATATGATGAGTGCTGCCGCCATGGGTGCGACGGCCTTCCAGAAAGGTCTTGGCGCGATCCATTCCCTGTCGCACCCAATCGGTGCGCTGTATGACACCCATCACGGCATGACCAATGCGGTGTTCATGCCCTATGTGCTGGCGTTCAACCGCGATGCTGTGGAAGAGCGCATTGGACGGCTCGCCAGCTATATCGGCATCAAGGGCGGCTTTGATGGCTTCGCCAAGTCGATCGTCAAGCTGCGCAAAGAACTGAAAGTGCCGCACACACTGCCCGGTCTGATCAAGGATCTGAGCATGAGCAAGAAGCAGAAAGAGCTGATCGCGGATATGGCGATTGTCGATCCAACAGCGGGTGGTAATCCGGTCAAGCTGACAAAGAAAGCAGCGCTGAAACTGCTGGATGAAGCGATTGAGGGCTAATTAAAGCCACGCGGAAATACAAGTGAAGGGGCGCCGTGAGGCGCCCTTTTGCATGAAAGTGACGCCCGTATATGCGACGAGAGTCGTATAGTTTTTGTCGACGCGTCCGATATTATTTTTGGTGAGAAGAAGGGACCGAGCGTCCATTGAGACTGATGATCGAGATACGCAAAATTCCGCCAATATGGGGAAAGCTGCTGCTGTGCCTAACGTTCATGGTCGTTATGGGCGGCATAACCTACTTGCAGGGTGAAGTAGTTGGTCTTGTTCTGATAAAAGCCCTTGCTTCTGGTTTCTATGTGGCTGTCTCGATGGGTTTGGGACGAAGTGGTAAGAGCTTTTTAAAATCCGATACCGAGTCCTGGCCAAAACTGTTTATGTACCGTTTTTTCGAGGCGCTGGTGTTTCCAGCGTGGTTTACCGTCTATACTTGGAAACCGGGTTTGCCGGTTGATGAAACTCTTGAGACCTTTGGCATTTTCTTTGCTATTAACCTCGGCGTCATGCTGGTTATGGCAATTCCGCCACGCAAGCATTCAGCGGAATAAATCCGCAATATCTTCATCACCGTCATTAAATTCGTCGACAGTTTTTGGCAGATTGAGATCGGCAAGAATGTGCCGTGCTGCCCCAATGCGCGTGGGAGCCGGGGACGGGACCAGTTTGGCAACGGGCATGCCATTGCGCGTCAGAATGATTTCGCTCTGGCGGCCAAGTTCCAAGCTTTCCACCAGAGTTGATAATTGGGCACAGCTTCAACAACGTCGATTGCAACCATGATGACATCCGTTTAGCCGAGCACCAATCGGTTGTGTACATTGCGAGATGCACAGCCGGAACCGTGTGCCAATTGCTGGAATTCCTAATGCTCCAGAACCAGCAAATCCTTGGCGGCGAGGCTGACCTTGACGTCTTCGCCCGGTGTGGGTGGTGGGGCGCTTGGATTGTTGAAGGTATCGAACGAGACGATGTTTTCACCAAGCGATGCGCGGATGCGGATGACTGAGCCGAGGAAGTGTACGCTGTTGATGCGGCCATCAAGCGTTGTTTCGCGCTTGTCGGTTGCTTCACCAAGACTGACGGCTTCCGGACGCACGGCAAGCGAAATTTTGTCGCCTGTCTTGTGGCCATTGAGGCGCTGGCGTCCAATTTCAACATCGCGGCCATCAACAGTGATAACGCCGGTTGCCGCATCGCGCACGACGGCATCCAGTGTGTTCAGCGTGCCAACGAAGGAAGCGACAAAGCGGGTAGCCGGCTGGTTATAAATCTCGAACGGTGTGCCGACCTGTTCGGCGCGGCCCTCATACATGACGACGATGCGGTCGGAGATCGACAGGGCTTCTTCCTGATCATGGGTGACGAAAATTGTGGTGATGCCAAGCTTGCGCTGGATCGCGCGGATTTCTTCGCGCAAGGAAACGCGGATTTTTGCGTCGAGCGCCGACAGTGGTTCGTCGAGCAGCAGAACCTGCGGCTTGGTGGCAAGAGCGCGGGCGAGCGCAACACGCTGCTGCTGACCGCCTGATAGTTGATAGGGGAAGCGTTCGGCAAGATGATCGAGTTTGATCAGCGACAGCATCTCATGCACCGTTGCATTGATCTCGCCTTGCGGCTTCTTGGCGACCTTCAGACCAAAGGCAACATTCTGCGCAACGGTCATGTTGGGGAAGAGGGCATAGGCCTGAAACACCATGCCGATATTGCGCTGATTGGGTTTGAGGTTGACGACGTCCTTGCCGCCAATGCTGATGATGCCGGAGCTTGGCGTTTCGAACCCGGCCACCATGCGCAGAACCGTCGTCTTGCCGCAGCCGCTGGGGCCGAGGAAAGAGATGAACTCACCCTTCTCGATATCAAGATTGAAATCGTGGACAACCGTGGTTGCTCCAAAACTCTTTTTCAAATGGCTGATGGTGAGAAATGACATTGGCTAGGTTCCCGATTATCGCTTTGTTGCCGCGAGGGATTTGTTGAAACGGGTGACGACCTGGATAAGCCCCATACAGACCCAGGTAATGGCGAACGAAATGACGGATAGAGCTGCTGGCTCATAGGCCCGGTTAGCACCCATCAGCTGCAGGAAGGGCCCGAAAGCTGGCCGGTTGAGCAGTGCCGCCATGGTGAATTCACCAATGACGATGGCAAAGGTCAAAAATGCACCTGACAGAACCGCGACAAGCACATTCGGAAGAATGATGCGCGACATGATCGTTACCCGGCTTGCCCCAAGGCTTTCGGCAGCTTCCGTCATGGTGCGGATATCGATAGCGCCAAGGCCCGTATCGACAGCGCGGTACATATAGGGCAGGGCCAGCGTCGTATAACCGAAAACGAGAAGGATGTTTGTTCCCATCGCCGAGCCTGTGAGTGGCAGTATCGATGAGGTGTTGTAGAGCCTGATATAGCCAAACACGATAACGATGGCTGGGATAACCAGCGGCAGCAGCGTTATGAACTCGATGAATGGCCGCCAGCCGGGCAACCGCAAACGCACCCAATAAGCGGTTGGAACAACCAGAACGACGCCAACGATGATTGTGGCGATGGCCATGACCACCGAATAGGCAAAGGTTGCCTGAAATCCGGGGTCAGCCAGCACAACCCAATAGGCATCAAGTGAATAGGTGCCACGCCGCATGCGCAGAGAAAATTCAAGCAATCCTATCAATGGCAGAGCAAAGTAGAGAATGCCGAAGGCGAGCGCGAGCCAGGACCAGATACGGTTGTTTTTCTTCATTTCAGCCACCGTTCACTGCGGGCGCGCATCCAGATGTAAATGCCGTTGGAAATACCAGTGATGACGATCATGCCGAAAGCCAGCGCATAACCGAGCTGCGGGTCCTGCAGGACGTCGCCGCGGATTTGCGCATAAAGAACGATAGGAACGATACTGAGCGATGATCCTGTCAGCGCGTAGGCTGTTGCAATTGCACCGAAGGAATTGGCGAAAAGCAGCAGGATAGTACCGAGCAGGGCAGGCCAAAGGATCGGAAACGCCACCATGCGCCAATATTGAGGGCTGGTGGCGCCGAGAATAAGGGCTGCTTCCTTCCACTCCCGCTTCAAACCATCAAGCGCCGGGGTGATGATGAGAACCATCAGGGGAATCTGAAAGTAGAGATAGGTCAGCGTCAGACCCCAGAAGCTCAGGAGATTGAAGCCATGGGCATAGAGATTGAAGCCGAAAACGTTGACCAGGAGATAGGTAACAAGGCCAGTGCGCCCCAATGTAAACAGGAAGGCGTAGGCCAGCGGGACACCAGCGAAATTTGAGGCGACACCGGAAAAGGTCATCAGCGGAGCGCGAATCCAGCCGGGCAGGCCGCCCAAGGTGATTGCAGCGGCAATGCAGAAGCCGATCAATGCGCCCAGAAGCGCCGAGGCCAGCGAGATTTTGATCGATATGACATAGGCATCGATGATGGACGCCTGAAAAAGGTTGCCGATATTGGCAAGGGTGAGATTGCCCTGCGCATCCTGAAACGCGCCAGCCACAAGATAGATTGTCGGCAGAACCAGAAACATCACCGCGAAGATGATGAACGGCATCACACCGAGCCAATCGAGCGACAGTCGCTTGCGCTCCTGAGCGACGGCGGCAGGGGGGGCAGATGGAGTGTTTGCTTCTGAAATCGCGCTCATATGCTTTGCAGACCGCTTTCTTCGCTACAATATATCCGCTGCCGCCCATATTGCGAAGCGAACAAACGAATCGTCAATTCCAGCGATAATGGCTGGACTCTGAAAAACGGAATCCCCGCGGATGTTTCCACGGGGATCCCATAGTCAGAGATTACTTGACGTTGGCGCCAACAACCTTGTCCCAGCCCTTGGTGATGGCTTCCTTGGCGGCAGCCTGTTCATCAAGCGTCGGGAAGAATGCCTTTTCATAGGCTGCTGCTGGTGGAAGCTTGTCGAGCAGCTCCTTTGGCACCTTGTTGTTCTTCACCAGATCCTGGAAACGGGTCGGGTGGCAGTAGCCCTTGAGATAACCAAGCTGGCCTTCATCGGAATAGAGATATTCCATCCAGAGCTTGGCTGCATTGGGGTGCGGTGCATAGGCGCTGATGGCCTGAACATAAACACCGGCGAGAACGCCAGTTGCGGGAACAACGACTTCAACAGGCGGGTTGCCCTTGAGCGTGTCACGACCGGAAAGGGCGTTGTAATCCCAGTTGATGATGATCGGGGTTGCGCCCTGGGCCAATGTGCCAGACTTGCCGATAACCGGTACGAAATTGCCAGCCTTGTTGAGGTCGGCAAAATACTTCAGGCCAGCTTCGGCAGCAGCAGCGCCGGGCTTCGCACCGGTTGATGCACCGGCTGCCTGAACGGCGAGGATTGCCTGGTTCGAAGCGCGCGGATCACCGGCAAGCGCGACGGAGTTGGCATATTCAGGCTTGAGCAGGTCAGCCCAATCCTTGGGAACATTCTTGACGATGTCGGTGTTCACTTCGAGCGACATAACGCCGTAATAATCGCCGTACCAATGACCGTCGGCATCCTTCAGTTCAGCCGGGATCGAATCCCATGTGGAAACCTTGTAAGGCGCTGTCAGGCCGGCGGCCTTGGCATCGGGGCCGAAGGAAAGACCGACGTCGATAACGTCAGGAGCCTGTGGGCCCTTATTGTCCTTGTTTGCCTTGATTGCTTCGACTTCGTCTTTCGAGCCGGCATCCGGATTGAGTTCGTTGACTGTCAAACCATACTTTGCCTTGAAGCCGGCAATGATGTCACCATAGCCGCACCAGTCATGTGGCAAAGCGATCGTGGTCAGCGCGCCTTCCTTCTTTGCAGCCGCAACCAGCTCAGCCGGTGCGTCCGCGAACGAAAGCGTGGTGCTTGCGAACAGCAGAGCTGTGGATAGAGAGAGCAAGCGTTTTGTTGTAGCAACCATTTTAACACCCCTGTTTAAGCGACAAACGTCATTGGCTCTTTTTTCGACGTTCCTGCCTCCCGATATAGGGCTCTCATGTCAGTTAGATGACAGGCCCGCGAACGTCTTTCCCTGAGCAGTGACGGGAAGTGAAACATTTTTTTGGCGGCTTAGCAATTCGCAGCGGGCGGAATTCTAGTGCCGGTTGCGTTGGCCGTTGAATTGCTCCAATAACGACAAAAAGATTGGCGCGTGCGTCAGTTAGCCGAATAAATAATGTCGCATTTGATTTCCTGCGACATTGCCATCCACAGGGCCGGTTCAAACTGCGGAAATTCCAGTTAGTGGACTAACATTATTTTTCAAGAATCCGGTTGTTTGCGCGCGCAGGAGAAGACCATTCTTCCGTGTTGTTCACCGCGTTGTCATTGCCAGAAGGGTCGCATTTTCTGGCAAACCCTGCTACGGAATCGGGCATCATGACCATCAAAGATTGCACGATTGAAGTCCTTGTCGGCACCCTTGCTCCACTCGGTGAGAAGAAAGTGCCAAGCGGTATCGCCAAAAAGCCCGTCAGGAAACGGCTCTGGCTGGGCAATACGGGCCTTGAAGGCGATGCACAGGGCGATCTGAAACGCCATGGCGGCGTTGACAAGGCTGTACACCATTACCCCTTCGATCATTATGAAAAATGGGTCTCGGATATCGGCGCGGTATCTCTTCTTGAAGGGGCCGGAGCATTCGGCGAGAACATATCGACCACCGGTCTCGATGAGACAAATGTTGCGCTTGGCGATGTTTTCCAACTTGGTGGCGCAAGAGTTGAAGTCTCGCAGGGACGCCAGCCATGCTGGAAACTCAACAGCCGTTTTGGCATTGCCGATATGTCCATGCGCGTCCAGAAGACGGGCAGGACAGGCTGGTACTACCGGGTTGTTGAAACCGGCTATGTTGCGCCTGAAGATACGCTCACGCTCGTGGACCGGACATCACCTGAATGGACCATTCATCGGTTATGGCGCACGCTTTACATTGATACCATGAACCGGGAAGAGCTGGCACAGATGGCCGCGCTGGAACGGCTTCCCGATGGATGGCGCCGCTATGCGGAGCGGCGCTTGGCGAGTGGCAAGGTAGAGGACTGGTCGAGCCGCCTGACGGGCGAACAACCCGCGTAAACAAACTTCCTAGTGTCCGCCGCCGCCACCACCGCCGCCAGCCGCTACAGGTTTGCGCATCATCACGGCAAAAAGTGCGAGCGTGGCAAACAACATTGTCAGGATATAGAAGACATCCATAAACGACATCAGCGTTGCCTGCTGGTGTACCATCGCGGAAATCCGGCTAAGTGCTGCTGTCTGGCCATCAATCCCATGGGACTGGAAATTCTTGGTCATGCTGGCCATCAGATCTTCCGCTTCCGGATTGCCCCAGCGGACATTTTCCGAAAGCTGCGAATAATGCAGGATGCCGCGATCGGTCAGAACCGTGTTGATCACCGCAAGGCCAACGGCACCACCAAGGTTACGGGTCAGGTTGAACAGGCCTGATGCGTTCTTGAGCCGGGAGAGCGGCAGAGTGCCGAGCGCCAGATTGTTGATCGGCACCATGCACAGCATCAGCGAGCAGCCGCGCAGGATCTGCGGCACCAGCAACTCATAGAAATCCCAGTCGGCAGTCAGACCCGTCATGGTCCATGTACCTGCAGCAAAGCCGAGGAAGCCGATCATCATCATCAGGCGCGGGTCGATGCGGGTGGACAGGAAACCGGCGACCGGTGCGGTCATGAACATGGCAAGGCCGCTGACAAACAGGGCTTCGCCGATCATCAGCGCATCATATCCCCTGATCCGGCCGAGATAGACAGGATAGAGATAGGTCAGGCCGTAAAGGCCAACGCCCATGATAAATGAAAACACCGATCCAAACGCGAAATTCAGGTTCTTGAAAGCGCGCAGATCGACAATCGGCTCCTCCGCAGTAAAGGCCCGATAGAAGAAGAGGACAGCACCGACAACCAGAACAATGGCAAAGAAGAAGATCGAATTGTCCTGCAACCAGTCATTGCGCGGGCCTTCTTCGAGCACATATTCAAGCGAGCCAAGGAAGGCTGCCATACCGGCAAGGCCCCACCAGTCAAACTTGCTGAACAGGGACCTGTCGCCCTTGTCGAAGTCGATGAGGTTCCACGCGGCAAATGCAACGATAATGCCGGGAATGACGTTGACGAGGAACAGCCAATGCCAGGAGAACGCATGGCTGAGATAGCCGCCGACTGTTGGCCCGATGGTCGGGGCTAGTGTTGCCACAAGGCCGATGATCGGCGAGACAATTGAGCGCTTGGATGGCGGGAAGATGGTAAAGGCCGCAGCGAATACGCTGGGGATCATGCCGCCGCCGATAAAGCCCTGAATGGCGCGGTAGACGATCATCTGGTCGATGTTGGTCGCCGTGGCGCAGAGGATACTGGCCGCGGTGAACCCTGCGGCGGAGACGGTGAAGAGAACCCGCGTTGACAGGAGCCGTCCGAGAAATCCTGACAGCGGGATCATGATAACTTCGGCGATGAGATAGGAGGTCTGAACCCACGAAATCTCGTCGGAACTGGCGCTCAGACCCGCCTGAATTTCCGCAAGGGATGCCGAAACGATCTGAATGTCGAGAATGGCCATGAACATGCCGAACACCATCGCCACGAAGGCGATGGCTTTTTTCGGATCAATATGGTCGGACGGTACGGCGGGTGCCATTGGCTTTCCGCCTGCTGTGGTGCTCGACATGATCTTTGGCCCGGTGCTGGGTTTGTTTACTTGGTCGGCGCTGTGCGTGTGTCGACGTCAACGATGACGCTGAGACCCGCCTGTAATTTGCCGCTTGCCAGAACGTCGGCAGGCAGGGCGATGCGAACCGGTACGCGCTGGACAACCTTGGTGAAATTGCCCGTGGCGTTTTCGGCAGGAAGCAGCGAGAACACGGCGCCGGATGCCGGAGCAATCGAGGCAACCGTGCCTTCAAACGTATCGCCTGATAGCGCATCAACCCGCACACGAACCTTTTCGCCCGGCACGATGTCGCGCAGCTGCGTTTCCTTGTAGTTCGCGTCAATATAAAGCGCATCAACGGGGACAAGGGCTGCCAGACGCTGGCCGGGGCTGACAAGATCGCCCTTCTTGGCGGAAAGGTTGCCGACGACACCGTCAAGCGGGGCGCGGATCACCGTGAAGCCGAGATCGCGGGCGGCCTTGTCCTTGGCAAGCTGCAGCGAGGCGATAGAGCCTTCTGCTTCCTTGTACTGGGCCTCAAGTACGCCGACATTGGCAACGGCTGCTGCGATCTGGGCATCGGCGGAAACGAGATTGGCCTTGGCCTGATCAAGCGCTGCCGTTGCATCATCAAGCTGCGACTGGGAGGCAAACCGTGTGGCATGCAGCTGGCTGGCGCGGGTGGATGCGGCTTCCGCATTGGTCAAGACAGCCTGTGCGGCTACCTTGCCCGCCTGAACCTGCTGGACCGAGGCTTTCGCCGCTTCGGTCTGCGCCTCGATGCGCTGAAGCGTCAGGCGCTGCGTTGCGATCTGGGCTTCTGCCTGCTTTTCGGCAATCGTGTAATCGCCATTATCAAGTGTGACCAATGGATCACCCGCCTTGACGCGCTGGTTGGCAACGACATTGATCGTATCGATATAGCCGGTGATTTTCGGTGCAATGGCCGTGATATCGCCCTGAATATAAGCATCATCGGTTGAGACCATGAAGCGGCCTGTTGTCCACCATTCATGGCCATACCATGCACCGGCGCCAACTGCGGCAATGATGATGACAGGAAGCACAAAGCTCTTTACAGAGCGTTTTGGCTTGGTCGGAGCCGGAGCCGCGGTCACAACATCGTGTTGCGGGGCTTCATCCGTTACCGGCACTTCCACCTTGGAAGCAGGAGCGGATGTGGGGAACTGACGAATTTCAGCCTCATTGGTGGATTTCGGCGCGGACATGGGACGCTCTTTCTAGAGATGGTCACTCGGAAAATTGATTGAACCAATCGGTTCGATCGTTGACATAGCGCAAATCTAAGTGCATATCAAGTGGATCGAACCGGTTGGTTCGAAAAAGAATCGAAAATGAGGAAACGTGACTAATATGTCGTCTACCAAGGCATCCGTTGTTGACCCAGGCATGACCACTTTAGAACGCCCCGGCCGTATGGCGGCAGGACAGGACCCGGTCAAGCGGCAACAGATTCTTGATGGGGCCAATCGCGTTTTTTCGCAGATGGGTTTCGATGCGGCCAGCATGAACGACATTACCCGTGAAGCGGGTGTTTCCAAAGGCACGATCTATGTTTACTTCGACAATAAGGAAGAGCTGTTCATAGAACTGTGCAACCAGTACAAGAATGCGCTGTTCGAGGGCATTTATCATGCGCTGGAAACCAATCCCAATCTGCGCGAAGCGCTGATCCAGTTTGGCATATCGCTGTCGACGCTGATTACATCAAATGTTGGTATTCAGGCGCAGCGGGTTGTTATCGGCGTGGCCGAGCGCATGCCGTCCATGAGCTGCAGTTTTTACGAAAAGGGTCCGAAAAAAGGCTTGGCGCTTATGCGCGCGCTGCTGGACAAGCATGTCGCCGCGGGGTTTCTGGCCATTGATGATACGGAAATTGCAGCCTATCAGCTTTCCGATCTCTTTCACTCGGGTCTGCTGCGCCGGCGTCTGTTCGGGCATATGCTGCAGGAACCCGAACCGGAACAAATCCGCAAGACCGTAACCGCGGGCGTCGATATGTTTCTGCGCGCCTACAAAGCTTGATTCAGGAACCTTTCCGGTCGAACGGTTCTATCTCAATCGGAAAGGCTCTGGAGGTCAGGCCGTGCCGCAACTGGCGCAGACGCCGCGAATTTCGATAGTTGTCTTGCTGGGCTTGAAAGCATTATCCGTCGTCCATTGCCGGACACGCTGGGTAATGACGTCGTCGGAAAATTCCGAAACCTGACCGCATTTCTCGCAAATGGCGAAAGCAATCATGCCGTGATTGTGGCTATGGCTGTGTGGATGGGCGCAGGCGACAAAGGCATTGATGCTTTCAAGGCGATGGACCATGCCATAGTCAAGCAGTTTTTCCAGCGCACGATAAACCTGGAGCGGCGCACGGAAACCCTCGCCGCGCAGCTGGTCAAGAATTGTATAAGCACTCAGAGGCCCGTCCGCACGAGACAATGTATTGAAAACCAGCGTCTGGTTTTTCGTCAGCTCTTGGGCAGTCGTCATTGCCTTGGGTCTCCTCGTGGACTTCCAAGCTGCTATCGTGTGAAATAGCCGCAAACAAGTCTCTTTTCGTAAAAATCTATAGTCTTTAAAGATAGGGAACTACTTCATTGACTGCCAGTGGATAAATTAATTTCCCCTGTTCTCAAATTCGCCATTGTTGACTAATGTAATAACATCACATATCGAGACGTCAAGAAGGGTGCCAAAGGTTGCAACCGGTTGAATTTCAGCACCCCTGTGTATGCGGATAGAGAATGACTGACCAATGCCTGACCTTTCGTGACCTTACCCTTGGGTATCGCAGTCACCCGGCGGTTCACCACCTGAATGGTGTGGTTGAGCGCGGTTCGCTCACGGCTGTCGTTGGTGCGAATGGTTCGGGCAAGTCGACGCTCATGAAGGGCATTGTCGGCGTTCTCAAGCCGATGTCCGGTTCGGTTGTGGTGGAGAAGGGCGTCCGGGTCGCCTATCTGCCGCAGCAGTCGGAACTTGACCGGTCCTTTCCGGCGCGTGTCATTGATCTTGTTTCGCTCGGGCTTTGGCCCAAGCGCGGCCTGCTTGGCCGCTTTACATCAGATGATCGGGAGCAGGTTTCCAGGGCTCTGATGGGGGTCGGGCTGGGGGGCTTTGAAAAGCGCCCTATCGACAGTCTGTCGGGCGGGCAGTTGCAGCGTGCTCTGTTTGCCCGGGTGCTGGTGCAGGATGCAGACCTGATCCTGCTGGATGAGCCATTCAACGCCATTGATGCCAAGACGGTCGGCGATCTCATCGCCCTGATCAAGCGCTGGCATGGCGAGAAGCGCACCATCATGGTCGTTGTGCATGACCTTGATCTGGTGCGGGAACATTTTCCCGAGACACTGCTGCTGGCGCGCAAGCCCATCGCATGGGGTGCTTCCAAAGAGACGCTTCGCCCTGAGAATCTGCTGCATGCGCGGCAATTCCACGAAGCATGGGCGGAGGGCGCGCCCTGGTGTGAGGATGACGAGACATCGTCGCCGGTGGATCATCATGGTCACGATCATGCGCATGGGCATGACCACAAGCACCACGCGCATAATGATGATCATGACCGTGGCCGCGTGAATGGGGCATGATCCAGACAATGTATGATTTTCTGATTGCGCCCTTTGTCGAATACAGTTTCATGCAGCGCGCGCTGCTGGGCTCACTTGCCCTGTCATTGAGTTCATGCCCGGTTGGCGTGTTTCTGATGCTGCGCCGTATGAGCCTGACTGGCGATGCCATGTCCCATGCCATTTTGCCGGGCGCCGCTGCCGGCTTTCTGCTCTACGGGCTACAGATCGTGCCGATGACCATTGGCGGGCTGATCGCCGGTGTGATCGTGGCGCTGGGAGCCGGAGCAGTTTCGCGCTTTACGATCCAGAAGGAAGATGCCTCCATGGCTGCCTTCTATCTGATATCCCTTGCGCTGGGTGTGATGATTGTTTCGCTGCGCGGCTCGAATGTCGATCTGATGCATGTGTTGTTTGGCACCGTCCTTGCGCTCAACAATGATGCGTTGAGCCTTATCAGCCTGATCTGCGGTGTGAGTATCGTGACCCTTGCCATTTTCTGGCGTGGTCTTGTGGCCGAATGTCTCGACCCGCTGTTCCTGCGCTCGGTCAGCCGCATCGGCACACCCGTCCATTTCATCTTTCTGGCGCTGGTTGTGCTTAATCTTGTTGGCGGCTTTCAGGCACTTGGCACGCTCCTGTCGGTTGGCCTGATGATGCTGCCTGCCGCAGGAGCGCGTTTCTGGACTGTTCGCGTTGGTCCCATGTGCGCCGTGGCCATTCTCATCGGTATGGCGTCCTGTGTCGCGGGCCTTTTGATTTCCTATCACTTTGCCCTGCCATCCGGCCCGGCGATTATTCTTTCCTCGGGAGCGATCTATATCGTCTCCATCCTCATCGGCTCGCGCGGCGTCCTGAACAGCCGCATGCGCTCGCACCGCCACAGAACCGCTTAATCACAACAAGGAGACTATCCATGCGCAAAGCTCTTCAATTAGCTACGTCTTTGAGTGTTATACTATTACTGGGCGCGGGTTCGTCTTCAGCGTTTGCTGCAAACCTGAAAGTTGTTTCCAGCTTTTCCATCATTGAAGATTTCGCCAAGAATGTCGGTGGCGATAAGATTTCACTGGTCAATCTGGTTGGTCCGAATGGCGACAGCCATGTGTATGAGCCAAAGCCATCGGATGCGGCTGCACTGGCTGGAGCCGATGTGGTTCTGGTCAATGGTCTCGGCTTTGAGGGTTTCCTGCCGCGTCTGGTCGAAGCCAGTGGCACCAAGGCGACCATTGTCGAGCTGACCAAGGGTGTTGAGCCTTTGAAGGCACAGGAAGAAGAGGGCCATGCGGAAGCTGGTGCCGAACATCACCATGATCACGGCGCTTTCGACCCGCACGCTTTCCAGTCGATTGCCAATGCAAAGATCTATGTCAAGAACATCGTCGATGCCTTTTGCAATGCGGACAAGGCGAACTGCGACACCTACAAGAAAAATGGTTCTGACTATACGAAGAAGCTGGATCAGACCGAGGTTGATGTGAAGGCCGGTATTGCTTCCATTCCGGAATCAAAGCGCCTGATCATTACGTCACATGACGCCTTTGGTTATTTCGAACACGCCTACGGCCTCAAGTTCCTTGCTCCGGAGGGTCTTTCAACCGATGCAGAGCCTTCAGCTGCTGATGTTGTGGCGCTGATCAAGCAGGTCAAGGAAGACAAGGCTTCGGCGATCTTCGTGGAAAACATCACCAATCCACGCCTGATCGAGCAGATCGCCAGCGAGACAAAGCTGAAAGTCGGCGGTACGCTGTTTTCCGATGCATTGTCGGAGCCGGGCGAAGGTGCCAGCACCTATATTGACATGATGCATCACAATATCAGTGCATTCAAAAAGGCCATTATCGGCAGTTGATGAATTGAATTGAAAAAAGCGGGGATGACGCCGCTTTTTTCGTTGGCATTGATGTAATGTTATTACATTATGTATTCAGGACTCCCACGACGCATAAAGGAAGAAGCATGTCACGCCATCTGAAAACAGTTCTGCCCCTCGCCATGGCATTTGGCTGTGTTGCAATGTCTGCCCAGGCTGAAGAACAGACCGCCTGGAGGCTGTTTGTCTCTGACCATGCGGAGCCGACTATTCGCGCGCTAGACCCGCAGACCGGCAAAATCATCGACACGTTCAAGGTGAAAGCGCCGGCTGGCCTATCACTTTCCGATAGTGGGAAAACCATTTTTGCCGTTGAGCGGGATGGGGCTGAGGTCGCAATCCTGTCGACGGGGATTGCGGTGGAAGATCACGGCGCCCATGGCGATCTCAAAGTGGAAGCACCGAGACTGCTCGATCTGAAGCTGGAAGGACAGCGTCCTTCGCATTTCGTCGATCACAACGGCAACATCGCGCAGTTCTTCGACGGTGATGGCGTGGTCAAGGTCGTCAAGGAGAAGGATGTTCTTGCGGGTAAGAATGACGTTCGCAGCATCAAGCTCGCTTCGCCCCACCATGGTGTCGCCATTTCCTATGGAAACACTGTTCTGGTGACTGAGCCACACCCGGAAAAGCCTGTCGATGAACTGCCCGTGGGTATAAAGGTTCTCGGCGGTGACGGTTTCCCCATCGGTTCGCTGCACGAATGCCCTGATCTGCACGGTGAAGCATCATCAGGCAATATTCTGGCTATCGCCTGCAAGACCGGGTTGCTTCTGGTCAAATCGGGTGAGGGCGGGCCCGAAATCGAGCATCAGCCCTATTCGAAATCGCTTCCGGATGGAAAAGTCAGCACGCTGCTTGGTGGCAAGGGCCTGCAATATTTCCTCGGCAATTTCGGCCCGCAGGCGGTGGTGCTGGTTGAACCCGGCAATGCCGATCCGTTCCGCCGGATCGAACTTCCGGCGCGCCGCGTCCATTTTGCCGTGGATTCTTCGCGTCCGCAGTTTGCCTATATCTTTACCGAGGACGGCCAGCTTCACCGGTTGAATGTGGTAACGGCCAAGATCGATAAATCGATCAAGCTGACCGAACCCTACAGCATGGATGGCCACTGGAGCCTGCCACGCCCGCGCATTGCCGTCGCCGGGGATGCCATCATTGTCAGCGATCCGTTGAAGAGCCGTCTGCATGTGATCAAAGCGGCTGCATTTGAAAAAGATCGTGAAATCGCGCTCGAAGGCAAACCTTTCAATGTCGTGGCCGTCGGTGGTTCCGGCGAAGTCCACGATTGATCCCATCTGGCCTGCTTTTCTGCGGGGAGGCAGGCCATTCTTTAAAGGGCAATAGCCATGCAAAACACAGCCAATCCCAAACGCCTGCCAGTCACGGTTCTTTCCGGATTTCTGGGCGCCGGTAAAACCACACTGCTCAATCACATTCTCAACAATCGTGAGGGGCGGCGGGTTGCCGTTATCGTCAATGATATGAGCGAGGTGAATATCGATGCCGCGCTCATCCGCGACGGCGGCGCGAACCTTTCGCGTACGGATGAGCAACTGGTTGAAATGACCAATGGCTGCATCTGCTGCACATTGCGCGATGATCTTCTGCAGGAGGTGGAGAAACTGGCCAAGCAGGGCCGCTTTGACTATCTGCTGATCGAGTCCACGGGCATTTCCGAGCCGCTACCGGTGGCCTCGACATTTGACTTTCGCGATGAAAACGGTCGCAGCCTTGCCGATGTGGCAAAGCTCGACACGATGGTGACGGTCGTCGATGCGGCCAATCTTTTGAAGGATTATGCCTCGGCGGATTTTCTGCGGGATCGTGGCGAGTCGCTGGGCGATGCGGATAACCGGACACTGGTCGATCTGCTGGTGGATCAGATTGAGTTTGCCGATGTGATCATTCTCAACAAGATTTCCGATTCATCACTCTATGACCGTGATCTGGCGCGCAAGATCATCCTCGCGCTTAACCCTGATGCAAAGCTTATCGAGACAGATTTTGCCGAAGTGCCGCTCGATACGGTGCTCAATACAGGCCTGTTCGATTTCGACAAGGCGCAGGAACATCCGCTATGGTTCAAGGAACTGAACGGCTTTGCCGATCATGTGCCGGAGACCGAGGAATATGGGGTCCACTCCTTCGTCTATCGCGAGCGACGTCCGTTCGATCCGCAGAAACTGCATGCTTTTCTCGACAAGAGCTGGCCGGGTGTCATCAGATCAAAGGGTTTCTTCTGGCTGGCGACACGGCCTGATTATGTCGGTGAACTCAGCCAGGCCGGTGCGCTGGTGCGCGCGGAAAAACGCGGGCTGTGGTGGTCATCCATTCCGCGCAATCGCTGGCCCGAGCATCCGGAGTGGCTGCAATCGATGAAGCCTTATCTGCACAAGATCTGGGGTGATCGGCGGCAGGAGATCGTCTTCATCGGTGTTGACCCGATGAGCGAGGTCCATCTGCGGGCGCAACTTGATGCGTGTCTTGTGGATGCTGAGGAATTTACGCCCGGCATGTGGGAAGACTTGTTTGATCCGTTTCCCAGCTGGGTGAGGCAAGCCGCCTGATTTCGGCCGGATTAATAGGTTTAAGCCGCGGGAGCATTGAGCGGGAAACGGGACGCTCCTTCGCCGATGGGACACCGGCCAAATCCATCGGGTCCTGCTATTGTTCGATGCTCTCATGTTCCCGCCCCGTGGTCAGACGGGGCGGGAACACCTTTTTGAGGTGTTGGAATTAGAGGCGATCCTAGATAAAGGCGGCTGTCTCGGTGGGTGAAATCTTCACTTTGCCGATGTTGCGGCCATCCATTTCGACGATCTCATATTCATAATCATCCACCTTGAGCTTTTCGCCCTGAGCGGGGATGTGGCCGAGATTCCACAGGATATAACCGGCAAGTGTCGTATAGCGGTCGCCATCATCAACCAGATCGCGCTCGATCAGGCCGCCGAGACGGCGGATATCGATATAGGCATCAACGACCATGCTGCCATCTTCCGAACGCTCGAGAACCGGGCTTTCATCCCCTTCATCAGGGAAATCCCCGGCAATCGCCTCAAGGATGTCGGTTGGGGTGACAACGCCTTCAAACGAGCCGTGCTCATCCAGAACAACGGCCATCTGTACCGTCGTTCCGCGCAACTGCTCCATGACGCGCAGGACATTGGCATTCTCATGCAGGATCAGCGGCTGGCGCGTGACTTTATCCCAATCGATCTTGCCGCCATCAAGAATGGCGAACAAAAGGTCTTTTGTCAGGGCAACGCCGACGAATTCATCGATCCGGTCGCGGGCCAGCACGACCCGGCTGTGGGTGAGTGTCCTGATCTCCGCCAGCAATTCCTCGTTGGTCTCGTTAAGATCAAGCCATTCGACTTCGTTGCGCGGCGACATGATCGAACGCACCGGCCGCTCGACCAGATCAAGCACGCCGCGGATCATTTCCTTTTCTTCCCGGTGGAAGACTTCTCCTGCAGCGGAGTGTTCGGCGATCACGTCGATCGTATCGGAATGGACACCGTCGCCATTGCGACCGCCACCCAGCAGACGAAGGACCGCACCGGCTGTGCGGTCGCGCAAATCCATCGAGGTGATACGCTTGTCGCGGTTGCGCCGCCCAAGCTGGTTGGCCGCCTCGATGAGCACGGAGAAGCCGATGGCCGCATAGAGGTAGCCCTTCGGAATGTGGAAGCCAAAGCCTTCGACGATCAGGCTGAAACCGATCATCATGAGGAAGCCAAGGCACAGGATCACAACTGTCGGATGGCGGCTGACGAAGCTCATCAATGGTTTCGACGCAAGCATCATGACGCCCACCGCAATGACCACGGCGATCATCATGACTTCAAGATATTTGACCATGCCGACGGCGGTGATAACGCTATCGAGCGAAAAGACCGCGTCGAGTACGACGATCTGGGCGATAACCTGCCAGAACACGGCATGCGCCGCATTGGACTCCTTGGCGGACATATGTCCTTCAAGGCGTTCATGCAGTTCCATGGTGCCTTTGAACAGCAGGAACATGCCGCCAACAATGAGAATGAGATCACGTCCCGAGAAGCCGAAACCTGCCACGCTGAAGAGCGGTGTCGTGAGCGTCACCACCCATGAAATCGAGGCAAGCAGTGCAAGACGCATGATCAGCGCCAGCGACAGGCCAACGAGGCGCGCACGGTTGCGCTGGCTCGGCGGCAGCTTGTCGGCGAGAATGGCGATAAAGACGAGGTTGTCGATCCCGAGTACGATCTCGAGCACGATCAGCGTGGCGAGACCAATCCAGGCATTGGGGTCGGCAATCCATTCCATTGGGAAGTCGGTTCCTTCTAAGTGATAATATCAGAGCGCAGCATGGCGTGCGGATGCGGCTGGAAAAGACAGCGCAAATCCGCCCGCAATGCAGGACAAATCAGATTTTGGGGTGATGAACGGGAGTTGTTGCTGACGCTGCGTGTGCAGAGTCAGCTTGCTTCGCAAGTCCGGACTTGGAGGCTCTTCAGATTGTTCGTCCGGCATCGATGCGCGGTCAGTCCCTGTTTGACTGGCGTCATTGGTGAAATTTACGGGTGCCAGATGCCGATATAATGGCAGTCTGTGCGGTCACGTTCAAGAGGATACGGCAAAATTCAGACCGGCGTGGCGAAAATCTGTCTATCCGGCAAATCCGCCCGCATCGAGAAATGCCTGTTCTTCCGGTGTGGATTTGCGTCCAAGCAAGGCATTGCGATGGGGAAAACGGCCAAATCGCTGAATAATATCGTAATGTTCGGTGGCCCATGCCAGTTGGCTCGGTGCCGACGCCGTGTAGAGTTCTACACAGCGCAGTTGCTCCTCAATATTTTCTGAATGCATGAAGGGCAGATAAAGAAAGCCGCGCACCGATGGTTCGAGCGAGAGATCGTGGCCTTTTTCGAGCGCCTGACCGGCATAATGGCGGGCGAGTGAGTCTGTCGCATACATATGCCCCGTTCCGCGAAAGCAGTTGCGTGGAAACTGATCGAGCAGGATCATCAGCGCCAATGCGCCTTCGGCAGTTTCAACCCAGCTGTCATGTTCGCGCCGGGCGGCGGCAAAATGCCTGTCGAGAAAAGTCTGATGAAACGTTTCATCAAAGGCCGCATCCTTCTTGAACCAAGCATCGGGACCGGCCTTGCGCCAGAAGCCGACGATGCTGTCGATGATCGCCTGATCGGTTTCAGCCATTATGTTTCTCCCATATTCCGTGTGGTCAGTTTGCGCTGTCAGCGGTTTGCGATGTGGGCAGTACGAGGGCGGTTTCCTCATTCAAAGCCCGGCCCGATTGCCGTGGTTTGATCAGTGGTCCGGGGACCGGCGCATTGCCGCGCATCAGATCGTTGCCAGCGCGGATGCCGCCTGCAAGTTGCAGGTCAAGCCGCTCCGCATCGCGGCGGCGCACATCATCGACAATTTCAGCGGCTTCCTCAGGTGAAACGCCAAGGCCAACGAGCGTGTTTTCGCCGAAGGAAAGCGCGGACTCGAAGGTTTCGCGGATCTGATACTCTACCCCGGCCTTGATGAGCGACAATGTATTGCCGCGATCAAAGGAGCGCGCATAGACCTGCACGAGTGGGTATTCCGCCTTGATATTCTGGGCGATGGCAAGAATCGTGTCTGCCTTGTCGACGCAGATCAGGACAGCCTGAGCGCGACCCGCACCGGCGGCATGCAGAATGTCGAGCCGCGTGCCGTCGCCGTAATAGACCTTGAAGCCGAATTCCGACGCGGCCTGGATCATTTCAACATCATTGTCGATGATCGAAACATCGACACCGCGTATCAGCAAGGGCTGGCACGCGATCTGGCCGAACCGGCCGAAGCCGATTATCAGCACGCTGCCCGAAAGGCCATCGGCGACATCCACACCATCAAGGGACTGTTTTTCACGCGGCAGAATATAGCGCAGGCCAATGATGGCGATGGGGGTGAGCACCATGGAAATGATGATGATCGCCGTCAGCATGGCGCTGGCCCGGCCATCAAGAATGCCAACAGATGTGGCGGTGGAATAAAGCACGAAGGCAAATTCGCCGCCCTGCGCCATGACAATGGCGCGCTCCAGCGCTTCCGAATGGCTGGATTGCATCAGGCGGGCGACGATATAGATCGCGATGGCTTTTACGACCATGAAGGCGACCACATAGAAAAGGACAGTCTGCCAGTTTGCCGCGACAACGCTGAGGTCCAGCGACATGCCGACCGCAAGGAAAAACAGACCAAGCAGGATGCCGCGGAAAGGTTCCACATCGGCTTCAAGCTGATGCCGGAAAGTGGATTCGGACAGGAGCACGCCCGCGAGAAATGCGCCCATCGCCATGGAGAGGCCGCTGACCTGCATGACGAGCGCAGCGCCCAGCACCACCAGCAGGGCGGCGGCGGTCATGACTTCACGGGCGCGGGATTGGGCGAGAAAGCCGAACAGGGGGTTGAGGAGATAACGGCCCGCCACGATAATGCCGATGACCGCGCCAACGCCGATGCCGATATCCATCCAGCGCAGGCCGGTGGGCGGCGCATCCGTTGCGGCAATGGGCGCAAGAAAGGCGACGAGGGCGAGCAGCGGCACGATGGCAAGGTCCTCAAGCAGGAGGATCGAGACCATGCGCTGGCCTTTTGTGCTTGAGATTTCGCCGCGTTCCTCCAGCAATTGCATGACAATGGCGGTGGAGGTCAAGACAAAACCAGCGCCAGCAACAAAGGATATGGCCACGGGAAAGCCGGTGGCGATGCCGACACCGGTCAAAAGAAGCGCGCAGACGCCGACCTGCAGGGCACCAAGGCCAAAAATTTCCTTGCGCAGCCCCCAAAGGCGGGAGGGCTGCATTTCGAGGCCAATGATGAACAGGAACATGACCACGCCAAGTTCGGCGACATGCAGGATCGTTTGCGGGTCGGAGAAGAATTTGAGGCCGAAGGGGCCGATCACCAGACCGGCAGCAAGATAGCCAAGGACGGAGCCGAGCCCCAGCCGCTTGAACACGGGTACGGCAATGACACCCGCACCCAGAAGCACAACGGCACTGAGAAGATCCGGTCCATGAAGCTCCGCCGCCATTTTATCTCCCGCTGTTGATGGTGTTGCTGACTAGCAGAGGTAAAGCGGGATGGATTGGCAAGCAAGTGGTTTGAGGCTTGGGGGGTGAACGCTGGCGGTTCGTGGTTCGACAAGCTCACCATGAGGGAGAGGGGTGATGAAGGGGAGTCAAGTTCTGCGATCTTTGCGACTAGCCTTGCATCCACCAATTTCCCTCATGGTTGTTATGTCGAACCACGCACCACGAACTACAATCCCCATACCCTCCGGGCATTCCCCGAAAACAGCTTTGCTTTTTCACTCTCGCTGCATCCAGCAACAAGAGCGTGTGTTGCTGCGACCCATGTGGCGAGACCACCGCCCAATGTGCAGACGGGCCAGTCACTGCCCCAGACAATGCGGTCCCAGCCGAAACTGTCGATAATATGATGCACATAGGGTTTGAGCGTATCGGCAACCCATTCTCCATCGGCGTAGGCGACCACGCCGGAAATCTTGGCGATCACATTGGACCGCTTGGCGATCTCTGCAATCTTGCCGCGCCACGCCTCGAAATCATTGCCCTTGATATCTGGCACGCCGCAATGATCGAGAATGAATGTCACGTCGGGCGCCAGATCGACCAGAACAATTGCCCTGTCCATCTGGCGTGGCAGAACGCAGAGATCAAACGTCAGACCTGATCCGCCAATACGCCTGATGTTGTCGCGGAAAAGCGGGTTTTCCGAGAGTTCATCCGGCATGGTGTGCAGGATGCGGCGGAAGCCTTTGACGAACGGGTTGGCTTTCTGGTGTTCGAGATAGGCTGCAAACCCGTCTTCCTCCGGACGGCAGGCGGCAATTGCCCCGGCGATCAGATTATCATTGCGCTTTAATAGATCGGCCACATAGTCGATTTCCGTCTGGATTTGCGATGGTGCAACATCCACTTCCATATGGAGCGCCTGAGTGATTCCGGCGCGGCGGGCCTGAAGCGCATATTCCTCGTAAAGAAAATCGCGGTTGAGCGCCTCGACGCCCGATAGCCAGGGGTAGTGCAGGGCCGACTGGTCAATGAGATGAAGGTGTGTATCGATCAACATGCTTGGCTCCGGTTCAGGCGTGACGGATGACACTGGAATGGATCACGTCAGCACCCGCCAGTTCCGAGAGTTTTTGTGCCGTTGCCACCAGCATTTCGCGGGCCTCATCCACATCGGGCGCGTCGGCAATGTTCAGGAGCTTGATATAGGGACAGGTCAATGCGGCAATGGACCGTCCGTCAGGCCCGAGAATCGGTGCAGATATGTTGAATACGCCTGCGGTCTGTTCACTTGCCATGATTTCGTAGCCGCGCTCACGGATATGGTCGAGGCGTTCGCGGAAGTCTGACGGCTGGGCGATATCGTCAGCATGTTTTTCATATTCGGCAATCATCATTGCCCGTTCTTCATCGGAGCGGAACGCCAGGAGCACATGGCCGGAGCCGGTGTTGAACAGACTGATATGCGAGCCGACGCGGATCGAAATGCCCCAATAATCAGGCGCTTCCTGCTGGGCAATGACGACGGCTGCACCGCGGTCAAAGACACTCAACTGGTTGGCCTGTTTTGACATGACCGCAAGATCCCGCATCAGCGGTGTAGCATAAGATGCCAGCCGCCGGACCGGCGCATGAAGCTGGGCAAGACCGAAAAGCTTCAATGTCAGCGAATAGCGGTCGCCTTCTAGCCGGGTGACATAGCCACGCCGGACAAGCCGGTCGAGCATGCGGTAAAATTCGTTGGGACTGCGGCCAAGATGTTTGGCAATTTCGGCCTGCGTCAGGCCGCCATCAATTCCCGAAAGTAGTTCGAGAATATCCAGTCCCTTGTCGAGTGCCGGGGCGCGATACCGGTCGCTGTCGTCTTCTTCAATCATGGCAATCCCCTCATTTCACTCAATGCATATACGAAGATTATCTTCATAGGAAAGCGTTTCCACGCTTGACGGTCAAGCCGCATAATGTTTGTATATGAATGACACGCCCATATATGGGTGAAGAAAAGTGCCGGGAGGCGGCACTCTGGGATTGGGAGGAATTGCATGAAGAAGCTTTTGGCCAGTGTTTCGGCTGGCGCCATCGCGCTTTTGAGCACAAGCTTTGCCATCGGCGCCGAGTTGCCGGGCAAGTTTGCAGGCGTGACCATCGACGCCAAGCTTATTGGCGGCCAGCAATATGAGCCGCTCTATGAGCGTATCGGCGAGTGGGAAAAACTCACGGGTGCCAAGGTCAACATCCTGTCGAAGAAGAATCACTTCGAACTCGACAAGGAGATCAAATCGGATATCGCTTCGGGCAGCCTGAAGTGGTGCGTGGGTTCGAACCACTCATCCTTTGCGCCGCAATATCCTGATATCTACACGGATTTGACGAAGCTTATTCCTGCCGAGGAAATTGCAGCCTTCGTTCCTGCCAACATCAAAGCTTCGACTCTCGACGGCAAGCTGGTGATGCTGCCGCGTGCGCAGTTCGATGTTTCGGCGCTCTACTATCAGAAGAGCATCTATGCGGATGAAGCCAACAAGACGGCGTTCAAGGCCAAATATGGTTATGAGCTGACGCCTCCTGATACATGGCAGCAGGTCACGGATCAGGCGATATTCTTCACCAAGGCGCCGGATTTCTACGGCACGCAGTTTGCGGGCAAGGAAGAGGCGATTAATGGCCGCTTCTATGAAATGCTGGTGGCGGAAGGCGGCGAATATATCGACAAGGACGGCAAGCCAGCCTTCAATTCAGCCGCTGGTATCAAGGCGCTCGACTGGTTCGTCAATCTCTACAAGGCCAAGGCTGTGCCTGCCGGAACAACCAATTACCTCTGGGATGATCTCGGTCAGGGTTTCGCTTCGGGTTCAATCGCCATTAATCTGGATTGGCCGGGTTGGGCAAGCTTCTTCAATGATCCGAAGTCTTCGAAAGTTGCGGGCAATGTCGGCGTCAAGGTGCAGCCGGCGGGATCGTCGGGCAAGCGCACCGGCTGGTCTGGAAGCCATGGCTTCTCAGTAACCAATGCCTGCGCCAACAAGGAAGCTGCCGCTTCGCTGGTCTGGTGGCTGACCAATGAGGACAGCCAGAAGCTGGAAGCGAAAGCCGGGCCATTGCCGACCCGCACCGCAGTCTGGGCCTGGGATATCGAACAGGCCAAGGGCGATGCCTACAAGACCGAGGTTCTGGCCGCTTTCCAGGAGGCTGCCAAGAACGCATTCCCGGTTCCGCCGCTGGCTGAATGGATCGAGATTTCCAACGCTGTTTATCCGGAACTGCAGGCTGCCATCCTTGGGGACAAGACCTCGAAGGAAGCACTCGACACCGCCGCCCAGAAGGCAACCGACATCCTGAAGGATGCCGGCAAGCTTTAACGGGATCTGAGTGGAATGAAAAAGCTGCTTACCCCCTTTGGCCCTTGGTCGGAGGGGGTGGGTAGTATTCATCCCGCAGAGCAGAGATCAGAAGGCCAATATACCAGATGAAATTTCCCAAACTCTCAGCGCCGACGCTTCTGCTGCTGCCTGCCATTATCGTTCTGGCGGCGGTCATCGTCCTGCCGCTGCTGTTTTCGCTCTATTCGAGCTTTACGCCGTTCCGGCTGACCAAGCCGGAGACGCTGTGGATTTTTATTGGCTTCCGCAATTATGTGAGCGCCTTGACCAGTGTGGAATTCTGGTCAGCATTCGGGCGCACGGTCCTGCTTTTGACAATTGCGCTGAATGCCGAAATGTTCCTTGGCCTCGGGCTTGCCATGCTGGTCAACAAAGCGACGCGCGGTCAGCGGCTTTTGCGCACGCTGATGATGTTCCCGATGATGTTTTCACCCGTCCTCGTCGGCTTTCAGTTCAAATTTCTGTTCAATGACAATATCGGCTTCGTCAATAATGTGCTGCAGTCGCTTGGAATAACCACATCGGCCATACCATGGCTGATCGACGGCAATCTGGCGTTGTTCTCTATCATTATTGCCGAAGTCTGGTCCTCCACCTCGGTTTTCGCCATCCTCATTCTCGCTGGCCTTCTCGCCATGCCGCAGGAGCCGGTTGAAGCAGCGCGTGTCGATGGCTGCACGCCGTGGCAGACATTCCGCTATGTCACCTGGCCCTATCTCATGCCGTTTGCCTTCATCGCCATGACCATCCGCTCGCTCGACGTGGCGCGTGCCTATGACATTGTAAAGATCATGACCGATGGCGGTCCGGCAAAACGCACGGAACTGTTGTGGACGCTGGTTGGACGCACCGCCTATAGCGATGCACGCATGGGGCTGGCCAATGCCATGGCCTATATCTCCATCCTGCTTTCCATCCTGTTCACCGTGTATTTCTTCAGAAAGCTCGCCGCTGCGCGCCAGCAAATCGGAGCGGAGTGGTAAGATGGACCAGAACAACGCACATCGCCTCAAGCGCCGCGGCCTGAAAGTCCTGCATTTCGTCGGACTGTTCCTCGCCATGCTGGTTATCTGCCTGCCAGGCCTCTGGATCGTCCTCAATTCACTCCGCCCGACGGTGGAGATCATGGCAAAGCCACCCGTGTGGATTCCGCAGGATATTTCGCTTGATGCCTATCGTTCCATGTTTGGCGGTGCCGGGCAGGGCGGCATTCCGGTCTGGGAATATTTCCGCAACTCTCTGATTATCTCGATTACCTCCACTGTCATCGCACTGATCATTGGCATGGCCGGCGGTTATGCCTTTGCCCGGTACAAGTTCAAGGGCAAGTCGGCGATCTTCCTCGGTTTCATGCTGACCCGCGCCGTTCCCGGCATTGCGCTGTCGCTGCCGCTGTTCATGGTTTTTGCCCGGCTCGGGATTATCGATACGCACTTCTCCATGATCCTTGTCTATGTGGCCCTGAATGTGCCGTTCACGATCTGGTTGATTGATGGGTTCTTCCGTCAGGTGCCGAAGGATCTGGCGGAGGCGGCACAGATCGATGGCTGCACGCGCTGGCAGGCATTCTGGCAGGTGGAATTCCCGCTGGCTGGCCCCGGCATTGCGTCGGCGGGCATTTTCGCCTTCCTCACGTCGTGGAACGAATATGCGCTGGCGGCGCAGATCACCCGCTCGGTCAATTCGAAGACACTGCCAGTCGGGCTTCTCGATTACACGTCGGAATTCACCATTGACTGGCGCGGCATGTGCGCGCTTGCCGTGGTCATGATTGTTCCGGCGCTGACCCTCACATTCATCATTCAAAAGCATCTGGTGTCCGGACTGACGTTCGGCGCGGTGAAAGGTTAAGTTGTAATGGCACCCGTAACCCTGAAAAAGCTGGTCAAGCGCTATGGCAGTGTCGATGTCGTCCACGGCATTGATCTTGAAGTGAAGGATCGCGAGTTCATCGCGCTGGTCGGACCCTCCGGCTGCGGCAAATCCACGACGCTGCGCATGATTGCCGGGCTTGAGGAAATCAGCGATGGCGTGATCGAAATCGGCGGCAAGCCAGTCAACGATCTGCCACCGCGCGCCCGCAATATCTCGATGGTGTTCCAGTCCTATGCGCTCTATCCGCATATGACTGTGCGCGAAAATATGGGGTTTTCGCTGAAGATCGGCAAAATCGCGCAATCCGAGATTGATCAGCGCGTCAATGAAGCGGCTGCCATTCTCGATCTCGATAAGCTGATGGACCGGCGCCCTTCGCAACTGTCAGGCGGACAGCGCCAGCGCGTGGCCATGGGCCGTGCCATTGTGCGCAAGCCTGAAGTCTTCCTGTTCGACGAGCCGCTTTCCAATCTCGATGCGAAACTGCGCACGCAGGTGCGCACAGAAATCAAGCGTCTGCATGCCAAGGTGCAGGCAACTATGATTTATGTGACCCATGATCAGGTGGAGGCGATGACGCTTTCCGACCGTATCGTCATCATGCGTGATGGATATATCGAGCAGGTCGGCACGCCGGAGGAAGTGTTCAAGCGCCCGGCAACGCGCTTTGTCGCGGGCTTCATCGGCTCGCCGCCAATGAACCTGAATGAGGCCACTGTCGATGGCGGCAAATTGGTCTTACAGGGTGGTCAAAGCCTTCCGCTTCCCATTGAATTCCGCAACAAGGTGGTTGCCGGGCAGAAGGTTATTTTCGGCCTGCGTCCTGATGATATCTACCCGACAGGTCATGGCCTGAGTTCCGGCGATGCGACCGATGTACATGAGCTATTGCTGCCTGTCTCAATCACCGAACCGCTCGGCAATGAAACGCTGGTATTCATCACGCTGGGCGAGCGCGAATGGGTGTCGCGCATGCTGAACCCGCGTCCGCTCGGATCAGGCGAAACCATCAAGCTGAGCTTCGACCTGTCGCAGGCGCATCTCTTCTCGCCTGAAACCGGCAAAACCTTGCGGAGCTGACCATGGCCAAAATCGAACGGGTTGAATTGCGCATGGTTGATCTGCCGCCAAAAGTGCTGCGGACCGATGCGATCCAGAGCTTTGTTTCGCAGGAAACACCGATTGTCACGATTACCGATAGCGATGGTGCTGTCGGCACGGGATATAGCTATACGATCGGCACTGGTGGTTCGTCGGTGATGCGGCTTCTGTCGGATCATCTGGCACCGCGCCTGCTCGGCAAGGATGCCGATCAGATTGAAGCGATCTGGCGCGAGCTGGAATTTGCCACGCACGCCACCACCATCGGCGCAATCACAGCTATTGCGCTGGCCGCCATCGATATCGCGCTGTGGGATTTGCGGGCGAAGAAGCAGAACCTTCCCTTATGGAAACTGGCCGGCGGCGCGAAAGATCGCTGTCCGCTTTACACAACTGAAGGTGGCTGGCTGCATATTGAAAAGCAGGCGCTGGTGGATGATGCATTGCAGGCGAAGGCAAAGGGTTTCAAGGGTGCCAAGGTGAAGATCGGGCGCCCGCATGGATCGGAAGATCTCGACCGGTTGTCGGCGGTGCGCGATGCGGTTGGCTCCAGTTTTGAGATCATGACCGATGCCAATCAGGGCTTTACACTGGATGAAGCTATCAGACGCTCGCAGGTGCTGCGTGATATCGATCTGGCCTGGCTGGAAGAGCCGCTGCCTGCCGATGATATTGATGGCCATGTGCGGCTGTCATCGGCCACGCAGACACCGGTTGCGGTTGGCGAGTCGCTCTATTCCATCAGGCATTTCCGCGAATATATGCAAAAGCGCGCCTGCTCCATCGTGCAGGTGGATGTGGGGCGGATCGGTGGCATCACGCCCTGGCTGAAAGTGGCGCATACGGCTGAGACTTTTGACATACCCGTTTGCCCGCACTTTCTGATGGAACTGCATGTGAGCCTCACCTGTGCGGTGCAAAACGGCAGATATGTCGAATATATCCCGCAACTGGATGACCTCACCCAAACACAGATGCGCATCGAGAACGGCTATGCCATTGCTCCGTCGGAACCGGGCATCGGTATCGACTGGGACTGGGATGCGGTGAAGGCACGCAGCGTTGGCGAGTTCACCACGGAAATCCGGAGCTAGATCATGCAGCGCATGGGAATGATGATCGGGCTCAATGGCGAGAAGGTTGCCGAGTATAAGCGGTTGCACGCGGCTGTCTGGCCCGAGATTCTCGCGCTGATTTCCAGCTGCAATATCCGCAACTACACGATCTTCCTGCGCGAGCCGGAGAACATCCTGTTCGGCACATGGGAATATCACGGCGCGGATTTTGCTGATGATATGGCGAAGATGGCTGCCGATCCGAAAAATGGGGAATGGTGGGCTGTTTGTATGCCTTGTCAGGTGCCGCTGGAAACACGCGCGCCGGGAGAATGGTGGGCGATGATGGATGAAGTTTTTCATCTGGATTGAGGAATGATGATGCGTGCTTTCACCCCCCTCTGTCCTGTCGGACATCTCCCCCACAAGGGGGGAGATCACATTGACATGAACGCTTTCCTACAACGGGAAACATTGCAGATTGTGCAAAGGCGGTACTCGCAGCTGATCTCCCCCCTTGTGGGGGAGATGCCCGACAGGGCAGAGGGGGGTGCCGTTGCCTCATACTGAATATTTCAATCCAACCACTCTGCAACAAAGCTGGCCGCTGCCTGCAAAGCTTCGCCCTATTGTGACATTCGGGGCGGGTAGCATTGTTGGTGATGCGCATTATCCTGCCTATCGGAAGGGTGGTTTTCCCATTGCGGGTCTGTTTGACCCGGATCAGGCCAAGGCTGGTAAAATCGCCTGGGAGTGGAATGTGAAAGCCTATGCTTCACTGGCCGAAGCGGCGGCGGTGGAGAATGCGATCTTCGATCTGGCGACACCGCCCGCGCGTCATGCGGATGTGCTGAAAGCCCTACCGGAAGGTTCATTTGCGCTGATCCAGAAGCCGATGGGCAGCGACCTTGAAGAGGCCTCGGAAATCCTTCGCATTTGCCGTGAACGGAATATCACGGCTGCGGTCAATTTCCAGCTGCGGTTTGCGCCGATGATGCTGGCGCTCAAGGATGCGATTGCTCAGGACTGGCTTGGCGAGGTCATCGATTTTGATGCGTGGCTTGCGCTGGATACGCCATGGTCGCTATGGCCATTTCTGGCTGATCTGCCGCGTGTCGAGATTGCCATGCACTCGATCCATTATATCGATCTGATCCGCCAGATTCTTGGCAATCCGCTGGGCGTACACGCAAAGACGCTTGGTCATCCCGCTCACAAGGTGGCGCAGACCAGAACCAGTGCGATCCTCGACTATGGCGACCGGGTGCGCTGTTCGCTGTCGATCAATCATGACCACAAATTCGGGCGCAGGTTTCAGGCCTGCGAATTCCGTGTCAGCGGCACCGAGGGTGCCGCCTATGTGAAACTCGGGGTTAATCTCGATTATCCGCGCGGCGAACCGGATGAGTTGATGATTTACCCCAAGGGCGGTTCGGATTGGGTCAATGTGCCCTTGCAGGGCGCGTGGTTCCCGGATGCTTTTACCGGGCGCATGGCCAATCTGCAGCGCTTTGCCAGCGGCGAGGACAAGGAGCTGGTGAGTTCCGTTGAAGATGCCTGGCACACCATGGCGCTGGTCGAGGCTGCTTATGAGTCAAGCGCAGCGCCCGCGACACCGCTCGCCCAAAAGCCGGAGGCCTGAATGTCAGAACAGACCGTTTATTTCGAGGAATACGAACTCGGCCATGTGCGCACAACGACGGGGCGAACCATAACCGAAACGGATTTCGTTGTGCATGCGGGGCATACGGGCGATTTCTTCCCGCATCATATGGACGCTGAATTTGCCAAGACGACACCGTTCGGCCAGCGCGTGGCCCATGGCACGATGATTTTTTCCATTGGCGTCGGCTTGACGGCGAGCCTTATCAATCCCGTAGCTTTTTCCTATGGCTATGACCGTTTGCGGTTTGTGCGCCCGGTCTTCATTGGCGATACGATCCGCACGCGCGTGACGATCAGCGCCAAGGAAGATGACCCGAAACGGCCGGAAAGCGGGCGTGTGGTCGAGCGCTGCGAAGTTCTCAATCAACGCGGTGAAGTTGTGCTGGCTGCCGACCACATCCTCATCGCCGAGCGCAAAACAAAAGTGATATGACGGGTACATCAATGTGCCAAATGGAGGTTTGAAATGACAGGTAAGCTTGAAGGCAAGCGGGTATTGATCACAGCGGCAGGGCAGGGCATCGGCCGTGCCTCTGCGTTGGCTTTTCTGCAGGAAGGCGCGATTGTTCACGCCACAGATATCAACCAGCAATTGCTCGATGCGCTGCCAAAGGAAGCTGGCCTCAAACCGCGCAAGCTCGATGTTTTGAACACCGATGAAGTGACCAAAGTGATCGGCGAGATTGGCCCGGTTGACGTCCTCTTCAACTGCGCCGGTTTTGTTCACAGTGGTTCCATACTGGAAATGCCCGATGCGGATCTGGAGTTCGCCCTCGATCTCAACGTACGGGCGATGGTGCGTACGATCCGGGCCGTTCTGCCCGGTATGATCGAGCGCAAAGATGGCGCGATTATCAATATGTCGTCGGTTGCCAGCAGTGTGAAGGGCGTGCCGAACCGCTTCGCCTATGGCGTTACCAAGGCTGCCGTTCTCGGCCTGACGAAATCCGTGGCTGCGGAATACATCACGCAGGGTATTCGCTGCAATGCGATCTGCCCCGGCACGGTGGAAAGCCCATCGCTGGAACAGCGCATGCGCGCCGGTGGCGACTATGAAGCGGCGCGCGCTGCTTTCATCTCCCGCCAACCCATGGGTCGTCTCGGCCTGCCCGAAGAAATTGCCGATCTCGCTGTCTATCTCGCCGGTGCAACCTACACCACGGGACAGGCATACAACATTGATGGCGGCTGGACCGTCTAGTGAACCAAAGGAATAAATGATGAAGTATCTCCGTTACGGCGAAGCAGGGCAGGAAAAGCCCGGTGTGCTCGATGCCAAGGGGCAAATCCGCGATCTTTCCGGCAAGGTGAACGATCTTTCCGGTGCTGCACTTGATCCCGCTGCGCTGGCAAAACTTTCCGCTGCGGATGTGGAAAGCCTGCCTCTGGTCAGTGGCGATCCGCGCCTTGGCCCCTGCATTGCCGGGACTGGAAAGTTCATCTGTATCGGCTTGAATTATGCTGATCACGCGGCGGAATCCGGTATGGCGGTGCCACCGGAACCCGTCATTTTCATGAAGGCAACATCGGCCATTGTCGGCCCGAATGATGATCTTGTTATTCCGCGCGGTTCGCAGAAGACCGACTGGGAAGTCGAGCTTGGCATCGTCATTGGCCGGACGGCAAAATATGTCAGCGAGGCCGAAGCACTGGATTATGTCGCGGGGTACTGCACCGTGCATGATGTCAGCGAGCGCGCCTTCCAGATTGAACGTGCGGGCCAGTGGACCAAGGGCAAATCCTGCGACACGTTCGGTCCGACCGGCCCATGGCTGGTGACAAAGGATGAAATCACCGATCCGCAGAATCTCGGCATGTGGCTGAAGGTCAATGGCGAGACAATGCAGAACGGCTCTACCAAGACCATGGTCTATGGTGCTGCATTCCTCGTCTCCTATCTCAGCCAGTTCATGTCGCTGCATCCCGGTGACATCATCTCGACGGGAACACCGCCCGGCGTTGGCATGGGCATGAAGCCACCGCGCTACCTCAAAGCCGGTGATGTGATCGAGCTTGGCATTGATGGTCTTGGCACCCAGAAACAGGTGGCTCGCGCTGACGTTTAGTTCAGTGCTGGTCCCGCAACATTATTCAAGAGGCATATTGTGACCCGCATCACCGATCTTCGCGTCTTCGACGTCCGCTTTCCCACCTCGCAGAGTCTGGATGGATCGGATGCCATGAACCCGGATCCGGATTATTCCGCCGCCTATGTTATCCTCGATACGGATAACAAGGCACTCTCCGGTCATGGCCTGACCTTCACCATCGGTCGCGGCAACGAAATCTGCTGCCTCGCGATTGAAGCGATGAAGCATCTGGTTGTCGGGCTTGAACTGGACTGGGTGAAGGAAGATCCGGGCCGTTTCTGGCATTTCATCACGGGTGACAGCCAGTTGCGCTGGATCGGGCCGGATAAGGGCGCGATGCATCTGGCAACCGGTGCCGTGGTCAATGCAGTATGGGATCTTTTGGCGAAAGAAGCGGGCAAGCCAGTCTGGCAGCTGGTTGGCGAAATGACGCCTGAGGAGATCGTCAATATTGTCGACTTCCGCTACCTGACTGATGTGCTGACACGCGAGGAGGCGCTGGACATTCTGCGCAAGGCTGAGACCGGCAAACGGGAGCGGATAGCAACGCTGAAGGCGGAGGGTTATCCCTGCTATACAACGTCGGCGGGATGGCTTGGCTATTCCGACGAAAAGCTGCGCCGTCTTTGTCAGGAGGCTGTTGATTCAGGCTTCAACCACATCAAGATGAAAGTTGGCCGCGATCTTGAGGACGATATTCGCCGTCTGACCATTGCGCGCGAGGTGATCGGGCCGGATCGTATCCTGATGATCGATGCCAATCAGGTATGGGAAGTCAACGAAGCCATCGATTGGGTCAACAAGCTTGCCTTCGTCAAGCCATTCTTCATCGAAGAGCCGACCAGCCCTGACGATGTGGCTGGGCATCGCAAGATCCGGCAGGCGATCAAGCCAGTGAAGGTTGCCACGGGCGAGATGTGCCAGAACCGCATCATGTTCAAGCAGTTCATCGCTGAAGGCGCTATTGATGTGGTGCAGATCGATTCGTGCCGCATGGGCGGACTGAATGAAGTGCTTGCCGTATTACTGATTGCCGCGAAGTACGAGCTGCCCGTCTGGCCGCATGCTGGCGGCGTGGGTCTTTGTGAATACGTGCAGCATCTGTCGATGATCGACTATATTGCTGTGTCGGGCACGAAAGAGGGCCGGGTGATCGAATATGTCGACCATCTGCATGAGCATTTCATCGATCCCTGCAACATTCAGGACGCGGCCTATATGCCGCCATCACTGCCGGGTTTCTCGATTGAAATGAAACAGGCTTCGATCGAGGAATATCTTTACCGGCCATAGGCGGGCTTCATCTGCCTGACAAAGAGCTGTCCTATGGCGGAGGGATCATTTGCGTGCCAGTGAGTCCCATTGGCATGTGACACTCTCATTTACTCGTCACGGGGTTTCCATGCTCGACCTGATCAAGCCTTCACTTGCCCGCTTTGCCGCCAGCCTTCACCCGGAGCCGCCCGTTCATCTCGGCAGGCGCTATAACACCAAGGGCGAGTTTCAGCTTGAGCCGGGCAATACGGTGGTCTGCCATCTGGTGAAAGGTTCTGAGTCTGAGGCGGCTGTTATTGCGGTGCGCGAGCGGATGCTGGCTATGCCGGATGCCGGGCAATTGGCATTCACACCCATCTCCAGCCTGCACATGACCCTGTTTCAGGGTATCATCGAATATCGCCGCCGGGCATCCTTTTGGCCAGATGATGTTGCGCTTGAGACCAGTATTGACGATATGACCCAGCTTTATGTGGATCGTCTGCAGGATTTTGAAGGGTGTGGGCCGTTTAATGTCAAAGTGATCGATGTCACACCTGCGGGACTTACGGTTGCCGGTGCGAGCGAATATGACGAGCAAATCCTGCGGGCCTGGCGCGACGCATTGGCCGTTCCGTTCGGGTATCGGCATCCTGATCACGACACCTATGTTTTCCATATTACACTGGCCTATGTGATCGAACGTTTTCCCGATGAACGGCTTGGCGCATGGCAGGCGCTTCTCGATGATTGCCTTGCTACCATTCAACGCGATGCGCCCATTATTGCGCTTAATCCGCCGGCTTTTTGCAGTTTCGTCGATATGAACCACTTTGAAGAGCTTGTTGTTCTCGGCTGAATTAGGGGCACCTGCTGGCCATTCTGCGACATAGTGTACAGTGTCGTCTTACGTAAATGGGATGTCGTTTCCGCACCTATTCTTTTTTTATGCCGAATGCTTTTATCGGGGCACTTGAGGTGCCGCTTTTTTCTAGGGAAGCGGAGAATTGGGAAGCCGGTCGGAAACCCGGCGCTGCCCCCGCAACGGTAGTGGAGTGAAACACGGCATAACAGCCACTGGGCCACAACCCGGGAAGGCGTCGTGACAGCCGAGATGGCAACTCCAGAGCCCGGAAACCAGCCTCGGGACTGAAACCGACTGATCGCGGTGGGCGATCAAGGAGCATGATTTTATGCGGGCATCGGCTTGTGCTGACCGTGTAGGCGTTCTTCCTCCGTCACCACCAGTCAGTTCTTTCGCAACATTGAGGCGAGGACACGACATGGATATGCGCAACGAACTGCTCCGGAACCTGAAAAACCGGAAACCCGGCTACGGCCTCGAACAGGCCTTCTATTCCGATCCGGACTATTACCGTCTGGATATGGAAAATATTTTTTATCGTGACTGGCTGTTCATCGGCCATGATTGCGAAGTCACCAAGCCCGGCAATTTCTTCACCGTGCAGGTGGGCGACTATCCTGTGGTCATCGTGCGTGACCGTCAGGGCCAGATTCGTGCTTTCCACAATTCCTGCCGCCATCGCGGTTCGCGCGTCTGTGCGGCTGAGCGCGGCACATCGGCAAAGCTCGTCTGCCCCTATCACCAGTGGACCTATGAGCTTGACGGCCGCCTGCTTTTCGCGCGCCAGATGGGCGATGATTTCGACCCCAGCCAGCACAGCCTCAAGCCTGTGCATTGCGAAAGCGTTGGTGGTTACATCTTCATCTGTCTTGCGCAGAACCCGACTGATTTCAGCGCAACCCGCGCACTGATCGAGCCTTATCTTGCACCGCATAAGCTCATCGACACAAAGGTTGCCTATCAGAGCACCATTGTGGAGAAGGGCAACTGGAAGCTGGTCTGGGAAAACAATCGCGAGTGCTATCACTGCGTCGCCAACCATCCTGAACTGTGCAAGACTTTCCCGGAAGCGCCGAGTGTCACCGGTGTACAGGGCGCCGGTGACGATCCAGAAATTGCTGAACATTGGCAGCGTTGTGAAGCTGCGGGCCTCCCAAGCACTTTCCGCATGTCCGATGATGGTCAGTATCGCGCCACCCGTGTTCCGCTGCTGCGGGATTCGGAAAGCTATACGATGACCGGTCGCCGCGCCGTCGGTAAGCAGCTCAGCGATATTGTCAATGAGAAGCGGATCGGTTCGCTGTTGCTGTTCCATTATCCGACCACCTGGAACCACATTCTTGGCGACCATGCCATTTCGTTCCGTGTGCTGCCGCTTGGCCCGGATGAAACACAGGTTACAACCAAGTGGCTGGTACATAAGGATGCCGTCGAGGGCGTAGACTATAACCTCGAAGAACTGACGCATGTGTGGACGGAAACCAATGATCAGGACCGCCGTATTGTCGAGGAAAACGCTTTCGGCATCCGCTCGCCCGCCTATGAACCCGGTCCCTATTCGACCGAACATGAAGGCGGCGTACTGCAGTTCCTCGAATGGTATTGCAGGTTCATGGAAGAGCGTCTCACCGGCGGTGATACGCGGCTCAGCAAGGTAGCATAGGTAAAAATGAATATGGGCGTTCCTCAGTCTTACCCGCACCTCGACCAGATGCAGCCGTGGAATGATCGGCTGCATTTATTGGAGTGCCTGTCGATCATTGAGGAAGCGCCGAATGTGAAGACTTTCACATTCCGTTCCGACAATCAGAACTGGTTCCGCTATGAGCCGGGCCAGTTCATGACCTTCGAACTGCCGACCCAGCCCGAAGCTGTTTTGCGTACCTATACGCTGTCATCCAGCCCGTCACGGCCATTCACTATTGCTGTGACGGTCAAAGCGCAGGAAGGCAGTATCGGCACCCGCTGGATGCTGGATCACCTGACGCCGGGTGTCCGGCTGAAGGCATTCGGGCCGCTCGGCGATTTTTCCATGCGCAAGCATCCGGGCGAAAAATATCTGTTCATCTCGGCGGGATCTGGCATTACGCCGATGATGTCGATGACCCGCTGGATGCATGATTGCGCGCCGCAGAGCGATATCAGCTTCGTTACCTGCGCCCGCCGCCCCAGCGATATTATTTTCCGCCGGGAACTGGAATATCTCACCAACTGCATGCCCAATCTGAAACTGTCGTTTCTGATCAAGGAACACGAGATGGGGCAGCTTTGGACCGGCATTCGCGGCAGGCTTGAGGCGCCCAAACTGCCGCTGCTTTCGCCTGACTTCAAGGATCGGACAATTTTCTGCTGTGGCCCGGAAGGTTTCATGCGGGATGTGCGTACCATGCTTGAGGCCAATGGCTTCGATATGGCGCATTATCATCAGGAAAGCTTTGGCCCCGCCGCCGAGCCGGTATTGCCCATGCTCGATGTCATTTCCACGGAAGCATTGGAATCGGCTGCCACGATCACCTTCTCCATGTCTGGTATGGAAGTGCCCTGCATGCCGGGTGATACGATCCTGAAAGCAGCGCGTGGTGCGGGTATACGCATTGCAGCCGCTTGCGAATCCGGCCTGTGCGGCACCTGCAAGGTGATGAAACTGTCGGGCAAATCCGAGATGGATCACAATGGCGGTATTCTCGATGAGGAAATCGACGAGGGGTTTGTGCTTGCCTGCTGCACGAAGCCGCTTGGCAATGTGGAAATCGAGGCCTGATTATTGCCGTTTGGGTATTCTTCATTTCAATAAAATAAATGTGCTAGTATTCAGCGCATGAATTTGCGATCTGTCGATTTGAACCTGCTCGTGGTGCTCGATGCGCTTCTGGATGAAGCGCATGTGTCGCGTGCGGCTGACCGGCTTGGCCTCTCGCAGCCCGCCACCTCAAGCGCGCTCGATCGTTGCCGCCATCTGTTCGACGATGCGTTGCTGGAACGCGGCAAGGGGATGATGCGGCTGACGCCAAAGGCAGAATCGCTGCGCGTACCCATCAAAAACCTCTTGGCGCAGATTACGCTCGTTCTTGATCCACCCGACATTGATCTTGCCACCATTCACCAGACGGTGCGCATACTCACTGCTGATCTTCCAGCTGTGGCGATCATCGGGCCTTTGCGCGAGAGGCTTGCACGATCAGCGCCCGGTATTGATCTGGTGATCCAGCCCTGGCATGGCACTGAGGATTCGCTGGACAAGCTTGCGAAAGGGGCGGTTGACCTCGCCGTGGCGGTTTTCCCGAAAACGGATGTTTCGTTCCGGCGTGTGGATTTGCTGCACGAGCACTATGTGGTGATGATGCGCAAAGATCATCCCGCGGCAAAGGATTTTACACTCGACCGCTGGCTGGAATTCCCGCATGTGATCGTTTCGGGGCAGGGGCATCGGTACAGCCCACTGGATGAGGAACTGGCAAAGATTGGCCGCGAGCGGCGGGTGGGCATCGTCGTCCCGAGCTTTCTGATGGTCCCGCCGCTGGTTGAAAATTCCGACATGATTGCAATGACGCCGAGCCTGTGTGTTCCGGCGGATAGTATGGGCTTCGCGTTGTTTGAACCGCCTATTCCGGTCGAGGGCTTTACGCTGCATCTGGCATGGCATGTCAGGCGCGACGAGGATCGCGCCGTTCAGCATGTGGGGGGTATTATCAGGGAGTTGTTGCAGAGCCCGGTATGAGATTTCTGCGTTGCATGAACATTGTGTGTGGCGTGGTTCGTTGTTCGACAAGCTCACCATGAGGGGCTTGGGTGGATGCAATGCTAATCGCAGAGATTGCAGAACTTGGCTTCCCCCGTCACACCCAATTCCGTCATCCTCAGTCCTCGGGTTTAACCCGAGGATGACCCGAGGACCCACAATTTAAAAGCTGCGAGCATCCAAGTTCGTTCAATCTCCTTAACCGTGGTCCTCGGGTCAAGCCCGAGGATGACGGAGAGGGTGAGGTTGCAGGGAGTTTTACTCTGCAATCTCTGCGATTAGCATTGCATCCTCACTCTCCCTCATGGTGAGCTTGTCGAACCACGAACCACACTGCAGATTTATAATGTTAAAACACCACCGTCTTATGGCCATTGAGCATGACACGGGATTCAAGGTGTTTCTTGACTGCCCGTGCCAGCACCCGGCTTTCAATATCGCGGCCGGTGGCAACAAAGTCCTCGGCGCTCATGGCGTGGCTGACCCGCTCGGTCTCCTGCTCGATGATCGGACCTTCATCCAGATCAGGGGTGACATAGTGTGCCGTCGCACCGATCAGCTTCACGCCGCGCTCGAAGGCCTGATGATAGGGCTTGGCCCCCTTGAAGCTTGGCAGGAAGGAGTGGTGGATGTTGATCACCTTGCCAAAGAGGCGCTTGGAGATGTTGTCTGACAGCACCTGCATATAGCGGGCAAGGATGACCAGATCAGCACCGGTGTCCTTGACGATCTTCAGAAGCGCTTCTTCCTGCTCCTTCTTGTTGTCCTTGGAAACGGGCAGGACATGGTAGGGGATACCCTCATGCTCGGCAAAGCGGCGGCTGTCCTCGTGGTTGGAGACGATGGCGGCCACTTCCGCATCAAGCCAGCCAACCTTGATCTGGTAAATCAGATGCAGCAGCGCATGGTCGAATTTCGATACCATGATGACGATCTTTGGCTTCTTCGCCTGATCGATAAGGGTTGTCTTCATGCCGAAACGCTCGACGGCAGGTTTCAGCGCCCGCTCGACATCATCCTTGGAGGTGGCTTCCGAAGCGGCAAAGGCAATGCGCATGAAGAAGCGGTTGGTCTGGCGATCCCAGAACTGGTTGCTCTCGGCAATATTGGCATCAAGTGCCGCAAGCTCCGTTGTCACCGATGCCACAATCCCCGGCTTGTCTTCGCATGAGAGGGTGAGGACAAAGCTGTGCGTGTAATCAGAGGACTGACGGGCTGCGGGCAGGGTGGGGGACTGATGATCCATTGGTTCAAACTCCAGGAAGCTCTTTCAGAAAACGGTCGAGTTCGTCGTGCGCAATTCTAACCATATGTTCGGCTCCCGGATAGGTTTTTGCATGTACGTCTGCGACAAACTCGGAAAAGGCTGCGACCCTTTCCTGCTGGAGGCGGTCATATTCTGCGGAAAAATTGCGATAGACCTTGGCATGGCGGGGATAGTGGCCGCGGTTTGACCCAAGAATATCCTCGGCGAAAAGATATTGCGCGTCGCAGCCCGCGCCTGCACCCATGGAAATCATGAACATGGATGTGCGCTCGCAGATGGCTGTCGCCACATCAACGGGCACGACCTCAATCTCGGCGGCAAATGCGCCCGCTTCTTCCAGCGCTTTGGTCTGGTGCCAGATATCAAGGGCGCTCCGGGCTGTTTTGCCAACCGCCTTGAACCCGCCGGTCCATGTTGCTTTCGAGGGGATCAGGCCGACATGGCCGCAGACGGGAATGCCTTCATCGTGCATTCGCCGGATAGTGGAAAGGCTGGCCGCGCAATAGACAGCATCGCCGCCAGCGCGCAAGGCGGTAAAGGCTGCACGCATATAATCTTCAGCCGTGACGAAATCTCCATACTCCAGACCGGGGATGGTGAAGCAGTTGGGTGCCGCATCGCGAAAAACAGGGGTCAAAAGCGTGGGCGGTACCGAAAGGATGTCAATGCGTGCGCGTTCGGCGGCTTCGGCTTCCTCCAATGTTTCAACCCGCAGCATGGTCAGCTGACGGCGACCCTTCATGGATAAAATGTCTGCCACCGTGGGGCGTTTATTGGCCATATGGGTTATCTTTCAAGCTGCGAGTAGGGATTTGAGTTTGATATCCGACGCGGCAAGATGTGCCGGATCAGGATAGGCGCGCCGTGCAATCAGCATTTCGGCGAGGCGGATATCCCGGGCGACAGCATTGCCGGGACCAATACCGCTGGCGGCGACAAGGCGTCCGTCCGATGCGAGATGGAAGAGAATGAAAGCGTCATCGCCTAAATCGCGGCGGATTATGGTGCTGCCTTCGTCGGCAAGCCCTGCCACCTGTAGCCCCAGATCATATTGATCGGACCAGAACCACGGAACCGACAGATGCGGCTCGGCAAGACCCAGCATATTGCGCGCGGCCAGCGTTCCCTGCTCCTGCGCGTTGCGCCATGCTTCGAGCCGCACGCGCCGGCCGCCATAGATGGAGAGCGGGAAATCACAGCAATCACCAGCGGCAAAGATCGCCGGGTCATCAGTCTGCAAGTGTTCATTGACAATGATGCCATTGCCTATTGCAAGGCCTGCGGCTTCGGCAAGTGCTGTGACCGGTGTAGCGCCGATGCCGATGACAATGAGATCAGCGGTCAGGCTTTCACCATTGGCAAGGGTGATCGTGGCGCACGCATCATTGTCGGAAATTCCCGATAGCCCAATCCCGCAGCGAAGATGCACGCCCTCCTTGGCATGACGGGCTGCAATAATTTTGGCGATTTCCTCCGGTACGCCGCGCATCAGCACCCGCGTCTGCGTTTCAAGCACGCTCACCGAAGCACCGCGTTTGCGCGCACTGGCGGCAAGTTCCAGCCCGATAAAGCCGCCACCGATGATGGCAATGTTTGCCCCCGGTTGAAAGCGCGCGCGAATAGCAAGCGCATCATCATAGCTGCGCAGATAGGCGCAATGTCTGCTTTCCACCGCCAGCGGCAGGGCGCGGGGAACAGCTCCAGTTGCGAGCAGGACCTTGTCATAGGCAAGACTATTTCCGTTTGCGAAGACGACTTTCTTCGCTTTCCGGTCGATTCCTGTCACTGCTGTATCAGCCAAAAAGCCGATATTCTGCCCAAGGAATTGGTCTTTACTTGCGATGGTTTTCGGCGCGGGATGTTCCTGCGAGATCATTGCATCCTTGGACAAGGGCGGGCGCTCATAGGGAAGATGCTTTTCAGCACCAATCAGAGTGATCGAACCCTCGTGGCCATTTTCGCGCAAGGCAAAGGCGGCCCGGACGCCGCATTCGCCAGCGCCGATGATGACCATGCCCGATGTCATTGACTCAACTGGATGAGGACTTTGCCCGCTTCCACCTTTACCGGGTAGGTTTTCAGATTAACGCAGACTGGTGCGCCCTTGGCCTGTCCGGTCTTGTAGTTGAAACGGCCATTGTGTTTGGGACACTCGATGATGTCATCCATGACAAGCCCGTCGGCCAGATGAATATGCTCATGCGTGCATAGCCCATCGGTCGCGAAGAACTCGTCGTCCGGGCTGCGATAGATGGCAAAGGTGCGGCCTTCGTGGTCAAATCGCATGACATCCTCCTCGTCAATATCGTCAGCCGTGCAGGCCTCTATCCAGTCGTTCATGGTTTCCTCCCTTTGGTGAGAGCTATAAAAGCTCTATCGTTACGTAAGTTTTTACTTACGTTATTCTGCTGCTCGGGCTGCTTCCCCATGAAACTCGTCGCGATAGGGCTTGGCGGTCAGCGGCAGTTCACGGCGCAGGTAATAGTCTTCGTTGCGCAACTGGCGCAGGAAGGCCGGCAGCATCTCCCGGTAACCGTCCAGAATCCCGGGATTGGGTGCAGGAAGGTCGTGCCTGATCATGGCGTGGAGGCGTGGCAATGCGTGGTAGGGCACCATGGGAAACATATGGTGTTCGACATGATAATTCATGTTCCAGTAAATGAACCGGCTGACCGGATTCATGAGGACCGTGCGGCTGTTGAGGCGGTGATCCACAACATTATCGGCAAGGCCGCCATGCTGCAGCAGACCGGTCAGGACGTGATGCCATGCACCGTAAAGGCGGGGCAGGCCAATCAGCACGAGGGGCAGGACCGAGCCCATATAAAGAGCCAAAGCAATGGTTACGATATAGATGGCCAGCCATATGCGGGCAATGCGGACGGCCTTGGGTTGCTCCTGCTCGGGGATGAATGTCTTTTCTTCGGCGCTAACGAAACCGGCAGCATTGCGCAGCATGTCGACAACCGCATGCCCTGCATCGAGAATCCCGAAGAAATTCAGGACGAGCCGCAAAAGATCGGGCGGGCGCATGACCGCAATTTCGGGATCGCGTCCGACAATAACGGTATCGGTATGGTGACGGGCATGGCTCCAGCGCCATGTCACGGGATTACGCATGATCATGAAACAGGCGATCTGATAGACCACATCATTCATCCAGCGGGTTTTGAAGGCTGTACCGTGGCCGCATTCATGCCAGCGGGAATCGGAGGCCGATCCATAAAGCACTCCATAAGCGAGGAAGAACGGGACACACCAGATACTGCCCCACAGGGCAACACCAGGCACTGCCAGAATAACCATGCTGCCGAGCCAGATCGCCGTGTCGCGAATGGCTGGGCCATCATCGCGCTTCATCAGCTCTTTCATATCTTTGCGGGAAACATCCGTGTGATACCATTCCGCTGCGGCAAGGCCAGTTTCAACAGCGCGTTGTGAATCGCGGCCGATAAGGCTGTAGTCGCGTGCTGCGGGTAATATTGCGTCCATTACAGGACCTCCCAATCCTCTGGCTTGAAGGTTTAAAGACCTCCGTATCTCCAGGGGAATGGTACCGATGCGACAGCTGGGGCTCAATCGCAGATGATAATATTCTATCATCAGCCATCATCTGATGCTATCAATTGATGATAGAATCTATCATTTGAGGCGCATATGGCAAACAGACCGACAATTGCTGATCTGGCCCGGGTTTCCGGGGTCAGTGTTGCCACAGTGGATCGCGTGCTCAACAATCGCCTGCCGGTGCGGGAAGAAACAGCGCGCCGCGTTTACGAGGCGGCAAACAGCATTGGTTATCATGCGGCTGGGCTAATCCGTCAGCGGATGCGGCAGGAATTGCCGGAATATAGGCTGGGTTTTCTCCTGCAAAAATCAGGCCAATATTTCTATCAGGAATTTGCAAGGGAAATCGATGCGGCGGTGAATGCCGCGCCGCATTTTCGCGGGGTGCCGGTGGTCGATTTCTGTCCATCGCTGGCGCCTGAGGATATTATCGCCAAACTGAAATCACTGGCTGGGCGCACGCAGTCAATCGCGCTTGTCGCCCCGGATCATCCGGCGATCACCATGGCGATTGACGCGTTGAAAGCCAAAGGGATAGGCGTGTTCTCGCTGCTTTCTGATTTTGCGGCGGGCGTGCGGGAAGGATATGTCGGTCTGAACAATCGCAAGGTCGGGCGCACGGCGGCATGGATGATCGCCAAGGCAGCGCGCCGCCCCGGAAAGGTCGCCATATTCGTTGGCAGTCATCGTTTTCAAGGGCACGAGCTTCGGGAAATTGGTTTCCGCTCCTTCTTCCGGGAGGAAGCGCCAGATTTTACCGTGCTTGATACATTGATCAATCTGGAGACACGCCAGATCACCCATGAAGCAATGCTCAATCTTTTGGAGCATCACCCGGATTTGGTGGGTTGTTATGTTGCCGGTGGTGGCATGGAAGGGGCGATTGCGGCGCTCCGCCAGAGCGATTTGCCCGCGCCACCTGTCATGATCTGCAATGAAATTACACCGGAATCCCGCGCTGCATTGGCGGATAATGTAGCGACGATGGCAATTGCGACCCCCCTGCCGCGTCTCTGCCGCGAATTGGTGGAGTTGATGGGCCACGCCATTGAATCGGGAGCGGCCAATGCGCCGGGGCAAACCTTCCTGCCGTTCGATATTTACCTGCCGGAAAACATCTAATTCACTGAATCTATCAGAAATGATAGTTTTTGGTTTGCGGGCAATTGACTGGCCGGGCAATGGAACAGATGTTTCGCGCAGCGCCTACAATGCGCTGACATTTCATTCCCAGGAGATTTTCGGATGAGCGCGACACGTTCCGCACCGGTTTTTGCAATCAATCATATGGCCGCGCCAAAATTACCAGCGCAGGCGTTTTTCCAACTGGCGCGCTCTCTCGATTTGCAGGATGTCGAAATCCGCAACGATCTGTCAGGCAATGCCATTATTGATGGAACGCCGGCAGCGGAGATCCGTGCGCAAGCTGCAGAGGCTGGTGTGAAGATTGCAACGATCAATGCCCTGCAACGCTTCAACGAATGGACGCCTGAGCGCGAACAGGAAGCCATTGAACTTGCGGATTACGCCCGTGATGCCGGGGCTGCCGCTCTGGTTCTGGTGCCTGTCAATGATGGAACGGGCCAGAAGGACGGCGAGCGGCAAGCCAATCTGCGGGTCGCATTGAAAGCTTTGTTGCCTATTCTGGATGCGCGCGGTTTGAAAGGATTTGTTGAGCCGCTCGGCTTTGAAATCTGCTCGCTGCGCTCAAAGCGGGAGGCTGTGGAAGCCATCAAGGATGTGAACGGGCTGGGCACTTTCCGCGTCGTTCATGATACATTTCACCACCATCTTGCCGGAGAACCGGCACTTTTCCCCGAATGGACCGGCCTCGTCCACATATCCGGGGTGACGGATACCGCTGTATCGGTCAGCGATATGCGCGATTCGCACCGGGTGCTTGTCGATGCACAGGATCGTCTTGGCAATGTCGCACAAATTCAGGCGCTGCTGGATGCTGATTATACGGGGCTGTTCTCGTTCGAACCATTTGCCGAGGAAGTGCAGGCGCTTGAGAAACCTGCCGCTGCCTTGTCCGAGAGCATTGCCCTGATCCGGCGCCACCTGGCCTGATCGCCCCCGGACGCATAGCCGGATCGTTCCGCTATTCTTTTTCTTTGGTTTCTGATGAACCTTCCGCGCACTTGCTGCGCACTTGGGGATGCCAACCAGAAACTGCACAGCAGTGCAAAATAATTTCCCATCGAATGAAGTGCCGTTGCCCCAGCCGGGTTGGTGAGAAACTTGCCCGAACAACCCGTTTTTGTGATCTGCGCTGTTGGAATCGCGCTTGACGCCTTCTTCGGAAAATGGAATAAATATTTCAGAAACTGGATGCAACGGTTTTTATATTCCGTATGACAAGTCCAGAAAAAGTTTGCGCGGCGTTTCGCGCACTCTAGGGGCAGAGGTATCGCTGGCGGCAGGGGTTGCATGGCTACGATGTCGATGTTCGCGGAGCTTCCGGATCAGGACGGTGTGGCCGGGCACCATGTGGAGGAGAAGAAATGAAGAAGCTGATTTTGACTATGGCTGTCTCAGCCTTGATGAGCACATCGGCACTTGCCGCCAATATTGGCGTGTCGATGGCGCAGTTTGACGATAACTTCCTGACGGTTCTGCGCAATGGTATGCAGGACTATGCCAAGACGCTCGACGGCGTGACGCTGCAAGTGGAGGACGCGCAGAACGACGTTGCCAAGCAACAGAGCCAGATCCAGAACTTCATCGCTTCCAAGGTTGACGCGATCATCGTCAATGCGGTGGATACGGATGCGACTGCCGCCATGTCGAAGCTGGCAACAGCCGCCGGTATTCCGCTTGTTTATGTCAACCGCGAACCTGTCAACGTGAATGAACTTCCTGCCAAGCAGGCTTTTGTTGCTTCGAATGAAGTGGAGTCCGGTACGCTTGAAACCAAGGAAGTCTGCAAGCTTCTGAAGGGCAAGGGCAAGATCGTCGTCATGATGGGCGAATTGTCCAATCAGGCTGCGCGCCAGCGCACAAAGGACATTCATGACGTTATCGCCACCGACGAATGCAAAGGCCTGACGATTGTTGAAGAGCAGACCGCCAACTGGTCGCGCACACAGGGTGCTGATTTGATGACCAACTGGCTCTCTGCCGGTCTGGAATTCGATGCGGTTATCTCCAACAATGACGAAATGGCAATCGGTGCTATTCAGGCTCTGAAAGCTGCTGGCCGCAAGATGGATACGGTTGTTGTCGCCGGTGTTGACGCAACGCAGGATGCGCTTGCAGCCATGGCTGCCGGTGATCTCGACGTGACGGTGTTCCAGAATGCCGCCGGTCAGGGCAAGGGCTCGGTCGATGCCGCGCTGAAGCTTGCCAAGGGCGAAAAGGTCGAGGCCAAGGTCTACATTCCGTTCGAACTGGTCACGCCTGACAATCTGTCAAAATACCAGTCCAAGAACTAAGGCACAGCGCCTTTGCCCCGGAACGCGCTTTGAGTGCGTTCCGGTCTCTGTTCAATGTCTCGGGGAGGAGACGATTATGGCAGTCAGCCCAACGACTATGGCTGCGGTGCGCGCCAGTGGTGCGGTGCCGAAGGCCGAATATCTGCTTAATGTTGAAAACATCCGCAAGGAATTTCCCGGCGTTCTGGCGCTGGATGATGTGTCGTTCCGGCTGAAGCGCGGCACTGTGCATGCGCTGATGGGTGAAAACGGCGCCGGTAAATCCACGCTGATGAAAATCCTTGCCGGAATATATGTTCCGGATCAGGGCGAGGTTTTTCTGAAGGGCCTGCCGATCCGTTTGAAGTCTCCGCTGGATGCGCTGGAAAACGGCATTGCCATGATCCATCAGGAATTGAACCTGATGCCCTTTATGACCGTGGCCGAAAATATCTGGATTCGGCGCGAGCCGAAAAACATGTTCGGCTTTGTCGATCACGGCAAGATGTTCGAAATGACCGCCGATCTGTTCAAGCGGCTGAATATCGCGCTTGATCCTGAATCGCAGGTGCGTGATCTCAGTGTGGCCAACCGGCAGATGGTCGAGATTGCCAAGGCGGTCTCCTACGAATCCGATGTGCTGATCATGGATGAACCGACCTCGGCACTGACCGAGCGCGAGGTGGCGCATCTGTTCGAGATTATTCGTAACCTGCGCAGTCAGGGCATCGGCATTGTCTACATCACCCATAAGATGAATGAGCTGTTCGAGATCGCCGACGAATTTTCAGTGTTTCGCGATGGCCGTTATATTGGCACGCACGCCTCCACGGATGTGACGCGCGATGACATCATCAAGATGATGGTCGGGCGCGAGATCACCCAGATGTTCCCGAAGGAGATTGTGCCCATTGGCGAGGTTGTTCTTTCGGTGAAAGACCTTGCGCTGAAGGGGGTGTTCTCGGGTGTTTCCTTTGACGTGCGGGCGGGCGAGATTCTTGGCATTGCCGGTCTTGTTGGTTCAGGCCGGTCCAATGTCGCTGAAACCATATTCGGCGTAACGCCAGCAACGTCAGGTTCGATTGCCATCAACGGCAAATCAGTTGTCATGTCCTCGCCCAATCAGGCGATCCAGCACGGCTTGGCGTTCATTACGGAAGACCGCAAGGAAACCGGCTGCCTGCTCATCCTCGATGTTCTGGAAAATATGCAGATCGCCGTTTTGCAGGACCGGTTTGTCAAATTCGGCTTTGTCTCGGAAAAGGAAATTTCCGCAGCCTGCAAGGTCATGAGTGACAAGCTCAGGGTCAAGACGCCCAATCTGCAGGAGCGGGTGGAAAATCTTTCCGGCGGCAATCAGCAAAAGGTGTTGATCGGGCGCTGGCTGCTGACAAATCCGAAAATTCTCATTCTCGATGAACCGACGCGTGGCATCGATGTCGGCGCCAAGGCGGAAATCCACCGCCTTGTCTCCGAACTCGCCAAACAGGGCGTTGCCGTCATCATGATCTCGTCTGAAATGCCCGAGGTTCTCGGCATGAGTGACCGGATCATGGTGATGCATGAGGGCCGCGTCACCGGCTTTCTGGATCGGGAAGACGCAACCCAGGTAAAAGTTATGGAGCTGGCTTCCAAGTGAAGCGGCTACCCGACGGGGAGGAACAGCAATGACAAGCGAACAGGCAACCGCAAAGGCAGCAGGTCAAACGCCTTCGAAGCAGGGGCGACGGCTACCGCCGGAGGTCAGCATCCTTCTGGTGCTCATCGGCATCGCGCTGATCTATGAGGTGCTCGGCTGGATTTTCGTTGGCCAGAGCTTTTTGATGAACCAGCAACGCCTGACAATCATCATTCTGCAGGTTTCGGTTATCGGCATTATTGCTGTTGGTGTGACGCAGGTCATTATTACAGGCGGTATTGATCTTTCGTCTGGCTCGGTTGTGGGCATGACAGCCATGATTGCGGCGAGTTTTGCACAGGCGTCAACATGGGCAAGACCTGTCTATCCTGGCCTGACGGATTTGCCGTTTATCATTCCACTGATTGTCGGCCTTGGCATTGGTCTTCTCGCGGGCATTGTTAATGGTGCGCTCATCGCACAGACCAAAATTCCCCCGTTCATTGCGACACTTGGCATGATGGTTTCAGCGCGCGGTGTCGCCAAATGGTACACCAAGGGATCGCCGGTTTCGGGATTGACAGACCAGTTCAATTTCATTGGCACGGGTATCTGGCCGGTGGTGGTGTTTCTGGTTGTTGCCTTCATCTTTCATATTGCCCTGCGCTATACCCGCTACGGCAAATTCACCTATGCCATCGGTGCCAATGTGCAGGCGGCGCGCGTCTCGGGCATCAATGTCGAGCGGCATCTGATCAAGGTCTATGCCATTGCCGGTGTTCTGGCCGGCCTTGCCGGTATCGTCACTGCGGCCCGCGCCCAGACGGCACAATCGGGCATGGGCGTGACCTACGAGCTTGATGCGATTGCCGCTGCGGTTATCGGCGGAACATCGCTGACCGGCGGTGTCGGGCGCATCACCGGAACAGTGATCGGTGCGATCATTCTCGGCGTGATGATCTCCGGCTTCACCTTCCTGCGTGTCGATGCCTATTATCAGGAAATCATCAAGGGCCTGATTATCGTTGCAGCCGTCGTGGTGGACGTTTATCGCCAGAAGAAGAGAAAAGTTTAAGGTGGTGGGTAGTGGGTAGTGAAGTGGTTCGTGGTTCGACAAGCTCACCATGAGGGAGAGGGGTGATGAAAGGGAGCCACGTTCTGCACCTGTTGCGATCAGAACCTTTTCATCTGCAACCTTTTTGATCTGCAATCTATGCAATTATCGTTGCATCACCCCTGTCCCTCATGGTGAGCTTATTGAACTATTTCACTACTCACTACTCACTACTCACTACTCACTACTCACTACTTACAACTCCCCACAACGAAACCGCAGGCTTTGAAAATCAATCTGTAACGCCCGGAACCCATCCGGGCTTCTTTCCAAGAGGTAATGAAATGACTCTACGCTTTGGTCTGCTCGGTGCGGGCCGTATTGGCAAGGTTCACGCGAAAGCCGTGATTTCCAACAGCCAGGCGAAACTCGTGGCTGTGGCGGATGCGTTTGAACAGGCTGCAAAAGACCTTTCGGCTGCCTATGGCTGCGAAATCCGCACCATTGATGAGATCGAAAAGGCCGGGGATATCGATGCGGTGATCATCTGCACGCCGACCGACACCCATGCGGATCTGATCGAACGCTTTGCCCGTGCCGGTAAGGCAATCTTCTGTGAAAAGCCAATTGATCTCAACGTAAAGCGCGTCGAGGAATGCCTTGCTGTGGTTGATGAGACCAAGGCAACCCTGATGGTTGGTTTCAATCGCCGCTTTGATCCGCATTTTGCTGCCGTGCGCAAGGCCATTGATGATGGTTCCATCGGCACGGTTGAAATGGTCACGATTACTTCGCGTGATCCGGGTGCGCCGCCAGCCGAATACATCACCCGTTCCGGCGGTATATTCCGTGATATGACGATCCATGATTTTGACATGGCGCGTTTCCTGCTGGGTGAAGACCCGGTTGCCGTCACCGCCCATGCCTCGGTTCTTGTTGACAAGAAGATCGGCGAGCTTGGCGACTATGACAGCGTCAGCGTGATCCTCTCCACCGCATCAGGCAAACAGTGCGTCATTTCCAATTCACGCCGTGCAACCTACGGCTATGATCAGCGCATTGAAGTGCATGGCTCGAAGGGCATGGTTGCGGCGGAGAACCAGCGTCCGGTCTCGATCGAAGTTGCCAACAGCAACGGTTATACGCGTCCACCGCTGCATGATTTCTTCATGACCCGCTACACGGAAGCCTATGCCAACGAGATCGCTGCTTTCATCAACGCGATTGCGACGGGCACAAAGGCTGCGCCAAGCGGCAAGGATGGGTTGATTGCACTGGCGCTGGCCGATGCCGCATTGCGCTCGGTCAAGGAAGGCAAGACGATCAATCTTTGAGTTTTGGTAATGAGCGCTCTGCCAGTGGAATAACTGGCAGAGTGATTGTGTGGTTCGTGGTTCGACAAGCTCACCATGAGGGAGAGGGGTGGATGCAACGCTAATCGCAAACATTGCAGCACAAAGGGTGCAGAATTTAACTCCCTTTCATCACCCCTCTCCCTCATGGTGAGCTTGTCGAACCACGAACCCTTCAACACAAACCACGGGTCTGTAATCAACCTAATAAGTAATAAGATAGAAGAGGGGAAATCCCCTCTTTACCGTACATCAACCCAGCGCTGCTCATGAAACGAACGGGCCATGGCATGAACCGTGCGCTCGATGTCCAGACCCTCTTCAAATCCAATCAGATGTGCATCCTGACCGTTGATACGCTTGATCAACTCATGGCATTCGATGATCTTGAGATCGTTGAATCCAAGGCCATGGCCGGGAGCAGGGATGAACCGGCCATAGGGATCATGATGCGGGGCGGTGAGGATTGTCCGATAACCCTGTTCCGTCGGGCGGTCTGCCGTCACATAAAGCTGAAATTCATTGGCGCGTTCCTGATCGAACAGGATCGATCCCTTTGAGCCGAAGATTTGCAGGGCGATGCGGCCCTTGCGGCCCCAGGCCGAGCGGTTGACCTGAAGCGTTCCGGCAACGCCGTTTTCCATATGCAGGAGCACACTGGCGCTGTCATAGGTTTCAACAGCCTTGGTGCTGCCACCTTCAGTTTTGCGCTCCGCATAGGGTTTGGACATGTCGCACATGACCCTGCCAACGCGACCGAACAGTGCCCAGAGCAGCGAAAGCGGATGGACGGCGAAATCATCAAGTGCGCCATATCCGGAGGTTGCAGCGTGTTTCCAGTAGAACAGCGCATCGGGATCGGCCATGAAATCCTCATCCATCTCAATGCGCAGATGGTTGACATCACCAATGATCTTTTCCGCCAGCAGTTGGCGGATGTGACGAATGGCCGGGCCCTGAATATAATTATAGCCGAGGGCGGCAACCTTGCCTGACTTCTTTGCTGCTTCAGTCATCGCCTTGGCATCGTCAAATGCCGGTGCCATGGGCTTTTCGCACCAGACATGCTTTCCGGCCTGAAGCGCGGCCAGCGCCATCTCGGGATGAAACTGGTTGGGAGTGGTGATGGAGACGATATCGACTTCAGGATCGTTGATCACAGCGCGCCAGTCGCCCGAGGCTTTGCGGAAGCCAAACTCTGCTGCACGTTGATTGGCAAGGTCGGCATTGGCTTCGCCCAGATGCACGAGATTGACGGCAGGCACGTCGCCAAAAACCGCACGGACAGAATTCCAGGCCAAGGCATGGCATTTGCCCATGAACCCCGTACCAATCAGCCCAACACCCAGCGCGCGCGCATTCCCATGACCCGACATGTCTTCACTCCCACGACATTGAGGATGTCTGCATCTCTTGCAGATACTGATTGAAGTAATCTATAACAGATGAAAATGGAATAACTGATCCGTTTTGTGTGGTAGATTATTTTGGTAATCTCCAGATCAGTTACGCCAAACCAGAGGGAACGATTCGCAATGGGCAGCACGGCCACCCAAGCACCTTTGCCGCAGGACTTTGATGCCCTGCGCACGCTGATCCTGGATCGCCGCCAGATCCTGCCCAAGCGGCTGGCGCAGATTGCCGCCTATGCACTTGGCAATCCGGATGAAATCGCTTTCGGTACGGCGGCAAGCATTGCCCAATCAGCAGGTGTGCAGCCCTCGACGCTTATTCGCTTTGCCCAGCATCTGGGATTTGATGGCTTCACCAGCCTGCAATCGGTGTTTCGCGAGCGCCTGCGCGAACGGCAGGGCTCCTATGAGGAACGGCTTTCCGGGTTGCGCGGTGATACATCGGGTCTTTCGAAAAACCGGGTTATTCTCAATGGTTTTCTCAATGCTGCCAGCCAGTCGATCCAGACCATCTCCCGCAGCGTGGAAGACGATGTGCTGGAACGTGCGGTGGAAGTGCTGGCACAGGCAGAGACAATCTATCTCATTGCCCGCCGCCGCTCCTATCCGATCTCCGCTTATATGGCCTATGCCTTCGGCAAGCTGAAGATCCGCAACCAGCTGATTGAATCAACAGCCGGTATCGATCCGGAGATACTCTCTTTTGCCACGCCAAATGATGCAGCCATTGCCATCAGTTTTTCGCCCTATGCCTCGGCGACGGTTGAACATGCAGCGGCTCTTGCCGCGCGTGGTGTGCCTGTGGTGGCTATTACAGACAGCGCTTTTTCACCTTTGGCACAATCAGCGAGTGTGTGGTTTGAAGCGGCAGAGGGGGATTTCTCCGGGTTCCGTTCGCTGTCGGGAACAATGGCATTGGCAATGGCTTTGACTGTCAGCGTGGCGGAGAGACGGCGCAGTCTTTGAACAAGAGCGGATGTGGAGATGTGGTTCGTGGTTCGACAAGCTCACCATGAGGGAGAGTGGTGATGAAAGGGAGCCAAGTTCTGTACTCTCTGTAATCTGCAATGCTGGCGATTAGCGTTGCATCGTTGCTCTCCCTCATGGTGAGCTTGTCGAACCACGAACCATCTTTTCATAATTTTCTATTGGTCAATCAGGTAGAATTATAAAAAGAACGTACATTCCATATTGACGATTTGATAGAATTATTATTTCATATAAGAAAATTCCCGGCCTGTTTTTGGCGGGCTGGATCAGCATATCGGGAGGAACATCATGGGCAGCGCTGAAACAGGCAAAAAGCTTGATGTCATTACCATTGGCCGCTCGTCGGTTGATCTTTATGGCCAGCAGATCGGCTCCCGTCTTGAGGATATAGCATCCTTTGCCAAATCCGTTGGCGGTTGCCCGGCCAATATCGCCATTGGCACGGCGCGGCTCGGGCTACGTTCGGCGCTTTTGAGCCGTGTCGGTGATGAGCAGATGGGGCGTTTTATTCGCGAGCAGATGCTGCGCGAAGGGGTTGCCGTTGATGGTGTCATCACCGATGCAGAGCGGCTTTCGGCGCTGGTGATCCTTTCGGTTGAAAACGACAAGAGTTTCCCCCTGATTTTCTACCGTGAGAACTGTGCCGATATGGCGCTCAATGCGGATGATGTTGATGCGGATTTCATCCGTTCGGCGCGTTCAGTCGTGGTGACAGGCACACATTTCTCCAAGCCCAATACGGACGCCGCTCAGCGCAAGGCGATCCGCCTGATGAAGGAAGCGGGCGGCAAGGTTGTATTTGATATCGACTACCGCCCGAATCTTTGGGGGCTTGCCGGGCATGGCGCTGGCGATAGCCGCTATATCGCCTCCGATGCGGTATCGAGCCATTTGAAAACGGTGCTTGCCGATTGCGACCTGATCGTCGGTACTGAAGAGGAAGTGCTGATTGCCTCGGGCGAAGCGGATCTGCTCACCGCCCTGAAAACCATTCGCGCGCTTTCCGCCAATGCCACCATTGTGCTCAAGCGCGGCCCCATGGGCTGCATTGTCTATGAGGGAGCTATTTCTGACAATCTGGAAGATGGCATTGTCGGCAAGGGCTTCCCGATTGAAGTGTTCAATGTGCTGGGGGCTGGTGATGCCTTCATGTCTGGCTTTCTGCGCGGTTGGCTGGGTGGTGAGAGCCTTGCAACGGCGGCAACCTGGGCGAATGCCTGCGGTGCCTTCGCCGTATCGCGGCTCCTGTGTTCACCGGAAATTCCGACCTTTGAAGAGCTGCAATACTTCCTTGAACATGGCAGCCCGCAACATGCCCTGCGCAAGGATGAAGCAATCAACCATGTGCATTGGGCAACGACGCGCCGTCACGATATTCCTTCGATGATGGCCTTTGCCATTGATCATCGCGTGCAGCTTGAAGAGCTTTCGCGGAAATTCAACGTCGATATCAGCAAGGTTCAGGCGTTCAAGGAACTGGCCGTGAAGGCCGCCGCGAAGGTTGCGGATGGTCGCAGCGGCTACGGTATGCTGCTTGATGAAAAATTCGGCCGCGAGGCCATGTTCGAATTTGCCCGGCACAGTTTCGACTGGTTGGGGCGTCCGGTGGAACTGCCCGGCTCGCGCCCGCTGCGCTTTGAATTTTCACAGGATATCGGATCGCAATTGGCGGAATGGCCGGTTGATCATTGCATCAAGTGCCTGTGCTTCTATCATCCTGACGATCCGGCTGAATTGAAAGCGGAACAGCAGGCCAAGCTGCGCACGCTGTTTGAGGCAGCGCGCAAGGTTGGCCGCGAATTGCTGATCGAAATCATTGCCGGAAAGCACGGCGCGCTTGATGACAACACCATTCCCCGGGCACTCGAAGAGCTTTATGCACTTGGCATCAAGCCTGATTGGTGGAAGCTGGAGCCACAGGCCTCAAGCGCCGCATGGAAGAACATCGAAGCGGTCATTGAAAAGAACGATCCCTGGTGCCGCGGTGTTGTGCTGCTTGGCCTTGAAGCGCCGCAGGATGAGCTGGAGGCAGCATTTGCGGCCACCGCCAATGCACCTGTGGTCAAAGGCTTCGCCGTGGGCCGGACCATTTTCATGGATGCCGCCGAACAATGGCTGGCAGGGCGCATGTCCGATGAGGCTGCTATCGCCGATATGGCGGATCGTTTCGAAAAATTGACCAGAGCCTGGCTTGCCAGCCGCAAGCAACAAGCGGCATAGGCTATAACATCAAGGCCGGGAGGAGATTGATATGACCAAGACGATACGCCTGACCATGGCGCAGGCACTGACGCGGTTCCTTGCCAATCAGATGACCGTGGTCGATGGCAAGAAAGTGCCTATTTTTGCCGGTGTGTGGGCGATTTTCGGCCACGGCAATGTCGCCGGTATCGGCGAGGCGCTTTATCAGGTGCGCGAGGAATTGCCGACCTACCGCGCCCACAATGAACAGGCGATGGCTCATGCCGCCATTGCCTTTGCCAAGGCGACTTTCCGTCGCCGCATGATGGCGGTGACAAGCTCGGTTGGGCCGGGCGCAACCAATATGGTAACTGCCGCCGCGCTCGCCCACGTCAACCGTCTGCCATTGCTGCTTTTGCCCGGTGATGTCTTTGCCAACCGCATTCCCGATCCGGTCTTACAGCAGGTTGAAAGCTTTGGCGACGGCACCGTCTCGGCCAATGATTGCTTCCGTCCTGTCTCACGCTATTTTGACCGGATCACCCGGCCTGAACAGATCATTCCAGCACTCGCCCGCACCATGGCCGTGCTGACTGATCCGGCCGAATGCGGGCCGGTGACGCTGGCCCTGTGTCAGGATGTGCAGGCGGAAGCCTATGACTATCCGGAGAGCTTTTTCGATGAGCGTGTGTGGACAACGCGCCGTCCGCGCCCTGATCGTGAAGAACTGGTTGCCGCTGTCGAATTGCTCAAATCTGCCAAGAAGCCGCTGGTGATTGCTGGCGGCGGCGTCATCTATTCGCAGGCGTCGAACGAATTGAAAGCCTTTGTCGAAGCAGCAGGTATTCCGGTTTGCGAGACGCAGGGTGGCAAGTCTTCGCTGCCTGACAATCATCCTCTGAACATGGCTGCCATTGGCGTAACCGGCACATCTGCCGCCAATCGACTGGCGGAAGAAGCTGATGTCATTCTGGCCGTCGGCACGCGTCTGCAGGATTTCACAACAGGCTCGTGGGCGCTGTTTCGCAATGGAGCCAAGAAATTCATTGGCCTCAACGTGCAGGCCTTTGATGCGGGCAAGCATCGCGCTGCGCCTCTTGTTGCTGACGCGCGGGAAGGGCTGCTGGAACTGGCGGCAGCGACTGCCGGATATAAGGCACCTGCCAGCTGGACCGAGAACGCCAAGCAAGGCAAGGCAGAGTGGCAGAAGGCTGCCGCCGAAGTTACTGGTCCAACCAATGCGGTTCTTCCATCGGATGCGCAGGTGATTGGCGCCGTGCAGCGGTCGATGGGCAGTGAAGCCACTGTTTTGCATGCGGCGGGTGGATTACCGGGTGAAATGCACAAGCTCTGGCAGGCGGGAGCGCCGGGTTCCTACCATGCGGAATATGGTTTTTCCTGCATGGGTTATGAGATCGCCGGTGGTCTCGGTGCAAAGATGGCAAAGCCCGATGACGAAGTGGTGGTCATGATCGGAGATGGTTCATATCTGATGCTGAATTCCGAAATCGCCACCTCGGTGATGCTGGGCAAGAAGATCAATATCGTTCTTCTCGATAATCGCGGTTTTGGCTGCATCAACCGGCTGCAGATGGGCACAGGTGGAGCGAACTTCAACAATCTTCAGAAGGACTCGCGCCACGAGGTTTTGCCCGATGTGGATTTTGTCGGCCATGCCAAAAGCCTTGGTGCCATCGCTGAAAAGGTCGCATCGATCGCGGAACTTGAAGGCGCGCTTGCTCGGGCAAAGCAGAATGACCGGACGACGGTGATTGTTATTGATACGGACCCGCTGATTTCCACGGATGCCGGTGGGACATGGTGGGATGTGGCCGTGCCCGAGGTCAGCCAACGCCCACAGGTCAATGCGGCACGCAAGGCCTATGAAGAGAAACTGAAATCGCAGCGTGTGGGTGATTGATTTAATTTTTAGATATGTGGTGCGTGGTTCGACAAGCTCACCATGAGGGAGAGGGATGATGCAAGGGAGTCAAGTTCTGCACCCTTTGCGATTATCATTGCAGCCACCAATCTCCCTCATGGTGAGCTTGTCGAACCACGCACCACGCACACAACAGATGAAGGAAGACAAGAATGATCCGTATCGGGGCGAACCCAATCGGCTGGTCCAATGATGACATGCTGGAAATCGGCGGAGATATTCCGCTGGAAACCTGTCTGGAACAGGCAAAGGCTGCCGGGTTTACCGGCATGGAGCTGGGCAACAAGTTTCCGCGCACCGCCGACAAGCTGCGTCCGATCCTTGATGCATTTGGCCACACTCTGGTCAGCGGCTGGTATTCGACCGAGCTTCTGGTGCGTGACGTGGAAGCGGAACTGAAAGCTGTTGTCGGCCATGCAACGCTGTTGAAAGATATGGGCTGCACGGTGCTGATTGCCGCCGAAACATCCAACGCCATCCATTCCAACAAGGATCTGCCGCTATCAGCCCGTCCGGTTCTGGAAAAGTCCGCATGGACGGGCTTTGGCGAGCGTTATACGGCTTTTGCCGAAGCGATCAAGCAGACCTACGGCCTCCAGGTGGTTTACCATCACCACATGGGAACCGTGGTGCAGACCGAAGCGGAAATTGACCGGTTCATGGAAGTTACCGGTGATGCGGTGCATCTGCTGCTGGATACCGGCCATGCCACATGGGGTGGCGGTGATCCCGCGCGTCTTGCCCGTCACCACAAGCCACGCATCAGCCACGTCCACTGCAAGGATATTCGCGAGGCCGTCATGTGGCAGTCGAATCGCGAAGACTGGTCTTTCCTCGATTCCGTGCTGGCTGGCGTTTATACGGTTCCGGGCGACGGTCTGATCGACTATGTTCGTGTTCTGAAAGAACTCAAGGGCTATAGCGGCTGGGTTGTCGTTGAAGCTGAGCAGGACCCCAAGAAGGCTGATCCAGCCGTCTATTCCAAGCTCGGCCACGCAAATCTCAGCCGCTTCATCAAAGAGGCAGGGTTGGTTTGACCAGTGATTCCAAGCATCCGTTTTTTCGTCCCCTGTGGCGCCGTGTTGCGGTGGTGGTCTTTTGCCTTGCATGGGCCATCTTCGAATTCGTGACAGGAACGCCGTTCTGGGGGACGATAGCGCTTGGTTTTGCCGGTTATGGCATCTGGCAGTTTTTCATAGCCTTTGATCCATCCGAGCCGGTCAAACCTGTCGATGCGGACGAAAAAGAGGAATAGATCATGTCGAAATTGTTGCTCAAGGCGAAAGCCGGTACCGGCCATGTGGCAGAGGTGACACCGGAGAGCGCCGGTTGGTCCTATGTCGGCTTCGACCTGCATCGTGCCACGCCGGGGCAGACCATTGCGGGCCGCAGTGGTGACAAGGAAGTCTGCCTTGTTTTCGTGACGGGCAAGGGCTTTGCGCAGGTCAATGGTCATGATCTGGGTTTGCTGGGCGAGCGCATGTCGCCCTTCGAGGGCAAGCCGTGGTCGGTCTATATGCCTTCCAATTGTGACTGGTCCGTGGTTGCCGATACGGCTGTCGAGCTTGCTGTCTGCTCGGCGCCAAGCTTTGGCAATGATTTGCCGGTTAGGGTAATCGCCCCCGATGATCTTGGTCAGGAAACGCGCGGCAAGGGCACCAATACGCGTTATGTCACCAATATCCTGCCGGAAGGCGAACCTGCCGATTCACTGCTCGTGGTGGAAGTCATCACGCCGGGGGGGCACACATCAAGCTATCCGCCGCATAAGCATGATCAGGACAATCTGCCCGCTGAATCCTATCTGGAAGAAACCTATTACCACCGGCTGAACCCGCCACAAGGCTTTGCGTTCCAGCGGGTCTATACGGATGACCGGTCACTGGATGAGGCCATGGCGATCGAGGATGGCGATGTTGTTATGGTGCCCAAGGGTTATCATCCCTGTGCTGCCTGCCATGGCTATGACCTCTATTATCTCAATGTGATGGCTGGTCCCAAGCGTACATGGAAATTCCACAATGCGCCTGAGCATGAGTGGCTGATGAAACAGGTTTAAGTGCTACAATCGGATGGTGTGTGGTTCGACAAGCTCATTAACAGAGATACCCCGTTCCGTCATCCTCGGGCTTGACCCGAGGACCCATGGCGAAGGAGATCAATCAGATCTGGATGTCTGACGCTCCCTAAATTGTGGGTCCTCGGGTCAAGCCCGAGGATGACGGGAATGGGTGGGGGTATGGGAGTCAAGTTCTGCAACGGTGGCGATTATCGTTGCATCCACCCAAGTCCCTCATGGTGAGCTTGTCGAACCACGAACAATACAGTTGCCAATCAGTTACCCTCTACCACCGCAGAACGAAACGCCCGGCAATAGCACCAATCAGCGCGGAAGAAAGCACGCCCAGCGTGTACCAGATGGCGATGAAGGGCATGGCGCTTTCATCGCAATGGAATGAATAGATCAGTGCTGCAATCGACCCCGCTGCGAGGCCCGCAGCGGTTCCCGCCACCGTCAGCCGTGTCGGTGCCAGTCCGCGCAAGATCCAGAAACAGCCGAACAGCAATGGCAGTGACAGAACCACAATATTGAAAGTGCAGACGGTGATCGTGTGGCCTTTCATCATGGGCATGTAATGGTCACGCGGGGACATGGCGAGCTGCGCGAATGCCAGCGCGGCGATGATTGCCACGGCTGTGCCCATGACAATGAGGCTGATGCGTATGCTTCCAAGCGGATAGGCAATGCGTTTGATCGCCCAAGCACCGCCCACGGCCAGGGCCAGCGTGTAGGCGAACTTTGTCCAGAAAGCCATTGTGCCAGCGGCCGTCATCAGATCAGGACGCATGCCGAGCCATGACCACATGAGAATGGCCGAAGCAACAGCGCTGATACCAAGGCCTATGCCGATTCGCCTGATGACAGCCCTGCGCGATACCGGCTTCAACTCGCTGGCGAGACGCTCGATCAGATCATTTGTCGTCATCGACTGCCTGTCCTCTTAACTTCGCGGCTATGGCCTTCAATCCCCTGTGAATGCTGACCTTTACAAGTGATTCCGAAAGGCCCGTGCTTTGAGCCACCTCGGCAATCGATTGTCCTTCAATCTTCGTCCGGTAAATCAGGTCTCTCGATTTCTCCGGTATGGTCTTCAACAGACGGTCCACATCCATCCGGTCTGCGGCTGCGTCTGAATTGTCCTGCGCAAACAGGTCTTCCGCATCATCCAGCGGTACTGTCGCCCTGATGCGGTTGCGCCGGAAATGGTCGATCAGCTTATAGCGCGCAATGGCATGCAGCCACGCGGTGAACGGCCGATCCGGCTCATAGGTCTGGCGCCGCGTGTGCAAGGCCAGCAATGTTTCCTGCACCAGATCATCCGCATCGCCGCGATGGGTATCAGCCAGACGCCGCAGAAAATAGCCGCGCAGATGTTTTGCTACATCATCAAGCAGCACGCAATAGCTCTGCGCGTCGCCTGCAAGGCTGGCGAGCATCAGTTCCTTCAATCGCGCTTCGACCGAATGCACCCTGGTTCATTCCTTTATTCGCAGCAGCGGCGAAAAGGTTACAGATGGAAAGATCATATCGACAGCAGTTACAGCATGCCAGTAGCCCGCGGTCCAACTTTTTGATCACCAATCCGTGATCGTTGTAACCAAATCCTTCAACCCGACGAATTGCCTGATGTGACCGGTTGCCAACGCCGGTTCACACAAAGAAATCAGGAGGCCGTCATGGGTTTGCTCGCTAAGATCGGATATTTGGGTACAGTATCAGTCGCCGTCGGCTTATTGAGCTTTGGCGCAAGCAATGCCTTTGCCGACAGTGCAAAGCCGCTGACTGTTGTCGAGCTTTTCACAAGTCAGGGTTGTTCATCCTGCCCACCCGCCAATGCCAATCTGATCGAGATCAGCAAGCGCCCCGGCGTTCTGGCCCTGAGCTTCGGTGTGACCTATTGGGACCGGCTCGGCTGGAAAGATATTTTTGCCACCCCTGAATATACGGACCGGCAGATCACCTATGAAACGCCTCTGGGTCGCGATGGGCCATTTACACCGCAAGTGGTCGTCAATGGCCGTGCCGATGTGGTCGGCAACCGGATCGGCGAAATCGACGATCTGATCGCAAAGGAACCAAAGCCCGACGCGCTTGGCGTTACGATCAATAAGAATTCGCTCGCCATCGGTGCTGGCAAAGCCCCCGAGAATGGCGCCGATATCTGGCTCGTGACCTATGACGACAAAACGATCAACGTTCCAGTCAGTCGCGGCGAGAACACAGGCCACACACTGCCGCACAAGAATGTCGTTCACAGCCTTTCCAATCTTGGAAACTGGGACGGCAAGGCGGTGACGCTGGACATTCCTCCCACCAAAGCAGGCCTGCGCACGGCTGTTCTGATCCAGACCCCGCATGGCGGGCCGATCCTGGCCGCCGCGACCAATTGAATTCCGCCATGGCGGACACGAGAATTCCTGGCATGAAAAGCTGTGAGACACGCAGCGCGATGCCCAGGAAGTGTGGATGACCGCATGGTTGTCCGAAACTCAACGGCACGCAGATACGTGTCTTATTCAAATCGAGGAGACTACCATGAACATTATTGCACGCCGCATCGCCCTGTCGGCTTTCGTTCTTGCTTCCGGCTTTGCCGGTATCAACAGCGCTCTTGCGGAAGACGCCATGAAGGCAGACCCTATGAAGACAGAGGCCATGAAGGCCGACTGCATGAAAAAGGCCGGCATGGAAAAGGATTCCATGAAGAAGGATGCCATGACCAAGGATTGCAACAAGCAGGCTATGGCAACTGATGCGATGAAGCCGGATGCCATGAAAAAGGACGCGATGAAGCCCGACGCAATGAAAAAAGATGCCATGAAGCCAGCGGATGCCATGGCTCCGAAGAAGAACTAAGAATCATCATACCGGTGCTGTCTCGTGAACGAGGCGGCACCGGGCGACCACCTGAGAGCCAAGGAAACAATCATGACAAGCGTGACTGATCATGAAACGGTACGGCCAAAGAAAATCCTGTTCTATCGTCATTCGTTTGCTGTGCGCCTGACCCACTGGCTCAATGTCCTGTGCCTTAGTTTCCTGCTGATGAGCGGGTTGCAAATCTTCAATGCGCATCCCGAGCTTTACTGGGGCCAATACGGCGCTGATGCCGACCATTCCTTTATCTCGATCGGAGCTTTTCAGGATGGTGACACCATTAAGGGTGTCACGCGCATCGGGTCGATTTCCATTCCTACAACGGGTGTTCTTGGTGCCTCGACTGTCGATGGCGAATTGACGCCGCGGGCATTCCCCAGCTGGATTACCATTCCGAGTTTTCAGGACCTGGCCACGGGCCGCCGCTGGCATTTTTTCTTTGCCTGGTTTTTTGTGATCAACGGTTTTGTCTATCTGCTCTATGGCCTGATTGCCGGGCACTTCAAACGCGATCTCGTGCCAAGCAAAGACCAGTTGACGCCACAACATCTGGCCCATGAAATTGGCGAGCATGCCCGTCTGCGCTTTCCAAAGGGCGAAGAGGCAAGGCGTTACAACAGCCTGCAGAAGCTGAGCTATATGGCGGTTATTTTCATACTTCTGCCGCTGATGGTCCTGACCGGCCTTACCATGTCGCCCGGTTTTGACTCCATCGTTCCATGGCTGGTTGATGTTTTTGGCGGTCGCCAGTCCGCACGCACCATTCATTTCATCACCGCATCGCTGCTGGTTGCCTTTGTCGTGGTCCATCTGGTGATGGTTCTGGTCTCAGGCGTCTGGAACAATCTGCGCTCGATGATCACCGGGTATTACGGCCTGACTGTTGATACGGACAAGGAAACAGCCAAATGAAATTCGAACTCACACGCCGCCGTTTCCTGATTGGCTCAAGTGTCGCCGCCACCGGCCTTTTGACCGGGTGCGATGCTTTGGTCACCAACACCAGCGTCAATGATATTCTGCAAAAGGCGGAGGCCCTGACCATGGGCTCGCAGCGGCTTTTGCAGGCGCACGAGCCCTTGGCCCGTGAATTTACTGAAGCGGATTTGTCGCCCACGTTCAAAGCTAACGGTACACAAATGCCTGACAGCGAGGATTATGCCCGGCTCATGGAAGGCAATTTTGCCGACTGGCGGCTGGTGGTCAACGGCATGGTACGCACGCCGCTTAGCCTGTCGCTGGCTGATCTCAAGGCACTTCCGTCCCGCACGCAGATCACACGGCACGATTGCGTTGAAGGCTGGAGTGCCATCGGCAAGTGGACCGGCGTTCCACTGGGTCTGGTGTTGCAAAAGGCGGGAATTGCGCCCGGTGCGCGCTATGCGGTGTTCTACTGTGCCGATGAGTATGAGAAGACACTGGATGGTAGCGGTCAATATTACGAGAGCATCGATCTCGTCGATGCTTTCCATCCGCAAACCATTCTGTCCTACAGCATGAACGGCAAGGATCTGGAGGTCGCCCATGGCGCTCCTTTGCGCCTGCGTGTTGAACGGCAGCTTGGCTATAAGCACGCCAAATATGTCATGCGCATTGAGCTGGTCGACAGCTTCAAAGGCGTGTGGGGCGGCAAGGGCGGTTTCTGGGAAGATCGCGGCTATGAGTGGTATGCAGGCATCTGATTCAGGCGGCGGCTATAACCTCGATCTCGACCAGCCATGCCTCCAGTAGCGTCTGCGCGACGATAGTCGTTGTCGGGATTGTGCGGCCATTAAGCGCCGCAACCCGGGCATTCTGGTTGGCCTCGGCAAAGGCCGGGTCACGCAGGTAGCTTGTCGTCCTGACAACATTGTCGACTGTCATCCCGGCGCTGGCAAGAATTTCCCGGATGTTGTTCCAGACGAGATCAAGCTGCTCAGCCAATGTCGTGCCGGGCATACCATCAGGATCAAGCCCCATGGTGCCGCTGATATAAAGAAAACGTTCCGGCTGATACACCTCCAATGCATGGAGGTAATCAGGTGTCGCTGCGTAGACGCCGTTGTCGGGATTGCGCGGGATCAGTTTCATGATGGATGTTCCTTCCTGAAATTGTTCGGATAGAAGTGCCCCATTGTGGGGTATTTGTAGGCATACTCATTCAAACTTGCAGGCAATCCGGCAATGTATGGCTGATAAGTTCAGATGTATGGGCTGAAGATCAATAGCTATCGCTGGTGATGCGCATAACGCTGAGAGGCAATTCGATGTCTTGCCCGCGGGAAGGACCAGACCTGAATTCCATGGGGGTCATATCGGTCCAGCGGCGAAAAGCATGGCGAAAGTTCGAGGCGTCGCTGTAATCAAGACGGCTGGCAATTTCATCCATCGTCAGTTCGGTTTCGCGCAGATATTTTTTGGCAAGGCCAAGCCGGGTCTCGTCGAGCAGCGATTGATAGGATGTGCCTTCACCGGTCAATTTACGCCTGAGGGTGCGGGCGCTGATGCCCAATTGCTCGCAGGCGATATCAATGGGCGGGAAACGTCCGGCGCTTTGCACGAAGAGTTGCCGCAACCGCCCGGCTACACCGGCCGATGATGCCATGCGGTCGACCATTTCGTCGCAAAGCTGGCGGACCATGGAGAAGGTCATTTCATGGGCGCGGCGCGGGGTTCGCTCGAGCCATGCCACGTCGACAAGCAGTTCATTATCAGGCTGGTCGTAGTGGATCGGACAGTTGAATACTTTTTCGTAGACAGAGGCATCAGCCGGTTTGGGAAAACTCAGCCGGATCGCCGCCGGACTGAAATCCGGATCGGCGATATCCTTGGCAAAGGATATGATTGTCCCGAGCACATGCTCGACTTTGAAGATATAGAGTTTGGGATCGGTTATTCTGTTCAAGTCGGGTTCGGTGGACCATATGCCGTGTTTGCTGGTCTCGCGAAAAGTCTGCTTTCCCATGGGAACAGTCAGCGCATGGTATTTTTCGGCGAAATGACAGGCGCTGCGGCAGGTGGCGCTGCTCAGAAGTGCAAAGCCATAAATGCCGTACATGGTGATCTGCATGCTCAGACCCAGCCGCAATCCCACATGCGGATCGTCGGACAGGGTGAACGCATTGCGGATCGCCGTGAGCATCTGGTTGATGGAGATCAGCGTGTCGGGTGATGAAAGCTCCCGTTCACTGAGGCCGGTTCCATTCAGGGCAAGTACTGCGGGAATGCCATCACCGGTCAACAGGTCAACCAGCGCCAGTAACTCCGACGCGGAATGAATCCTATCGCTGGCGCTATGGATCAAAACGCAATTCTCCCGGCTTTTGTTACCCCATTTTTAGCGAAATTAGCACGGTCATAGCGGGACGGAAATCCATTGTTTCTCCAACTGGCCGTTATTCACCGGCCATTGACCGCCCCGAACCTTGAAGGGCGTGGCGGTCTGCGGCAATGATCCATGAAAGCGCTGACGGGCAGCACAAGATCCGTGATAGAACGCATGGAAGAGAAGACCGGAGGAAAGCACATGGATATGAATGCCACACCTGCTGATGCATTGGTGCCGGTTCTCAACCGGTTGCGCGCCTCCTGGCTGGCCCACCGGCCCGATTATGCCCAGCGCCATGATGATCTGAAACGCCTGCGCGCCGCGTTGAAAGATCGGCTTGAGCCAATGGTCAAGGCAATCAGTGCTGATTTTGGTCATCGCTCCCGCCATGAGAGCATGCTTGGCGAAGGCATGACCGTCTTTGGTGAGATCGACCATATGCTTTCGCACCTGAAATCCTGGATGAAACCGCAACGCCGTTCGGCGGGTTGGCGCATGTGGCCAGCCAAAGCGGAAGTACGTTATGTGCCGCTCGGCGTCGTCGGGGTCATTGCCCCGTGGAACTATCCGGTCAATCTGGCGCTGACGCCGCTGGCGACAGCGATTGCCGCTGGAAACCATGTCTTTCTTAAACCTTCCGAACATACGCCGCGCACCAGCGAATTCCTGCGCGAACTGCTCGCCGATGTTTTTTCGGAGGATCGTGTTGCCGTGGCGCTTGGCGGCGCTGACGTTGGCAGTGCGTTTGCCGGTCTGCCGTTCGATCACCTGCTGTTCACCGGCTCCACCGCTGTTGGCCGCAAGGTCATGGCTTCGGCGGCACCAAACCTGACGCCGGTGACGCTGGAGCTTGGGGGTAAGTCGCCCGTATTCATCGGTGAAGAAGCGCCTTTCGCCAAGGCTGTCACCCGCGTTGTCACCGGCAAACTCTACAATGCGGGCCAGACCTGTATCGCGCCTGACTATGCGCTGGTGCCTCTGGCGCGGCGCCATGAATTTGTTGAAGCGGTGCGCAACGAGGTCAAATCCCGCTATGCCCAGCTAGATGCCAATCCTGATTATACCCACATCGTCAATGAAGGGCAGTATCGCCGCCTGCGCGGTCTGCTGGAGGATGCGCGTGGGCGTGGTCTTGATGTTGTAACGCTGGTTGAACCGAAGGATGCCGCGAAGGCAGAATCCGAGCGGCTTTTGCCGCCGACGCTGGTGCTTGATCCTGATGATGACAGCAAGATCATGCAGGAAGAAATCTTTGGCCCGATCCTGCCGATCAAGACCTATGGCACCGCCGATGAAGCCATTGCCTATATCAATGCGCACGACCGGCCACTGGCCTTCTATTGCTTCAGCAATGACAAGGCGGAAACGGAAAAGATGCTGTCGAGCATTGTGGCTGGTGGTGTCTGCGTGAACGAGACCCTTTTCCACAATGTCTGCAACGATCTGCCATTCGGCGGCGTTGGTGCGAGCGGTATGGGGCACTATCATGGTCGTGAGGGTTTTCTGACCTTCAGCAAGATCATGCCTGTTTTGTATCAGGCCAAGATGCCGCTGACTGACCGGGTGAAGCCGCCCTATAAGGGGCTGGCAAACACGGTGGTGAAGCTCTTTGCCCGTTAGGAGAAGGGCAGTGTCTGCCAGCGGTCGATGATTTTACCGTCGGAATAGACGGCAATCGAACTGAATTGCTGCAACACAAATTCGCTCTGTGTCGGCCGCAGGAAGGCAAAATCATCAGGCTTGATCGTGGCGCTTGCGGGCAGGCGCATGAACTGCTGGTTTGTTGAATATCCCATTGTCTTGTCGGGTTTCATGCCGAAGGGATAGACCGCTTCCGCCATCCACTTGCCGCCATAGAGGAAGCAGCCGCGCTTGGGGAACAGGCCAAGCTTTTGCATGATCCACGTCTTGTCATCGAGACCTGGCACCAGAGGATCGACAACCTTCAGAACCGGGGTGGCGATGAAAATGGCGGGTGCCAGTTTGGCAAGGCTCGGTACGTCGAAATCGGTTGGCAGGACGAAGGCGGAACCCATGGAAACATCGTTGGCTGCAATAGCGGAATCGTAGAGTAGGGCGGTTGAACTGCCTCCGAGATTGAGGATTGCGCGCTGGTCCGGGCCAAGGCACGCAGCAAATTCCTGAAAGAGTGCTTTTGTCTTGGCCAGCGCTTTTTTCGGACCGCCAAAGATGGCGGGGATATGATTGATATGGGCCTCATAGGCCATGATGCCCTGACAATGCAGCCGGGGATATTGCTTGAGCAATTGCAATGCGCGGGTCAAAGCTTCGCCATTGTGATAACCGCCGCGATGCAGGCCAACATCCACTTCGAAGCAGAATCGCAGATCAATGCCGAGTTCATTGGCAAGCGCGCCATAGGCCGCCAGCCGGTCATCCGTGTCGATCAGCCATGCAATCCGCTGTGGTGCATTCTTTGCCTTGGCGAGAATCCCGCCCTTTTTGAGTGCAAGGCGCACGTCTGCAACCGGCATGGGTTTGCCGAGAATGGCCGTGGCATCGGGAAATTCATTCAATACTGCCGCCGTAACAGGCAAATGGAACGTCATGAAATGGCGATCTGGAAATGTCTTGCCGATATGCGCCAGCAAGGGCAGGCACGGTAGCGATTTGTCGACAAGCCGCAGCGTCAGATTGGGCGCAAGGCCACGCTTGATCGTGACGATATTCTGGTTCAGACGGTCGAGATCAAGCACGAGGCAGGGCTGATGAATATCAGCCATATGGAGCGCCTTTGAGACCGCGGTGAAATAAGGAGTGCTCACAGATCAATTCCCAGAAGATCAGCCAGATAGGGCGAGACAAAGCGGTTGTCGGGGTCCATGTCGCGGCGGACAGCCATGGCATCGGCCCAGCGCGGATAGAGCGCACTTAGATCCTTTGCCTTGAGATTATGCATCTTGCCCCAATGCGGACGGCCACCATGGGCCCGGAAAATGGCTTCTGCCGCTTTGAAATAGGGTTGCGGGTCCTCGCGGGCGTCGTGATGAATGGCAATTGAACAGCTGGCGCGTTTGTAGAACGGGCTGAGCCAGATATTGTCAGGCGCGACAACACGCACCTCGATAGGGAAATAGACGTGCGGGAACTTTTCCTCCAGCAGCCGGATGATCTGGCGCAAGACGGTCGCGCCTTCTTCGAATGGCAGGTGATATTCCATCTCGTTGAATTTCACATTGCGCTCGGAGGCGTAGACGTTGAGCCATTCACCCACATAATCTTCCTTGGGCAGCCGGGCGATGGCCGTGCCGATCAGCTTGCGGCGCAACCACGGAAAGCGCTGGAGATAGGTCCGCAGTTTTCGCAACGTGCCAAGCGCATCATCATCTTCCGTTGGCGGACGCGTGCCTGCTGGAGCCTCGGTGATGTCACTTGCGAGAAACAGCGCCTGTCCGGAGAATGGAATGTAATAAAACTCGGATGAGCGATGAGCGGACATGCGCTTTTCAAACTGGTCGAGTACGCCATCAACAGGCTCGGTCCAGCGGCGGCGGCGCAAGCGATAATTCGCCATGTTCTGGATCGCCACTTCCGTGACCGCACCGAATGCGCCGAGCGAGGCACCCATGGCATCCATCACATCGGAATGTGCAGCGCGATCAAATTCGCGGATGTTGCCGCGCCCGTCAACGATCTGCATTGCGGTAAGCTGGGTATGATAGGCGCCAAGGGTGACGCCGGAACCGTGCGTTGCGGTGCCAAGCCCGCCGCCGAATGCCTGCTTGTCGATATCGCCCATATTGGGCAGTGCCTGTCCAACGCTGTGCAGCAGTTTTGTCAGCGCGCCGATCTTGGTCCCCGCACCAATGCGTGCCTGTAGCTTGTCGTTGTCATGCGAAATGAGGCCGCTGAAATAGTCGAGCGAGAGAATGGTGCCCTGGCTCTTGACCAAAGGCGTAAAGGAATGACCTGTACCGGCGATACGGATGGGGCCCGGCGCGGTTTTGATCGTGGTGCTCAACTGCTCGAGATGTTTGGGATGTGACATCAATTGCGGTTGCGCGGTGACGGAACCCGACCAATTTTGCCAGTCATTACCAATAGCTATGTTCATGGAAGATGAGCCTCTTCAATCAAACAGTGATGGCGCGGCGGCGCGAAAACATAAGGAACATGCCGAACAGGCCGAGACTGCAAAGCAGCGCGCCTATGCCGAACCATGGAACGATACCCACATTATCATTGGTGATGAAAACGGATGCAGCGAGCGGCCCGAGTGCAGCGCCGAGAATCTGGGCCGCTGGAATGAGCAGCGCCGTGCTGCGTGATGAGTCCGCCACGACGGCGAGGCCAATCTGATAGGGCGTGATGAACATCCAAAGGAACGCGATCACCAACGCTGCTGCCCAGAACATCGATATGGATGGATGGTCGGCAAGAATGGCCGATGCGGCAATGGCGGCGAGAACGCACAGGATAATCGACAGGCGGTAGTCAAGGTGGCGATCGATCCATGTGGCGCAGACCGCGCCGAGCACCTGAAATGCAAGGCTGGCAGACACCAGTAGTCCGACCGTTTGTGCATCAATGGCATAAAGTGCGCCCAAGGGTTCGAGGAACGCCCAGAGTGAGCCGATGAACAGGAAGAAGGTGAAGATCACCAGCAGCGCCAGTATGGCACGGACCGAGAAAACGCCGTCCATATTGCTTGGCTGTTTTGGCAATTCGCCATATTCGCCAGGAACGAGTGCTGATATTGCGAGGGAGCCAAGACAGACAATAGCGAGCACATGAAATCCGCCGCTGGAACCCATAGCTGGTACGACCCATAGGGCCAGAATGGCGGCGAGAATGCATTGGGCGAGTGTCTGCAGGGAGATGAAGAAGCCGCCGAGACGCTCCGCATGGCGCGAGCGGGCAATCAGCTCGATGGAAATGGCAACGGTTCCACCTTCAACAAAACCGGCGAGGGAGCGGACGAGCAGCAATTCATTGGGCGTTGTGGCATAGGAGACGGCGAAATCGAGCACGGCCAGTGCTGCGAGCAGCACGGCGGATTTTATCCGAAGATGCCGGGTTGAAATCAGCATGCCCGCAATGACGGAGCCCAGCGCTATGGTAATAAATTCGGCTGTAGCAATGAGAGCCAGCTCGTCAAAATTGACGCGTTTTTCGGAATAGAGCGCGCCGAGGAGAATGGGTTGCAGCCCCAAAATCTGCAATCCGGCAGAGCCGATCCATAACGCGGCCCATTGCTGTATGCGCGTTGGATTTCCGACAAGCCAGTCGGAAGAATGGGGCGACGAAGACTGGACAGGTGCCATGCTATGGCTTCCCTTCACACTGAGATTCATGATCATGACGGCTGGCTTCAGGTTTGCCAGCCCGGCTTGGCGTAAGGCTATACAGATAGCCTACCACTTGATCGCATAGCCAAGATTTCCCGATACGGCCCAACCGGCATCAAGCGCCGAATTGTTGAAGCCATATTTGGTTTCCTCGACCGATGCCATGTAGGTCACGCCAAGGCCGCCGCGCAGTTCGCCGCCTCGCTTGTCTTTCCACGAGCCGCCGACCGCAAGTGTCCACGTCTCGCCTGTTACGTCCCAGCCGGTGGCAACAGCCTGATCCCAGCTCAGGCTGACGCTGCCCGCAAGATCCTTGGTAAATTCATGCGCGATACCGCCTGTAATCGTCCATCCGTCTCGCCAGTTATACTGGTCGATGGTCTCGGAAATATCGGAGCGCACAATGAGTGTCTTGGTCACACTCCAGTCCATCCATTGGACCGATGCGAAGGCCAACCATCCGGGCGCTATACCGCTTTGCAGATCAAGCTCGACATTCTGAGGCAAGTTGCCATAACCCTTGGCGGCAAAATCCACCTTTGGTAGGGGAACACCTACCAATTCACCGGGGACGGATAATGTACCATCGGCACCATAGGATGTTGCCGAGCGGTATTTCAGCTGGGCGCGGAAGGCAATGTCAGGAATGTCATAGGCAACGCCAAGGCGATAGCCGGTGTCCTGTCCTGTAAGATTGAGATTGATGCCACCGAAATCCTCGCGCTCGTAGTCGAGCTGTTCAACGAACATGCCGCCGAGAAGATAGAAATTGCCTTTGCCTACGGAGAATTTGACGGCGCAGGTCGCGCCAAATTCATCGATGTGAAATTTTTCCACGAGTTTGCCGTCATAGGTCGGCGCATCATATTTCTTGCTGCCGCCATAGGGCTGCGTGTAGGTACCGGCACAGCTGACGCTGTCGGTCAGTTTGAACTTGGTGGCAAAGGACGGGATGACATAGGTGTCATAGGGATCGGTACCGACCAGATCGGGATTTCCGTTCTTGGAATATTTCTGGCTTGGGCGCACAAACGTTACGCTGGACCGCATGTTGAAATTGCCGTCCTCATAAAGGATTTCGGTATCGGCAGTTCCGCGAGAAAATCCGCCCGCATAGGCAGATGTTGCGGCCTCAGCGACCACTATGGCCAAAAGCAATGTCTTGAGATTCATCTGATGCATACGCTCCCCTCATAAATGCATGTATGATTGCGGGGACGCTGCTGGATGCCATCGTGTTTTACCCATCGACATGGATGAAACAGTCAGGCTCGGGCCGCGGGATCATCAACCTCTGGTGCAGGACACGCCCTCACGGTCTGCCAAACGGGTTGTTGTGATCACGCTTCAGCGCCATCAACAATCATGGTCAGCCCAGAGTGCCGGAATGTGCGCCGGCTTCAAAGGTTCACGGCGGTCAGGGGGAGGTTAATTCCGGCCAAAACTGTTGAGGACTGCAAAAAATTGGTCTGAAAAGTGTGTAAGCGGGAAGGATCAGCCCTCCCGCTCAGCTATTTAGGCTGTGGCTGCACTGAACCGTTTGCCAGGGCCGAAGATGATGAAACTGATCACGGCCAGAACCCAGACGCCGATGCCACCATACAGCATGATATTGCCGAAGCCGTGAATAAGCGCCGTATGGACGATCGTTCCGGAGGCGTCGAGCGTGGCGAGTTCCGGGAAACTCTGCTGAAGACCTGCAAAGTTTCCGGCAGCGATTTTCTCGGCAAGCAGCCGCAAGCGGGACGGGTCGAACGATGCGGCAAATACACCCCTGAGATAGGACAGGGTGCCTTCCAGCAGGATGAAACCCATCAGGGCGATGTTGATTGCCAGAGTGATTAACCGGGCGCTCATATCAATGCCGGAGGCCATTCCGGCGCGTGCGCTGGAAACCGAACCTGTTGTGGTGTTGGTGACAGGCGTGTTGGTCAAGCCGAGACCCATTCCGGCGAGCAGGCAACCCGGAAGCATGGTCAACCAGCTCGCATGCTCGACACCGCTGCCAAACCACATCAGCATGAAGCCGAGGCCAATCGCAAACAGACCTGCCGGAATGATGATGCCGGGGCGATAGCGTAGTGACAGACGTTCTGCCACTGGCGGAATGACCAACGTAGGCAGCGTATAGGCCAGCAATGCCAGACCTGCCGCAACGATGTCATAGCCAAGACCGCTCTGGAAGTAGATTGGCAGATAGATCATCAACGGCCAGAAGCTGAAGTTCATACCGATGGAGCCGAGGATCGCCCCGGAGAAATTGCGAATTCGGAATACCGAGAAGTCGAACATCGGATGCGGACTGAACTTTTCGGCAAACAGGAATACGATGAAGCTTGCGGCCGAGGCGCCGATGATGGCGAGGGCCGCCGGGCTGGTAAAGCCAAGATCGGGACCCTGCGTAATGAAATAAGTCAGCCCGAAAACCGCGAGCGACAGGGTGGCGATCCCCAGAACGTCCAGTTTCTTGGCTTCCGGATCGCTGGATTCCTCGACGCTGCTAAGCACAAGGATCAGCGTCAGGATGGTCAAAGGTACATGGACAAGAAAGACCCATTCCCAACTCGTCAGGGCAACAATGATGCCGCCGATAATTGGTCCAAATCCGAGGCCGATGCCGAAGACAATGCCCCATATGCCGAAGGCCTTGCTGCGTTCGTGGCCTGCCTGAAACTGGTGGGAGAGAATGGCGATCTGACAGATCAGCATTGCACCGCCAGCGACGCCTTGAAGGAACCGGCTGGCGATCAGAATGGGCGCATCCTGAGCGAGGCCGCAAATGAAGGATGTGATGGCAAACAGGACAAGGCTGATAATGTAAATGCGCTTGCGCCCATACCGATCAGCCAAGGTTCCAACGGCCATCAGAACCGTCGTGCAGGCAATGGTATAGGCATTCATGATCCACTGCATGTCTTTCAGCGTGCCGTGCATAACCTTTTCCAGTGTCGGCAGAATTACCGGAACGCTGGAAATTTCAAGGCCAAACATCAGGGAGGACAGACATATGGCGGCCAGCGCCACCATGTTCTTGCGGGAGGGGGAGAGACTCATGAATGGTTCTTTCCAAGTTGGGCTTGGCAACAGCCTCCACCCACGCCGGAACATGCGGTGCCGGAGAGCTTTGGGCCAAGTCAGATCGAAGAATGCGCCCGCACGATAGGTGGTTGTGCAGGCGTCCGCCGAGGCGGATAATGAGACTCACTTTAAGTCAGTCCCGTTCATGATAGAAATGATTTAATTTACTAGAACAAATTAGCAGAAATCATTAATCTGACAGGATGGACTTTGAACCTACACTCCTGCGCGCGTTTGTTGCCGTCAAAGAAGCCGGGAGCTTTACCCGTGCTGCAAGGCGGCTCAATCTGACACAATCTGCTGTCAGCCATCAAATCCGGCGGCTGGAAGAGCAGGTGGGGCGCCCGTTGCTGTACCGGACGACGCGCAGCGTGACGCTGACTGAAGATGGTTCGGACTTTTTCCGTTGCGCGGAGCAGATTCTGCTATCGCTCGATGCGTTGAACCGCCGTTTTCAGGCGTCACCGGTTTCGGGCGTTGTGCGTTTTGGCGTGCCCGAAAATTTCATCGGAGATAGGCTACCCACACTTCTATGTCAGTTTGCCCGTGCCTATCCTGCTGTTCAGCTCGATGTGAATGTCAGCATGAGTATTGATCTCGGTATGATGGTCAAGGCTTGTGATCTTGATCTTGCGGTGGTGCTGACATTGCCAGAGGCTGCGAATGGCAAGGTCTTGAAAGAAACCCGGTTTGTTTGGGTGGCGGCGGATACTTTTGAAGTCAAACCGGGGGCGCCTTTGCCGTTGGCGTTCATTCCGGCACCATGTCTCAACCGCAAGGTCGGGGTTGAAGCGCTCGACCGCACATCCATTGACTGGCACGTGGTTTTTACATCGGCGAGCATGAAGGGGATGAGTGCAGCGGTTCTCTCCGGGCTCGCCATGACCGTCATGACGGTTGATGATGTGGAGCCCGGAATGAAAATCTTTGATGGTCAATATGGTTTGCCACCATTGCCCAAAGCGGTTTTCACTCTCATCTGGAGTGACGAACAACAAACCCCCGCCACCCGTGAATTCGGGCGACTGGTTCTGGATATGCCTGATCAGGCCGCAGCGATAAAAAAGATACTCAAAGTTGCCTCCTGATCGCTATTCGGGAACAGCGACCACGGCCACACAATCTCCTGCATTGGCCAGACCCGGAAAATGGCGGGCAGCAAGAATGCCTGAAAGCTTGGCTTTGATCTCCGCCGGTGCTGTGCCAGTTCGGCCAACGGGATAGATCCGGGCAATGATCTGCCCTGCTTCGACGGAAGCCCCCAGATCGACCATGGTTTCGATCATGCCGGCATCTTCAGCAAACGAGAAGCAGTCACCGGAGGGCATGTCGATCCAGCGTGTTTCGTGCTGTTCGACCTTGCCGCGCAAAATGCCCGTATGACGGAGAAAGTTGGACACGCCCCGCTTGGCAATGCGGATCGTTTCGGCGCTGGCACTACCACCGCCGCCAAGTTCCGTTGTCACGAACGTCTTGCCCAGTTCCTCGACCGTCGTGTCGTACATGCCGACCGCATCGATCTCAAGCATACGCATGGACCATGGAGCCGAGAAAGCTTTGACGGCATCGAACCCGCGTGCTTCCTGTGCCTTGTCAGCAAGCACATGGGCGGCAGCGAAGGGTAGAAAATCAAGCGTCTTTCCACCCGAATGAAAATCCAGAACCACATCGGCACGGGGCAGCAGTTCCCGTGTGAAATAATCAGCGATTTTCTGCGTGACCGTTCCGTCGGGCCGTCCCGGAAAGCTGCGGTTCATATTGCCCTTGTCGATGGGCGATGTGCGCGTTCCGGCACGAAACGCCGGATAGTTCATGGCCGGGACGATAATCACCGTGCCACTGATGTCTTTGGGCTCAAGTGTGCGGGCCAGATCGAACAGTGCGACCGGACCCTCATACTCGTCGCCATGGTTTCCGCCGGATAAAAGAGCAGTCGGACCATTGCCATTGCGGATGACCGCAATGGGGATCATGACCGAACCCCATGCGGAATCATCCCGGCTATAGGGCAGGCGCAGGAAGCCATGCTGCACACCGTCCCTGTCGAAGGCGACAGTTGGGGTGATGGCAGACGGTGGAAGAAGATTGGCTGACGTCATGGCGATCAATTCTTCACAAAGAGCTGCCGGGGCACATTGGCAAGGCATTCCACGCCGGTGTCGGTGATCAGGATGCTTTCGGTGATTTCAAGCCCCATGGTTTCAAGCCAGAGGCCGGTCATGAAATGGAAGGTCATGCCGGGTTCCAGCACTGTTTTGTCACCGGGGCGCAGGCTCATGGTACGTTCGCCCCAATCCGGTGGATAGGAAATGCCGATGGGGTAGCCGGTGCGGTTGTCCTTGACGATGCCGTATTTTTTCAGGACGCCGAAAAACGCATTGGCAATGTCTTCGCAGGTATTGCCGGGTTTGGCGGCGGCAAGGCCCGCTTCCATTCCCTCCAGCGTTGCTTTTTCCGCATCGAGAAATTCCTGGGTTGGCTTGCCCAGAAAAACCGTGCGGGACAGGGGAACATGGTAACGGTTGAAGCAACCGGCGATCTCGAAGAATGTGCCTTCACCGCTTTTCATGGGTTGATCATCCCATGTCAGATGCGGCGCAGATGCATCCGTGCCGGAGGGAAGCAGCGGAACGATGGCGGGATAATCGCCGCCAAATTCGCTGGTGCCGCGAATACCCGCATCATAGATCTCCGCCACGAGATCGCATTTGCGCATCCCGACTTCGACCTTGTCGACAATGCGCTGATGCATGAGTTCAACGATACGCGCGGCCTTGCGCATATAATCTAGCTCTGTCCTGCTCTTGACCGCGCGCTGCCAATTGACAAGGGCGGTGCCGTCGACAAAGCGGGCATTGGGCAGATGCTTTTGCAGTGAAGCAAAGGCGGCTGCCGAGAACCAGTAATTGTCCATTTCGACGCCGATTGTTTTTTTATCCCAGCCGCGTTCTTCCAGCAGCTTCGACAGAAAATCCATCGGATGACGCTCGGTGGATTGGACATAATGATCGGGATAACCGACAATATTATCGTGGTGGAGATAGGCGGTTCGCTTGGCGCCATTGGCGTCCTGACCACGGCCATACCAGATGGGTTCGCCTTCAGGTGGAACAATCACTGCCTGATGCACGTAGAACGACCAGCCATCATAGCCCGTGAGCCACGCCATATTGGATGGATCGCTGCAGATGAGAACATCTATGCCCTTCTTTTCCATCGCCTTGCGGGTTTTTGCCAGCCTTTGCGCGAATTCTTCGCGGCTGAACTTCAGATTGGGCTCGGTCATACCTGTTTCCTCACTTTCGGATATCAACTTTCAAACGCGGTTCCGGCGCCAGCATCTTTGGCGCGGTCGCGGGCAAGCGTGGCAATGGCGGTGTCCTGAACACCTGTTCCGGTCAGATCGGCAATCGTGATCGCATGATCTGACTGGCGGCCGGGATTGGCACCTGCGATAATGGTGCCGAGTTCCGGAAAGGCCTGACCTTCGGGGATTAGTCCAGCTGCTATGGCGTGGTGCAGTTCGCCCAGCCGCCGTGTCTGTTTCAGGCTGTCGGCAACGTAGAGATCGGCGAAGCGGATGATGGCCGGATCAAGCTCATTTTTATGCTCGGCATCAGACCCCATGGCGGTTACATGCTGACCGGGTTCCAGCCATTCGGCGCGCAGCAATGGTTCCTCGGATGGGGTTGTCGTGACAATGATATGGCTTCCCGCCACCGCCTTTGCCGGATTGCTTTCAACCTGTATTTCAATGCCGTGCTCCACCCGCATATGCTCGGCGGTTGCTTCAGCCTTTTGCAGATCGCGCGCCCAGAGACGTACCTCGCCAATGGGGCGCACCAGTGTCAGCGCTTTCAGCTGCAGCTGTGCCTGAACGCCTGCGCCGAAGATTGTCGCCACGCTTGCGTCCTTGCGGGCAAGATATTTCGCTGCCACTGCCCCAGCCGCCGCGGTGCGGACGTCGGTGAGATATCCGTTGTCGAGGAGCAGAGCTTCCACCAGCCCTGTTTTGCTGGAGAACAGCACCATCATGCCATTGACACTCGGAAGGCCGATTTGTGGATTGTTGAAGAAACCGGGGCTGATCTTGATCGCGAAGGCATCAATGCCGGGGATATAGGCGGTTTTGACATCCACTTCGCCGCGATGTTCGGGGATGTCCAGCCGCAGGATCGGCGGCATGGCGACAGCCTTGGTCGCAAGCGCCTCGAAAGCAGCTTCGACACATGCGACCGCATCAAGGTCGAGAGAAACGATGCGGCGCAGATCAGCTTCGGTAAGAATGGTCATGCGGGGCATGGCACGCTCCCCTTTGCATAATGTTTGGCAATGACGCGGCGATGCTGATCCATGTCGATATTGCGACCGGAAAGCAGTGCGACGACTGGCCCCTGCAACCTGATCTTGCCCGCGAGCAGCGCTCCGATGCCGACGGCGGCGGCGCCTTCGATGATCTCCCGCTCCTGTATGTAGGCGTGGACGATACCCGCAGCGATTTCATCTTCAGTAAGCAGGACGGCTTCATCGACCAGATCACGCACCATGTGAAACGTCACATGGTTGTCGAGACCGATGCCGCCGCCGAGCGAGTCTGCGAGACTGGCCTGTTCGGCAACCTTTACCGGATGTCCCGCCTTCAGACTGGCGGCCATGGCAGCGCCATTCTGCATTGAAACGCCGATGATCTTTGTCTTTGGCTTCAAGGCTTTGATCGCAGCTGCAATTCCAGAAATGAGCCCCCCGCCGGAAAGTGGAACGAGCACGGTTTCAACGTCGGGCACTTCTTCGATGATTTCGAGCCCGATCGTTCCCTGACCGGCGATAATGGCTGGGCTATCAAAGGGCGGAACCATGATCAGACCATCCTGCGCGACGATCTTTTCCACCTCTTGCTGGGCGTCGTCCTGCGATTGACCAACAATGCGGATTTCGGCGCCGAGTTTGCGGATTTCGTCGATCTTGTTGCCGGGTACGAGGTTCGACATGCAGATGATTGACCGAACGCCTTGCAAGCCGGCGGCATAGGCGAGGGCGCGGCCATGATTGCCGGTTGATGCGGTGACAACGCCGCGCTGCCTTTCATCTGGCGATAATCTGCTCAGCGCGTTAAGTGCGCCGCGCAGCTTGAATGCCCCGGTAATCTGCCGGTGTTCGAGTTTGAGATGGACAGGCATACCTGTTTTCTCAGTCAGGCTTAGCGAGGAAGCCATTGGCGTGCGCAAAACATGCGGCGCAATTACTGCGCGTGCGGCCTCGATTTCGGTCAGGGTGACGAATGTTCCGGCCATATTGTTCTACCAGGCGGCCATGGGACGGGTCATTAATTGCCCCAGTTCCGGTCGCGGCTGATCCTCGCCGCACAGACGCAACGTTGCCCATGCCGTGGCAAGATTGCTGGTGATGACGGGTTTGCCGATAGCTGCCTCGATCTGCGGTGCAGCGATTGCAGCGCGCAATGCGGTGCAGGATATGAACAGGGCATCGCAATCTGGGGCCATGGCTTCGCTCGCAGCCGCCACAAGCGATGCAGGTGTCACGCGTGCCATTTCGCGGTCGTCCTCAAGGCCGAAACAGGTGAAACGAACGATGTCGAAACCTTTGGCGGTGAAATAAGCGAGCATCGGTGTGCTGGTTTCGACGGTATAGGGTGTGAGAACGCTGACGCGCCGGGCACCAAAGGCATGCAGGCCGCGAACTGCCGCAAGTGGTGGTGTAATGACAGGCACACCGGGCTTGGCAGTCTTGATTGCCGCCTCAATTTCATCGTCGCCAATAACCACCGACGCGGATGTGCAGGAATAGCAGATCGCGTCGAGATCTTCGTCGGGCAGGATCAACCCGGCACCGCTGGTTAGCTCCGGCTGCATCAGGCGCAGATTTTCCGGCGTTGTCGGGTTGGCGTAGGGAATGCGGGCTGTGTAGAGACCGATGCTATCGCTGGCGACCATCCGCTGAAAATCCGGCTCCGTCGTGTGGTCGGTAGCGAGGATCACGAGACCAACGCGCTTGGCAATGGGGCGGTCATCAAAGCCAAGCGGTGTCATGGTTTGGGTGACCTTGATCGGAATACCCATTTTACCTCTCCTCAATCTTGCCATAACGGCGTTCGAGCCAGCGCAGGGCAATGACGGACACAAGACTGATCACCAGGAAGAAAGCGCCCACCAGAGTAATCGGTTCAATGTAGCGGTAGTTGTAATTGGCGATGCTGCGCGCCTGATTCATCAGCTCAAGCACGGTGATGGCTGACAGCAGCGGTGTTTCCTTGAACATGGCGATGAAGTAGTTGGCGAGCGCCGGGATCATTGGTGGTAATGCCTGCGGAAGAATGATCCGCGTCCAGGTCTGAAATACTGAGAGATTACAGGCACGGGCGGCTTCCCACTGGCCGCGCGCCACATTGTCAATGCCACCGCGATAGACCTCTGCCGTGTATGTGCCGTAGTGCAGACCAAGGCCGATCACACCGGCCACAAGCGGCGAAAGGGTGATGCCCGCATCGGGCAGGACATAGAAGATGAAATAAAGCTGCACCAGCAATGGTGTGCCGCGAATGAAGTCGGCAAGAAAGCCCACCGGCTTCGATACGAATGTATTCTTCGAACGGCGCAGGATCGCCAGCCCAAGGCCAAGGATCGCAGCAAGAACGGAACCCAGAAGGGTCGCCAGAATGGTGATCTTCACGCCCTCGATGAGGGTCGGAAGAATTTCAACAACAAAGGCCCAATCCCATTCCATTTTACGACCTCACACCATCAAGGCCGCGCGTCAGATAGCGTTCCAATCCACGGATTGAGTACGAAATGACCGATGACATGAGGAAATAGAGAACGAGAATGGTCAGGAACGGCATAAGCGTGCTGCCCGTCTGGGCGCGCACGACCTGCGCCTGAAAGGTCATATCCGAAAGGGAAATCAGCGAGACGACGGCGGAGGCTTTCAACAACTCTATCGCGTTGTTGCCGAAGGTTGGCAGCATCAGCACGAAAGCCTGCGGCAGGATGATATGGCGCAGGCTCTGCCACCGGTTGAAGTTCAGCGCGATGCAGGCCTCATACTGTTCCTTGCCGATGGATTTGATTGCCCCACGCACGACTTCGGCGCCATAGGCTCCCACATTGAGACCCAGCGCCAGAACGCCAGCCTGCAGGGGTGTCAACGAAAAGCCAAACAGCGGCAGCACGAAATAAGCCCAGAAGAGTTGGACGAAGATGGATGTGCCGCGAAAGAATTCAATATAGGCCGTGGCCAGCGCGCGAACGGCCCAAAATCGCGATATCCTGCCAAGGCCAGCGATAAAAGCCATGATCAGCGCAAGCACAGACCCCAGCAGGGTCAGCTTGATCGTCACAAGCGCCCCTTCCAGAATCAGCTGTAAATATCCGGCCCACTGGCCCATCGGTCATGCTCTCGTTCTTGGCGAAAATGATTGGTCACTCCTGTTTCAGGACAGGAGTGACCGTGACTGGGCTGTCTGTCAGCCAGCGCAAAGCTTGTCGCGCGTGGTCGACATGGCTGCCTTGGCCGAGAAGCCGTAAGGCTCGACGATCTTCGTAAATTCGCCTGAAGCCTTCATTTCGGCGAGCACCTTGTCGAATTCGTCGCGCAGGGCGGTCTGATCCTTGCGGAAGGCGGCGCCATCACAATAGACAGGCGCATTCACCACGGGCGCGAAAACTTCAACGCTCGGGTCGTTGGCCTTTTTGACCAGATCGTTGATCGAGAGAACCGGCAGGGAATAAACGTCAATACGTCCATCCTGCAGCATTTTGATGCCGCTCTGGCCATCGGGAACAACGATGACGCGGTCACGCGGCACACCGGCTTCCAGCGCCAGTCGCTCTTCCGTACCGCCACCGGGAGCGCCGATGGTTGCTTTTGCGTCAACCGCAATATCCTTGTAGCTTTTGAAGCCCTTGGGATTGCCCTTCTTCACCAGAAATGCTTCGGCATCGCACAGGATCGGCTCGGAATAGGCGACGGCGCGGCATCGCTCCGGCTTCATGAAAAGTCCTGCTGTCACCACATCATGCCGCCCGGCCTGAAGACCCGGAATCATTGCGCCATATTCGGAAATCGACGCGACGACATCAGCAACACCAAGCTTCTTGAAGACGGCGCGGGCAACATCCGGGCCCGCACCGGAAACACTGCCATCTGGTTTGACGGCAGTAAAAGGTGGTTCATTCGCGATGGCGATGCGGGCAAAGCCCTGCGCTTTCAGTTTATCGAGCGCTTCGTCGGCCTTGACCGGCGTGGAAAGCGCCAGCGCGGTGAGTGCCATCGCTCCAATCGATGCACTGATTGTTTTCAAATTCAACATGTTCCCAACTCCTCAGTTTTCTTGTGTTTTAAGGTGTGCAGGTGCTGCGATCAGACCCTGTGACCGGCAGCGATGATCTTTTTCAGGAATGTCTGCGTGCGTTCCTGTTTGGGATTGCGGAAGATTTCTTCGGGCTTGCCGTCCTCAACGATCTTGCCTCGATCAAAGAACAGGACCCGATCGGCAAACTCATGGGCAAAACCCATCTCGTGCGTGACGAGCAGCATGGTCATGTCAGTCTCTTCGGACAGGCGCCAAAGAACGTTGAGCACCTCTTCCACCAACTCCGGATCGAGCGCGGATGTTACCTCGTCAAAAAGCATGATCTTGGGTTGCAATGCCAAGGCTCGGGCAATGGCGACACGCTGCTTCTGGCCGCCAGATAATTGTGACGGCATAGACTTCGCCTTGTCAGCGAGGCCCACCATTTCAAGCAATTGCATGGCCTGCTCCTCGGCCTGCTTGCGCGGTGTATTCTTGGTGAGCATCGGCGCAAGCGTCACGTTGTCGAGAACGCATTTATGCGGAAACAGGTTGAACAGCTGAAACACCATGCCGATCTGCGCACGCATTTTGTGCAGATGGTTCTCGTCGGCCGGTCGAAGACCGCCATTCCCAGGCATTTGATAAAGGTGTTCGCCAGAAATCCGGATGTCGCCGCTATCAATGCCTTCCAGCGTCATGAGAATGCGCAGGATTGTGGTCTTGCCGGAGCCGGACGGACCAATGAGCGCGAGCTTTTCGCCCGGCGCGACATTGAATGACAACTGATCAAGAACTTTGAACGCGCCGAAGCTCTTGCTGATGCCGTCGATCTCGATGATCGGCGGCTGGCCCGTTGCTTTCGTTCTGGTCTCTTTGATTGGCGGCATACGTCTCTCCCTCTGGTTGAGACCGGCTATGCCCTAAACGATGAGAGACTTATCAAATCATGTCAATTGTAAAAATTAAATCATGACAATATAAGTTTTATTGCCATGAAATTGCGCGTTGTGGCTAAATCGCGAGCAGCAGGTGCTCGGGGTCGCCCTGCAGCAGACTTCCCACCACGGTCAGGCCGCGCAGCAATTCCGCTTCGGTGGTCGAACCGAGCGATATGCGCACGGCGGGCTTCCAGTCTTCCTGCGAAATGCGGAATGACGCGCCGGGAGCAATGGCGACATTCTGCAATCGTGCCTGGGCAACGAAGGTTTCTTCCGTTCGCCCGTCGGTCAATGGCAACCAGATATGCAGGCTTTGCGGGTGGGAGCGAAAGAATGTGCCCGCAAGCACCTGCGAGGCAATCTCGTGTCTACGCCGCAGCGCCTCCCGCTGCCACTGCACCAGTTCCATGGCCGTGCCATCTTCGACCCAGCGGGTGGCGATCTCCGCCACCATGGGCGTTGCCATCCAGTTGGAGACAAGATGCCGGTTGGCAACGGCGGCGACATAGCGGTCGGGCGCGGCGAGATAACCAATCCGCAAACCCGGTACGACTGTTTTGGTGAAGCTGGTGAAATAGAGGGTTCGTTCCGGTGCCAGCGCTGCAATGGGGGGCGGACGATCCTCGACGAGGGGCCCGAGAATGTCGCTTTCAACGATAGCGATATCGCGCTTGCGGGCGACCTCGACAATCTGTGCGCGGCGGATGGAGCCCATCACCGTTGCGCACGGGTTGATGGCAACAGGTTGCACGAACAGCGCGCGAATGCTGGATTCCCTGCACGCCGCATCAAGTGCTTCGGGGATAATCCCCTGATCATCAATGGCAATGCCTTTGAGGGTCAAGCCCAGATAGGAGGCGAGCGGGACAAGCGTGTGATGCCCGGTCGCCTCGGTTGCAATGGTAGAACCAACCGGCGCAACGCTCATGATGGCGACGGTCATCGCAGCCGTCGCGCCATTGGTCACGCTGATATTTGAAGCGGGAACATCAAGGCCGCACTCACGCAGCCATTTGACAGCCGTAGCGCGGTGACGGGGGAAGACTACGTTCGGACGGAAGGACAGGGCAGAACTTGCGGGCAACGTCTCGGAAAGCCAGCTGAGCGCTTTCTTTAGCCGCTCATGATGCATTTTCTCGCAGACCGGCTTGAGGATCGACAGATCGATCACTTCGCCAAGGCGCTCGGGCAGATAGGGCTGGTCGATCTCGCGCCGCTGCGCCTTGACGAAACTGCCGCGCCCGGTTTCGCCTGACAGCAAGCCCCGGCGGATAAGTTCCTCATAGGCCCGGCTGACAGTTTGCACCGACAGTTTCAGGTCTTCGGCCATCTTCCGGTGCGTCGGCAGGCGTGCGCCTGCTTCCAGCGTACCGTCACCCACAGCGCGAGCAATCTGGTCCGCCAGAGAAAGGTAGGCAGGGCGGATTAGTGAACTGATATCGGGTCGCCATAATGTCATGATTTGAGATTGATTGAAATCAGGTCAATTGACAATGAGAAAAACACAAGGCCATGATCTATCCACCCTTTGAACTGGAATGATGATGGGCTTACCTCGGCTTGACGCAATCGATATCCGTATTCTCGACGCCATCCAGCAGGATGGGCGGATCACCAAACTCGCGCTTGCCGAGCGGGCGGGTATCTCGCCGACGCCATGCTGGACGCGGCTTCGCAGGCTGGAAAAAGCGGGAATTATCACCGGTTATCATGCGCGTCTGGCCCTGCGGCTGGTGGCCCCGGTAGCCAGCATTCTCGTGGAGGTCACACTCGGATCGCACAAGCAGACGGATTTTGAGCGGTTCGAGCGAGCGATCAAGCTCTTGCCAGAGGTAACTTCCTGCTGGTCGGTTGGCGGCGGCGTTGATTACATCCTGAAAATCGTCGCGCGGGACATTGATGCCTATCAACGCCTGATTGACGATCTGTTGCAGCGCGAACTCGGCATTGACCGCTATTTTTCCTACATCATCACCAAGACGGTAAAAGAGGAAACGGCACTCCCCGTGCATGCATTGATCCAGTCGCAAGACTGAAACCCGTAGTCCATCTCTCCAAATCGGGACGGCAATTCGGACAATCTCTCTCTCCGGATCATAAAATACAGTCACTCTCTCCTGCCGGGATCAGCGAGCCTTACCGGGTATTTCAAGGGAGAGCCCGATGTCCGCCCATTTTGCACGACCCGAACGCCATGATGGACTTGACCGTCTGCAGGATCGCAGGATGTTGCGCGACCTTGCCTATGTGGATGGGCACTGGACTGCCGGTAGAGGCGGGCAAACATTCGAGGTGCGCGATCCGGCCTCGGGAATGCCGGTGGCCTGGGTCGCGACCCTCGGTGCGGAAGAGACGGCTCTGGCCATAGATGCCGCGTCGCGTGCATTCGGCCCATGGCGCTCGCTTCTGCCGCAACAGCGCGCCGCAATTTTGCGTAAATGGTACGAACTGATCCTTGCCGCCAAGGATGATCTGGCGCTGATTATGACGCTTGAGCAGGGCAAACCGCTGGATGAATCGCGCGGCGAGATCGACTATGCCGCGTCCTTCATCGAATTTTGTGCGGAGGAAGGCAAACGGCTCAACGCGGAGAGTGTTACCAGCCATTTGCCCGGTGCCCAAATGATGGTGAGCCGTGAAGCTGTCGGTGTTGTCGGCATCGTCACGCCATGGAACTTTCCATCGGCCATGCTGACGCGCAAAGCGGCTGCGGCACTTGCTGCGGGCTGCACGATTGTTGCGCACCCATCATCCGAGACGCCGCTTTCTGCCCTTGCGCTTGCGGAACTGGCAGAGCGGGCAGGGATACCATCAGGTGTTTTCAACATCATCACTGGCAAGGCAGCGCCTATCGTCGGGGCGCTCTGCGCTGATCCGCGTGTGCGGGCGCTGAGTTTTACCGGTTCAACAGAAATCGGACGCCTGCTTGCCGCCCAATGTGCGCCGACGATGAAAAACCTCATCATGGAACTGGGCGGCCATGCGCCCCTGATCATCTTTGCTGACAGTGACATTGAGCGTGCCGTGGATATTGCCATCGGCGCCAAATTCGCGACGTCAGGTCAGGATTGTCTGGCGGCCAATCGCATCTACGTGGAGCGGCCAATCTATGACGCTTTTGTCGAAGCCTTTGCTCGCAAGATTGCCGCGCTGAAAGTAGCATCCGGGCTGACGCAAGGCGCAGAAATCGGGCCATTGATGCATGAACGCGCCGTGCAGAAGGTTGAAGAGCAGGTGGAAGACGCACTCGGTCGCGGTGCGCGGTGCGTTGCGGGCGGCAAACGTCATGGGGCAGGGCCGTTGTTCTATCAGCCCACGCTGCTGGTTGGCGTGCCCGATGATGCGCTGATCATGCGGGAAGAGACCTTTGGACCCGTTGCCGCTGTTACCGTGTTTGATGACGAGGATGATGTCATCCGCCGGGCGAACGACACGGAATATGGCCTTGTCGCCTATGTCGTCACTCGTGATGGTCAGCGCATGCTGCGCATGGGCCGGGCGCTTGAATATGGCATGGTTGCGATAAACCGGGTGAAAATCACCGGTGCGCCCATCCCCTTTGGCGGCGTCAAGCAATCCGGCCTCGGGCGGGAGGGGTCGCGCCACGGCATCGAAGCTTTCACCGAACTTAAATATCTCTGCCTCGAAGCGGGCTGAAGCAAAACGCAGGAGCAATGGACATGTTGGACCGTTCAAACGAACTGAACGCCTGGGATCGCGATCACTTTTTCCATCCGTCGACCCATATGGGCACCCATGCGCGCGGCGAAAGCCCGACACGGGTGATCAAGGGCGGCGACGGCGTGCATATTTTCGATGTGAACGGCAAAAAGAGTCTCGACGCGTTTGCCGGGCTCTATTGCGTCAATGTCGGCTATGGGCGGCAGGAAATTGCCGAAGCGATTGCTGAGCAGGCCAAAGAGCTTGCTTATTATCATGCCTATGTCGGTCACGGCACAGAGGTTTCGATTACGCTGGCCAAGATGATCATCGACCGGGCACCTGAAGGAATGAGCCGCGTCTATTTCGGCCTTTCCGGGTCCGATGCCAACGAGACCAATATCAAGCTGATCTGGTACTACAACAATGTGCTCGGACGGCCGGAAAAGAAGAAGATCATTTCCCGCTGGCGCGGCTATCATGGCTCAGGTGTCATGACGGGAAGCCTGACCGGTCTCGACCTCTTCCACAATGCCTTCGATCTGCCGCGTGCGCCAATTCTCCATACGGAAGCACCGTATTATTTCCGCAGGGAAGACCGCTCCATGAGCGAAGAGCAGTTTTCCCAGCATTGCGCGGACAAGCTGGAAGAAATGATTCTTGCCGAAGGGCCGGAGACTGTGGCCGCCTTCATTGGCGAGCCGATCCTCGGTACCGGTGGTATCGTGCCGCCGCCCGCGGGTTATTGGGCGAAAATACAGGCCGTCCTCGATAAATATGATGTGCTGCTGGTGGCCGATGAAGTTGTGACTGGCTTTGGCCGTCTGGGCACGATGTTCGGCTCTGATCATTATCGCATCAAGCCGGATCTGATCACCATCGCCAAGGGGCTGACTTCCGCCTATGCGCCGCTGTCAGGCGTTATCGTCGGCGACAAAGTCTGGCAGGTCCTGGTAGAGGGCTCGGATAAGCTCGGTTCGCTCGGCCACGGCTGGACCTATTCGGCCCACCCGATCTGTGCTGCCGCGGGCGTTGCCAATCTGGAACTCATTGATAAGCTTGATCTCGTAACCAATGCGGGTGAGACCGGCGCCTATTTCCGCAAAGCGCTGGCGGATGCGCTGGGAAGCCATCCCATCGTCGGAGACGTGCGCGGTGATGGAATGCTGGCGGCGGTCGAATTCGTCAAGGATCGTGACGACCGGGTATTCTTCGATTCCTCGCAGAAGGTCGGTCCGCAAATATCGGCTGCGCTGGCGGAACGCGGCGTAATCGGCCGGGCGATGCCACAAGGTGATATTCTCGGCTTTGCACCGCCGCTGTGCCTGACAAAAGATGAGGCTGATATCATTGTGAAGGCAGCGGCTGCCGCCGTAGACGCCGTTGCAAAGACACTTTGAGTGCAGGAGCATGGATATGGTTTCTCGCACGATGTCAGCCGTCCTGCTGACAGGCCACGGTGATCTCGACAAGCTTGTTTACCGGACGGATGTGCCGGTTGCACAACCGGCAGCCGGGGAAGTCCTGATCGAAATTTCCGCCTGCGGGATGAACAATACGGATGTGTGGGTGCGCCAGGGCGCTTACGGCACAGAAGATGATGTGAATGCGGTTTCAACCTGGCGGCGACAGGAGCCGACGCTGACGTTTCCGCGTATTCAGGGAACGGATATTGTTGGCCATATCGCGGCAGTCGGGGCAGGCGTTTCTGACAGCCGTATCGGCGAACGGGTGATGGTGGATTTCTCCATCTACAATCGCGATGACGATAGCCTTGCCGATATCGACTACATCGGGCATGGCCGCGATGGCGGATATGCCGAATATGTAGCAGTGCCAGCCGAGAATGCCCATGTCGTGAACACGGCTATGAGCGATATCGAACTGGCAACGTTTTGCTGTGCCTATCTGACCGGTGAACAGATGCTTGAACGCGCCGGGCTGAAGTCCGGTGAACGAGTTCTGGTGACCGGCGCTTCGGGCGGCGTGGGTTCCGGCATAGTCCAGCTGGCACGGGCACGCGGGGCCATTCCCTATGCGATTGTCGGCGCTGGCAAGGAGCAGGCCTTACTCGATATCGGTGCCGAGGCCGTCATCACCCGCGGGGAAGTCGGTCTCATCAGCGCTGTGGAGCATGTTCTTGGCGGCAAACCCATTGATGTCGTTGCCGATCTTGTTGGCGGGCGGATGTTCAATGATCTTTTGCGAATCCTGCGCCCGGAAGGCCGCTACACAACCGCCGGTGCAATTGCCGGACCTGTGGTGCAGCTTGACCTTCGAACCATGTATCTGAAGCAATTGCAGCTGCACGGATCATCGCAGGGCACGCGCGGCGATTTTCGCCGTATCATCAGCTACATTGAGGATGGCAAGCTCAAACCGCTGGTTGGCGGCGTTTATCCACTCTCTGAATTCCACCGGGCCCAAAGCGACTTCATGGCAAAAGGTTTTGTCGGCAAGCTGGTCGTTGTTCCCGATGCAAAATACCGATGCTGAACCAACCCTGCGTGATTCCTGCGGCAATGCGGTCGCCGCAGGAGTTTGAAATCACTGCAAAGGCACCGTCTGTGTCGGCAACCCGACGCCACGGATCACATTGTTCCCATAGGAGATGACCGCGCCGCCATTGACAATACTGAGGCTGGTCGCATTTCCGGTTAATGTTGTTCCGTTCAAAATCAGCGAACTCGCACCGTCAACTTTCCCTGCAAACACATTATTGGATTCCACTGTACTGCGTTGCAGGATGACAACGTTATTGCCAGCCAGAGCCTTGATATTGATCCCTCCGGTATTCCCGAAAATCAACGTATTATCGATAACCACGCGTGTTGACGTGGCCGCTTGAACATCAACGCCGAAGCCGGTGCCACCGCGAAAATTCCTGATGGAAGAGTTGCGGATCAGCAATGTCCCCGCTCCGATCATCCGAACACCGTTCAGGCCCGAGCCAGCCCCTTCAATATCAAGTCCGTCCAGAACAACCCTGTCCGTCGCCGCTACATTGACAATAATGCCGTTTGTGCCAGCTGCCAGAATTCCGGCTGTCCCGCCTTCGCCGACGATGCTGATTGATTTGGTGATGGTGACTGCGCCAAAGCCACCCGGATCAATAATGTTGATTTCGCCGCTGATCGCAGTTTTCGAGATTGCTCCGGCAAACGTCTTGCAGGGCGCCGTCCGGCTGCAAGGATTGGCATCATCGCCAACGCCCGACACCCAGGTTCTTGTCGCCTGCGCATTTGATGCTGCTGTCAGAAAGAAAAACGCGATGATGGTAGCTGTGCAGATTTGTATAATTGCCCGTAACATCTTCAGTCCCCCCGTTTTCTGATTCTGATAATTCAGAAAAATCCGTTTACATGAGAAAACTCATCGGAGGCGGAAGTATATATAGTTGATCATTGGCGTAATATACGGAAAACGAAATAGATATTCCGTAAAACCAGATAGACAGTATTTATTCGTAGGGTTTGAATTGTTAAAACGCTGAATAATAAAGACTGTCAGGTCCCGTATAGCTGATTTACCGAATGATCAGGCGAATGGTATGCGGCTCCAGGATTGGGCATATCGAATTTTAATCCATGCTCGCCATACTTGTTCAGCTATCTGCCTGAATGGTCGCATCCCTTCGCGTATTATTCTTGCAAATGGTTTTGCCCGGGGTACCTCATATCGACCAATTGTAGATTGGATCATTGCCTGTTTGCACAGGGCGGGACTGATTTGGTAAATGGTCAGCTTGGCAAAAAGCTCATACTCAGGGTTGAAAAGCAGTTCATCAATCCCCGTGGTAACGTAAGCTGTCCCATGCCAGAGGCGCTTTGCACATTGTTTCGATACGATATATCCTGCTGTGCAGTTGTGGGTGCTCAAAAGACGAGCAATTTCACGGCCGTCTGATGAACGATGAATTGGCTTGTCAGTCAGAACCTTGCAGCCGGTTGTTTCCAGTTTGATGATATCCGCGTCTGTTGGAAGCCACGCTGAATTCTGGAGCCAATCTGCGATAGCAGGGGACAGTGTTGCATCGTCTTCGAAAATTGCGGCGTGGTCTGTCTCGCCTTCGGCTATCAACTCGAAGCATTTTCTGTGGCTGAGATAACATCCAACTTCTGAACGTGTCATGGCAGGTTCGTCTGGTCGCTGCCACACTAATTCGGCCATCTCAGAATCCGTGATCAAGCGACCGTCAACTGCTGCGACCCGCTCAAACGCTATTCCCAGTTCTGTAAATAGTTTTTCCATTCTCGCCAACCGTTCGGTTGAGCGATCCATATTGATCAAATAACATTTCATTCTCAGACCCGAAAACAGCTTAAAAAAATCAAATATGAATTGCAGCAAGCCAACGTCGGCAATGCTTGTTTAATGTTTGACTTGTGGAGATAATCAGAAGGGTTGTCCACCAACCACAAGTTTCAAATTTCGGGGTAAAGTGACTGCGCTAATGGGTTGGTTGCCAAACTCCCTGCGGTCATTGGTGTCGATGCGATTACTGGCGGATACAGAAGATGGCTGATATTCAAGTGGTTAGAGCGACCGAGTCGGATTTGCCTGTGATTTTGAGGACTGAACGTCTTGATGGATACGACACTGTCGTCGGCCGATGGGACGAAGAGCGGCATAGAGTTGCTCTTGCCGACGAAAAACACAGATATTTCATTGCCAAAGACGCGGACGAAATTATCGGATTTGCAATCGTGCGCGATTGGTCCTCACCGGATCGTGTGTCACTGGTAAAGCGCATCGCAATGCTAAAACCGGGACAAGGATATGGCCGAAGATTTCTGCAATCGGTTCTTGACCGTATTTTCATTGAAACCGATGCCCACCGCGTTTGGCTGGGAGTTTTCCCCGAAAACATGCGTGCGCGCCGTGCATATATGGCCGCAGGCTTCATACCCGAAGGGATTGCGCGGGGGAGTGCGTATTTTGGCGGAATCTACAGGGATGAGCTTGTAATGGCTATTCTTCGGACCGAGTGGGAGGCCGGGAAGACATAAGGCTGTAAAAAATGCTGCCAAAAATCAGAATCGCGATTTCAGCTACAATTTGCAACAATCTGATCTGAAAACCGCCTTCTTTGGGAAGGAAATGGTAGCGAAGGAGGGATTCGAACCCCCGACACAAGGATTATGATTCCTCTGCTCTAACCTACTGAGCTACTTCGCCCCATATGTCATGCGACCCGTGAACGGTTAGCCTGCAAATGAGGACCGGGGGACGCGCTGTCAATTGACAGGGACGGGGCGGATATATGTGGGGAGCAACGACCTGTCAAGCAATCTTCTCCTTATCCAAGACTTGTGTTCGTTTCTTCCTGCGGATATTGGATGCCGTGATGAAAAAGGCTGAAAAGATGGCTCCACGGATTGCAGTGCTGGGTTGCGGCTATTGGGGCAGCAATCATATCCGGACATTGAAGAGTCTCGGGGCGCTGTTTGCGGTCTCCGACCAGAACACTGATCGCGCCGCCGGCTTCGCCGCGGAGCAGAATGTTCTGCATATTGAAGTCGAGGATCTTTTTACCCATCCCGACGTTGACGCCATCGTTATGGCCCTGCCGCCGCAGTTCCATGCGGCTGCCGCGATTCGTGCCGTTACCAATGGCAAGGATGTGCTTGTCGAAAAGCCGATTGCTCTGACCGTTCCTGATGCAGTGGCTGCTGTGCAAGCCGCGCGTGATAATGGACGCATTTTCATGGTTGGCCATGTGCTGCGCTTTCACCCGGCGTTTGAAAAGCTTCTTGAACTGATCAAAGCCGGTGATCTCGGTGATGTGCGCTATATCCATTCCCATCGTCTGGGGCTTGGAAAGTTCCACACGGAAAATGATGCGCTGTGGGATCTTGCCCCGCATGACCTGTCGATGATTCTGGCGATTACCGGCACGGAGCCGCTGGAAGTGCGCGGCGAGGGTGCTGCGGTGCTCGATCACCTGAGCGATTTCGCACATCTGCATATGCGCTTTCCCAATAATATTCGCGGACACCTTTTTGCCTCGCGCCTCAATCCCTATCGCGAGCGCCGACTTACGGTTGTCGGAACCAAGGCCATGGCAGTCTTTGACGACATGGAGCAGTGGGACAAGAAGCTTGCGGTCTATAAGCACTCGATCTGGCAGGACAACGGCCAGTGGGCATCGACAACGGAAGAGCCCACTTATGTGAAGATTGCGCAAGGCATGCCGTTAACGCGCGAATGCCAGAATTTCATCGACAGTATCAACACACGCAGTGAGCCGCTGACGGATGGTGAAGAAGCGATTCGTGTCTTGCGGATTCTGACTGCCGGTACTGTTGCACACGGCAAGGTCGGTTGATTGCCTGCTGACGATATGTGGTAAGCAAAAGCGGTTCGTGGTTCGATATAACAACCATGAGCCCTTCGACAGGCTCAGGGTGAGGGGAGCTATATTCTGAAACGTTGGCGATTATCGTTGCATTCTCACTTTCCCTCATGGTGAGCTTGTCGAACCACGAACCACGAACCACGAACCACGAACCACGCCCATCACAGGTCCAAAAACCACCGCATCATTGCCCTAAGGCTCAAGCGTTGTTACAAGACCGGACAAACTTTGAACGACAACGTCTGGCAGACCTCCCACGGCCCCACTAAAGAGTTGTCTTGACCGTTTTCCGCGACGGATTCGCGGAGACATTTATATTGGAGCAATGATGCAGTTCATCGATCTCGGCGCACAGCGTGAACGGATTAGCGACAAGCTTGATGCGGCAATCGCCAAAGTGGTGCGTGAAGGCAAATATATTCTTGGACCTGAGGTTGCTGAGTTTGAAAAGCGCCTTGGTGAGTATCTTGGCGTCGAGCATGTGGTTGCCTGCGCCAATGGTACGGATGCACTGCAGATTCCATTGATGGCGCGCGGCATTGGCCCCGGCGACGCAGTGTTCTGCCCAAGCTTCACTTTTGCGGCCACGGCGGAAGTTGTGGCGCTTGTCGGTGCCGAGCCTGTATTCGTCGATGTGGATGCTGATACGTACAATATCAATGTCGAGCAGCTTGAAGCCGCCATCAAGGCCGTGCTTGCCGAAGGCCGCCTGCAGCCAAAGGCTATCATTCCTGTTGATCTGTTCGGTCTTGCCGCTAACTATACGTCAGTATCGGCGATTGCCGACAAATACGGTCTGTTTGTGATTGAAGATGCGGCGCAGTCCATCGGTGGCAAGCGCGACAATGCCATGTGCGGTGCATTCGGCCATGTCGGCGCGACGAGCTTCTATCCGGCCAAGCCTTTGGGTTGCTATGGTGATGGCGGTGCCATGTTCACCAATGATGGGGCACTGGCTGATCTGCTGCGTTCCATTCTGTTCCACGGCAAGGGCGAGACGCAGTATGACAATGTGCGTGTCGGCATGAATTCGCGCCTTGATACGATACAGGCGGCGATCCTCATCGAAAAGCTGGCCATTCTCGAAGACGAGATGGAAGCGCGGCAGGTTGTGGCCAAGCGCTATGCCAATGGTCTGAAGGATGTGGTCAAGGTTGCGTACATGCCTGAGGGTTCGCGCTCTGCCTGGGCGCAATATGCGATCGAGACTGCCAACCGTGATGCGCTAAAGGCCCATTTGCAGGCCAACGGCATTCCGTCAGTGATTTATTATGTGAAGCCGCTGCATTTGCAGGAGGCTTATTCACATTACATGCAAGCACCCGGTGGTTTGGCTGTGTCGGAAACCCTGCCGAAGAATATCCTTTGCCTGCCGATGCACGCTTATTTGAGTGAAGCGGATCAGGACCGGATTATCGGGACTATTCGTGAGTTCCAGCAGAAAAACGCTGCTTAAGCGTTTTTAAGCTCGATGGATTGTTGTTTGTGGTGCGTGGGTTCGTGGTTCGACAAGCTCACCATGAGGGGCTTGGGTGGATGCAACGCCAATTGCAAAGATTGCTGATCACAAATGCCGCTAATCGCAAGCGTTGCAGATCACTAAGGTTGCAGAACTTGCCCCCTCGCATCCATACTCTCCCTCATGGTGAGCTTGTCGAACCACGAACCACGAACCATAACCTCACACGCCACAAAATTGCAGCGCAAACCAAAATAGCTAGGGATCAGGCGACAGCCTGACCCTGCTGTGCCAAACGCTTGAGCATGGCTTCCGCCTGCGGCGCGCGTTCCGAGCGGCCGATGAAGCCGCCGCCGTAGACGCGGGCGGTGTTGCTGTCATCGGAATAGAGCACGCAGGCCTGACCGGGTGCGATGCCGCTTTCGCCGTCAATCAGTTCCACCCATGTTTCGCCATCGCGGTGATGCAGAACAGCCGGGCGTGGCGGACGGGTGGAGCGGACCTTGGCATAAACCTCAACGCCGCCTTCGGGAATGTTTGCAAGCGCGTCATCACCGAGCCAATTGACGTTGCGCAGGAAAACTTTGCGGGTTTCCAGCGCTTCGCGCGGGCCGACAACAACACGCGCATTGGCTGCATCAAGATGCACCACATAAAGCGGATCGCCTGTAGCTACGCCGATGCCGCGACGCTGACCGATCGTGTAGTGAACGATGCCTTCATGGCGGCCAAGGACGCGGCCATCGATGTGGACGATATCACCGGGATTGGCGGCTTCGGGCTTCAGCTTCGAAATAATGTCTGAATATTTGCCCTGCGGCACAAAGCAGATGTCCTGACTGTCCTGCTTGTTGGCGACTGTCAGGCCAAGTTCCTCGGCAATAGCGCGGGTTTCCGGCTTGGTCAGCCCGCCAAGCGGAAAGCGCAGATAGTCGATCTGTTCCTGCGTGGTGGCAAACAGGAAATAGCTCTGGTCCTTGTCCGAATCGACAGGGCGATACAGGGAGCGGTGCGCGCCATTGGCCTGACTGCGAATATAATGACCGGTGGCCAGCGCATCGGCGCCAAGATCGCGCGCTGTCTGCAACAGATCAGCAAATTTGACGGTCTGATTGCAGGATACACACGGAATCGGTGTTTCGCCGCTGACATAGCTGTTGGCAAAAGGATCGATCACGGCTTCGCGGAAACGCGCTTCGTAATCCAGAACATAATGCGGAATGCCAAGACGCTCGGACACGCGGCGTGCATCTTCAATGTCCTGCCCTGCACAGCACGAGCCAGCACGATGGGTCGATGCACCATGATCATAGAGCTGCAAGGTAACGCCAACGACATCATAACCCTGACGTTTCAGAATACCCGCCACAACAGAAGAATCCACGCCGCCAGACATGGCGACGACGATACGGGTGTCTTCCGGCTTGCCCGGCAGATCGAGATTATTCAGTGTCATAAGCAGATCCGGTTCTTGCAGCGGCATAACGGCGCAGGGATATTCAAGGCCCTATATAGGTCAATTGACTCGATCTTGCCAACAGGAAGTGGTGTGCGACGCATTTTTCTCACGCAAAGGTGAGGGACGTGTCGTGATGGCAACGGCGGATAGCAGCCTTGGGAGCCCGCAAAATCTGGGTTTTGAATAATCTTCAGGAATTTACAGAAGTTACCAGAGAATGACCGGAGGTTTAGGCAATTATTAAAGCCCTGCATGTAATGTCAGGTGCGATAGGTCTTGAAGTTTAGTGTAGAGAGTACAATGACCGATCTTGTTCGACCGAGAGTAAAATACGTAATCGGCCCGGATGGCAGCCCGCTGACCATCGCCGATCTTCCACCCGCAAACACGCGGCGTTGGGTTATTCGCCGCAAGGCTGAGGTGGTTGCCGCTGTGCGCGGTGGTCTTCTTAGTCTTGAGGAGGCTTGCCATCGCTATACTTTGACGGTGGAAGAGTTCCTGTCCTGGCAGTCCTCGATCTCTGATCATGGTCTGGCTGGATTAAGAACGACCCGGATACAGCAATATCGTCATTAGATGATGTCGCCTTTGAGTTAGGCTTAGGCTGGTCGTTGAGACCAGCCTTTTCCGTTTTTGGCCTTCACGATTGGGATTCTGCTTTTTCCTGCTGCACGATGAAATGCGTGGCAATGGCGGAAAGAATGGCTGAGGCTGCAAAAAACCAAAGGCCCGGCTGAGCAATTGCTGTCGCAAGTCCGCTGGTCTTGGCAGCAAAAATTACCAGTGCCACGAGCAATACATCCAGCATCGACCATTTTGACAGAATGCCGATCCAGCGATGCAGAAGACGCGCGGCGATGGGTTCGTGCGCAGCAGCCAATTGCGCGACTGCCAATTTGCCAATCGGCAGAATCACCGAAAAAAGCGAGACGATAACGGCCAGAAGCCAATCGCCGCCGGCCCACAAAGCCGCAATGAGCCCGACCAGAGACGGGTTCTCATCAAAGAAATAGAGCTTGCTGACATTCATCAGTGGCATGGTGAGACCCAAGGCCAGTGAGAAGGTTGCAATAAAAAGAAAGATGGGAATCAAAAATCTCGTCGCTGCCATGGTGTTCCGCTTAGCCTTAAAAGCTGATCTAACGGATCATGAATGACGGCAAGGCACTTTCGGCGTCAAGGAGAAGTTCAATGGCAAATGATATCACCATCACCAAGGAAGAAACGGCGAAAGGCGGGCGTTATGCGGCAGTCGTTTCGGGGCATGAGGCGGAAATGACGTTTTCGCGGGTGAATCCCGAGCTGATCATTGTCGATCATACGGGTGTGCCGGATGAACTGCGCGGACAGGGCGTAGGGCAGGCACTCGCGCTGCATGCGGTGGAAGACGCAAGGGCAGGGGGATGGAAGATCATTCCGCTATGCCCGTTCATGCGCGCCCAATCCCTTCGACATAAGGATTGGGCGGATGTGGTGCAGCAGAATTAAAGAGGTGGCTGCCTCTTTTTAAATTCAGCCAATCATGGCGCGTTTGTCGGCGACAGGCATTTCGTCCATGTCACGGACCTTGCCGTCGCGCTGTTCCAGCGCCTCGGCTTTTGCCAGTTCCGCTTCTGATTCGGAGAGCGCTGCCTCAGCATCGTCTTTCTGAGTCTTCAAATCACGGATCGAATCAAAAAGATTGTCACGGCGCTGGCGTGCAGCCTTGGCAAATGTCGGGTAGGCAAAATGCGACGTGTCGGTAATGCCCGCCTTCTTTTCCTCGGACATAATCTGCGCGTCCAATTCGGCAGCCATGCGTTCGAATTCACCCATCATGAGATCAAGCTGGCCGAGCTGACGGCGCTTTTCCTTGACCTGAAACAGTTTCAATCGAACCAAACCTTCATGCGACTTCATACTCTGTACCCCCACAAAGCCGGTACACAGACCCTCAAACAGGAGTCATCCGGCTGGCGTTTCACCCGAATCACTTCGGGAAAATGAAACAAAAACTTAAAGGTTGCCGCGTCTGGTAACCTTTCCTTTACGTTCAGCATTAATCATACGCCTTAAGACTTAAAGCTCGGTAAACCGATGTCAGTTGTGTCTGGCAAAAAATTTATTGAGTCGAATGAATCGCTTAGGCGCAGAACCTGAAGCTTTGGCTGATGGTTTTTGACCGGGTGACTCACCTTATGAATCAATGCGGTGTCCAAGATTTTTAACTTATGAGTCAAAGACACTTGCAAAGCGGAATTAGATTTTGTTAACCATTCGGTGGCAATCTTAACGTTATGGAAACGGCTTGTTTCGCGACCTGACTTCGGGATTGCCCTGATCGAGGTTTCTTGGGCAACCCATTTCAGCGGCGGGAAAAGGGGAATGATATGCGGGTTCTTTTAATCGAAGACGATAGTGCGACGGCCCAGAGCATCGAATTGATGCTCAAGTCGGAAAGCTTCAATGTTTATACGACGGATCTGGGCGAAGAGGGTGTCGATCTCGGCAAGCTCTACGACTATGATATCATCCTCCTCGACCTCAACCTGCCGGATATGTCCGGTTATGAAGTCCTGAGGACCCTGCGTCTCTCCAAGGTGAAGACGCCTATCCTCATCCTCTCCGGCATGGCCGGTATCGAGGACAAGGTGCGCGGCCTTGGTTTTGGCGCTGATGACTATATGACCAAGCCTTTCCATAAGGACGAACTGGTTGCACGCATTCATGCAATCGTTCGCCGCTCGAAGGGCCATGCACAGTCGGTTATCACAACTGGCGACCTGATCGTGAACCTCGATGCCAAGACTGTTGAAGTCACCGGTCAGCGCGTTCACCTGACAGGCAAGGAATACCAGATGCTGGAGCTGCTTTCGCTCCGCAAGGGTACGACGCTCACCAAGGAAATGTTCCTCAACCACCTTTATGGCGGTATGGATGAGCCGGAACTCAAGATCATCGACGTTTTCATCTGCAAACTGCGCAAGAAGCTCGACAATGCTTCCGGCGGTATCAATTATATCGAGACCGTCTGGGGTCGTGGCTATGTGCTGCGTGAGCCGGATGCGTCGGATATGCGCGAAATCGCCTGATCGGTATTTCAGGTGCTTAAATCAAAAGGCTCCGTCAGTGACGGAGCCTTTTGCATTCGGGCAGAAACTTGATTTGGGTCAGGCAGCCATTTCAATTTCGCGGCTGCGGCCAATGCGGGCCATCCATTCAAGATAGTTCGGCTCGCGCTTGATCTGCCAGCTGTAGTGGCGACGCAGCTCATCAACCAGCTTGCCTTTCCGGCCAAGAAGATCATCCGCATATTGTATCATCAGGGAATTCGGCCAGGCTTGCGGGCGAATCTCGCGCAGACGCTCGAACAGACGGGCTTCGGGCTCATCCGGATAGGTCTGGGCGAGCAGCGAGAGCATGGCGGCCGTCGAGCGGGATATGCCCATATGGCAATGAATCAGCAGGTGTCCTTCAGCGCCTTCAACCCTTGATTCGGCAAGGCTTTTGCCGAATTTCAGGATTTCAGACACATGTTGCGGTTCAGGCAATATTTTGCCTTCCTCCGCATTGATGATGTCGTGAAAATTCAACGTCGTGCGGTGATGGGTGCCGTATGCCTGAAATGCTTCCAGTTCCGGCCAGTTCGGATCGAGAATAGAGAGAACATGGGTGACGGTGCGGCTGCTTTGAGCGGGCAATTCGTCAATGCCGCAAATGGTCAGCGTCGAGATGGACAGAGGTTTCATGGGGAATCGATCATCCTGATGGGTTTGTGGGGCCAATTGCATTGTGGAAGCGTTTCGGGGCGATAGCAAAGATTATCGGGGATTTTCCGGCATATTTACGACGTTTGATCGTCAACGGCTGTTATCATTGGTTCACTTGAGCTGCATCAGTTCGATGCGATTGCCGAAAGGGTCATTGACGAAGCGCCTGTCGTATTTCTCAAGTGGCTGGTCTTCAGTGACGGCATAACCCGCCGCCTCCAGAGTGCGCACGAGTGCAAAGAGATCATCGGTCAAAAGGGCCGGATGGGCTTTCTTTGCGGGCGAAAAACTCTGTTCGACGCCCAGATGAATGCGGACGCTGCCAATTTCAAACCAGCATCCGCCTCTGCCCTTTAATATCGCTGGCTTGGCGACTTCAGGAATACCGAGAAGGCCGTCATAAAATTCGCGAGCGGCCTTTTCTCGGCCTTCCGGCATGGCCAGCTGAATGTGATCGATTCCGGTTATTGCCATTTTAGCCTGCTTTCGGATGGCCGCTGTCTCCGTGTCAGAGTAGCGGCCACCTCAGCAAGCAGCAACAGTCAGATGGTCAGAATGACACTTCCCGTTGTTTTGCCCGCTTCAAGGTCGGCTTGGGCTTTTGCCGCGTCGTGAAGTGCGTATTCGGTACCAATCGGACTCTGCAAACCATCCTGCAAGGCTGATATGAGGGCCCTTGAGCTGCGCTCGTAGAATTCCGGATTGTTGACTGAGGCAATGATACTTGGGCGCATCACGGCGATATTGCCCAAATCTTCGATACGTATGGGAGAAACAGGCCCTGCTGGCTGTCCGATGGAAGCGAGAATCCCGAATGGGCGGAGTGTCTTCAGTGTCTGCGTGAAGGTGGAACCACCGATACCATCAATGGCAAGGTGTACCCCCTTGCCGTCGGCAATCTGGCGAGCGCGCTCGGCCCAATCGGGTGATTTATGAAACAGGACTTCATCTGCCCCGGCTGCTTTTGCCATTACAGCCTTGCCTTCCGAGCCGACGGTGCCAATTACATGGGCGCCAAGGCGTTTTGCCCAGCGGGTGACCAGTTGGCCAACGCCGCCTGCGGCCGCATGGACCAGTATCCATTCGTCCCGTTTGATCGCACGGACTTCATGCAGGAGCATGTATGCCGTTAACCCGCGCAGGAATGTGCTTGCCGCGACGCGATTCGAAACGGCATCCGGCAGTTTGATCAGGCGTGATTGTGGAAGCAGCCGCACTTCCGCATAACCACCCAAAGGCATGCCGGTATAGCCGACGCGATCACCGGGTTTAAGGTTGGTAACATCGTCTCCCACAGCGTCAACCGTGCCTGCGCCTTCAAACCCAAGCACTGCGGGTAGGCTCGGTGGTGAATAGAGCCCGGTACGGAAGTAAATATCGACAAAATTGACACCAATGGCTGTCTGACGGATGCGAACCTCGTTTGGACCGGGATCAGCGACCTTGATATCGCGTGTGTGCAACACTTCAGGGCCGCCATGGCCGTTCATTTCCACAATCAATGACATGATGTTCTCCTTTGGAATGGAGGCATTGGACCACATCGCACTATGTGTGGAAATTCTGTGCTTTATCCCTTTATCTGTGCAATAATGCACCTATGTTTGATTGGCAGGATTTGCATTATTTTTCCGTTCTGGCGCGGACAGGTTCCTTGTCGGCTGCCGCGCGTGAACTTGGCGTTGATCATGCGACGGTCGGCCGCCGTGTGGCATCGCTGGAGCAATCGCTGTCGTTGCGTCTTGTGGATCGTCTGCCACGCCGCTCGCCGCTCACGGCGGAGGGAAGCGCGATTGCTGAGCTTGCAGAAGAAATGGCGCGCCTGTCCCAAGCCATCGACAGGCGTGCCCGTGGCCTGACCAATGCGGCGACGGCAACGGTGCGGATCAGCGCACCGCCCGCAGTTGCCGCAAGATTGATAGCGCCGCATGTGGTGGAATTTCATCGTGAACACCCTGATATAACCTTGGCGTTGGCGGGTGCGTCGCATAATGCTGCGCTTGATCGCAGCGAGGCCGATGTGGCCGTGCGTATGACGAGGCCAACGGAACAGGATTTGTTGATCCGGCGGATCGGCGCGATCCACTTCGCGCTCTATGCCACTCGCGAGCAGGCGGCCCTGCCACCCGAAACTCTGGCCTTCATCGCGTATGATTCAACACTTGATCACCTGACCCAGCAGGTGTGGTTGCGCGCAATTCTTGCAGGCCGTCCGATTATCTTTCAGGCCAGTGATCTCTTCGGCCAGCAGGAGGCGGCCCGGGCAGGATTGGGGGCGGCAGCACTTCCGTGTTTTATGGGCGACAATGATCCAATGCTGGTCAAACTGGATGTACAGGAACCGCCGCCTGTCCGCGATATATGGTTGACCGCCTATCCGGATGTCAGCCGTTCACTGGCCATGCGCACGGTTATGACGTTCCTCGCCGATATTATCGGCAGGGAATGCCCGATCAGAGCACCGTAGCCGACGGCAAAATGCCTGAAATGGATTCGCGGTTGAACGGCTTCAGAAGATAGCCCGCTGCGCCAGCCCGCTTTGCCCGCATGATTTTTGTGACATCGATTTCGGCAAGGCAGAGATAAATTCTGGTTGCTGTACCACCCGGAAGCGCGCGAATCTGGGTGATAATATCGACGGATGGCATATCCGGCAGCGCACAATCCAGAATGATAATATCGGGCATTTCCACGCTGCAGGCGGAAACCGTATGGAACCCGGTGTCAGCAGTGGTCACGACGACATTGTCGCTGGCGAGCAGGCGCGTTGCAACTTTGCGGACAACCGGTGCCCCATCAACAACCATGCAACGTAACAATGCGAACTCCCCCCGGAATTGCTGCGAAATTGCAGCCGCGTCAGGGGAGAGTAACAGGCACTCCGTGAAGAAATGCCCAAGGCGAATGGTAAATTTTTAAGCGGCTGAAAAGACGATCTCTTCCGGCGTGGCATGGATAGAGATTGTCATGCCCGCTTCCTGCGCCAATAGGAGGGTATAATAGGGCTGGACCGCATGGGCATCAATCGGTTCTTCCGGGGTCTTGCCGCTGTGCAGTTCGAGGAATTTTGGCGGAACACGCAGCATTGGACCACGCGAGGTCAGAACAAATCGCGGTTCGGTTTCCGGTGTTTCCAGTGCCACATTCAATGTGCCGCCACGCGGCAGGGCCGCATTGGCGATCAGCACGAGGTTGAGCAGCAGCTTGACCTTGTTCTTCGGCAGCAGGACGCGATTGCCCGTCCAGGTGAATTCCGCCTTCTCGCCCTTCATATATTCATTGGCAACGTTCTGGGCATCACCAGTGTCAATCTGAACGCCCGCGGAACCAGCCGCACCGAAAGCAATGCGGGCAAACTGAAGCCGGGCAGATGCGCTGCGTGCACTCGATTTGATGAGGTTCATCGCGTCTTCGTCAGCGCCGCCTTCTTCGAGAAGCTCGAGACCGTTGTTGATCGCACCAACAGGCGAAATGATGTCATGGCAAATACGACTGCTCAGCAGGGCTCCGAGGTCCGTTGCCGAAAGAATTACGGGCAATGTCATAAGAGAGTCTCCTGAAGATTGGCTAGCGGTTTGGTCTGCACATTGGGCTCAAGCCGAATCAGATGTTCATGCGAATCACTCTGATTGCTGCTGCATTTGGATACATAGCTCAGTCCGCATGGGCAAGAACGACGTCGAAAATGCCAGTAGCTGCTGAAATCGCTATCTTTTTCTCGTCCTAGGCAAGCCATTGAAATGCCAAGATCGATTCATAAACTTTTATACAAGGTTTAGACCTTTAAATGGTGCTTCAATTATAAAGCGAACACAAGATTCGCAACTGGCGTCGGACAAAGAAGCGAACAGCCAAAAGGAATTATGATGGCGTCTCTATTCTTGTCTATGAACCGTTTTTTTCTTCTGATCCTGACGATGGTGTCGCTGGTTGTCGCGCAGCCGCGATTGGCCAGTGCTGCTCAGGACCAGTACTCGATGAACGAGATCGTCAATTCGGGGCAGAGGTTCTTTGGATCGACCTCCGGGGGACTTGCGTCCGCTGTCGAGAAGATTTTCCAGAGCTATGGTTTGCCGAACGGATATATCCTCGGTGAAGAAGGATCGGGCGCTATCATTGGCGGCCTGACCTATGGCGAAGGCTCGCTCTACACAAAGAATGCGGGCGATCACAAAACATTCTGGCAGGGACCATCCATCGGATGGGATTTTGGTGGCCAAGGCTCCCGTGTCATGATGCTCGTCTATAATCTCGACGATGTGCAGAACCTCTATGGCCGTTTTGTCGGCGTGGCGGGTTCGGCCTATCTCTTCGCCGGTGTTGGCTTCAACGTGCTCAAGCGCAATCAGGTTCTGCTTGTACCGATACGCACAGGCGTTGGCGCACGGCTTGGTGTGAATGTGGGCTATCTCAAAATCACCCAGTCACCGACCTGGAATCCGTTTTGATCCCTTCATATTGCTAACCTATAGCAAAGACGCGGAAACCGTTCCCGCGTCTTTGCCGTTTGATGCCAGACTGTCATTGTGCCAGATTGAGCTACCAATAGGACCCTTATCGTGATCCAGACCGCGCTTTATTTTGCTCTTGGATTTTTGAGCGCCGTGCTGCTGGCGCTGATTTTTGCACCGCCTGTCTGGCGCCGCGCGATGCTGCTCACACGCAGGCGTGTCGAAGCTGAAACACCACTGACGCTCAATGAGATTCAGGCCCAGCGCGATGGTCTGCGTGCCGAACATGCGGTCAGTGAGCGCAAGCTCGAAATGACCCTTGCGGGTGTGAAAGAAAAATCTGCAAAGCAATTGGCTGAATTCAGTGACAAGGAACGGCAGATTCGCACACTGTCCAATGATGTTTCCGCGCGTGACACCACAATTGCCGAGTTGCAGGCTACGCTTGCCGAACGTGGGCAGACGCTGGAAAAAACAGGGAAAGACCTGAGCAATACAGCGCAGACCCTTGAACAGCGTTCTGCGGAGCTGGAGCTTTTAAACCGACGTCTGACCAGCACGGCAACGAAGGCAGACAGCTTGCAGATCGACGTTGCAGCGCAGGGCACGCGCATCGAGAATCTTTCCGATGAGTTGAAGGAAGCACGTCAGGGCCGACGCGATGCCGAAGAGCAGAAGCGCAAGCTGGAGACCGAGATCAAAGCCTTGCAGCATTCATTCGAACAGGAAAAAACGCGTGGCAGAGATACCCAGACACAAGCGACAACCCTTGTGACACAGCTTTCAGACAGCGAGGCCAAGCTTTTGCGGCGGGAAAAGGAAGTTGAACGGCTCAATGAGCGGTTGCGCAATGTGATTGCTGAAGGCCGTAAACAGGGCATTGCTGCGACGGAAACGCCTCGTGGCAAGCAGGCGCTGGTGCAGGCCGAGGAAAGCAAGCGGCTGCGTGAGGAAATGAACACACTTGCATCGCAGGTCGTCGCGATGGTTGCCCGGCTTGAGGGGCCAGCGTCCCCGGTGAACAAACTGCTTGATGGCACGGGCAAAGACGCGGCGGTGGCCTATGACGACAATGGCGAGGTCATTGTCAGTCTGGCCGATCGTATCCGCGCGCTGCAAAAGGCAGCATCGGCTCTGGAATCAGGCGGCGGAGAACCGGCTAAATCGTGACAGGGCAATGCCTGACGCTGTTGCGACGTTCAAACTGTCAAATTCCAGCGACATTGGGATTCTGACAGTCCGCAGCTTTTGCATCAACGCTTTTGGCAGACCTTCTCCCTCGGTTCCGAGCAATAGTGCGGTGCGTGTGCCGGGCTGCGCCGTATAGATGCTTTCGGTGCCCGAAGGGCTCAGTGCGTAGATATGAAAATTCGCCTGCTGCAGCTTGCCGACGAGTTCCTCGATGGAACCCTCGCGGGCGAATGGCACTTTGAGCGCTGCCCCCACGGAGACGCGGATTGCCTTGCGGTAGAGCGGGTCACAGCTGGTTTCATCCATCAGAATGCAGTCAGCTTCGAACGCTGCGGCATTGCGAAAGATTGAACCCATATTGTCGTGGTTGGATATGCCGCAAAGCACCACGGCAAGTGATTTTTCGGGGAGAGCATCAATCAATTGACTGGCAGAGTAGGGCGCACTGCGCCGTCCGACTGCGAGAATACCGCGATGCATGGGAAAACCGGCAATCGCATCCATGACACTGCGCGAAACGCAGTAGACAGGAACGTCATCCGGGCAGAGACGGATTTGCTCTGACAGTCCTGCGAGGCGGTTTTCCAGAACCAGAAGCGACTCTACAGCGAAAGCAGCGTTGGCAAGCAATACATTGAGTACAACCTTACCTTCCGCAATGAAGCGGCCTTCCCGGCCAACCAGATCGCGCTCGCGAACATCGCGATAGGGCACAAGCCGCGCATCTTCTGGATCATCTATGCGAATGGTGCGCTGCTCGAGCCAGATCTGGTCATCCGATGCCATGTTTCAGGCCGTTTCGCCAGTGGTGCCCAAGCCCGCCCGCGCTTCGCCAGCCATGCGCACGAGGCTCATATGCATATCCTTGGCTGAGCCGAGCGGCGTGGAAAACCAGATGCGCTGCACATCATCGCCATCGGCAATATCAAAACCCTCGGCGTCGATGCCGGTTATACGCCAGCTGCCATCGGGTGCCTTGGCGTAAAACCGTGCATAGAGCGCTATGGCCTCCGCGTGGTCATCATTCATATGTTCGACTGCATTTTTCTCTGCAGCCGCCAATTCGTCATTGACTGGATTGAGGCTGAGCAGATCGTCAGCAGTTAACTGGTAGGCCCTACCAAACCCGCCGTTGAGGCTTGCACCCGTCGGCTCAAGCCGGAAAAAGCGGAAGTCGCCAAGCCCGGCATAAAGCTTGGCCTTGGGCTGGTGTGCGAGATAGCGCCATTCGATACGGGTATGTTCAACGCCTTCACGGGTAATTTCCCGCGCTTTGGCAAATACGGTAATACGTGGATGGGCGAGTGGATCGCCCTTGCCGACTTCGCCGACCAGCAGCGAACAACGCGGGTCAGCGATCAGGGCAGGCGTGTGTGCGGAAAGGGCGGAGACAAGAATAACAGGTGTGCCGTCATGATCCGTGGAAAGGCCGACACGGGTGGCAATGGGACCGCCGGTCGCAGGATCAAGCGTCGCGATGACAGCGTAACGCGCCTTGCGGACCAGTGTCTTTGCCAATCGGACAGCGTCTGCGTCGGTCTCGCGTAATACATCCTTCTTGTCGGTCACGGCCTATCCCTCATTATGTTGAGCGAGAGATAGTTGCTCGGCCGGTGCAGGACAAGCGATTTCAGCGAAAGGGCGATAAGGTGTTAAGCCGCGATTGATCTGTTGTCGTTAATGCCGGCGTCATGCATGCAATCGGCAAGCAGATCGAGATCGACAGGGCCGATCGTACACAAAACCGGGGCAAATTCTTCAACAGGAATGTCGAGCGCCATCAGTTCGACGAGCGCTTCCATCAATGCTTCACGCGTGTCATATCTTGCGGAATAGCTTGGCATGATTCTGCCTCTCAAGCCGGATCAACTGCGCAAAATCATACTATAAATACGGTAAACAAATTCTTAATTTTGCCATTATTGGAAATTTTTTGCTTCTTTTGTGAATAAAATAACGCCATGATTTCAAATAGATGATAGAAAGTGATTACACGTTAACTCTCTTTGCCATTGTTTGGCCCTAAATCACATCAATCTGTGACCAACTTCACCAGCAGGAAAAACAGCGATGAGAATTGCTTCGTGATCGGCGCAAGGAAGTGGAAAACCCCCTCGATTGTGGGTGTTATAGCCGCCATTGGCCTCGTAAGTGGGTGCTCTACGCAGACTGCCCAGCACGCCGGTAAGGTGAAGGCAAATCTGGCAAGCAACAATACAACTGTTTCCAAAAGCTACGCCTATACCCCGAAGGACAAGGAATGTCTTGAGCGGGCGATGTTCTTTGAGTCCAACCGCTCGAGCCAGGATGGTTTGCTCGCGGTGGGGACTGTGGTTATGAATCGTCTCGATTCCGGCAAATATGCGAATACGATTTGCGGTGTCGTTGGTGAAAAGGGACAGTTTGCTCCCGGCGTTCTTTCCCGGCCAATGCAGTCGGCAGCGCTTCCTGATGTACAGCAGGCAGCGGACGCGGTGCTTAAGGGCCAGCGTCATCCCAAGGTCAAGGAAGCCATGTTCTTCCATACGGCTGGACTGCGCTTTCCTTACCGGAACATGCACTACACGGTTGTTGCCGGTGGTAATGCCTTTTACGAGAAGCGGGACCGCTACAATACGCCTGACTTGGGTAACAAGGTTGCAAGCGTTGCCATTGCCAACGCCTATATTGCCAGCATGAGAAATACCAACCCGGCTTCGGTCAACAACATCATGGTTGCGAGTGTGCAGCCGACAATGACGACCACAACGTCGGGGCGCGTGACAAATCAGCCTTTCGCAGTTGCTCAGGCCCAGACTGCACCTACGGCTGCGCCGCAGCAGCTTGCATTTGCCAATGTTGCTGTACCGGTTGATCCGCCAGCACCGGCTATGGTTTTCACTGCACCAGCTTCGGCCAAGCCAACGGCCATGCCACAGGCTGCAGAACCGGCTGTGCTTGCTTTCGAAGCTCCCAAGAGCAAATCGGTTGATGCTATCGGCCAGATGCTGCTCGCTCAGGACCGTCCGGCTCCGGCCAATTAAGGCTATGAACGATCTGGCGCCGCGAAAGCGGCGCACATTGGCATGTGGTTATGGTACGAGGAAGTGCTGTGACCACTCGTCGTGTGGAACCATCTGTCCGATTGCATATTGAAACGTCAGGATGGTCATGTGATCCGGTGACGTCGTGCATGTGTAGGAGAGGTGATACCATTCGCCCTTGCTGCGAAACGCAGCGCCGGTGGACTGGATTTTGTCACCGGTCACTTTGGGTTCCTTGAAGGCGTAGGCGACGAGTTCATCGGGCACGAGCTTGACCGGATCGTGGTGAATACGCTCCATCGCCTCAAGATCACACCGCTGCTCCAGCCGCGTTTCCGGGCTCAATCCTTCCAGTTCTTCCGCTTCCTTTGAATCCATGGCCTTGGATGAACCGGTCATTGCGATCGTCAACAAAAGCATGGCTATAAGTGATTTCATTTACGCCGGGCTCTCTGAAATTTGGGCAGAAGGATCATACAATGTGTCTGGACCAATGGACGGCTTCCTAGTCCACGCGGGCCGTTTGCACCATAGGCCAAAACGCGGTCAGATGTCTCCCGGATTGGGACCAAATTATGGAAGCCGGCTGGATAATCCACAGCGGTAAAGTGGTTGTGATGCCAGGTCACACCGGCTTTTTCGCCGGTGGTTTCTTGTCGCCGTTCACTTCGATGTAAGCGTAGATATAGGCAAATGACGGCAGGGCACGGTTGGAGGGTTCGACAAGACCAGCAACAGTGCCCAAAGAGGCGGCGTAGTTGTTGCAGTTGAAACCGAACATGGTCCACAGCGGCGGGTTGGCCAGATTGGCGCGTACCTTGCTGAGAAGACGCTGGTACTGGGCCTCCGTCAGGGAAACGCGATAGGCGGCCCCGGTGGTGAAATTGCAATCAGAATAGCTTGGTTTGAGTTCTGCGGGCATGGGAATGATCGCGCCGCCATAAAGGCCAAGCAAGCTGCCTTTGGGAAAGAGGCCATTATATTGGCGGGTTACGGGATTGCCTTTGTCATCAAGCCTTCCGAAAACCACGTACATGTGGCCGCTTGGAATGCCCGGCGACAGACGCTGACGGAATTCCATATAGGCCGGATCACCCGGTCTGGTGCGGTTGGCTGTCAATTTCGCCGCGGCGCCTTTGACGCTGCCGTGGGCGGCGCAGGTCAATTCAGGTATTTCGGCCGTGTAAGCAGACGGGCTAACGGAAACCTCGGATGATGGGGCGGACTGACAGGCAGCGAGGGATGTCGCAAAGACTGATGCAAGCAGCACCTTGAACGGCGCGGAAGCGGTTGAGGCAATGTTCACCAAGGCGATTCTCTTTTCAATCCTGTGATGACCAGACCATCGACATGGTCCGGCTTTCAATAGACGAATGGCAACACGCGCCAGGTTCTGGCACGGTACTGACGATATTCTTCCCCGAAGGCTTCCTCCATCATTCGCTCCTCCGCTCCTATTCTCAGGAAGAACAGGAAGCCGAACCCTGCGAGACCGGAAAGACCGGCAATATAATTGGGCAAAAGCAGGGCCTGGGTCAATGCCATCAGCCAGAAGGCCGAATACATCGGGTGCCGCAAACGTTTGTAGATGCCTGTGGTGATGAGCTTGTGGTGCTGTTTCAATTGCAGCGATACGGACCACATCTGACCGAGTGCCTTATGCGTCAGGCGAAACAGGATCAGAGCGGCGATACCGGCCAGAATGCCAAGGGCTATAAGTACAGGATTTGGGGCGTAAGACGCAAATCTTGGCTGTCCTGTCGCGACATAGAGTGCAGGTATGATGCCAAGGCCAAAGAGAGACACGGCCAACCGAACAGTATCTGCACCCTTTCTGCGATCAACCGTCAGTTTGGCCCGTTGCGCGCGCCGGTCAAACGGGCGGCGCAGCAGATACCAGCTCACTATAAAGATGACCCACAGGGCCTTTCCGGCAACGACAAGCGAAATCATACGGTGGCAGTTTCAGGTATTTTGATGGATGAGGCGACGTGTGCAGTACACCCGCCTGCCAGACCGCCGCTTGTTGCGATATCCGAAAAGCACTCAGGTCCACACAATATTGCATGCCACGAATAGGCCGAGCGTTTCTCAACGCCGTAGACAAACTGCCGGTGGACACGGAAAAAATTATGTTTGATGGCTTTATAGGTTTCATCGCAAAGTTGATTGCGGAAGCGGACTCTTACCAGAACGGGCGATTCCGCATCCGATATATTCAGGTCTCGTACCGGATTCGATTTATAGAAATTCATAGGGTCTGTCAGTGACTGCGCATCAACCCAAAGTGTGCGGCTGCGGGCGACCTTCTCAACACTGGAGCGCAAAGCCTCTGCTGCCGGGTGCAAGGCGATCTTGAGAAGGCTTGAACCAACCGTGAGCAAGCCATAACGCCGTGAACTATTCTTTTGCAGGGCTTTATCAAGAATCTGCAAGGCACAGATAGCGCCCATACTATGCGCAGCGACCACGACTTCGGTTGTGGCAGGTGCGCGGCTGATACGGTTTGCCGCGTCGGCGATCACATATCGCAGCTTCGCCGTAATGTCCGGTCGCCGGTCCCGCGCCATATCGCGCGCAAATGTCCAGTCATCCATGAGTAGCAGAAAATGCATTCTCCGGGCTGCAAGCACCAACAGCGCCAGTGCCACGATCACCGAAATTGCCAGAGGTGCCATCGCCTCCCGGGAAAACTGCCAGACAATGCCCCCGGCACCGAAAGCAAGGCCAAGGATGGCACCCATGATGACGAGTGGATAGAGAAAGAACAGCGCGTACCGCCAACTCGTTGCGATGAAGCGGAAGAATGTGCCTGTGATAATGAAATCGATCAGCGCAATGATCCCGCTTAATATCCGGGCAATGGGATTTCTGGATGCATAGAAAAGATTGATGTCACCCAGCCCATAAAGCACGAAATCGGTCTGTGCAGACCAGTTGGGACCCGTTGTCTGCAACCGAAATTCACCCACGCTGACAGTGTCTTCCGCGGACGAAATTTTCAGCGCACCATCTTCGCGCAGCGCCATATCATAAACAGGCGCTGTCTTGGCTGCTTCCCGCAGGAAGCGCCGATGATGGGCCTCTACCGGCATATGTTCAAAGCCCGGCAACAAAACGACCAGACGATTGATAACGGACATCTGCCACCTTTCCAGGTTCTGATTGCGATGTTGTCAGCGCCCTCAGCATTAGCTCGCTAAAAAGGAATTTAGATGACCGACGTTAATAGAACGTGGCCAATACCAAAGGGTTGCAAGGACTTTTGGTCGCATCACAACCCCGAGGTGTATCCGCTTTTTGCGTGAACCTGCTCAATCCAACCTATTTAGGCGCCATACGGATGGCGCCGTCAAGGCGAATCGTTTCGCCGTTAAGCATGGGGTTTTCAATGATATGCAGTGCCAGTGCTGCATATTCCTCGGGTTTACCAAGGCGGGAGGGGAAGGGAATGGCGGCTGCCAGCGAATCCTGAACGTCCTGTGGCATGGCCAAAAGCATAGGCGTTCCAAAGATTCCGGGGGCGATCGACATGACCCGTATACCGAAGCGGGCGAGTTCGCGCGCTGCCGGCAATGTCAGGCCTGCAATACCGGCTTTCGACGAAGCATAAGCCGCCTGACCGATCTGGCCGTCAAAGGCGGCAACCGATGCTGTTGAAATAATGACACCCCGTTCACCCGTTTCAAGCGCGTCGAGTTTGGAAGCTGCATCGCTGACGAGCCGAAGCATGTTGAACGAGCCAATGAGATTGACTTCGATGACACGGCGGTAAAGCTCAAGATCGTGCGGACCATCACGGCCAACAATCCGTCCGGCATTGGCGATCCCCGCACAATTAACGAGGATTCGCGTCGTGCCGAGCTTGTCTGCGACATGGGCGACAGCTTGCTGCGCGTCGTCGGCGCTGGAGACGTTGCAGGAAACAGCCAGGCCGCCAATTTCGCTGGCCACTTTTTGTGCCGCATCAAGATTGATATCAAAAAGTGCAACTTTCGCGCCTTTTTCCGCCAGCGCGCGCGCCGTGGCTGCTCCCAGACCGGATCCGCCGCCCGTTACAATCGCTGTTTGGCCCTGAATGTTCACAATGCGTCTCCTCGCTGGTTTTCAAGTCTTCTGGCACGAGTTTGGGACTTGATCCAGCCGATATTTGCGCGCGAAGTGGAGGAAGAGCACCCCCGATGCAAGAATATGTTGATTTATAAACAATGCATAACAAAAGTTCAGGTCGCCACATTTAGTGAATTTCGCTATTTTTGTGGCTTTGTTGAAAAATTTCCCCAGAATCTTCAATTCTTCTCCCGCTGGAAGGTTGACTGCGAATAAATCTGCTTGCATTGCGACATTGCAAAGGCTTCCATGCAACCTCGGTTGCGGGCAAGGGGGCCGGCAACACAAAAAACCTCTGAAGGTGGAAAAATGAAGACCTACAAGAAATTCCTTGCGGCGACAGCGCTTGCAATGTTGGCGGGTGGGCTGATGGCAGGTGGAGCCTCGGCGAAAAATCTCGTGTTCTGCTCTGAAGCTGCTCCGGGCGGTTTCGATCCAGCACTTTATACCGGCGGTGAAACGCTTGATGCGACCGGACAGGCTGTCTTCAACAAGCTCGTTGAATTCAAGCTGGGTACATCCGAAGTCGAGCCAAGCCTGGCAGCAAGCTGGACAATTTCCGATGATGGTCTTGAATACACGTTCAAACTTCGTCCGGGCGTCAAGTTCCAGACAACCAGCTTTTTCACGCCAACCCGCGATATGAATGCTGATGACGTCGTTTTCTCGTTCGAGCGTCAGAAGGAAGGCAGCAAGTGGGCCAAATATGTTGATGGCGCCACCTACGAATATTTTGAAAGCATGGACTTCCCCAAGCTGATCAAGGAAGTCAAGAAGGTCGATGATCTGACTGTCAAGATTTCGCTGAATAAGCCAAGCGCCCCTATGCTTGCAGGTCTTGCGATGGATTTCTCGTCGATCGTATCGAAGGAATATGCCGACAAGCTCGAGGCCGATGGCACATTGCAGAAGTTCAATGAACAGCCTGTTGGTACGGGACCTTACCAGTTTGTTGATTATCAGCTCAACACTGCCATCCGCTATGAAGCCAACCCAAGCTATTTTAAGGGCAAGGTAAAGATCGACAACCTGATTTTCGCCGTAACCACGGATGCTGCCGTGCGCGTGCAGAAGATCAAGGCTGGTGAATGCAATATCACGATCTATCCTGATCCGGCTGACGTGGCAGGCCTCAAGGCTGATCCCAATCTGAAGGTTATTCAGAAGCCGGGCCTGAATGTTGCCTATCTTGGTTACAACACGACTCAGGCACCCTTCGACAAGCCGGAAGTGCGCAAGGCGCTCAACATGGCCATCGACAAGAAGGCCATTGTAGACGCTGTCTATCTCGGTCAGGGCACACCGGCTGTTAATCCGATCCCGCCGACAATGTGGTCCTATGACAAGGCCATCAAGGATGACGAATACAATCCTGAAGCAGCCAAGAAGGCTCTCGAAAAGGCTGGCGTCAAGAATCTCTCGATGAAGATCTGGGCAATGCCGGTTGTGCGTCCTTACATGCCAAATGGCCGTCGTACCGCAGAACTTCTGCAGTCCGATTTTGCCAAGGTTGGTGTGAAGGTCGAAATCGTCAGCTACGATTGGCAGGAATACCTGAAGCGCGCATCCGATCCTAAGCATGATGGTGCCGTTATTCTCGGCTGGACCGGTGACAATGGTGATCCGGACAACTTCCTGGCCGTACTGCTTTCGTGCCAGGCTGTTGGCCAGGCCAACCGTACCGCATGGTGCAACAAGGAGTTCACCGCGCTCATCGACAAGGCTGCCGTGACTGCCGATCAGGCGGAACGCACCAAGCTTTACGAGCAGGCTCAGGTTATCTTCAAGCGTGAAGCTCCATGGGCTACCTTGGCGCACTCGTTGGTAACCGATGTTACGACGAAGAATGTGACCGGTTACGTGCAAAGCGCGTTCGGCATTCACAACTTCGCCGATGTTGACATCACCGAGTAACTCACTCCTCGCGGTACCGGCTTTGGTCGGTACCGCTTTTTATTAGGTTACCATGTTCCGATATATCGCTTCACGAGTGCTGCTGCTGGTCCCGACATTTATTGGTATCAGCTTTGTGGCCTTTATCTTCATCCGCCTGCTTCCCGGCGATCCCATCATTGCGCTTGCAGGCGAACGCGGCATGACGCCAGAGCGCCACCAGCTGCTGATGGAGCAGTTTGGCTTCAACAGACCGATCTGGGAGCAATATTTCTCGTTTCTGTGGAATATCTTTCACGGGGACTTCGGCACGTCAATCGCCAGCAAACGCGCGGTTCTAGCCGACTTTCTATCGCTTTTTCCGGCAACACTTGAACTGAGCATCTGTGCCATGCTGTTTGCCGTCATCATCGGCATTCCCGCTGGCATCTTTGCAGCCGTCAAGCGTGGCTCGATCTTTGACCAGCTCAGCATGGGCATTGCACTGGTCGGTTATTCCATGCCGATTTTCTGGTGGGGTATCCTGCTTATTATCCTGTTCGCCGGTATCCTCCACTGGACACCGGTGTCGGGCCGGATGGATTTGGTCTATTTCTTCAAGCCGACGACTGGCTTTATGCTGATAGACAGCCTGATTTCGGGGCCGAAGGGCGCATTCAAGTCGGCATTCTCGCACCTTATCCTGCCGACGATTGTGCTTGGGACGATTCCGCTTGCGGTTATCGCCCGCCAGACACGCTCGGCCATGCTGGAAGTGCTGGGGGAAGATTATGTGCGCACGGCGCGCGCCAAAGGTTTGGCACCCAAGCGCGTTATTGGCATTCATGCGCTGCGCAATGCCATGATCCCCGTCATCACGACAATCGGCCTGCAAATGGGTCTGCTCATGGCCGGTGCCATCCTGACTGAGACGATCTTCTCCTGGCCAGGCATCGGCAAATGGATGATCGATGCGATCGCAAAGCGCGATTACGTCGTCGTTCAGGGCGGCCTTATGCTGGTCGCGCTGATCGTCATGACCGTCAATTTGATTGTCGATCTGCTCTATGCGGTCGTCAACCCGCGTATCCGCGTAAAGTGAGGAACCGTGACTAACGAAGTTTCCCCTCCCGTACCGCTAACAGCTGCCCCTTCATCGGGCCCTATGAGCCGGTTTTCGGAATTCTGGTTCTATTTCAGCGTCAACAAGGGCGCTGTCATAGGGCTTGCCACCCTGATTTTTCTGGTACTCGTTGCAGTCTTCGGACCATTCATCGCTCCGCATGCGCCATACGAACAGTTTCGCGAATCGCTGCTGACCCCACCCGCATGGCAGGAAGGCGGTAATTCGACATTTCTGCTGGGTACAGACGCTGTTGGTCGTGATTTGCTCTCGCGCCTGATTTATGGCGCACGCTTCTCGCTGTTCATCGGTCTGATTGTCGTGACGCTTTCCATGGTCACGGGCGTTATCCTTGGTGTTCTAGCCGGCTACTTCCGCGGCTGGGTCGATGCGCTAATCATGCGCATTATGGATATCATTCTCGCTTTCCCGCCGTTGCTGCTGGCGCTGGTGCTGGTGGCAATTCTCGGACCGGGGTTGTTTAACGCGATGATTGCCATTGCGCTGGTTCTGCAACCACACTTTGCGCGCCTTACGCGTGCCGCTGTGATGAGCGAAAAGAACCGCGAATATGTGGTCGCCGCAAAGCTTGCCGGTGCTGGCCATATACGTCTGATGTTCAAGACGATCCTGCCAAACTGTCTGGCGCCGTTGATCGTGCAGGGAACGCTCTCGTTTTCGAATGCCATTCTTGAAGCGGCAGCGCTTGGCTTCCTTGGCATGGGCGCACAACCGCCCACACCAGAATGGGGTACGATGTTGGCGGAAGCCCGCGAATTCATCCTGCGTGCCTGGTGGGTTGTTACATTCCCCGGTCTTGCAATCCTGATTACTGTGCTTGCAATCAACCTCGTTGGTGACGGCTTGCGCGACGCCCTCGATCCCAAACTGAAGAGGAGCTGAGATCATGGCTCTGCTTGAAATCAAGAATCTTTCGGTTGGGTTCGACACGAGTTCCGGCCAGTTCATGGCGGTGCAGGGGATCGACCTCCATGTTGAAGCCCGCGAAGTTCTGGCCATCGTCGGCGAGTCCGGTTCCGGTAAATCCGTGGCCATGCTCGCCGTCATGGGACTGTTGCCGAAGACCGCAACTGTGACCGCTGACAAAATGGTTTTCAATGGTCATGACATGCTGACCATGAGCACCAAACAACGCCGGGAAATCGTTGGCCGCGACGTGGCGATGATTTTTCAGGAGCCCATGGCCAGCCTCAATCCGTGCTTTACAGTTGGTTTCCAGCTGGAAGAAGTTTTGCGCTTTCACATGAAAATGGATGCCAAGGCACGGCGCAAGCGGGCCATCGAACTGCTTCAGCAGGTGGGTATTCCCACGCCGGAAGAACGGCTGAATTCGTTCCCGCACCAGATGTCTGGTGGTCAATGCCAGCGCGTCATGATTGCCATCGCGATTGCGTGCAATCCAAAGTTGCTGATTGCCGACGAGCCGACGACAGCGCTTGACGTGACGATCCAGAAGCAGATTCTCGACCTGCTGGTCAGCCTGCAAGCCAAGCATGGCATGGGCCTGATCATGATCACCCACGACATGGGCGTTGTTGCTGAAACGGCTGATCGCGTGATTGTTCAGTACAAGGGGCGCAAAATGGAGGAAGCCGACGTGCTTTCGCTGTTTGAAGCACCCAAAAGCCCATATACGCGTGCCCTTCTGTCTGCCTTGCCGGAAAATGCGACGGGCGACCGCCTGTCAACCGTTGCAGACTTCATGAAGAACGAAGCCGCCAATGCAGGAGCAGCATCATGAGCGAGATCGTTCTTGAAGGACGCAATATCGTCCGTGACTATCACGTTGGTGGCGGCCTCTTTGGCAAGCCCAAGACAGTGCGTGCAGTCAAGGGCGTCAGTTTTACACTGGAAAAGGGCAAGACCCTTGCCATTGTCGGCGAGAGCGGTTGCGGTAAGTCGACACTTGGCCGCATCCTGACGCTGATTGATCCGCAGTCCGAAGGCGAATTGCTGATCGATGGCAAGCCCATCAACATCGCCAAGGACCGGGTAACACCGGAAATGCGCCGCAAGGTGCAGATCATTTTCCAGAATCCCTATGGATCGCTGAACCCGCGCCAGAAGATCGGTGAAGTCCTGGGTGAGCCATTGTTGCTCAACACCAACAAGACCGCAGCAGAACGGCGCGAGCTTGCCATGCAGATGCTGGTCAAGGTCGGGCTTGGTCCTGAGCATTACAACCGCTATCCGCATATGTTCTCCGGTGGTCAGCGTCAGCGTATTGCCATTGCGAGGGCCTTGATGATGAGCCCGAGCCTGCTGGTGCTGGACGAGCCGGTTTCGGCGCTCGATCTTTCGGTGCAGGCACAGGTGCTCAACCTGCTGGCGGATCTGCAGGACGAGTTCAACCTGACCTATGTGTTCATCAGCCATGACCTGTCGGTGGTGCGCTACATCGCCGATGAGGTGATGGTGATGTATTATGGCGAAGTGGTTGAGTATGGCACACGCGAGGAAGTCTTCTCGAACCCGCAGCACAGCTATACCAAGACGCTGTTTGCTGCGACGCCAAAGTCTGATGTTGCCAGTATCCGGGCGCGGTTGGAGAAGAAAAAAGCTGCTGCCTGATTTCGCGGGTGGCTGAATTGTGCGTTGCGTGTTGTAGTTGCTGGTCCGTGGTCCGTGGTCCGTGGTTCGTGGTTCGACAAGCTCACCATGAGGGGGGAGTGAGGATGCAACGCTAATCGCCAACGTTTCAGAATATAGCTCCCCTCATCCTGAGCCTGTCGAAGGGCTCATGGTGAGCTTGTCGAACCACGAACCACGAACCACGGACCACGCACAACAGATTTGCAGGGAGGAAGTGTCATGAGCGGACGTCAGCCAATCGCAACTGCCCCGAAAGACGGCAGCAAGGTTCAGGTCTTCTGGAAAGACGAGGACGGACAGGAAAACGAATCCCTGGCGCAGTACCGTTCGCTTGATCGCCTGAAGGCGACCGGCGGTCAGTGGGACGAGACCGATGCCGGCTGGTGGATATTCACCGATTCAAACACGCAGAAGAAGGTGACACCGCACGCATGGCAACCGGCCAACAAGGCCGGGGATGATGAGAATGAAGAGGACGACGATAAATAACAGGCGTGTCGTGGCGTCGGCCTAATTTCTCTGATGCTTTAGTAGGCCTCGGACAATATCGTCTGCGGATATCATGCCGAGGATGGCACCATTTTCGACAATGCCAACATCGCCGCCATTCTTTGATACCGCCTGCATGACCTGACGCACCGGGGTATCGCGCCGGGCGGTTGCGGCGAAGGGGCGGTTGGCGGCTGATCTGGTGCGGTCGAGCGGCACCATGATATCGCCAGCGGTGAGCACGCCAAGGGGATTCATGTTGGCAACGAAATCAGCCACATAGTCATTGGCGGGATTGAGCAGGATGTCCTGCGCCGTACCGCACTGGATGATGCGGCCGCCTTCCATGATGGCGATGCGGTTGCCGATTTTCATGGCTTCATCGAGATCGTGACTGACGAAGACGATGGTCTTCTTCAGCCGTTCCTGCAGGCTGAGCAATTCATCCTGCAGGCGGGTGCGAATGAGCGGATCAAGCGCCGAGAATGGCTCGTCCATGAGCAGGATCGGTGCGCCTGTCGCGAAGGCGCGGGCGAGGCCAACGCGCTGCTGCATACCGCCGGAGAGTTCACCGACCTTGCGTTTGGCCCAGTCCTTCAGATTGACCAGAGCCAGCTGCTGCTCAACAGCTTCTGCACGATCTTCCTTGGAAACCCCTGAGAGTTCGAGGCCGAACCCGACATTCTCTTCCACCGTGCGCCAAGGCAACAGACCGAACTGCTGGAACACCATGGAGACAAGGTGTTTGCGCAGATCGCGCAGGGTGTTCTTGTCGGCTTTGCCGACATCAACAGAGCGTCCGCCGTGATGCACGACAACCGATCCGCGCGAAATCGGGTTAAGGCGATTGATCGCGCGCAGAAGCGTGGATTTACCCGAGCCTGACAGGCCCATCAGCACAAGGATTTCACCTTCGGCAATGGTGATCGAGCAATTGTGGACGCCGAGCACATGGCCGGTTTCCGCCTGAATATCCGAGCGGCTTTTGCCCTGATCGGCCAGTGACAGCGCGCCCTCGGTCTTTTTGCCGAATATGATGCAAACGTTTTCGAGTGTAATCGCGGTCATTCACCTGGCTCCTTGCCGGGACGGAAGATACGGTCGAGAACAATGGCAACGACCACGATGACAAGGCCTGCTTCGAAACCAAGCGCCGTATTAACGGAATTGAGCGCGCGGACGACGGGAACGCCGAGGCCGTCGGCCCCAACCAGTGCCGCAATAACCACCATGGAAAGCGACAGCATGATGGTCTGGGTCAGGCCAGCCAGAATCTGTGGCATGGCATAGGGAAGCTCGATTTTCCACAGGAGCTGGCGCGAGGATGCGCCGAAGGCCTCGCCTGCTTCGACCAGATGTTGAGGTGTCGAGGAAACGCCAAGATGCGTCAGCCGGATCGGAGCGGGAAGCACAAAGATTGCGGTGGCGATGAGGCCGGGAACCATGCCGATGCCGAAGAAAACAATGGCCGGGATCAGATAGACGAAGGTTGGCAGCGTCTGCATGAGATCAAGCACGGGGCGGATGGCCGAATAGAATTTTGGCCTGTGGGCGGCGATAATGCCGATGGGTACGCCAATGCCCATGCACAGGATGCAGGAGGAGAGCACCAGCGTTAGTGTCTCCATCGTTTCCTTCCAATAGCCCTGATTGAGAATGAACAGGAATCCGAGGAGCGTCAGCAGCGTGACGGCGATTGACCGGCGCAACGCATAGGCTATCGCTGAAAAGACGACGACCATGATCAGCGGGTGGGGATATTTCAGGATAAACATCAGTCCGTCGATGAACGACTGCATGATGTAGGCGAGGCCATCGAAAAACCCGGCGAAATTGTTCGTGAGCCAGTCGACGACGGCTTTTGCCGTCTTGCCTACCGGAATCTTGTCTTGTGTTAGCCAGTCCAAGCGAAAATTCCTCTGTCGGTTGCAGTATCAAACGAAAGGGCCGCCCGGCTATGGCGCCGGGCGGTATTATCGAATGGTCTTTAAAGACCGAGAGACTTCTTGACCGCTGGCAGGCCTTCCTTGCCATCCACTGTCGTCACACCGGCGAGCCAGGTGTCGAGAATGGCCGGATTGGCTTTCAGCCATTCGGTCGCAGCTTTCTGTGCATCTTCGCCATCGTCGAGAATCTTGCCCATGATCTCGTTTTCCATCTTCAGATTGAACTTCAGATTGGCGAGCAGCTTGCCGATATTCGGGCATTCGGTCGTGTAGCCAGTGCGCACATTGGTGTGGATGATTGCGCCGCCGAAATCCTTGCCGAATACATCGTCACCGCCCGAGAGATAGGCGAGCTTGAAGTTGGCGTTCATGGGGTGCGGTTCCCAACCGAGGAAAACGATTGGTTTCTTGCCCTTCGAGTCTTTGGCGACCTGTGCCAGCATACCCTGTTCGGAGGATTCGGCGAGCTGGAAGCCCTTCAAGCCAAACTGGTCCTTTTCGATCATGCCGAGAATAAGACGGTTGCCGTCATTACCCGGTTCGATGCCATAAATTTTGCCACCCAGTTCGTCCTTGAACTTGGCAATGTCCTTGAAGTCCTTCAGGCCCTTATCATAAAGGTACTGCGGAACAGCCAGCGTATATTTCGCGCCCGTCAGGTTCGGACCGAGATCTTCCACGGTCTTGTTCTCAAGATAAGGCGTGATATCGGCCTGCTGGGTCGGCATCCAGTTGCCGAGGAAAACGTCGATATCCTTCTTGCCAAGCGAGGCGTAGGTCACCGGCACGGACAGGACCTTGATGTCGGTGGTGTAGCCGAGCGCTTTCAGCACTTCGGTCGTGGCTGCAGTGGTCGATGTGACGTCGGTCCAGCCGACATCGGCGAATCGAACGGACTTGCAACTCTCGGGCTCGGCGGCAAAAGCAGTGCCCGCAGCGAGTGTGAGAGCCAGTGAAACAGTGAGTTTAGCCAACATTTTCATCGATTGTTCTCCCTCTCCGGTTTTCTACCGGCTGTTAAGAGCATGAACCAATCACCAATTTCAAAGGGGTTCAAGCATAGCCGCGCATAAATCCGGTCAATTCGCGACAGTTGTTGATATTCCGGTAAAAGTTGCACCTACATCGGGCGAGAGGCTTCAAGCGCAGCCTCAAGTCTGATTAAACCCGGATATGGCAAAACTCTATTTCAGCTACTCGACGATGAATGCCGGCAAGTCCACCATGCTCCTGCAGGCATCTTACAATTATCAGGAACGCGGCATGCGAACGATGATGTTCACCGCGGGCCATTACGCCGAAAACGGCGTTGGCGTGATTTCTTCCCGCCTTGGCGTGACCGCTGCCGCCGAACTTTATCGCGATGAAGACAATCTGTTTGAACGGATTGCCGTGGCACATGGCGAAAATGCGCTGAGCTGTGTTTTCGTCGATGAAGCGCAGTTCCTGACCAAGGAACAGGTATGGCAGTTGGCGCGCGTGGCTGACAGGCTGCATCTGCCCGTCATGTGCTTTGGATTGCGCACCGATTTTCAGGGCAAGCTGTTTCCGGGTTCAGCCGAGCTTCTGGCGATTGCCGATACATTGCGTGAAATCAGGACCATCTGTCATTGCGGCTCGAAAGCCACCATGGTGGTCCGGCACGATTCGGCAGGGAAGGCTATTGTCGAGGGCGATCAGGTTTCGATCGAGAAATCGGTGTATGTCTCGCTTTGCCGCAAGCATTGGGAAGAAGAAACCGGGCGGATCGCTTCGGATCACTAGCCTCATTTCAATCTAATATTGCCTGTCATTTTTCTACAGGCTTTTTTTCGTTAAATGCCGTGTCTATATTCAGACGGCAGATAACACATAAATTATTCTGGGCATTCAGGGGAGACACGAATGGCGAGTTTGCAGAGCTTTGATACCGAGATCGAAAAGACCCGCAATATGGTCAATGAGATGCGGACGAAAATTGACCAATCCAGTGTCGTTCTCGACAAATTCGCCAAGGCGGATGCCAAGATTGGCAATCCCGATTTCGATATCGAAAATGCCCGGATTGACGATGTTCTGCGTCAGCAGAAGGTGATGGAAGGCAATATTGCCGACCTGATCATCGGCCTTGAAGACGCGACAAACGTATTCGGTTCCGAATTTGAAAGCATGAAAAGCTATTCCGGCTGGGAAAAACTGGTGGGCGTTTTCTCCAAGGACAAGATGCAGCGCCTGCGCACCGACCGCGTGCGCAACATGTCGCTGGCTGGCAATTTGCAGGAACTGCTTTCCAAGTCCGACCGCATTGTTGGCATCCTTAAAGAACAGAAGACCGTTCTCGATGCGCGCTACAAAACATCGGAAGCCAGCCTGGCCAATGTAATTGAACGGCGCAAAACGACAGTCGCATCGCTCGAAGCCACGCAAAAGCGCATCGAGGAATTGAACCCGTTGCTGCTCGACATCGAAAACCGCATTGCCGCTTCAACCGATCAGGGCACCCGCGCCACGCTGGAAGGTGAGCGCTCGAAACTCGCAACCGAGTATAATGAGCGTCAGGCGAAGGAGCAGGAGCTGTTGGCCGAAAGCCAGACGCTGGAGCGCTACACATCCATGTTCCAGACCTTTGTTGACTCGCTCAACAACCAGATTGCCGCGCAAAGTACATTGATCAACAAGCTCTCCATCGATACGGAACAGCGCATTGTGCTCTACAAGGCACTGGAAGACTCGTTGAAAACCGCTGCCCAACAGGATGTCGCGCACAAGATCAACACGCTGGGCAGCCGGGTCGATACGGCGGCTGAGGAGACCATGGCCGGTGTTGGTGCTGCTGCACAGAAGCACATTGGCGATCTTCTCGAAATGCATGAGAAGAACATGGTCAGCACGCAGGATATCCAGCGCCGCAAGAAGCTGGCTGATGATGCGTTCTCGCGCCGGTTCTCCGAAGTCTTGAAGAAGCATAACGCTGCTGATTACGTACAGAGCTAATGCATGACCGACAATGCTGACCTGACAGCCGCCGAACGCTATTTCGGTGCGATACGTGCTGCACTTGATGGGCTGGATATATTTCTGAATAACCAGCAGTCGCCGCTCTATAAGCACGATCTTGTTGCACAGACCGTATCGGAATATTTGCGGCGGCTGGAGGCTTCTTTCGAATGCTGGCGCAACCGGATCGGCTTTACCGACCGGTTTCAGATTTCGCGTGCGGAAAGCGGCTTTCCGGTTTTCCAGAACGTGCTGGAGCTGGAAAACGACAAGAAGGACACGAAAGCCCGGCTTGCTGCTATTCCGCCTGCGGCGGCTTTGCGCAGCGAGATGGCGGATTTCATTCTGCGGCATCGTGAATTTCCGCGTGACCTGCAAAAATCCATGGCTGAACGGATTTATCTGGAAACCGTTGAGCAGGGCGAGGTGTTTTCTCCCTTCATCCTTCCGGTGACCATTCGTGTTTCGGTTAATCCGAAAACCATGCGACCGCTCTATGTGGTGCATTGGGGGGCGTTTGACGGCGCTTCAAATCTGCCGCTGATTTATATGGCCATTATCGAGGACTCGTCTGATGATCTCGTGAAGACTCTCGTTGGCGCGGATGGAAAGCTCAATCCAAAGGTCAGGATTCCATTGCCTGTTGGCGGGCTGCTCAATCCGGAGCTTGCGCGTCGATTCGATGATTTCGCGGCAAAGAATTCGGCCTATTCTCTGTCGCCAATAACCATCGCGACAAGTCTCGATACTGATTTTCCTGAACTTCACCCCAAGCAATTGCGGCGTGTGGTGCTCGGCCCGTTCTACACAACAGGCATCACTGAGCATAATCAGAAGGTGGCAGACGTGCTTGAACGCGTGCGTAAGCCTGAAGATGCCTGGCTTCTGACCTGGACCATGCAGGAAGTTTTCTCCAAGGCGGAGCGACCGGGAAAGCGTGGCCTCTGGTCCTCAGAGCCTTCGCGTGAGGAATTCTATATCAATACGGATGACCTCGAAGCGGCGCGGCAAGGGGTCAGCAGTTATGAGCAGCACGCGCTTGTGCCGCATGAAGCCTATCAGGCGCTCTATGCTTCGGGTGAGGCGACCCGTATTTTCAGTGGTTTCAAAACCCATATCCTGTCCAATGGGCAGGTCATCAGCGACATTTAGGGGAGCAAGATCATGGATGTCGGTTTGACCACCATTGACGAGAAGGACATCACCAAGCATCTGCCCGTGGCGCAGGCCATGGTGACACGCTTTGTCGTGCTTGAAACGGGCGATGCAAAATCCGGGACGGAAATTGCCGGCACGGGCCGCCGGTTTGTGTCGACGGTTTCAACGGGAGGTTTGCGTTCCACGCGCGAAGTGGATCTGACCAAGACGATTCAGGCCGTGCGCCCGGATGATCAGATGCTGTCCATTGCCCAGCATACACTGCTCTTTCGCGCCCGTCGCGGTGTTGCTGTTGCACTTGCGGTGGCCGATGTGTTTGCTCGTCAGAGCGACCTCGAGAACCTGATGGCACGCAATGCCTCAGCGCCTTTGCAAGGTGAAGAGGCTGCGCATTTCAAAAAGCTGCTGTCAGCTGCCGCTTATGTCTCGGCCTTTGCACTTGCCGCCTATCTGTCACAGCTCATTGAAGCAGATACGCAAGCCACCAATGATATCAAAGCGCCGGAGTTTAATTTCGATACGGCACAGGATGCGCTGAAATCCGTCATTGGCGGGCTTGATCGATCCATTGCCGGGGCAGCTGATGAACAGACCATGCTGGCACGGGCAAAGGCCTATGCCGCTGCAGCCATTGAGGGACTGCTACAACGCAAGGGCCGTTTTGATGGTCTGGGCAGTTTTGAAGACACACATCTGCGTCTCGATAGCGATGATTTCACGCTTGATGGTTTTGACGTGGCGCCGGGCAAAAAGCGCACGCCACTTGTTATGACCTTCCGGAAACCCGAAGAAGTCGTTGGCAATCACATTGCCAAATATCAGGCCCTGAAACTGTCCAAAATGTTGATGGCCTATGATTTTGATCGGCAGCTCAATCCCTTTGTCGAACTGGGCGGCTTTCTGTTCACGTTCATCGGCGATGGCGCGCCCGGTACAGGCAAGACGACACTGATCCAGATGATAGCCGGTCTCGTCAATGATTATTGCCAGGTGGCAGGCTATGCCTTCCACTACGAGAATTTCGGTGTCGACCAGATTTCATCCTATCAGGGCAAATCGGGACAGAACTGCCGTCAGTTCGTCAATAATGTGCTTAATCCGCGTATCATCGGTTTTGGAACCATTGATGATATCGATCAGGTTGCGGCGCGGCGATCCGACGACCGCGCCTCCGCTGGACAGCAGGAAATCACCGGCGTGCTGATGGAAGCTTTTGCCGGGGCTTCGACCGTGGTGCGCGGCAATTGTTCTTTCGGTATGTTCTCCAACTATCCTGAGAATGTCGATGATGCGCTGCGCCAGCGCGCCGGTGCCCGCTGGCTGGTGGATGGCCCACAAACGCGCAATGATTATATCGATATTTTCGCGCTGCTTGCGGGCAAGAACCACAAGATTCCGCTTGGCGACCACAAGCTGTTCGAGGATCAGCAGATCGAACGGGCCGTTGAAACAGCCTATGATCAACTGTCGAAGCCGCAGGAAGACGGGCTGAAGCTTGTCTATGAGCGGTTCATCTCGGACAATGGCGAGCCGGAGACGCTCACCGATATCGGCACCTATCTGCACATGATCAAGGAGCGGGAACCTCGCTTTACCGGACGCGCGATCAAGAACGTTACCGATGCGATCAAGATGCGCGCGATGGATATCGAGCTACCGGATGAATGGTTCGAAAAGCCCGAGAGCTTCATGCATAAGCCCTATGATGAGAAAAAGGCGATGGTTGAGAAACTGCGCAAGCCTTTCACCATGGAAATGGTTTTGCAGGAAACCAATCGCTATGCGGATTCGGAATTCCGCTATGCAGATAAATCCGATGACGCCGCCGTTGAGAAGATCGTCCGCGATGCGCGTCTGCGCGAACGGGCAATCAAGCAAGTGGAAGACTTGAAAGCCAAAGGGCAGTGGGACGCCTGATGGACCTTCTCTACGAAAACGAGCTGATTTACGGGCGTCTTCTGACTGTTGATCAGTCGCATTTGATCGAGCGTTATAACCGCGCACTGACGGCGTTCGGCTTCAAGGCAACCAAACTGAAGACCTTCGAGATCGACCGGACAGGCTTTTCCCCGGAGATTGCCGCCGAGCTGAAGGATGCGTCTTATCTCGATCCCAATGGCGTCAACAGGCGCTTTATCATTCTCACGCCTGATCAGGCCACCTTGCCGGTGGTTCACACACAATTCTCCAATACATCGCAGTTGATGTACGAATTTTTCAACAGCAATGCGCGAGCAATCAACGCCTTGACGATCAAGGACGTTATCTATGGCGAGATCGAAGATAGCGTTTCTGTTGTCAATGATATTGAAGACCTGCTGTCGATCAATCAGGTCGAATTCCGCGTGCTTTCGGCTGAGAATGTCATGGGGCAGGCGGCGGAATTGCGCTTGCTGGTAGACCGGCTTCAGAACGAACCGAACACATGGCGCGATAATGATGTGCTGAACCGTATGGTGGAGCTTGCCAAGGTCACGGGTGATATCCGCGAGAACTCGCTGGTGCCTGATAAGGTTGTCTTTCGCCACAAGGCCTTCTGGACCAGTCATTTCGGCGGCATCTACATCTTTGTCGATGACAATACGACCACGGTCATCGGTGATCCAGCCGCGCCGGGCTTTCGGCGTTCACGCCCTTGGCAGGTCAATTATATTTCCATCAAGGACGCCGATCAGGTCTTCCAGTTTCTATCCTCGACGGGCCGTATCGAGTTGCCTCGCGCGTCGTGGGTTGAACAGTCAGGCTACCTTGAAAACCGGGGCGAGATGATCATCCGCCATCTCATCCAGACGCTTGAGCGGGAGCGTAATCTGACCGGCATCGACCGCATCTGGTTGCAGACGTGGATTCACGCCAATGCCAGCCTTATCAATCATGACGGGACGTGGCCGTTCCTGAATGCCGTCAAGCGCGAGATTGCCCAGACCGGACAAATCAATCTGTCCGAGATTGATCCGGTGCGCCGCTTTCTGGTTGTGCGGGCATTGCCGCGCCACCCGGATGCCTGGCTTGTCAATCAGTTGATCAGCGATTTTGTGCCATGGGATTTTCTCTCGCGCTATGTCTTCAACAAGCAGGGGTTTTATGCCGATTACACCAAATGGAGCCCCACCTATCAGGAACACGTTGTCGATATACTCAAAACAACCTATTTGAAGGACAAGGAAGGGCTGCGCAAACGGCTCTACGGTCTCACCTCCTAACAAGGATGCACAATGCTCGACCCCGTCATTAATTTCTTCAGCCGGATTTTTTATCTGATCGGACGCGGCATTGGTTATGCGGTCGGTATCGTCCTATGGCCGTTCATGTGGGCAGGCAGTTGGTATAGCCGGCGGGGCTGGATATTGAAGACGGTCGTCGGAGCGTTCGTGGTCCTCTGGATCGGGCTTTACGGTTATTTCTTCTGGGTTACGCAGGTCTGGACCAACTTTAACCCGGATTACGTCGCGGCCTATAATTTTGAAAAGCGCGAAGTGGCGGCAGGTGAACCGGTTCCCGCGCAGGCGGCTGAAACGGCACCCAAAAGTTGCGCCCGGTCTGCTGTTGTCGAGGTGACAGCTGATCTTACCGACTTCAACGTGAACCAGAATGCCTGGATATCGTCCATGCTGCTCTTCAAGATGGGTTTCTTCGGTATGTCGTGGGATGATACACCATTCCTCGATAATAAGGCGGCCTTCCAGCGCGGTATCAATTCCGCCGTCCGGCGTACGGCTGTCGAACTCGTAGACACGCTTGGCCGTGTCCGTGGTACATCGCAGATCGATGGCGATCTACAGAAGGCGCGCGGCAATCTGCAATTCACCGAGGATTCCTGGTATTTTGGATTCAGCCCGTTTGGGCCGAAGACGCCGACACCAAGCTATTATCGTGCGGCGGTCAAAGATCTCAGGACGTTCAACTCCAAACTTGAAACCTGCAACGCCATTTTTGATGCGCGTGCCGACAATCTTATCCAGTTCATTGACCGTATCGCCAATGATATTGGTGCGACTTCGGCCATCCTGAAGGACCGCTCGGAAAACAACAATTATGGCTGGTTCGATACCCGTGCGGACGACCGGTTCTGGTTCGCTTACGGTCAGCTTTATGCCTATTACGGTCTGATGAATGCGGCGCAGGTCGACTTCAAGCAGGTCCTGCAGGAAAAGCACCTGACACCGCTCTGGGATGGCATGGACGGGCAGTTACGTTCAGCGCTGAACATCCGGCCGTGGATTATCGCCAATGGCAGTGAGGGCGGTTGGTTGTTGCCAAACCACCTTACAACCATGGGTTTTTATATTTTACGCGTGCGTTCCAACCTGATCGATATCAAGCAGGTGCTGCAACAATAGTGAACTTGATTGGATAAAATGCTATATTCTTGCTCGGAGTGAGGGCGAGCTTTCGCCCACCCTCTTTCCTGGTTATCTGAATCGGATCCGGATCGTCAATTGCCAGTGACTCCGGATCTTTTTCATTTCCAGGGTGATGCTGAATGGTTTCAACCACATCGCGTCACCTTCAAGGTTAACAGCCAGGTTGTTACCGCCAGGAACAATTCAAAAAATCGCTTTGATTTTTCAAATTGTTCTGATCAGAGCAGCCAATCTTCTCCGATACACCGCTGGCCCGGTGTCGCTGCTTTAGCTCTTAACGCTTCCATTGATGATATGTGCGATGCGGTTCTGCAACGAATTGGAGGTTGCATAAGAGCACGTAGAAAGTTGCGGATCGCTCAGGGCAAGCCTGACCGCTTGCCTCCGGATCAGACGGGCAGATGCGTTGTTTCCTTGACTTCTTCCATCACCGCATAGGTGTGTGTTTCCCGCACGCCGGGGAGCGAGAGCAGAGCATCGGAGAGAAAGCGTCTGTAGTGCTCCATGTCGGCCACCCGCGCCTTGATCAGATAGTCAAATCCACCGGCGACCATATGACATTCCAGAACATCAGGGTTGCGCCGCGTTGCTGCAGCAAACGTGGCAAACACATCCGGTGTGGTGCGATCCAGTTTGATTTCCACGAAGACCAGCATTGCGCGGTCGAGCTTTTTCGGCGACAGTCTGGCAGTATAACCAAGGATATAGCCATCCCTTGTCAGGCGCTTGACCCGTTCGGTCGTCGCCGTTTGGGAAAGGCTGATACGCTCGGATAATTCGGTGTTGGAGAGCCGTCCGTCCTTCTGCAGCTCGCGCAAAATGCGCCGGTCAAGGCTGTCCAAATTTTTCATCTCTAAAACACCCCATATTTTTAGTTTTTTACGCTGATTTGTCAGCTTTCATTGGTGAGAAGAACCAAGTGGAATAGATTATATGGGAAAAATCAATAAGGGGAAGCCTGATGACCAGACCATTGCCGTCTTCAAACGATTTTACTGCGCCATATGCTGTCGATGATCAGCAATTGGTTGCATCTTTGCTGAAAACCATCGCGCTTCCGGAAGATGTCAACCGCCGTATTGATGCGCGTGCCAGCAAATATATCGCCACGATTCGCAAGGAAGCCAGTGGCATCGGTGGCGTTGAGGATTTCCTGCGCGAATATGGTCTTTCCACCCGCGAAGGTCTGGCGCTCATGGTGCTTGCCGAAGCGCTGTTGCGCGTGCCGGATGCGGCAACGCAGGACAAGCTGATTGAGGATAAACTCAAGCAAGGTAAGTGGTCGGAACACGAGCCGAGCGGCGATACATGGTTTGTATCGGCATCCGCCTGGGCGCTGGGCCTGTCCGCCAAGGTTATCAAGCCGGGCGAGACGCCTGAGGGTGTTATCTCCTCACTGGTCAAGCGTATCGGCCTTCCCACGGTACGCACGGCCACCAAGCAGGCCATGCGTTATCTCGGGCACCACTTCGTTCTGGGCGAAACCATCAAGGATGCTCTGAAGCGCGCCGCGTCGAACGAAGCCAAAGGCTATCGCCATTCCTTCGATATGCTGGGCGAGGGCGCCCGCACGCGCAAGGATGCGCGTGGGTACTTCAAGTCCTATTCCGATGCTATCGATGCGATTGGCCGCGCTACGGGCAACAAGAAGCTGCCGGATCGTATGGGTATTTCGGTCAAGCTTTCGGCCCTGCACCCGCGCTATCTCGCCACCCATCATGATCAGGTCATGGCGGAACTCGTGCCTGATCTTCTGGCGTTGGCGCAGAAGGCGAAATCCTACGATCTCAACTTCACGGTTGATGCCGAAGAAGCGGATCGTCTGGAATTGTCGCTCGATGTGATCGACCGGGTTTTCGCCGATCCGTCGCTTGACGGCTGGGACGGTTTCGGTCTTGCCATTCAGGCCTATCAGAAACGCGCGCTTGACGTGATCGAGCATATCGACCGGCTGGCCGCGCGCCATAACCGCAAGATGATGGTGCGGCTGGTCAAGGGTGCTTACTGGGATACGGAAGTAAAGCGTACGCAGGAACGTGGCCTGCCGGATTATCCGGTTTTCACCCGCAAGCCTGCGACCGATGCCTCTTACATGGCTTGCGCCAAGCGTATGCTTGATGCACGCCCGCGCATATTCCCGCAATTCGCCACGCATAATGCGCTGACGGTGGCGATGATTCTGGAAATGGCCGGTGGCGACAAAACCGGTTTTGAATTCCAGCGCCTGCATGGCATGGGTGAGAGCCTCTACAAGCAGATTACGGAAAAGGATGAGAAAATCGCCTGCCGTATCTATGCGCCGGTTGGTGGTTATCGCGATCTTCTGGCCTATCTCGTGCGCCGCCTGCTTGAGAACGGTGCCAATTCGTCTTTCGTTTCAGTGGTTGGCGACAGCAATGTGCCGATTGCAGATTTGCTGGTACGCCCGGCGGAAAAGCTCAATGATGGCAAGGGTTATCGCCATCCGCACATCCCGTTGCCTGCCAAGATCTACGGCAAGCGCACCAACTCGGCAGGTGTTGAACTCGGTGATCGCAAGGAATTGGCGGCACTTCTCAGTGGTATCGCCAAGGCGTCCCGCACCGTTAATGCTGTTCCACTGATCGATGGCGTGAAAGCGTTGGGGAAAGCCCAGAATGTGACTTCTCCGGTGAATGGCTCAACCGTGGGCACAGTGGTTTTTGCTACAGCCGATGAAGCCGCAAAAGCTGTTGGCATTGCCAAGAAGGGTTTTACCACATGGTCGCGTGTCCCGGTTGAAACCCGCGCCAAGGCATTGGAAAAGGCAGGGGACCTTCTGGAAAGCAATCGCGACTTGCTGATGGACCTTCTTTCCCGTGAAGCAGGCAAGACGCTGGATGATGGTATCGCGGAAATCCGCGAAGCTGTTGATTTCTGCCGCTACTACGCCGCCGAAGCGCGCCGTCAGTTTGCCACGGACAAGGTGATGCCGGGGCCGACAGGCGAAGACAACAAGCTGCGCCATCGCGGACGCGGCGCATTTGTCTGCATCAGCCCATGGAATTTCCCACTGGCGATTTTCCTCGGGCAGGTAACGGCGGCGCTTGCCGCTGGCAACACGGTGGTGGCCAAACCCGCTGAACAGACACCGCTGATTGCCTATGAAGCAATCCGGCTTCTGCATGAAGCCGGTGTGCCAAAGGATGCCGTGCTGTATGTTCCGGGTGATGGTTCAGTCGGCGCGGCGCTCACCTCGCATACGGATATTGCAGGCGTTGCCTTTACGGGCTCGACCGATACGGCCTGGGCTATCAACCGCACCCTTGCAGCGAAAAAGGGCCCGATCGTTCCGCTGATCGCCGAAACCGGTGGCCTTAACGGCATGATCGTTGATGCAACGGCCCTGTCGGAACAGGTTGCCGATGATGTGGTCATGTCCGCCTTCCGTTCGGCTGGGCAGCGTTGCTCGGCACTGCGTATTCTCTATCTGCAGGAGGATATCGCCGACAATATGCTTGAGATGATCGAGGGTGCGGCGCGCGAGTTGACGCTTGGTGATCCGTCATTGGCATCCACTGATATCGGCCCGATCATCGATCAGGCACAGCGCGATATGCTCGCGGCGCATATCACTGCAATGCGCAAGAGCCAGAAGGTGCGTTATGCCGGTGCTGCGCCGGATGAAGGCCTGTTCTTCGCCCCGCATATTGTTGAGCTGAACCATGCGGAAGCACTGGAAAAGGAAGTGTTTGGTCCGGTTCTGCATGTGGTGCGCTGGAAGGCCAAGGATCTCGACAAGGTGCTCGATCAGATTGCCTCGACAGGTTATGGCCTGACTTTTGGTCTGCATACGCGCATCGAAGCGACGGTGGCAAAGGTTATCGACCGGCTCGATATCGGGAATGTCTATGTCAATCGCAATACGATTGGTGCTGTTGTCGGCACGCAGCCGTTTGGCGGGTCCGGTCTTTCGGGTACAGGCCCCAAGGCGGGCGGACCGTCTTACCTCACGCGTTTTGCGCTGGAACAGGTGGTCTCGGTCAACACTGCCGCTGCCGGTGGCAATGCCAGCCTCATCGCCATGGGCGAATAAGCGGCAAAACCGCAAAAATAAGCCTGCAATTGGGGATAGTGAGCTGCTCACTATCCCCATTTCGTTTCTGCGATGCTATTTGGCGTATTCAAAACAGGGAGCAATGCCGATGGCCATCGTTAAATCAGATATTGAGATCGCCCGCGCCGCAAACAAAAAGCCGGTTTTCGAAATCGGCGCGAAGATCGGCATTACTCCTGAACACCTTGTTCCCTATGGCCACGACAAGGCAAAGCTCTCGGCGGAGTTCATTCGTTCGAAGCAGGATGCCAAAAACGGCAAGCTTGTTCTGGTGACGGCTGTCAGCCCGACGCCCGCAGGCGAAGGCAAGACGACAACCACGGTGGGCCTTGGCGATGGTCTGAACCGCATCGGCAAGAAGGCGATTGTCTGTATTCGCGAGGCTTCGCTCGGTCCTTGTTTCGGCATTAAGGGCGGCGCTGCTGGCGGCGGCTATGCGCAGGTTATCCCGATGGAAGACATCAACCTGCATTTTACCGGTGATTTTCACGCCATCACCTCTGCCCATAATCTTCTCGCGGCCATGATCGACAATCATGTCTATTGGGGCAACGAGCACAATCTTGATACGCGCCGTGTGACGTGGCGGCGGGTGATGGACATGAATGACCGCGCGCTGCGCGACATTGCCTCGTCACTTGGGGGCGTGGCCAACGGTTTCCCGCGCGAGTCTGGTTTTGACATCACCGTGGCTTCGGAAGTCATGGCGATCCTTTGCCTTGCGACTGATCTGCACGATCTGGAGCAGCGGCTGGGTAACATCATTATCGGTTATCGTTTCGACAAAACCGCCGTCTATGCACGGGACCTGAAAGCTGACAAGGCGATGGCGGTTCTCCTGAAAGATGCCATGCAGCCCAATCTGGTGCAGACACTGGAAAACAATCCCGCCTTTGTCCATGGCGGGCCCTTCGCCAATATTGCCCATGGTTGCAATTCCGTGGTCGCGACTACTACCGCGCTGAAGCTTGCGGATTATGTGGTGACGGAAGCGGGTTTTGGTGCAGACCTTGGCGCGGAGAAATTCTTCAATATCAAATGCCGCAAAGCCGGATTGAAACCGGCTGCTGCCGTTATCGTTGCCACGGTTCGCGCCATGAAAATGCATGGTGGTGTCGCCAAGGATGATCTCGGTCTTGAGAACACCGCAGCTGTAAAGGCCGGATGTGCCAATCTTGGACGCCATATGGAAAATGTCCGGCAGTTCGGTGTGCCGGTTGTTGTCGCAATCAATCATTTCAGTGCCGATACGGATGCCGAGATCGAAACGATCAAAAGTTTCGTCGCGGCCCACGGTGCGGAAGCCATTTTATGCAAGCACTGGGCGCAGGGGTCGGCGGGTATTGAAGAGCTCGCACATAAGGTGGTGTCGCTGGCTGAAAGCGGTTCGGCGCAGTTTTCACCACTTTACGAAGATGAACTCTCGCTGTTCGACAAGATCGAAACGGTGGTCAAGCGCATTTATCGCGGCGCCGAAGCGGATGCTGATGCGAGTGTGCGCGAACAGCTCCGGCAATGGGAAGCGGCGGGCTATGGTCATCTGCCTGTCTGCATGGCGAAAACGCAATATTCGTTCTCGACCGATCCGCATTTGCGCGGCGCACCTGTCAATCATGTGGTGCATGTGCGCGAGGTGAGACTGTCGGCGGGTGCCGGTTTTGTCGTTGCGATCTGCGGTGAGATCATGACCATGCCCGGCCTGCCGAAGTCACCATCGGCCGAGCGCATTCACCTCAACGATGAGGGTTTGATTGAAGGACTGTTCTGAACGATTTTCGTGGCCGCGATTTTTGCTGTTGCAAGCGCCGCCGCGTGACGCTAACAATCACCGCCATGAACACGTGCGTTATTATTTCAAATGGTTGGTGGTGGGCTCGCTGAAAGCGGCCACACAAGCCTTTTGCACGCACGTAAAGGGATCAGGGCCGCAACGGGTTTTCCGGGCGGCCTTTTTGTTTGACCGCCTGCAAAACCCCCAAGGCCAAATGCAACGGAGTGGAAATGATGATGCATAGAATTGAGGGCGATGTGGAAATATTCGACACCGCAGGTGGTGTTACGATTTCCCGGTCACGCATTGCGACCGCCTATGCCAGTGCGATTGACAGCTATGTCGATGCGCTGGATGAACGGCGCGGGGCAGTTTTCTCCTCCAACTACGAATATCCGGGCCGCTATACGCGCTGGGATACCGCCATCATTGATCCGCCCGTTGCTATCACCTCCAATGGCCGGCACATGACCATCGAAGCTTTGAACAAGCGCGGCGAAGTGTTGCTGAAGCCGATTCACAAGGCAGTTTTGGCCCTTGCCGAAGTTTCGGTCAGCGCCGCGAGTACAACGAAGCTCGATCTCGAAATTGCCTTGCCGAGCCGCCCGTTCACCGAAGAAGAACGCTCGCGTATTCCATCGGTGTTCACGGTTCTGCGCGGCATCGTTGCCCTGTTCTTTACCGAAGAAGACGCCAATCTCGGTCTTTACGGCGCGTTTGGTTATGACCTCGCGTTCCAGTTCGATCCAATCCAGTACAAGCTGAAACGGCCGGATGATCAGCGTGATATCGTGCTGTATCTGCCGGATGAGATTCTGGTTGTTGACCACCATGCGGCCAAGGCATGGCTTGATCGGTACGAATATGCGTTTGAAGGTGCTTCCACCGAAGGCCTGTCGCGCGAGACCGAATCCAAGGCGTTCAAGCCGACCGACACGATTCCGGGACGCGGCGACCACAATCCCGGCGATTATGCCGAACTGGTGAAGAAGGCCAAGGAAAGCTTCAAGCGCGGCGATCTATTCGAAGTGGTGCCGGGGCAAACGTTCTATGAGCGCTGCGAGACCAAGCCATCGGTCATTTCGCGCCGTCTGAAAGCCATCAACCCGTCGCCCTATTCGTTCTACATCAACCTTGGCGACAATGAGTATCTGGTCGGTGCTTCGCCCGAAATGTTCGTGCGCGTGGTTGGCCGCCGTATTGAGACATGCCCGATATCGGGCACGATCAAGCGTGGTGAGGATGCCATCGCCGACTCCGAGCAGATCATCAAGCTGCTCAACTCCAAGAAGGACGAGTCCGAGCTGACCATGTGCTCGGACGTGGATCGTAACGACAAGAGCCGCGTGTGCGAGCCGGGCTCGGTGCGCGTGATCGGTCGCCGTCAGATCGAAATGTATTCGAGGCTCATCCATACGGTGGATCATATTGAGGGCCGTTTGCGCGAGGATATGGATGCCTTTGACGGTTTCCTCTCCCATGCATGGGCTGTGACCGTGACTGGCGCGCCAAAGCTCTGGGCCATGCGCTTTATTGAAGAGAACGAGCGCAGCCCGCGTGCGTGGTATGGCGGTGCCATTGGTATGGTCAATTTCAATGGCGATATGAATACGGGTCTGACACTGCGTACCATCCGCATCAAGGACGGCATTGCGCAGGTTCGCGCCGGTGCAACGCTGCTGTTCGATTCCATTCCCGAAGAGGAAGAGGCGGAGACCGAACTCAAGGCTTCCGCGATGATTGCGGCGGTGCGTGATGCACATAAGAGCAATGTCCTGCCGGAAGAACGTGCGGTTGCCCGCGTTGGCGAAGGGCTGTCGATCCTGCTTGTCGATCACGAGGATTCATTCGTGCATACGCTGGCCAATTATTTCCGCCAGACCGGTGCGACTGTCACCACTGTCCGCACCCCCGTACCTGATGAAATCTTTGATCGCTTGAAGCCTGACCTGGTCGTGCTTTCGCCGGGACCCGGTACGCCAGAGGATTTCGATTGTAAGGCGACAATCAAGAAAGCGCGCAAGCGTGATCTGCCGATCTTTGGCGTCTGTCTCGGTCTGCAGGCTCTTGCCGAAGCCTATGGCGGGTCACTCCGGCAGTTGCATGTTCCCATGCATGGAAAACCGTCACGTATCCGCATTACAAAGCAGGGCAAAATTTTCTCTGGCCTGCCGAAGGAAGTCACGGTTGGCCGTTATCACTCGATTTTTGCCGATCCGGTTCGGTTGCCGGATGAGTTTATCGTAACGGCAGAAACGGAGGATGGTGTCATCATGGCCTTCGAGCACAAGAGCGAACCGATTGCGGCGGTGCAATTCCATCCGGAATCGATTATGACCCTTGGACACAATGCGGGTATGCGCATGATCGAGAATGTCGTGGCGCATTTACCGCGCAAAGCCAAGGAACGAGCGGCCTGATGGAAGGTGAGAAAATCGTCCAGCGACTGGCATTCTGGTCGATTTTTATCGGCATTGGTGTGCTGGCACTGAAATATGCCGCCTATCACGTCACGGGTTCCGTCGCGCTCTATTCGGACGCGCTGGAGTCGATTGTGAATGTGGTGGCGGCGCTCGCTGCGTGGTGGGCGATCCGTGTCAGTCACAAACCAGCCGACCAGAATCACCCGTTCGGGCACCACAAGGCCGAGTATTTTTCGGCAGTGCTTGAAGGTGTGCTCATTGTTGTGGCGGCGCTTCTGATCCTGCGGGAAGTCTGGTCCGCATGGGAAACGCCGAAGGTCATGGAAGAACCATGGCTGGGTCTGGCCATCAACGGCGCAGCTTCGGTGGTCAATGCGCTATGGGCCTCGCTGCTGATCAGTCGTGGCCGCCTGTTCAAGTCGCCGGCACTTCTGGCCGATGGCAAGCACATCATGACCGATGTGGTGACATCCATCGGTGTGTTCATCGGCCTTGTTGGCGCTGTCATCACCGGCTGGACATTCCTCGATCCGCTGCTCGCGGTTATCGTTGCGCTCAATATTCTCTGGCAGGGCTGGAATGTGATCGGCTCATCCGTACAGGGGCTGATGGATGTCGGTGTGCCAACCGAAGAAACCATGCGCATCCGTGACATTATCTCGGCGAATGCGGATGGTGCGCTTGAAGTGCATGACCTCAAGACCCGCATTGCCGGACGCGTCACCTTTATCGAATTTCATCTGGTTGTTCACGCCAGCATGAGCGTTGGTGATGCGCATGTCATTTGCGACCGGATGGAGAATGCGCTGATGGCTCAGATTCCCGATTCGAGCGTCGTCATCCATGTTGAGCCTGAAGATGAGGCAAAACTACCGATCGGCACGGCTGCTGTTCCTTTCGCCTGATATTATGATCACTAAAACCCGGGAAATCGATGCGTGGCTGCAACATTTGTCACGCAATGTTTCATCTCGTCATGATTTCGTTACAATTATGTTGACATAGGGAGGCTGCTGAACGACATGGTCGCGCAGCAATGCAATTCTCCATTGATGATGCAACGCCGGGGGCGTGGGGTCAGGGGACAGGAAATTTGGCGGCAAGCATCAATTCCCGAAGGGATCGAGCGCCAAGAACGCATGGCAGCGCCGAGCGGACAACCGCGGCTGTTTACAAAGTTAGTTAACCTTTAACTGTCAGGATTAACTTATGGGTAAACCGTATATTTATGCAGCAATAACAGGACTTTCTTTGATCGCAGCTGTTTATCCGGCCAGCGCGCGGAGCATCATTGATTGCGACAAGCCTATCGCGGCCAAGGCGCAGGACCTGTCAAATACGGTTGATCCATTTGGTGCCATGGGTAAAAATAACACTGACGTCTGTGCGCAGAAGCCACAGGCTGCAATGGCGGCGCCCGAGAAGGCGAAACCCATCAACATCGTTGCAACGACGGGCAGTGCAGGCATTTTGAAAAAAGCAGTCAAAGGCGAAATTTTACCGCAAGGCGAGAGTGCGTTGCGTGACGATCTCGCATTCAAATATCGTATCTACCGGCCAGAAGATCCGAATGGGGATACGATGGTTCTTCTGCACGGTTCGGGGCAGGATGAGACGAGCCTCGTCTCTCTGGCCACAAAGATTGCGCCAAACGCCCTGTTGCTCGCTGTTCGTGGCCGCATCGTTCAGGATGGGACCAGCCGCTGGTATCGCCGTCTCACACCTGTCAGTTTTGACCAGAAGGATATTCACGTCGAAGCAAAGGCCTTTGCCGGGTTTTTGAAACAGGCAACGGATAAGTACAAGATTGATCTGAAGCGCACGACATTCCTCGGCTATTCAAATGGAGCCAATCTCGTTGGAGCGGTGATGATGCTCTATCCTGATATGGTCAAGCAGGCGGTGCTTTTGCGCTCCATGCCCGTGCTGACAGAGAACACAGATGCCAACCTCGCCGGTGCGCGTGTCCTCACGGTATCGGGGGTTTCCGACCAGACCTATGCTCCATTTGCTCCGGCGCTGGAAACCTTGCTGCGCTCGCACGGCGCGCTGGTTGAGGCACGGTCGATCAAATCAGACCATGGTCTTGGCAGCGACGATGTGAAGGTTGTCAGCGAGTGGCTTTCAGGGACAACAGCCCAGCTAAAGAAGAACTAGCAAAACAGCCCCTTGCATCCGGCCAGACAGTCGTTTAATTGTCTGGCCCATGAAAACGCGCCAGACACATCCGTCGTCTTTTGCCAAATCCGCTTTTGCGGGTTTGACCAGCCGCGCCTATCTCCTTCCGCTACTTCTCGACCTTATCGGCGATCGCCGGGCTCGTTGAGAGGAGCGTCCGGCGGTCGAAAGTGCCGCCAGGCTTTTTGCTCCTTACCCCTTTACAAGACCATTCCAACGCTTGAAAAAAGTGCTGCACGTGCGCCAGAGATGCGCAGACGGCCGGAAACGAGAAGCAAATGACCGATATGACCACTCCCCGCATTGTGGGTATGCCCGACGCCCGCAAGAAGTACGAACCTTATCCGATTGTTGATCTGAAGGACCGCCAATGGCCGTCCAGGCGAATCGAGAAAGCGCCGATCTGGTGCTCCGTCGATTTGCGCGATGGCAATCAGGCCTTGATCGACCCGATGGGCCATGACCGCAAGGTGCGGATGTTCGCCCTGTTGCTCGATATGGGTTTCAAGGAAATCGAGATCGGTTTTCCCTCGGCATCGCAGACGGATTTCGACTTTGCCCGCTGGTGCATCGAGCAAGGCAATGTTGCCGATGATGTATCCTTGCAGGTTTTGGTGCAGTGCCGTCCTGAACTGATCACCCGCACCTTCGAATCGTTGCAGGGTGCGACCAAGCCGATTGTCCATTTCTACAATTCGACCAGCGAATTGCAGCGCCGGGTTGTCTTCAACAAGGATGTCGGTGGTATCAAGACCATCGCCACCGATGCGGCCAAGATGATCACTGATATGGCTGCCAAGGCGGGTGGCGGTTTCCGCTTCCAATATTCGCCAGAGAGCTTTACCGGCACCGAGCTGGAAGTCGCGCTGGAGATTTGCAACGCAGTCACCGAGATCGTCAAACCGACCCCTGATAACAAGCTGATCATCAATCTGCCCTCAACGGTCGAGATGTCGACGCCGAACGTTTATGCAGACCGTATCGAATGGATGTGCCGTCAGCTCGACAATCGCGAGAATCTGATCATTTCGTTGCATCCGCACAATGATCGAGGCACAGGTATTGCCACGACAGAACTCGGCCTGATGGCCGGTGCTGATCGTGTTGAAGGTACCTTGTTCGGCAATGGCGAGCGCACCGGCAATGTCGATATCGTGACCCTGGCGTTGAACATGTTCACGCAAGGTGTCGATCCGGAAATTGATTGTTCTGACATCAACCGGATGAAGGAAGTCTATGAATATTCCAACCAGCTGGTGATTCCGGAACGCCACCCCTATGTGGGCGAACTGGTTTATACGGCCTTCTCCGGTTCGCATCAGGATGCGATCAACAAGGGCATGAAGGCGATCAAGCAGGCCAACAAGACCCTGTGGGAAGTGCCGTATTTGCCGATTGATCCGCAGGATGTCGGGCGCAGCTACGAGGCGATCATCCGTATCAACTCCCAGTCAGGTAAGGGCGGCATCGCCTATATTCTTCAGGCCGATTATGGCCTGAACCTGCCGCGCGGCATGCAGGTGGAGTTCCGCGAGGACATTCAGCAGATCACCGACGAGGAAGGCAAGGAAATGCCGTCCAAAAAGATCTATGAGCGGTTCATCGAGCTTTATGTCGATCAGCCGGATGCACGGTTGAAGTTTGTGGATCATCACACCTACCCGGATACGGAACATAAGGGTCTGCGCATTCTCTCCGCTGAAATTACCGATCGCGGCGAGACCAAGCGGATCGAGGGTAGGGGCACCGGCCCTGTTGATGGCTTCATCGATGCTCTGTCGCATTATCTCGGTTTCAGGCTCTCAGTCGTCAATTATTCGGAGCATTCGCTCCAGCATGGTTCCGATGCGGCGGCTATCAGCTACATGGAAATCGAGCATCCAAACGGCAAGATTTTCGGTGCGGGTATCAATAAGAGCATCGTTGCCGCCTCGCTTGAAGGCATTGTTTCGGCGGCCAACCGCATAATCGGCAAGTAAGCCGGGCAGATATAAGAGGCCGCTGTGAAGCGGCCTTTTTCTTGTCAGGAGATATGCATGCATCAGTTGGGCGCAATCGAGATGGGCGAGAAAGCGGGTGCGCCCGTCGTTTTCTTACATGGTTTTGGTGGAACGGCTGCCAGTTGGCATCCTGTACAGACCACAATCTCCGAAAAGCACACAACCATTGCATTTGATTTGCCCGGCCACGGAGCATCACTTGATTATTCCGATGCTGTGACTGCACGTCATTTCGCGCAGGCGGTGATTGACGATATTGGCGGGCGCAATATTCAGAAGGTGCATCTCGTCGGTCATTCAATGGGCGGCGCAACGGCGGCCTTGATCGCAGCTTTTGCGCCAGAGAAAGTCTCATCGCTGACATTGCTTGCACCCGGTGGTTTTGGTCCTGACATTAATGGGCGGTTACTGCAGCATTATGCGGATGCGCGGGAATATGATGATCTGAAGATGGCGCTCGAAGGCATGTTCGGCTGGCGTCATCCGGTGCCCGAAGACATGATCAGGCGGGATGCCGAACTTCACCGGAAACCCGGACAGATCGAGCGGCTCGATGCCATTCTCGTCCGGATGATGAAGGATGGGCTGCAAGGGACAATTCCCAAGGAATTCCTTGAGGCGTTCACGATGCCCGTCACTGTTGCATGGGGACGGCTCGACAATGTTTTGCCCCTCTATCAATCGGAAGGTCTTCCATCCAGCTTCGCCGTACACCGATTTGATGGGGCAGGGCATATGCTGATCGAGGAAATTCCTGATGAAGTCATCAGCCTGATTTTAGCAACTGTGGGCGCAGGCTGAATTCGGACAAGTTTCTGGTGCAATGGCACGGGCATATTGTTAATGATGCCTTAACCCTCCCTGCTGGAAACGCCCATGAGTGAGATGCGAGACAATATCCCGGATGAGAGACGCAGGCTTGGCGATGCCATTCGCGGGGCTCAGGTGGCTGCTGCCGATCGCGGTGACGTTGTTATCGACATGAAGGAAGCGGACCGCGCCCGCATCGAGATTCTGGCAGAAGATTTGAAGCCGGTTTTCGATGAAGTGCCTGCTGATGACGAACAATGGGATTTTGCCATTTCTACCGGTTTGCAGCCGCGTTTGTGGATCGATGCAACCGCGCATGTGATGATGGGGCGGGATCGCCGTACCTATCGCTTTGTCCGCGATACCCGGCTTGGCCGGATCGTGGTGGCTGAAGCGACCGAGGTAAAACCCATCTCTGATGCCGTCACCAATTATATCGCCGAGCGGATTGTCGAACGGCAGCGTATGATGGAAGGCGAGCGCATCAGCCTGCGTGACGGAGTTGCTGAACCCGAGCCAGCCAGACAAATGGAAACGGCTCCACAGGCTGTAGTGACGCCCGTTGTTCAGGTACGGCAGCATCGCTCCATGGTGAATGACTTCGTCAATGCGGTGATCTGGCTGCTGATTGGTGCGCTTGCGGGCGCGGGCGCTTTGCTTGCCTTTTTCTGGGACCGTCTCTCGCCCTATTTCTGAGGCTTAGGCGTTTGCGGAAACGGCGCCCACGTTCAGATCATGCTCTGCTATCGTCTCGATAGTCATTTCGGCGTTGACGATGCCGCGCTCCGTCATGCGGCACGACCAGCCGGAATTGGTCTTTTCGATTGCGAAAATATTGAAACGTGCCGGTGGCTTGTGCGCCCCAAAGCTCTGGCTGGCGGATGGTACGCAAACAACAGGGATTTTCAAGTCAGGCCCATTGATTTCATAGCGTGTTGCCAGATGGGTGTGGCCATGCAGGACAAGTTCCGCGCCATGCTGTCGTACGGTCCGCTGAAACAACCCGATGCCAAGCAGCCGCTTATGCGCGGGCGCTGCACCGCGCACTGGCGGGTGATGGATCATAATCACCCGGAAAAGCCCGCGCTTGCCGGTTTCGTCAAGGATTTCGCCGAGACGCCGCGCTTGCCGGTCGCGTAAATCGCCTGTTGCCATGAACGGGGCGGTTGCTCGTGCCGAGGATACGCCGATCAGCGCCACATCGCCGCGAACCCTTAAATAAGGGAATTCAACCGGGCGATGCTCGGCTACCTCGCGGTCCCCCAGCATCCACGGCGCCCAATAGCGCCGCGTCTTCTTCAACGCTCCGGGCACATAGGCGTCGTGATTACCCGGCACAACAGAAACGTCGTGGGGATTGCCGAGTGTTTTCAACCAACGCTCCGCCGTTTCCAGTTCCTCGTCAAGGGCAAGGTTGACGAGATCGCCGGTCACCGCCAGATGATCAGGTGACTGTGCTTTCAAATCGGCAACCAATGTTTCGAGCGTCCCGCCGGTCATTGAGCCTTTGCGGTTAGAGCGCCAGTTGACGTAACCCGTGATGCGCTTGGAAATCAGCTCGCGCAGGCTTAGCGCGGGCAAAGGCGACAGGTGAATATCGGAGATGTGTGCAAGGCGGAACATTATTTCAGCTTTAAGAGAGTATAGCGTAGGAATCCAGTGTTAGAACCGTCGCATCGCTGCATGGTTCCCATTTAGGACCGATGAAATGGCTGACAAACGCGTGAAATGGCGGCATCGCCTGTTTCACACCTATTTTCTTCTGCGGCGTCCGATGACGTTGGGTGCGCGGGGCGTTATCCTTGACGACGCGACGCAATCGGTCTTCCTCGTCAGGCATACTTATGTGCCGGGTTGGCAATTTCCCGGCGGCGGTGTTGAGACCGGCCATACCGTCGAACAGACATTGGCTAAGGAACTGATGGAAGAGGGCAATATCGAGCTGACGGGAAGGCCCCAGCTCTTTGCCATCTATCACAATGCCCATGCATCGAAGCGCGATCATGTCGCGCTCTATGTGTGCCGCTCATTTCGGCAGACTGCGCCGCGCCTGCCGGATCGCGAAATCGCCGAAGCCGGATTTTTCAGGCTCAATGCTCTTCCGGATGGTACAACGGAGGCAACCCGGCGCCGGCTTGCTGAAATTCTGGAGGGTGCCGAGGTGCCGCTGACCTGGTAGATCAGAAGCGCTCCCGGTCATGGGGCGCGGCAAAATCCAGTTCCGGTCCTTTGGGGATAATACCTGTTGGATTGATGATTTTATGGCTGCCGTAATAATGGGCCTTGATGTGCTGCATGTTCACCGTCTCGGCTACACCGGGCACCTGATAGAGATCGCGTGTATAGTTTGACAGGTTCGGATAATCGGCAATGCGCTGCCGGTTGCATTTGAAATGCCCGACATAGACAGGGTCGAAACGCAGCAAGGTGGTGAACAGACGCCAATCGGCCTCGGTCAACTGATTGCCAGTGAGATAGCGCTGTTTGGCAAGACGCTCTTCCAATTGATCCAGTGTTGCAAACAACTGGTCAAACGCTTCTTCGTAGGCTTCCTGCGTGGTGGCAAAGCCTGCGCGGTACACCCCATTGTTGATATTGGGATAAACAAGCGCATTGATGGCGTCGATCTCGGTGCGCAGGGCTTGCGGATAGAAATCCAGTGAGGCATCGCCAAAAGCATGGAATGCCGAGTTCAGCATTCGGATGATTTCCGCAGACTCGTTTGAAACGATGGTGTTCTGCTGCTTGTCCCAAAGCACAGGCACCGTTACGCGGCCAGAATAAGCAGGATCAGCGCGCGTATAGACTTCGTGAAGCCGTTTGAAACCAAAGAGATGATCAGGAGTGGCGCCGTCGACGGCATTGAAGGTCCAGCCTTCGGCTCCCATGAAATGATCGACAACGGATACGGAAATGACATCCTGCAGCTTTTTCAGCGCCCGGAAAATCAAGGTGCGATGCGCCCATGGGCAGGCGTAGGAAACATAGAGATGATAACGCGCGGCTTCAGCCTTAAATCCGGCTTTGCCCGTAGGTCCAGCGGAGCCGTCTGCCGTCACCCAATTGCGGAACTGCGATTCTGAGCGGATGAAACGTCCGCCGCTGTCCTTGGTGTCGTACCATTGGTCATGCCATTTGCCGTCAACGAGAAGACCCATTTCATACTCCTTGGCCTGCACCCTGGCGTGCGGGCAATGATAATCGTGTTTGTTCTTGATAGCCTATACTTGGACATAAATGTCGTTCAAACCAGCTTTGCAAGGGTGAACAGAGCGTCACTTTTTGTGCTGGCTGCGAGAAATTCGGTTTACGCAGCGTTGCTGAGATGCTACGCGGGGAAAAAAGGAGACATTTTGTGACAGGATTCCTCTTCATCCGACGATGAAACCAGTACCGGCGCTGAAAAGCGCGGCGGATGTTCCTGTGTTGGCCCAAAGGCCATTGTCTACTCCTTTATAAAGATACCCAGCATGCTGACCCATGTCGTGACCTACGCGCCGGAAGAACCGGCGCACGATGCTGACATTGAAGACATCAACAAAGAGGCTTTTGGCCCGGGCCGTTTTACCCGTGCTGCCTATCGCATCCGCGAAGGCGGACCGCATGACCGCAATCTCTCCTTTGTTGCGATGAATGGCGCTTATGTTGTCGGCTCCGTACGGTTGACGCCCATCCTGATCGGCAACACTCCGGCCATGCTGCTCGGTCCACTTGCGGTTCGGCCCGCCTGGAAGAAGCAGGGTATCGGCGCGGCGCTTATGCGCAAATCCATGGAGACGGCGCGTCTTGCCGGGCATAAGCTGATCATTCTGGTTGGTGACGAGCCTTATTACGCTCCTTTTGGCTTCCGGCAGATTGTCGGGCATCAGATCGAAATGCCAGCGCCAGTCGAACCATCCCGCTTTCTCGCCTGCGAACTTGAGCCTCGTGTGCTGAAAGATGTTCAGGGCCGGGTACGACACGCGGATTCGGGTGGTCGCTAAGCCGGTTTTTACCGGCCTTCGCGATACCACATGCCGCCGAGAACAAGGATCATCGCTGCAAGGCCAAGGAAACCCGAGAACAACGGCAAACGATTGACGCTCTTCAATACGGTTTCATTGGTTGGGCGCAGGCCAATCCAGTTGTCGCCACTGGCGCTGGCGAAGCCACGCGAGGCGACGATACTTGGCACCTCGATGGATGGCTGATCAGCGGTTGCGCGCAAGCGGCGGGCTCCACCGCCGGTTTCGCGCGCCAAGCCATTGAGCTTGTCCGTCGTCGATACATTGTCAGCAAATTCAGGTGCATCAACCGGCCCGACATGGGCGAGCGTCGTTTGATCGCCATTGGCAATCTGAAACAGTCCGATTTCCGTTGTCGGCACGGATGCCGTGAACACGCCGGGTTCGGTCTCGGTGAGCGGAACGTCCTGCTTCTTGCCCGATGGCGTGATAATGCTTGCCGGTACCGCCGTCTTTTTCATGGTCTGGCGACGGATTTCGAGATTGCGGCCACTGCCCGATGCAGTCAACGCTTCCTCTTCAAGTTCCGGTTCCTTCATCAGCCAATGGGCAATCCGGCGATAGAGCGCCGCATGCGGGCCGCCGCCTTCAAAGCCACGCGCCCAGAGCCAGCCCTGATCGGAGAGGAACATGCCGACGCGGCCTTCACCAATGCGGTTGAGCACCAGCAGCGGCTTGTCACCGGCATTCATGACAACTGAACCTTCCGGCTTGTTGACATCAATGACACGGAACCAGCGGCTCCATTGCGGTGGTTCCTGTGTGCTGCCCTCAAGACCACGGGTCACAGGATGGCGTTTGCCGTCATCACTCAGACGCGGATAGAAAGCCTGTTCCGTCACCTCGCCGGTTGGCGTTGCGGGCAGGACAGTCAGGAGCGGTGTATTGGCAATCGATACATTGCCCGCATATTCAGGACCTGCCGCAATCAGCAAAGCGCCGCCCTTCTGCACATAGTCATTGATGTAATCATAATAGAGCAGCGGCAGCACATCGCGGTGCTGATAGCGGTCGAAAATGATCAGATCAAACTGGTCGATCTTCTCAACGAACAGCTCACGCGTCGGGAAAGCGATCAGCGACAGTTCATTGATCGGCGTGCTGTCCTGCTTTTCCGGCGGACGCAGAATGGTGAAATGGACGAGATCTACTGACGCATCGGATTTCAGAAGATTGCGCCAGGTGCGTTCGCCATTATGCGGTTCGCCTGAGACCAGCAGCACTTTCAGGTTCTCGCGAATACCATCAACCATGGCGACAGCGCGGTTGTTGATTTCGGTCAGTTCATTGGGAACCGCATCAACTGAAAGCTCGATAATATTGACGCCAGCGCGGGGCAGGGTCACTTCAAGTGGCATCTCCTCGCCGATGATCGCATCCTGCGACGTCATCTGATTGCCATTGACGCGCACGGTAACGCGCGCGCGGCCACCTTGCGGCTCACCTGCAGCTGTCACCTTATAGGTCATCTGCTGCGGCTTGCCTGTTATGCCAAAGCGGGGCGCGCGGACAAACTGGATACGCCGGTCGATCTCGCCCGGTCTGCCAGTGATGAGGCCATGCACCGGCGCGTTGAAACCGAGACCGGCCACATTGTTCGGGATATCGTGTACCTGACCATCGGTGATCATGATGGCGCCGCCGATACGCGACGGCGGAACGTCACGGAACGCGCTGTTGACAGCCTGAAACAGCCTTGTCGCCGTGGCGTCGTCATTCTCGCTGGCGCGGTTGGTCTCGACTGTTCGAACCTCGAATTGCGGCAGGCGGCCAAGTGCTGCCTGCACCTGCTTGAGCGCTTCGGTGGTATCTGCTGCGCGGTCGCCTATGTCCTGACTCTGGCTGCGGTCGGCGATGACAGCCACGACGCTTTTGAGCGGCTCACGCTCCTCATTGATCACAACGGGGTTGAACAGAGCCATGGCAAGCGCGGCGGCGGCCAGCAGGCGAATAACGCCGCCGCGTTGGCGCAGATAAAGGCCCGCCAATGCAAGCGCCAGCAAAGGCAGCAGCAAGAGCGCCAGAAGCGATGGGGAGAGCAGGGGCTGGAAATCGAGGGAAAGATACATGTCAGTTCGCCAGCCGCTTCAAAAGTTCAGGGACGTGTACCTGATCGGATTTGTAGTTGCCTGTCAGCATGTACATGACAATGTTGATGCCTGCGCGATAGGCGAGAACCCGTTGGTCGGGATCATTGGGAACCGTGGGCAGCAGAGGTGTGCCGCTGGCATTGACTGCCCATGCTCCGGCAAAGTCATTGCCCGTGATCATGATGGGCGAAACACCATCGCCAACACGCACTGGTCTGTCCTTGCTCGCCTCGGGTGCCTGTGAGGCCTGTACCCAGAGCTGGCTGCCCCGGTAACGGCCGGGAAAATCCTGCAGGATGTAGAATGCTTTGGTCAGCACATGGTCGTTGGGAACCGGTTCCAGTGCCGGTATGTTCAGCCCGGACAGGATATCGCGCAGACGCGCATTGGCCGGTGTCGAGCTGTTATCAAAGCTGATTGCCGCTGCATCCTGATCGCGGGTGTCGAACAGAACAGTACCGCCCTGCTGCATATAGGCATCGATCTTGGCGATAGAGGCAGGCGATGGCATTTTGGCCGAAGGATCGATCGGCCAGTAGATCAGCGGAAAGAACGCAAGTTCGTCAGTTTCCGGATTAACCCCGATAGGATCGCCCGGCTCCAGCGCTGTGCTATCGGCAAGGGCTCGGGAAAGACCGAACAGACCTGCCTTGCTGATATCGTCGACAGAACTGTCGCCTGTGATCACATAGGCAAGGTGCGTGACATTGACGGCGTCCAATATCTGTTGATCACCCGGTTTGCTGTCATTTTGCTGGGCGTGGGCCGGAGAGGGGCCGAATGCAAGAACAGCCGGAATGAGCAGGATTGCCAGAGAAGTGACAGCAGCAGTCTTGAAGCGGCCGCGCAGATGCCCGCTTAGCCAGAAAATGGCAATAGCATCGAGAGCCAGAAGCAGGGCTGCAAGGCCAAAGAGCGGGCCGCGCAGCGGCACCGATTCATCAACGGCATAACGCGCAGTGGTCACGGGAATATTGAGATCGGGGCGAATCAATGCGTTGATCTCGCTGTCGGGCCTGAAGAGATTAAGTGCGCTCATGGAATCCTCGACACCATAAAAACCGGGAGGATTGTCAAAGCTTACTTTGCCGGTTTCACCTGTTTTCAGGATCAAGGGCTTGGCGTCTCCGCCGGGTGGGGTGAGGGCGCCTTCCGCATTCAGCGTCAGGTAAGGCGGAAGCGCGCGCGAAGCAACGGCACCATTTTCCTGCGGTGATGGGCCGGTGTTGCGCGACAGGGTCAGAATCCGATGCAGCATGTCAACAAAACTACCGCTGATCGGAAGATTTGACCATGTGGCCTCGGGCGTGACATGGAAGAGGACGATCTGGCCGCGTCCGCGCGTTTCGCCTGTCACCAACGGTGTGCCGTCAGCGAGATTGGCCCAGCTTTTTTCGAAGAGATCAACGGCGGGTTCCGCCAGCACTTGCCGCGTGACCGTGACATCCTGCGGCGTCGGCAGGCCAGCAAACGGGCCCTTATCGGGGAATGCGGCAATGGGCTGCGATTCTTTCCATGACAGCGCGCCGCCAAGCGAGCGCTCGCCCTTGCGCAGGTTAACAGGCAAAAGCGGGTCCGCTTCGCTGTTTCCGGCAAGGCGTGGACCAGCGAAGCGGATCAGTGTGCCACCCTTTGCCACCCAATCGACCATGGCCTGCTCCGTTTCACCGGGCAGTTTGCCAATATCAGCCATGATGACCACGGATGGTTTTTGCTCCAGCAGTTCGGGAATGGCTTTGGTCAGTTCAGGATTATGCGGACGCAGGAGATCGGCAAAAGGTTCAAGCGCGCGCGAAATGTAATAAAGCGGTGAAAGCAGGGGCTGCGACAGATCAGCTTCGGAGCCCGAAAGCAGCGCGACGCGCCGCCGCTTATTGTTGTCATCGACGAGGAACGTCGCCCCGGCATTGGGAGCATTGTCGATGCGCAGAGCGTTGAAATCGTTGCGCAACTCGTAAGGCGCTGTGATCACCGCCTCGCCTGTTGATTCATTGGCACGGAAAACCAGCCCTGTCTCGGCAATGCGGCGGCCTTTTTCGTCATAGGCGCCGATAGTGATGCCGCCGGATGCGCGGCTGTCATTGGAGCGCACGGCGTGAACGGTCAGCCCGTTTGCATTGTTCTCTACCTGCCGGATGGCAGAAAGGTTGGCGATGGAGGGCTGATACCAGATCATCGAGGCGATGCCGGAGCCTTCCATCGATTTCACTGCGGCGGTTGCCTGCGGAGTATCGACACCATCATTGAGGTAGGCAACACGAACGCCTTTGACATCAGTCAGAACGGCCTTCAACCGGTCAAAAGCCGCGGCGCGGTCGACGGGGATTGGCCTGATATTCAGCGCGCGCAGCCGTTCAAGCGCCGCTGTGGCATCGAACGGCCCGACATCGGTATTCTGTTTCTCGGCTGTGCCAAGGATGTAGATGAGCGCACCGGAAGAATTGGCATCGGCAATCAAACGCTCCGCCGTCTCCTTGCGGGCGCTCCATTCTTCGTTGGAAGACCAGCCATTGTCGAGCACGATGGCAACAGGTTCCTTGCCGTTCAGCGTTTCGGGGCGCGGATTCCAGATGGGCTCGGCCAGTGCCAGAATGACAATCGCTGCCAGCAGGAGCCGCAACAATGTCAGCCACCACGGGCTTCTATCCGGTGTTTCTTCCTTCTTGAGGATTTGCGCCAGAATTTTCAGCGGCGGGAAGGATTCGCGGATTGGCCGTGGCGGTGTTGCCCGTAGCAGCCACCAGATAATTGGCAGTGCCAGCAGGCCCAGAAGGATCGCCGGAGCACCAAGGGCAAGAGGAAAAGCACTCATCATATGCCGGTCCTCTGATAACCAGCGTCGGCGGTCATGTTCAGATGAACGGAAACAAGCGCTTCAGAGGCAAGCCGGTCCGTGCGGTTGGTGGTATAGCTCCAGCCGATGCGCCGGCAATAGGCGCTCAAGGTTTCGCGCCGGGCAATGAACAATTGCTTATATTCTTCAGCATAATCCTGCGCGCGGCCGACCGTCAGTATTGCGCCCGATTCCGGGTCGACAAATTCCGTGCGCCGCTTGTAAGGGAAATCCTCTTCCGCCGGGTCGTAAATTTCGACCAGATGAGCGCGGGCGCCACGCTGGGCGATCTGCTCCAGCATGGCGAGCGTTTCATTGACCGGTTCGAGAAAATCACTCACCAGCACCACGTCGGAAAACCGTCTGACCCTACTGAAATCCGGCTGCTTGGGCAGATCAATCGCGTGGGACAGTGCAGTCGCCAACCGCTCTGCGCCATTGGCAGCGGAGGTCGGGTCAGTCACGTCGGGGAAGGCGATGCGCTCACCGCTGCGCGACAGAAGTTCCGCCAAAGCCAGAATGAGCACAAGCGCGCGCGATTCCTTCGACACCTGCGCGATTTCTGACTTGTAGAGCATGGATGCGGAAGAATCAGCCCAAAGCCAGACAGTATGGGCGGCTTCCCATTCCTGATCGCGGATATAAATCCGGTCATCGCGGGCCGAGCGGCGCCAGTCGATACGGGAAACGGCCTCGCCATCCGTATAGGGCCGGAACTGCCAGAAAGTTTCACCGACGCCGCTTTTGCGGCGGCCATGCCAACCGGTATTGGTGGTGTTGGCAATGCGGCGCGCTTCAACAAGAAGATCAGGCAGCAAAGCAGCGCGCTGGCGTGCTCGCGCCAGCGCCTCCCTTGTTGCCGTCTTCTGGACCTGCGCGCCGATTGCAGCCATCAGAGGGCTGCCTTTGTCAGATTCGCGATGACTTCCCGTACATTCATGCCATCGGCGCGGGCAGCGAACGTCAGCGCCATCCGGTGCTGAAGAACTGGTTCAGCCAGAGCCCGGACATCATCGATTGAAGGTGCGAGCCGTCCGTCATAAAGCGCACGGGCACGGGCACACAACATCAGTGCCTGACTGGCGCGCGGGCCGGGTCCCCAGGCGATGAATTTTTGCGCAATCTCATTATCTGCGCCGGGACGCGCCGAGCGTACAAGCTTTAGAATGGCTTCGACAACGCCTTCAGCGACAGGGATGCGGCGGATCAATTGCTGCATTTCGCGCAGGCGTTCCGCATCGATGGTCTTGGCGGCGCGCACTTCCGATGTACCGGTGGTTTCCAGCAATACCCGGCGTTCCGCATCAAGTTCCGGATAAAGGATATCGATCTGCATGAGGAAGCGGTCAAGCTGGGCTTCGGGCAGCGGGTATGTGCCTTCCTGCTCCAGCGGGTTCTGCGTCGCGAGCACATGGAACGGCGTTGGCAGGTCATGCCGTTCACCGGCAACAGTCACATGATATTCCTGCATGGACTGCAGCAAAGCGGACTGGGTGCGCGGCGAGGCGCGGTTGATTTCATCAGCCATCAGCAATTGCGCAAAGATCGGACCCCTGACGTAGCGGAACGAACGCTTGCCATGGTCATCCTGCTCCATGACTTCCGAACCGATAATATCCGATGGCATCAGATCGGGCGTAAACTGCACACGGCGCTCATCGAGACCAAGCACCGTTCCAAGCGTTTCGACCAGCTTCGTTTTGGCAAGGCCGGGAACACCCACGAGAAGCGCATGGCCGCCAGCCAGCAGCGCCACCAGCGTGCGTTCAATCACGCTTTCCTGACCAAAGATGACAGTCCCGATTGCAGCGCGTATTCTGGAAATATCGGCCAGCGCCTTTTCGGCTTCTGCAATCATCGCCTTCGGATCGGATGGTTCCCCGGTTTTGATAATCGTCATGGTTTACCTCGTCTCCATGTCAAATTCGTACCACTGGCCTGCGGAGCTGGTTTATGGTCAGTTCCATTACTAAATGAGTCTAAATCACTATGACATGCTGACAAGCGGTTTAACGGTGACTATTTCGTGACGAATGAGCAAAAAAGGTCTGAAAATGGCACAGTCAGAGGGCAGTCAGCGGGACGCGGCGGGACTTGAAGCGCTGATTTCGCGCGCAGCTGCGCAAGGTAAGGGCCTGCCACCGGTTGAAAAATGGAACCCGGATTTCTGCGGTGATCTCGATATGGAGATCAAGGCCGATGGTACGTGGTTCTATATGGGAACCCCTATTGGCAGGGCGCCGCTGGTCCGCCTTTTCTCCACCGTCCTGCGCAAGGATGCGGATGGCAAGACCTATCTCGTTACCCCGGTCGAGAAGGTGGGTATCCGTATTGCGGATGCGCATTTCATTGCTGTCGAACTGAATGTTTCTGGTGAGGGCGATGATCAGGTCATGACGTTCCGCAGCAATGTCGGCGATATTATCGAGGCTGGCGCGGATCATCCACTGCGGTTCGTTATTGATCCTGATAATGGCGGTTTGAAACCCTATCTGCTGGTGCGCGGGCGGCTGGAAGCCCTGCTGGCCCGTCCTGTGATGTATGAACTGGTCAGCCATGGCGAAGATATGGTGATCGACGGTAAATCCATGTTTGCCGTGCGCTCCAAGGGAGCAATCTTCCCGATCATGCCATCGGGCGAGCTGGAAGAGCAGAGCCTATGAGCCAGACCATGTGGCATGAGGATGGCTTTTCTGCCCGCGCCTTTGCGCTGCGCGTGGCATCGAAAGGCAATGAACCGCTGAGCGGGGATAATGGCGACCATCTGCTCAATCCCGATCTCGATGCATTGATTGCGGCAACCCAATTGCGTGATGCGGCTGTGCTGATCCCGATTGTCGACCGCGGCGATGAGGCAGGTGTCATCCTGACACTGCGCAATGCCAATATGCGTAAACATTCGGGCCAGGTGGCTTTCCCCGGTGGCGCGATTGATCCTGAGGATGATTTCGAGCCTGAAAAAGCAGCTTTGCGCGAAACCCATGAGGAGATCGGGCTTGAGGGACGGCATGTCGAGCTTCTCGGCCGTTTGCCGCGTTATCTTACGATGACTGGCTATTCCATCACGCCGGTGCTCGGGTTGGTGCATCCGCCTTTTACCCTGACACCCAACCCGGACGAAGTGGCCGATGTATTCGAAGTGCCATTGTCCTTTTTGATGAATCCTGCCAACCACAAAAGGGAAAGTCGTGTATGGCAGGGCAAGGAGCGCTTCTATTACACCATGCCGTTTGGTGACCGCTTCATCTGGGGCGCGACAGCTGGCATCATCCGTATACTTTATGAAAGGCTCTATTCTTGAGCACGAGAATTTCCATTGCCGACAAGGCTCCATGGTTGCAGGACGAAGCCTTGCAGACATTGCTTTCCGTTCTCTCTGCTGATGGCGAAGGCGCGCGGATTGTCGGCGGTGCTGTGCGCAATACGCTGCTCGGCCAAGAGGTGTCTGATCTTGATATTGCAACAACCTGTGTGCCCGACGAAACGATACGCCGGGCGCAGGCGGCAGGTTTCAAAACCGTACCCACCGGCATAAGCCATGGCACGGTGACTGTTGTCGTCGGCAAGCGGCCTTTCGAGGTGACAACATTACGCACTGATGTGGAAACCGACGGGCGTCATGCGGCTGTTGCCTTCGGACGGGATTGGCAGGTGGATGCGGCGCGGCGCGATTTCACTATCAATGCGCTTTATCTTGAGGCTGATGGCACTGTCGTCGATCTGGTTGGCGGCCTTGCGGATATTGAAAGCCGGACATTGCGATTTATCGGCGATGCCGAGCAGCGTATCCGCGAAGATTACCTGCGTATCCTCCGGTTTTTCCGGTTTTTCGCCTGGTATGGTCATGGCCGCCCGGAAAGCGAGGGCTTGAAAGCCTGCGCAAGGTTGAAAGATGGTCTGGCGCAATTGTCGTCGGAGCGTGTCTGGTCGGAGCTTAAGAAAATGCTGGCGGCGCCGGACCCATCGCGCGCCCTTTTATGGATGCGTCAGGCGGGTGTGCTGACGTCCGTTCTGCCCGAGAGCGAGAAATGGGGTATCGACACGATCCATGGTTTGGTCAAAACTGAGCAAGAACTGGGCTGGCAGGTTGATCCGTTGCTGCGTCTGGCCAGCATCATTCCGCCAAACGCAGAGCGTATCAATGAGATGGCAGTGCGTTTGAAGCTCTCCAATCAGGAGCGCGAGCGTCTGGAAGCGTGGGCGACGGTTGTCATACCTAATGCCGAAATCTCGGAGACGGGGTTCGCCAAGCGGCTTTATCGCAGTGACCGTCAGGGTATGATTTATTGCTTGCGGCTGGCATTGGTCTCCGCGCGCTTAGGTGCGCTCAATGACAATGGTGCCATGATGCGCGCCGGTCATCTGTCAAAATTGCTGGAATTTGCCGAGCGGTATGAAAAGCCCAAATTCCCTGTAACCGGCGGCGATCTTGTCGCAGCCGGGCTGGAAAAAGGCCCGGAGGTGGGCAAGCTGCAACGCGCACTTGAGGACGCCTGGATTGACTCAGGCTTTACCCTCGACCGCGATGCGCTGCTTGCCAGAATTCCTGAATTGATCGGAAGGCCTGATTAAGCAGCCTTGATCTTTTCAGGCTGGATATTGGCCCTGATGGTTTCAAGCATGGATTCGCGAATGGTCGTCTCGCCGTGAGTTTCGCGAAGATGCTCAGTGGTGCGGCGGATGATTTCAGCTTCGGTGTCGTGACGGGTATGCCACTGGCAACCGGGAACGATGCAATGAAGTTCTTTCATGGCCTTTTCTCCCTGTCGTGAGCACGTATAAGACGAACTCTCTCCATCGAGATACGGCGTGAAAACCGTACCAACAGCAGCATAACGCATGAAAAACCAGATTGATCCCTTAAAAAATCAAATCACGGCCATTTGACTGTGGGTGGCATGGAAGACAGGATTGAATCCACGTTCCCGCCTGTTTTGAGGCCAAAGATCGTGCCACGATCATAGAGCAGGTTGAACTCGACATAGCGACCGCGCCTGATAAGCTGCTCCTGCCGGTCTTCGGCACCCCAATCCTGATTGAAGTTCTGCCGCACAAGATGCGGGTAGACGACTGAGAATGCCCGGCCGATGTCACGGGTAAAAGCAAAGTCTGCGTCCCAGCCGCCGTTCTCTTCCGATGAATGCAGCCAGTCATAGAAAATGCCGCCGGTGCCGCGTGGTTCCTTGCGATGTGGCAGGTAGAAATACTCATCGCACCAGTTCTTGAATTTCTCGTGGTTCGCGACCGCAAAATGTTTGTCGCAGACAAATTTCAGCGCCTTGTGGAAGGCCGCCGTATCCGCATCGTCCTGTGTCCGCTTGCGGTCGAGAACCGGCGTCAGATCAGCGCCGCCACCAAACCATTGGCGCGTGGTCACGACCATGCGCGTGTTCATATGAACAGCGGGCACATAAGGGTTCTGCGGATGGGCGATCAGCGAAATGCCGGAAGCCCAGAAGCGCGGATCTTCCTCGGCGCCCGGTATCTGCTTGCGAAATTCGGGGGAAAATTCGCCGTAAACCGTCGATGTGTGAACGCCGACCTTTTCAAAGACGCGGCCATGCATGATGGACATGATGCCACCACCGCCTTTGCCTTCTTCGCGTTGCCAGGGCGTCTGGACGAAACGGCCCGGCGCCCGGTCGGAGAGGGGGCCATCCAGATCATCTTCCAACTTCTCAAGACTGGCGCAAATCTTGTCGCGCAGTTCGGCAAACCACGCAGTCGCGGCTGTCTTCTTGTCTTCAAGTGCTTCTGGCAGGATGGCGGGAATATCAGGGCGGTCCATATCAACGAATCCTTCTTGCTGCTCATGTTATCACATCAGGGCACCGGCAAAGGAAGGAGCTGTTTTACCTATCCCAAAAAAATGACTCGTTTTCAGGGCTGAGTTTGATCTAATCTGTCGATATAGGGTTCAGGAAGGGATACGAGATGGTCTCCAAAGTACCCAGAGCACACTTCCCCAAGCCGCCGCTCGACGGCTTGCGCAAGCAGCTGAAAGAAAGCCGCGGTGAAAGCGGACGGCAGCGCGGGGCATTCATCCGCGAGAGTTTTCGCCTGCCGCGTCTTGCAGCGCGCGAGAAGGCGAAGGAATGGTTCGAGCAATACCCGAAAGCCGCTTATTGGACCGAGATTGAAAGCTGGTACGAACGGCCTGGCGATATCATCGAGTTCACCATGCGCCGTTTGCCAAATGCGGACTAAAATTCGCTGAAAAGACTGTTTTCAGCGCGGAAACTCTGCAATTTCTGACAATCGCGGGTTGAATCTGCTGGTATGGAACACTTTTCTTCATAAATGGCATCAAAATATTTCAACGAAGGATTCAGGATTGTCATGAATCGTGGCTGACAGCCTGCCATAAAGACAGTAGAACTTTTTTCAGTGCCGGAGAATCTTCCGGCCGCGCAATAAAAAATTCAAGGAGGACACTATGCGCTTATCGTTGATCTCTGGCGTGGCGTTGACGGCTGTCATGGCGATGACTTCATTCGCCCGTGCTGACATCGTCATCGGAAATATCGCGCCTGTTACCGGCCCTGTTGCTGCCTATGGCACGCAGGTGAAGAACGGCGTTGCCGCTGCCGCCGAAGCCATCAATGCCGAGGGGGGCATCAAGGGCGAAAAGATCGTCATCAAGCTGTTCGATGATGCGGGCGAGCCCAAGCAGGGCGTGTCGGTTGCCAACCAGGTGGTCGGCGAAGGCATCAAGTTCGTTGTTGGTCCGGTTACATCAGGCGTTTCGATGCCGGTTTCCGATGTGCTGGCTGAAAACGGCATCCTGATGATTACCCCGACATCCACCACGCCTGAACTGACCACACGCGGTCTGGAAACCGTGTTCCGCACCTGCGGCCGTGATGACCAGCAGGCGGACGTGGCTGCCAAGTACATTCTTGAGCATTACAAGGACAAGCGCATTGCCGTTGTCTACGACAAGAACACCTATGGTACGGGTCTGGCCAATGGTCTGAAGGCTGCGCTCAACAAGGGCGGCGTCAAGGAAGTTGTCGACCAGGGCATCAATGCCGGTGAAAAGGACTATAGCGCGCTCATCACCCGCCTGAAGTCTGAAAAGGCCGAAGTGATCTATTTCGGTGGTTATCATCCGGAAGGCGGCCTGATTGCACGCCAGATGGCTGATCAGGGCATCAAAGCCCAGATCATTGGTGCCGAAGGCCTGTCGAACACGGAATATTGGGCCATTGGCGGCGATGCTGCTGCTGGCACACTCTTCACCAACAGTGCCGATCCGACAAAGAACCCTTCCGCTGCAAAGATCATGGAAGCTTTGAAGGGCAAGAACATTCCACCTGAGGCCTTCACGCTCAATGCCTATGCTGCGCTGCAGGTCATCAAGGCTGGCATCGAAAAGGCTGGTTCTGCCGATCCGGCAAAGGTGGCTGAAGCACTGCATTCCGGCGCACCGGTTTCAACCGTTGTTGGCGACCTCACCTATGCAAAGACTGGCGATCTGACGACGCCGACCTTCGTTCTTTACAAGTGGGAAGGCGGCAAGGCAGCTGAAGTCAAGTAAGCTTGCTTTGAAGTGAATAGAACGCCGGTCAGCAATGACCGGCGTTTTTTATGATGGCAGGGAGAACTGCCGGAGAGCCTCGCCGGTGGCAATGGCTGCTGATAGTGCGAGATTGAGCGACCGGGCACCCGGCACCATCGGGATAATGAGCCGCGCATCAGCCGATTGATGCACCTCATCGGGTACGCCTGACGATTCGCGCCCGAGCAGCAATATATCGCCGGGTTGAAACGCAAACTGCGTGTAGGGCACGGCGGCTTTGGTTGAGAATAGCAACAAACGGCGCTTTTCACCCAGCCGCCAGTTCTGAAAATGCTGCCAGTCGGCATGGCGGGTCAGGGCTGCCTGTTCGAGATAGTCCATGCCGGCCCGCTTGAGCGAGCGATCGGAAATATCGAAGCCTGCGGGCTCGATCAGATCAACGCTGATGCCGAAACAGGCGGCCATGCGCAGGATCGTGCCCGTGTTGCCGGGAATATCTGGCTGGTAGAGCGCAATGCGTAGGTCAGGTCTGGCGTCAGTCACAGGCGGCGTGCTCCATTGGCAATAATCTTTTCGTGCAAGTAGCTTTCCTTAGAAAAGCCTCTCGCTTTTTCTGTTCATAATAGGTATAGGGTTTCGACCGCAACGCTAACTTTGGAGGTGTCGATGACTGAATTTTTCCGACTTCTTCCAAACCGGATGGCTTCACCTGCTGAAGCCGTGGCCGGTGTCGTTGGCGGTCTTGTGTCTGTTTTTTCCGCGTAGTTTTTCTTCCCTGACACAAGTCGCATTCGCCCAGAGTTGGCGTTTGCATGTTTGTTTCTTCACTTTCGATCATGCTCCGGCAACTCAAGCGCAGTAACTGCCAATCTGCGTCGGATTTATTCCAGTCTCGCATTCCGTGTTGAGACAGCTGCCCAAAAGAGGTTTGATAATGTTCCGCTGGTTTGAACAAAGGCTTGAGGCGTTTCCATCTGCCGAGCCCAGTGAGCCACCCAAAACGCTGGTTGCGTTCTGTCTGCACTATACACGCGGTGTCTGGCCATGGCTTGTTGTCATGGCCATCTGCACCGCATCAATCGCCGTGCTTGAAGTGTCGATGTATGCCTTCATGGGCAATGTCGTTGACTGGTTGTCCAACCAGTCGCGCGAGACCTTTGTTGCACAGGAAGGCTGGAAGCTCGCCTTGCTTGCCGGTGTGGTGCTGATTGTCATGCCCGGCATCGTTCTGCTCGATTCGCTTATTATTCATCAGACGTTGCTGAGCAATTATCCCATGCGCATTCGCTGGATGGTGCATCGCTACGTGGTTCGCCAGTCGATGACGTTCTTCCAGGATGAATTCGCCGGGCGGATTTCCACCAAGCTGATGCAGACATCGCTCGCTGTGCGCGAGGCGGTGATGAAGCTGCTCGACGTGCTCAACTATGTGATCGTTTATTTCAGCGGCACACTGATCATTGCCGCCGCTGCGGATTTGCGTCTCATGGTGCCGTTCCTTGTCTGGCTGGCCGCCTATGTGGGCCTGATGTGGTATTTCATCCCGAAATTGCAGGTTGCATCGAAGGCACAGGCGGATTCCCGCTCGTCCATGACCGGGCGTATCGTTGACAGCTATACCAACATTGCCACGGTCAAGCTGTTCTCCCATTCCAAACGGGAGGAAAGCTATGCCCGCGAGGGAATGCAGGAGTTCCTGTCCACTGCCTATACGCAGATGCGTATGGTGACGGGATTCCATGCCACGCTCTATGTGATGAACTGTCTGTTGCTGTTCTCTGTCAGCGGCATTGCGATCTGGCTGTGGCTGGGCTCTGCCATTTCTGTTGGCGCCGTTGCTGTGGGCATTGGTCTGGTGCTGCGTCTCAACGGCATGTCGCAGTGGATCATGTGGGAAATGTCGGCACTGTTCGAGAATATCGGTACGGTGGAAGACGGCATTACCTCCATTTCGCTGCCGCGCCTTGTCACCGATGTTCCCAACGCTCCTGAACTCAAGGTGAGCACTGGTGCCATCAGCTTCGATGCTATCGGCTTCCACTATGGCAAAGGGGCAGGTGTCATCGACCGGCTGTCACTCGACATTCGCCCCGGTGAAAAGATTGGTCTGGTCGGGCGGTCAGGTGCGGGTAAGTCCACGCTCGTCAACCTGCTGCTCCGGTTCTACGATCTGGAGAGTGGCCGCATCACCATCGATGGGCAGGACATATCAAAAGTGAAGCAGGACTCGCTGCGTGAGCATATCGGTATGATCACGCAGGATACCTCGCTGCTGCATCGCTCGATCCGCGACAATGTGCTTTACGGCAAGCCCGAAGCCTCGGAGGAACTGATGCGGCAGGCTGTGCAGAACGCACAAGCGGAAGCGTTTATCGAAGCGGCGTCGGACCCCAAGGGACGGCGCGGGTTCGATGCCCATGTGGGTGAGCGCGGCGTGAAACTGTCAGGCGGTCAGCGTCAGCGTATCGCCATCGCTCGGGTGATGCTCAAGGATGCGCCCATCCTCATCATGGATGAGGCGACCTCTGCGCTTGATTCGGAAGTGGAAGCGGCCATTCAGGACAATCTTTACCGGCTGATGCAGGGAAAGACCGTCATTGCCATCGCACACCGTCTGTCAACCATTGCGGCGCTTGATCGCCTCGTGGTGATGGACAAGGGCAAGATCGTTGAAAGCGGCAGCCATGAGGAGCTGATTGCTGCCGATGGCATCTATGCATCGCTCTGGGCCCGCCAATCCGGTGGCTTCCTGGGATTGGACGATGAACAGGCGGCGGCGGAATAACCGCCGCCTCCTGACTTTATGATGCTTTTCATCAACATGATTTGGGTTCGTGGTTCGACATAACAACCATGAGGGAGAGGGGTGATGAAAGGGAGTCAAGTTCTGCACCCTGCTTGGCTGCAATCTTTGCGATTAGCGTTGCATCCCCACTCTCCCTCATGGTTGTTATGTCGAACCACGAACCACGAACCACGAACCACTATCCCACTCGGCATGATAAACACCCCGCGCTTTGCCTAAACGAACTTTAATTTGACGGATAAGGGGACTCACTCAAGACTACTCCTTCAGTCGCGCGCTGCACGTCTGACCGGGAGAGGCTGCACCGCATGAGAAATGTTTTCCGCCTGTTTGAAACATGGATTGATCCCTATGCCGTGCCGCCGGCAGATCATGTGCCCTCGCGCCCTTTTCCATTCATCTGGTTTTACGTAAGTCAGGCCAAGGCTGCGTTCTTTGCAGTGCTTGTACTTGGCGGGCTGGTGGCACTGACAGAAGCGGGGCTGTTCTGGTTTCTCGGCGGGCTCGTCGATATTCTGGCATCGGTCAACCCTGCCAAGGGCTGGCAGGGGCTGATGCAGGATCACGGCACGACGCTTCTGCTGATGCTGGCTGGCGTGTTAATTGCGCGCACAATTATCCTGACGCTCTCGGCGCTGGTGGAAGAACAGACCGTCGTACCCGGCTTCTTCAATCTGGTGCGCTGGCAGGCGCATCTGCATACCTATCGCCAGAGCCTTGCCTTTTTCCAGAATGATTTTTCAGGCCGCATCGTGACCAAGGTATGGGCGACGGGGCAGGCGGTTGGCGATTTCATGATGACGCTGTTGCAGGCGATCTGGATATGCATCGTCTATAGCGTCACCACAATTGCACTGATCGGCGATCTCGACTGGCGGCTGGCGACAATCGTTATTGTCTGGCTATTGGTGTTCAGTCTGATCGCCCGTTATTTCCTGCCGCGCGTGCGCCGGGCAGCGGCGGAGACTGCTGAAGCCAGTTCCGTTGTCACGGGACGGCTGGTCGATGGCTACAGCAATATCCAGACCCTGAAACTCTTCGGCAGTGCGGAACGTGATGATGCCTATATGCGGCAGGGCATGCAGCGCTGGCTCGACGCGATCATTCCGCTGACACGAGGCCTCAGTGGTATCCGCATTGCGCTGGGTGCAACCAGCGGTGTGATGATCTGCGCGGTCGCCATTGTTTCCATCGATTTGTGGTTGAAGTCTGAGATTTCGCCCGGTGCCATTGCCTTCACACTTGGTCTGGTCTTGCGCCTGAGTATGCTTTTGGGACGAACCATGGCCAACCTCAATGGTCTCCTGCGCAATTACGGTACAATCCAGAACTCGATGGAGTTGTTGGCACGGCCAGTGACCGTCGTTGATAGACCCAATGCGGCGAAGCTGACAGTCCCGGCAGGCGCTATCAAGTTTGAAGATGTCGAGTTTCACTATGATAGTTCGAAGCCGGTTTTCGACAATCTCACGCTTGACGTTCTTCCGGGTGAAAAGGTCGGTCTTGTCGGGCGTTCCGGTGCAGGCAAGTCGACATTGGTCAATCTGCTGCTACGCTTTTATGACGTGCAGGGCGGGCGAATCCTCATTGATGGTCAGGACATTGCGGGAGTGACGCAAGACTCATTGCGCTCACATATCGGCATGGTAACGCAGGATACTTCGCTGCTGCATCGCTCGGTACGTGATAATATCCTTTACGGGCGGCCCGATGCCTCTGATGATATGATGCGGCAAGCGGTGGAGAACGCGCAGGCTGATACCTTCATCGCTGCCCTGACCGATCCCAAGGGCAGGCGGGGGTTCGATGCCCATGTGGGCGAACGCGGTGTAAAACTTTCGGGTGGCCAGCGCCAGCGTATCGCCATTGCGCGGGTCATGCTGAAAGACGCACCGATTCTCATTCTGGATGAGGCCACGTCGGCGCTCGATTCGGAAGTGGAAGCAGCGATCCAAGACAATCTTTACCGGTTGATGCGCGGCAAAACAGTCATTGCCATCGCGCATCGCCTCTCCACCATAGCCGCACTGGACCGATTGGTGGTTATGGATGAAGGGCGCATTGTCGAGAGTGGCACCCATGAGGAACTCATTGCCGCCAATGGCCTCTATGCGGGACTTTGGGCGCGCCAATCGGGCGGCTTTATCGGCCGGGCGTGACATCGTCAGCAAAAGCCGAACAGATTCATGGCCAAAGAGTGGAAAAGGTGTGGCGACTTATCCCTGCGACATCCTGCCCTTGTGCCTCTGTCAGGCTGGACAAGCTCCTGCGACATGCTTAGAAACCACGCAATATGCTGGGGAATCCGCGCGGCTCATTTTGTGGGCCAGTCGTCTATTCTAGTGACAAAGTGGACTCTCCTGCGGCGTTGTTATTCGGAAAGGAACAGGCCCCGTGAGCGCACACGATACGACCGAGCCGACACGGCGTGACTTCCTCTATATTGCGACAGGTATGGCCGGTGTGGTCGGTGTGGGAGCCTTTGCCTGGCCCTTTATCGACCAGATGAGACCGGACGCATCCACGCTGGCAGTCTCGTCCATTGAAGTTGATGTTTCAGCGCTGACACCGGGCATGTCCCTGACGGTCAAATGGCGCGGCAAGCCCGTTTTCATTCGCAATCGTACGCCGAAGGAAGTCGAGGATGCGGCCAATGTTCAGTTGAGCCAGCTCAAGGACCCGATTGCACGCAACGCCAATCTGCCGAGTGATGCTCAGGCCACCGACGCGGATCGCGGCGCTGGCAAGGGCAAGGAAAACTGGCTGGTCATGATCGGTGTCTGCACCCATCTTGGTTGCATCCCGCTCGGACAGCAGGGCGATTTTGGCGGCTGGTTCTGCCCATGCCACGGCTCGCAATATGATACCGCTGGACGCATTCGTTCCGGTCCCGCACCGGAAAATCTGCCTGTCCCGCCACTTTCATTCATTTCCGACACCGTCATCAAGATCGGCTAAGGTTCCAGGGGGAGACACGACATGAGCGGTGGACATTCATCCTATACGCCGAACACAGGTATCGAAAAATGGGTCGATGCGCGACTGCCGTTGCCGCGTCTGATCTATGATTCATTCGTTGCCTATCCAGTTCCGCGCAATCTCAATTACGCCTATGCCTTCGGTGGCATTCTGGCGATCATGCTGGTTTCGCAGATCATCACCGGTGTCGTATTGGCCATGCATTATGCGGCTGATACGGGTCTGGCTTTCAACTCCGTTGAAAAGATCATGCGCGACGTGAATTCAGGCTGGCTTCTGCGCTACCTGCATTCCAACGGCGCATCCATGTTCTTCCTTGCCGTATGGGTTCACATTTTCCGCGGGCTTTATTACGGTTCCTACAAGGCGCCGCGCGAGCTTCTGTGGATTCTCGGTGTGATCATCCTTCTCCTGATGATGGCAACAGCCTTCATGGGTTACGTCCTGCCCTGGGGCCAGATGTCCTTCTGGGGTGCGACCGTTATCACCGGCTTCTTTACGGCGTTCCCGGTTATCGGTGATCCGATCCAGCAGCTGTTGCTGGGTGGTTTTGCCGTGGATAATCCAACGCTCAACCGCTTCTTCTCGCTGCACTACCTGCTGCCCTTCATGATTGCAGGCGTCGTTGTCCTGCACGTCTGGGCGCTGCATGTGACCGGCCAGACCAATCCGACCGGTATCGAAGTCAAGTCGAAGACGGATACGGTTGCATTCACACCTTATGCGACTATCAAAGACGCGTTTGCGATGTCGATCTTCCTGATCCTCTTTGCCTATTTCGTGTTCTACATGCCTAACTACATGGGCCATCCGGATAACTACATCCCGGCTGACTCGCTGAAGACACCGGCTCACATTGTCCCGGAATGGTACTTCCTGCCGTTCTACGCGATGTTGCGCGCCATCACCTTCAACATTGGACCGATCAATTCGAAGCTCGGCGGCGTTCTGACGATGTTCGGCTCGATTGCGATCCTGTTCATCGTGCCATGGCTCGATACATCCAAGGTTCGTTCGGCTGTCTACCGTCCGTGGTACAAGCTGTTCTTCTGGATCTTCGTTGCCAATGCCATCATGCTCGGCTGGCTCGGCTCGCGTCCTGCGGAAGGCCTCTACACGCTGTTCTCGCAGCTCGGTACGGCATTCTACTTCGGCTTCTTCATCATCATCATGCCGTTGCTGGGCCTGATCGAAACACCGCGCCGCATACCGAACTCGATTACGGAAGCAGTGCTTGCAAAGACCAAGAGCGGCGGTCAGCCGGCTGGTGTTGCAGCGGCTCCGGAAACCAAAGGCTGAGAAACGTGAAGGACTCTCCGATGAAAAAAATCCTCCTCGGTCTCGCAGCTGCCGGTCTTGGTGCCATGCTGGCTTTCGGCGGTGTCGCAACCGCCGAAGAAGCAGCCCACAATGCCGCTGAGCCAACGCACTTTCCGATCAAAGAACCGGAACAGATGAAATGGACTTTTGCCGGTCCGTTCGGTCATTACGACAAGCAGCAGCTGCAGCGCGGTCTGAAGATCTACAAGGAAGTCTGCTCCGCTTGCCATTCAATGAAGCTGGTGCCATTCCGCTCGCTCACCGAGCTTGGTTACACGGAAGCGCAGGTCAAGGCATTTGCTGCGGAATATGAAGTGCAGGACGGCCCGAATGCGGAAGGTGAGATGTTCACCCGCAAGGCAATCCCAGCGGATTATTTCCCATCACCTTTTGCCAATGCGCAGGCTGCTGCTGCCGCGAATAATGGTGCTGCTCCGCCCGACTTCTCGCTGATTGCCAAGGCTCGTTCCGTCGAGCGCGGCTTTCCGCAGTTCCTGATCGACATCGTTTGGGGCCAGTATCAGGAAGGCGGACCGGATTATATCCACGCGCTGCTAACTGGCTTTAACCAGACGCCACCAGAAGGCATGAAGATTCCTGAGGGAACGCACTACAACCCTTACTTCATTGCCGCCAAGTCATTGGCCATGGCTGCACCGTTGCAGGATGGTCAGGTGACCTATGATGATGGTTCGCCGCAGACGCTGGTGCAGTATTCACAAGACGTTTCGGCGTTTCTGATGTGGGCCGCTGAGCCGCATCTGGAAGAACGCAAGAAGACCGGCTTCCGCGTCATGATCTTCCTCGTTCTGTTTGCTGGTCTGCTCTATGTGGCCAAGCGCCGTATCTGGGCCGATATCGAACATTGATCGATCCGATATATCTGATCCGGAAAGGGCGCTATGCGCCCTTTTCTTTTGTGGGCGGGGTCCATTAGACTGGACCTTGATGCCCGGAAGGCACGAAGGAGCAACGACATGGATTCTACGCTGAAACAAACGCTGATGGATGCCATTCGTAATATTCCCGATTATCCCAAACCGGGTATCATGTTTCGCGATATCACGACTTTGCTAGGCAATGCGCGGGCTTTCCGCCGGGCCATCGATGAACTGGTTCATCCCTATGCGGGCGGCAAGGTCGACAAGGTTGCCGGTGTCGAAGCACGGGGATTTATCATCGGTGGTGCCATGGCTCACCAGCTTTCCTCCGGTTTCGTGCCGATCCGCAAGAAGGGCAAGCTGCCGCATGATACGGTGCGCATTGCCTATAGTCTTGAGTATGGCGTTGACGAAATGGAAATGCATCGCGATGCCATCGTGCCGGGTGAGAAAGTTATTCTGGTCGATGACCTGATCGCGACGGGCGGCACAGCCGAGGCCGCTGTGAAATTGTTGCAGCAGATGGGCGCCGATATTGTCAGCGCCTGTTTCATCATTGATCTGCCTGACCTTGGCGGCCGCAGGAAGCTCGAGGCGCTCGGCGTCAACGTTCGTACGCTCGTCGCCTATGAAGGCCACTGACGAGCTTCTACGGCTGCTTATTCCGGCAAAAGAATCAGCGCGGCGCTGTTGAACTCCAGAACCTTCTGCTCGTTCTGATTATAGGCGGCCGATGACATCTGCATCATGGCCCAACCGCGCCGCGATTGCAGTTCACGGAAACCTGTCAGCGTGCGGGTAAAACGGATCGTGTCGCCGACATAAACGGGTTTCAGCCATTTCAGGTCTTCAAAACCGGGCGAGGGGCCGAATTGCGGTGGCTTTTCACCGCGCTGCATGGCCGCCTTGATCTGACCCTTCATGTCTTCCACATTCAGGCGCATCCACATGGCCGTCGTGTGCCAGCCGGAGGCGCAGAGCGCGCCAAAATTGCTATTTTTTGCCGCCTCCGGATCAACATGAAAGCGTTGCGGATCGTATTTCCGGGCAAAGGTGACAATCTCTTCGGCGGTGAATGTGTGGGTGCCGAGGTCTCTTTCGATACCGATCAATGCTTCAAGAGCTGCACTCATGATGCGGCAGGCTCCCGCAATGTGAACATGCCGGTATTCTGCAATTCGCAGACCACGTCGCCATGTTGATTGAAGATCGCGTGGTGCAGCACAACAAAACCAAGTGACGGTTTGGATTTCGATATACGCCGCTCCAGCACCGTGCTCTTGCCGGTTAACGTATCACCCGCAAGGACAGGCTTTTTCCATTTGGCAAAATCTATACCCGGAGCACCCTGCGACGTGGAGTCAAGCAGATAAGCATCGCACATCATACGCATGAACATGGAAACCGTGTGCCACCCGGAAGCGGCAAGCCCACCAAGGATACTGGCTTTTCCCGCTGCCTCATCGAGATGGAAGGGCTGCGGATCAAACTGACTGGCAAAATCGATGATTTCGCTGGCTTCGACGGATTTCGCGGGCAGCGGCCATTCGCTACCAACCGTGAAATCCTCATAGGCATATCGGGGATTGTATTCGCTCATGCCACCTATATTAGGCATGGGGGAGTTTGGTTCAAGAGTGGAAGAATAGTTATGAGCCAAACTTCGAGTGATGTGCGATGGGGTGGGGTGGTTCAACGGGCTGCATCAAGATAGTGCGTGGTTCGACAGGCTCACCATGAGGGATTTTGGTGAGTTGCAGGGAGTGAGTTCTGCAACACATCCATCTCCCTCATGGTGAGCCTGTCGAACCACGCAAAATCTTGATGCAGCTTGTGGAAAATGAACCACGCCTCACCAGATCGGCAAATCCCCTTATGTGTTAAACCGGAACAGCATGATATCGCCGTCCTGCACCACATATTCCTTGCCTTCATCACGTGCCTTGCCCGCCTCCTTGGCAGGGACTTCACCCCCCAGCGTGACATAGTCATTATAGGCGATGGTCTGCGCGCGGATGAAACCGCGCTCGAAGTCCGTGTGGATCACGCCAGCGGCCTGCGGTGCCTTGGAGCCGCGCTCAACTGTCCAGGCACGTGCTTCTTTTGGTCCCACGGTAAAATAGGTGATGAGGTGCAACAGCTTGTAGCCGGCGCGGATCAGACGGTCGAGGCCCGGTTCATCCAGATTCATCGCATCGAGATATTCCTTGGCTTCATCGTCAGGCAGCTGAGCGACTTCTGCCTCGATGGCGGCGGAGATCGTCACTGTCTCTGCACCCTGTGCAGTCGCCATTTCCTCAACGGCTTCCGTGTGCTCGTTACCGGTTGCCGCATCGCCTTCAGCGACGTTGCAAACATAAAGCACCGGCTTCGAGGTCAGGAGATTGAGGCCCTGCAGGATGAGAAGATCATCTGGCGCAATACCATAGAGCATGAAGCGCACGGGCTTACCGCTCTGCAAGAGGCTCAGCGCCTGTTCCATAACCGGGAGAACGGTCAGCGCTTCCTTGTCCTTGACGCCAGCGCGTTTACGGAATTGCACGATGCGGCGCTCAAGGCTATCCAGATCGGAAAGCATCAATTCGGTCTCGACTGTCTCAGCATCAGACACAGGATCGATCCTGCCTTCAACGTGGGTGATGTCGTCGTCTTCAAAGCAGCGCAGCACATGCACGACAGCATCGACTTCACGGATGTTGGCGAGGAACTGGTTGCCAAGGCCTTCGCCCTTCGACGCACCGCGGACCAGACCGGCAATATCAACGAAGCTGATACGGGTCGGGACGATATTGGCCGATTTGCCTATTTTGGCGATGGCCTGCAAACGCGGATCAGGCACAGCAACTTCGCCGGTGTTCGGCTCGATTGTGCAGAACGGATAATTCGCAGCCTGTGCGGCGGCTGTCTTGGTCAGGGCGTTGAAGAGCGTCGACTTACCGACATTGGGCAGGCCAACGATGCCGCATTTGAAACCCATAATCTGCGATCCTTATTCTTTCTTGCCGAAGAGCTTGTTCAGCATGTCGGCCATCGGGCCGGGTTTTGGAATGTTGATATTTGGTTTTGCCTGACGCGCCTGCCGGATATGGCTTTGACCGGATGGTTTTGCAACCGGATTTGGTTCTTTGTCCCGCTCCGGCCTGTTTCCGCTGCCGGTGGCCACCGCCACACGGTTCATGAAGCCGGCGTCGTCCTTCTTGGCAAGGAGAGCCACATTGTCAGCAATAGCGCCAAGCAGCGGCTCGATCCATTCGCCATCAGCCTTGGCGAAATTGCCGAGAACATGATTTGTCACCATCTCCTTGACACCGGGATGGCCAATGCCGAGGCGAATGCGCCTATAGTCCTTGCCGCAATGGGCGTCGATGGACTTAATGCCATTATGACCGCCTGAACCGCCGCCCGTTTTCACGCGCAGCTTGCCCGGCGGCAGATCCAGTTCATCATAGATGACGACGAGATCGCCGAGTTCCAGCTTGAAGAAGCGCATGGCTTCACCAACGGACTGGCCTGATAGATTCATGAAGGTCTGGGGCTTGATCAGGATGATCTTTTCGCCGTCGATAACACCATCGGCGATCAGTGCCTGGAATTTTTTGGTCCAGGGAGAAAAACGATGGCGACGGTGTATTTCATCCGCCGCCATGAAACCGATATTGTGCCGGTTTGCAGCATATTGGGAGCCAGGATTGCCAAGACCTGCGATGAGCAGCATGGTACCAAAGCTCCCAATAGAGACGATTACTCGCCTTCTTTTTCTGCCGTTTCAGTTGTTTCAACCGCAGCTTCAACGGTCTCGTCTTCAGCAGCGAGAACAGCAGGAGCAGCAATCGTGGCAATGGTAAAGTCACGATCGTGAATAACCGATGTTACGCCCTTTGGCAGGGTAACAGCGGAAATGTGGATCGAGTCACCAATCTGCAGGCCGGTGAGATCGATATTGATCGCATCGGGAATTGCATTTGCCGGGGCATGCAGTTCAACATCGTGACGAACGATGTTGAGAACGCCGCCGCGCTTGATGCCTGGGGACAGTTCTTCGTTGAGGAAGTGAACAGGAACGTTCACGTTCACAACCGACTTTGCCGACACGCGCAGGAAGTCCACATGCACAGGCTTGTCGCTGATCGGATCAAGCTGGTAGTCCTTTGGAAGGACCTGAATGGTCTTACCATCCAGCTGGATGTTCGCGATCGTCGTCTTGAAGCCGCCGCCGTGAATCTTGTAGTACAGTGTCTTATAGTCGAGGGTAATCGAGATTGGTGCCTGCTTGTCACCATAGATGACTGCTGGCACTTTACCGTTGCGGCGAATTTCCCGGGAGGACCCCTTACCAACCCGTTCGCGCGCCTCGGCCTTGAGCTCGTATGCTTCGCTCATGGCATTTCCTTTCGAGGTTCAAATCTGGAGTGTTTTCCGGTTTATCCGCAAGGATGGCCCAAAAAACATGAAGCGGTCGCATGGTCATCCGGAACCGGATGAAACGACCGCCCCATTCCGCGTTGCCTCCAAGGGTGTCTACGCGGATGGCGGCTCTATAACGGAAACAAACGCCATGTGCAAGTTTGTTGCTTGACCAAGGCGCCGTGAAAGTCTGTCATCCCATTGTCATGGGCGCTGTTTACCGCAGCTTGGCAGAACAAGGGCAGGCGATGGCTGGGACAATAGCGCTGGAACCGCAAAAAATCGAGGTGCGGGAAGCTTTTTATACATTTGGGAAAATTGGTCTTTTGTCCTTTGGCGGCCCGGCCGGACAGATTGCCATGATGCACCGCGTACTGGTCGATGAAAAGAAATGGATCAGCGAGGAACGATTCCTGCATGCGTTGAATTTCTGCATGCTGTTGCCCGGCCCTGAAGCCATGCAGCTTGCCACCTATCTCGGCTGGCTGTTTCATGGTGTGAAGGGTGGTGTCATCGCCGGGCTCCTGTTCATCCTGCCGGGTGCATGTGTGATGCTCGTGCTGTCGGCGCTTTATGTCAGTTTCGGTCATGTCCCCTTGGTGGAAGGGCTGCTCTTCGGTCTCAAAGCCGCCGTTCTGGCGATCGTGCTTGAAGCGGTGATCAAGGTTGGAAAACGGGCTCTGACCGACTATGCCGCCTATGGCATTGCCATCTGCGCCTTCATCGCCATTGCCCTGATCAAGCTGCCATTTCCTCTGGTTATCCTGATTGCCGGTCTCTTCGGATTTCTGCGTTATCGTCTGACCCATACATCATCGCCTTCCTTGCCTGACCATTCGGCGATAGAACCCGCTGCCCGTGGCGCGCTCCAATCTGCCGTTGTCTGGACAGTGCTCTGGCTTGGGCCGCTTGCCATCCTACTGTTTGCTCTTGGGCAGGCCAATGTCTTTGCCGCACAGGCGGCGTTTTTCTCCAAAATGGCCGTCGTCACCTTTGGCGGTGCCTATGCGGTCCTCGCCTATGTGGCGCAACAGGCGGTTGACTATTATGGCTGGCTGAAACCCGATGAAATGTTGACGGGACTTGGTCTGGCCGAGACAACGCCGGGACCACTCATTCTGGTGCTGGCTTTTGTCGGCTTTGTCGGTGGGGCGCGGCTATCAGGGTTTGACCCGCTCACCGGCGGACTGCTGGGCGGACTGACAGCACTGTGGTTCACCTTCGCGCCGTGCTTTCTGTGGATTTTTGCCGGTGCGCCGTTTGTCGAGCGTTTGCGCCACGTCGGCTGGCTCAAGGCGTCACTCGCCGCGATAACCGCCGCCGTCGTTGGTGTTATCGCCAATCTTGCCGTCTGGTTTGGGCTGCATGTGCTGTTTGGCACGTTTCAGGAGACGATGTTCGGCCCGCTGCACCTGCCAGTCCTGAATTTGTCCGCATTCGATTGGGCAGCCTCAGCCATCGCGCTGGGTGCAGCGATCGCTCTGATTGCCTTGCGGATCAATCTGCTTGTTGTTCTCGGACTTGCGGCGCTCGCCGGAATCCTGATCCGGCTCGCTTAGTCGAACAGGCTGGATACCGACTCTTCCGCCGCTGTGCGCGAAACCGCTTCGCCGATCAAATCGGAAATCGACAGGACGCGGATATTATGTGCGGATTCAATGGCAGGCGTTGGCTGGATGGAATCGGTGATTACCAGTTCCTTCAGCTTCGAGCCGGTGATACGGGCAACAGCGCCGCCTGATAGTACGCCGTGAGTAATATAGGCAGTGACGCTGGTCGCGCCCTTGGCAAGCAGCGCTTCAGCTGCATTGCAGAGCGTGCCGCCGGAATCAACGATATCGTCGAACAGCAGGCAATCTTTGCCAGCGACATCGCCGATAACATTCATGACTTCAGACTCGCCCGGACGATCGCGGCGCTTATCGACAATGGCGAGCTGCGCATCGATGCGCTTGGCCAGCGAGCGGGCACGGACCACACCGCCGACGTCAGGCGATACGACCATGACGTTCGACGTGCCGTAATGGGCGCGTACATCACTGGCGATAACGGGAACGGCATAGAGATTATCGGTCGGAATATCGAAGAAGCCCTGAATCTGACCGGCATGCAGATCAAGCGTCAGCACGCGGTTTGCACCGGCCTCGGTGATCAGATTGGCAACCAGCTTGGCGGAAATCGGAGTGCGTGGACCGGCTTTTCGGTCCTGACGGGCATAGCCGAAATAGGGAAGGACTGCGGTGATGCGCTTTGCCGAGGAACGGCGGAAGGCATCGATCATGATGAGCAGTTCCATCAGGTGATCATTTGCCGGGAAGGATGTCGACTGCATGACGAATACATCTTCGCCACGGACATTTTCCTGAATCTCTACGAATATCTCCTGATCGGCAAAGCGTCGGACGCTTGCCTTCCCTAGCGGAATGTTGAGATATTTGGCGACAGATTCAGCGAGAACACGATTGGAATTGCCCGCGAATAGTTTCATGCCCGTATTTTCCCCGGTGCCAGCCAAGTGAAGGATATGGCGGGCCTTTTACTGTGCCTGACGCACATTGCAAGCGGGCAGGGCAGATTCATGCACAGTTCCTCGCTAATATCGGGTCAAACGCGTAAATATGTCACGTCTTGGTGCCGTTTACCCACTTCAGATAACCATCGATGGCCTTATCGGCGATTGATTCCATAACCTTTGGTGGCACGGTGCTCCACGGATCGGTCCCATTACCGGGAACAACTTCCTGTCCCTGTATGCGGTGCAATCGTGTTCCAGCCGGATCGAGCACGTCCCAGACATAGATGATTGTCGTCTGGTTGCCATCGGGCAGGGCAGAGAAATAGCCCTTCATGATGTGCGTATTATCCGTATCGGCAGCGGTGCCCAGAACAATGCCCTTGGCTTTGGCGAGTGCCGACAGGCGCTGCGAGAGCGGGGTTGCCGCGGTGATCGGCGCGCCGACGATGGGGGCAAAACGCAGCTTTGCCGTGCGCGAAACGCCCGGTTGCGCTGCTCCTGATGCTACGGTGGCACCCGCCGCCGGTACCGTTGTTCCGGGCTGAACTGTTGCCGTGGCTGTTGGCGTTGTCATGGTTGTCGTCGCCGGATTGGTGCCCGGTGTAATGGTACCCGGCGTTGCCGTGCCTTGGGCAGCCGGAAGATCGCTCTTTGTGACGGCGATCGGTGTTTCGGCGCTGTTGCAGGCGCTGAGGCCAAGAGCCGCCAGCGCCACGCAGATATAGGTCAATGATTTGCGAGACATCATCTTTGGTAGAACCCCATCATGAGCCATATGCGTGCCATCTCGAAAAAACGAAAGCTGACAAAAGTTTTATTTTACGATCAAGTCAAGAGGTTGGCGTGAAAGTGGCTCGGCTGCGCCGTTGGTTGTAAGGTAGGTCCGGCCCAGTGTCATGGCTGTGCCGCTGTCAGAATCCATGATGATCATATGGGCAAACAGCGTCATATCGGGCTGTATCCGCTCCGGATTGCCGGAATAGAACATCGGCATGTCCATCCATGAGGGCGTAAACCGTGCGCCCTGTGAATAACCGCAAGCGTTGAGCCGGTGGCGTGTCAGGTCGTGAGCCTCCATCACGCGGGAATGGGCGTCGAATACATCGCCGAAGGTCGAAGCCGGTGTCATGGCCTCTTCGACGGCTTCAAGTGCCTCACGGGCGGCATCATAAAGCTCAAGATGACGCTTCGAAGCCTTGCCGGTTAAGACGGTGCGCATTGCCGCCGCATGATAATGGCGATAGACGCCAGCCCATTCCAGCGTCAGCTGGTCGTTCTTCGTCAGTTTGCGTCGTCCGGCCTTGTAACGGCAGAGGAGTGCGTCCTCACCCGAACCGATGATAAATTCGTTGGCTGGATAATCGCCGCCCCCGGCGAAAATCGCGCCCTGCATGGCGGCCAAAATGGCACCTTCATCAGCGCCTGCCTTGATCAGCTTCAAGGCCGCATTGAGTGCCTCATCGCCAAGTTCTGCTGCTTTGCGCGCATAGACAATTTCAGCGGGGCTTTTCAGCACACGCAGCTTGTCGACAAGACCGGATGCGTCAACGATCTGGCCAAAGGCGGCGAGCTGTTCGTCAAGCTTGCGGCCATTGGCGGCGGTCAGGCCATGGGTCTGGTATTCAACGCCGATCCGTTTGCCGAGCAAATCGAGATCATTGAGAAGTTCGCGCAAATCCGCCGCCGGATTGGCATTGTCGCGATCCGCCCAGATCACGATATTTTCGATATTCGAGGTCTGACGTGCCTGGCGCAAATCGGCGGAACGGGTCATCAACACATGGCTGCCATCGGATTTGACGACGAGGCACTGGAAAAAGCAGAAGCCGAACGTGTCATAGCCTGTCAGCCAGTACATGCTTTCCTGCGCAAACAGCAACATGGCGTCGAGCTTCTGCTCTGCCATTACCATCATCAGGCGGTCGCGGCGTGCGGCAAATTCCTCGGGCTCGAAATGAAGGGCCATGATTTAGGGTCCAGACTCGTTAATTTGGTCGAAATGGTATGGGGCTTTTCGTTCGGATACAAGGAGCAAAGGCGATGGCAATGTGGTTCATTTTCAAGCCTTTGCGACGCAATAGCCGGGCGAAAAGACCATATCCTCTGGACGCCGAAACGGCTGCAAGCTGCAGTGTCGAGCCGCTCGGCCGGGGGAAAAGCCCCGCCCTTCACATCTCTCCTCGCATCGTCTTGCCGTTTCAGGCGCCATTTCGATCATATTAACGGGTCCGGACCCTATTCCTCCAGAATTGTGATCGCCGAGATCTGGCGACCATAGTCCGGTTCCTTACGGTGGGTGGTGCGCCGATAGGAGAAGAACTGGTCCTCTTCGGCATAGGTGCATTTTTGCAGCGCCGCGGCGTTCACACCCGCGTTCTGCAGTCGGGTCGTGATGAAAGCCCACAGGTCAAACATCTTGTGGTCTTCCTTGATAGAGTCGCGGAAGAAACGGGCATTGGATGGATCGGTTCCGGTGAACTGATCGTAAAATTCCGCGCCCACCTCGTAATTGTCAGGGCCGATTGTCGGGCCGAGTACAGCCTGAATGTTGTCACGCTTTGCGCCAAGGGCAATCATCGCATCGATGGTGTTTTCGAGCACACCGCCGATGGCGCCGCGCCAGCCCGCATGAGCTGCACCGATAACCTTGGCGTTCCTGTCGGCAAACAGGATCGGGCCGCAATCGGCAGACAGGGCACCGATGACGATGCCGGGAGTGGTCGTCACCATGGCGTCAGCCTTGGGCCGTTCGCCGTTGAATGGGCCGGTTATGGTGATGACATCGGGCGAATGTACCTGATGAACAGTGACAAGCCGTGCAAGCTCGCAACCCAGAGATTGGGCCACCCGGCGGCGATTTTCGGTCACATGGTCCTGATTGTCATTGGAACCGCTGCCGACATTGAGCCCGGCATAGATGCCGGTGGAAACACCGCCTATACGGGTAAAAAACCCGTGAGCGATTCGATCTTTCTCGGGGGACCCCAGCAGGGAAGACTGCAACGCTACTGGTTTTTCGGACGTGATCATACCGGATTGCTCTTTCTCAAGGCTGCGGATGGTGGTGGAGCAGCGACGCGAAGTCAATTGCTTCCGTCTATGGATTCAAATGGAAACAAATATGTGGCCGGGTCTGTAACGCAAAGCACCTTGAACAGCGTGCCCATCTGAGCGGGGCTTGCCAAACGTTCGACATCGGCGCGAATCTGGTGTTGAAAATCGGCGGATTTCCCGTTGCCGAAGGCGCCAGCACGGTCAAGCAATCCCATGGCGATCAGGAAATCGCCCTGGGTCATGGCGTTGGTCTTGCAGTCCTCGGAACGGGCGGCTTTATCAAGCATGGCGAAATCGACATGGGTGGTCAGGTCAGCCTCGCCGGGCTCATCAAACACATTAACGGATTTATGGCGGTGGAGCGCCTGCAGCGTATCACCAAAACCCTGTTGCAGATGGCCGTAATCTATCAGGAGGGCAGCGCCCCGTTCGCGGTTCACGCGCTCGGCAATCTCCTGCATCAGCGCGCTGCGGGCCGGGGCAATCTCGAAAACAGTTCCGTCGGGAGCAGTGGCATGATTGGCAGGTAGAAGCGCTGTGTCGATTGATCCCGAGCCAGCTGCGAAAGCAAGATCGCCTGTTGCATCGACTGTGACCGTACGGTCAACGAAACGCCCGCCAGCTTTCACATATTGCCTGATGGGAATGGCGTCAAACAGCTCGTTGGCGACAAGCACAAGCGGCCCGGATGGCAGGTCGCAGAACTGTTCATGCCACTGAATTTCAAACCCGGATGTATCGAGCGTTTCCTTCTGGATTTGGGTCAGGCGCGGGCTGATCTCGACCATATGGATCTGCGCTGCCTTAATGAAATCCGGCGCAAGCTTTGAAGCCGCGCGCAATATATCCTTCATCAATGTCCCGCGTCCGGGGCCAATCTCACACAGGATGAATTCGGCTGGCGATTCCAGCGCCTGCCAGGCACCAACGCACCAGACACCGATAAGCTCGCCGAACATCTGGCTTACTTCTGGGGCGGTGATGAAATCACCTTCGCGGCCAAATGGCTCGCGCGTGGTGTAATAGCCCGCATCCTTGTCGAACAGACACATCGCCATATAGTCGGCAACGCTGATTGGTCCCCCCAGCTCGATCTGTCTGATAATGCGCTGTTTCAGCTTCATCGCCCGGTGGAAACTTCCGGGTTGCGGGCTGTGAGAAGCGCCCAGACACCAATGAGCACCATAGGGATTGAAAGGATCATGCCCATTGTCAGCCAGCCGCCATAGAGATAGCCAAGCTGTGCGTCAGGCTCGCGGAAGAATTCGACAAAAATGCGCGACAGGCCATAACCGGTGATGAAGGCGCCGCCGATAAAGCGCGGGCTTTTCAGCTTGCGGCCATAGAAAATCAGCAAAGCGAGCGTGGTGAAGAGAACAATGCCTTCAAGCGCTGCCTCATAAAGCTGGCTTGGATGGCGAACAAAAGGGCCGCCTGTCGGGAAAATCATACCCCACGGCACATCGGTCATGCGGCCCCAAAGTTCACCGTTGATGAAATTGGCAACGCGGACAAGACCAAGCCCGACGGGTACGCCCGCCGCGATGGTGTCGATCATGCTGAAAACGTTGATCCTGCGCGAGCGGGCAAACAGGATCATGGCGAGTGTGGTGCCAAGGAGCCCGCCATGGAAGGACATGCCGCCTTCCCAGACTTTGAAAATATCAAGCGGGTTATGGAGGTAGCGGGCAAGATCGTAAAACAGGATGTAACCGATGCGCCCGCCCAGAACCACGCCAAGGGCGGCCCAGAGAACAAAGTCATCAAGGTCATTGGGCTTCATTGGCGGCGTGTTGTTGGCCCACAGGCGCGGTTTGCTGATGAGCCTCTTGCCATACCACCATGCGAAGAGAATGCCGACCACATAGCCTAGTCCATACCAGTGTACGGAGAATGGCCCGATGGAAAAGATCACCGGATCGATGTTGGGAAATGCGATCGCGGCCATCGTCGGGACAAGAATTTCGCTCACAATAGGCACTCCGTAATCAGCATGGTTTATCGGCGCGGACCATGCGCGAGGGCAGGAACAGCGTCAAGACGCCTATCCGGTAACATTTGTGCAATTATGACCTTCGCTTGCAATCGCCCGCCGCGGCGATTATTTGATTGGGAAAGCAACAGAGGTATCTGCCATGACCAATGGATCAAACCGCGTTCTTGATGAACTGGCCAAGCTCGTGACCGACGCCGCCGGTGCAGCGCAGGGTGTTCGCCGCGAAGTTGAGACTGCATTCCGTGGGCAGGCCGAGCGGCTGCTTAACACCATGGATGTGGTGCAGCGCGAGGATTTCGAAGCCGTGCGTGAAATGGCTATCCGCGCCCGTGCCGAAAACACGGCGCTGCTCGCCCGCATTGAAGCGCTTGAAGCGCTGGTTGGCAGCAAAGACAAATCCAGTGGCGATGCGGCCAAGTCGGCGAAACCTGCAGCATCCGGCACCCGTGCCAAAAAAGACTGACGCGTAATCGTTTCGTCTAGGATCAAATAAAAAGCCCCGCAATTGCGGGGCTTTTTATCATTCGGACGGATCAGGCTTCGGCGCTATCGGCCAGTTCTTCTTCACCGGCTGCAATTGCTTCTTCTTCGGTCTCGAAAGGGCCGACTTTGTCGCCCGCTTCGTCGTCAATCGTGATGACATAATACCACTGACCATCGTCGTTTTTCTGGGTAGCGGTTACTGTCGCATTCGGTTCTGTGGACATTGCCGTCTCCTTTTGGATGAAACCGACTGATAGTCTAGGTGGCCTGCGTATCGACGATGTGACGAATATCTGACAGAGGCAAAAATTACCTGTCGACGGCTCCGATGAATGCCTGTTCGTCTTGATCCGGATGGGCTGTTTTTTGCGCCGATGAATCACCTTTGACAAAACCGGTGGTTGGCAGGACCGTTACCACAGGGCTTTTTGCTGTATTTCGGCGTTCCAATGCGCTGTCCCCAAAATAAATCTTAACAAATTATCAACAGGTGGAAATCGCCGAAAATCGTTTTCTTAGAGTCAGTTAAAGGCTGCTCGTGAATCATTTTCGGAACTTCTGTCCACACCCATTCGCGCCATTTGGGCCAAAGGGGGCTGGCGCTCGGACTCAGCATCAATACACTGAAATTACAGCATGATTCGTTTCGATGGTCATGCAGCGGGTAACAAGTTCATATCCGTGGTCCGGCTGGTGCGTTCTGCCTGCCGGTGAGTTTTCAAGCGTTGTGTGTCCTTTGGGTGGGTGCGCTGTGTTCCCGCAGCGTCAGATGAGATTCGATTGAGCAGGTAGTGGCGATGAGCCTTCTGGAAATAGAGATTGCGCGTGATTTGCATCCGGTCGATGTGATTGAACATGTTGCCCATGCCAATGAATGGGCTTTCGAGCGCACCGGGGACGATGAAATCGCGATTACGGTCGAGGGAAACTGGACGGACTACCAGATTTCCTTCTCGTGGATGGAAGATTTTGAGGCGCTGCATCTTGCCTGCGCCTTTGACATCGCGGTTAGCGAGCCGCGCGTCAATGAAGTGATGCGACTGCTGTCGCTGATCAACGAACAGTTGCTGATGGGCCATTTCGATCTGTGGCGGCAGGAAGGCGCGGTCATGTATCGCCAGTCCCTGCTTCTATCGGGCGGTGCCGAGCCAACGAGCAAGCAGGTGGAAGTTCTCCTGTCCAGCGCGCTCGATGCCTGTGAGACCTATTTTCAGGCGTTCCAGTTTGTTGTCTGGTCAGGCTCGACAGCACGGGAATCGCTCGATAGCATCCTGTTCGAGACGGTCGGTTCGGCCTGATCCTATCAATTTGAGTTGGCCTGATGACCATCAGTTTTGACGATTTCGAGAAAGTGGATATCCGCGTCGGCACTATTGTCGAGGCAGAAACCTTCCCTGAGGCGCGTAAGCCAGCCTTCAAGCTCAAGATCGATTTCGGCCCTGAAATCGGCATCAAGAAGTCTTCGGCGCAGATCACCAAGCACCATGCACTGGACGAGCTGAAAGGCCGTCAGGTGATGGCGGTGGTCAATTTCCCGCCGCGCCAGATCGGCCCATTCATGTCGGAAGTGCTGACGCTTGGCTTCCCGGATGAGGAGGGCGGTGTTGTACTTGCCGCCATCAGCAAGCCGGTTCCGAATGGCGGAAAGCTGTTTTAAGCTGCGTGTGCAGCCTTTTCAGCGACTTCAGGCGACTCTCTTCGATAATCAGGCCGGGATGCGCACCACAGCACGCAGACCGCCCATGGGGCTTTCATCAAGGGTGATATCGCCGCCATGGCTGCGGGCGATGTCCAGTGCAATCGCAAGCCCCAACCCGGTTCCGCTGGCATCCTGATTGCGTGCTTCGTCAAGCCGGAAGAATGGTTTGAACACCTCGTCGCGCATGTCCTTCGGGATTCCCGAACCGTCATCATCAATGGTTATGCTCAACCAGCCGTCGCGGTGATCGGCGTTGACTACGACATTCTTGGCGTAACGGAATGAGTTCGAGACCAGATTGGAGATCAGGCGCGAGAAGGCATTGGGGCGAACCTGAATTTCCGGCTCGCCGCGAATGCTCGATTTGAAGCCGCGTTCCAAAAGGGCGCCTTCTTCCTTCAACTTGGCAAAAAGGCGCTCGAGATTGAATGTCCCTGTCTCTTCCTCCGCCTCGCTGCGGGCAAAGGCGAGATAGCCTTCCAGCATGGACTGCATGTCCTCGATATCCTGCTCCATGGCATCCGTATCGACCTTGTGGCCGACAAGCGCGAGTTGCAGCTTGAAGCGCGTGAGGATGGTGCGCAGATCGTGGCTGACGCCGCTGAGCATGGTGGTGCGCTGCTCGATCTGGCGCTCGATGCGCTCGCGCATGACAATGAACGCAGCACCGGCCCGGCGCACTTCTTCGGCTCCGCGTGGCTTGAAGTCGGGCGGTGTGGCGCGTCCTTTACCGAAACTGTCGGCGGCGGCAGCAAGTTGCTGGATGGGTTTGATCTGGTTGCGCAGGAAGAGAATGGCGATGGCAAGCAGCACCAGCGCCGAACCGGACATCCAGACGAGCAGGATCAGGGTGTTTGAGGCATAGGCCTGACTGCGGCGGGCAAAAACCCGCAGGACCTTGCCTTCCAGTTGAATACGGATTTCAACGAGGTCGGAATCGCCAATCGTGTCAATCCAGAAAGGCCGGTTGATCTGCTTGGTGATCTCGGCGCTTAGCGGCTCGTCCAGAATGGAGAAAAACGGCTTTGGACCGGGTGCGGGCAGGGGATCGGGCGGCAGGATCGAAATGCTGAGCGACAGTTTCTCGCGGGCAATGCGGATGAGATTTTCATAACCCGGGTCCTGCGGGTAGGTGTCCATCACATCGATAATGCCTGAAATATCGCGCACCACGGCCGTAGAGAGACGCTGCGTCACGGTCTGCCAGTACCGCTCCATGAACACGAAGGCGATGACTGACTGCAACAGCACCATGGGTGCAATGATAATGATCAGCGAGCGCGCATAGAGCCTTTTCGGCATCCATTGCGCCAGCCAGCGGGAAAATTTCCGCCATGGGCCGAGCAGCGTGCTGCGCCTGCGCCGCCAATGCCGCTGCCTGACTGCCAATGCGCGTTTTGCACTGTCCGTTTGTGCCATATGATCAGTGCCCGCTCGCGCATTGGTTATTCCGTCCGGATTTGTTGATCCGGACTCTATTCCACGCTCAATTTATAGCCGACGCCGCGTACCGTCTGCAACCAAACTGGATTGGCCGGATCATTTTCAATCTTGCGGCGAAGGCGGTTGATCTGCACGTCAATTGTCCGCTCGCCAACATCGCCTTCCTGACCTGTTAACTCGTGCCGGGGCACGGTTTCGCCAGCACGGGCAGCGAAGATCGCCATAATGTCCTGTTCGCGGTCGGTCAGGCGGATCAATTCGCCCGAACGCTTCAGTTCGCGCTTGGCGATCACGAAGGTATAGGGACCGAAAACGATCTGCTCGATCTTGGCCTGTGATGCTGGCGCACCACGACGCAGAATATTGTTGATACGCAAGATCAGCTCGCGCGGGTCAAACGGCTTTGGCAGATAATCATCCGCACCCGCTTCAAGGCCTGTGATCCGGCTGTCCGTTTCGGAAAGGGCGGTCAGCATCAAAATGGGAACGTTCTTTTCCTCACGCAGCGACTGGGTGAGGGCCACGCCGCTTTCGCCGGGCATCATCACGTCGAGGATCAGGAGATCATAATCAATGCCGGCCAGCTTGCGCCGGGCTTCGTCCGCATTGGCAGCCACCGTAATACGAAAGCCGCTGCCTGTCAGATATTGTGACAGCAGGTTGCGAATTCGGGTGTCGTCGTCGACAATGAGCAGGTGTGGCGCATCGTCTGAAAGCGGAAGTTCTTCACTCACTAATGTCGTTCCTTCTCTCTCCGGGCATTTACGCCCGTCCCTGGTCCCCGGACGTCCCGATCCGGCCTAAACTATCCTGCCTGTGGCAGGCTGTCGATCTGTTGCCATTGGCTGGGATTGACCATCGCCTTGAGGAAATGCTCGATCACCGTCCGGTCAGTCAGACCGATTTGCTCCAATGCACTGCCAATGCGGCGTGATTGCGGTGCTGCAAGTTCAAGTGCAAGTTCCCGGCCCTTCATGGTGGGATACAGTTCCCGCTGCCGCCGGTCGCGTGGCCCCGGTATCTGCACGACGTGGTCCGTATCAATCAATTGCTTGAGCACCCTTGCCAGACTTTGCTTGGTAATTTGCAGTACATCAAGCAATTCCGCCACGGTCATACCGGGCTTGCGGTTGATGAAGTAGAGAACGCGGTGATGGGCACGACCAAAAGCCAGCTTTTCCAGAATCAGATCCGGGTCGGCAGTGAAGTCGCGATAGGCAAAGAAAAACAGCTCGATGAGGTCAAGTTGGCTCGCGTCCTCCTTGGTCAGGGCTGTCTCAATGTGCCGATCTGGTGTATAAGATTTCATACAGGGCTCCCGCTCTCATTCATGTGTCGCCGAATAATATGTCAGTCTTGTTGACTTAATTTTAGACTGCTGATAATTTTTGGCAAGCTGTTGGCGACATTTTGAATGAAACGAAAAGCCAATAAGTGTTTCTGGGACATTTTCCTCATCGAAACGCCTATTGCTGTTCGCATAATCCCGCGAGGGATTAGGCGTCTATTTGAAATGAACAGCGTCCTTTGCATGTTTAACGAACATGCGGCGCTGTGAGGAGCCACGGTTCACCAATTGTGAAACGGGAACAATTGGCGTCGTCTCAAACCCGTCCAATGATCAGGAATCAAACGCCTGGAGGAAAACATGGCATCCGTACCATTTGATCAGCTTGAAGGTTACATCTGGATGAATGGCGAATTCGTTCGCTGGGCAGATGCTAAGGTTCATGTGCTGACTCATGGCCTGCATTATGCAAGCTCGGTCTTTGAAGGTGAGCGCGCCTATGGCGGCGAAATCTTCAAGCTTAACGAACACACTGAGCGTCTGCACGAATCGGCGAAGATTCTTGGCTTCACGGTCCCATACTCCGTCGAAGAGTTGAATGATGCCTGCCGCAAGCTTCTTGCGATGCAGGGTTTTCAGGATGCCTATGTGCGTCCGATCGCCTGGCGCGGCAGCGAGTCGATGGGTGTTTCGGCGCAGAACAACAAGATCAATGTGGCGATCGCCATCTGGCAGTGGCCGAGCTATTTCGATCCTGCGCAGAAACTCAAGGGTATTCGCCTTGATATGGCCGAATATCGCCGCCCGGACCCAAAGACTGCACCATCGAAGTCAAAGGCCGCAGGTCTTTACATGATCTGCACGATCTCCAAGCACGCGGCTGAAGCCAAGGGCTATGCGGATGCGCTGATGCTCGACTGGCGCGGTCAGGTGGCTGAGGCCACTGGCGCGAACGTATTCTTCGTCAAGGACGGCGTTATTCATACACCAAAGCCCGATTGCTTCCTTGATGGGATCACGCGTCGCACGGTTATCGATCTGGCCAAGCGTCGCGGCTATGAAGTCGTTGAGCGGGTGATCATGCCGGAAGAGCTTGAAGGTTTTGAACAATGTTTCCTGACCGGCACTGCAGCGGAAGTGACGCCTGTTTCGGAGATTGGGCCTTATCGCTTCACGGTGGGCGAAATCGCCATCAACCTCATGAATGATTACGCCGCCGAAGTAACACCCAAGAAAGCTGCAGCTGAATAACTCGTGGCATCGGACGGCAAATAAAGTACGCGCTGTCCGATACTTCCAAGCTTGCTAACGAAAACAATCGGTTGATACCTCTTTATTGAGGTATCAACTGGTTTGACATTGCCTAAAACTTAGTCAACATGCCAGTTGTCAGGCATGAGTCTGGCGCGAAACGTTGACGGGGTGTCAATTATGGGTGCGCTTCTTCCTCTTATCATCCAACTTATCTCAGGTGCGGTCGGCGGTAATATTGTCGGCGGCATTCTCAAAAACCTGACACTTGGCCCGACTGGCAATACAATCGCTGGTGGCGTTGGTGGACTGGTGGGTGGCTACTTGACGCAATACCTTGGCGCCGGTGGTGCCGCGGCTGTAACAGACGCAGTAGCGTCGTCGGGGCTTGATCTCGGCTCGATCATCAGCAATGTTGCCGGTGGCGGTGTTGGCGGTCTTATCCTTACGGCAATTGTCGGCGCCATCAAAACATCGCTGGCAAAATCCTGATCAGGACAGGACGCAACTGATTTTCAAGGGCGGTCTATCGGCCGCCCTTTTCATTTGAGCTGACGCTTTGACGAGTCTTGTGCCTGACGAGACGGTATGAGCATAGGACCTAGGTATAATGGGACAATTGCAGGCCGGTATTATCCCCGTTACGGCTTTTCAACAGAACTGCACCATTCTTTTTGACAGTGACGACAAACATGGCGTCCTGATTGATCCGGGCGGCGACAATCAACAGGTGCTCGACGCTATCCGTTCCAACGGCATCACCATTGATGCGATCTGGATTACTCATGGCCATGTGGATCACGCAGCTGGCGCCATGGACATGAAAGAGGCGCTCGGTGTCGATATTATTGGCCCGCATAAAGCGGACAAGTTTCTGCTCGACTCGATGGAAGCCAAGGCCCTGCAATATGGTCTTCAGGGCGATGTGCGCAATTGCACGCCGGATCGCTGGCTTGAGGATGGCGACACGGTTTCGTTTGGCTCGCATATCTTTGAAGTGCTGCACTGTCCGGGACATGCGCCGGGGCATGTGGTTTTTTACAACCGCGCTGCCAAGTTCGCCCATGTGGGTGATGTGTTGTTCAATGGCTCGGTGGGGCGGACGGATTTGCCCGGCGGCGACCATGAGACACTGATCAGCTCCATCAAGAACAAGCTTTTTCCGCTTGGTGACGATATTGGCTTTATTTGCGGGCATGGGCCCGGCGGCCGGTTTGGCGAAGAGCGCCGCACCAATCCATTTCTGACATAACAAAAGGCCGCCGGAACAATCCGGCGGCCTTTTGCATGTCGCACTGACTGGAGATCAGTTGGCGTTGCAGAAATAGTCGCGTCCATCATAGCCGCGGAATGTGCCGGTTTCCGGATTGAAGGAACGGTAACGGTCGGCGCAATAACGATACCATGACTGTGACCATGGCTGCGCGCTGCCATAATAGGCCGGGCGGACTTCGCGATAAACGCGAACCGGTGCGGCGCGATAGACAGGACGATCATCATAATCGCGATAGACAACATCGGGTTCGCGTGGCTGGGCCAATGCACCGCCGATCAGCGCACCGGCTGCCAAGCCGATTGCACCGGCAGCAAGGGCGTCGCCGCCACGGTGGCCACGATGATGGCGGTAGTAGCCGCGATCACGCCAGCCCCAGTCATCAGCCGATGCTGACGAAGCAAGCGGAACAGCAATCGTTGCAAAAGCCGCTGTTGCAAGAATGGCAATTTTCATACTCTTAAACATCTGTGCCTCCTTTGAAGCATCCCTGGCGAAACTTTTCGAACCGCCTGATCATGTTGGGCTGGACTTTCGTGGGGGCGCCAGCCGTGATGTGTGTTTTAAACGCTCCTGAATGAATGCAAGCTGAACGGAAACCGCGCAGTTTCGTTCCCTTCATTCAGGGCACAACACACGACAATATCAGCAAATCAATGGCAGAACATATTTGGAGGGGGTGGAAAGCGGGTAATTTCGGGGCAAAGCCACGCAAAATCTATTCCCGTTGCGGAAGCGCAGCCATCGCCGCGACCGGTTGGGTATGCACTCTCAAGGAAAACCCCCGATTTTAGCCGGGGGCTCCAAAACGGCTTGCGCCGCTCAAACTATTCCGAAACCGTGATGTTAACGGCCTTTGGGCCTTTGCCACGACGGTCAGGCTCGGTATCGAAGGAAACCTTCTGATTGTCTGCGAGACCTGTGAGGCCGGATGCCTGTACCGCGGAGATATGGACGAAAATGTCCGCCGCGCCGTCATCCGGTTTGATAAAGCCAAAGCCTTTTTCACTGTTGAAGAATTTGACCGTACCGGTCTGTGCCATGCTCCGTTCCTTTTCCTTACTACCGCGTTCCCCTCCGGGTCTGCGGGATTGGTAGTGTCGCCTTTTGCAAAATACATTCGGCGTAAGTCATGCAGGCAAGTCTCGAATTCAGGAAAGGAGCCGATCATTGCCGGGATTTCTCCCGACCCGGTATTCTTGCGGTTCCGGCGCGCCGTTCTTCCAGTCTTCCAGTGTTCGCAGATGCCCGAACGCTTTGAGACTGCTAGAATAAGTGTTTTTTGGCAAGCAAAAGTTTTTCCAACGTTTAGGCGACTATATCGAACAGCTGTGCAGCTGACATACTTGGTCGTAGAAAATTGTTGCCTGCTACCGGTGTATTGGTTGTGACAGACATTGCAATTTGAGGTTGTGGAGGCGGGAATAAGAGTAAAACTGTCCAAATGGTCAAATATTTACGGCTCAATCCTAACGATTGCGCAAAACAATACATGCGCCACCGGCTCCGTGCAGCTGGGCGCAGATCGTATTGGCTTCGCCGCGAGTATCGGCGCCAATGCGCACCGCGTAGATGCCACGCCTGCCCATGGGCGTACGGTAACGGCTGATAACGGGCTCATGCACGTTTAAAATGGCTGGGAAAGCCCGGCGAAGCCGCTCCATCTGGTTCACCGCAGCGGAGCGGCGGAAGTTACCGGCAATCTGGATGCCCCAGGGTTTTGGTTTGATCTGTGCCATGGAGACTGTGGCAGACCGTACGATCGGTAATTGCCGGCAGGCAACATCGAAATCCAGTTTTGCATTGAGCGGCGCTGCGCCAATCTCAGCGCCAGCGGCAAAGTCGTCGGCCGGACGTCCAGTAATATCAAGGACATAGTCTTCAGTTTCCAGCGGGAGGAACCCTCCGCTCGATAGCCATTTCGATACGCGGGTTGGTCCGGCATTATAGGCGGCGGCGGCCAATCCCCAATTGCCGAAGGTTTTGCGTAAATCCTTCAGGAGCGCCGCGGAGGCAGGGAGTGCCTGAGCAAAATCGAATGGATTGTCCAATTGCCGCTCCTTGGCCGTGCCCGGCATGAACTGGGCAATGCCCTGCGCACCGACAGGGCTCAAGGCCTGATCGTCAAAGCGGCTTTCCTTCCAGATCAGCCTTGCAAAGAAGTCGCGCGGCACACCATGGCCATCGGCCTGCGTTGCGATGGCAGCACAAATCTGGCTGACGGTCGGGGCGGGCGGCTGAACCGGCACAGATACGGAAGGGTTATCGGCCGCCCGCACGGATGATGCGGTCAGCATGGTGAATGATGCAACCAGAGCGATCTTATATAACCAGTTCACCCAGCCCTCATTCCCCATTCGTGATGCTCTTCAGCATAAAGCACAGAGAAATTGCCGACGAAAGTCTGGCTTGCCTGTTTGTTCGCTATGCGGCGTTCTTAGGAGGGGTTTCCGGCGCAAAAACCGTGATTGCCTTTTCGCGGATGCGGAAATGCGCGGGTGTCCATGTGGTCAGGTCGCCATCGGTGTTCACGGCGCGCGGTTTGCTGGTCTTGATGGTGACTTCCGTTGTCTGGAAGGCGCGAACATCGTCCCATCGCCCATGGGTGCCCTTGCGCAGGCTGGGTAGCAGGCCGAGCAACCGCCACCAGTGATCGACTTCGAGACTATAGAAGTCGAGCCGCCCATCATCGGCGGTTGCGGTTTCTTCCACCGTCATGCCGCCGCCATAGTGACGGCCATTGCCGACTGAGACCTGCATCGTCCTGATCGTCTCGACCGAACCATCATGCTCGACATAGGCTGTGAACAGGCGTGAGCGGGCGAGAAGGCGGGCGGCGACAATGGCATAGCCGAGCTTGCCCCAGCGTTTCTTGGCCTTTTCAGTCAGTTCTGCTGCAAGTTCCGCGCTGAAGCCGATGCTGGCGACGTTGAAAAACAGGTTGCCATTGACCTCGCCCAGATCGATAGGACGCGGTTTTGCGGCGAGGATCAGCTCTGCCGCCTTCAAGGGCAGGGGTGGTAGACCGATTGTCCGGGCAAAATCATTGGCAGTACCAAGCGGCAGGACGCCGAGCGGCAGGCCGGTCTCAACAAGACCTGAAGCGGCAGAATTCAGGGTGCCGTCACCGCCGCCAATGATTACGAGATCGCATTGATCTTTCATGCGGCGGATTACATCGGAGATGGATTCGTCCTTTTCCGGCGCGGTATCGACAAGCGTCAGCCCGCCCGCTTCCAATGTTTTGCGGATGGGATCAATCGGCTTTCTGCCGCTGCGTGCATTGGGATTGACGATAAAGAGCGCGCGTTTCGGCGGTTTGGCTTTGGTCAATAGATCGGTGCTCCGGCTTGCTGTCAGCCGCAGGTGGGATTTGATTTGTGGCGAAACAAGGCGCGGGTTGAGGATGGATGGATTTTACCTCAACTGCGCGCTACACAGATCGCCATACGATGTCAGCATGAGAGTTTGAAAATGTCCTCCCTCACCACCATCGGTTTCGACGCGGATGATACACTCTGGGAAAACGAACAGTTCTTCCGCTTGTCGGAAAAGCATTTTGAAGCGTTGCTGGCACCACATACGGATGCGACCGACCTGTCGGACCGGCTTCTGGAAGTCGAGCGGCGCAATCTCGATCTCTATGGTTTTGGCATCAAGGGGTTCACGCTTTCGCTGCTCGAAACAGCCTTGGAAGTGACCGATGGCAAGATTCCCTCATCGGTCCTCAATGAGATTTTGGCAGCAGGACGCGAAATGTTGCGTCATCCCATTGAAACCCTGCCGCATGTGCAGGACACATTGGAACAACTGGCGGATCGCTACCGGCTGGTGCTGATCACCAAGGGCGATCTTTTTGATCAGGAGCGCAAGCTGGCGCAGTCAGGTCTTGGCGATTTCTTCGATGCGGTTGAAATTGTCAGCAACAAGGACCGGGCCACCTATGAGCGGATTTTCAACCGCCATGGCGACGGCCCTGAACGCAGCATGATGATCGGCAATTCGCTGAAATCCGATGTGGTTCCGGCCATTCAAGCGGGTGGCTGGGGCGTCTACGTTCCGCATGGACTGACATGGGTACTTGAACATGTGGATGCGCCGGTTGCCGAGCCGCGTTTCCGGGAAATCGAGAATCTGGGTGCGCTCGCACCTCTGCTTGCTGAAATCGCCTAGCTATTGCTATTCGGCGGCGTGCTGTTCCTGCGCGCCGTCATCAGGACCGTTCGGGTCGCCCGCCAGCGTCTCGCAGCCAAGATCCGGAAAGGCTACAACGCGATTACCGGCGAAATCGGTACGGACAACGACCAGTCCCTGTTCTTCGAAATAGGTCAGCAGTCGTCGGGCGCGTCGCGCCGAGTGTGTTCCGTAAGCACGCGCTAACGTTGCATCGGATGGGCAGGGATTTCCTGTGACCGCTGCCTGCGCCACGATAAAGAAGACGCCCTGTACATCATCCGGCAGACTTTTGGATAGCTCCAGCGCCTGCTGCCATGGTTCGCTCTGGGCCGTCTCGCCATCGATACCGGCGCGGGCCACGGCAAGCTTGCGGCGGAAAGCAGGCAGGGAAAGCGCTTCGCCCGGTACCCGGCGAATGCGGCAGCGTACGAGAAAATCCTGATAGAGAACCGCGTCGGTGCGGAACCCCGCATCGGGATCGCCAAGCATTTCCTGCATGACGCCATCAATCAATCCGTTGCGCTCGGCCTGATCGATCTCCGGGAAAAGTGTCATAGCCGGTGCTTCCGCTTCGGCCATTGCTTTGGCTTGGCTCAGTTGCGCCAGAATGTCAGCCGTCGGTGTTGGCTGCGGCGGTGGAGGCGTGCGCCTTACAACCGGGCGGCGTTCTTCAGGTGCCGGGGTGAAAATCAGATCATGCGCATCATCCGCCTGTTGCGGCAAGGGTGTCAGCTTCGGGCTGGATGAGCGGGCAGATGTCTCGACCGCTCCAATCGTGACCGGCAGCGGGCGGCGCGAGAGAGCAGGGCCAAGTGCCACAAAGTGTCCGCGCGCCAGATCGCGGAATTGTTCGGCCTGCCGCCGTTCCATGCCGAGAAGGTCAGAAGCGCGGGCCATATCGATATCGAGGAAGGTACGACCCATCAGGAAGTTGGAGGCTTCTGCAGCCACATTCTTGGCAAGCTTTGCCAGACGCTGCGTGGCGATGACACCGGCAAGTCCGCGCTTGCGGCCACGGCACATCAAATTGGTCATGGCGCCGAGCGAAAGCTTGCGTGCTTCGTCGGAGACTTCACCGGCAACAGCCGGGGCGAAAAGCTGGGCTTCATCGACGACGACAAGCATCGGATACCAATAGTCGCGTTCCGCATCGAACAGGCCGCCGAGGAAGGCGGCTGCGCAACGCATCTGCTGTTCGACATCTAGGCCTTCAAGATCGAGCACCACGGAAACCCGATGCTGGCGGATACGGGCGGCAATACGGGTGAGTTCGTTCTCGGTGCGCGCACCATCAACAACGACGTGACCATATTTATCAGCGAGCGTGACGAAATCGCCTTCCGGATCAATCACGCATTGCTGCACCCATTGGGCGCTCTGTTCGAGTAGGCGGCGCAGAAGATGGGATTTACCCGAGCCGGAGTTACCCTGCACCAAAAGGCGCGTGGCCAGAAGCTCTTCCAGATCGAGCATGGCTTTTGCGCCTGCGGGCGCCGCTCCCATGTCGATATCGACCTTCATTGCTTCTCCAGACCGGTGGTGATTCCGCGCGTGATAAACCGCGCGGAACTCCTTAGCATTCCTTTTCGCTCCTGCGCGAGCGATATGTCGCTTCCCGCTGGAAACCCACAGATGGTTTTGTGTCGCGTGGTAAGAAATGGGCTTTGCATTTGCATATAGCCCGTGGTTCGACAGGCTCACCATGAGGGAGAGGGGTGGGTTGCAGGGAGTTAAATACTGCAACCTTTGTACCGTTACATTCGCGATTAGCGTTGCATCACCCCTCTCCCTCATGGTGAGCTTGTCGAACCACGAACCACGAACCACGAACCACGAACCACGAACCACGAACTATAGCTTTGTAATCAGGCTAACGTGCGCTCAAGAAATTCCCGCATCAGAGCGGAAACTTCCTCTGCATGATCTTCCAGCAAAAAATGCCCGCCATCGAAAATATGCAGTTCAGCCTTGGGCAATTGTTCGGCAAAAGCCTTGGCCCCCGCGACGGCAAAGAATGGATCATGCTTGCCCCAGGTGATCAGCATGGGTGGCTGATGCTCACGGAAATAGGCCTGAAAATGTGGATACTGCTTGAGATTTGATTGGTAATCATAGAGCAGATCGATCTGCGCATCTGCAATGCCCGGACGATCAAGGCCATCTTGCGCATGCATCCAGGCATCGGGGTTGATTCTTGCCGGGTCTTTTGCACCGAAGAGATATTGGCCCTTTGTGTCACCTATCGTCAGGTGGCTGCGCATGGCGGCTTCAGTTTCCGTGTTGCGATTGGCCCAGAGGCGCCGGGCGGTGTTGAAGCCTTCAGACAGACCTTCCTCATGCGCCACGGCGTTCTGGACGAAAATCGCGGTTACGCGTTCCGGATGGCGTGTAGCCAAACGGAAGCCGACGGGGCCTCCAAAGTCCTGCGAGTAGATTGCATAGCGCTTCAGGCCAAGCTTCTGCGTGAACGCGTCGATGATGTCGGCCAGATGATCGAATGTATAGGCGAATTCCTTGTTTGACGGCGCATCGCTGTGGCCGGAACCCGGATAATCAGGCGCAACCACATGATAGCGGTCGGCAAGCAATGGAATGAGGTCACGGAACATATGGGACGATGTAGGGAATCCATGCAGCAGCAGCAGCGTTGGCGCATCCTTTGGCCCTGCCTCCCGGTAGAAAATATTGAGACCATCGACCTCCTGTGTGCGGTAGCTGATCACCGGGCGTGCGTGTTCGTTCGACTGTGACATCGTTCTTGCTCCTGTTGGGTGGTGCGTTGCACCGTCTAAATTATGTTTTGATGGTTACTCACATCAAGGTAACTTGTCAAATTGAATTTTGATGGTTACTTTGAGAAGCGAAAGGAAATGCGATGTCGTTCATTTTTCTGGGCAATGCCCTCTGGCTGGATTTCGTCAATACACAGATCATTGACGGTGAGCTTGTTGATCTCATCGGCGGCGGCGATGCCTTTTTGCAATGGGCAAGGGCGGCGGATATTCCGGCTGATGAACGTGCGACGCATGGCTTTGACAGGGCATTGACCGAAACACGATTGTTTCGGGAACAGCTGCGCGCGGCGGCAAACGATCTTGCGGCGGGCACCGCGCTTAATCCTGCTTTCATCGCCGATATCAACCGGCGTATGGCGGATCATCCTGTTGCGACAGTTCTGGAAAATTCAGGCAGCGGATGGGCGACCCGCGCCAGGCCAGTCACCGAAGGGCCCGAGCGCGTTCTGGCTGATATCGCCAGTGATTTTGCCCGGTTCGTTGCCACCGAAGGCACAAATGTCCGCAAATGCAGCAATGAGCGCTGCTGCATCATGTTCTATGACACCAGCAAGAACCACACCCGCCGCTGGTGCAGTATGGAGGCATGCGGCAACCGGGCAAAAGCTGCCGGTCGCCGCGCGCGTGTCGCTCAATAGCGGCTTACTGCTCTAGCCGCAAAAGCTTTGCTGCCTCGACCATGTTGACGAGGGCTGGCTTCACGTCTTCCCATTTGCGGGTTTTGAGGCCGCAATCCGGGTTGACCCAGATCTGGTCCGGGGCAAGATTTCTTTTGGCCTTACGCAGAAGACCAGCCATTTCATCGACAGGTGGAATGCGCGGTGAATGGATGTCGTAAACACCGGGTCCGATTTCGTTCGGGTAATGGTAGGTCACGAAAGCATCGAGCAATTCCATTTTCGATCGCGATGTCTCGATGGAGATCACATCCGCATCCATGGCCGCGATGGAGTCGATAATATCGTTAAACTCCGAGTAGCACATATGGGTGTGAATCTGGGTCTCGTCGCGCACGCCCGAAGCGGAGAGGCGGAAGCACTCGATGGCCCAGTCGAGATAGGCAGCCCAATCAGCTCGGCGGATCGGCAGACCTTCGCGAATGGCTGGCTCATCGATCTGGATGATCTTGATTCCAGCTTTTTCCAGATCGCTCACCTCGTCACGCAGTGCCAGCCCGATCTGGCGGCAGACCTGATCACGCGAAAGATCATCGCGCACGAAAGACCATTGCATCATGGTTACGGGACCGGTCAGCATGCCCTTCATAGGCTTGTTTGTGAGGGACTGGGCAAAGGATGACCATTCAACGGTCATGGCTTTCGGGCGGCTGACATCGCCGAAAATGATCGGCGGGCGAACGTAACGCGAGCCATAGCTTTGCACCCAGCCATGTTTGGTGAAGGCAAAGCCCGAGAGCTGTTCGCCGAAATACTGCACCATGTCGTTGCGCTCAAACTCACCATGGACAAGCACATCAATGCCGATTTCCTCCTGCCAGCGAATGGAGGTTTCGGTTTCCTTGCGCAGCAGTGCGGCATAAGCATTGGCGGTCAGCGCACCCTTGCCATGTTCCGCCCGCGCTTTGCGTACTCCATCCGTCTGGGGAAAGGAGCCGATAGTGGTTGTCGGAAAGTCGGGCAAGCCAAGCGATTTCTGCTTTTCACGCCGGGCAGGATAGGGGCTCTGACGTTGTGCCTGCTCCGTTGTCACCGCTCGCAGACGCTGTTTTACCGCTTCGTCATGAATTTTGGTCGAGGTGTGGCGTGTTTCGATAGCACGGCTGGCGGCCGCCAGTTCGTCTCGCACGCTGTCTTTGCCCGTGTTGATTGCTTTGCCAAGGATCGACAATTCTTCAAGTTTCTGGGTGGCAAAGGCCAGCCAGCTTTTGAAATCAGGGTCGATATCCGTTTCGAGTTCGAGATCGACAGGGGTGTGCAGCAGCGAACAGGATGGTGCCAGAATGAGGTGATCTGTTCCGCGCTGGGTGATCACGGGTTCGATGCGCCGGAGGATGGCTTCAAGATCCGCACGCCAGACATTGCGGCCATCGATAACACCAAGCGACAGGACAAGACCAGCCGGAGCCTGAGCCACCACCCTGTTGAGTTGCTCGGGCGCACGGCAAAGATCAAGATGCAGGCCAGCAACAGGCAGCCCCAAAGCCAGATCGAGATTGTCACCGAGGGCGCCAAAATAGGGCGTCAGCAGCAGTTTCAGCCGGGGCAGGGCGCGGGCAAAGAACGCATAGGCCACGCGGAATGCGGTCTGTGTGCTTTCATCAAGATCAAGCACCAGCGCAGGTTCATCGATCTGCACCCATTGCGCCCCATTGGCGGAAAGGCGGCGCAGAATTTCCGTGTAAACGGGCAGGAGGCCCGGCAATAGTGACAGTGGATCGAGGCGGTCATCCTTGCTCTTGGCGAGTTTGAGGAAGGTGACAGGTCCAAGAATAACCGGACGTGTATCAAAGCCCTGCTCGCTGGCTTCGCGGTACTCATCAACGGGCTTGTTGGAACCAAGGGTGAATTCCTGACCGCGCGTCAGTTCAGGCACCATGAAATGATAATTGGTATCAAACCACTTGGTCATCTCCTGCGCCGCTACGCCGTGATGGGCGCAACCTTCGTGATCTTGCGAGCCCTGACTGCCCCGCGCCATGGCGAAGTAGGTTTCAGGGGCTGCAGGACCGCCCTTCCATTCATAGTTTTGCGGGATCGCGCCAACCATGACGCTGGTATCCAGCACATGGTCATAGAGTGAGAAATCATTGCTCGGTATGTGGTTGAGGCCATGGGCCTTCTGCAAAGCCCAGTTTTCCTGACGCAGGCCCACAGCGATATCCTGCAGAGTGACGATATGGGATTTGCCTGACCAGAAATTTTCCAGCGCGAATTTCAGCTCGCGCCGTTTGCCGATCCGAGGGAAACCCAGATTGCTTATGGTGATAGACATAGTTCTTTACCCCGATTGGTTGAGGGCAAAGGCCAGGCGCACGCATGCAGGAAATACGGGCATCGCAATGCCCGCTTGCAAGCGACACACCGGACACCCCGCCCGTGGACGTTATCTATCGAGGCAGGTCTCCTGGCTCACGGGTCAGTGCTCTTGTCAGGCCTTCCCGATCCATGTGCGGATCAGTGACACGAAATTGACAACAGCTCGCCGCTTACAGTTGCGGGGGCAGCTCCGGATTAGATCTCGGGAAGAGATCGCACCGTATTCCCTCTTAGCTCTGCGCCCCGGAAGGCGCAGAGAACCACGATGAAGGCATGGTAGGCGTGTGTCCGCAGACTGTCAATAACACATAAAGGTATCTTTATATGGTTACGTCATCATTTAATGGGCGACGGCTGGTTCACCGACAACGTCGCTCTTGCTGCTTTTCTTGATGGTCAGGGCGAGCAAGGCTGCGATGAAGCAGAGAATACCGGCGGTGAAGAATGCAGGCAGGTAGCTTGCATATTCCGTCCGGGCGAAACCGCCACCATAGGCAGCCGATGCGGCTCCAAGCTGATGGCCGGCAAAGACCCAGCCGAATACCATACCGGCCTTTTCGCGGCCAAAACGATCCGTTGCCAGTTTGACGGTTGGCGGTACGGTGGCGATCCAGTCCAATCCATAGAACATGGCGAACAGCGTGAGGCCGTAGATGGAGAAGTTGCTGTAGGGCAAAAAGAGCAGCGAGGCACCGCGCAGGCCGTAGTACCAGAACAGCAACCAGCGATTATCGACCCGGTCGGACAGCCAGCCGGAACCGATTGTGCCGAAGAAATCGAAGAAGCCCATCATGGCAAGCACGCTGGCCGCTGTCACTGCGGCGAGGCCGTAATCACCGCAAAGCGCGACGAAATGTGTCTGGATCAGGCCGTTGGTGCTCGCACCGCAGATATAGAACGTGGCGAACAGGACCCAGAACGTGCTGCTGCGGGAGATTTCTTTCAGTGTGACAAGCGGCATGATGATGAGTGAGAGAAGTCCGCCCGTTATCGGAGCAGTCTTCGTGACTTCTTTTTCGCCATAGGCTGGCAAGCCCACATCGGCTGGACGGTCGCGCATCAGCAGAAATACCGCAACAGCGGCAACGGCGAGCAGGGCGCAGACCATCATGGTGGCGGCACGCCAGCCGTAATTTTCACTGATGGACGCCATGAGTGGCATGAAGGCCAACTGGCCGGTCGCCGAGCTTGCGGTCAGCATGCCAAGCACCAATCCGCGCCGTTCCGTAAACCAGCGCGTGGCGACAGTTGCGCCGAGCACCATGGCGGTCAAGCCAGTACCGAAGCCGATCACAACGCCCCATAACAGGATAAGCTGCCAAATCTGCGTCATGCCCAGCGATAGAAACGAGCCACCGGCAATAAGCGCGAGCGCCACGCAGACAACCTTGCGCACACCGAAATAGTTCATGAAAGCGGCAGCGAACGGACCCATCAGGCCGAACAGCAGCAGACGAATGGAAAAGGCCGTCGCGATCTGTTCCGTGGTCCAGCCGAACTCTTTTTCCAGCGGTACGATGAGTACGCCGGGCGCGCCAACAGCTGCCGCGGTAACGAGCATGGTGAGAAAGGTGACGGCGACAACAACCCAACCATAATGGACATTGCGTCGGGCGAGGGTCGCGGCAAGTGGTGAAGAAATCATGTTCGTTTCCCCGATGGGCGATTATAGACAATTGATTTAAATGACGGTCATCATTATTGACTATTGATGACGACCATCATATAAATTGTCAATGCAGTTTTTTTGAAGGAATGTTTCATGCGTGTCAGCAGGGATCAGGCAGCTCAGAATCGCGCCCGTATTGTACAGATCGCCGGGCAGCAGTTTCGGGAGAAGGGCTTTGATGGAATCGGCGTTGCCGATGTCATGAAAAGCGCCGGGCTTACGCATGGTGGCTTCTATGGCCATTTTGATTCAAAGGATGATCTGATTGCGGAGGCCTGCGAAGCGGCCATGGCGCTGTCAGTCCGCAAATGGATGAGCCTTTCCGAGGGCGCTCCGGATAATGCGCTTGCTGCAATCGCCAAGTCCTATTTGACCGGAGATGCGCATGGCGAGGGCAAAATGAGCAGTTGCATGATGGCGGCTCTCGCGCCGGATATTGCCCGCCGTGGTGGCCCTGTGCGCTCGCGCTTTACCGAGGGAACAAAGGCGCTGCTCGATATTCTGATCAACGCCGTGACCGGGAATACAAAAGCCAAGCAACGGGAGAAAGCCATTGCTGTTATGGCCGGACTGGTGGGAACAGTCGTTCTGTCCCACGCGGTGGACGATCCGGAATTCGCCAAAGAAATCAACAGGATTGGTGAGGCAGCCTTCGGGAGAGATACTGAATAGGGTGTGGGATATCGCCTGTTGAAGGGGATATCAATGACATCTGTGTCGATGGTTCAAAGGATTGCATAACCCTACCACGTGGTTCGACGGGCTCACCATGAGGGAGAGTGAGGGTTGCAGGGAATCAAGTTCTGCAACCGTTGCGATGTTCCGCAATGCTGGCGATTATCTTGCAACCCTCACTCTCCCTCATGGTGAGCCTGTCGAACCACGCGCGATAAGTGGTGCAACACACCCTCATAAGCCCAAAATTACCGCCCCGGACGCCCTGTTTTGCCCGGTCGGCGTTTTTTGCGCGCGTCATTGGCATCTTCATAGGAGCCGATACCGCTGCGCTCACGCCTGATAATGGCGTCGTCATTCCGGTTGGTGGCGCCGGGAAGTGCGGGCTTTTCCGGTACGGCACCACGAACAGGTTTCTCTGTCCGGCCTACGGTCATCTCATCCAGCGTGTTCTTGCGGAACTGTCCACCGCCCAGAGGCCGGGTGGAATCGCCACCCATTTCATCCAGATGCGGTTTGCGGAACAGTGGCGAGTTCGGATCGCTGTTCTCATCCGTAACCACACGGTGCATGGCTCGTCCGGCATTATGCCTGCCTTTGGTGCGGCCGGAAACCGGACTTTCCAGTTCCACCTCGCGCGCCATCGGATCGTCTGAAATGGCGAGTTCCGTTTCGCGCAGACGCTTGATTTCGTCGCGCAGTCTTGCCGCCACTTCGAAGTCGAGATCGTCGGCGGCCACACGCATCTGCTTTTCCAGATGTTCGAGGTGCGATTTGAGGTTGTTCCCCATCATCGCGCCGGAATCGGTAAAGCCGGAAATATCCGCACGAACGTGATCGCGCTCGTACACACTGTTGAGAATATCACCGATATTCTTCTTGATGCTGGCGGGTGTAATCCCGTGTTCGGTGTTATAGGCCTCCTGCTTTTCGCGGCGGCGGCTGGTTTCCGCCATGGCCCGTTCCATCGAACCGGTGATGTGATCGGCGTAAAGGACAACCTTGCCGTCGACGTTACGCGCGGCACGGCCAATGGTCTGGATCAGTGACGTTTCCGACCGCAGGAATCCTTCCTTGTCCGCATCGAGAATGGCAACGAACCCGCACTCGGGAATATCCAGACCTTCACGCAGCAGGTTGATACCAACGAGAACGTCAAATGCACCCAGTCTGAGATCGCGCAGGATCTCGATACGTTCGAGTGTATCGATATCGGAGTGCATGTAGCGCACGCGAATACCCTGTTCGTGCAGATATTCCGTCAGGTCTTCCGCCATGCGCTTGGTCAGAACGGTCACCAGCGTGCGATAACCTTTTGCCGAAGTATCGCGGATTTCACCGAGAACATCATCGACCTGTGACTTCGCCGGACGCACTTCAACAGGCGGATCAATCAGACCGGTCGGGCGAATAACCTGTTCGGCAAACACACCGCCAGCCTCTTCCATTTCCCAGTTGCTTGGGGTGGCGGAAACGGCAACGGTTTGCGGACGCATGGCGTCCCATTCCTCAAAACGCAGCGGACGGTTGTCCAGACATGAGGGCAAGCGGAAGCCATATTCGGCCAGCGTTGCCTTGCGCCTGAAGTCGCCCTTGTACATGGCGCCAATCTGCGGAACGGTCACATGGCTTTCATCGATGAAGACAAGCGCATTATCCGGAATATATTCGAAAAGCGTGGGCGGCGGCTCGCCGGGTTTGCGGCCGGTCAGATAACGCGAATAGTTCTCGATGCCAGCGCAGGAACCCGTCGCCTCAAGCATCTCGAGATCGAAGGTGCAGCGCTGTTCCAGCCGCTGCGCTTCCAGCAAACGGCCAGCTTCGTTCAACTCGACGAGACGATGCTTCAGCTCTTCCTTGATTGATTTGATGGCCTGATTGAGCGTCGGGCGCGGTGTCACATAGTGCGAATTCGCGTAAATCTTCACCTGGCTGAGATCGCCGGTCTTCTGGCCAGTCAGCGGGTCGAATTCGGTGATTGTCTCAATCTCGTCGCCAAACATGGAAATACGCCATGCCCTGTCCTCAAGGTGGGCGGGGAACAGTTCAATCGTATCGCCGCGCACCCGGAACGAACCGCGGGTGAAATCCATGTCGCGGCGCTTATATTGCTGCGCCACCAGATCGGCGAGCAGGGCGCGCTGGTCAAGCCGGTCGCCGATCTTCATTTCGAAGGTCATGGCCGTGTAGGTTTCGACCGATCCGATACCATAAATGCAGGATACGGAGGCAACGATGATCACATCATCGCGTTCCAGCAGCGAACGGGTGGCGGAGTGGCGCATCCGGTCGATCTGTTCGTTGATCGACGATTCCTTTTCGATGAATGTGTCTGAGCGCGGTACATAGGCTTCCGGCTGGTAATAATCGTAGTAGGAAACGAAATATTCGACCGCATTGTTGGGGAAGAAGGATTTGAACTCGCCGTAAAGCTGCGCCGCGAGTGTTTTATTCGGCGCAAGGATCAGCGCCGGGCGCTGGGTTTCCTCGATAACCTTGGCCATGGTGAAGGTCTTGCCCGAACCGGTGACGCCAAGCAACACCTGTGTCTTGTCTTCATCGGCAATGCCGGAGACAAGATCGCGAATAGCCGTTGGCTGATCACCTGATGGCTGGAAATCCGTTTCCATCTGAATGGCGATACCGCCTTCGGATTTGGATGGGCGGGCAGGGCGGTGCGGTTGCCACGCTGCCCCGTTCTTGAACAGCGGATTGCCGCTTTCGATCAATGCCGACAGGGCGGCGACCGTTGCTGTTGCTCCACCAGCCGGCAGACTACCCACATCCTCAAGCGCGATATCGAGCCCTGCGACCGGGTTCAACCCGGCGGCGGCGCGTGTCTTGGGATCACTCGATCCACCGATGGATGTGCCGCGCGATGTTCTGGAACTGCTGTTTTCCTTGGCAGCCGTCTTCTTCGGCTTTACCGGCTTGGACATTGCCTTAGCGGTTTCCTCGGAAATCTGTTTGGCCCAATCGCTGATCGAGCCGGAAAGCGGTGTGCCTTCCAGTTCAGACTGCGGCGCTTCGCCGAAACCATCTGCGTTATATTTGTCAGGAGATTTAACCATGGGTTGAATATGGTGGGAGTCCGGCGAAATGGAAAGAGCCAACTCTGTAAAAGTCACCCGAAGCGACAGGCTACTGACATAAGGTTGTCAGGAAGAATGTCAGGGGTGAGGCTGGAATATTCCAAGTTGCAGGCTCGAAAACCCGATCAACCGTAGCGCAGTTTCAGTCCAAGAATGGTCAGAATGAGCAGAAGCGTAGCACCGTTCGCGGCGATAACCGGCCATGAACTGATCATGACACCGTAGAACAGCCAAAGCAGAACACCAAGCGCCAAGGATACATTGGTGACCAGCGAAATACTGCCAGTCTCCCGGTACCGTACGATCTTGATGATCTGCGGAACCCAGCACAGGGTGGTGATCAAGGCAGCGAGGCTACCCACAAGCTCGATATGCTGATCCACGGAATGAACTTTCAGAAAATGAGAGAATTGATATATGAGGGGATTCTTCGAAAAAATACAGCGAAATCATGACGTAAACGGCTATCCGCGATAAAAATTTATATCGCGGATTGTTGATTACGTGTCTTTTTGCCTGCCGCCTATTGTACGGCACCCAGAAGGCGTGCTGGCAGATAGATCACAAGGGATGCAGCACCGGTTATGACAGAGGTTCCGTCAGCCAGAACGGACTGTCCGGCAGGCGTTTCGTCACCATCCAGCACTTTCTGGGACAGCTGTCCGCTCCGCACCATGTTCATCAGTGTTGGGGAGCTGGCAAACACACCATGCGAACCGCCATCCAGATCCGACGCGTCAAGGACGACAATGCCAAGTTTCTGCAACACGGCAATGCTGCTGCCATCGCCCACGCGCGGGTGCCCGCCGGTAATGCGGCCGGAGAAATTGAGCGCCGTGTCAGCGCGGGACACGAGAACGGTAAAGGGCTTGGGCAGCGTGCCTATATCGGCGACCTGGCTCTTGAACACGTCGATATCGATATCTGGTGCGGCCAGCATCACACCCGAAAAGCGTTTGAAAACATCGCGATGACCGGTTTGCGCCAGTTTTGTCAGGGCTTCCATAACCACGAACGAGCCCATGGAGTGACCGACCAGCAGGATTTTTGTCGCTTTGGTCGATGCGGCAAGTTGCAGAAGTTCAGCCAGACCATCGCGGCCATAGGTGGCGCTGTCGCGATCGTAGACATAGAGACCGAGCGAGCCTGCCGACGGCCATGAATATTGGACCGCTACAGCGGGAAGGCCATAATCATAGGCAAACTGTGCCTGACGGAAAACACTGTCGGCAAAATTGTTGTTGTAGCCATGGACGAAGACAAAGAGTTCGCGCTGGCCCGCCGGGCGCTTGGCCAATTCCGCATTGATCTTGTCAACGAAGACGCGTTTGTCACCATAGGGCTGGAAGGCGGTTGCGGCAAAATCGCGGGCCGGATTGGGCTTGCTGCTGCTCTTTTCCACTTCGCCGCTTTTGTGATTGGGCGGAATGCCCACATCAACACGGGCAAAATTGAGCGATACGGAGCGTTTCGATGAATAGGGCAGGGAGAGATTGTCCGACCGCTCGCGGCTTGTTGCAACGAAAATCGGGATGACCGCTTTCGGACCCGTTTTATCGTTCAGCACCGGTGAGGGCACGGCAGCATTGGCCTTGACGATATTCTGGGAGGTAAGGCCAAGCACGGCGCGACCACCACAGCCTGTCAGCACAAGCATGACGAGCAGAAAGGCCGACAAGCGGGAAACGTTCATGATCGCACTCCGAACTGTATTTCAGAGTTAGAACCAGTATTTAGACCGCACCGCAACCTAAAAGCATCCATTGGCGTGGAATTGCTGCGCGGATCACCGGCCAGCGTGACAATTTTCCAACAATGGGACGATCCACTTCGTCAGACGATCAGCGGGTCGCGGCCCATGTTCAGGTGCAGTTCATGGCCGTCATAGGCGTGGGCTTCGGCCACAGCTTCATTCAGTTCCACCCCGAGGCCCGGCGATGTTGGCGGAATGATGTAGCCTTCCTCCCATTGAATCGGCTTTTTGAGAATTTCCGCATGAAAGCCGCCGAAAGCCTGAATACATTCGAGAATGAGGAAATTGGGGCTGCAGGTGGAAAGCTGGATATTGGCAGCGCCGACAATTGGCCCGCAATAGAGATGCGGCGCGATCTGCGCATGGAACGTCTCGGCCATGCCAGCAATTTTCTTGGCTTCGAGAATGCCGCCAACGCGCCCCAGATTCATTTGCAGTATATTGGCGGCACGGTTTACCAGCAGGCGCTGAAACTCGTATTTCGTCGTCAGACGTTCGCCCGCCGCAACGGGAATGGAGGTATGTTGCTGCACATAGGCCATGTTTTCAGGCATATCTGGCGGAACAGGTTCTTCCAGCCAGAGCGGGTCATAGGGCTCGAGCCGCTTTGCCAGTCTTACGGCACTGGTGGGCGTCATCTGGCCGTGCGTACCGAAGAGGAGGTCAGCTTTTGAGCCAACGGCTTCGCGCACAAGACGAACGAATTTTTCGCCAAGGTCGAGCTGTTCGAGCGAAAGCTGGCGCGGGTCGAAAGAGGTATAGGGCGCGACCGGATCGAATTTCACCGCCGTATAGCCTTCAGCCACATATTCGGCAGCGCGCTCCGCCGAGGCTTCGGCATTCCAGTATATTGCCGATGTCTCGCCCAGTTCGGGCTTCGGGTAAAGGTAGGTGTAGCTGCGCAGCCGCCCATGCACCCGTCCGCCCAGGAGTTCATAGACGGGCTTGCCCGCTTCCTTGCCGATAATGTCCCAGCAGGCCATTTCGAGTGCCGAAACGGCGCCCATGATGGTCACGTCAGGGCGCTGGGTGAACCCGCCGGAATAGGCGCGGCGAAAGAATCGCTCAATATGATGCGGGTCTTCGCCAATCAGCCAGCGCTCGGCCACATCCTCGATCACCTTGCGCATGACTTGCGGGCTGACGGTCGAATTATAGGCTTCGCCATAACCGACAATGCCTGAATCAGTGGTGAGTTTGACAAAGAGGAACCATGTGCCACCGAACGAGGGCGGCGGATTGCCGACGACAAAGGTTTTTACATCGGTGATTTTCATGGCCTGCTCCAGTCGTTCAGTGTCATTGCGACCCTAAGCGAGTGGGCGGTGATGTCAAAAACCGTGCAGCGACCCGGCATGTCGGCTTTCTGACAGTTCTTGCACACAAGGTCTTTCCATTGCCTCTATTGCACTGCATCATCAATTAAGATGATTTGTTACGGAGACCGGAATTGACTGAAGAAACCAAGCCAATCGGCGAATTGACCCTGCGTACGCTCGCCATGCCAGCGGATGCCAATGCAGCTGGCGATATTTTTGGCGGCTGGGTTATGGCGCAGATGGATTTGTCCTGCGGTATCCGCGCAGCAGAGCGGGCACGCGGGCGTGTGGTAACGGCGGCTGTCAAGGAAATGGCTTTTGCCAAGCCGGTCAAGATCGGCGACACGCTGTGTGTTTACACCCATATCGAACGCGTCGGGCGCACATCCATCACCCTGAAGGTGGAGGCATGGGCACAGCGTTATCTCTCCGATCTGATGGAGCGCGTTACCCATGCGGATTTCGTGATGGTGGCACTTGATACATCAGGCAACCCGACACCGGTGCCGCCTGAGACAAAGGCCTAGCCGCCAATCATATATTTGTCCCAGAAATTGGCTTGCGGATCGATCTGCTCGACAATATCGATCCAAAGTCCCGACGGATCGTGAAAGCCAAAACGGCGCTGGCCGAAAGGTTCGTCGGTGAGTGGATATTCGACCTGCAATCCGCTTGCCGTGACTTTCTCGAATGCCGCTGCGGCGTCTTCCACCTGCAATTCAAAACACATGCCCTTGCCGCCAAAACTTTCCGGGCCGGGCGGTGCTGATGGATGATCCGGCGTCATGAAGGCGATGGAAGCCGTGTGATCTTCGCCTGAAAGCCAGCAGAACCATGTGCTGTCAAATCCGCTGGTGAAGCCGAGATGCCGTATCCAGAAATCGCGGCAGGCCTCTTTTCTGTCGGTGACAATGATCGGGTAGCGATCGGTAAAGCGCATGGTAAGCCTTTCCTGACGGTTGGGATTTACCAGCATTAAAGGCAGCTGATCAGCCAATGACAAGGGTGTTTTGTCAGGAGTGTTTATGCAGCTTCATTCGAATGTGGTGGCGGGTCGAGATAAACTGGCTGTGGGTTAACGCCCTAAAAAGCTTGGAATAAAACGCCGTATCAGGCACCATTTGCGCGGATGGGATATTTGAGGGCGGCAAATGACATTATCTGGGGCAATCCGGAACTATTCGCGTAAGCGCGGTGAAGGCGATAGTGCAAAGGTCGATTTCGTCGAACTGTTCTTCGACCTCGTTTTTGTGTTCGCGATCACCCAGATTTCGCATTTTCTGCTGCATGATCTCAGCCTTAAGGGGCTCGGCGAAAGCACGCTGCTGCTGGCGGCGGTCTGGTGGGTATGGGTCTATACGGCATGGGTGACGAACTGGCTCGATCCGACAACGCCGCCTGTCCGGGTCATGCTCTTCGTGCTGATGCTGGCGGGGCTGGTACTATCCACCTCGATACCCACGGCTTTTGCAGGGCGGGGACTGGTTTTTGCCGTGGCGTTTGTCACGATGCAGCTTGGCCGTTCACTTTTCATGATGTGGGCGATGCGGCACCACAATCGCTCCAATTATCTCAACTTTGTCCGTATCTCGATCTGGCTTTGCATATCAGGCATATTCTGGATCACAGGTGGTCTGGCCGAGCCGGAAAACCGGGTATATTTCTGGCTTATTGCCCTGCTGATCGAGATTGCGGGACCGGCGATGGGTTTTCGCACGCCGGGTCTTGGTGCATCATCCACGACAGACTGGGATGTGGACGGCGACCACATGGCCGAGCGGGCGGCGCTGTTCATCATCATTGCGCTGGGCGAATCCATCCTTGTTTCCGGCGCGACGTTCGCCGAGCAGGAATGGACCTTCATTTCGTTTTCCGCATTTCTGACCACCTTTGTGGCGTCAGTTGCCATGTGGCTGATCTATTTCAATGTCGGGCAGTTGCGGGCGCACCATAAAATCGCTTCGACGGATGATCCGGGCCGCATCGCCCGCGTTGCCTATACCTATATTCATGTGCTGCTGGTGGCGGGCATTATCGTTGTCGCTGTTTCGGATGAGCTGATACTGGCACATCCGACCGGCCATTCTGCACCCGCTGTCCTATGGACATCCATCGGCGGAACGGCGCTCTATCTGATCGGTAATCTGCTGTTCAAGGGCTATGTTGAGGGCAGGCCGCCTCTGTCGCACATTGCTGGACTTGTACTGTGCGCTGTTCTGGCGTTTGCAGGCGGTGAGCTTTCGCCGCTGGTGCTGGGCGCTGCGACCAGTCTGATCCTCATCGTCGTGACAATCTGGGAATATATCGGCCGGGTTCAAGAACCGGCCCATCATTAGGGCGGACTATCGGCAGGCGCGATGGCCATTTCGCCTTTGCATCAGGTCGAAGTGGAAATGGTCCTTGTGGAAAATGTCGTAGCCGGGTCCAAGCACCGTGGTGAAATAATCGCAGGCGTCGGAGCGAACATTGTTGAGCAATCCACGCTGGCGGAATGCGAAGAATCCCGGCTTCTGCACCTTGACGTCAGTGCCGTTGTTCAGGGTAATTTTTGCAATATCCAGCGCATTGCCCTTTGAATGTTCAGACATATTGGCACCGCGTCGGTTGCTCATGGTGCGGCAGGAATAGCTCGACGCCTGATGAATCGTATTGACGCCGGAGAGATAGCGCAGCCGGGTGGAGGGCGACAGATCACCCTTGACCCAGCGGGCGAAGGCCAGCGTCATTTGGCAATTTAAGGTTGCGCTCGGTTTCAACCGGATTTGCCCGCTGGCAAAGCCGCTGACGTTGAGCGGATTGTCGATGCGGCACACACCACCATCATTGATGGGCGCGCGCTCCTGAAAAACCACGCCAAGCTGCTTGAGCTGTGTTCGGCAGGCAACTTCGCTTGCGGGCATGCCATAACGGCTTTCATTGCGGGAAATAGGATCGCGGAGGTTGCCGCCCGCATAGCCATAATTCTGTTCATTGCTTGCCACCGCGTGATTTTCTTCCGTCATAACGGGCTGTTCGGCTGCAAGGTTCTGCTCGGCAGGAGGGCTTTCCTCGTTTGCCGCGGGCTGATCTACCTCATTGTTTGCAATGCGGCTCTCTTCACCAGCCAGAGAATTATTGCCAATGGACGTATCGGTGGTTGTGTTAGCGGGCGGAGCCTCGGCGATATAAGTGTCGCTTTCTGTTGTGCTGGAGCCATGGCCGACATTGGCTTGCGGGCGCCTGACATCGCCCATGCCGCAGGCGCTGAGCGCGGTTGCTGTACACAGGACAAAGACGGTCGAAAGGCGCCGCAAGGGCACGGCGGACGACAACGCAAAACTCATGTCACCACATCCTTTTCGCCTGAAACCAAGCGTCGATGCGATAAAATAAAGCCAAAATGTAAAGGAAAGGTCAGCGCTCGGATTAACCTATGTGGTGATTCCGAGGCGCTTTTTTACGCTGCATCCGTACGGTTACGGAGTGCCGGTACGAGTTCGACCGTTATCATGGCGATGAATATCAGCGCACAACCGATCATGCCATGGAATGTCAGGCGCTCGCCAAGCAAAATCGCGCCGAAGAGCGCCGCAAACAGGGCTTCGGAGGAAAGCATGATCGCCGCTTGTGGCGCACTGGTATAGCGCTGTCCCACTGCCTGCAGGGTAAAGGCAATGCCGCAGGAGAACACGCCGCCAAAAAGAATGGCGGGCCATGACAACATGATGGATGGCAGGTTGAACGGCTCGGTGAACAGGCCAATCGTGATGCCGAACACAGCGCAGGTAAGAAACTGCACGAGTGAAAGCATGAAGGGCCGGCCGTTTTCATGGGCAAGACGGTTGATAAAGATGATCTGGAGCGCCCAGAAGGCAGCACACAGGATTGTCAGCCAGTCACCGGTCGTCAGATTGCCAAGCTGCCCGCCCGACAGCAGATAAATGCCGCCAAGTGCTGTCAGGGCGCATGGCCATACAATAGGGCTCGGCCAATTCCAGAACAGCATGACGCCGAAAATAGGCACCATCACCACGTAAAGGCCGGTCAGAAAGCCCGAATTGGTGACAGTTGTGGTGGCAAGGCCGATTTGCTGCAGAACGGACCCGACTGATAGAAACAGTCCGATAAAGATGAACCCCCCATAGTCTTTGAGGGCAAGACGCTGTTTGGCTTGCCGTGCTTCGTGGATTGCCAGCGGCGCGACCGTGAGGCTTGCAAGTCCGAAGCGCAATCCGATGAATAGAAAGGCGCCGACATTGCCGACGGCGCTGGCCTGCGCAACAAATCCGAGGCCCCAGATGGCGCCTGCGAAAAGCAGCAACAGATTGGCACGGCCTTGCGTCATGATGAACCCACAGAATATGTGCGGTCATCCCAAGGATTTGAGCCCGCGCCTTGCTCTACCGGTTGTCGTGGGCGACTTCAAGAGCACTCACCACTAGGTGCGGGTCAGACGGATGATCTTGCCATTGGCCTCATCTGTCAGCAGGTAGACCGAGCCATCCGGCGCCACCCTGACATCGCGAATGCGCCCGAACGCACCGTCGAACATCCGCTCCTCGCCGGTAAATGCACCTTTATCGTCCCTGTCCAAACGTGATAGCAGCTCGAATTTGAGTGATCCGACCAGAAGGTCGCCTTGCCATTCCGGGAACATTGACCCCTGATAGATTGCCAATCCTGACGGAGCGATGGACGGGTCCCAGTAGTAAAGCGGCTGTTCATATCCCGCGGCGCTGGTGCCCCTGCCAATCTTGGCCCCGGAATAATGTTTGCCATAGGAAATGACAGGCCAGCCGTAGTTCCTTCCGGGCTTTGGCTGGTTGACTTCGTCACCGCCCATTGCGCCATGTTCGACAGTCAGCAGTGATTTTGTCAGCGGGTCCCACGCGGCACCTTGCGGATTGCGATGTCCTTTGGACCAGATTTCCGGAAGTCCTTTCTTGCCATCGGCAAATGGATTGTCGGAGGGAATACTGCCATCTGCATTGATGCGAAGGACCGACCCCGCCTGATCCCTGAAATCCTGCGCACGATCCTGCTCGCCGCGCTCGCCCATGGTCACGAACAGTTTGCCGTCGGGCGCAATGACAATCCGTGAGCCGAAATGCTGGCCTTTTGTCGTCTTTTTATGCATCGCCACGAGCACTTTGACGTTTTCAAGCCTGTTGCTGTTTTCGCCGCGTATGAGCTTGGCGCTTGCCAGCGCCGTACCAGCGCCGCCTTTGCCGGGTTCGGAAAAAGTGAAGTAAATCGTATTGCTCGTGGAAAAGTCCGGCGCCAGCACCACGTCGAGCAGACCGCCTTGACCGGCGACGGCAACCTCCGGAACATTGGCAACAGGTGCCGAAGCCTTGCCATCCCTGATGATGCGCATATTGCCGGTGCGTTCCGTCACGAGCAGTGCTCCATCCGGGAGAAATGCAAGACTCCAGGGATGCTCCAACCGTTCGGCAATGGTTTGCGCTGTCACATTCACCTTTTCAGTTTTGAGGTCCGCCGCCTGGAGCGGCAGGGTGGTGCAAAGCAAAACCGTAAAACCGGTTGCCAATATGCTCATTCGGTTCAGCATCGCGTCCTCCCTCGTTTTGGGCCCGGTTCAGATCAATCGCAGTGTGGAGTATTGCTGCTCTGCGGTCCTTTCACACTGAATCACACTCGAGTGACCAGTGCAGCAATGCGGTCGTGCGAAACTATCGGCGTCCAATCCGCGACATTTTCTACTTTCTTCGTGAAATCGCCGGAAAGAATGCTATATTAAACGACTGATGACTGAACGGTTCCGAAGTCTTGAGCTTCGGTGACCGTTTTCTTTTTGTGTCGCGCGGCCCTGGCGGGGCGCATTTGACACTGACTGCGAAAGGAGAGGGCATGGAAAAGGTCCCGATGACTCAAGGCGGATTTGACAAGCTCAAGGAAGAGTTGCGCTGGCGCCAGCAAGAAGAGCGGCCCCGTATCATTCTGGCAATTTCGGAAGCGCGCGCCCATGGCGACCTTTCGGAAAATGCCGAGTATCATGCCGCCAAGGAAGCCCAGAGCCACAATGAAGGCCGCGTCAGCGAGCTTGAAGGCTATATCGGGCATGCCGAGATCATCGATATCTCGAAACTGTCAGGCGACAAGATCAAGTTTGGTGCCACCGTGCAGCTGATCGACGAAGATACGGAAGACAAGAAGATCTACCAGATCGTCGGCGATCAGGAAGCTGATCCGAAAGCCGGACGCATTTCCATTTCCTCGCCCATTGCCCGTGCCCTGATCGGCAAGAGCGAAGGCGACACGATCGAGGTCAATGCACCGGGCGGTGCCCGTTCCTATGAAATCGTCGGATTCAAGTTCGCCTGATATCGTGCAGGAACCTCTTGATAAGGTTGAGGTGATCGCCCCGAATTTCAAGCGCAAGCTTTCCGGGGTCACCTCGACTATCGTGCAGCTTATTCCGCTGCAAAGGGCAAACGGTCTTGATATCGTTGCCATGGGACCGGGTCTTCCCGACAACCTGCCAAAGATCGGGTGGCGTTCGCTGCCCGGACTTTGGTTCAAACCAAAGACCCGACCTTTCCGAATCTGGCATGCGCGTCGCAACAATGAAATGATTGCGGGCATCTTCCTGCGCCATGTGCTGCGCATGAAGCTGCGTCTGCTGTTTACCTCCGCCGCGCAGCGCGATCACAAGCCCTTCACGAAATGGCTGATCCGGCGGATGAATGCTGTCATTGCCACCAGCGCCAAGTCGGGCAGTTTTCTCAAAGTATCGCATACGGTGATCATGCACGGCGTGGACACCGAGATGTTCCATCCGCCGGTGACGAATGAAGACACGTTCACGGCTTCTGGCCTGCCGGGGAAATATCTCGTTGGCTGTTCCGGGCGTATCCGGCATTCCAAGGGGACTGATCTCTTCGTTGATGCGATGATCAATCTTTTGCCGCGCTACCCTGAGTGGACAGCCGTCATGACCGGGCGCACAACCGCCGAGCATAAGGGCTTCGAACAGGCCCTGCGCGAGAAGATCGCCAAAGCCGGATTGCAGGATCGCCTGATTTTTCTCGGCGAAGTGCCTGATGTAAAGCTCTGGTACCGCCGCATGACGCTCTATGTTGCGCCTTCCCGCAATGAAGGCTTTGGCCTGACGCCGCTTGAAGCCATGGCCTCGCAAACGGCAGTTGTCACCAGTGATGCGGGTGCCTACGCGGAAATGGTGGATCGCGCTTCGGGCATGGTGGTTCCGGCAGGGGATGGCCCGGCGCTGGAACAGGCAATTGAGCGCTATCTGGCTGATCCGCATAAATGCGAAGAGGCGGGAAAATCAGGTCTTGAGCATGTCAGGGAGAATTTTCCCTTGCAGAACGAGGCAGCGAAAATCCTCACCGTGTATGAGCGGCTGTTTGGCAGCAATAGCAGGGCCGGGTGATGAAAGTTTCGGCTTTCATCATCCATCTGAAGCGCGCCGAAAAGCGCGGTGAACATGTCCAAGCGCTGATGCAGCGCCTGCCGATCGCATCAGAGATTATCGATGCTGTTGACGCGCAACAGCTTGGAAAAAGTGATATTGCGGCGGTTTACAGCAGGAAATCGCTGCATTTTCCTGCTTATCCCTTCGATTTGCGTATCACCGAGATTGCCTGTTTCCTCTCGCACCGAAAGGCGTGGCAAGCGATTGTCGACGATAATCTTGATGCCGGTCTGGTCATTGAGGATGATGTCGATATCGACGCGGGTTTCGCAGAACAGTTGAAACTGGCTGTCGAGACAATCAAGCCTGCGGACTACATCCGCTTTCCGCGCTGGCCGCGGGGTGAGGTGAGCGGTGAGATTGCCCGAAGCGGTGATATGTCCATCATGCAGCCTAAACTGCCGGGTTTGGGCATGCAGATGCAGCTGATTGGCCGCGATGCGGCGATTGCCCTGCTTGCGGCGACGGAAGTGTTCGACCGGCCCGTGGATACCACGCTGCAAATGCGCTGGCTGCATCCGGTCAGGATGCTTTCGGCCCGGCCCATCACCATTCGCGAGATTGATTTCAATCTTGGCGGCACGGTTGTTCAGGGCAAGAAGACGCTCTCGGACAAGCTGAAGCGTGAGGTGCTCCGGCCCTATTACCGGGTTCTCCTGTTTCTCTATTCGAAAATTCGCGGTTAGAGGATCGTTCTAGAGCACCATTAGCGGTTCGTTCTTGACCGAACGGATTGTCAGCGATGTACGCACCGAATCCACATTGGGCGTTGCCGTCAGGTCTTCGATAACGAAATTCTGGAAGATGCTGATATCGCTGGCCACGCAATGCAGCAGGAAGTCGGATTCCCCTGATACCATCCATGCGCGGCGCACAATCGTCCAGCCTTTGGTCTTTTCAGCAAAACTTTTCAGGTCGGCATCGGACTGCCGGTGCAGGCGGATCATGCAGAATGCCACAATATCCTGACCGAGGATGGAACCATTCAGGATGGCTCTATAGCCCTGAATAATCCCGCTTTCCTCCAGCTTGCGCACACGGCGCAGACAGGGCGGCGCTGATATGCCGACGCGTTCGGCAAGCTCCACATTGGTGATGCGGCCATTATCCTGAAGCTGTTTCAGAATTTTCCAGTCGATCTCGTCCAAGTCCGCCTTCAAAGGCATGGTCTGATTGTATCCCTGTCAAAAAGGCGCTTAATAGCGAGCACCATAGGCGATTCCTGTCGCTGTGTAATGCATCCGCATCCAGTTACAAACAGGTTCATAGCATGGACCTATCTGCTCCAGAAGCGGCGTGTAAACAGAATAACGATGGTGATAATCTCAAGGCGTCCAGCCAGCATCAGATAGCTGAGAACCATAAGAGAAGGATCGCCAAGCGTCGAAAAATTGCCAACGGGACCGATTGTATCGCCAAAACCGGGGCCTACATTGGAAAGCGCCGTGAGGGCGCCGGTGATTGATGTGCCCAGATCATTGCCGAGCATGGCAAGGGCCGTGGCGCCGATAACCAGTGATGCCATATAGAGAAAAATGAACAGCAGCGCCGATTGGGCGACTTCCTGACTGATTTCCGAGCGGCCATAACGCATTTTGACAATAGCATTGGGCATGATCAGCCGCGTCAGGCTGGCGGAGGCGAGCTGCCAGAGAATGATCAGGCGATTGAGCTTGATGCCGCCCGAGGTTGACCCGGCGCAGCCGCCGATAAAGGTGACGATGAAGAAGATGCCGAGCGCTTCCGATCCCCAGCGCGTGTAATCCTCGGTGGCAAAACCCGTGGTGGAAATGACGGATACAAGGTTGAAGGACGCGGCAATTAGCGCGTCACCAAAGCCGATACCGGTTTCCAGCGTCAGGCCCACGGCCAGAAAGAAGCTCAGGCCGATCACGATGATGAAGAACAGTGTCACCTGCGGATCGGCAAGTGAGGTCAGGCGCTGCGGCATCACGGCTTTGATGTAGAGCACAAAGGGCAGGGCGCCGAGCACCATGAACACGGTGGCAATAACGAGGATTGCCCGGTTGTGGGCATAAAAACCGAGCGATGAGTCATGGGTAGAAAAGCCGGCAGTCGCAACCGTCGTCATGCCGTGATTAACCGCATCGAACATGCCCATGCCGGCGGCGAAATAGAGAATGGTACACAGCACCGTCATGCTGACATAGGCGATGATAATACCCGTGGCGATCTGATGGATACGCGGCAGGATTTTTTCCGATTTGTCCGAGGATTCCATGTGCAGCAGCTGAATGCCGCCGACGCGCAGCGATGGCAGGAGCAAGAGCCCCAAGCCGACGAAACCGAAACCACCGAACCAGCACAGCAGCGAGCGCCACAGCAGAATGCCGCGCGGCATTGCATCCAATCCTGTCAGCACCGTTGCGCCGGTCGAGGTAATGCCCGACATGGATTCGAAAAAGGCCTTGGCAAAACTGATCGGCAATGTGGAAAAATACAGCGGCAACGATCCGAGCAAAGCTGCAGTCAGCCAGACAGCAACGATCAAAAGAAAGCCAAGGCGCGGGGTGAAGCGTATTTCGGGGTTGTTTGTGGCAAGTGCAATCAGACCACAGAGAACGCCGGTGAAAATGGCCGATTGAACAAAAGCAATCCAGTCCCGGTTGCCGATATGCAGATCAACAGCTGCCGGAATCAGCATGGCAGCGGCCATGACCAAGCCAAATCGCGCGCAAATATTGATGATGGTGCGAAAAATGAGCGGACCTCAAGCTGGCGACATGGACATGAGAATGTTTCATAACCGGTTCTGACAGGTGTCACAATGCGCCAGAAATAGCAAAACACCACGTACAAGCTGTGGCTAACCCGGCTATATCAAGCTCAGACCTTGCAACGGAGGGGGCTGACCCACTACCTTATGGCATTGGAAATGATGAAAACTCTGCTCCGAACCCTTTCTGGCTGAACATCTGTTGTTATAGGTCTTGATATGTCACAGCGCCACGTGCCCGTCCTCATTATCGGTTCCGGTCCTGCCGGTTATACCGCAGCTATCTATGCGGCTCGCGCCAATCTGAAACCTGTGATCGTCGCCGGTCTGCAGCAGGGCGGTCAGCTGATGATCACCACGGATGTGGAAAACTATCCGGGCTATGCCGATCCGGTGCAGGGCCCATGGATGATGGACCAGATGCGCATTCAGGCGGAGCATGTCGGCGCAGAGATCATTCACGACATCATTACGGAAGTGGACATTTCCGTTCGCCCGTTCCGCCTCGTCGGTGATGGCGGCACGCAGTACACCTGCGATGCGCTGATTATCGCAACGGGCGCACAGGCAAAATGGCTGGGTATTCCCACCGAACAGACATTCATGGGCTTTGGCGTTTCGGCTTGCGCCACCTGCGATGGGTTCTTCTATCGCAACAAGGATGTGGTTGTGGTTGGCGGCGGCAATACGGCCGTTGAAGAAGCGCTTTATCTCGCCAATCTGGCAAAGTCCGTCACGGTCGTGCATCGTCGCGATCATTTCCGTGCGGAAAAAATTCTGCAGGATCGTTTGTTTGCTCGCGAAAATGTCAAAGTCGTCTGGGACAACGTCATTGACGAGATTACGGGTACTGAGGCAAAGCCGCCTATGGCAGCATCGGTTTCCGGCGTTCGCCTGAAGAATATCAAAACGGGCGAGACGACGGACCTTGCAACGCATGGTGTGTTTGTTGCCATCGGGCATGCGCCTGCGGTTGAACTGTTCAAGGGGAAACTCAAGCATAAGCCGAATGGCTATCTGTGGACTGCGGCGGATTCGACGGCTACCGATGTTCCCGGCGTTTTTGCTGCCGGTGATGTCACCGACGATATTTATCGTCAGGCTGTGACGGCGGCCGGAATGGGCTGCATGGCGGCGCTTGAGGCTGAACGTTGGCTGACGGCACAGGAACCGGTGCGTCAGGCTGCCGAATAGGGGCTGAAATAATGGAGCCGGTTTCGATGTGCGAAACCGGAACGGGGGAGAGACTGCGCCATGTCGCTTGACTGGGACAAGTTGCGAATATTTCATGCTGCGGCGGAAGCGGGGTCATTCACCCACGCTGCCGAGACGCTGCATCTGTCGCAATCAGCCATTTCCCGTCAGGTGAGCGCTCTGGAGCAGGATGTCGGTGTTCCCCTGTTTCACCGGCACGCGCGCGGCCTTATCCTGACCGAGCAGGGCGAGGTGCTTTACCGCACGGCACATGAAGTGCTGATGAAACTGGAAAACGTCCGCTCGCGCCTCACCGAAAGCAAGGACCGGCCATCGGGCAAGCTGCGCGTGACAACGACAGTTGGTCTCGGCTCCGGCTGGCTGATCGAGCGTGTGCAGGAATTCATCGAACTCTACCCGGAAGTGCAATTGCAGTTGCTGCTCGACAATGAAGAGCTTGACCTGACCATGCGCCATGCGGATTGTGCGATCCGCCTGCGCCAGCCGCAACAGCCTGACCTGATCCAGCGCCGGCTGTTCACGGTGCATATGCACGTCTATGCCTCGCCGGGCTATATTGCCAAATATGGCAAGATCGAAAACATCGACGAGATCGACTCCCATCGCATTGTCAGCTTTGGCGAACCCGCACCGTCATACCTGACCAATCTCAACTGGCTTGAGGTGATCGGCCGCTCCGACGGCAATCTGCGGCCCGCTGTGCTGCAGATCAACAACCTCCTGTCGATCAAGCGCGCCATCCAGAAAGGCGTCGGTCTTGGGGTGCTGCCTGATTATATGGTCGAGAAGGATTCGACCCTCGTGCGCCTGTTGCCGGAGATGGAAATGCCATCCTTCGATACGTTCTTCTGCTACCCCGAGGGAATCAAGAACGCCGCCAAATTGCACGTTTTCAGAGATTTCCTTTTCTCAAAGGCGCGCACCTGGTCGTACTGATCCGATATTCCGCAAACAGTATTCTTCTGGTTACGGGAGAGAATACCAAGTCGAACGCCCGCCGCCATGACGTGCCAGCATTCCTTTTGTCACCAGCGATGTAAAAGTGACTTTAAGGGTGTTGGGGCTAGCGCCAGTTTCGCGCACCATGTCGCGCGACGTCACCCGGCCGTGGTCACGGGCATGATCAAGGATTTTTAACGCCAATTCTGGGAGGACAGATAGCGCACTTTTCTCGCGCTCGACTTATACCTGATTGGTCAATCGGCTCATGCTTCGATTGTTTGAAAGTCTTTACCCGATTAGATGCCGGATTATACCTGAATAGACTTTGATAAACCGTCTTCTCGATATTGATGGTATGTTGCTTTTGAGCATGAACACATCGCTACCAAGTGCCATTTCGTGCAGAAACTTTGGCGGTTTTTCAAAAAATTATCTTTTGAAAACAAGTTGGGTTGGAGCATAAGGTTGCTCATTTAAGGGGTAAATGCCTGCAATCATTTCAAAAATGCCGATAAATTGTCGATATGCATTTCGTGCATGGGTGCAATGCACAATTAGGGGATTGAAAGAAACGGTTAATAGGCCCATATCCACATCACTTGCCGATGCGTCTCCTCCTCCCATTGCGCATCCGCAAGTGTTCCCCTCTGGAGGTTTTGCCAGAAATGGTATCCTTCAAAACTTAAGGCCGGGCAATTGTCCGGCCTCTTTTCTTTCCGGGGTCTGTTTTCAAAAATCAGCGATAGAGCGTTTCGGCTTCCAGTCCCGTGTAGAGCGATGCGACCTGATCGCCATAGCCATTGAACAGCAGCGTCGGCACGCTTTCGCCCGTGTGCAGCACGCGCTCATGCGCCTGACTCCAGCGTGGATGCGCAACCGCCGGATTGACGTTGGCCCAGAAGCCATATTCGTTCGATGCCAGCTCTTCCCAGAAACTCACCGGTTGCTTATCCGTGAAAGTGATCTTGCGGATCGATTTGATCGACTTGAAGCCATATTTCCACGGCAAAGCTAGCCGGATCGGGGCGCCGAACTGATTGAGCAGCGGTTTGCCATAGGCGCCTGTGACCATGAAAGCGAGGTCATTGGCGGCTTCCGCCATGGTAACGCCCTCCACATAGGGCCATGTGTAGAGAAAGCCGTTCTGGCCGCTGGCCATGGATGGATCATTGAAGGTCTCGAACCTGAGATATTTGGCTGAAGCGAGCGGTTTTGCCAGTTCAACCAGTTTGGACAGGGAAAAGCCGGTCCATGGAATGGTCATCGACCATGCTTCGACACACCGATGCCGGTAAAGGCGCTCTTCCAGCGGGATTTTTGCTTCAAGGTCAGCGAAGTCAATCGTAAAAGGCTTTTCCACCATGCCGTCGATTTCAATCGCCCATGGATTGGTAATCAGGCTTTGCGCTTCCGCATAAACGCCCTTGTCGGAACCGAATTCATAAAAATTATTGTATTTCGCGTTGATCTCTTCCGGTGTCAGACTGCGATCAAGCTTGTAGGCGTCGTTGCGTTTGGCCGGATAAAGCGCCGGGTTGCCAGCGGGTTTGCGGTCGCCTTCCGCGCGCGCCATCTTCGGCGAAGCTGCGAGAGCCACGGTTGCCAACGCACCAAGCCCCCACGCCTGAAGAATTGCCCGCCGGTTCATGAATGCAGCTTCCGGGGTTGCCAGAGTTTCGGCTATGGCCCAGACGGGCTTGCGGTGGATTGCGACCATGACTGTTCTTTCATTCCTGCGGGGGTTGCCCGTCAAAATATGCCATTTCCCGATAATGATGCTTCACACAAAGCTGTGAAGCCAACATGCCAAAGAAAAAGGGGCCATGGAGGCCCCTCATCATGTCGAACAGGATTGCCAGATCAGCGCAGGCTGGCGCAGAAGCGCTGGATGCGCTTGCCGGCTTCCTCAAGCTTGGCATCCGATGTGGCATAGGAAATGCGCAGGTTCGGTCCAAGGCCAAAGGCCGAGCCATGTACGGCGGCAACAGCCTCGCTCGACAGCAGTTCACTGACGAAATCCTCATCGGTTTCAATCACTTTGCCCGATGGGGCCGTCTTGCCGATGGCTGCCGCGCAGGATGGATAGACATAGAACGCGCCTTCCGGCTTCGGGCATTCCAGTAGCGGCGCCTGATTGAGCATCGAAACGATCAGATCGCGGCGACCTTCAAAGGCTTTCTTGAAGATGGGCAGATGTTCCTGCGTTCCGTCGAGTGCCTCGACAGCGGCCCATTGCGAGATCGCGCTGGTGCCCGATGTCTGCTGGCCCTGCACCATATCCATGGCGTTGATCAGCGCCTGCGGACCCGCGGCATAGCCGATGCGCCAGCCGGTCATGGCATAGGCCTTGGATACGCCGTTCATGGTCAGCGTGCGGTCATAAAGGCTTGGCTCGACCTGCGCCGGGGTAACGAATTTGAAGTCGCCATAGGTCAGGTGTTCATACATGTCGTCGGTCAGAACCCAGACATGCGGATGACGCACGAGAACATCAGTGATCTTCTTCAGTTCATCCCAGCTGTAGGCAGCGCCCGAAGGGTTGGATGGTGAGTTCAGAATGACCCATTTGGTCTTTGGTGTGATCGCCCGTTCCAGATCTTCCGGCTGCAGCTTGAATTCATTCTTCTGCAGGGCTGAAACGATAACCGGGGTGCCACCGCACAGCGCAACCATTTCCGGGTAGCTGACCCAGTAAGGCGCAACGCAGATCACTTCATCGCCGGGGTTCAGCGTGGCGAGCAGTGCGTTATAAATGACATGCTTGCCGCCGGTTGAAACAATGGTCTGGCTCGGCTTGTATTCCAGTTCGTTCTCGCGCTTGAACTTGCGGGCAATGGCTTCACGCAGCGGCACAATGCCGGATACCGGTGTGTACTTGGTTTCGCCGCGACGGATGGCGGCAATGGCGGCTTCCTTGATATTTTCAGGCGTATCAAAATCCGGCTCGCCCACGGAGAGCGAAATCACATCCCGGCCCTCGGCTTTCAGATCACGTGCTTTCTGGGTGATCGCAATCGTTGCGGAAACCTTCACACGGGAAAGGGCGTCGGCGAGGAATGCCATGGTATCGTTCTCCTGAGGTGTTTGATAATTGGAAGCCGGTTTGCGCGTCTGCTATGTCGCAATGGCCGGGGAATCGCAAGCAAAAGCATACATTGAAGGCTTCACATCGCGCTGTTTCTATGCAGGGTGTGACATGAAACGTTCAAAGCATCACGTATGTTTGCAAGATGCTTCACATAAACAGATATGTCAGGACACCAGCGGCTACGGTCGGCCGCCACAGGAGACCAATCATGCCTATACTTTATTCGCAGATGACTTCCGGAAATTGCTACAAGCCGCGCCTGTTGATGGCGAAGCTTGGTCTGCCGTTTGAGCATGTGGCTATTTCGTCCATAGACGGGTCGACGCGGCAACCTGCATTCACCGCCAAGAACCCCAATGGCAAGGTGCCGCTGCTTGAGCTTGATGATGGCCGGTTTCTGGCGGAGTCGAATGCGATCCTGCTTTATCTGGCTGAGGGAACCCGCTTCATCCCGAAAGATTCCTATGCGCGCGCCCTGATGTATCAATGGCTGTTCTTCGAACAATATACGCATGAGCCCAACATTGCTGTCCGGCGGGCTTTGCTTATCTATCCTGAGCGCGCGAAAGACGCGACGCCGGAGCGGCTGGCGGCAACGCTGGAGGGCGGAAACAAGGCACTGCTGGTCATGGAGCAGCAATTGCAGAAGACGCCCTATTTTGCCGGCGATACCATCAGCATCGCCGATATCGCGCTTTATGCCTATACCCATGAGGCAAGCCTGGGCGGCTATGACCTATCGGCCTATCCGTCGGTGGCCAAATGGCTGAGCCGTGTGGCAGGCGATGAGGGGCATGTGCCAATCAGCTGGTTGCCTGAGGCTTCAGGCGACTGATTTGATTTCGCCGTCTGCTCCGGTCATCCCGGGCAGGCGCGAGGCAAGCGCATCGATCAGCACACGCAGGCGCGCGGGCATAAGCGAGCTTTTTATGCTCCTTCGGGATTATTGACAGCCCGATCGGTTCGGGTACCATTCCGTTTATTTAAAGCAGATTTTTATTGTGTCTTATTTTAAAAAGAAGGTTGATTGCCATGAAACTGTTTGGGCCTGGAAGGCCGTTATCACCGCGGAAATTTGTAGCTGAAGCTGTTGATGATGTGCTTGAACGTCGTCAATTTCTCAAGGCGGTGTGCGCCTGTTGCGGAATATTTGCGCTGGGAGTTCCTCCACTTCTGGCGGCGTCTGGTATCGAACCCGGCCCGGTGCGGAAAATTCACGGTCTCTTTGATGCCGAGGCACATAATATCGAACAGCGAATGATTGCTTGGCGGCGCGATATTCATGAAAATCCGGAGTTGGGCAATCAAGAGGTCCGAACATCTGGCCTTGTAGCCAAGCATCTCAAGGAACTTGGCTATGAAGTTCGTGAGAAAGTAGCGACCACCGGCATTGTCGCCGTTTTGAAAGGCGAGGCAGGTGCTGGACCGGTTATCGCGTTGCGCGCCGATATGGATGCGCTCCCCGTGGAAGAAAAATCCGATATACCGTTTGCGTCAAAGGCCCGCGCGGTTTGGGATGGCGATGACGTGCCGGTGATGCATGCCTGTGGTCATGATTGTCACGTTGCCATTCTGATGGCCACCGCTGAGATTCTTGCGAATAACAAGGCCAATCTGAGAGGAACCGTCAAGCTGCTGTTCCAGCCTGCCGAAGAGAAGCTTCCGAAAGGGGAAATCGGCGGTGCCAAAAAGATGCTGGAGGAAGGTGCCTTCTCCGATCCAAAGCCCGATGTGATTTTCGGTCTGCACGTCGTCAGTGGTCTTGCTGCTGGAACAATCGGTTATCGTCCGGGACCCACCAGCGCCGGTTCCGATGCTTTCCGGCTGACAGTCAAAGGAAGACAGACCCATGGCTCAGCTCCATGGAGCGGCGTTGATCCTATCGTCATTGCATCTGAAATCGTCTCGTCCATGCAAACACTGATCAGCCGCGAAACCAATATTGTGAGCGAGCCTGCCGTTTTGAGCGTCGGTACATTCAAAGCTGGTACACGCTACAATATTATTCCAGCCAAGGCAGAGCTGACGGGCACGCTGCGGACGTCGACCGAGAGGCAACGGCAGCAGATGATGGATCGCTTTCATGACTTGTCGACCTTCGTCGCCAAGGGAATGGGTGGTGAAGCGGAGATCATCTGGGAGGCGAATGGTTATCCGCCCGTCATCAATAATGAAAATCTAACTATGCAAATGGCTCCGACGCTTGCCCGCGTTGCCGGAACCGAAAATACGAAGTTGACTGAACGCGGGACAGGGGGTGAAGATTTTTCCTACTTCTCGCAGGTGGTGCCGGGGCTTTTCTTCAGGGTAGGGGTCACGGCGAAGGGACAGAATCCCAAAGAAGCGCCAGCTAATCATTCCGATTTGTTTTTGGTTGATGAGAGTGGTCTCATCGTTGGTCTGCGGGCTATGCTGCAGCTGGTGGCCGACTATTCGGGAAGCGATGTGGTGTAAGCACCTTTTGATTTGTACTCTGTTGCTCTAAAAATGCAAAAAGGCGGGATTAAAATCCCGCCTTTTCAAATGTATGCGCTGGAAAATCCGGAGATTTTCGCTTGCGGCGATTAGCCAGCAACGCTGAGGTTGTCTGCGGACGACTTGCCCGAACGACGATCCTGTACGATTTCGTAGTTGATCTTCTGGCCGTCATTGAGGCCGCGCAAACCTGCACGCTCAACAGCAGAGATGTGTACGAAAACGTCTGCACCGCCGGTGTCAGGCTGGATGAAACCAAAGCCTTTAGTGCTGTTGAACCATTTCACTGTTCCCGTAGCCATGGGAAATTCCTTTCAGAGATATAAAACAGGCAACATACAGCTATGCTGCCCAGGGAATCGAACCTATGCAATGGAGTTCATCAGGAAGCGCAACGGGTTGCGCGGGTCGCAAAGTCACTCGACCGATAAATCGATGCGGGATACATAAGACAGAATCGGAGCAGAAACAAGCCGGATTCAAATCCGCTCATTGTTGGGGTCATACTTCCGCCCTTGATTAAGCGAAATTCAGCCTTACTTGCGCTGGGGAAATCCAGCACGTTATCCCGTGCAATTTAACCTTGCTGGCAACCTTTAATGGTAGAGTGGATGTGGCGAATCATGGTCGTCCACGGGGGCTAACTCATGGCGGAAGAGAAACAGAGCAAGACGTCCGCCATCGCTGTTGCCGGCGAAGTGCAGGTGGGACTTCTTTCTCAGCTTCGCGTTATCCTCGACGTATATTGGATCTCACCCGTCCGCAATCGCCTCATATTGCTGCTGCTGACCCTGTTCGCCATCATCATCGTTACATCTGCCGGTCAGGTTCGCCTCGTCCAATGGAACGGGCGCTTTCTTGATGCGCTTTCCCATCGGGATTTTCCGGCATTTCTGAGCGAATTGCTGGTGTTTCTGGGTATTGCAAGTGTTCTTCTGGTCCTTGCAGTGGCGCAAGCCTGGTTCAATCAGATGACGCGCATGAAACTGCGCGAGGGGCTGACCCGCGATCTGATCGGCGAGTGGCTGGTTCCCCGCCGCGCTTTCAAGCTTTCCAATTCCGGGCCGATCGGCGTCAACCCCGACCAGCGTCTGCATGAGGATGCGCGCCATCTGGCTGAAATGTCGACGGACCTTGGTCTTGGCCTGCTGCAGGCGTCCATTCTGGTGGCAAGCTTCATTGGCGTGCTCTGGGGGCTCTCCAGCGGCTTTGTCTTCAACGTTTATGGCTACAGTTTTTCCATTCCCGGCTACATGGTTTGGGCGGCGATCCTCTATGCTGGTTCAGCGTCGGCGATCAGCTGGTTCGTCGGGCGCAAGCTGATCAAGCTCAATGCTGACCGGTATCAGCGCGAGTCTGACCTGCGTTTTTCGCTGATGCGCGTCAATGAGCATATTGATGCCATTTCGCTCTATCGGGGCGAGCAGGACGAAAAGGTGAGGCTGGGTCTTGATGTCGACAGCCTGATGGGGGCGATCCGCAAACTGGTTTCCGCGTGGACGCAACTTGTGTGGGTCACGTCAGGCTATGGCTGGTTCACCAATGTCGCGCCCTATCTGGTGGCCGCACCTGTCTATTTCACCGGCAACTTGTCCTTTGGCGGCATGATCATCGCTGTTGGTTCATTCAACCAGCTTCAGGCCTCGCTCAAATGGTTTGTCGATAATTTCGGGGCGATTGCCGACTGGCGCGCCACGCTTTTGCGCGTCACGTCATTCCGTCAGGCGGTGCAGTCGATGGATACGCTCAACAGCGTTGAGCAGCGGATCAAATTCTCGGAGTCGGATAGCAATCAGCTGGTTTTCGATGGATTGAAGATTACTGCGCCGCTGGCAACCGTGCGCCTGAAAGAGAAGAAGGCCGTGGTGAAAGAGGGTGAGCGCGTGCTCATCACCAGCGAGCCCGGCATTGACAGGACATTGCTTTTCCGCGCGATTGCCGGTCTGTGGCCATGGGGTGCAGGCAACATCGCCCTGCCGAAGGACACCTCAATTCTTTATATGCCGCGCTCGCCCTATTTCCCGCCGGGCAGTCTGCGGGAGGTGATGTCCTATCCGCTCGGCAAAGATGCTTTTGCTGACACGGAGCTTGTCTCTGCCCTGCATGAGCTTGGTCTTGATCGTCTGGAAACCATGCTGGATTTCCGCACGCGCTGGGATCGTGAGCTGAGCGACGACGAGCAGCAGTCTCTGGCCTTCGCCCGGCTGATGCTGCACAAGCCGCAATGGGTTGTTATTGACGAATCTCTTGATGCCATGGAAGCCGAAGCGCATGACCGCGTTCTGGGCGTGCTGCGCGACAAGCTTGCCAAGTCAACCGTGGTGCATATCGGGCGCGAGGACAAAACCAACCATGTGTTCTCCAAAGTGCTGCATTTTATCAGCGATCCCAGCGGTCACGGTATGGAAGAAGAGGGCTTGAGCGGGGTTTAGGGCCGTGGTTCACGTGTCCTTCGATACGCCATAGGTCTGCATGTCTATTGTTCGTGGTTCGACAGGCTCACCATGAGGGAGATGGTGAGGTTGCAGGGTGTTTTATTCTGCAATCTTTACGATTAGCGTTGCATCACCCATCTCCCTCATGGTGAGCCTGTCGAACCACGAACCACGAACCACGAACCACGAACCACGAACCACATCCCCCCCATTACAAAGCACACCCTCTGCCCAACTCACATAAACAGCGGAGCATGCTCTCTCACCCAATGGGTAAAACTTAGGGGCGGGCGGCCAATCACCTGCTGTACGCTCTTTGTCACCGCACGGCCTTCCACAGGCGGGTTGCTGTTCCATGCCACCACGTAATCAATGACATCCTCGTCAATGCCGAGTTCGCGCATGGACTGCCTTGTATGCTCCTCGCTGACCTCGACATATGTGATCGGCTTGCCCGTGGCGGCGCTGATCGCCCGGATTTTATCCGGTATGGTCAGGACTTCCGAACCTGTGAGCTTGAGCGTTTTGCGTGAATGCCCGCCGTCACTCAGGATTTTTGCGGCAACGGCAGCGACATCCGCTTCGTGGATCAGGGTTTTGGCCATACGGCCATAGGGCTCACGCACCACATTGGCGGATTTGATGCTCTTGATCCAGCCGAGTGTGTTGGACATGAGATCAACAGGCTGCAAAATCGTCCAGTCCACATCGCTTGCCATAACAGCCTTTTCAACGCTGCCAGTGCGGCCATCGCTGAGCACACTGATGCGCTGCACACCCTCCCAACGCGCCAGTTGCACGATGTCGTCACCGTTTTCGAGTGGCGTGTAATCATCGCCGCCGATGGTGATGAGATGAAGACCCGCAACCCCGGCGAGCGCCCGTTCGAATGTTTCAGGCCTTGTCAGATCGCCTTCGACCACCTCAACGTAGCGGGGTAGATTGGCACGCTTCGCATCACGGGTCAGCGCCCGGACAAGATAGCCATTTTCCAATAGCCTATTGACGATGTGCCGGCCAACATTGCCCGTTGCGCCTGTCACAAGAAATCGTTTTGCCTGAAACAGCCGGAGAAACTGTGCGTCTGTTAGTCTTTCAATGTCGGTCAACATGATTGCTCCTGAATAGGTCGATTCCGCTAGGAGTAGGGGTTATAAAACCTCGACTTAAGTTGAGGTCAATTGGTCTGTTGAATGTCATTTTGTCCAAGCCCGGATAAGTCTGGTTTCCTGTCCGTGATGCCGCTAGCATGGGCGTGTCGAATCTTGACAATCCCATAGGGTTTGCATTATTAAACTATTTGGTTATTTAACCCAAGGGTAATGTAATAAATATGACGCCTGACCGTCTCAGTGGCATATTGTCTGCTCTCGCCGATCCAACGCGGCGGGCTATTCTGGCGCGACTGTCCGAAGGCGAAACATCTGTGACTGAACTGGCCGAGCCATTCAACATGAGCATGCCAGCGGTTTCAAAACATCTGAAGGTGCTGGAGAAGGCGGGCCTGATCGCGCGCGGGCGGGAAGCCCAATGGCGGCCCTGCCGTCTGGAGGCTGGACCTTTGCGTGAAGTATCCGACTGGCTCGAACATTACCGGCGGTTCTGGGATCAGAGCCTCGACCGGCTTGAAGACTATCTGCAGACCTTGCAGAAGGGTGATCCCAACGGGACACGGAACTAACCAAATTTCCAAAACATGAGGGGAGTGAACATGGCCAAGACGGTTGACGACTATATTGCGGGCCTTGGCGGCTGGCAGGCGGAAGCTGTTGTCGCGCTACGCCGGGATATATTGAGTGTGGATGGTGTGACGGAGACCTTCAAATGGGGCCATCCCGTCTATGAGTCCAATGGTCCGGTATGTCTGTTCAAAGCGCACAAGTCGCATGTGGCGTTTGCGCTATGGCGGGGTGCGGAAATGAAGTCGCTTGAACCGAAACTGGAAGAGAGCGGCAGCTTTTTGATGGCATCGCTGAAGCTTCAGGGGCCGGGCGAAATAAAGACGGCTGTGGTCCACAAGCTTGTCACGGCGGGCGTTGCGCTCAATGCGGAAAAAGGCGATCCGACAAAGGAAGCCAAGCGCGTCTGACAATAATATCCGGTCACGGCGTAGGCCGTGACCGGATCATATCTTAGAAATAATCCTGCAGCGGCCGCACTTCGAGCGAACCGGCTTTCAGCGCTGCAATGGCTTCCGCCACCGCATCGGCACCCGACAGCGTGGTGTAATAGGGCACCTTCTGCATCAATGTGGCGCGGCGCAGCGATTTGGAGTCCGAGATCGCCTTTGCGCTATCGGTGGTGTTGAACACCAGCTGCACCTGCCGGTTGCGAATGGCGTCCTCAACATGCGGACGGCCTTCCTGAACCTTGTTGATCTTCTGGGCTGCTACACCGTTTTCCGCAAGGAAGCGGGCCGTACCGCCTGTTGCCAGAACCTTGAAGCCCAATTCCGAAAGCCGCTTGACTGGGGCCAGAATGCGCTGCTTGTCCTCATCACGCACCGATACGAACAATGTGCCGTCGCGCGGAAGGTCAACACCGGCACCAAGCTGCGCCTTGGCAAAGGCGAGGGCGTAATCATAGTCGAGGCCCATGACTTCACCGGTCGAGCGCATTTCCGGTCCGAGCAGAATGTCGACACCGGGGAAGCGGGCAAACGGGAAGACCGCTTCCTTGACGGCAATGTGTTTGCGCGCCGTGCCTGAGGGCTTGCCGCCGTAATTGCCAAGTGCCTCATCCAGTGTTTCACCGGCCATGATGCGCGCGGCGATCTTGGCGATCGGCTTGCCAATGGTCTTGGCAACGAAGGGCACTGTGCGCGAGGCACGCGGATTAACCTCAAGCACATAGATCGTGCCATCCTTGATAGCGTACTGAACGTTCATCAGGCCGACAACATTCAGCGACTTCGCCAGTGCAGCGGTTTCCGCTTCGAGCTGCTCAACGATTTCGGCGGAGAGCGAATGTACAGGCAGTGAGCAGGCACTGTCGCCGGAGTGAATACCGGCTTCCTCGATATGTTCCATGATGCCCGATACCCATGTGTTCTTGCCATCACACAGGCAATCCACATCGACTTCGATGGCTTCGCTCAAGTAGCGGTCAAACAGCAGCGGGTTCTTGCCGAGCAGCGTGTTGATCTGGCCCGTCTTGTCGTTCGGATATTTTTGCTTGATGTCTTCAGGCACGAGTTCGGGCACCGTGTCGAGCAGATAGCTCTGCAAAGCGCGCTCATCATGGATAATCTGCATGGCACGGCCGCCCAGCACATAGGACGGACGGACAACCAGCGGGAAGCCGAGTTCACCGGCAATGGTGCGCGCCTGTTCGACGGAGTAAGCAATGCCGTTCTTCGGCTGGGTCAGATCAAGCTTGATGAGCAGTTTCTGAAAGCGGTCGCGGTCTTCGGCAAGGTCAATCGCATCGGGCGAGGTCCCGAGGATCGGAATACCCGCCTTTTCAAGTGCATCGGCGAGCTTGAGCGGTGTCTGGCCGCCGAACTGGACGATGACGCCGTGCAATGTCCCGGCTGTCTGTTCCGTGCGCAGGATTTCCAGCACATCTTCCGCCGTCAGTGGCTCGAAATAGAGCCGGTCCGATGTGTCATAATCCGTTGAAACCGTTTCCGGGTTGCAGTTGATCATGATGGCTTCATAGCCCGCATCGCGCAGCGCAAAGGCGGCATGGCAGCAGCAATAATCGAACTCAATGCCTTGCCCGATCCGGTTGGGACCGCCACCGAGGATGACCACCTTCTTGCGGTCCGAAACCTGCGCTTCGGAAGCAACCGCTCCGGCGAACGGCACTTCATAGGTCGAATACATATAGGCGGTTGGTGAGGCAAATTCGGCGGCGCAGGTGTCAATGCGCTTGAAGACCGGATGTACACCCAGCTTCCTGCGTAGCTTGAACACGTCGTTGGCGTCGATCTTGGCAAGGCTGCCGAGACGGGCATCGGAAAAGCCCATGCCCTTCAGCATACGCAGGTTCTGGGCATCCTGCGGCAGGCCGTGCTCGCGCACACGCTCTTCGGTGGCGATAATTTCGGCCATCTGCTCAAGGAACCATGGATCGATCTTGCAACCCTCATGGACTTCCTCGACGGAAAGGCCAAGGCGCAGCGCCTGAGCAACCATGCGCAGACGGTCGGGCGTTGGCGTGCCAATGGCAGCGCGAATGGCATTGTTGTCACTGCCTTCGCCAAGGCCGGGAATGGCGATTTCATCGAGGCCGGTCAGGCCGGTTTCAAGGCCGCGCAGCGCCTTTTGCAGCGATTCCTTGAAGGTACGGCCAATGGCCATGACTTCACCAACGGATTTCATAGCCGTTGTCAGTGTGGGTTCGGCGCCGGGGAACTTTTCAAAGGCGAAGCGCGGGATCTTGGTGACGACATAATCGATGGAGGGTTCGAATGATGCCGGGGTTGCGCCGCCGGTGATATCGTTCTCAAGCTCATCCAGCGTGTAACCAACAGCAAGCTTGGCCGCGATCTTGGCAATCGGGAAGCCGGTTGCCTTGGAAGCCAGCGCCGAAGAGCGCGAGACGCGTGGGTTCATTTCAATGACGATCAGACGGCCATTCTCAGGGTTCACCGCGAACTGCACGTTCGAACCGCCGGTTTCCACGCCAATCTCACGCAGCACCGCAATCGAGGCGTTGCGCATGATCTGATATTCCTTGTCCGTCAGGGTCAAGGCTGGTGCAACGGTGATCGAGTCGCCCGTATGCACACCCATCGGGTCGATATTCTCGATGGAGCAGATGATGATGCAATTGTCCGCCTTGTCGCGGACGACTTCCATTTCATATTCTTTCCAGCCAAGCACGGATTCTTCAATCAGCACTTCCGTGGTTGGCGATGCATCAAGGCCGCTGCCGATGATCTCGTAAAATTCAGAGCGGTTATAGGCAATGCCGCCGCCGGTGCCGCCCATGGTGAAGGACGGGCGGATGATGGCGGGCAGGCCGACATGATCAAGCGCCGCACCGGCCATCCCCAAGGCATGGGAGACATAGCGCTGCTTGCGGTCGCCTTCGCCGAGCTGCCATTCGGTTTCCAGCTTGTCGAGCGCCGCATCCAGTTCCGGGCCAGAATATTTGGCTTTGACGATCTCGCGCTGTTCCTTATGCAGGCGGCGGTCGAGATCTTTCACCTCGGTTGCATTGGCCAGCATGGATTTGGGTGTTTCCAGCCCGATCTTGGCCATGGCCTCGCGGAAAAGCGCGCGGTCTTCGGCCTTGTCGATGGCTTCCGCATTGGCGCCGATCATTTCGACATTGTAGCGTTCAAGCACACCCATGCGGCGCAGCGACAGGGCGGTGTTCAGCGCAGTCTGTCCGCCCATGGTGGGTAGCAGAGCGTCGGGGCGTTCCTTGGCGATGATCTTGGCGACCACCTCAGGGGTGATCGGCTCTATATAGGTCGCATCGGCCAGCTCCGGATCGGTCATGATCGTGGCCGGGTTGGAGTTGACGAGGATGACGCGGTAGCCTTCCTCTTTCAGCGCTTTACAGGCCTGTGTGCCTGAATAGTCGAATTCACATGCCTGACCGATGATGATCGGTCCTGCGCCGATGATCAGAATAGATTTGATGTCGGTGCGTTTTGGCATGGCTTCTTCCTATCAACAGCGTATCTGCGCAAAAAACCGCACGGACTTGACCGTACGGGCAGACACAAAATTCCTAATGCGAGGCTAAGGCTGCCTTATAGGCAAAGCGATCGCGTTGCGTAACCCCAAAAACGCACAATTCCATGCTTTTTCGCCGCAGTTTTATCAGGATATTGCGCCTGATGGCCTCTTGTCTCGCTAAGGTCATGGAATGTCTGCTTGAACCTGCATTATTCAGTCACGAAAATTGATTATGAACTGATTGCAGCCAGCAGTTGAAAATAGCATCGTGCATGGAACAAATATGGGACTATACTGTTGACGTGCAGCATATCGGCCTGTGGGCTGAGGGTTCATCTGGAGGTTGGTAATGCGCTGGCAAGGCGGTAGACAAAGTGACAATGTTGAGGACCGCCGCACCGAGGGTGACGATGGCGGTATCCCCGGAGGAACGGGCGGTGGTGGATTTCGCTTCCCGAGCGGCGGCGGCATGCAGTCGGTTCGTGGCGGCGGTATCTCCGGCATCCTTATTCTCGCGGCGATTTTCCTGTTCCTGAAATTCTGCACGAATATTGATCCAATGCAGATTCTGGTGAATGGCGGGCTGGACCAGCTGGCGCCGGGACAGAGCCAGACCGAGCCATCGCCGGCTTCCCGCCCCACCGCGCAGGCAAATGACCAGATGACCCAGTTCGTCAAAACTGTTCTGGCGGAGACCGAGGATGTCTGGAGCGGCATTTTCCAGGCTGAAGGCAAGCAGTATCCCCCGCCCACCATGGTTCTGTTCAATGGACAGGTTCGTTCTGCCTGCGGTTTTGCCAGTGCGGCCTCCGGACCATTCTATTGCCCTGGTGATCGCAAGCTCTATATCGATCTGAGCTTTTATGACGAGCTGGACAAGAAATTCGGTGCATCCGGCGATTTCGCTCAAGCCTATGTGCTGGCCCATGAAGTCGGCCATCACGTCCAGAACCTCATTGGTGTTCTGCCGAAGTTCAACCAGATGCGCCAGAACATGAGCGAGGCCGATGCCAATGCCATGTCTGTACGAGTTGAACTTCAGGCCGATTGCTTTGCCGGTATCTGGGGACATTTCACCCAGCAGAAGGGCATTCTCGAAGCGGGTGATCTGGAAGAAGCGCTCAATGCCGCCAAGCAGATCGGTGATGACACCCTGCAGCGGAAAATTCAGGGCTATGTCGTTCCTGAAAGCTTCAACCACGGCACCTCTGCCCAGCGCAGTGCGTGGTTCAAGCGCGGCTTTGACAGCGGTAAACTCGACAGCTGCGATACATTCAGCGGCGGTATCTGAGATCGCTCACTCACACAAACAAAAGGCGGCAGAGATGCCGCCTTTTTCTTATTGAAGCACTTCATCTTGATCATCCACTTCTCCGTCATCCCCGGGCTTGACCCGAGGACCCACCATTGGAAAAATTACAATTCCAAAACAGAGATATACCAACTAGCCGACCGAGATTACGAAACCCGGTTTGTGCTTTTTGCCTTGGGTCCTCGGGTCAAGCCCGAGGATGACGGGTGGGGTGGGGGAGATGAAATGTGCTCCCTTACAATCACCCCTCTCCCTCATGGTTGTTATGTCGAACCACGCACTGTCAGCATGCAGGATTAAACAGCGTTCTGCTTGTTTGCCACACCCTCTTCCAGCGCCATGGAAACGGCAGCATCGGAATGGATCGTTGTGGAATCAAACACTGGCAGGGCCACATTGTTGTCTGTGATGGACAGGCAAATCTCGGTACAGCCGAGAATGACGCAATCGGCTCCGGCTTCCTTGCCGCGGAGGATGATTTTTTCCAGTGCCTGACGGGACTCCGGCTTGACGATACCGCAGCAGAGTTCATCAAAAATCACCGAGTGAATTTTCGCGCGATCGATCTCATTGGGCACCATAACGTCAATGCCGAATTCATCGCGCATGTAATCGGCGTAGAAACCGTGCTCCATTGAGTAGCGGGTTGCCAGAAGCAGCGGGCGCTTCTTGCCATTGGCAGCCAGCACGCGGCCAGTCTCGCGGCGAATATCGATCAGCGGAATGGTGACGGACTGCGCCACTTCAGCAGCCACAAGGTGCATGGTGTTGGTGCAGATGAGCACGCAATCGGCGCCAGCAGCTTCAAGGCGCTTGGCCGCATCGGATAGGAGTGCCGCGGCATCATCCCAGCGGTCGCTCTTTTGCAGGGCGACGACTTCGGAGAAATCCAGCGATTGCATGGCGACCTTGGCGGAAGCAAGGCCACCCAACCTGATACGGACGGCTTCGTTGATCTGCCGGTAATAAACCGCAGTGCTTTCCCAGCTCATTCCGCCAATCAGGCCAATCGTGCGCATTCTTATTCTCCCATTAAAGTCATTAGAGGAATAATAGTTCGGATAGCGCGCGAAAGGTTCGCGAAGTTTGCGAATAAAATCTGTCATGTCGCAAAAAATAAGCGTATCTTTAGTAGTGCACGCTTAAAATTTGCTTGGGAATTGACATGCTCGATGATCGTGACCGCAAAATCCTTGATTTGCTGCAAGAAGATTCGTCCATAGGGGTATCCGATATGGCTGATCGCGTCAGCCTTTCCATCTCGGCATGCTCCCGCCGCATCCAACGTCTGGAGGAAGAGGGCTATATTGCCCGAAGAGTCGTTCTTCTCGACCGGCCCGTTATGGGCCTGCCAACGACAATGTTCGTTATTGTGCGCACCGCGCGGCACTCAGCCGATTGGCTGGAACAGTTCCGCGCTGCCATCATCGATATCCCTGAAATTGTCGAGGTACACCGGATGACCGGCACCATTGATTATATCCTGAAGCTGGTCCTGCCGCGCGTCGAAGCCTATGACGGGATTTACAAAACACTGGTGGAAAAGGTCGAGTTCTTTGACATATCCGCCTCGGTTTCCATGGAGACGCTGAAAGCAACCACGGCTTTGCCAACCCATTATGCGCGGTAGGGTTGATGGGGTGGTTTTGCCTGTGCATCGGTTGTTGTGGAGTGGTGCGTGGTTCGTGGTTCGACATAACAACCATGAGGGAGAGGGGTGATGAAAGGGAGCTATATTCTGCAATCTTTATGATCTGCAACGTTGGCGACTAGCGTTGCATCCTCGCTCTCCCTCATGGTTGTTATGTCGAACCACGAACCCCGGATTACGAACAACGCAGCGGTGGCGCTCACCCCCCTCTGTCCTGTCGGACATCTCCCCCACAAGGGGGGAGATCACATTGACATGAACGCTTTCCCACAAGCGGAAAAGTTTCAGATTGTGCAAAGGCAGTAGTGAAGGCTGATCTCACCCCTTGTGGGGGAGATGCCCGACAGGGCAGAGGGGGGTGACGGTCGCATCGCACAATCAACTTCAATCATCCCCCTCAAACGGCACCACCTTTCAACAATGTTCACGTATTGTTTCGCTTGTCCAAATCGTTTAAGACCATTTTCCGGGTCTATTTTGCTCCGCAATGCCAGTTGAGGGTTTCCGATGATTGATCCCGTTCTTGCCAAGCGTGGGCTGACACTTGTCTTTGTCATGCTTCTTCTTGATGTCATTGGCATTGCGATCATCGTTCCTGTCATGCCTGCCTATCTGGAAGAATTGACGGGGTCTGATGTCAGCCATGCGGCGATTGATGGCGGGTGGTTGCTGTTTGTTTATGCGGCGATGCAATTTGTCTTTGCGCCGCTGATCGGCAATCTGAGCGACCGGTATGGCCGTCGTCCGGTACTGCTGGCCTCGGTGTTCACCTTCGCCATCGACAATCTGATCTGCGCGCTGGCGACAAGTTTCGGCATACTCTTTATCGGACGTGTGCTGGCGGGTATCAGCGGCGCGAGCTTTTCCACAGCGTCCGCCTATATTGCCGATGTCAGCACGGACGAGAATCGCGCCAAGAATTTTGGCCTGCTCGGCATTGCGTTCGGTGTGGGTTTTATTCTCGGCCCGATCATTGGCGGTCTGCTGGGCGAATTTGGTCCGCGCGTCCCCTTCTATGGTGCGGCGCTGATCGCGTTCCTCAATTTCATCGTCGCCTATTTCTTCCTGCCGGAAACGCTTGATGCGAAAAACCGCCGGACGTTCGACTGGAAACGTGCCAACCCGCTCGGCGCCTTGAAGCAGATGCGCGGTCATAAGGGCATTCTGTGGATCGGGCTTGTTTTCTTCATGCTGACGCTTGGCCATATGGCCTATCCGTCCGTCTGGTCATTTGTCAGCGATTACCGCTACGGCTGGAACCAGCGGGATATTGGCCTGTCGCTGGGCGTCTTCGGCATGGGCGGTGCGCTGGTTATGGTGTTCATCCTGCCGCGGGTTGTGGCGCGGTTTGGTGAATGGCGAACGGCGGTGATCGGGCTGGTTTTCACGGCGCTGGGTTTCTTCGGTTATGCCGCCGCATGGCAGGGCTGGATGGTCTATGCGGTCATCGTGGCGACGTGCCTTGAAAGCATTGCTGATCCAGCCATGCGCAGTATTGCTTCCGCCAAGGTTCCGCCGTCCGAGCAGGGCGAATTGCAGGGTGCGATGACCAGCATGTTCAGCATCACCAATGTGATCGGCCCGCTGATTTTCACCCAGATATTTGCGATTTTCACAGCGCCGACGGCAGTTTTTGCCTTTGGCGGTGCGCCTTATGTGCTTGGCGGAATTTTTGTTGTCATCGCCGTGGCGGTCTTTGTGCTGCGCGTGGAGAAGCCCGCCTTAACACATGAACCGCTGGAACCGGGTGCCTTGGTGTCCGGTGAAGCTTCATAGCAAGCGCTTCTCGATCCTGATCATCGCGCGCTCGAATATGCCTGGATCATTGAGCGCGCGGGCGAGAACCAATGCGCCCTGAATATTGGCAACCGCGTCCTCGGCAAGATCGACGGCCTGATCCTGTTGATGACCGGCCTTTTGCAGTGCCGTGGCAAGGGAGCTTTTCCAAACAGCGAAATAATCAAGAATAGCGCTGGCAAAACGGTCGCGGACATTGTCGAGGGCGAAAGCGCCGACAATGCAGACGCGGCGCCCCGACTGGAAATAATCCGACACGGCCCGGCACATGGCGCTGATTGCTGCCTGCGGATCATCCGATTGGCGCAGCGGGCGATAGATGCACTCTTCAAACCACGCATCAATGTGCTGCAACACGGCCGTTGCCATCTCGTCCTTGCCGCCGGGAAAGAAGTGATAGAGGCTGCCGCGGCCAAGACCGGTCTTTTCGCCAATCACCGAGAGGCTTGCGCCTTCAAAACCATATTCACGGAAGGTTTCAGCAAGGGCGGGAATGACATCGGCGCGCTCGGCAATGGTTCGTGCCATGTCTCAGAGGCCCAATTCGCTCAATCCGGGATGATCCGCCGGGCGCGGGCCGGACCGGTCCCAAAAGAATTTCCGCTCGGATTCCTTGATTGGCAGATCGTTGATGCAGGCAAAACGCGTTTGCATCAGGCCGTTTGCATCGAACTCCCAGTTTTCATTGCCATAGGCGCGAAACCAGTTGCCGGAATCATCGTGATATTCATAGGCAAATCGCACGGCGATGCGATTGTCGGCGAAGGCCCAAAGCTCCTTGATCAGGCGATAATCCAGTTCACGGTTCCATTTGCGCGCAAGAAATGCGGCGATGGCCTCGCGGCCCTGCACGAATTCGGCGCGGTTGCGCCAATAGCTATCGGCTGTATAGGCCAGCGCCACCCGTTCCGGATTGCGGGTATTCCAGCCATCTTCCGCCGCACGGACTTTCTGGGTGGCGGTTTCGCGGGTGAAGGGCGGAAGCGGTGGACGCTGTTCGGACATGGTGTGCTCCTGTCAATCGAATTGTACTGATTGGTAAAGTCTGTGTTGATTGGTACATTCGACATTTGCGACTGTCAATGGCTGTTGAGAATTTGAATCCGCCACCTATTTGATTGGTTGCCGCTTTGCGCTATGCAACCTGTCCCACCAGCCGAAAGAGGTATCCCATGTCCGACGCAAAACGTATTTCACTCAATTCTGAAGGTCTGTCGCTGTCCCGGCTGGTACTGGGCGCATGGCGGCTGCTGGATCAGGGTGCAAAGCCGACAGCGGCAGAGGTGGCGCGGCTGATTGACGAGGCCGTTGATCTCGGACTGACCAGCATTGATCATGCGGATATTTATGGCAATTACGGTGTTGAGGCGGCTTTCGGTGCGGGACTTGCCGGTTGGAGTGGCAAGCGCCAGTCGATCGAGCTGATTACCAAATGCGATATCATGCTGACATCATCAGAGCGTCCGCAAAACCGGGTGAAACATTACGATACCAGCGCGGCGCATATCAAAGCGTCGGTGGATCGTTCGTTGCAGAACCTCAAGACCGATTACATCGATGTGCTGCTGTTGCATCGTCCCGATCCGCTGATGGATGCGGATGAAACCGCAGCCGGATTGCAGGACGTTGTGAAGGCGGGAAAAGTGCGCGCCGTGGGCGTGTCGAACTTCACGCCGTCGCAGATGGATCTGTTGACCTCGCGCCTGCCATTCCCGCTTGTCACCAACCAGATCGAAATGTCGGTAACTTACACGGCGCCGCTGACCGATGGCAGTCTCGATCATGCCCAGCGGCTGCGCTATTCGCCAATGATCTGGTCGCCGCTGGGTGGCGGCAGCCTGTTCACCGGAACAGGCGAGCAGGAACAGCGGGTGCGTGCCGCGCTGAAAGCGGTTGGTGATGAGATTGGTGTCGATGACATCTCGGCGATTGCCATCGCCTGGCTTCTGCGCCATCCGGCGCGGCTTATTCCGGTGCTTGGCAGCCTGAAACGCGATCGTCTGGCAAAGATGGTGTCAGCACTCGATATCAAACTCGAGCGCCAGCAGTGGTTCGCCATTGTGAAAGCCAGCACCGGTGAGGACGTGGCTTAATTCTGTATTCGTGTGGCTGATGGGTTGGGGGCGTGGTTCGTGGTTCGACAAGCTCACCATGAGGGAGAGTGTGGATGCAAAAGCTAATCACTGCGTTTGCAGACTATAGCTCCCGACATCTCAACCCACTCCGTCATCACCTCAACCCTCTCCGTCATCCTCGGGCTTGACCCGAGGATGACGGAGAGGGGTAGGTTGAAGGCTACCAAGTTCTGCAATCTTTGCGAATAGCGTTGCATCCCCCATGTCCCTCATGGTGAGCTTGTCGAACCACGAACCACGAACCACGAACCCGCTCAGTAGGAAAAACCTAAGCGGTTTAGCTCCGCGATCAGGCAGCCTGATCGCGTTCGGGCAGGGGTTCCAGACCCTGACGGGCGCGGATCAGATTGGCGAACCGGCGGAACAGGTAGTGCGAGTCCTGCGGGCCGGGCGATGCCTCAGGGTGATGCTGCACCGAGAAGATCGATTTGCCAGTTACGCGCAGGCCGCAATTGCTGCCGTCAAACAGCGATACGTGGGTTTCCTCGACCCCATCGGGCAATGAATCCGCATCCACGGCAAAACCGTGGTTCATTGAAACGATTTCCACCTTGCCCGTTGTGTCGTCCCGCACCGGATGGTTGGCACCGTGATGGCCCTGATGCATTTTCTTGGTGTCACCGCCGAGCGCCAGCGCCAGCATCTGATGACCAAGGCAGATGCCGAAAACGGGAATATCCGTCTTGATCAGTTCCTGAATAGCCGGAACCGCATATTTGCCCGTTGCAGCGGGATCGCCGGGACCGTTTGACAGGAAAATGCCGTCGGGCTTGTGCGCGAGAACATCGTCAGCCGTTGCCGTTGCCGGAACGATTGTGACCTTGGCACCAAGCCCGGCAATGAGGCGCAGGATATTGCGCTTGATGCCGTAATCAATGGCGACCACATGGAAATCAGGCGTTGTCTGCTGGTCAAAACCTTCGTTCCACACCCATGGCTTTTCGGTCCATACGGAGCTTTGGCCTGATGTAACATCCTTGGCGAGATCAAGATCGAGAAGGCCATGCCAGGCGGCGGCGCGTTTGGTCAGGGCCGGGATGTCGAACTTGCCTTCCGGGTCATGGGCGATAACGCCGTTGGGCATGCCTTTTTCGCGGATGAGAACGGTGAGGGCGCGGGTATCAACACCGGCAAGCGCAATCACGCCGCGCGCCTTCAACCAATGGTCGAGGTGCTCGGCGGCGCGGTAGCTTGATGGTGCCGTGATGTCAGCCTTGAAAATAGCGCCGACGGCACCGGCGCGGTTGGCCGGGTTCAGGTCTTCAATGTCTTCCTTATTGGTGCCGACATTGCCGATATGCGGGAAGGTGAAGGTGACGATCTGGCCCGCATAGGAGGGGTCGGTGAGGATTTCCTCATACCCGGTCAGCGCGGTGTTGAAGCAGACTTCCGCCTCGCAGGCGCCGGTTGCACCCAGACCCTTGCCCTCAATGACTGTTCCATCGGCCAGAACCAGAACCGCTGTCGGCTTGAATTCTGTCCAGGCTGCAGTTTTTGCCCCTGCGTCTGTGGTTGTCATGCGGCACTCCTGAATATGGGCCTGAATGTGGACTGGCGTCGTCGTTATTGATTGGGCATTGAAAAATGCCCTTCGGTATTCCATATGACATGGCTGAACGCGGTGGTCGATTGACCTTACCACCGCAGCAACAACCCAAAATGTCTGGCTAGGTCACGGACCTTAAAGAAAACCGCGCTTCCGGTCAATTGCGACACGAAAACTCTTCGTGGATTTCGGTGCTAACCCCACCTGCCACGATGATTGATTTCGTTCGGACCCACCGGTAGTGTGCGCGGAAAAAGGAGAATATGCTATGCTGCGCGATACTATCGCCGGGGCACTGACATCAGCCGTCAAGGCACAGGACAAGCGCCGTGTTTCAACGCTGCGCCTGATCATGGCCGCTATTCAGGATCGGGATATTCTCAATCGTGGATCGGGCAAGGACCCGGTTACTTCAGATGAAATCACCGCGATTCTCGCCAAGATGATCAAGCAGCGCGAAGAATCCGCGAGGCTTTACGAGGAAGGCAACCGCCTTGAACTGGCTGAGCAGGAGCGCAGCGAGATCGAGATCATCAGCGGTTTTCTGCCCAGGCAGCTTGGCGAAGATGATATCCGTCAGGCCTGCACACAGGTCATTGATGAAATCGGTGCAGGCGGCTTGCGCGATATGGGCAAGTGCATGAATGCGCTGAAGGAAAAATATGCAGGGCAGATGGACTTCACCAAGGCCAGTGGCATTGTGAAGGAAATCCTGCAGTGATTTCTAGGGTTTGACAGTATGCGGGTTGCCGAATCCGACAACGTCGACAGGACTGTCAAACCCTCTCAACGCATGATTGCCAAATGAACTACCTTGTATATTGGCTTTGTCCGCAAGGTTGGCGGTCATGAGCAATTCCGCCCCGACCTCTTTGGCGAGGGCTTGCAGGCGGGCAGCCCGGTTAACAGGCGAGCCGATGATCGTAAACGAGAATCGGCCAGCCGAACCGATATTGCCATGCACGACTTTCCCCAAGTCGATCCCGATACGGGCGCGCAATGAGGGTTTGTTGTTTCGTGATGGATCATTATTCAGCACGTCCAACGCTTTCAATCCTTCCAGGGCAGAGATTACCGCCGTGGCACACAATGCGCCCTCATTGGCGGGATCGGTGATCGGGAAAAACATCACAACACCATCGCCAACATAGCCCGACACCTGCCCACCGGCGCGCGACAGAGGCCTTGTCACCGTTTCGAAGAAAAGATTGAGATTGCTGATGAGCGATTGGGCATCCAGCATCTCCGTCATATGGGTAAACTCGACCAAATCACAGAAAAGCACGATGGCACTGATTTGCTCGACTTCACCAAGACCCACGCGCCCGTCGAGCATGGCAGTCGCAGCATTGCTGCCAAGATAGGTCTGGAGCAGCGTGCGGGCAGCGGCGGCGTTTAATCGGGCGCCCAACGCCAGTGCAAAAACGGGCGTCACGAGATGCAGCAGGTCAATATCAGAAGCTTTAAAGCCACCGGGCTCCTGCGTGATGAAAAAGCTCATCACATCATCAAAAAAACCAATCGTGACATCAGGCTCAAGATGGTTCGCGAAGGCAATGGCGTCTGTTCCTCTGCCTTGCAGCACCAATGCAAATCTATCGCTTTCGGCGTTGAGCCGGAGAACCGTTATTTCCTCTTCCAGCATATAAGGGAAAACATTGACAGAAAGGTCAGTCTTTGCGGCATTGGCCGTATGGCTGTGCCATCGCACCCGGTGTAGTTCCACTTCAGGATCAACAACATCGCACGCAATCTCAATGGTTGAGATGTTCACTCCGGCCTTTAATAAATGAGTGCCCAAAACCGCTGTAATCTCGATATCCGTCATTCCGCTAAGCGATGCTTTGACGAGATCCTGACTAATCTGCAGAAATAATGTGGCGAGATAGTCGGTTTCGTTCGGCTTCATTTTCTCTATCCTGCTCTGCGGCGCATGCGAATTTTGATTCAGAATTGCCAGCAATCTTAATGCATCCAGTTCCAAAAATACCACCTTCAACAGAACCCGCCGGTTTGCGTTTGTTCAAATAAAAAGAGCATCGCGGTGTGCGATGCTCTTTATGTTTGTACGGCAGATGCAGATTATGGAAACGAGCAGAAGCCGTTTTCAGCAGGGCACTGAAACGGTCGCTTCAAGGTTGGTAGCGGGTGTCGCCCGTGCGTTCCGGTACACCATCATTGCAATTATCAGGGCGATGACACCAGCGGCGATGGAAACGCAGAAGCCGTAGCGCGCGCCGTAGGCATCAATGACAAGCCCGGATACTGACGAACCCAATGCCATCCCAATGCCGATACCCGTCATCGCCCAGGTTATGCCTTCGGTGAGTTTTGACGGTGGGACAAGCCGTTCGATCAGGCCCATCGAGATAATGATGGTCGGCGATACGGCTGCACCGGCAAGGAACAATATCACGGCAAGCGCAGGAATATTGGTGACGAAGAGCAGCGGCAGCGTGGTCAGCATTGCCAGAGTGATGGCATACAGAAATTGCGCCTGTAGAGACTGTTTGAATTTGAGCGTGCCGAAGACCAGACCAACAATCAGCGAGCCAGCGGCATAGCTGGCCAGAACAATGCTGGCCGCTGCCTTTTGCCCGTGTTCTTCGGCAAAGGCGATGGCTGTCACTTCTGCGGTGCCAAATATGGCGCCGATGGCGATCAAGGTCAGCACGATCCATTGCAGGGGACGAAGGCGGATAACCGAAGTGCCTTTGCTTTTATCCTGGGCATGCACAGGCGGTTCCGTTGATCTTTGAGCGACGAACAGAAGAGCGCCAACTGCCAGAAACAGTGTTGCCGCCAGTGGACCGGCTTCCGGGAAAAGCGCAACGCTCAGTCCGATCGAGATGATCGGTCCCAGCATGTAGATGATTTCATCGACAACTGATTCCAGCGCAAAGGCGGTGTGGAGCTTGGGCGTGTCGCGATAAATCTCTGTCCAGCGCGCCCGGACCATGGCCGATATGCTTGGCATGAAACCGGCCAGTATGGCGAAAAGAAACAGCACCCAATTGGCGGCACCATAACGCGCCGACAACATCAGTGCAGACAGTGCAAGAATGGTGATGATTGTAACTGGGGGAAGAACGCGCCGCTGCCCATACCGATCAATGAACCGTGAGACCTGCGGGGCAATCAGCGCATTGGAAAGGGCGAACGCAGCCGATACAGCGCCCGCCAGCCAATAGGCGCCGTGGGTTTGCGAAAGCATTGTAACGATGCCGAGGGTTATCATGGCAACGGGCAGGCGCGCGATCAATCCGGATGCGGAGAAGGCGAAACTTCCGGGGGCCCTGAAAATATCCCGATAAGCATTGGTCATGGCGAACATTCCTTATAAGCGAAGACTCGCATTTACATACGTGGCGTATGTTTATTAGATAGTTGCATACGCAGCGTATGTCAATTAATATACGTTGTGTATGTGAAGGGAATTTGTATGGCTCATAAACCTCGCGCCGAAATGATTGCAGAAACGCGCGCCAAGCTGGTCGCTGCGGCAAGAGCAGCTTTTGGCGCGGTGGGTTATGCCGATGCTTCCATGGACGATTTTACATCAGCTGTCGGTCTGACACGCGGCGCTCTCTATCACCATTTCGGTGACAAAAAGGGACTGCTTGAAGCGGTTATTGCCGAGATCGACGCGGAGATGGATACGCGCCTGCTCGAAGTCTCCGGTAAATCAGCAAGCAAATGGCAGGGATTTGTCGATGAGTGTACTGCCTATCTGGAGATGGCGCTGGAGCCGGAAATCCAGCGCATCGTCCTGCGCGATGGCCCTTCTGTGCTTGGTGATCCGGCAATCTGGCCCAACCAGAACAAATGCATCCGTTCCATGTCGGCCAGTCTTGAGGGTCTGCATGCGGATGGAATTATCAAACCGGGTGATCCGGAGGCGCTGGCACGCCTGTTGAATGGTGCTCTGCTGCACGCCGCCTCGTGGATTGCCAATTCGTCCGAACCGGAAGCCACCTCACGCCGGGCTGTGGAGGCGATCAAGGAACTGCTGAACAGCTTGCTTGCAGATGAGCCTCGGACAATGCGGCAGCCGAGGTAGGATGCTGCATTGCCGATTGTGCGTGGTTCGTGGTTCGCCCTTCGACAGGCTCAGGATGAGGGAGAGGGATGGGTTGCAGGGAGTGAGTTCTGTAATGGTGTGAAGTGCAATGTTGACGATTAGCGTTGCATCCACCTAACTCCCTCATGGTTGTTATGTCGAACCACGGAAGATGGTGATTGCATCTCCAACATTGCAGTTGCAGAACATACCTCCCCCATCACCACGCCCGCTTTTGCGTCTGGCTATTGATGAGGTGGGAAAGACGGGCGATCCAAAGGGGAACGCGGAAGTCTTGGTATTGGTAGTGTAATCAGTGCGTTCCCCGGAGATTTTCCTGTTTGAACCAAGAAAATAACCGGATCACCCGTCCCGATGACTGGTTTTACCCTTGTGAGATAAAACCGCTTCCCCTGCGGGTTGGGGTCTCCCCGCAGGTGAAATCACCGATCCTTTCCTGACTTCAGAAAGTTTTCCGGAGCATTCCCGCCGGAAAGGACACCATCAGAATAAGCGATGTGAGATGGTGTTGGATAAGTTGGCACAGTTTTTTAAAAATGAGTGGTTGCAGAACCATAGCCGCGCCCTTCGACAAGCTCAGGATGAGGGAGAGGGAGGGCTGCAAAGATAATCGCCGACATTTCAGATCACAGATGTTGCAGCGCGTCCCCAATACAAAGCTGCACCAAGCATCATCTTACCTTCCCTACTTCGGGGGCGGGCAAGATGCTGCATGCAATACTCAATTATTCAGCGCGCGCAGGCGGGTAGTGTTGAGCAGGCCCTGTTCTTCCAGTACCGGATAGGCCATGGCGGCGAGAAGTGAGTTGATCTGCTTCAGGTCGCGGATGGTGTCCAAGTGGATCGAGCTGGTTTCCAGACTGCGCAGCGTGCCCTCGCGCAACCTGCTGAAATGGCGCTGGCTGCTCTGCTTTTCCAGATCGCGCAGGTGGTCCTTTTCCAGAACCAGCTGGTGCGCCATTTCGCTGTCACGCGAAACAAGCACGTTGAACGCCATACGCGCATTGGTCAGCACTTTGGCGTGGAAGTTGCTGAGTTCCAGCCAGCCCTCATCGGTGAATTTGAGGTTGCGGTCCATCTTCTTCTGCACCAGCGCCAGCATGTTGCGCACGATGATATCGCCGACCTGTTCAAGCTTGACGCAGGCGCCGAGCAGTTCCTGCGCGCGGCTAACCTCCTGCGGGGAGAGCGAGCGGGTTGTCAGTTTGGCAAGATAAAGCTTGATGGCCGCATGCTTGCGGTCAACCTTGTCATCAAGCCCGGATAGTTCGTTGATGCGGGGCTGCTCGGGGTTTTCGTAAAGACCGATGACCCGCTGCAGCATGATTTCCACAGTTTCGCAGACGCGCACCGTCTCGCGGGTGGCATTGGCAAGTGCAAGATTAGGCATATCCAGCACGCTTTCATCCAATGCGCTCATTTCCGCCTGTTCCAGCGATGGAGCCTGTGGTGCAGGGGCGTTGAGTGCCACAATCGCCTTGGTGGCTTTCAGGACAAGACCCGACAGCGGTACACCGGCAAGCAGAATGATCACATTGAAGAGGATATGGGCGTGGATAATCTGGTCGGTTGGAGCCGAGCCGAGGAAAGCCACGGATGGTTTGAAGGTGAGATAGGCGATCAAAATGATCAGCGAACCGGCGCCGCGCATCAGAAGATTGCCCATGGGCACAATACGCGCCTGCGGTGCGGCGTTGCGGGTGAGCAGCGGCGCAATGAAGGACGAGCCGAGATTGACGCCGAACACCATGACCACGCCCAGTTCCGGCTCGATCAAGCCGCGCGAGGCGAAGGTGACGAGCAGCAGGATGGCGGCGATGCTCGAATGAAACAGCCATGTCATCAGCGCGGCCAGCATGAAGGCGGTGATCGGGTCAGTGTTGAGATAGCTGACGATAACCGGCAGGAGATCGCTGTTGCGCAAGGGTTCTGTGGCCTGACCGGTCATCTCAAGCGAAAGCACAAGCAGGCCGATGCCCACGAGAATGCGGCCGATCTGGCGCCAGTCGCCGCGCTGGGTCGACATGAAAATGACTGTACCGGCGAGAAGACAGACGGGAACCAGCAGTGTCAGATCAAAACTGAGGATGAGAACCACAAGCGCCGAACCCACCTCGGCACCGCGCACGGCCATAAGGCCGGAAATGCCGCTGACAATGCCAGAGCCCACGAAGGAACCAACAAGCAGACTGACCGCCGTCGAACTCTGCAGGGCGATGGAAAGCATCGTTCCCCAAAGGACAGCGAGAACCGGATTGTGCAGGACGCCGCGCAGGCTTTGGCGCATGCGCTCACCATAGGCGCGCTCGACGCCGGTGCGAACCATGCGGGTCGCCCACAATAAAAGAGCCACTGCACCAGCAAGATGCAATAAAACTGTCGAACCGTTCACTTGAGCCAATCCTGACTAGGTGGAAAAATGCGGTAGACAACCAGACGAATTCTAGTTGCTAATTATTAAGATAACATATCATTCCAAAAGGGGAAAAAATATGTTCCGGCTAAGAAGAATTGTGTCGTTTTTGGCAAAGTGTAACAGTTTTATGACAGTTTTTTGATGAATCGGAAATAATGAGCCGGCTTTTATAAGGCGAGCCGATATGTTGATAAGGCGGGCTGATATTTAAATCAGAATCGGTGTGATGAGCAGGGGATGATTGTCTTGCAGGTCTTTCACCGCCACACGATATAATGCAATATGGATTTGGTTCTGCAGGTCGCTGTCAGAGCCATCAAAACAGTGCGGTTTTTAGAACCGCCAGATTGAGCGAACGAAGAACAGCATGCGATTTCCACCATCCTTTCTCGACGAGATCAGGGAGCGTGTACCGATTTCCAGTGTGATCGGCACGCGGGTGTCATTCGACCGGAAAAAAACCAACGCGCCGAAGGGTGATTTCTGGGCATGCTGTCCGTTCCATGGTGAGAAGTCGCCGAGTTTCCATTGTGAGGACCGCAAGGGCCGCTACCATTGCTTCGGTTGCGGAGTGACGGGCGATCATTTCAAGTTCCTGACGGAGCTTGAAGGCCTGAGTTTTCCGGAAGCCGTGCAACGTGTGGCTGATATGGCGGGTGTCCCCATGCCGGCGCGCGATGCCGAAATGGAAATACGCGAGGCCAAACGCGCAACACTCTATGACGTCATGGATATGGCGACGAAATTCTTCGAGGAGCAGTTGCAGTCGGCGGCAGGTGCCAAGGCGCGCGCCTATCTGCGTGATCGCGGGCTTTCGGCCACCACACAACATGCCTATCGTCTGGGCTATTCACCTGAGAGCCGTAATGCGCTGAAGGAACATCTGGCGCTGAAAGGCGCAACCCGGGAGCAGATCGAGGCTTGCGGTCTGGTGGTCTATGGCGACGACAAGCCGGTTTCCTATGACCGGTTTCGGGATCGCATCATGTTTCCGATCGAGGATTTGCGCGGGCGGGTCATTGCCTTTGGCGGCCGGGCGCTGACGCCCAATGCGCCAGCCAAATATCTGAACTCCAACGAAACCGAGCTTTTCCACAAGGGCAAGGTGCTGTTCAACGCATTGCGCGCCCGCAGATTTGCCCAGCCGCAGGCGGGGCAGGCGGCCAAATCAGTCATTGCCGTTGAAGGCTATATGGATGTCATCGCGCTGGCGCAGGCAGGTTTTGGCCAAGCCGTTGCACCGCTGGGCACTGCGCTGACGGAAGACCAGCTTGATCTCCTCTGGCGCATGTCACCGGAGCCGGTCCTGTGTTTTGATGGCGATCAGGCGGGGATCAAGGCCGCTTACCGCGCCATTGATCTTGCGATGCCTGCCCTGAAGCCGGGCCGGTCGCTGCGCTTTGCCGTGCTGCCCGAGGGCAAGGACCCGGATGATCTGGTCAAAGCGTCGGGGCCGCAGGCATTTCAGGCAGTGCTCGACGATGCCCGCCCGCTCGCCGACATGCTGTGGGCACGCGAGACCAGCGGCGGCGTGTTTGATACGCCCGAACGGCGGGCTGAACTGGAATCCCGGCTCAAGCAGATGACGGCGCTGATTGTCGATGAAAATGTGCGCCGCCATTATGCGCAGGATGTGCGCGAGCGTATCCAGCAGTTCTTCGGATCAAACCAGCGCAACAACAATAATCGCCGTGATGGCGAGCAGCGCGGCAATGGGCAGAACGGTTATGGCCAGCGGGGCAGGGGCGCGGCATCGGGACGGCTGGCGGTTTCCGACAGTCTGGCCCGCTCGGTGCTGGTCAAGACAACATCAGCCGCCCCGCCTTTGCGCGAGACCGCTATATTGATGACACTGTTCAATCATCCCCGGTTGATCGAAGAGGATTTTGAAACGGTTGTGCGGCTGGAATTCAGCCACCCGGATCTGAAGCGTTTTCATTCGGCCATGCTGAATGCGCTGGCCGAGCACCATGTGGTGGATGGCGCTGAAATGCGCAAAGCCATGACCGAGGCCGGACATGGCACGCTGATTGAGGCGCTGGAAGCGCTTGCCCGGCGGGCGCGCATGTGGACGGCGACCGCAGAAGCCGCTGAAGAGGATGCGCTGGAAGCATTACGGCAGGCGGTTCACTTGCATCAGCGCGCAAGCACACTACATAAAGAGCTGAAAGTAGCTGAAACCGCGTTGGCCACCGATACAACCGACGAAAACCTGAACCGGCTGCTCGATATTCAGAACGATATCCGTAACGCGCAAGCTACGGAAGCACTGATCGAGGGCTTCGGAATACCCTCCGGACGCTCCGGAAAGGGTTTTTGACGGAATTGATTCGCTTTTTTGCCCCGAATCAGTTGAGTCGGGGTTGACGTGGGTGAATAATGACGGAATCAGATTGCGCGGAATTGAAAATATTGCGTTGATGTTTGTAGGTTTGGCTGAAAAACCTGTAAATACGGCAAATATACAATGTGCTCGCCATCGGAATAACAAGGTTAATCCGGCATTAACGGGATTTCGGCTAGTCGATCATTTACTACCTTGACGCTGTAGGGGAACCGGTGCGCCACCGCACTCGTTAGTTCCCATGCATGAACAAAGCGAAACGTCGCTTGGAGACATAGAATATGGCAACGAAAGCAAAGGAAAACGAAGAAGTAGAAGTCGAGCGCGAAGGCGCGCCGGACGGACCGCTTCTCGACCTTTCCGATGACGCTGTCAAGAAGATGATCAAGCTCGCCAAGAAGCGCGGCTATGTGACGATGGACGAGCTTAATGCCGTTCTTCCGTCCGAAGAGGTCACTTCCGAACAGATTGAAGACACGATGGCTATGCTCAGTGATATGGGCATCAATGTTGTCGAGGATGACGAACAGGACGCGGACGCCGAAGAGGCTGACAATAGCGACGACGAGAGCGATGCACGCGAACTCGCCGATGCAACCGGCACAGCCGTCGCACCAACCGTCACCAAGAAAGAACCGACCGACCGTACCGACGACCCTGTTCGCATGTATCTGCGCGAGATGGGCACCGTCGAGCTTCTGTCGCGCGAAGGCGAGATCGCCATCGCCAAGCGGATCGAGGCCGGGCGCGAGACGATGATCTCAGGGCTGTGCGAAAGCCCGCTGACCTTTCAGGCCATCATCATCTGGCGCGATGCCTTGAATGACTCGCAGATTCTTTTGCGCGAAATCATCGATCTTGAAACCACCTATGCGGGCCCTGAAGCCAAGCAGGCGCCGGTGATCGAGCGCGTCGAGGAAGAAAAGCCTGCCGCTGGCAATGACCGCTCGCGCAGCCGCCGCGACGATGATGACATTACCAATGTCGGTGGTGATACGCCCGTTGAAGACGATGATGATGAGGACGATGAAGCCAATCTGTCGCTTGCCGCGATGGAAGCTGAACTGCGTCCGCAGGTCATGGAAACGCTCGACGTTATCGCCGATACCTATAAGAAGCTGCGCAAGCTGCAGGACCAGCAGGTGGAAAACCGCCTCGCTGCCTCGGGTTCCCTGTCGCCAAGCCAGGAGCGCCGCTACAAGGAACTGAAGGATCAGCTGATCAAGGCAGTGAAGTCACTGTCGCTGAACCAGAACCGTATCGAAGCGCTGGTCGCCCAGCTTTATGACATCAACAAGCGTCTGGTCCAGAATGAAGGCCGCCTCTTGCGTCTTGCCGAATCCTATGGCGTGCGCCGCGAGGACTTCCTGAAGGAATATCAGGGCAATGAGCTTGACCCGAACTGGCTGAAGGCCGTTTCCAACCTCACCACCCGTGGCTGGAAAGAGTTCACCAAGAACGAAAAAGACACGATCAAGAACCTGCGCACGGAAATCCAGAACATGGCGCAGGAAACTGCGATCTCGATTTCGGAATTCCGCCGCATCGTCAATCAGGTGCAGAAGGGCGAGCGCGAAGCAGCGCTGGCCAAGAAGGAAATGGTGGAGGCAAATCTGCGTCTCGTTATTTCCATCGCCAAGAAGTACACGAACCGCGGTCTGCAGTTCCTCGATCTCATTCAGGAAGGCAATATTGGCCTGATGAAGGCGGTCGACAAATTCGAATATCGTCGTGGTTACAAGTTCTCAACCTATGCCACATGGTGGATTCGTCAGGCGATTACCCGTTCGATCGCCGATCAGGCGCGCACCATCCGTATTCCGGTGCATATGATCGAAACGATCAACAAGATCGTCCGCACATCGCGCCAGATGCTGCATGAAATTGGCCGTGAACCGACACCGGAAGAACTGGCTGAAAAGCTGGCCATGCCGCTTGAAAAAGTGCGCAAGGTTCTGAAGATCGCCAAGGAGCCGATCTCGCTGGAAACGCCGGTGGGTGATGAAGAAGATTCGCACCTTGGCGATTTCATCGAAGACAAGAATGCGCTGCTGCCAATTGATGCGGCCATTCAGGCGAACCTGCGTGACACGACAACCCGGGTTCTGGCTTCACTGACCCCGCGTGAGGAACGCGTTCTGCGCATGCGTTTCGGCATTGGCATGAACACCGACCATACGCTTGAGGAAGTCGGTCAGCAGTTCTCGGTTACCCGCGAGCGTATCCGCCAGATCGAAGCGAAAGCACTGCGCAAGCTCAAGCACCCGAGCCGCTCGCGCAAACTGCGCTCGTTCCTCGACAGCTAAGCGTTATATCGCCGGTTAAAATGAAAACGGGATGGGTGAAAACCCATCCCGTTTTGCGTTTGAGGATTTGGGTTCGTGGTTCAACAAGCTCACCATGAGGGAGAGTGAGGATGCAACGCTAATCGCAGAGATTGCAGTACAAAGGGTGCAGAATAAAGCTCCCTTTCATCCACCCAAGCCCCTCATGGTTGTTATGTCGAACCACGAACCACTACGCGCGCACAATAGCTCCCAAGTATCACCCCCCTCTGTCCTGTCGGACTACCGGGGCGAGCCACGGGTCTCGCCCCGGTAGTCCGACAGGACAGAGGGGGTGGATGCATCTGCCAACACAGCGGTCGATTAGCTCAAATAGACGGCTCGTCCGATTTCTTATCGCCTTTTTCCTTGGCCATGATCTTGTCGATATAGGCAAGGAAGAGGGCGGAGAAGACGAAGGCGAGATGGATCACCGTGAACCATGTCAGCTGTTCGGTTGAGTATTTCGTCAGATTCAGGAACACCTGCAAGAGGTGGATCGATGAGATGGCGACGATGGTCGAGGCTACCTTGATCTTAAGCGATCCGGCATCAATCGTGCCGAGCCAATGGACATCATCAGCCTGATCGAAACGGCTGACGAAGTTTTCGTAACCGGAAATGATCACCATCACCACAAGGCTGGCAACCAGCGCTGCATCAATAAGCCCAAGCATTTTGAGGATTGTTTCGGTTTCATCAAGAGTAGTGACCTTCATGACGAAATCGAAGAGCTTACCGGCGAACGAGAAAGCATAGATCGCCAGCGCGATTGCCAGCCCGAGATAGAACACGACAAGCAGCCAGCGCGAGGCGAGAATGATGCTTTCGATAAAAACTTCGATACGTTTCATAAACAACTTATTCCAATTGGTTTCCTGCATGAGATAGCGATGCAGATGACGAACTCAAGACAAAACCACCTATAATCACAAAAAACCCGGGTCGAAGCCCGGGTTTTTCTGTTTCAATGTCTGATCGGCCTACTTGCTGGCCAGCGGCTGCACCAGTGGGGTGATGCGGCGGATGGCAACACGGCGATTCTGCTGCTCGGGTCCATCGACCTTGATCTTCAGATAGCGTTCGCCATAGCCCTGGGTGGCCATGTTTTCAGGCGGAATGCCGAATACATTGGTCAGGGCCTGGGCGACCGATTCAGCCCGCTTATCCGAGAGAACAAGGTTGGCCTGATCGGAACCCACGGCATCGGTGTGGCCTTCGATGAGGAAGGTTTCAGCCGGGTTCTTTTTCAGGATCTCCGCCATCGCCTTGGCGACGCTGTCGAGATGCGGGACCTGATCGTCGGTGATGTCAGCCGAACCGAACTTGAAGGTGATCGTATCCAGATCGATACGGCGCACCTTGTCACGGATACGGGCAGAACGCTTGACTTCATCAACGGAGTAAATGCGTTCAACACGTTCCACCGGCGGGCGGATGAAGAAGTCGTAGACGTCTGCTTCCGGCACCTGATCAGCATCGAGAATATAGTCACGCACCGGTATGGTGAGAATGAGCGGTGGCAGATCAAGGCCGGGATCGCGCCACTGATAGCGTTCCTCGCGGTCATAATCGGGCGTATAGCTCAGCAGAATCTCACGGCCATCCGGCATGACGCGCGAGCGCTGAATCACATCGCCATAACGATTGCGGATGGTGACGACCTGCACACCATTGTCACGCACGATGGTTTCGCGGGTACGGCGGCGCGGCAAGTCCTCGTAATAGACATCCTGCGCATCACGCGACATGCGCGGACGGTCGGAGCTTTCAACAAAGATGTTGTTATTGACTTCAACGATGGTGCGGTTGTCAATCTTCTGGATAATCTGCACATCGGCAGGACGCTCTTCACGCGGTGCCTGTTTGACGCGGGTGCCTTCCTCGGTGCGGATACCCTCCACCTTGACCGGTACCAGCGCCTTCTGCACATCCGCGTCATTCTTTGGCGGCGGTGCGGGCGGGGTAGCTGGAACCTGAACGGCAGGTTGCTGGACAACCGGCTGTTGGACCACCGGCTGTTGACCGGCAGGCTTTTCGACGATCTGACCGCCGGTGCCCTTTACAGGCGGGGCTGGCTTCTGGCTATCGAGAACCGGGGCGGCATTTTCCGGCAATGGCGAGGCGTCCTTTGGTCCGGGCTTTCCAGCTTCGACAGGTGTTGCGGGCTTTTCGCCAGCGGGTTTTTCACCCGTAGGCTGACCGGCGGCAGGCTCCAGCGCTGGCTTCTGTCCTTCAACCGGCTTGGCAGGCTTTTCTCCCGCAGCAGGTTCTGTAACAGGAGCTGGCTTCTCGCCCGCAGGTTTGCCGGTCGCGGGTTGTTCACCAGCAGGTTGCTCGGTTGCAGGCTTTTGGCCTTCGGCTGGTTTGGCCGGCTTTTCACCCTTGGCAGGCTCTGTGGCTGGAGCGGGTTTTTCACCAGCAGGCTGTTCCGCTGCAGGTTTCTGGCCTTCGGCTGGTTTGGCCGGCTTTTCCGCAGGCTGATTGGTTGCCGGTTCCGTTGCAGGCTTTTGTGCCTCAGTAGGTTTGGCGGGCTTTTCGCCCGTGGCGGGCTCGGCAGCAGGTGCAGGCTTTTCAGTTGCGGGTTGCTCCGCTGCTGGCTTTTGCTCCTTGGGTTTCTGCGGCTTTTCAACGGCGGGCTCTTGGGCAGCCGGAGCTTCCTTGGCCGCCTTTTCAGTGGCTTTCCTGGCGTCCTCGGCGGCTTTTTCCGTTTGCTGGTCAGCGGCCTTCTGGGCGCTTTCGGCTTTCTTGCGTGCTTCGGCCTCGATAGCCTTTTGCTGTTCCGCAGCCTTGTTGGCTTCGGCTTCAGTTGCCTTCTTTGCCTGTTCGGCTTCCTGCGCAGCAGCTTTTTCGGCAGCCTTTGCAGCCTGCGCCTCTTCGGCAGCTTTCTGCTTGGCTTCAGCTTCTATGGCCTTTTGCTGTTCGGCTTTGGCGGCCTGTGCTTCTGCCGCTGCTCTCTGTTTGGCCTCGGCTTCAGCAGCTTTTGCAGCCTGCGCCTCCTCGGCGGCCTTCTGCTTGGCTTCTGCTGCGATGGCCTTCTGTTCTTCAGCTGCTTTCTGTGCTTCTTCCTGCGCAGCGCGCTTGGCCTCCTGCGCACGTTCGGCAGCCTGAGCCTCCGCAGCGCGGGCTTCTTGTTCAGCGCGTTTCCTTGCCTGCTCTTCAGCTTTTTGCTGGCCACCGGTATCCGCTTCCGGAGCCTGGTTCTGTGCTTCCTCTATCTGAGCGGGCGCTTCACTTTCCGCCTGCGCCAGCAACAACGGAGCTTCGTTGGTATTTGAAGAGATGTAAGGGCGAGGGAGTGGCGATTGCTCTGCCATCGCCGAGGGCGAGGAGAACAGAATTGCTGTTGAAGCAAAAAAGAGTGCTGTGCGTTTCATTGTCATCCCTGTCTTGCGTTTCTCTCTATTGAAACACGTCAAATATTTGTGACCGCAGGTTGGGCCAGCTTTGTGGCAGCCAATTGACCATCGCGGTCGTCTCACCAGATTCCTTGCGGGTACACATGTGCAAATGTGATCCTGCCCGAATCCGATTACAGGCAGATTGCACGGGCGAGCCTGTATCGCGTGTGAAGGTGCCGTTCATTTTGGGTTCATGCAGAAAATGCGCTACACTGGACGGATCGATGTTTGAGATGTATGCGAGCGCATGCCCAAAGAACCATTCTGGAAAACCAAGACGCTTGATGAGCTGAACCGCTCGGAATGGGAGAGCCTGTGCGATGGTTGCGGGCGTTGTTGTCTGCACAAGCTGGAAGATGAAGACACGGATGAAATCTATTTCACCACCGTGGCCTGCACATTGCTTGATGCGGGAACCTGCCAGTGCTCAGATTATGTGGGCCGGAAGAAGAAAGTTCCCGACTGCGTTTTCCTGACGCCGGAGATTGTCCGTGAAGTGCCTTGGCTGCCTGAAACCTGCGGCTATCGCCTTATTGATGAGGGCAGGGATCTCTATTGGTGGCATCCGCTGGTTTCGGGAAGCGCGGAAACCGTGCATGAAGCCGGAATTTCGGTGCGCGGCAAGGTGACCGCCTATGATCACGACCTGAAAAGGGACGAAGATTATTTCGACCACATGATGATGGCCGAATCAGAAAGTTAGGGAATTTAATTCTACTGAACGGGAGATGAATGGAACGTTGAAGCTTTGTTCAGGTGATTTGTGGAACAAACGATCACCTTCCGGATTTCAGGTCTGGATCAATAAACAATAAAGGAGAAACGCCATGTCCCGCATTTCATTCAAGATGCTCGCTGTGTCCGCCGCTCTTGGCCTCGGTTCCCTCTTCGGTGTCAGCGCCGCTTCAGCTGCGCCCATCGCCCCGTCGTCTCAGATCGTTGATGTTGCCGGTTCAAATGTCATCAAGGTCGATCATCGTTATGGCCATCGCTATCATCACGGCTATCGCCCTGTTTATCGGCCTGTACGTGCGTGCAGTGTCAATCTGGCGTTGAACAAGGCGAGTCGCATGGGCATCCGTAATCCACGGGCTGTCGTAAACCGGAATGTCGTACGGGTTACTGGTTGGCGTTATGGTCATCGCACCGCTGTCGTCTTTGCCCGTGCGCCCGGCTGCCCGGTCATCCGCTAAGCGGCTGCCCGGTCATCCGTTAATCCAATTCGACTCACCACAACCTGAACGGGCGAAAGTTTTACCTTTCGCCCTATTCCGCCCATAATCAGCTGCGACGCAGCTCATGTCACTTCATCCGGGGAGATATTCCATGACACCAAAATTTCTAGCCGTGGCTGTTGCCGCAACCGCAATGATGGCCGTTCCTTTCGCCGCTATGGCGGATGAAGCACCACGTCCGCACATTACGGTTACAGGGCAAGGCGAAGCTGCTGCTGCACCTGATATGGCCGTGCTTTCACTGGTTGTATTGCAGGAAAAGCCGACCGCTCGGGAAGCTTTGACCGCTAACAACGAGACCATGGCCAAGGTCCTCGACGCCATGAAGAAGGCCGGAATCGCCGAGCGCGATCTGCAGACATCAGGCTTCAGCATTGATCCACGCTATGTCTATCCTGAGAACAAGCAGGGTGAACAACCGAAGGCACCGAAGATTGTCGGCTATGCGGTTTCCAACTCCCTGTCGGTGCGGGTGCGCGACCTCAAAAAGGTTGGCGACATTCTGGATCAATCGGTGACGCTTGGCGTCAATCAGGGCGGCAATCTGACCTTCACCAATGACAAGCCGGAAACCATCCTTGAGGAAGCCCGCAAGAAGGCCGTGGCCGACGCCATTGCCAAGGCAAAGACCCTGACGGAAGCCGCTGGTGTGGAAGTCGGCAAGATCATCGAGATCAGTGAGCAGTCTTTCCAGCCTCGCCCATACGAAATGGCTGGCCGCGCCAAGATGATGGCAGCACCTGCATCGGATTCCGTGCCGGTTGCTGCGGGTGAGAACAGCTACAATGTCACCGTCAACGTGACGTTCGAGCTGAAGAACTAAGACGAGCCTCAGCTACAACGAAAGGGTGCCCTGCGGCACCCTTTTTGTTTTGTAGGGTTATCTCAGGTCGCCCGCATCCAATAGGCGATATCTTTCCAGTCTGCGAACACCGCGCTGGCGCCTTTGTCCAGCAGGGTCTGGGCATGGGATGTGTAGGTATGGCCGCCGCCAGTATAGCCAATGGCTGTCATGCCCGCGGCAACGGCACCTTCCACACCATAGGGCGAATCTTCAATCACCACGCAGGTGGATGGTTCGTATCCCATTTCTTTCGCCGCGTGCAGGAAGAGATCAGGCGCAGGCTTGCCGCGCTTGACCATGGACGAAGAATAGATCGCATCGCCAAAGAAACCGGCAAGTTTCGTTGTCGCCAGGCTGAAATGAATGCGCTCCAGCGATGAGGACGAGGCAACACAGTGTGGTGTTTCCAGCGCTTCGAGCAGCGCGGTGATACCGGGTGTTGGTTGCAGGAACTGGCTGAAAACGTGTTTTGTCTCGGGCCAGAGTTCGGCTTCACCGGCCTCGGAAAGCTGGAAGCCGCTCAGCTCCGTGATTCGCTTGATGATATCGGCCTGTTTCATGCCAACGCATTGGGCAATGGTGCCTTCAGGCAGGTTCATCCCATGCCGCGCATAAACATTGTGGTAGGCGCGTTCCGCCAGCGGCTCGCTGTCCACGAGCACACCATCACAATCAAAAATTATCAGATCGAACCTGTTTTGCGGCATTTGCGTCTCTCTTTTGGGGGCGTGCGTTCCGAACGTTCACACGCTTGTTATTTGATCATTGTTACAACTCTTATAATGCACATAGGTGTTGACTAAAATACAAATGTTCAATATTCGATTGATGGAAAGACAGTGGTTCCCGGCGTCGCACCGGAGACCGGCGAGGAGCATATTTGTATGGCGAGCAATGTAGCATTGACGGGATTGGCGCGGGATATGCAGGCGCGTGCGGATGCGGGGCGTCCAATTCGCATCGGTCTGATCGGATCGGGCGAGATGGGCACCGATATCGTCACCCGCGTCGCCCATATGCCCGGCGTCGAAATCGGGGCGATTTCCGAATTGAACCTGCCCAATGCCCTGAAGGCCGTTGATATCGCCTATCAGGAACCGGGCCATGCGAAGGAAGTGAATACCGCTTCGGCGCTGACCTCAGCCATGGAAAGCGGCAGGATTGCCGTCACCGACAATGCGGATCTGATCCTTGAGAATGATCTGATCGATGTGGTGATCGATGCAACAGGTGTTCCGGCTGTCGGTGCCGAAATCGGGCTTCGCGCCATGGAGCATGGCAAGCATCTTGTCATGATGAATGTCGAGGCTGATGTCACCATCGGTGCATACCTTAAAAGCGAGGCGGATCGCCTTGGCGTGACCTATTCGCTGGGCGCTGGTGACGAGCCATCCTCCTGCATGGAACTGATCGAGTTCGTCTCGGCCATGGGCCATCCGATTGTCGCTGCCGGCAAGGGCAAGAACAACCCGCTCAACATCGATGCCATTCCTGATGATTATGAGGAAGAAGCCGCCCGCCGCCATATGAATGTGCGCATGCTGGTGGAATTCGTCGATGGTTCGAAAACCATGGTTGAAATGGCGGCCATTGCCAATGCCACCGGACTGGTGCCTGACAAGGCTGGTATGCATGGCCCGGCGGCAACGCTCGACCAGCTCAACAAGACGCTGATCCCGCAAAAGGATGGCGGGCTGCTGTCGCGCGTTGGTGTTGTCGATTATTCCATCGGCAAGGGTGTTGCCCCCGGCGTGTTCGTCGTTGCCGACATGTCGCATCCGCGCATATCGGAGCGCATGGAAGATCTGAAGATGGGCAAGGGTCCATACTTTACTTTCCACCGGCCCTATCACCTGACCTCGCTGGAAGTACCGCTGACCTGTGCCCGCGTCGTGCTTTACGGCAAGGCGGATATGGTGCCGCTGTCCAAGCCGGTGGCGGAAGTCTGTGCGGTTGCCAAAAAGGACCTCAAGGTCGGCGAGAAGCTCGATGCGATCGGCGAATATTGCTACCGCGCCTGGATCATGACGGCGCAGGAGGCACGCAATGCCAGGGCGATACCCTGCGGCCTTCTGCAGGGCGGCACGGTGACAGCACCGATTGCCAAGGGCGAACTCATCACCAGCGCCAATGCCGCACCCATCGCAGGCTCAAAGATCGTCGAACTCAGGCAGCGTCAGGACAAGCTCGTTTATGGCGGGTGATATCAGACGGATAGAATTCAGGGCAATCAGCTAAGGAGTGCCAAGCATGGCTCCCGCCACCAACGCTAAATTCAAGGATGATGGTAGCAATCTTCCTTTCGCGTTCCGGCATTATTCTCCGGATCAGCTGAAGGAAGCGTTGCGCAAAATGTATCTCATCCGCCGCTTCGAGGAAGGTGCGGAAGAATCCTACACGCGCGGGCTTATCCACGGCACGATGCATCTTTCCATCGGGCAGGAGGCAAGTGCTGTCGGCATTTCTCTGCCGCTTAATGAAGATGATATGATCACCTCCACCCATCGCGGGCATGGGCACTGCATCGCCAAGGGCGCGGAAGTGTCAAAGATGTTCGCCGAGTTTTTTGGCAAGGAAACCGGCTATTGCAAGGGCCGTGGCGGCTCCATGCATATTGCCGATGTGTCCAAGGGCAATCTTGGAGCCAATGGCATCGTTGGTGGCGGAATTCCGATTGCGGTGGGCGCTGCGCTGTCCGCCAAGAAGCAGAAGAACGGTAAGGTGGTCATTTCCTATTTCGGTGATGGTGCCAACAATGAGGGCGCTTTTCACGAGGCGCTGAATATTGCCGCCATCTGGAAACTGCCTGTTGTCTTCGTTTGTGAAAACAATGGTTATGGCATGTCCACTTCGACCCAGCGGTCGACAGCTGTTGCCAACGTGGCGGATCGTGCTGCCGGGTACAACATGCCGGGTGTGATTGTGGACGGCAATAATCTGTCCGATGTGGCGGAGGCTTCCAACGCTGCTGTCGAACGGGCGCGGCGCGGCGAGGGCCCGACGCTGATCGAGTGCAAGACCTACCGGCATCGTGGCCATTCCAAGAGCGACCGCAACCGCTATCGCACCAAGGAAGAGATCGAGGACTGGGTCGCCAACCGCGATCCCATCGATCTGTTCGAAAGCCAGTTGAAGGAATTCGGCTTTGTCACCGACGGGGATATCGAGGCAATCCGCACAGGTGTGGAGACGGAAATCGCCGAGGCGATTGAATTTGCCAGAAACAGCCCATCGCCTGATCTGAACAACCTCACACGCGACGTGTACACGGACTGAAAGCATACCCGATGAACGAGACAATTCGCGAGCTGAGCTATTCGCAGGCTATTCAGGAAGCCATGGCGCTGGCCATGGAAGCAGATGAGCGGGTGTTCCTCATGGGGGAGGATATCGGCGTCTATGGCGGTGCCTTTCAGGTCACCGGCGATCTGGTGCATCGCTTTGGTGAAGACCGGGTGATGGACACGCCGATTTCCGAACTTGGTGGCGCTGGCGTTGCCGTCGGTGCGGCCTTGACTGGTATGCGGCCGATTTTCGAGTTCCAGTTTTCCGACTTTGCCGCGCTTGCCATGGAGCAGATCGTCAATCAGGCGGCCAAAATCCGCTATATGCTGGGTGGTGCCGTTTCGGTGCCGCTGGTCATGCGTTTTCCATCGGGTTCCGGTACGGGGGCGGCAGCCCAGCACAGCCAAAGTCTTGAAGCATGGCTTGGCCATGTTCCCGGTCTGAAAGTAATCCAGCCATCCACCCCCTATGACGCGAAAGGCATGCTGCTCGCCGCTATCGAAGACCCGGACCCGGTGATGATCTTTGAGCACAAGCTGCTCTACAAGATGAAGGGCCCTGTGCCCGAGGGCTATTATACGGTGCCAATCGGCAAGGCGGCGGTGGTGCGCGAGGGTAGCGATCTTACCATCGTTGCTTCCGCCATCATGGTACACAAGGCGCTGGAAGCGGCAAAGGAACTGGAAAAGGAAGGGATCAACGTCGAAGTGGTTGATCTTCGAAGCATCAGGCCGATGGACAAAGACACGATCATCGCCAGCGTCAAGAAAACGTCCAGACTGATGTGCGTCTATGAGGGTGTAAAGACGCTCGGTATCGGTGCGGAAGTCAGCGCCATGATCGCCGAAAGCGAAGCCTTTGATTATCTCGATGCACCGATTGTGCGGCTTGGCGGCGCGGAAACACCCATCCCCTATAATCCGGAGCTGGAAAAGGCCACCGTGCCGCAAGTGCCGGGAATATTGAAGAGCGCCCGCGATCTCGTGAAGGGGGTACGCTAGGTCATGCCCACCGAAGTTATCCTGCCCAAGGTCGACATGGATATGGAGACCGGCCAGATATCGCGCTGGTACGCCAAGGAGGGCGACAGCGTATCCAAGGGGCAGCTGCTGTTCGAAATCGAAACGGATAAGGCGGCCATGGAAGTGGATGCTCCCGCCTCCGGTATCCTGCGCGGCGTGACGGCACAGGAAGGCACTGTTGTGCCGGTGGGCCAGTCGGTTGCCTGGATTTATGCCGAGGGCGAGGACTACGCTGCTGCCACGCCGGAAGCGATTGAAGCTGCGCCTGTCAGTGACGTGATGAAGGTGGCCGAGCCATCACCATCTCCTGTTGTTGCTGAAAGTCTATCGGTTGCGGCGACGCAAGGAGATGCTGTCCGCGCGACACCATTGGCGCGGCGGATCGCCAGAGAAAGCGGGATTGATCTGGCATCAGTATCCGGTTCGGGTCCCAAGGGGCGGATTCAGCGGAAAGACGTTGAAGCGAGCGCTGCGCACGCGCAGCCAGCTATTGCCAAACCTGTTGCTGCAAAGGCGGATAAAGCGCCGCTGCATGCGGTCTGGTTGCGGCAGGGCAATGATACAGGTCTGGCGCCGCTGGTGCTGATCCATGGCTTCGGCTCTGATCTCAATAGTTGGCGGCCAATGCTGGCGGGAACGACACTCGATAGCGCGATCCTTGCTATTGATCTGCCTGGGCATGGCGAGTCGACGCGGGATATTCCTGCGGATATTGATTCCATTGCTGCGCTGGTGGAGCAGACGATTGCGGCCCATCATACAGGGCCGGTTGTTGTCGCGGCCCATTCCTTCGGTGCGGCGATTGCAGCGAAGGTCGCTGCTCGTGGCAATCTTGATATCCGCGCCCTGACGCTGATTGCGCCTGCAGGTCTTGGACCTGAGATTAACGGGGCTTTCCTGCAAGGGTTTGTCCGGGCGAGGGCGGAGCCGAGCCTTCTCGCGTGGATGAAGCTGCTGGTGCAGGATGAGAGCCTTCTGACCAGATCCTTTGTCAAGGCAACGCTTGCCCAGTCACAAGACGAAGGCTTGCGCAATGCACAGAAACTTGTCGCTGATCGCTTCTTTGCCGATGGGACGCAAATCTTCGATATCCGCAGAAGTCTGGCCGGGCTGATTATTCCTGTCAGGGTGATTTTCGGTGCGGCAGACAGGATCATTCCTGCTGCCCATGCGTCAGGTCTGCCGGGTGAGATCGCGGTTCATGTTTTCGCCGGGACAGGCCACATGCCGCAGCTGGAACAGCGGGAAAAGGTGGTGCGGATATTGCGGGAGGTCGGAGCGTCGTGCCGTCAATAAGGCGCGACGCTCTAGTCGTTCCGTGGGGTAGGTGCTGTCAGTCGGCTGCCACCCCTTGAGGCGATCAGAGCGCGCTGAATGGCACTGCGGGCAGACGCCAGATTGGGCATGACCCAGTTTGGCTCTGCGCCAAGGAACTTGTCGAGATAGGCAATGGCATAGCCGGGCATTTCGTTGACATTTTCCTTGTAGGACCACCAGGTCCGCAGGTCATTTGCACAACTGGCGATTTGCGGAGCGGCACCAAATTCCTGTTCATAGATGGCGGCAATCGTACCGACGCAGAAGTTGGTGTAGAGAAAACCTTCCGGCCAGAATGCGATAATATCGGCCATTTTGGCCGCGTCGTTGTTGGCTTGCGGCGTATGGCCCTGAACCTTGGCTGGCGCTTCGGCGATCAGTTCTTTCAGCACAAGACCGGCGGCGAAAATAATGAAGTCCTTCCGGTCAATCCGCGAAAAGGATTTCTGCTGCTCGACAGTCTCGATCCAGTTAAGGAATGCGGCTGTCAGTTTCGTTTCGTCAATGGCAAAGCGGTAGCCATAATGCTCGGCAATCAGCGCGACATTCTTGCGAAAGGCCATGCGGAACCAGCGCAGCCGCCGCAGGCGGTGACGCAGATCAGGCGTGCTAACCAGTTCATCGCGAAACAGAAAATCCATGCCGTGTCTCTCTGATGTCTCTTGTGTATGTCTTACGCTTCAAAGCAGCGGAAGCCAAGTTTTCAATGATACAAGAAATCATACATATTGACATTACAAAAAACAAATGTTCTATATTTTTCCGTCCCGGCATAGCATATGTATATGGCTGGACAATGGGAGGTTGAAGACATGGCGATGTGGCAATGGGGATTGCTTGCCCTTGGAATCCTTTGGGCTTGGCAGTCACTGGGTGTCTGGTATCAGATGCGCCACTATAGCGATGTGATGAAGGGCATTACGTCGAAATATAATGATGGATATGTCGGTGCGGGCAATGTGCGCGGGCGTTTTGGCAAAGGCGTTATTGCCCTCGTGGTGGTGACGCCCGATCTGGTTGTGCAACGTTTTCTGGTGATGCGTGGCCGTTCGGTCTTTGCAAAATTTACGCGTCGTCCCGAGTTTGAGGGAATCACACTGAATGCATTGCGCGCCGATCCGCTCATTTCAGGCGTGGAAGACCCGGCTTTGGCCAAAGCGGCGGAGCGTGCGATTGAACAGATCGACCGCGCCAGAACCGAGCCGAAGCAGCCGGGCCTTTCGGGAATCAGGACAGTCAACGCTTAGGGTCAGGCGACACATAGAATTAGGGGTGGCCGTACCCAAGCAAAACGGCCGATAAGGAGGAGGGAACATGTCAATTCTAACAATGTTGGCGCAGCATGCCGACGTTACCATGCAGCACCTGTCGGTGGCGGGGTCGATGGTCTCGGACGCTGCCCTGCACGGCAAACAGGCAATACACCATGCGGGCAATGATCTCGTGGTGCTGGCCCAGTCCAGCGGTGGTGATATCACCGTCGAAGAATTCAAGAACAAGCTGCAGCACGTCCAGCAGGAGGAGCAGCTGGGCTGGCTTACCAGCGCAGGCAAATATTTCATCGGTATTTTCCAGAAGGGCGGCGAAGTTTTTGCCGGTTTCGTTACTGGCATTATTCCAACGCTCGTCGTTCTGATGACGGCTTTCTATGCGCTGACTGAACTTGTTGGCGAAGAGCGCGTGCATGGCATTGCCCGCGGTGCGGGCCGCATTGCCCTGACGCGTTATACGGTGCTGCCCCTGCTGTCGGTATTCTTCCTCACCAATCCAATGGCCTATACATTTGGTTCGTTCCTTGAAGAAAAGCACAAGCCGGCTTTCTACGATGCTGCGGTTTCCTACGTACATCCGCCGCTTGGCCTGTTCCCGCATATCAATCCGGGCGAGTATTTCGTCTGGGGCGGCATTCTCGTTGCGCTGCTCGAACTGGAGAAAAAGGGCGCTGTTCCCGCTGGCTATCATATCAATGTGGCCATCTGGTACGCGATCGTTGGTCTGGTCGTTATCCTCCTAAAAGGCATGTTGACCGAGCGCATTACCGCCATCATGGCGCGGCGTCAGGGCATCGAGCTTTAAATCAGCGGTGGGGAGAAAAAGAATGTCAAAGACCTATAAACCAGTCAAAATTTCCAAGGGTTCCAATGGTTGGGGTGGCCCGCTGACGATTCAGTTGACGCCGCAGCGCAACAAGGTCGTTTCCGTTACCGGTGGCGGTATCCATCCCGTTGCACGCCGTATTGCTGAACTGACCGGCGGTGAGGCCGTCGATGGCTTCAAGGCACCGCCGGTTGAAGGCGAGATGGGCGTTGTCGTTGTCGATTGTGGCGGCACGGCGCGCTGCGGTGTCTATCCGCGCAAGCGTATTCCCACTGTCAATCTGACACCGGTTGGCCAATCGGGCCCGCTGGCGCAGTTCATTACCGAGGACATTTATGTTTCGGGCGTGAAAGAAGCCAATATCGAACTCGCCGATGGATCGGAAAGCGCCACGGTTGCAGGCGGAGCCTCCACACCGACACCGGCAGAGATGGCAGCAGCCATGTCCAGCCGCACCGCCGCGGCATCCGATGCAGGCGAGGGCGGACTGATCGGATTGATCAGTTCTGTTGGCCGGGTCATGGGCCGGGTTGTTGGTATATTCTTCAATGCCGGTCGCCGGACCATCGATCAGGTCGTGCGCAACGTTCTGCCCTTCATGGCCTTCGTGACGATGCTTATCGGCTTCATCCTTTATACGGGGATTGGCGATGTGCTGGCGCAGCCAATGGGTCCGCTTGCCAACAATATTGTCGGCTTGCTGATCATTTCGGCCATTTGCGGCCTGCCGTTCCTGTCGCCCATTCTGGGGCCGGGTGCGGTGATTGCGCAGGTGATCGGCGTCGCGATTATTGGCCCGCAGATCGCCAATGGCACGATTTCCCCGGCAATGGCCCTACCTGCGCTGTTCGCTTATAATACGCAGGTTGGCTGCGACTTCGTGCCAGTTGGTCTGGCACTGGGTGAAGCCAAGCCGAAGACAATTGAAATCGGTGTTCCGGCGGTTCTCATCAGCCGCCAGATCATGGGTCCCGTATCAGTGCTGATTGCCTGGGTTGTCAGCCTGATCGTATTCTAAACTCGATTAACAAGAAGAGGTTCGCCATATGTCAGTTCTTTTGAAAACACGGGTAACAGCCGTGGGTCCCGAGGTGGCGGACCTCGCAGAGGGAGGCGTCGTCATCCTGTTTGCCGATGGTGCGCCGCCGGAACTTGCCGAAGTTTCCATCCTGCATCTGGTCGAGGATCAGCCGTCGGAAGCAACGCCGCCTGTCGGTTCTGTGATCCGCATTGGTGATCTTTCGGCCAAGATTACAGGCATTGGTGATTATGCGTGGCAAAAAGTCCGGGATATCGGCCATGTTGTCATCACATTCAACGGGTCCGATCATGTTGAACGCCCGGGCGAAATCTGTGCATCGGAAGTCGATACCGGCAAGCTGGTTTCCACCCTCAAAGTGGGCGCGACAATAACCATCGGATAATTATTCGGACCGCAGCAGAACGAAATACCAAAGAGAGTAAAGCATGGAACGCTCGACGATTGTGCGGGTGCATGATGGATTGCATGCGCGGCCAGCGACCCGGTTTGTCAAACTCGCCAAGAGTTTTGAATCGGATATCGAGCTGGTCAAGGATGACAGGTCAGTCAGCGCGAAGAGTTCGGTCAAGCTGATGCTGCTTGGCGTCAAAGAGAATGAGGAAATCACCGTTCGGGCCACGGGCGCCGATGCTATCGAGGCTGTTGAAGCATTGATTGGTTATCTGGAAAATCCGCTGGCTGGAACGGAAGAAGAGGGCATAGCGCAGAGCCGCAAGACTGATGCCGGCAAAACCTCCAGCAAATCAGCAAGTAATCTTCCTGTTGATGGCAAGTTGCGCGGCGTTGCCGCAAGCGAAGGCGTGGCGATTGGCCCCGTCTATGGCTTCTTCCCGGCGGAGATCAAACAGGAAAACCGCTCGCTTGCGGCCAATGAGATCGCCGATGAGGTTCTGCGCCTCAAACAGGCTATCGCGACCGTACAGAAACGCATGGATGCTTCACTGGCGGAAACCAGTCTGGCGGATAGTGATCGCGGCATTGTTGCGGCGCTGAAGGACATCGCCAATGATGATGAACTGACCGGCGGTGCCATTGCCATTGTCGAAGGCGGCGTTGACGCTGTTTCGGCGGTCATTGGGGCAGCGTCCAAGATCGCTTCGGATTTTGCCACCATGGACGATCCCTATCTCAATGCGCGCGGGGATGATGTGAACGCTGTCGGGCGGCAGATATGCCTTGCGCTGCTTGGACAGGAAGATGCCAACCTTGATGCGGTTGCGGCAGGTTCCATCCTCGTTGCCGATGATATCGGCGCATGGGATCTGGCGCGGGCGCCGCTGAAACGTATCGCCGGAGTGATCTGCGGCCATGGCGGCGCGACATCGCATGTCGCCATCATTGCGCGCGCCCACGGCATTCCTGCCGTGCTTGGCCTTGGCCGATCCATTCTTGATCTGAAGGGCGCCAAAACAGTCGCGCTCGATGGCGACAATGGCGAAGTCTTTGCCAATCCCGATGTGGCAGTCGCAAGCCATTTTCAGGCAGAAATTGCCAAGGCGGATGCGGAGAAACGGGCGCTGACAGCCTATAAGGATGTAACGCCAAAGCGTGCCGACGGCACGGTCATCGAAATTGCTGCCAATATTGGTTCGCTTGAGGAGATCGATGCGGCCAAGGACGTCGGTGCCATGGGTATCGGTTTGTTCCGCACCGAGCTTCTGTTCATGCGCCATCTTCATTTGCCTTCGGAAGATTTGCAGGCGGAAACCTATTCAAGCCTTGCCAAGGCCTTCGCACCCTATCCGGTGATTGTCCGGACACTGGATATTGGCGGTGACAAGCCGATTGCCGGTGTCGAGTTTCCCGATGAGGAAAATCCGTTTCTTGGCTGGCGCGGCATCCGCATGTGCCTTGACCGCCCTGATGTCTTCAAGCCGCAATTGCGGGCACTTTTGCGCGCCGCCGTGCATGGCAATGTCAAGGTGATGCTGCCGATGATCTCGGGCGTTGGCGAAGTTCAGGCAACGCGGGCACTGATCGATGAGTGCGCCAAAGAACTTACCGCCGAAGGCAAGGCATTTGCGCATTTCGATCTTGGCGTGATGATCGAGACACCCGCTGCGGTGCTGGTTGCACCCGCTCTTGCAAGGGAAGTCGCCTTCTTTTCCATCGGCACCAATGATCTGACGCAATATATCATGGCCGCCGACCGGCTTAACCCTGTTGTGGCCAAGCTGAATGACGTAACACACCCCGCCGTGATGGCTGCCATCGAGCTGACAGCCAAGGCCGGGGTCGAAGCGGGGATCATGGTTGGCATGTGCGGTGAAGCGGCCGGCCGCCCCGATCTCATCCCCCGTTTCATTGCCATGGGGCTGACGGAACTCAGCATGAGCCCGTCATCCATCCAGCGCGCGAAGAAATGTGTTTTGGATACGTTTAAAACAGCTTAGGGCAGCAGCGGAATGAGGAATGCAAAGAGGCCGGACAGGCTATTCGCCCGGTCTTTTCCCTGTACGGCTTCCATCAGCGTCGCCTGACGGGCCTTTAATGCCAGCAGGGCGCTCTCCACCAGTTTTTCATCGCCGGGTTCTTCATCGTCACTATAGCTGGCAAGGCCAATGGCAAGGGCAATTGCCGAAAAACAGAGATATTGTGTTGCTGTATCCGGCGCGCTTTCGCCGGGTACATGTGGCGGCAATGGCTGGGCCTGATGGCAGGATTGAAGCTCGAATGCCAGCGTTGCACAGGCCTTTGCTACGTCATTCAGGCCGCCCGTTCGGATCGCTGCCTTGATCTGGTCAGCATGACGGCGAATCATGATTGCATGGGCAGAAGCAAAGGTTGCCTCATGAACAACCGTGTTTTCAGCGCCAAGCACGGTAAAAATACGTTTCGTCAAGTAATAAACGTCACGGCGGAACAGAGCCTCGCCTTTTGCCGTATCGCTTGAAAAATAGGCACCCAGACTGCGCGCCTCGATTGTGGTCGAATGAGCCTTAGGGTCTTGAGAAACAAGAGAAATCGAGATTGTCTCGGCAACCGTAAGAGCCTTGTCGACGACGCGCGCCGCATGGCCGAGCAAAATTTCCGGACCTTCAGGGGCGGTGTTTTTGATCTTGTCGCTGCGGCTGGCACGGATCATATGCCTCACATCGCGCAAACGGTCCTTGAGGCCGACGACAATCTCGTTTGAAATATCCCTGATCATGTGGCAGACCTCGACTTGCAAAGTGGATAATGCTTTGTATCTGCTTTTGGTGACTTGCTAAACAATATTCTGCCGGAGTGTACTGTGTGCAACGTTCTTTTGTCAGCACACAATTCTGGCACTGGCAAGAAACAGATACGAGCAATTAAGGGGATGAGAATTGACCGATCGACGCAAGCGAGTGAATAGCGCGACGAACAGTCCAAAGAAGGCCCCGGTTGACATCGGGCAGCCCGATACGAAGATCAGCCGCATGCGGATGCGCGCTGCGTGGATGTATTACATCGAGCAGATGACGCAGAACGAGATTGCTGAAGTGCTGGGCGTTGGCCGTGTGACCATTGTGCGTATGCTCGCTGAAGCCCGTGCCCGCAACGAGGTCAAGATTGGCATTCAAGGCTATCTGTCCGATCTGATCGCGCTGGAGCGGCAGGTTGAACAGCAATTTGGTCTTGAGAAGGTCATCATCGCTCCCTTGTCGCAGGCAGACAATGATCCGATTCCTGCTATCAGCGCCGCAACTGGCGACTACCTTTCCGGGGTGGTCTGCAACAGTATGCGTGTGGGAGTGGGTTGGGGACGTACCCTACTCAGCACACTCTCCTATCTGGAGGCGCGTGCGCTTGAGGATTTCACCGTCATTTCGCTGCTTGGCGGTATCAGCCAGCCGCGCCGGTTTAACCCTGCTGAATTTGCCTGGCAGTTTGCGCAGTTGTTTCAGGGTAACGGCTATCTCATTCCGGCACCGGCGCTGGTGGACAGTGTCGAAACCAGAACCGCGCTGATTGAACGCTGCGGCCTGAAAAGCGTGTTCGAAATGGCTGAGGATCTCGATCTCGTCCTGCTCAGTGTTGGTGCCATTGAAACGGCATCAAGCACGCCCTACCGCATCGGCTTCCTTAACGAAGAGCATCAGTCATCGCTCGCCGAACGTGGTGCTGTCGGCGATATCCTGTTCCATTTCTATGACAAGCAGGGGCGTCTTGTCGAACATCCGATCCATGATCTCGTCATGTCCGTCGGTATCGAAACCTTGCAGAAGGTGCCGGTGCGTGTGCTGACGTCAGGCGGCAAGGAAAAGATCAACGCCCTGCTTGGGGCGATGAAGCTGATCCGCCCGACGGTTTTCATCACCGACGAGGAAAGCGCGCGTCAATTGCTTGCTCTGGCAGAGAAAGAATAGGGCTTGCTCTTTCGAGCCACGGCGCTGCTCGCTGGTCATCATCGTCCAACCTTATGAAAATTCACAGGAGTTGTGGATTTTTGTCCCGAAATCGTCCTATGAGGCGATCAGAGCAAATCGGGCATTGCATTCGTGATTTTTCCCGCTATTGATCGCGGGGAAGACGGGCAGGGACCATACGGTTTGCTGCTTTCAGGTGGGGCCTGTAGCTCAATTGGTTAGAGCCGGCGGCTCATAACCGCTTGGTTGGGGGTTCGAGTCCCTCCGGGCCCACCATTTCCCTTCAAAATGAATGCGTTATGATGCAGATTAGCCAGTCTATTTCGACCGGCCAACTGTTTCCTCGCCAATACCGTAAGTCTTTTGTATCTATGGCAAGATCCCATAGCCCCGCATAATCTCGATCTGAACAAGATTAGCTCCAGCATTATGGTAATGCGCATGCCATACGTTCAGACTGATGCTGCCACATGGATGGGAAACACAGACGTTTGGGCGGCAATATTCGAAAGGGTTCGTATTCTGCAGTATATGCGTGGGAAACTGCACGCGCCTGAACCCGGCTATTATGTATCTCCCAACTATTTTTAGCAGAATTTTCCCGGCCCCGTATTCTCTCAATATGGCATCAAAATCCCTCTGACGATCCTTGGGGATCGCGCCACGAGCCGGTGGAACCAGAATCCCGTCAGAGTTGTTACTCCTTACGTCCCTTTCGCTGTGGTAGAAATATCTCACCACCAAGATTGAGAGCAGTGAATGAATTGCGCCTCGTCCACGAGGCGCGGGAGTTTGCATAAGGTAGGAGGTTGCAAAGCCATGACCAATTCAACTGACAACGGACAGAAAGCCAATCAGTCTGCCATGAATACACCACCGGTCGTATCGCCGCAGGCGTGGGAGGCCGCCCGCGAGGAACTGCTCGTGAAGGAAAAGGCACATTCCCGGGCACGCGACGCCCTTGCCGCCGAACGCCGCCGCATGCCTTGGACGGCAGTAGAAAGGGAGTATGTGTTCGATGGGCCTGCGGGCAAGGCCAGCCTGCTTGATCTGTTTGACGGACGGCGCCAGCTGATCATCTACCGTGCCTTCTTCGAGCCCGGTGTATTTGGCTGGCCCGACCATGCGTGTCGAGGTTGCTCCATGGTGGCCGATCAGGTCGCGCATTTGGCCCATCTGAACGCCCGTGACACGACTCTTGTTTTTATTTCGCGGGCGTCGCAGGCTGAAATAGCGCGACTAAAGTCGCGGATGGGCTGGACCATGCCCTGGTTCACGATCACAGACAATTTTGATGCCGATTTCGATGTGGGCGAATGGCATGGCACGAACGTGTTTTACCGCGATGGCGAGCGCGTGTTCCGCACCTATTTCGTCAACAATCGTGGTGACGAGCAGATGGGGAACACCTGGAATTACCTCGATATCACACCACTTGGCCGTCAGGAGGTCTGGGAAAACTCCCCGGAGGGTTATCCTCAGACCCCAACCTACAAGTGGTGGAACTGGCATGACAGCTATGTCGCCGATGCGGTGCCTGATAAGAAGTGGGTCGAGGTGTCGGACATCGGAGAGGCTGCATTCCGGAATCAGGATGACGCTGGGAAGTCCTGACCGAGCTTTTAATCCTTGAGTGGAAAGTCTCGATAAATATTCGGCAAGTGTTGGAGGCAATAATTGCCTCCAACAGAGCCAGTCCACTGCATAAAAAGTTTATTCCACCTGATGAGGATACAAATGAATGGTCCAGCGGGATTGGGCATCCATTTGTATCCGCATCGATATAGGCGTAAGCTCCAGAAAACTAACGTGGAGGGAGCTGTCATGAAAAATGTTCTTGCTCTGATCGTTGCTGGTTTGATTACGATTGTCGTCAGCCTGACGTCGGTTACGCCGTCTATTGCCTCACCAATTTCCGTACAGAGGGCCCCGATCGCTTCGAATGTGGAGCAGGTCAGGTATAAGCACCATCATCGTCGGCACTGGGGTCATCGCTACCACTATCGCCATGGTTGGGGGCGTCACCATCATCGCCGCTACCATTGGAGCAATCATCACTATCGGCATGGGCATTGGAGGCACCATCGCACTCACCGGTACTATTATCGCTTCTAGCGCCGGACGCCTGCTTTTAATCTGAAGAATGGAATAAAGTCTGTTGCCGTTGAAATAGTTGTCCTCGTGTCCGGGGACAACAGGGCTTTTTGATCAGGCCAGTAAGGTGCTTGTGGAACCTGCACCTCATCCGCAGTTTGATGCGGATGTTTCGGGAGGAACAGTTATGAGTATTTTCTCTCCAGGGAATGCGGATGACAGCCAAGAGCGGGATGCTGAACGCCGGGAGGCAATGCGAGCGCGATTTTTGGATTTCGTTGATTCAAAGGATATGTACCGGATCTATCAGGAAGGAATGGCCGCTGGCTGGAGCCTGGGGGATGTCCAGAGGGCAATTGACGCTCTTGTCGAAGCAAAGGCTGATGAGTTCGGTACAAAAGAACGACCCTGATAGGCCAGCTATCGCGATGGTCAGCGGCTACAATCTGTTCCAATAGCCCAGATTCCGTCCATCGGGTCTGCCGACACAACGGTCGTGGTGTTTTCAATCGCAACGGGAACTGCTCAAAATCAAAAAACGGCGGGCTTTTGGCCCACCGTTTAAAGAAAATGACGTGACTGGAGATCTCATCATCGCAATCTGGAAATGCAGTCCTTCTACATGCCAGACACTCATTGATATGATGCTTTTTGGGCCGAGGCCTTATAAACCCGGGGGCGTGCCCCCGGGATCTCTCCAAATCTCAGTCGATTAGAAATTGCGCTGGAAACGGATCATGCCACCGAATGCATCATCATTGCCGCGCTGACCATCAAACTTGGTGTAGTCGATTTCCGGTGTGATGACCAAGCCAGGTACCAGCTCGTACTGTACGTTCAGAGCAGCAGCCCATGTGCCGTCTTCTTCGTAAGCTACCTGACCGTTAACAGTTGCCTTCTCAGAAACCTTCGCAGTCAAACCGCCCCAGATTGCGTAATCGCCGTACCAGGTGCCGAACCAGTTGCCATTGGCAGAGGTTGAATCATCCCAGTCGGACTGATAGCCACCCATGACGAAGGCAGACACTGTATCGCTGAACTTTACGTCCAAACGCAGCTTGCCAGCCCATTCTTCCACGCGAGAGTCGTAACCGACAACGCCAGAGATTGAGCCCCAAGCCTGTTCGAACTTCGCGCCGGCCAGAACGTGTGGCATGTAGTCATCGATGCGATGATCGATTGTGCCGCCTGTCGGATAGGTGATAGACGCGCCCTGTTCAGCAGCGATGATCGCCGAGAAACCGTTGCCGCCTGTGAAGGTGTAGCTAACCTGGTTGGTTGTAGCAGACTGGTAGTTGATCACGTCGTCATTGATCACGCCGCCAGCATAACCGGTCCACGAACCGTAGATTTCGTCAGCAACACCGATGCGGAAGCCGCCGAGTTCGATGTACGCCTGAGGAAGTTCCGTTGCATTGACGCCGTTGGTATACTGAAAACGTGTTTCAATATACGAACGAAGGGTGCCGAGTTCTGTTTCCGAGCGAGCGTCGAAACGGACAGTCGCACGTGAACGCTTCCACCAGGTGCCGAGTTCGCCGCCGCTGTAGACGTCGTCGCCGCCAACTGCGTCATAACGCAGATAACCGCTGATCTTCAGGCAGGTTTCAGTTCCTGGAATATAGAAAAATCCGGCGCCGTATGCGTCGCAAACGCGAACGTATTCAACGGCTTCCGGTTCAGCGACAACAACTGCGTCAGCAGCGCGTGCGCCTGTTACTGCAATCAGGGCTGCAGCAGAGCCGAAGAGAATGCTCTTGATGTTCATATTGGTCCCCCAATGGTCTTCATTGACCTTTATTGCTTAAATCACTTCGACCGGGGGTAGCAACACCCAACTCTTAGTTGAGTTGTAGTTGAGGTCGCAATGTTGCCGCAATGTCACAAATCGGCCACACAATCAGCTGGTTTTAATATTAAACCATTGTAAAATATATGGAAATAACTGGTCATATTTTGAAATGCGTCGAAAATGTGCCGATCCGCAGCGGTCTATGAAGCGCGAATCACCATGTATTGGGTTGCAGAATGCAACTAAATGGTGCGAGGGCGCCAAACTATACAGTCGATATGGAGGTTATTCTGCAAATATTCTATTATGGTCAAACGGCCTTATCGATGGGCCCACTTGCAATGGGATATTCGGACAATCCTGGTTGCTTATCGCAACTCATTCTTCTCCGCAGCGCCAGCCGCGCAGCATATCGAATGGCTCCAGACCGTCCCAGGCTTGCGCTTTGGTCGTGCTGCGGCCACCAAGACTGCGCAGGGCGGAAAAGCCAGCAAGATCAAACAGGCGCTGAAACAATCGGGCTTCTGTTGGCGGCGCAAAGTTTGCGGCGCAATCGGACAAGTTGAGTTCGCGTTGGTCGGACATCGGCAATCTCCCTGACAGCCGTTTGTTCTATGGCAATCGCCATACAACGTAGCACTAGACCGATCGCCATACAACATGCATAATACCGATTATGCCACGTCCATCAGATGCAAAGACCCGCTTTATCGACACCGCAGTGATCCTGTTTCAGGCGCATGGCTATCATGGTGTCGGGTTGTCAGAGATTATCGAGCAGGCAAAGGCGCCTAAAGGCTCCTTTTATTTCCATTTCCCCGGCGGCAAGGAAGAACTGGCTGAGCACGCGGTGCGCAGCGCTGGCGGTTATCTTATCTATGTGCTGAATAAGAGTTTTCGCGATGCGCCCAGTTTTCGCGCCGGTGCGGAGTTGATGATCGCACGCCTCTATGATTCATTTGAGGCGTCCGGATGGACGCTGGGGTGCCCCATCACCAGCGTCTTGCTTGATACCACACCCAAGTCTGAACGGCTTTCGCTTGCCATCAAGGATGTTATGGAAAGCTGGATCAACTGCCTTGCGGACCAGATAATAAGGTTTCATCCCGAGGCGAATGGCCGGGCGCTTGCCATGAAAATTCTCGTCTCACTGGAAGGGGCGTGGATATTGGCGCGTATGTTGCGCTCACGCGAACCCTTTGATCAGGTGATGAGCGTTATTACCGCAAATGAGGTTTAGAGCTCACATCTAGGTGGGTCGCCGTCGTATGCTTAGGACGATTATCACTAGTACTAGCGCCAAATTCACGGCTCCAAACACATCCTCGCGGAAGCCAAGATCCGAGTAATTGGGTAAGAGCGGGGTGCCAACAAGGGAATCAGAGGCCTGTCTGGCTCTCTCTGCCCCCGCCGGTGCTAGAATGAACTTAGTGTTCGCAATCACAAGCACCACCAGCACGATCTTAATCTTCAGCCAACGCTTAAGAGCTGTGAGCTTCCCTGTTACGAGGATCAGGCCAGCACCGGAGGCGGCGAGAAAGCCGAGACCGCCAAAGATGAGAACATTGGTGATCATCGTTTTGATGCGGAGAAGAAAAGCGTCACCGGCCAAATCTGAGTTTGCAAAGGTGCCCAAGAGAATGTGGGCGAAAATGCTTCCGACGAAAGCCGATAGAGCCAAATAATGGATCAGCTTCAGAGTGGTGCGTGACACTTTCTTTACCTCTTTGAAGTCGGTGCTAATCATTTGAATACCGTTAATGCCGAATTGCGTTCGATGATCGCCAATTCATCACGAGGAGTACAAAGCTGCTTTACTGTTCAAGGAGATGATGCAAACTGCAGATTATCAAGTCAGACTTATTCGGTCTGGCGATTTTTGCCAATTCGTATGAATACGGATTGGGCGGTGTGAACATCTAGGGTTCGGACTCTAGGCTGTAATCACCGTAAGGCCCTCTGCCCGAAATGAGGCTGCACTTTCCTCGGGCGTATCTCGTTCAACGATCAGGCATTGCACATAATTCATCGGCACGACCACATAGGGCGAGGCGGCTCCAAGTTTCTCAGATGAAGCGAGCACAACTGTTTCTGCTGCATAGCGGCACAGGGTTCGCTTCACGGTTGCTTCCTCGGAATCACCTGTTGTCAGGCCGATTTCCGGATGGATGCCCGTTACCCCCATGAAATAGATGTCGGCGCGGTAGTACGCGATGGCTTCGATTGTCGACGCACCCACGGCCACCATCGAGTGTTTGAACAAGCGTCCGCCGATCATCTCGACCGTAATATTAGGGTGATTGATCAGTTCTACCGCAATGCTCGGGCTGTGAGTGATAATGGTCGCTTCGAGATCAATCGGCAGGTGGCGGGCCAACTGGACGGCTGTTGTGCCTCCATCGACAAAAATGACCTGTCCCGGCTGAATCATGGCCGCCGCGGCACGGCCAATGGCTTTCTTGCCATCGGTGGCAATCGTCTGGCGCCCGGAGAAGTCGGCAAGGGCAGGCGAGGCGGGTAATGCACCGCCATGGACCCGCTGCAACAATCCTTCTGCTGCCAGCTCGCGCAAATCCCGCCGGATTGTATCTTCCGAAAGATTGAGGTCGCGGCTGAGCGTCTTGGCGACGATCTCGCCCGTTTCCCGCAAAACCGCGAGAATGTGTGCCTTGCGCTGCTGTGTCAGCATATCTCTCTCATCATTTCTGCATGTTATTTCTTGACTCTGCACGAAATTGCACGTTTTATCAAGCCAATCCCGCAACATGGTGGTGTCAATGACGAAGCTTGCTGAACGTGTCCGTATCCAGACTGTCAAAACCCTTTCCGATGACTGGTATGTGCTGAAGAAGACGACATTTGACTATCAGCGTGGCGACGGCACGTGGCAGACACAAAACCGCGAGACCTATGATCGCGGCAATGGGGCGACGATCCTGCTCTATGACCGTGCGCGGCGCACTGTCATCCTGACGCGGCAGTTCCGCTTTCCGGCTTTCGTTAGCGGCTATACGGAACTCCTGATCGAAGCGCCCGCAGGCTTGCTCGACAATATCTCGCCGGAAGAGCGTATTCGCGAGGAGGTGGAGGAGGAGACCGGATACCGTGTCCACCATGTGCAGAAAGTCTTTGAGGCTTTCATGAGTCCGGGCTCGGTGACGGAGAAACTCTATTTCTTCGTCGGTGCCTATACCGCTTCGGATCGTATTGCCGATGGCGGCGGCCTTGCATCTGAAGGCGAGGATATCGAAGTGCTGGAACTGCCGTTTGCTGAAGCATTTGCGATGATCGGCACGGGTGCTATTCAGGACGCCAAGACAATCATGCTGCTCCAATATGCAGCCCTGCATATTTTTGCTTGAACCATCCAGAACGCACGGAGAAAGCGGATGCTTATTCTGATTGCCGGGCCATACCGGTCAGGAACCAATGATGATGCCGACAAGATGGCGGCCAACCTGCAACGTCTGGAAGAGGCGTCATGGCCGCTGTTTCAGGCCGGGCATTTACCCATGATCGGCGAGTGGGTGGCTCTGCCCGTGTGGAATGCGGCAGGTGGCAGACAGGTTGGCGATGAACTCTATGACCAGATATTCCATCCGGCAGCAGGGCGGTTGATTGCGCTTTGCGATGCGATCCTGCGGCTTCCCGGCGAGTCAAAGGGGGCGGACAATGATGTCCGCCTTGCCAATGAGCGTGGCATTCCAGTCTATTACAGGCTGGAAGATGTGCCGGGTTATGTGGCGGGCACCAGTTCCGGGCGCTTTTCCGTGGCAAAATAGAGAAGCGCCAGAACCGGAAGGGTAAATCCGATCCAGGATGTCAGCCACCAGCCGCCATGGGCAAAAGCCCAGCCACCCACGGCAGAGCCAATCGCACCGCCTGTGAAGAAGGTAGCCATATAAAGCCCGTTAAGGCGGCTGCGATATTCCGCGCCCAGCGAGAAGATTGTGCGTTGTCCGAGCACGAGACTGGTGGTGACACCAAAATCAAGCAGGATAGCAGCTGCGGTAAGAAGGCCCAGAGCCAGTGTCGAGCCGTGGGGACCCAAATGGGTTATGAGGAACGATGCAGCGACAAGCAGCATGGCAAAAGCGGTGGCTGGACGTGTGAGGCCGCGATCGGCCCAACGCCCGGCTATCGGTGCTGCGATGGCACCGGCAACGCCTGCAAGCGCAAACAGAGCAATGCCGCCCTGTGACAGACCGAATTCAGGGCTGGCCAAGAGCAGCGGTGTGGTTGTCCAGAACAGGCTGAACGCACCGAACATGCAGGCCTGATAAAGTGCGCGGCGTTGCAGGATGGGTGTTGTCACGGCAAGGCGGCCCATGGATGACAGCAAATGGCTGTAGGTGGGTTTCGATGTGGGAACCCGCTTGGGCAGGGCTAGCGCCAGAACGATCATCAAGACGATCATTGTGGCTGACGACAGATAGAAGACCACATGCCAGGATGAAACCTGCGCAATGAAACTGGATACCGGGCGCGCCAGCATGATGCCAAGCATTAACCCGCTGACAACATTGCCGACAACCTTGCCGCGAGCCGCTTCCGGCGCCATGTGGGCGGCATAGGGCACGAGAATCTGCACGGCGACGGAACCGAGACCGATAAAAAGTGCCGCTGTGAGAAACGGCAATGGATGGGTGACAAGACCTGCAGCCAGCAAGGCAGCGGCGCCAGCGAGAACGACTGTCAGGATGAGGCGGCGGTTTTCGAAAAGATCGCCAAGCGGCACGATCAGCAGCAGGCCGAGGCCGTAGCCAATCTGCGTCAGCGTGACGATGAGGCCGGCTGCTGCCGGTGACATGCCAAGTTCAGCACTGATGGGACCGGCCAGAGGCTGCCCATAATAGAGATTGGCGGCAATCAATCCGCAGGCTGTTGCAAGCAGAAGGGTCAGCCACGGGGAAATGGCCTGTTGATCAGACGCAGCGTCTGAGTGTGGGGTGGACATGGGTAGCTCCTTGGGAGGAAATGAAGTCAAAAGGCAGATCAGATCAGGGTCTTCATGGCCACGTCGACGGTAGCCACCATTTCTTCGCGCGTTCGGCCGGTTTTCCCGACAACGCGCATGCCCTGCACAAGGCAAAGCATCATTCGGGCAGTAACCTTGCCATCAATATGGGCAGGTACCGAGCCGTCTTTTCGGCCCTGTTCGATTAGTTCCAGAAGCACGGCCTCATTGGTCGCCATTGCCGTTGCAACCTTTTCCGCCACTTCCGGATCGAAGGTTGCCAGTTCCGTGGCGCAGTTGACGACAAGGCAACCCCGTTTGCCCTGTATGCCATGGGAAGCATCGGCAAAAAATGTCAGGGCGTCACGGATGCGGTCATAGCCGGGTTTTCCCGTTTCGACAGTGGCGCGCAATTTGCCACTCCGGATAGCCCGATAGCGATCGAACACCGCCAGAAATACACCGCGCTTGTCCTTGAACGCCTTGTAGACGCTACCCGACGCCAATTGCATGGCCTCGGTCAGATTGCCTATTGAGGTGGCGTGATAGCCCCGGTCGCTAAACACAAGCAAAGCCTTGTCGAGCGCTTCGTTCATATCGAACTCACGCGGACGGCCACGGCTGCGCGCAGCAAGAGTACTGGATGAAGTGGTTTCAGACATTTCCCTATATAGGGAGAGATCGTTTCCTAAATCAAGCGGTTTATTCGGCATCCAGTATTATCAGGTAGTTTATAGCCTCATTGCTTGCGCGCGTTGGCGACATTATCAGGCGTGATAGCGGATTGCTTGCCACCGAAATGCCCCAGCACATAATTGCTGAGTGCCGCGATCTCGACATCCGAATAGGCATTGGCAAAACCCGGCATGGACTGTCTGCCCTGCTGCGTTGTCATATGCGCACCCTTCAGAATGACCTGTATGAGATTGGTTCCATCGGGATCGTTGACCGTACGGCTCCCCTTCAGCGAGGCATAGGGGGTTTGCAGGCCTTCGCCATTCCAGCCATGACAGCTTGCACAGGCACCCTGGAAAATCTTGAGGCCAAGACTGTCCTGTGTTGCCGCATTCGCAGCAGGGGCGTAGGCGGTGGATGCGGTCAGTGTGGCCGGTTCAGCCTCGACGATTGCCTTATCAGCCGAGACTTGCGGCGGTACCGATTTCACATAGGTGACAATGGCCTTGATATCCTCGGGCGTCAGATGACGCAGGCTGAAATCCACAGCTTCACCCATGCTGCCGGTAGCCGAACCGCGACCCTCCGCATGGCCCTTGGAGAGGTAGTCGAACAGTTGCTGATCGGTCCAGTTGCCGATGCCGGTCTGTTTGTCGGAACTGATATTGTAGGCTTTCCAGCCCTGAAGTTCGGCTCCGGCGAATTTCTTGCCATCGTTGACTGCAAACATCAGATTGCGCGGCGTGTGGCACTCGCCGCAATGGGCCATGGCCTCGACCAGATAGGCGCCCCTGTTCCATTCCTCGCTCTGTTTCGGATCAGGCTGCAGGGGGCCGCTTGGCACAAACAGCAGGTTCCAGAAGCGCATGACGTAGCGCTGGTTGAAAGGGAAACCCAATTCATTCTTCGGTGCTTCTGCGCTGACAGGCGGCAGGCTGAACAGATAGGCTTTGATGGCCAGCGCGTCTTCCGTCGTCATCTGGGCATAAGCCGCATAGGAAAAGGCCGGGTAGAGATTCTGCCCCTCCTTGTCGATGCCCTGATGCAAAGCGCGCACGAATTCCGCATCGGTCCAGTTGCCGATGCCGGTTTCCTTGTCTGCTGTGATATTGGGGGAATAGATCGTGCCGAATGGCAGCTTGAAGGCAAGACCGCCCGCATAGGGCTTGCCGCCCGCCGTGGTGTGGCAGGCAACGCAGTCCGCCGCGCGGGTCAGGTATTCACCGCGATCAATCAGTGCCTGACCGGTCGGCAGTTTAGCGGCAGCTTCCGATACATCCGGCAGGGATGCCGGTTTGAACAGGAAGATTGCGACGCCCGCAGCGATAACAACCACTGCGGCGAGAAAAAGGAGGCCCAGTCTCTTCATGATTCAGACCTCACAATTCTTCAGATGCAGTTTCAGAAGGCTCCTCGGCCTTTGTGGTTGCCAGAGCAGCGAATAAGGGTGCTGTCAGCGGCGGTATCATCGAGACACTCTTTTTCTCGGTTCCGCCCGTTTTCAGCTCGTCCCGGTTGAAGGGAAGCGTGCGCAGACGCTTGCCGGTTGCCGAGAAGATGGCATTGCCCAAGGCTGGTGCGGCGGAAACCGTTGCGGTCTCACCGATACCACCGGGGGATTCGGTGCTCTTGACGTGATGGATCTCGATTTTTGGCGCTTCATTGTTGCGCAGGATGCGGTAGTCGTGGAAGTTGCTCTGATTCACGCGTCCCTCACTGAAGGTGATGCCACTATAAAGCGCTGCGGAAAGCCCGAAGATCAGCCCGCCTTCAATCTGTGCTTCAACCGTATTGGGATTGATTGTCACGCCGCAATCAACAGCGACAACTGCGCGGTGCAGTGTGATTTCACCTGCGGGTGAGACCGAAATCTCCAATACCGCCGCCATGAAACTGCCGAAGGCGTCATGCAGCGAGATGCCCCGCCCCATGCCAGCGGCGAGCGGTGTGCCCCAGCCGGATTTTTCAGCAACAAGTTCAAGCACGCCTGCCACGCGTGGCTGGTTCTTGGTCAGTGCCCTCCGGTATTCTACGGGGTCCTTGCCCGCCGCATGGGCAAGTTCGTCCATGAAGCTTTCAACCACAAACACATTGTGGGTGGGGCCAACCCCGCGCCACCATGTGATCGGAACCGGCGGGTCCTCGCGCACCCAGTCGACGTGAATGACGGGCAGGTCATAGGGAGGCTTTGCAGCGCCCTCGACCGCATCGTCATCAAGCTTATCCTCAGGCCAGCCGCTCGGGATGTAATTTCCGAGCACCGAACCACCGGCAACATGGTCAACCCACACTGTTGGCAAACCGTCTTCGCCAAGGCCCGCAGATATGCGGTCATAATAGGCAGGGCGGTAAAGATCGTGCTGGATGTCTTCTTCGCGGGTCCAGATCACCTTGACGGGATAGCTGACCTGCTTGGCGATGGCGACGGCCTGTGCCACGGATTCGGCCACAAGGCGACGACCAAAGCCACCGCCGATCAACTGATTATGCAGGATGACCTTTTCGAGTGGATAGCCTGTAACCTGTGCGGCGACACCCTGCGCAATCGCAGGCACCTGCGTGCCAACCCAGATTTCGCATTCATCGGCGCGGACATGCACGACGCAATTGATGGGTTCCATCGGCGCATGCGCAAGGAATGGAAGCTCATAGGTAGCCTCGACCTTCTTGGCCGCAGCCTTCATCTTGGCTTCAACATCGCCCTCCTGCCGCGCCATGATCGGCTTTTTGTGCTCGGATGCGGCTTTGAGGGCCGCCATGATGTTGCTGCTGTCAAGTTTGGCATTCGCGCCTTCATTCCAGGTGATGTTAAGTGCTTCAAGGCCCTTCTTCGCAGCCCAGAAATGGTCGCCAATGACGGCAACGGCATTGTCGAGCTTGACGATATCGCGCACGCCCGGAATAGCGCGTGCTACCTTGTCGTCCACATCCTGCAGCTTGCCGCCAAAGACGGGGCAGGCGGCGACAGTCGCGACCTTCATATCGGGCACACGGATATCGATGCCGTACTTTACAGCACCATTGACTTTGCCCGGTGTATCAAGCCTGCGGCTGGATTTACCGATCAGCTGGAAGTCCTTCTGGTCCTTCAGCTTGACCTCTGTTGGTACAGGCTGCTTTGCGGCTGCGTCGGCAAGAGCGCCATAGGCGAGCTGGCGGCCGGTTGGCTGATGGGTAACAACGCCAAGCCTGGCGGCGCATTCCGTCACGGGCACCGACCATTCGGCTGCTGCTGCTGCAACCAGCATCATGCGCGCAGTCGCGCCCGCTTTGCGCAGCGGTTCCCAGGTGGCGCGCATGGATGTGGAGCCGCCTGTGGCCTGTCCGCCAAGGGCCGCGGTCGCATAGAGCTTGTCGTTTGGTGGTGCATCGACGGCTTTAACCTGATCAAGGCCGACTTCCAGTTCCTCGGCAATCAGCGTTGCTTCGCCCGTATGGGTGCCCTGACCCATTTCGATATTGGGAAGGATGAGCGTGATCTGCCCATCGGTGCCGATGCGAATATAGGCATCGGGCGAAAAGGCGGCGGTGACATCACCGTCAACCGGCAGTGCAGTGCTGGCGGCAAGGACCGGTTTCACGCCTGCGCCAAATAATGCAAAGCCCAGAATCAGGCCGCCACCTTGCAGGAAGGCGCGGCGGGAAGTTCCTGTTTTCGGGGAGGGGGAGGAGGATGGCTTGCTCATGCTGGCTATCTCCATTTCCTCAGGCCTTCGCGGCCTGTTTTATGGCCGCTCGAATCCGGGGATAGGTGCCGCATCGACAGATATTGCCGGACATGGCCGCATCAATATCGCGGTCAGTGGGGTCGGGGTTTCGATCAAGCAGGGCGGAGGCGGACATGATCTGTCCGGACTGACAATAGCCGCATTGCACGACTTCCAGATTGAGCCAGGCGTCCTGTATTTTCTTGCCTGATGGCGTGGCGCTAACCGCTTCAATGGTCGTTATCTTGCGCGAACCAACCGAGGCGGCGGGCAGGACGCAGGAGCGTACCGGGCGTCCATCCAGCTGCACCGTACAAGCGCCGCACTGGGCAATGCCACAACCAAATTTGGTGCCGGTCAAACCAATCACATCACGCAGCACCCAGAGCAGAGGCATATCCTCCGGCACATCAACGTTGCGATCTTCGCCATTTATATTCAGGGCTATCATCAGGCCGCTCCTCGGTTATCCGTGTCTGTGGGACAGATGTCAAAGTCAACGCAGCATGTGCGATTGATGACACAGAAAAGCCACCCTTACCAGAGGTTGTAACAGGAAGGTGATCGGCATTGGCGGCAGGAGGCTGCCCCAGGCAATTGTACGATAGAATTTGCTGGCAAACGAAACTCCTTCCGGAGCGCTTGCCAGCGTTACCGCCTGAAATATCAGATGTTTACAAGAACGGTCAGACCGCGAAGATAACAGCCGTTACCATCATTGCTCCGAACAAAATGGCAGAGCATGTTATCCAATTGCACAGATCGCCGTTTTCTTTAACGTGTCGCATCACTTGCCTCCTGTTGAGCGTAACCGGCTAAACCGGCGCGTTCTCAAAGACCACGAACACCCGCCGCTGACTCTGTTGGCCAACGATCGTTTTTGAAAAGAGTGATTCATGTCCTGCTGCCGGAGCGTGCGGAATTGGTATTCAGCCATCCGGATTACAGCAGTTCGGAGTATAGCACTTACCGGACTGGGGCTCAATTTGTTGTCCGGCGTGGAATCATCACATTTGATATCGGAACCGTGAGATTACGTTAATTTTTCGTTACCAGCCGCCGCGTCAACCAGTCTGGGAAAGATCATGCGCACCAGCGCTCCACGGCCTTCATAGAAACCCGCCGGGGCATCATGCATTTCGAGCCGTCCTCCATGGTCCTCGACAATTTTCTTGACGATGGCGAGGCCAAGTCCGGTACCCTTTTCGCGGGTGGTCACGTAAGGCTCCAGCAATTGATGCCGGTTTTCGGCTGGTAACCCCTTTCCGTTGTCGACGATTTCAACAAGGATGGAAGGACCAGAGCCCGCCGCCCGTACGAGTATGTGTCCTTCGCTGACAGCGCCGGACTGCAGCATGGCATCGATGGACTCAGATGCATTCTTGATGATGTTGCCGAATGCCTGCCCCAAAAGGCGGCTGTCGAAATTGCCGATAAGTGGCTCGTCGGCGAATTCATGTTCGAACTTGATCTGGCTGTTGCTGATTTCAACAAGGAAAGATGCGTCGCGCAGGACATCGCGAACATCCGTTGCGGCCAGCTGCGGCTTTGGCATGCGGGCGAATTCGGAAAACTCATCCACCATGCGGCCAATGTCGCCGACCTGCCGGATAATGGTCTCGGTACACTGGTCAAAGACTTCACGGTCTTCGGTGATGACTTTGCCGTAACGGCGACGCAGCCTTTCGGCGGAAAGCTGAATAGGTGTCAGCGGATTTTTGATTTCGTGGGCGATACGCCGCGCAACATCAGCCCAGGCGGATGAGCGGTGTGCCGCGACGAGATCGGTGATGTCATCGACCGTAACCACATAGGATGTGTTCTGGGTGTCCGCGTCTTCGCGCGTGATCTGGACGTTGAATGAACGGGCGACACCATTGCGGGTCATGGCAATCTGCTTGCGGCTTGACGAGCGTCCGCTATCGCGTGCCGTGGTGAAGACTTCGCCAAACTCCGGCAGAAGCTCTGTCAAATTGCCGCCGATCGTCGAAACGCCATCCTCCAGCAGCATGGTTTCAGCGGGCCGGTTGATAACAGCAATGTCGCCTTGTGTGTTGACGCTGATCACGCCAGCGGTGACGCCGGAAAGAACGGCCTCGGTAAATCGCCTGCGCTCATCGATCTGCTCTTTTGCCGAGATCAGATCGGTGTGCTGGGTTTTCAACTGTCTGACCATCTTGTTGAAGGTCAGGGATAGCGAGCCAATGTCGCCATCAGATCCGCGAACAGGAACAGAGACATCAAAATCTCCTGTCGCTACTTCTTCGGCTGCCCCGATAAGCAGGCGAATGGGCTGAACCACACGATTGGCGACGGCGATGCCTGTCCAGACGGCTGTCAGAAGCAGCAATAATGTCAATTCGACGTAGAGCAGCGCATAGGCGATCTGCGTGTTCTTGCGGTTGCTGGCCAGCGACTGATACTCGCTGTTATTATCGGTCATAACCCGCATATTGTTCAGAGCCGACGGATCGATGGTGCGCAGCGTATAGAGGTAGAGGTCCGGCAGTGCCTGTGTCTTGACGACGGCCCCGACCAGATTGGTCTCACCCGGCGGGATCAGGGCGGGCCGGTCGCCAGCAGCGCCGCGCAATGCCGTCAGCGGAACCGGCGGCAGCTGGTGGTCATTGATGAGGTTTGCACTGACAACGATTTCGCCTGTTGATTTGACCAGTGACGCGCCCAGAAGATTGTTACGGCCCGCATCATAGGTCAGCCAGTCAGCAAAAGCGCCGCGATCCAGGCTGAAAAGCATACGCCGCTGGTCAAGCTCAATGGCCATGGAAAGGGTTGTAGTCACCAGATTCTGGGCATTGTCTTCCGTATAGGACTGCGCTGCCTTGATCGACATGTCGATAATCTTGTTGTTGTCGACATTGATCCATGAATTCAGTCTGTTATCCAGAATAATCAACGAAAAACAGGCGACAATGATGCACGGTATCGACGCGATCAGAGCGAAGATGAAGGCGATATTGGTGTGCAGATCATTGTGCTTTTCCTTGTTCTTGAAAAGGAAGAGCTTTCGTACGGTCGCATAGGACAGATAGATCAGCAGCAGGATCGAGACCGTATTGGCGGCGATGATAAGCTGGGTGATCTCTTTTGTCGGCGATATGGTGGTGATGCCCATCATCACGATGAACGAGGCAATCGTCGTTGCCAGAGCAAGAAGCGTTAGAGATAGCGCGCCCCTTGGCAGAACCTGTTGTTTGATCTCGGTTTCGCTGGAGGACATTCATCAGCCTCGTTGGGTCTTTCCGTCAGATAACGGAGACCACAGTCATTCGTTGTGGATTATCGGGCGTGGTGCCGCTTGTAAAGCAAGCTTGCATTCTGGCAGTGGTTTGGGGCAACAGGGTGGACAGGCGTTGCTGATCTGCCACGCGGTTTTGACCGGAGTATCGATATGACAGTTCGCACGATTGTAAAATTTCCAAACCCGCATCTGCGGGCAAAGGCAGAACCTGTCACGGAGTTTGATGACAGCTTGCGGACCTTGGCTGCCGATCTGCTCGACACCATGCGCGATGCACCTGGAATCGGTATTACGGCGCCGCATATCGGCATTTTGAAACGCGTCGTGGTTGTTGAACTCGATGACGGGCAGGGTGTGCGATATTATATCAATCCATCAGTTGAATCGGCATCGGCTGCTCTGGTGAAGAATATGGAGGGCAGCGTGTCGATGCCCGGCATCAACGATGAAGTTGAACGGCCATCGTCCGTCCGTATAAGCTATCAGGACCTGACCGGCGCCGCGCAAATCCAAGACGCCGATGGATTGCTGGCTGTGTGTCTGCAACACGAAATTGACCAGCTTGACGGGATTTTCTGGCTGTATCGATTGTCAAAGCTCAGGCGGGACCGACTGGTCAAACGGTTCGAGAAACAGCAGCGTGTCCAGATTGCCTAGTCTGTGTCTCATCGGTGAATGGGATCTTTCCAAAGAACGCCCTCCGGCTTTTCGGCGGGTTCGATATCGAGGTTGACAACCACCGGCTCCTGACCGGAGCGAACCAGCACACATTCCAGCGGCTCATCTTCGCTGGCATTGATCTCCTGATGTGGAACGTAAGGCGGGACAAAAATGAAATCGCCCGGACCTGCTTCTGCCACATATTCCAGCTTCTCGCCCCAGCGCATCCGTGCCTTGCCTTTAACCACATAGATGATGCTTTCAAGATCACCATGGTGGCGGGCGCCGGTTTTGGCATTGGGGTGAATGACAACGGTCCCGGCCCAAATTTTCTCGGCACCGGCGCGGGCATGGTTGATTGCGGCTGCCCGGTTCATACCGGGTGTTTGTGCCGTGTTGGGATCAAGGGAATTACCCGGAATGACTTTCACGCCATGCTCGCGCCAATCGACAGGTTCATCGTGATGGTGATGATCTTCCGACATAATGCCTCCTGCTTGTCTGATGGCACAGCGTAACGGGCGGCTGGAAAAGACGCCAGTCACCTGTCAAAAAATGGTTCAGGCCATGTGACCGATAATTAACCTTAGGTTGCAGTAATTGACTTGACGCTCTGCCTTTCCGGTCGCCAAAGTAGGGGTGCCGCGGGTTGCCTGCGGAGGAGCCAAGACTGTGTGATGCCATCGAGCAAGTCGCGACAATCACCATTCGACACCCAGAATGAGCGGGGGGGTGATCGCTTGCTCCAGATCGAAGCTGTTTATGACAAGGTTCCGGTTGGGCTCTGCTATCTCAATCGCGATGGCGTCTTTGTTACCGTTAACGACCAGCTTTCGCGTATGCTTGGCATCAGCAGTGACCATGCAATTGGCCGTCTGGTCGAGGATATTGTGCCTGATCATGCGGCGTTGCTCCGGGTCAGCCTCGTTACTGCTTTGGAAGAAAAACCCGTTCCCGATCACGAGCTTCAACGCTCGGGTGAAACCTTCATGGTTTCGGCCGCTCCTGTTACCAATGATCTTGGCGAAGTGGCCGGGATATCCGTCGCCTATACCAACATCACCAATATGAAGCGGATGTCTGAACAGCTGGCGCAAGTCGAACAGCGCACCGCCTATGCTTTGGAAAGTGCGGGGCAATGGATATGGGACATGAATATTGCGACGAACCGTGTCTGGCGATCCCCGCAATACCGTGCTCTGCTCGGGCTTGATCCGGCAAGTCCGGAGACGGAAAATATTGCATGGGACATTGTTCATCCTGACGACAAGCAGGGCGCCATTCAGGCTTTTGAAGACGTGGTGAGTGGCCGCAAGCCATATTTCGAAGCCATATATCGCGTGCCACGCGGTAGCGGCGGACAGGCCTGGATAATGAGCCGCGGCAAGATTGTCGAATATGGGCCCGATGGATCGCCGCTGCGGCTTCTGGCAACGAGTGTTGATATCAGCAGTCAGAAACTGATTGAGGAACAGCTCTCATCGACCGTTCGGATGCGGCTGGAACTGGAGCAAAAACTGCTCGAAGCCAACCGGAAGTTGAAGAAACTGTCGGAAAGCGATCATCTCACCGATCTGCCGAACCGGCGTAAGTTCAATCGCCTGCTCAAACGGGAATATGACAAGGCCATTGACCGTGGCCAGTCCGTGGCTCTGCTTATGATCGATATTGATCATTTCAAAGCCTATAATGATGTTTACGGACATATGGCCGGAGATCGCTGCCTCGTGCAGGTGGGGCGTGTCCTGAACAGGGTCGTCAGGGAAGGTACAGGCGTTGTCGCCCGTTTCGGCGGCGAAGAGTTTGCCGCGCTGTTACCCGCCGCAATGATGGCCGATGCCATAGATGTGGCAAAAACGATTATTGATACCGTGGCGGGTCTTCAACTGGACCATGAGGGAACGCCGGCGGGCAAGACCTCGGTCAGTATTGGTGTCAGTGTGCTCGATCTGATGAGCCCTGCGACCTTGGGCGGGCCAGACGAATTGCTTAATCTTGCAGACCGGGCACTTTATGAAGCCAAGCGGGCAGGGCGCGGCCGTTTCAGCGTCTGGGGAAGCTTTTCTACTGATTAAGCTGGTTTGCCGCGAATTGTTTTACGCCAGATCATTGGAGCGTGCAGATTGATTGAGGGATTGTCTGCCCCGGTCGGATTTTCGGTACTCGTCAGCCATTCCACACTGCTTTTCACGATATCGTCGACAGGTTGGGTAAAAGTGGTCAACGCGTAGGATGACCAGCTTGCCTGTGGGATGTCATCGAAGCCCGTAACACAAAGGTCCTCGGGAATGCGCAGCGAAAACTCGTGACGCGCGCTGTCCATCAACCCGAACGCCATCAGATCGTTGACGCAGAAAACAGCATCAGGGCGGGCAGGTTCGGTAAACAGCATGCGGGCAATCTGTTGTCCGCTCTTATAAACTGTATTTCCGTGCCGTATCACCGTCACCTCAAGCCCGAACTCTGCCGCTGCAGCGACAAAGCCGCGTTCGCGCGCCATCAGGCTCGGCGTGCCGACGGCAGAGTTGGCAAAGGCCAGGCGCCGGCAACCGGCCCGCAGAAATGCGCTGACGACCGCGCGCGCCGCGCGCCTGTCATCAAGGTTGATGTAAAGCGGGCCTTCGACGTCGTCGTCCCGATTGATGAGAACGATACGTTGGCCGCTGTCGAGACAGAGTTTGGTGATGGCCTTATCAGGCAGCCCCGACAACAGGATCGAGGCGTCGGCGCGATAATTGAGAGTTTGCCGCAGGGCCGCATCGACACTGCCATCGGAACGGTCGGTGTTGATGATCATGCACACCTTGCCGACCCTTTGCAGGGCATGGGACAACTCCCGCACCAGCCGGGCACGATAGGGCGTGTCCATTTCCGAAGCGACAAGGCAGACGATGCCGCTTTCACTGCGCATCAGTCCGCGAGCAAGCTGATTGACGTGATAGCCAAGCGCATCAGCAGCTTCAATGACGCGTCGGCGCGTTTCCTCGGAGACACTGGCTCCCGGCGTGAATGTGCGGGAAACCGCCGAGCGCGAAACGCCAGCCCGTTTTGCAACGTCTTCAGCGCTGATGAATGATTTGTTCAAAAAGGTTCCACCCGGCAATCTTCTGTTTCATCATAGGTTGCACGCGTTTGCGCTCCTTCGCAATATGTACGTGTTCATATTTTCTGAGACAAAAGTACTGAGCTTACTTGACATGATGTATTCGGGTGTGAAAGCTTTGCACACGCTTGCAAAAATAAGCGACGGCATGGAGGTGCCGCTTTTTCAGGGAGGAGAAATTCATGCGTTCAGTCTTTGCCATTGCTGCCGCTTTTGCCGTTGGTATCCAGATGATGCCAATAAAGGCGCACGCTGCGGACAATCTCAATTTGATCTGCTCGGCTGATGTCGTCATCTGCGAGTTGATGAAGGGCATGTTCGAGAAGGATACGGGCATTGAGGTCAATATGGTGCGCCTGTCATCGGGTGAGACCTATGCAAAAATCCGCGCCGAGGCGCGTAACCCAAAGACTGATATCTGGTGGGCTGGCACAGGTGATCCGCATTTGCAGGCGGCTTCCGAAGGCCTGACGCAGGAATATAAGTCACCACTGCTCGATCAGTTGCAGGATTGGGCGAAGAAGCAGGCGGAAAGTTCCGGTTACAGGACCGTTGGTGTTTATGCCGGTGCGCTCGGCTGGGGCTATAACACGGATATCGTCAAGAAAAAGAACCTGAAGGAGGCCAAGTGCTGGGCTGATCTGCTCGATCCGTCCTATAAGGGCGAGATTCAGATGGCTAACCCCAATTCGTCGGGCACCGCCTATACGGCGCTTGCCTCGCTTGTGCAGATCATGGGCGAAGACAAGGCCTATGATTACCTGAAGAAGCTCAACACCAATGTGTCCCAATATACAAAGTCCGGCTCTGCGCCAGTGAAAGCTGCTGCGCGCGGTGAGACCGCGCTCGGTATCGTTTTCATGCATGATTCTGTTGCACAGACTGTCGAGGGCTTCCCTGTGAAGACCGTGGCACCGTGCGAGGGTACGGGCTACGAAATCGGCTCCATGTCGATCATCAAGGGCGCGCGCAATCTCGATGCGGCGAAGAAATGGTATGACTGGGCGCTGTCAGCCGAAGTGCAATCGCACATGAAGGAAGCAAAATCCTTCCAGCTGCCTTCGAACAAATCAGCTGTCGTTCCGCCGGAGGCACCGAAGTTCGAAGACATCAAGCTCATCGACTACGACTTCAAGACCTATGGCGATCCGGAAAAGCGCAAGGCATTGCTTGAGCGCTGGGATAAGGAAATCGGCGCAAGCGCCAATTGATCTGATTTCCTGAGTTTTGCGTGCCCGGTTTTATGCATTCGGGCACGCGACTGCCATTTCCATCATTGAAGACAGTATTGGGTAGCACAATGGAACGTAGCGACCGGAGATTGAACATTGCCCTCGGTATAGGCCTTGCCGGGTTTGCGCTTGTGCCGTGGTACAGGATCGAAAGCGGTTTCTATGGCTTCGGCTGGCTTGGCAATTTTCCGTCCGGCCCGGCAGAGGCACCCGGCCTCGTGCAGATGGCTTATCATGGGCGCTGGACACTTATCATTATCGCCGTTCTGTTCGCGTTGGGACTGATCGCGCGCGCTTTCAAGGTTTCGCCTTTGCGGGCCAATCTGCTTGTCGGTGCAGGGGCTGTTGGCATTGTGTTTCTGGTGCTGCAGGGTCTGGCTGTTGGTTTTACCGGTTGGACCTGGGCGATCAGCGAACATCTGTTCGGAACGCTTGCGGACGGGCAACCCTCCATGGGCGCTGGTGCCGGTCTGGTCGCGTTATCGTTTGTCCTGATGTTCTCCTTTGGGCTCGCCGAGCGGGGCGTCCTGCGCGGTGATGCGTTTGTCGTTGCATCAATTGCACTGCTGATCTTTCTGGTCGCGATTTTCGTGTTCTACCCCGTCGGCAGCATGCTTATCGGTTCCGTTCAGAGTGTTGATGGCTCGTTCGATCCATCCGGTTTTATCCGCAATATTCAGGACCCGTCGATTTGGAGCCTTGATTGCGTTGTGGGCGGCAATCGCTGCGGCGTTGCATGGCGCACGCTGTTTCTTGCCATTCTTTCCGCCTCCGGTTCCACGCTTCTCGGCCTTTGTTTTGCACTGGTGGCAACGCGCACGCGCTTCCCGTTCAAAAAAGGCCTGCGTCTGCTGACGATCCTGCCGATTATCACGCCGCCTTTTGTTATTGGCCTTGCGCTCATCCTGCTGTTTGGCCGGGCGGGTGTTGTGACCCAGCAATTGTCCAATTTCTTCGGCATCGAGCCGGGCCGCTGGCTCTATGGCCTGACCGGCATATGGATCGCGCAGGTCCTGTCCTTCACGCCAATATCCTTCCTTGTGCTGATTGGCGTTGTGGAAGGCGTGAGCCCATCCATGGAAGAGGCGTCGCAGACCCTGCGTGCCGACCGCTGGCGCACATTCTGGCGGGTTTCGCTGCCCCTGATGAAGCCCGGCCTCGCCAATGCGTTTCTCATCGGCTTTATCGAAAGCATGGCGGATTTCGGTAATCCACTGGTGCTTGGCGGCAGCCACGGCGTGCTGTCGACGGAAATCTTCTTTGCGGTGGTCGGCTCGCAGAATGACCCGTCGCGGGCGGCTGTTCTTGCGATCATTCTTCTCTTCTTCACACTGTCGGCGTTTCTGGCCCAGCGTGTGTGGCTGGCGGGCAAGAGCTTCGCCACGGTGACGGGCAAGGGAGATTCCGGCGCGCATATCGCCTTGCCGCGATCTTTGTCCATTGGTGTTCATGCGATTGTCATTCCATGGATCATTTTCACACTTGTCATCTACGGCATGATCCTGTTTGGCGGCTTCGTGCGCACATGGGGTCTCGACAACACATTGACGCTGGAGCACTACCAGCGGGCATTCTCCTTCAGTTTCGAGAATGGTGCCATCGCCTGGACCGGCGTTGCCTGGAATTCGTTCTGGACGACCATCAAGATCGCGCTGATCTCCGCCCCGCTGACTGCCGCTGTCGGTCTGTTGACGGCCTATCTGATCGTTCGCCAGCGCTTTGTCGGTCGTAATGTGTTTGAGTTTGCCCTGATGATGAGCTTTGCCATTCCCGGCACCGTTATCGGCATCAGTTACATCATGGCGTTCAACTTGCCACCGCTTGAGATGACCGGTACGGCGCTGATCCTCATTGCCTGTTTTGTCTTCCGCAACATGCCCGTTGGCGTGCGTGGCGGCGTGGCGGCCATGAGCCAGCTCGACAAGAGCCTCGATGAGGCATCGCTGACATTGCGGGCAACCAGTTTCCGTACCATCCGCAAGGTCATTCTGCCCCTGCTGCGTCCGGCGATCGTTGCTGCACTCGTCTATTCCTTTGTGCGGGCCATCACCTCAATCAGCGCTGTCATATTCCTTGTGAGCGCCGAGTATAATATGGCGACATCCTACATTGTCGGACTGGTCGAAAATGGCGAGTACGGCGTGGCGGTGGCCTATTCCTCCATGTTGATTGTCGTGATGATCGTCATCATCACCTGTTTCCAGCTTCTGGTGGGCGAACGAAAGCTGCGGCGTGAAAACCGTGTCGCAACTGCCTTTGTTCCGTCTGCCACCCCAAAAGAAAAGGCCGCCTCATGACCACGCATCGCACCGGCTCTGTCGTTTTCTCCAATGTCAAAAAACAATTCGGAAATTTCACGGCGATTCATGATCTGTCGCTGGACATCGAGCCCGGCACGCTTGTCACATTGCTTGGACCTTCCGGCTGCGGCAAGACCACGACCCTGCGCATGCTGGCCGGGCTTGAGCACCCGTCTTCGGGCCGTATCCTGATCGGCGGCAAGGATGTGACCATGCTGCCCGCCAATGAGCGCGATGTGTCGATGGTGTTCCAGTCCTATGCCTTGTTTCCGCATATGTCGGTGCTTGAGAACGTTGCTTATGGCCTTGAATCATCCGGCATGAAAAAATCTGATGCCCGCGAAAAAGCAGAAGAGGGTCTTAAACAGGTTGGCCTTGCAGGGTATGGCCAGCGCCTGCCGGCCGAGCTTTCCGGTGGCCAGCAGCAGCGCGTTGCCGTTGCCCGCGCGCTGGTTCTGGAGCCGCAAGTGTTGCTGCTGGATGAACCCCTGTCCAATCTCGATGCGCGTCTGCGCCGCCGCGTGCGTACAGAAATCCGCGAGTTGCAGCAGCGGCTTGGTTTCACGGCAGTTTATGTCACCCATGATCAGGAGGAAGCGCTTGCCGTATCCGACCGCATCATCGTGATGCAGGACGGCGTGATTGCCCAGCAGGGGACGCCGCGCGAATTGTATGAGGCACCGGCTTCATCATTTATTGCCGACTTTATCGGCGAGGCCAATGTGGTGCCTTGTGAAGTGCTACGCAGCGATGGCGGCAAGGCTATTATCCGCATTGGCACGCTGGAACATACGGTGCCGGGGCGCAATGCCAAGCCGGGGCCGGCAAAGATTGCAGTGAGGCCGAACGCAATTACGCTGGAGCCGGAGGAGAACGGTGCCTTTGCCGGAAGCATCCGGCACGCCGCCTATCTTGGCGATCATGTGGAATATGAGGTGGAAACGGCATCCGGAACACTGTTTGTGGTTGATCCGGCGGTTGATCGCAATCTTGCTCCCGCAACCAATGTGAGCATCGGTTTTCATCACCGTGGCATCGCTATCATCAACAACTGAAACTGTATTTTCAAAGGACTATCATGACATCGCATGCGCAAGCCGAATTGCAGGGCCGTTTTGGCCTTGCCAAGAAGATGGCTATCGAAGCCGGAGCCGTGGCACTGGCGCATTTCAATGCGCGCGAGCGGCTGGTTATTGAAACCAAGGCTGATCCGCAGGATGTGGTTTCAATCGCCGACCGGGAAGTGGAAGAACTGATCCGTGCGCGTATCGGCGCTACCTATCCCGGTGATGCAGTGCTTGGCGAAGAGTATGGTGTGAGCGAGGGAACCTCGGAGTTCACATGGGTCATTGACCCGATTGATGGCACCAGTCCTTTCGTCAACGGCATGCCGACCTGGTGTATTTCCATTGCGGCCATGCGTGGTGAGGAGATCGTTGTCGGGGTGATTTATGTGCCCTGCAATGATGAGCTTTATGCTTCAGCGCTTGGCATGGGTGCGACTCTGAACGGCAAGCCGCTCATGATCGATTCTGAAAAAACCATTCGGAATGCGGTGACGGGCATCGGTGCCAATCATCATGTCACCCCGGCGGTCGTTGCGTCGCTGGTGGAAAAGTTGCTGGAAGCGGGCGGCAATTTTATCCGCAATGGTTCAGGCGCACTCATGCTGGCCTATGTGGCGGCGGGGCGTCTGGTTGGCTATTACGAACCTTACATGCATGCCTGGGACTGCATGGCCGGGTATTGCCTCGTCAAGGAAGCGGGCGGCTGGCACCATCCTTTTCCGGTGAAGGGAGATGGGTTGACCAAGGGCGCGCCCGTTCTTGCTGCCGCGCCGGGCGCAGTCGATGATCTCAGGAAGATTGCTGGCCTATAATCAGACAACAGGCACCGGCGATATGGAAGCCGGTGCCTGCTGTTTCTGTGCTATTTCTGTTGAACCGACACGCCGCTTTCGCCGATCTTTAACTCGATCCCCGTTGGCTTTGTATTCTGCTCGTAAATGTAGAAACCCAGCCCGAGGACGAGCACGATCAATCCACCAATGATCAGGTAAAGCATGTTCTGGTTCATGTTGGCCCCTCCAGATTACAAATGTTCTCATGGGGTTAGACCATTCGAGCTACCCCATGACAACCCTTGCAAGGGCGTTATCAAAAGCTGATTACCCATCTGGCCAGCATTGAATCCCTGTTATAATCGCGCTCTGCTCGCTGACATATCGCTTTCACACCCGGACGATAAATCGTGGATCTGTGGTGATTCCTGCTATGATTTTGCTGTATCTTGGAGGAACCATTGCGCAACAGTCCGTATCGGGACTTCAGCCTTCAGTCCTGACAGCATTCCCAACGTTATTCTGGCTGGAAATCCCGATGAAAACTGTTTGTGCCTGCAATAGGAAAGAAAGCAAAAAATGCTGATTCTTTGCGCAACTGCGAAGAGCAAATCATTGACTTATCACGACGAATAACGTCGATTAAAGTTGGTGTTGACGATCACCGACTCTCGAAAAGCTGGATAGACATGACGTTCGTGCGAAATCTTATGTGGGCGCCTACAATTGGCCTATCCTGGTTATGGGGATTGGGTTTCTTCTATTCAATCCATGTCACCCTGACTTATGGCTGGCTGGGCTTTTTCGGGTTCGCGATTGCCAATGTCGGCGGGCTCTGGCTATTCGGTTATATTCTTGGTCGCAGCAAGCGAACGCCTGATCAGATCATGAAGGATATTGAAAGCCGCTATGTTGGCGTCTTTCTGCTTTTCCAGATGGCGGCGCTTGTTGTTACGATTTTCGGGTTTGTTGCCTATCTCTGGCAACCGATTGTGGGTGAGGGTGCATCGATCGGCGTCGCTTTCCTGCTTTTGGTCTCCTGTGCGATTGGACATGCCCTGTCCCTGCAACAGCTCAAATTGCTGCATATCGTCTACATGATTGTCGGTGTTGCCGCTGGTATTGTTCTGCTGGTCGGTCTGAGACAAACGTCTGATTATCCCGGTGTGCCGCTTCAAAGTTTCGATGCGCGTTTTTATGGTCTGGTTATGCCAACGCTGATCGGGTTTTTGCTCGGCCCTTGGCTCGACATCCAGCACTGGCAGCGTGCCGTCTATATCAAGCGCGAGGGTGGGTCTGTCGGCCTCGCCTATGGTGCCGGTGCCTTGCTGTTCTTCGGCTTTCTTTTGCTCAATGCGCTGACAGCCTCGGCGGTGGGACCCATTGGCAGCATTATTTCCATTGATGGTTTGCCCAGTGCGCAGGGATCTGTTTCCGCAGCGGCTGTGCTTTCTGCGGAAAATGGTTCGACCTATCTGGGAATCGCCTTTGTCATCTGGACTGTCATCGCATTGGCATCGACGGTCGACAGTTTTTACTGCGCTACCAGCTGGTATCTGCGCGGCAAAAACATGCGCAGCAACAGCCCATTGCTTGCGCTCATCCCCGATGGCATTGCATCATCACCGCTCTGGTTGCTGATTGGTGCCGCCTGGGTCGCCTATGCGGCAGTGCCGGCAAACTTTTCACTCATGTATTTCATGATGCCTTTTGCGACATTGTTCGTCAGCGCCTCGGCCAATCTCGTGTGTGAAGCGCTCGGTGCTAAGCCGAAATTTGATCCCGTGCTGAGCTTTCTCATTGGCTGCGGATCATCCTTGATCTTCGTTCTGGGTTATATCCAGCCCGTGCCTGGCTTCCTGTTCCTGTCACCGTTTATCGGTTTGATCGGCGCATTGCCTGTCATCATCGAATTGATAGGCCCGAAGTCGAAGGCTATTCCGGTGGAAATTGTTGATCAGCCGATCCGCATGATGAGTGCCGCACCGCTAACCACTGCGACGGGTTCGGAGGAAATCTCGCAATCGCATGGCTTCGATGGTGAGTGGTTTGTCATGCATCTCACACCGACCTATGACGACACCAATTCCGTGGGCAATGTGTATTTCGCCAATTATGTGCGCTGGGTTGGCAAGGCGCGTGAGCTGTTTTTTAATGTCTGCATGCCGGATTTTGATCTGGCAACAACACGCTTCTACATTCTTACACGCTCTTTCACCCATGATTACCGGCGGGAATCGAAGGAATTCGAACAGATCAGTGTTCGCATCAAGATCGCCAAGCACAACCGCAAGTTCGTAACATTGCAGCACGAGATTCACAGCGCGGCTCAGGGGCTGCTTGGCCATGGTGAGCAGTCTTTGATGTTTGTGGATCGGGATCAGTATAACCCGCTCGATATTCCGGGTGAGGTCATCAAGGGGTTTCTGGCCTATTGGCCCAAGGACTCGCGGCTGTCACCAAGCTATCGTCCTGTTGTGCAGGACAAGACCAAACGTCAGGCTTGACCCATCGGGGCGATGGTTTCAGCTGGCGACTTCGTAACGGTCGCGGTCAAATGACATGAGGCCGGAGGTTTTTTCAAAAGGCTCTGCGGGGCTGAAGAGAAAGCCCTGAACCTGATCACAGCCTTCCTTTTGCAGACAGGCAAGCTGTTCGCGTGTTTCCACACCTTCCGCTGTGATCTTCATGCCCATACTGGCGCCCAGTCCCATGACAGCGCGAATAATGGCAAGGCTACCCCGGTTGTGTGGAAGATCACGCACAAAGGACTGATCGATCTTGATCTTGTCGAACGGCATTTTGCGCAGATAGCTCAAACTGGAATAGCCCGTACCAAAGTCATCAAGGGCGATGCTGACACCCATGGCGCGGAACTGGCGAAGCAGGGATATGGCAGCGACATTGGCTTCAAGAAACACCGACTCGGTGATTTCAAGTTCAAGGCGATTGGGCTTCAATTTGTTCGTTGTCAGCGCATCGCGAACAATGGATGCAAGGTCCGAGTGGCGAAACTGGATGGCTGAAATATTGATTGCCACGTTGATGTCATCTGGCCAGAGCACGGCTGTTCTGCAGGCTTCCTGAATGATCCATTCGCCAAGTGGAATAATATTGCCGGTCTCTTCGGCAATCGGGATGAAAATGGCCGGCGAAATATAGCCATGCACCGGGTGTTTCCAACGCAGAAGCGTTTCAAATCCGACTGTCTTGAGCGTTATGGCCGAGACAATCGGCTGGAAATGCAAAATGAATTCCTTGCGGGCCAAAGCACCGCGCAGGTCCATGGCGAGCGCCCGCTTGGCCTCAATGCGGGCATCCATTTCCACTTCATAAAAGCGGTAGCTATTCCGGCCTTCGTTCTTGGTGCGATAAAGTGCCAGATCAGCGCAACGCATGATGTCGTTGACGCTGTCAGTCGGCGCAAGAGCAATACCGACACTGATATGGATGTTGATTTGAATACCGTCGATCCAGAACGGTTGAGAAATTGTCTGGACTAGATCCTGAGCCAGGGTTGTTGCATCCTCATGATCCGCGCCGGGGGCAAGGATGGCAAATTCGTCACCGGAGAGACGCGCCACTATGTAAGTGGCTGGTGATGTGCTGCGCAGACGTTCTGCAACCTGTTTCAGCAGTTGATCACCGATACCATGGCCAAAGCTGTCATTGACCGTCTTGAACTCATCAAGGTCGATACAGAAGACAGCAAATCCGGCAAGACCCTCTTCTAGATCTTTGGTTGCTTGCGACAGCTGATCCGTAAACAGGGTTCTGTTGGGCAGATCGGTCAGTACATCATAACGGGCGAGATAGGACAGCTGATCTTCCGACTGTTTGGCGGCTGTCACATCGGAGCCAACACCGCGATAGCCGCAGAACTGCCCGGCATTGTCAAAAATCGCCTTACCGGTAAGTGACCACCAACGGGTCTCGCCCTTGATATTGATCGGCAGGATGTGATTGCGGAACGTCGTGCGGTTCTCGATGGCCTGCCAGATAGAACCGACTTTTACCGCTTCTTCGGCATGCGACTGGTCAACCTTGAAGAGTTGGGCAAATGGCATTCCCTGCAGTTGTTTGGTGGTTTTTTCAGCGATCTGTGCAAGCCGGGGCGAGGTGTGCTGAAGTTTCAGATCAGCATCAGTTTCCCAGATCCAGTCGCTGGCGTTCTCTTCGAAGTCATAAAGAAGCAGACTGATAACTTCCTTCTGCTGCTCAACCTTGATCTGATCGAGTGTGCGCATGACGATCAGATTGCTCATATGAACAATGGTGAACAGGATGAAGAGTGCGTAGATCGCCAGCAGAATCGCGATGAAAAGAAAGAAATCCTCACCGGTTGAGGCGAGGGCGAAGAACGAACCTGTGATAATCGCACCCGAAAAGGCAATGGCTGCAAGTGGAACCACAGCGACACCAATACCAGTTGCCATGAGGCCTGCAGCTGTGCAGGCGATGAGCAACCTATGGTAAGCGTCGGCTTCCAGAAACAACATTAGCGGGATGCTGGCCAGACATAAGCCATAACAGGCGGATGTGATGATCAGATATTTGATGCCGTCAAAGCTAAGCTCCTTGACCTTCGGCACCTTGTACCATTGCCAGCATGCAAAGAGCGATGCAGCGGTCATCAATGTGACGATTGTTGAGAGGCTTCCCAGATAGAGCTTATGTCCCTGATCCCAGAAGACAAAAGCCACAACGAACACCACACTCATGGCGACAACGACGGTAAACGGCGCCAGTCTTAGCGCCACATCCATCTGTTCAGCATAGACACGCCGTTTGACAGCAGGGTTGATCGTTCCCCGCATGCCGAACATCGACCGGATAGCGTCAGGTGTATGGAAATTCGACAGTGGCACCCACGGACCTCAGACAGGCGAGTTCATATTTCCCTATGCTATTTTTATTACGTTCGGCATTGGTTAATTTGCTTACCATTTTTTATAATAGTTACCAATGTCTTTATGGTTCTATGGTTTATGCCGCAGCAATATTGCGCCCCTGGCGAAATGTTTTGTAATCCCCACCTGTAAATCGAAAGATGGATACTTATCATAAGTAAAAAGTAAGGCTTGCAACGTCAATATTTGTAATAAAACAAGGTATAACCAGAATACACGACGAGTTTGTTGCGTATCCCGCTGCTTACGGGCACCCGCACTCACAGTTGGTTTTGGACGCGCAACAATCTCCTAGCTGCGCACTGCAAGAATTGCGGGAAGCAATCCAGGGAAAACCTCGGCGAGTTCATTATCGCGCAACTCATTGATGCGGGACGTTCCGTCATTACGCGTCTTGATAATGCCAGCTTCGCGCAGCACGCGAAAATGATGCGACACGCTGGATTTCGGGCGTCCGTTTTCAAGCGCGGCGCAGCTTGCTTCACCCTCGCGCGCAAGCTGTCGAACAATCGACAGGCGGATGGGGTCGCTCAAGGCGTAAAGCACAGACTCGAGCTGCACTTCGGTGATCTGGGGGTGACGATATTCTCTCATACACTCTTCCTAGCACAAAATTTTGTGTATTGCTATTGTTCGAATTATATCGAACTATAGAAATATGATTGGCGTCCAGCCAAAAGATTCTTAAACCGGAGTAACAGTATGGCCTCTCTCTTCGACCCCTTCACCCTGAAGGATGTGACATTGCGCAACCGAATCGCGGTGTCGCCCATGTGCCAGTATTCGGCAAATGATGGCGTGATCAACAATTGGCATCACGTTCACCTCGGTGGGCTGGCGCGTGGCGGTTCGGGGCTGGTGATTGTTGAGGCAACAGCCGTCTCGCCGGAAGGCCGCATTACACCGGGTTGTGCCGGACTTTGGAATGACGAACAGGCAAAGGCGTTTGCGCCTGCTGTCCAGACCATCAAGGATGCGGGCGCCGTTCCGGGCATTCAGATTGCCCATGCGGGACGCAAGGCCAGTGCCAATCGCCCATGGGAAGGTGATGACCATATTGCCGAAGATGACGCACGAGGCTGGGAGACGATTGCACCATCGGCGATTGCCTATGGTGGTGGACTTCCAAAGGTCCCACGCGCAATGACCAAGGGCGATATCGAACGGGTACAGCAGGCATTTGTTGATAGCGCGAAGCGTGCGCTTGCCGTCGGTTTTGAATGGCTGGAACTGCACTTCGCCCATGGTTATCTCGCCCAGAGTTTTCTGTCTGAGCACTCCAACAAACGCACGGACGAATATGGTGGCAGCTTTGAAAACCGCAGCCGTTTTCTGATCGAAACCGTTCGCGCGGTACGGGCTGTCTGGCCTGAGAACCTACCGCTCACTGCTCGCCTCGGCGTTATCGAATATGATGGACAGGACGAGAAGACGCTCAGCGAAGCCATTGAGCTTGTCAAATTATTGAAAGACAATGGCCTTGATTTTATCGATGTCAGCATGGGTTTCTCGCTTGGCAAGACCAGCATTCCATGGGGTCCGGCATTCCTAGGACCAGTCGCAGAACGGGTTCGCCGCGAAACCGGTCTGCCTGCCTCCACATCCTGGTACATCAGCACCCCGCAGGAAGCGGATGCGCTGGTACGGGAAGGCAAGGTTGATCTGGTCATGCTGGCGCGTCCGTTGCTGACTGATCCGCATTGGCCTTTCCGTGCCGCCAAGGAATTGGGTGTCGAAAAGCCGTCATGGGTGCTGCCATCGCCTTATGCCCATTGGCTGGAACGGTATCGGGCAGCCTGATCCCAGACTGTTGGCTTTCGTGGAGCTGGGAATGGAATTCTCTATTCCCGGCTTTGCTCGTGGCCAATCGGCATGGATTAGATCGTTCTAGTCGGTTTTTAGCATAGGATTGCCGGAACGAGCTTAAATAAGAAACAGCCTGCGTGTCCCGCTTTTGCAAGTTCTCCTAGTGTCACAGGTGATCAATCCCGTCACCAACACAAGGACGAAAACCATGGCAGTCCATTTGCATCCCGAGACTATCGCCCTGCATGCCGGCTGGCGGGCTGATCCCGCGACCGGTGCCGTGGCAGTGCCGATCTACCAGACCACATCCTATCAGTTTCGCGATACGGAACATGCAGCCAATCTCTTCGCGTTGAAGGAACTCGGCAATATTTATACGCGCATTGGTAACCCGACGACCGATGTGCTGGAAAAGCGCATTGCTGCGCTTGATGGCGGCATTGCCGCGCTCGCGGTTGCTTCGGGGCAGGCGGCTTCGGCAATTGCTGTCCAGAACCTTGCGCGTTCCGGTGACAATATCGTCAGCTCCACCGATCTTTACGGCGGTACGTGGAATCTCTTTGCCAATACGCTGAAGGATCAGGGCATCGAAGTGCGCTTTGTCGATCCTCAAGATCCGGAAGCGTTTCGCCGGGCCACGGATGAGCGCACCCGCGCCTATTATGCGGAAACACTTCCCAATCCGAAACTCACCGTATTTCCCATTGCCGAAGTTGCCGCCATTGGACGTGAATATGGTATCCCGCTGATTGTTGATAATACGGCTGCACCGTTGATCGCGCGTCCACTGCAGCATGGTGCAGCTATCGTCGTGTACTCCACCACCAAATATCTGGGCGGTCATGGCACCTCCATCGGCGGCATTATCGTTGATGGCGGCCAGTTCGACTGGGAAAAATTTCCGGAACGTCAGCCCGCGCTCAATACACCTGATCCAAGCTATCATGGTGCGGTCTGGACAGAAGCCGTCAAGCCCATTGGTCCGGTCGCCTATATCATCAAGGCGCGCGTGACACTGTTGCGTGACCTCGGTGCAGCGCTTTCACCTTTTAACGCTTTCCAGACGATACAGGGGATCGAGACGCTGGCTCTCAGGCTTGAGCGTCATGTGGAAAACGCCAAGAAGGTTGCGGATTTTCTGGCAAAGCGACCGGAGATTGCCAAGGTTATCCATCCATCCCAGCAGAGCGGGATCGATCGCGAAAGGGCGGAAAAATACCTTTCCGGCAGTTTCGGTGGTCTGGTCGGTTTCGAGCTGAAAGGTGGTTTGCAGGCCGGGCGCAAATTCATTGAAGCGCTCGAACTTTTCTACCATGTTGCCAATATCGGCGATGTGCGAAGCCTCGCCATCCATCCAGCCACAACCACGCACTCCCAGCTGTCACCGGACGAGCAACGCGCAAGCGGCGTTTCGGAAGGTTACATTCGCCTTTCGGTTGGCATCGAACATATTGACGATATTCTCGGTGATCTGGAACGTGGCCTGAATGCATCAAAACTTGCGCTTGCAGCCTGATCTGAAACCTGTGGTTGGTTGGAAATGTGATTGAGGTGTTGTAAGGTTCTGGAGTGAGGGACGGACTTTCGCCCGTCCCTCTGTTCTAGCTAGTGAATTGAACCCGGAACATCAGCGTCCAGCCGGTCCGGGTTCTTTTCACCACTAGCGTGACGCTAAACGGTTTATACCGCATAGAGCACCTCCAGATTTGAGAGCAAGGCCGTTGCCACGGTCGGGGAGGCCCATCTTCTCGATACACCGGCTGGCTCGGTGCGTGCTGCTTCACCCTCAAATGGATTGCGCGTAAAAACGCCACTCAACGCTGCCTGCTTTTTCGAAGCCGCGCTAGAAATGCAGAGTTGAATCATGTGAGGTAAGTGGTTGTTTTAATTCATTATTTAGAACTAAAGTGGCAAGAAAACTGCGTTGTTCATGAGAACAATCCATCCCACAGTTCGATAAAATCAACATTTCTTCCGTCGAAAATGTTCACGCAAGTCCACAGGCTCTATCGAAATCTCGACCTGATCGGTATAGACAGTCGCAAACAGACAACAGGGCAGCTGCGAATGCAGCGCAATTGAGTATGACGGTTGTGACACGGAAGACTGGAAAACCATCCCAAGAGGTCATGGGTGATGGATTGAACAAAGCGGCCAATCCCATGGTGGCGTTCGAAGGCGTATCCAAACGGTTTGCGGCGGGACGCACCAGCGTGGAAGTTGCGGCGCTTGATGGTGTTGATCTGACTGTTCCGCGCGGTTCAGTGACTGGTATTATCGGTCGTTCCGGTGCAGGCAAATCCACATTGATCCGGCTGGTCAATGGGCTCGAAAAGCCTACCAGCGGCCGTGTCATTGTTGATGGCGTGAACATTGCCGAGCTTGACGAGAAAAGCTTGCGGGACGTGCGCCGCTCAATCGGCATGATTTTCCAGCATTTCAACCTGCTTTCGTCGCGCACAGCTTTCGACAATATTGCGCTGCCGCTCGAGATCGCCGGGATTGATAGGCAGACTATTGAAAAGCGCGTGACACCGCTGCTTGATCTTGTCGGACTTTCGGACAAACGCAACCGTTACCCATCCGAACTTTCAGGAGGGCAGAAGCAGCGCATTGGTATTGCCCGCGCTTTGGCAACGGAACCAAAACTGCTTTTGTCCGATGAGGCGACATCGGCACTCGATCCGGAAACGACACGTTCTATTCTCGCCTTGCTCAAGACGATCAACAAGGAGCTTGGCCTTACGGTTCTTCTGATTACCCACGAGATGGAAGTGATCAAAACCATTGCTGATCATGTGGCGGTGATCGATGGCGGGCGCATTGTCGAGCAGGGGCCGACCTTCGATGTTTTCACCGGTCATACCCATGCGACCACGCGTTCGCTGCTCGGCGGCCTCGCAGGACTGCATCTGCCGGAGTTTCTGACGCGGCAGATGGTGGAAAAGCCGGAACCGGGTCTGCGCACGATCCTGCGCATCATCTTCAAGGGTGAGAACGCCACAGAGCCCATGCTTGCACGGCTCGGAAGCGATCTCGGTATTGAGGTCAATATTATGGCGGGTGCGGTTGACGAGATTGCCGGTCGTCCCTTTGGCATGCTGGTTGTTTCATTGCTGGCGGATGAGGCAAGGATAGTCGAGGCCCGACGCTTTCTCGCCGATCATGGCCTGTCATCGGAGGTTGTCGGTTATGTCCGCTGATATTTTCGCACTGCTCGTGAAGTCCACAGGGCAGACCCTTTACATGGTTGCCATCGCTGGATTGATCGGCTCGCTCTTCGGTATTCCGCTTGGCGTTTTTCTGGCCACCAGTGAGCGGGGCGAGCTTTTTGCTGCGCCTTCAACCAACAAGGTGCTGGGGCTTATCGTCAATGCCGCGCGCTCGACACCCTTCATCATTCTGGTTGTTGCCATCATACCGTTCACGCGGATGATCGCCGGAACCTCAATCGGCACGACGGCGGCAATTGTCCCGCTGACTATCGCAACCATTCCCTTTATTGCGCGGCTGGTTGAATCAGCAATCCGCGAGGTCGATCCGGGATTGACGGAAGCGGCCCGCGCCATGGGGGCAAGCCCGGTTCAGATCGTGTTCAAGGTTCTGCTGGCGGAAGCGCGGCCCGGCATTGCATCGGCGTTAACACTGACCATTGTCAGCCTGATCGGTTATTCAGCCATGGTCGGCGCGGTCGGTGGTGGTGGTCTGGGCGATCTCGGCATCCGTTATGGCTATCAGCGCTTTATGCCTGACGTGATGGCTGTCGTGGTTCTTGTGCTGATCGTGCTGGTACAACTTGTCCAGAGCGCCGGCGACCGGCTGGCGCGACAGTTCGACAAGCGCATTCGTCCCCGCTGAATTGAGTTTTGTTAAAACAGGAGAGTAAAATGTTGAAGAAAATCCTCGCCACAGCTGCGCTGGCGGCAATTCTCAGCGCCACCAGTGCGCTTGCCGAAACGATCAAGATTGGCGTAACGCCCGGCGAACACGCGCAGATCATGGAAAAGGTCAAGGAAATCGCCAAGCCAAAGGGTCTTGATATCGAGATTTTCGAGTTTTCCGACTATGTCGTGCCCAATCAGGCGCTGAATGATGGTGAACTGGATGCCAACTCTTTCCAGCACAAGCCCTATCTCGACAACCAGATTGCCGATCGCAAGTTTGATCTGGTTGATGTCGCCTACACTGTCAATTTCCCGATGGGCGTTTATTCGAAGAAGGTGAAGGGCTTTGACGAACTGGCCGATGGTGCGACCATTGCCATTCCGAACGATCCGACCAATGGCGGCCGCGCGCTGCTCATCATCGCGGACAAAGGCGCCATCAAGCTGAAGGAAGGTTCTGGCCTTAAAGTCACGCTTGCCGATATTGTTGAGAACAAGAAGAACTTCAAGTTCGTCGAGCTTGATGCAGCCCAGTTGCCGCGTTCGATCGATGATGTTGATGCCGCCGCGATCAACACCAATTATGCGCTTGAAGCTGGTCTTGACCCGATGAAAGACCCGATCCTGAAGGAAGGCGAAAAGGCACCTTACGTCAATCTGATCGCCGTTCGTAAAGCCGACAAGGACAAGCCTTGGGTCAAGACGCTGATCGAATCCTACCATTCCGATCCGGTCAAGCAGTTCATCCTCGACAAGTACAAGGGTGCTGCTGTTCCAGCGTGGTAAATGATAATCTCACTCCCTTCTGCCTTGATGGTGGAGGGGAGTGATCACTTTAAGACGCCTTAGAGGCGTTTTCCGTTGCCGCCAAAAAGGTGCAGCTTTTCCTTGGGGATGATGACCCTGAGATGGTCATCGGGCTGTGATACCGAACGACCAGCAACGCGGACGACAACCCGTTCGCCGCCGATAATGCCATAGACATAGCTTTCCGCACCGACAGGCTCGACACCCAGCACTTTGAGGTCAAGCAAAAGGCCGCCAACATGCGACTCTGTCCCGGTGGCAACTTCCAGATCTTCCGGACGGAAACCGATGATTGCATCCTTGTCGGTCACCGCCAGACCCTGCGCCCCGATCCGGGTGCCGTCTTTCAGGATCAATCCCGAGCCGTCCGATGTCACCGGAATAAGGTTCATTGGCGGTGCGCCGATGAAACTTGCCACGAATGTGCTGGCTGGCTTTTCGTAGATATCCAGTGGCGCGCCAATCTGTTCGACAGCACCGGCATTCATGACCACAAGAATATCGGCGAGCGTCATCGCCTCCAACTGATCGTGGGTGACATAGACGCTGGTCACACCGAGCTGGCGCTGCAGGTTCTTGATTTCGACACGCATCTGGCCGCGCAGCTTGGCGTCCAGATTAGAAAGCGGCTCGTCAAAGAGGAACACTTTCGGGTTGCGCACGATGGCACGGCCCATGGCCACGCGCTGGCGCTGGCCACCCGATAATTCCTTGGGGCGGCGCTCCAGAAGATGCGTGAGTTCAAGTGTTGCGGCTGCCTCACGTACACGCTTGTCAATCTGATCCTTCGGCATGCCACGATTGCGCAAACCGTAAGCCATATTGTCATAGACTTTCATATGCGGATAAAGCGCATAATTCTGGAAGACCATGGCAATGTCGCGCTCGGCTGGCCCGAGATCATTGACGACCTTGTTGTCGATCTTGACCGTACCGTCAGTGATCGATTCCAGTCCGGCGATCATGCGCAGAAGCGTCGATTTCCCGCAGCCTGAAGGGCCAACAAGCACGCACAACGCGCCGTCCTTGATTGCGATGTCGACGCCTTTTACCGCCTCGACGGCTCCGGCATAGACCTTGCGGACATTTGTAAGTTCAACACTTGCCATGTGAAATCATTTCTCCGTTTCGACCAGACCGCGCACGAACCAGCGTTGCATCAGGACAACGACGAGGACCGGGGGGAGGATGGCCAGAATGCAGGTCACCATCACCAGATGCCATTCGGTATCGGCATCGGCGAAGGAAATCATTTTGCGCAGACCGATGACGATGGTTGTCATGTCATTGCGATTTGTCATCAGCAGCGGCCAGAGATATTGGGTCCAGCCGTAAATGAAGAGGATGACGAACAGCGCTGCGATATTGGTTTTCGACAGGGGCAACAGGATGTCTTTAAAGAAGCGCCATGGGCCAGCACCATCGACACGCGCCGCCTCGACCAGTTCACCCGGTATGGTCATGAAGAACTGGCGGAACAGCAGCGTTGCCGTTGCCGATGCCATGAGTGGAACCGTAAGGCCCGTATAGGTGTCGATGAGACCGAGATCGACCATGACCTTGTAGGTTGGCAGGATGCGCACTTCGACCGGAAGCATCAGTGTGATGAAGATCAACCAGAAGAAGATCATGCGACCGGGGAATCGGAAAAACACGATGGCATAGGCTGACAGAATTGAGATGATGATCTTGCCGACGGCAATTGCCAGCGCCATGATCGTTGTGTTGATGAGCAGGCGGCCGACACCGACGCCGCCGATACGGCCAATGCCACCGAAAAGCGCCGTTGTATAATTTTCCCAGAAATGCCCGCCGGGCAGCAACGACAGCGGCGGCCGCATAATGTCCTGCAGCGACTGTGTTGATGCGATAAAGGCGTAGTAGATCGGGAAGGCCACGATCAGGATGCCGATAATCAGGACGATATGGGCAACGATACGGCTGATGGGATTGTTCTGGATCATGTCTTTTCCCCTCAGCCGTAATGAACTTTGCGCTCGACATAACGGAACTGGATCGCCGTCAGACCGATAACAATGACCATGAGGATGACTGATTGTGCCGCGGAGTCGCCGAGGATCAGATTGACGAAGCCGTCATTATAAACCTTGTAGACCAGTGTCTCCGTTGCCTTGCCGGGGCCGCCGCCCGTAACGGCGTGGATGATGCCGAATGTGTCGAAGAAGGCGTAGACGGTGTTGACCACCAGAAGGAAGAATGTTGTCGGGGCAAGCAGCGGGAAGACAATGGTCCAGAAACGCTTGGTTTCACCCGCGCCGTCAATGGCGGCGGCTTCGATCAGTGATTTTGGAATCGACTGGAGTCCGGCAACAAAGAACAGGAAGTTGTAGCTGATCTGCTTCCAGGCCGCAGCGGCAACCACGAGCAGCATTGCCTGACCGCTGTTGAGCAACGGGTCCCAATTGTATCCGGCAGAGCGGAGCATATAGGCAAATGTGCCCATGGATGGATTGAACAGGAACAGCCAGAGCATACCGGCGATGGCCGGAGCCACCGCATAAGGCCAGATCATCAGCGTGCGGTAAATGCCTTTGCCACGGATGACCTTGTCGGCCATGACGGCAAACATCAGGGCAAAACCCATGGCGATCACGGCTGTGGCGATGGAGAAGACAACCGTCACCTGAAGCGAGTTCAGGTAGTTGGGGTCATTGAGGATGCGTTTGAAATTTCCAAGCCCGACAAACTGGGTTGAAAGGCCAAATGGGTCTTCCCGCAGGACCGACTGACGGATGGCCTGGGACGCTGGCCAGTAGAAAAAGACAATCGTGATGGCGAGCTGCGGCGCCAGCAGCAGATAAGGCAGAAATTTGTTTGGAAAAGTGACGCGCGTTGACGATGCCATGATTGCCCCTTTTGAAAATTATCCCGCCCGCTGGGAATGCGGACGGGATGTTTATGAATAGGCGCTTACTGGCCGTTAGCCTGTTTGATGGCCGCATTGCCGCGCTTGACGGCATTGTCGAGGGCCTGCTGGGCAGTCTGCTTGCCGGAGAGCATGTTTTCGAACTCTTCGTTCTCGATATCACGCACCTGTGGCAGATTTGGCAGACGCACACCCTTGGAGTTCTCAGTCGGCGCCTTACCCATCATCTGCTTGATTGGAATTTCGCGGGCAGGGTTCTTGTCGTAGAAACCCGACTTCTTGGTTTCCTCGTAAGCAGCAAGCGTTACCGGCAGATAGCCCGATACCTGATGCAGGCGGGCCTGAATGTCGGTGCGCGACAGGAAGGTGAAGAAGGCTGCTACGCCCTTATATTCCGCATCGGTCTTGCCGCCGAATACCCAAAGGCTGGCGCCGCCGGGTGTTGTGTTCTGCGGCGCACCCTTGGCATCGGGCTCATAGGGAAGCTGGCCCGTGCCGTAGTTCATGCCAGATTTGACCACGTCGCCGAGGCCGCCTGACGATTCAGTGAAGATACCGCATTCGCCCGACAGGAACAGCGGCTTGGCTTCCGAGGTGCGGCCGCCATAACGGAATGTGCCGTCCTTGGCCAGATCAGCCAGTTCCTGGAAATGCTTGACGAAGAGCGGTGCATTGATCTTCAGCTCGACATCGGTTCCGGCAATGCCGTTTTCATTGGTGCCGTAGGACAGATTATTCCATGCGGCGAAGTTTTCCGTGTGAATCCATGTCAGCCATGTGGAGGTGTAACCGCATTTGGCCGCGCCGCTGGTCTTGATCTTCTTGGCTGCTTCCCAAACCTCGGGCCAAGTCTTGGGCGGGTTATTTTCGTCAAGTCCTGCCTTCTTGAAGATATCCTTGTTGTAATAAAGGATCGGCGACGAACTGTTGTAGGGGAAGGACAGCATGGTGCCGTCTGGCTTGGAATAATAGGCAACGATACCCGGCAGATAGAGGCTCTTGTCGAACTTTGCGCCACCCATGGAGAGGATGTCGGCAACCGGTTTGATAGCGCCTTCAGCGCCCATCATGACGCCCGTTCCAGCGTCGAAAACCTGCATGATGTGCGGCGCCTGTTTGGCACGGAACGCGGCAATGCCCGCATTCAGTGTTTCGGGATAGGTGCCCTTGAATACAGGAACCACCTTGTATTCGCTCTGGCTCTCGTTGAATTCCTTGGAGAGGGTTTCAACAACCTCGTTGTTGGCGCCAGTCATGGCGTGCCACCAGCTGATTTCGGTGAGGGCGAAAGATGAGGTGGAGGATGCAAGGATAAGCCCGAATGCGAGGCTTAGCGAAGTGCCGCGAAATGTCATATGTGTCTCCCATAATGAGGCGTCATCTAGAGTGCGCTTACGGGCACTATCCTCATTATGTGACAGAGAAACAACAATTTTATAACGTTGGCCTAAAGTCTGACGCCGAGCCTGTGGAAAAAATGCGCAGCTGTTCACTTTTTGTCGGTCAGATCAGGGTAACACCGGCATTGCGCATTTTTGTGACCATGGCGGCAAGCGACCCGCCCATGTCGATGGCACGGCTGGCATCGAGCAGCACGTCGGCCGAAAAACCGTGGCTTACGGCATCCAGCGCCGAATAGGCGACACAGTAATCCGTGGCAAGCCCGACAAGGGTTACATTGGTGATTCCGCGTTCACGTAAATAACCGCCGAGCCCGGTTGGGGTCTTGCGGTCATTTTCGAAAAACGCCGAATAGCTGTCGATGTGCGGGCGGAAACCCTTGCGGATAATGAGTTCAGCTTTAGTCCAGTGCAGATCGGAATGAAACTCGGCGCCCGGTGTGCCCTGAATGCAATGATTGGGCCAAAGGGTCTGATCACCATAGGGCATTTTGATCGTATCGAAAGGTGCCTTGCCGGGATGGGTGGAGGCAAAACTGGAATGGCCCGCTGGATGCCAATCCTGTGTGAGGATGACATGATCGAACCGGACGATCAGCTTGTTGATGATTGGGACAATCTCGTTGCCGCCATCCACTGCCAGCGTACCGCCCGGGCAAAAATCATTCTGCACGTCGATGACAACAAGCGCATCTTTGGCCATTTCACTTCTCCGATTGCCTGGAGATGGTAAGTATCGCCAATCGGAGAAAGCCGTCAACTCGGGTGGTGATTGTGGGGGCAGACTTGTTGTGTTTGGTTGTTATGTCGAACCACGAACCTACACCCCCACAGGGAAATGCAACGAACGCAGCTACATCCGCGCGTAATGCACATCACCATCAATCCACACATGATCAACATCAAGCGCATTATCAAGGTGAACAATATTGGCGACATAACCTGCGCCGATCCGCCCGTACTGATGATCGATGCGGATGCTTTGCGCTGGATAAAGCGAGGCCATGCGCAGGGCTTCATCGAGATCGAGCCCAAGTTCGCGATGCACGAAACGAACAGCTGAAATCATATCAAGATCAGCACCGGCCAGCGTACCGTCTTCCAGTGTCAGGCGCCCGCCCTCACGCCGGATTGTCCGGCCATTCAGCGTAAAGGTGGTAATGTCAGTGCCAATCGTCGACATGGCATCGGTGACGAGAAAAATCTTCGCCGGACCATTTTTCGCCCGTAGGGCAATTGCCATGGAAGCCTTGTCCACATGGAAGCCGTCGGCGATCAAACCTGCTGATAATTCGCCTGATTCCAGAACAGCCCCGACAACACCCGGCGCACGATGCCCGAGCTGGCTCATGGCGTTGAAAAGGTGTGTTGCCATGGATGCCCCGGCTTCCCTGGCCGCGATCGCGATTTCATAGGACGCGCCGCTATGGCCGATGCTGACAATAACGCCCGCATCCACCATGGCCTTGATTTTGTCCGTGGGAACGGTTTCCGGCGCGATCGTGGTCAGCAGAACCGGCAGTTCCTGAACTGCCTCAATGATGGCAACGAGATCGCTGTCTTCCATCGGGCGGATAAGCGCCGGGTCGTGCGTGCCCTTGTGCGATACGGAAAGGTGGGGGCCTTCAAGGTGGAGACCGATAAATCCCGCCACCTTTTCCTGTGCCGCCGCCTTGCCCGCTGCAATCGCTGCATTGGTGATCTCTGGTGTATCGGTGATCAGGGTTGGCAGCAGTGCAGTCGTGCCAAACGCCACATGCGCCTTGCAGATCGTCCTGATTGCCTCCACCGTCGGACCGTCATTCAGGAGGACACCACCGCCGCCATTCACCTGAATGTCGATGAAACCGGGCACCAGTTTGCCGCCCTGCATTTCGACGCGCCTGATACCGGCGGGAATATCCGCTTCGACCAGGATGCCGGAGATGATGCCCTCATCAACAAGGATGGCGGAACCGGTGTGCCAGTCTTCGCCGTCGAAAATGTCGGCGCCGGTCAGTGCATAGGCAGTGCTCATATTGTTTCAGTCACTTTTCTCAAATGCGGTGGCTCATCCGGATTAAGGCCGCGGCTGCGGGCAAATTCCTCAACGAAAGCATAGAACGAAACCAGCAGGGTCAGCGGGTCAGTGAGCGGATGCGACGTTGCGATGAACGGCAAGGCGGTTGCCTTTGACGGTTTGGCAGACGTGAGGAACACGGCGGCTTCCTGCTCGGCCAGGCGGTCAGCGGCTTCAACGAGCGAATCTTCAGCTGCATCGCGTGTTGCCAGCACCAGAACAGGGAAGTCCTTGCCGACAATGGCCTTTGGTCCGTGCATGACTTCCGCAGCGGAGTAGGATTCCGCATGCATGGCGCTGGTTTCCTTGAACTTTAGCGCGACTTCGTTGGAGACGGCAAAAGACGGTCCACGGCCCAGCACGAACAGGGAGTTTTCACCCTTCATCGCAGCACCAAAAGGCGACCAGTCGCAGCGGATCGCTGCGGCAAGTGCTTTGGGAAGTTCGTCAATGGCCGTCAGAAGTTCTTCGTTCTGGGTCCAGTGACCGATCAGGGCGAGGCCCGCTACCGCCGAACTGACAAAGGTCTTGGTGGCTGCAACGCTGCGTTCCTGTCCGGCCAGAATATCGATAGCAAGATCGCTGGCATAGGCGAGATCGGAATTGATTTCATTGGTGATAGCGAGCGTCAGCGCACCGCTTTCGCGTGCGGCCTTGGTCATGCTGACAATGTCAGGGCTTTTACCGGATTGAGAAATGGAAAGCGTTGCGGCGCTTTCCAGCTTCAACGTCACACCGTAAATGGAGGCAATTGAAGGCCCTAGCGAGGCAACCGGAATGCCTGCGGTCAGTTCAGTCGCGTATTTCAGGTATGCCGTAACATGATCGGACGAGCCGCGCGCAATGGATGCGAGGAAGGGCGGGTTTTTCTCGCGCAGTTTTGCACCCGCATTGGCCAGCGTATCGCGGGATGCATCGAGAAACCGTGCTGTCACATCCGGGATGGACAGGATTTCCGCGCGCATGAGTGTTCCGTTGGTGGTCAAAGTACTGCTCCTGAAATTTCCGAGGAGTCGCCGAGCTTCAGCTCCGCGACGAATTCATAGGCGTCCGCCCGGTAAATCGATCGGGTGAACTCGATCACTTTTCCTGATTCAAGATAGGATATGCGTTCGATGTTGAGGCTGGCGGAACCGGCGGGAACCTCTAGCAGCTTGGCATCGGCCTCTTTCAGGATCGCCGCCGAAATGCGCTGGATAGCGCGGGCCGGGCGATTGCCGCCTTCCGCAAGCACCGCATAAAGCGAGAGTGTCACCAGTTCCGGATTGGGCAGGACATGAATGGACAGGGCGGCGCGTTCAATGGCCATGGGCGTATCATTGGCAACCCGCAAACGGCTGATCCGCGCAACCTTCTCGCCGGATGACAATCCGAGCGTGACCATCTCTTCCGGCGATGGCGCATAAATGCCGCGATCAAGCCAGGTGGAACGGACGATCATGCCGCGCCGCGCCATATCTTCGGTGAAGGATGTGAGATGCGAAAGCGATTGCTCGACCCGTTCGGAACGGGGCGCGACAAATGTGCCTGATCCATGCCGCTGAACAAGCAGCCCAGTGTTCACCAGACCCTGAACAGCTTTACGGACAGTGACGCGCGAAATATCGGCGATGGTGGCGAGTTCCCGCTCCGGCGGCAATGCATCGCCCGGTTGCAACATGCCGTCACGCACAGCCGTTTCAATCAGCCGTTGCAGTTTGACATAGAGCGGACCGCCGCTGGTGGAGTTATCATTGAGCGTCGGCAGGATATCGATCAGACCGTCAGCCATGCACCGCCTCCTTGCTTGCGGACGCGAAATTCTTCACGGCCAACTGTACGGCACCTGTCAGCGCATCGTTCAGCGGTTTTTGCAGTTTTGCCCTGTAGCGGGCGGAAAGGCGCTCTTCGAACAATGCACCAAGGCCGCCAATCAGCGACAGGCGCTCTTGCCCTGCAGGCATGATCGCATCCAGACCTTCTTCAATCTGTGTCGCTGCTTTCTGCAGGATAGCCAGTGCCACCGCATCGGTATTGGCGGCATAATCAAAAACCAGAGGAGCGAAGCTGCCAAAATCGCTGGGGCGAGCCGAATGGGCAAATTCGACGATGTTGTATGGGCTGTTTTCAAAACGTGCCATGACGCTGTCTGTCAGTGGCGAGGCAGGATGAACGCGGTCATGGGCCAGCAGCGTCTCTTCAAGAAGGTCGCGACCAATGCGCGCGCCGCCGCCAAGATCACCAACCTTGAAGCCCCAGCCTCCGGCAAAACGAATATCATTGCCTTCGCGTGTGATGAAGAAAGACCCCGTGCCAATGATAACGACGGTGCCGTCATTGTCGCCGAGCGCACCCTGCAGCGCGATCACGCCATCCGATGCAACCAGAGAGCGCTGAAAGGGTAGGGTTATCTGCAGCTTCGCGCCATTGCCGCCAACAATGGCCCCGGCAAGTCCGAGAACTGCGGCTGTGGATGAAATCGCAGCATGATCAATACCGGCGTCGGTAAAGGCAGCGCGCGTGGCGTCGAGAATATTCAGACGCGCAGTCTCCATGTCGGTCATGATATTGGCCGAACCGCTCTTGCCGGTGCCCAGAACATGGCCGTTCATATCAGCCACGGCTGCCCTGCAGCCCGTTCCACCACCATCAATTCCCAGGAGATATGTCACATCAATTGCCCTCCGAAAAATAGAATACCAATAAAATACCAATAGCCAAGCGTTAATTCCATGTTTTTTCCACTTTTAATTATCATATTGATTTTATTATCAAATTTAGTTTATGCAAAAATCAGTTCAGGATTTTTTTAAGAACTGCTGGACAAGTGGTATTTTTTTGGCATTAATTATCGCAATGAGGAGAGGCGAGTGGTGGTAACCCGTACCGAGCAACGCAACGACAAGGCATCCGGACTGGACGAGCGATCGCCAGAAGATGTTTTGCGTTTGCTGCACGAGGCGCAAATCGAGGCTGCGGCTTCGGTGGCGCGCGCAACGGATTCCATCGCCAAGGCCGCATTGCTGGCCGCCGAGACTCTGGCCGCTGGCGGGCGTATCGCCTATGCCGCTGCGGGCAGTTCCGGCTTGATGGCCCTTGCCGACGCGCTCGAATTGCCCGGCACCTACGGCATTGCCCCTGACCGCGTGGTCATTCTGCTGGCGGGCGGTATTGAAAGCCTCAATCGTCTTGCAGGCAGCTATGAAGATGATGTCGAACAGGCTGCCAGAGATATCGCCGATACCAACCTTGGCCGTGGCGATTGCCTGATTTCCATTTCCGCCAGCGGCACCACGCCCTATGCGCTTGCAGCGATCGACGAAGCCAAGCGGCGCGGGCTGAAAATCATTGCCATTGCCAATAATCCTGATGTGCCGCTTTTCGCGCAGGCTGATGTTGCCATCATGCTGGAAACGCCGCCGGAAATCGTCGCCGGGTCAACCCGGATGGGAGCAGGGACTGCGCAGAAGATTGCGCTCAACCTCCTGTCGACGCTGATGGCCGTGCATCTCGGCCATGTGCATGACGGCTATATGGTCAATCTCGTTGCCGACAATGAAAAGCTGCGCGAGCGCGCCGCAATCATCGTTTCGGCCATCGGCGCCTGTGACATCGCGCACGCAAAGCAGCATCTGGCCTCATCTGGCGGTTCGGTGAAATCGGCCATTCTGCTGGCCGCCGGAGCCGCCAATGCAAAACAGGCATCACACATTCTCGAAGGCAATCAACAGAGGCTACGCCCGGCGCTTTCGGAACTCAAAGGGAGCCTCGGCTCTCGTTAACGGCACTGCTCAAAGGGTGCAACAGGAGACTAAAATGGGAAGCACGACTTTAAAAACACTGCTTATGGCAACCAGCGTGCTGGCTTCGGCCGGTTTTGCTCATGCTGCGGATACCACGCTGACAATCGAAAGCTGGCGTACCGACGATCTTGCCATCTGGCAGGACAAGCTCATTCCGGCCTTCGAAGCGAAGAATCCGGGGATCAAGATCAAGTTCGCGCCAACACCGCCAACCGAATATGATGCTGCTCTTGGCGCCCGCTTCGATGCAGGCAGCGCCGGTGATATCATCACCTGCCGTCCTTTCGACAAGTCGCTGGAACAGTTCAAGCGCGGCAATCTGTCGAGCCTGAAGAGCCTTCCGGGCATTGAAAACTTCTCTCCGGTTGCCAAGGCCGCCTGGAGCACGGACGATGGTTCCGACACGTTCTGCGTGCCGATGGCCTCGGTTATTCACGGCTTCATCTACAACAAGGATGCCTTTGACAAGCTGGGCATCACTGTTCCAACGACGGAAGCTGAATTCTTCGCCGCTCTCGACAAGATCAAGAAGGACGGTACCTACATTCCGCTCGCCATGGGCACCAAGGATCTCTGGGAAGCCGCAACCATGGGCTACCAGAACATTGGTCCAAACTACTGGAAGGGTGAAGAAGGCCGTACTGCGCTGATCAAGGGTACGCAGAAGCTTACCGATGCGGATTGGGTTGCGCCTTACAAGACACTGGCCAAGTGGAAGGATTATCTCGGCGACGGTTTCGAAGCCCAGACCTATCCGGACAGCCAGAACCTGTTCACACTCGGTCGCGCTGCAATTTATCCTGCCGGTTCGTGGGAAATCTCGCTGTTCAACACACAGGCCCAGTTCAAGATGGGTGCATTCCTGCCACCGGTCCAGAAGGCTGGCGACACCTGCTACATCTCTGATCACGCCGATCTTGGCGCAGCGATGAATGCGAAGAGCAAGAATCCGGAAGCCGCCAAGAAGTTCCTGTCATGGGTCGCTTCGCCTGAGTTCGCCGACATCTATGCCAATGCGCTGCCGGGCTTCTTCAGCCTGTCGTCGACACCGGTGAAGATGAAGGACCCGCTGGCGCAGGAATTCGTGTCATGGCGCGAAAAGTGCAAGCCAACGATCCGCTCGACCTATCAGATTCTGTCGCGTGGCAAGCCGAACCTTGAAAACGAAACCTGGGTTGAATCGGCCAATGTGATCAATGGCACCGACACGCCAGAAGTTGCAGCCAAGAAGCTGCAGGACGGTCTCGACAGCTGGTACAAGCCTGCGAAATAAGCAATCCGATGTCGGGATGGCGCATGCCGTCCCGGCATTTTCTTTATCGCGAGCAGGTTTTGTCGATCTGTTCCGGATATTGCGATTATTGTCGCCCATTCATTTGACCAACGGCAGTCGTGGACCGGTTTTCCATAACCAACAAATCAAGAAGCAGGGGTTTGCGATTTAATGAGCACGGCCGACTATACCCAGTCTGACACGGGTCAGGACAAACGCACACGGCGCTGGCACATCCTTGTGTTCCTGCTGCCGGCGGTGATCGTCTATACGGCAATCATGATCCTGCCATTGATCGAGACATTGCGCCTGTCCCTGTTCAATGAGGTTGACGGCCACAGCGTGTTTGTCGGCTTCGGCAATTTCCAGACCCTGTTTGGTGAGCCGCGCTGGTCGGCCAGTTTCTGGAACGCTTTGCGCAACAATTTTGTCTTCTTCCTTATCCATATGCTGGTGCAGAACCCGATCGGCGTTGCTCTTGCTGCGCTGCTTTCCGTGCCAAAGCTGCGGTTTGGTGCATTTTATCGAACCGTGCTGTTTCTGCCCACGCTGCTTTCTTTCGTGATTGTCGGCTTCATCTGGAAGCTGATCCTGTCACCAATCTGGGGTGTATCGCCTTACCTGCTCGATCTGGTTGGCTTGAAATCGCTGTTCGCGCCATGGCTGGGCAAGCCCGATACGGCGCTTATCACCGTTTCGCTGATCTCTGTCTGGCAGAATGTCGGCATTCCAACCATGCTGATCTACGCTTCGATGCTCAGCATTCCCGAAGAGGTTCTGGAAGCTGCCGAATGCGATGGCATTACCGGCTGGAGCCAATTCTGGAAAATCAAGCTGCCGCTGATCCTGCCATCCATTGGCATCATCTCGATCCTCACTTTTGTCGGCAATTTCAATGCCTTCGATCTTGTCTACACGGTGCAGGGCGCGCTGGCGGGGCCTGACGGTTCGACGGATATTCTGGGTACGCTGCTTTATCGCACCTTCTTCGGTTTCCAGCTGCAGATCGGTGACAAATCCATGGGCGCGACCATTGCCACGGTGATGTTCCTCATCATCCTGACCGGTGTCTGCATCTATCTCTTTGCCATCCAGCGGCGCATGCGCCGGTACCAGTTCTAGGAAGGTTCATCATGGCAAAAGCCCGCACATCGCTTCTCCGCTCCGGTTTCGTTCATCTGGCGTTGGTCATCTATACATTGATCGCGCTGTTTCCGGTGTTCCTGACCGTCATCAACTCGTTCAAGGACCGGGCGTCGATTTTCCGCAATCCGCTTGGTCTGCCCGATGCAAAGAGTTTCAGCCTGATCGGTTATGAATCGGTGCTCAAGCAGGGGGACTTCACCCTGTACTTCCAGAACAGCCTGATCGTCACCTCCGTGTCGATTTTCTTTGTGCTGCTGTTCGGTGCCATGGCTGCCTTCGCATTGTCGGAATACCGCTTCCGCGGTAACGCAATGACGGGTCTCTATCTGGCCCTTGGGATCATGATCCCGATCCGGCTTGGCACTGTGGCTATTCTTCAGGGCATGGTCGCAACGGGCCTCGTCAATACGCTGACCGCGCTGATCCTCGTCTATACGGCGCAAGGGCTGCCGCTTGCCGTGTTCATCCTGACCGAATTCATGCGCACCGTGTCCGACGATCTGAAGAATGCCGGGCGTATTGACGGTCTGTCTGAATATTCGATCTTCTTCCGGCTGGTGCTGCCTCTGGTGCGGCCAGCCATGGCCACGGTTGCCGTGTTCACCATGATCCCGATCTGGAACGATCTGTGGTTCCCGCTGATCCTTGCACCGAGCGATGCGACCAAGACCGTCACCTTGGGATCACAGGTGTTCATCGGCCAGTTTGTCACCAATTGGAATGCGGTTCTGGCGGCGCTGACCCTCGCGATCCTGCCGGTGCTCGTCCTTTACTTCCTGTTCTCGCGGCAATTGATCCGCGGCATTACATCCGGAGCCGTCAAATGAGCGCGAATACGCAAAAGCCCGTGCGGGTTCTGGTTGCAGGGCTTGGCAATATGGGCCGAAGCCACGCGCTCGCCTATCACAACAATCCCGGCTTTGAGATTGTCGGACTGGTGAACCGCTCCGTCGTGCCGCTGGCTGAAGAGCTTCAAGGCTACACAATCCATCCATCGTTCGAACAGGCGCTTAATGATCTCAAGCCGGAACTGGTTTCGATCAACACCTATTCCGACAGCCATGCGGATTATGCGGTTGCTGCCATGGCAGCGGGTGCCGATGTCTTTGTCGAAAAGCCGCTCGCAACCACCGTTGCCGATGCGGAACGTGTGGTGGCAGCCGCCAAGCAATATGGCCGTAAACTGGTGATTGGCTATATTCTGCGCCATCATCCCTCATGGGTGCGGCTGATCGGCGAAGCGCGCAAGCTCGGTGGGCCCTATGTCTTCCGCATGAACCTCAACCAGCAGTCGAGCGGCCCCACATGGGAAACCCACAAGGCGCTGATGCAGACCACTTCGCCCATCGTTGATTGCGGCGTACATTATCTTGATGTGATGCTGCAGATCACCGATGCGAAGCCCGTTCAGGTGCGCGGCATGGGCGTGCGGCTCTCTGATGAGATCGACGCCAAGATGTACAATTACGGCCATCTTCAGGTGCTGTTCGATGACAATTCCGTCGGCTGGTATGAGGCGGGTTGGGGTCCGATGATCTCGGAAACGGCCTTCTTCGTAAAAGACGTCATCTCGCCCAATGGCTGCGTGTCCATCGTCATGGACCAGAACGCCAAGTCGGATGATATTGACTCGCACACCAAGACATCGACCATCCGGTTGCATTCGGCCAAAAGGGGCGCCGATGGGCGTTTTGCCAAGCCGGACGAACTCCTCAACATGGCGGGCGAACCCGGTCATCAGGATCTTTGTGATCTGGAGCAGGCCTTTGTACTGAAAGCCATCCGTGAAAATCTCGACCTTGGCCGCCACATGCAGGATGCCGTGCGATCGCTCAGTGTTTGCCTTGCGGCGGATGAAAGCGTGCGCACCGGCAAGCCGGTTGACCTTTAATTAAAAGTTTGAAGACGGGAACAAGACATTGGGTTCTTTGAAGATTGAAAATATTCGCAAGTCTTTTGGCAATGTGGACGTGCTGAAAGGCATTGACCTTGAGGTCAAGGACGGCGAATTCGTGATTTTTGTCGGACCATCCGGTTGTGGCAAGTCGACCCTTCTGCGCGTGATCGCAGGGCTTGAGGACGCGACCTCAGGCGAGATTCTCATCGACGGCAAAAAGGTCAACAACACGCCGCCGGCAAAGCGCGGCATCGCCATGGTGTTCCAGACCTACGCGCTCTACCCGCATCTTTCTGTCCGGGACAATATGGGTCTTGGTTTGAAACAGGCAGGCAAGCCCGCCGAGGAAATCAAGGAACGCACCAAGGCCGCATCTGCCATGCTATCACTCGATGATTATCTGGAGCGCCGTCCGGCGGAACTATCGGGTGGTCAACGTCAGCGCGTGGCTATCGGGCGTGCCATTGTGCGCGAGCCGCAGCTGTTTCTCTTCGATGAGCCCCTGTCGAACCTTGATGCGGCCTTGCGCGTCAACACGCGGCTTGAAATCGCCCGCCTGCACCGGCAGCTCAAGGCAACCATGATCTACGTTACGCATGATCAGGTGGAGGCTATGACGCTGGCCGACAAGATCGTGGTTCTCAACAAGGGCCGGATCGAGCAGGTCGGCTCGCCCATGGAGCTTTATAATTCGCCGCAGACTTTATTCGTGGCTGGTTTCATTGGTTCGCCGCAGATGAATCTGATCGAAGGTGCAAAGCTCGGCGACGCCACGGCAAAGACGGTTGGCATTCGCCCTGAACATATTCAGGTCAGCAACACATCAGGAACGTGGAAGGGCGGGGTTATCCATGTGGAACATCTCGGTGCGGATACAATCATCTATCTGCAGACCGATTTCGGCCCGCTGACGGTGCGGCTGTTCGGTGAGCATCAGTATGAGGTCGATCAGGTGCTTTATGCGACACCGGATGCCGGGCGCACCTATCGCTTCGATGACAAGGACATGATCATCAAGGCTTGACGCCTAACTCCGCAGAACGGCGCACACCCGGCGTTCTGCGGATGCCAAGGTTTTACGTAGAATACGTAAATTACGTACAATACGTATTATCGCGCTTCGGCTTTGCCAATTCCTGTCATGACATCATTATGACTTTCGTTCATAGTCCGGCGCGCTGAAACGGGAATCGTCCGGCTTGGCGAGACAGATGACAGGGAAGAGAATAAGCCATGAAATGGACTCCAGACTCCAAACGCTATGACACGATGAAGTATAATCGCTGTGGCAAGAGCGGCCTCAAACTACCGTTGATTTCCCTGGGGTTGTGGCACAATTTCGGTCATGACACGCCGCACCAGACCAAACAGGCGATCTGCCGTCAGGCTTTTGATCTCGGCATTACCCATTTCGATCTTGCCAATAATTACGGCCCGCCGCCCGGTTCGGCTGAAGAAGCTTTTGGCGAAATCCTGCGCAATGATTTCAAGGGCTATCGTGACGAGCTGATCATCTCTTCGAAGGCCGGTTATGGCATGTGGCCGGGGCCCTATGGTGAATGGGGCAGCCGCAAATATATGATTGCCAGCTGTGACCAGAGCCTGAAGCGTCTGGGTCTCGATTATGTCGATATTTTCTATTCGCATCGCTTTGATCCGGATACGCCACTGGAAGAAACCATGATGGCGCTTGACCACATCGTGCGCTCAGGCCGGGCGCAGTACGTTGGCATTTCGTCCTACAATTCGCACCGCACCCGTGAAGCGGCGGCAATTCTGGAAGAGCTGGGCACGCCATGCCTTATCCATCAGCCGAGCTATTCCATGATCAATCGCTGGATTGAAGAGGACGGGCTTGTCGACACGCTGGAAGAACTCGGCATTGGCTCCATCGTGTTTTCGCCGCTGTCACAGGGCATGCTGACGGACAAATACCTCAAGGGCGTGCCTGATGAGAGCCGCGCTGCACAGGGCAAGTCGCTTAATCCGGCATTCCTCAGCGAACAGAACCTTGCCAATATCCGCGCTTTGAACGCAATTGCATCGAAGCGTGGCCAGACATTGGCGCAGATGGCGCTTGCCTGGGTGCTGCGTCGCGGGCGGATTACTACGGCGCTGATTGGTGCCAGCAAGCCGCAGCAGGTTATCGATTGCGTCAAGTCTTTGGAAAATCTTGAATTTACCGACGCCGAGCTTGCCGAAATCGATACCTATGCGAATGATGCCAACATCAATCTGTGGGCAGCATCAGCCGAGCGCCGGGGGCCGGACCGCACACCGCCGAAACTTGCTTGAACCACCGTTGAAACGCTCTAGATAAGAGACATCGAAAACGCCAGTCGCGACCTCGTGGCTGGCGTTTTAAATTGGACAAAACCCCGCAATTGGCAGCGCCGCGCGAATATGCGACATGTCTGCGCGAAATTGATGTTACGGATGGGATAGTGCGATGAAGATTGCGATGATCGGGACTGGCTATGTCGGTCTGGTTTCGGGTGTTTGCTTTGCCGAATTTGGCTTTCAGGTGACCTGTGTCGACAAGAACCCTGCAATCATCGAGCGCCTGCAGGCTGGCGAAGTGACAATCTACGAGCCCGGCCTCGACGAACTCCTCACCCGCAATGCCCGCGATGGTCGCCTGATTTTTACCACCGAACTGGCATCAACCGTGGCCGATGCGGATGTGATTTTTATTGCCGTGGGGACGCCTTCGCGGCGCGGCGACGGTGAGGCCGACCTCCAATATATCTATGCGGCGGCCGATGAAATTGCGGCGGCCATGAAGCCCGGCGCCGTCATTGTCATCAAGTCTACGGTTGTCGTCGGCACCAATGCGGATGTGCGCGCCCATATCGCCAAGGCGCGGCCCGATGTGCCGTTCTCCATGGTTTCCAATCCCGAGTTCTTGCGCGAAGGCTCGGCCGTGGAAGATTTTCTGCGTCCCGACCGCGTTGTGGTCGGTGTGCATGACGAGCGCGGTGCCAACGCCATGAGACGGGTCTATCGCCCGCTTTACCTGCGTGAAACGCCGATGATCGTAACGACACTCGAAAATGCCGAAATCATCAAATATGCCGCCAATGCCTTTCTGGCGATGAAGGTGACTTTCATCAATGAGGTCGCTGACCTTTGCGAAAAGACCGGCGGCAATGTGCAGGACGTGGCGCGCGCCATTGGTATGGACAACCGTATCGGCTCGAAATTCCTGCATGCGGGACCGGGCTTTGGCGGATCGTGTTTCCCCAAGGATACCCGCGCCTATGCAGCAACTGGGCGCAAGATGAATGCACCGCAGACGCTGATCGAACAGGTTGTGACCGTCAACGAGCAGCGCAAACGCTCCATGGCCGAGCGGGTGATTGAAGCGGCTGCCAAAAGCGGTGCCAAGACCGTTGCGGCGCTGGGTATCGCCTTCAAGCCGAACACCGATGACATTCGCGAGTCGCCGGCGCTCGATATTATTCCGGCCCTGCAAAAGGCTGGCCTGACCGTGCGCGCGCATGACCCGGAAGCACGGTCAGCAGCCGAACCTGTTTTGCCCGGTGTTCTCTGGTGCAAGTCAGCCTATGAGGCCATTGACGGCGCGGATATCACGGTGCTCCTGACCGAATGGAACGCCTACCGCGCGCTTGATCTGAAGAAGGTCGCCCATTTGATGAAGGGCAATGTTCTGTTCGATCTGCGCAATGTTTTCGGCGAGCAGGATCTGGAAGGGTCCGGGCTGGAATACCATTCCCTTGGCCGCCCGCGGTTGGGTCAGAGTACTTAATGCGATATACCAACTGCAATAAAATGGTGCGTGGTTCGACAGGCTCACCATGAGGGAGATGGGTGGGTTGCAACGATAATCACCAACATTGCAGCATACCCAATCGTCAATGTTGAAGAACTTGGTTCCGTGCAACCCATCCATCTCCGTCATCCTCGGGCTTGACCCGAGGACCCATAATTTAAAAGCGCCAAGCATCCAGGTCTGTTTGACTTCTTTAGCCGTGAGTCCTCGGGTCAAGCCCGAGGATGACGGAGAGAGGCGCGGTGTGAGAGCCAAATCCGTCAACGTTGGTGATTGGATATTCTGCAATGTTGGTGGCTATCGTTGCAACGCTCCCCCTCCCTCATGGTGAGCCTGTCGAACCACGCACAGCAGCATCTGCAATCGCAAAGATACAGCAAGCTTACCGAGCAGCCTTATAAAGCGTGATCGTTGTCTTGCGGCCCTTGCTGTAGTTGATCCCCGAAACGCTACCAACTGCCACAACGGATTTTTCGCCCTGAGGCAGGTTTTGCAAAAACTCTGCCTGATTGCGCTCATCAACCGCTGAAATCGCGCAGGCGGGGTTGTCGAGCAAGTATTTTGCTGCGCCCGCACCATCGGTCAGCACAGTCTTTGTGCCAGCCAGAAAAACAAGGCTGGGCTCCGCATAACCGGCTGACGCCAGCACGCTGTCGGGGCAGGGCTTTGCTGCATTGAAGGCATTGTTGATGGCGGGGCTCATCCAGATCGGTGTGATGGCGGGGACAACGCCCCATGTGAGCAGAGCCAATGTCACGATGCCAAAGCCAGCCGCTGCCTGCACGGCGCGTTTCAGATCATCCTTCAGCACGAGCCCGCTGGCAAAGATGCCTGCGGCTGCCGCTGTGAAGAAGGCAATAATGCCGGGAATTGTCACCGTATGGGCCATCACCCATGGCAGAACCGTGCCTGCGCCCATCAGGCCAAGCGTGGCGACGGCAAGTCCGAGCAGCGTCAGGCGCTCCAGCCAGATTTGCCAGCGTCCGCGATAGGGCTGGCTTGCGATGCCCGTGTCCACGGCCCATGCCATCATCAGCAAAAGTGCGGGGTAGGCGGGCAGGATGTAATGCGGCAGCTTGGTCGGGATCATCTCCGTCACCAGCCAATAGGGAATGTACCATGCCGTCAGAAAGGCCAGACGCGGATCGGTGCGGAAGCGGCTCAAAGCCTGCAGGCCGCCGCGAATGGCCATGACGCCGAACGGCCAGATGAAGACCACGAAAATCACGGCGAAATAGCCGGGTGGCGCGCCGTGGCTTTCCTGTCCATCACCCACTTTGGAAAGCAGATCGTTACCAACGGATTCGTTGAAGAAAGCGCCACCGCTTTTCAATGTGATCAGGATCAGCCATGGCAGGACAATAATCAGAAGAATGGCCATGCCGGTCAGGGGTTTCAGGCGTTTCAGCCATTGCCATTCACGATAGAAAAGGCAGAGCGTGGCTGCGGTGAGGACGCTGACAAAAGGTGTGATCGGGCCTTTGATCAAGACGCCTACGGCTGTTGCGATCCAGAAAATGAGGGCAGGTGCCCATTTGGCCGGAGCATTGTTGCGGCTGGCCATCCACATGGAGGCGAGCGCACCTTGCGCAAATATCACGGTGGCGAGCAGGGTGGCATCGGTCTTGGCCACACGCGCTTCAAATCCAAGCATGACAATGGCTGCCAGCGCCATGCCCGCGAGGAGGCCGGCGCTTTGGCCGAACAGAAAGGCACCGAGCGCAGCTGTGGCCAGAACAGCAAGCGTAGCGCCGATCACCGATACGAGCCGGTAGGTCCAGACTGGTGCCGTATGGTCATAGCCTGTCACTTTCAGGACAGCGCTCTGGAGCCAGTAAATCCCGACGGGTTTTTTGTAACGCGAGGCATCCTGAAAGCGGATATCGACGTAATCGCCGGTTTCCGCCATCTGGTGCGTGGCCTGAATATAGCGCGATTCATCGCGATCGAGCGGCGGGATAGAAGCAATTCCCGGCACGAATGAGACGAGGCAGATGAAAATAAGCAGCAAATAGTGGCTGAAACGGAGTTTTGCGGTGCCCGCAGAGGCAGGGTCAGAATGGGTCATGATCGCGCCTTGCTGTGCCTTTGGCTCACGTATCCTGCGTCATTGCTTTCTTTTCATTGGCAATCAGCCAGAGATTGCGGATGTAGACGAAGAGGCCCAATCCCTGTCCGGCAATGAATACCGGGTCCTTGCGCACGATGGCATAGATGAACAGCAGCACACCGCCGAACAGCGAGAAGAACCAGAATGTGACAGGCACGACACTGCGCTTGGCTTTTTCCGAGGCGATCCACTGCACCACGAAGCGCATGGTAAAGCAGCCCTGTGCAAAGAAGCCGAGAAGTATCCAGGCGTCAAACTGGGCAACGAAGACCGAGTGAAGCCAATTGCTAATTGCGTCAGCCATGGCTGATCTCCGTAATTGTTGGAACGGTCTTGCGGCGCTTTCTCAGCCACCACACGCCATAAAGGTCAAGAATACCGCGCAGACCGCGATCGAGAATACCATAGTTGGATTTGCCGTGGCGACGCTCCCGGTCCACCACATCCACATGAACAACACCATAGCCTTCGCGGATCACGAGAGCAGGCAGATAGCGATGCCAGCCGTCGAAGAACGGCAGTTCGCGGAAAAGCTGGGTGTGCAGTGCCTTCAAGCCGCAACCGGAGTCGCGCGTATTGTCCTTGAGGATCGCGCCGCGCAGGTTGTTGGCAAGCTTGGAAGAGATCTGCTTCAGCTTGGTGTCGGTGCGCTTCAGGCGTTGACCGGCGGCAATGCCGACAGCCGGGCCAGCTTCAATCAATGCATCGGCCAGTTTTGGCAGATAGGCGGGATCATTCTGGCCATCACCATCCATAGTGACGACAATTGCACCCTTGGCTGCGAAAACGCCTGATCGTACGGCGGCACTCTGGCCTGCTGATTTGTCATGCCTGACGTGGCGCAGCGGCTTGCCCGCGCGTATGCGTTCGCCCAAGGCATCGCCGGTTCCATCAGTCGAGCCATCATCCACGACCACTACCTCGTAGCTGCGGCCTTCCATGGCTGCATCCACTTCGTCGAGAAGAAAGGCCAGATTGGCGGCCTCGTTTCGGCATGGAATTACAATTGTGATTGCCGGATTGCTCAAGTTGCAGACTTTCGTATTATCTGGTCAGGCGCGCTCCATAGAGCATCGGACGGCAAATAGGAAGCTGTCCTATCTGCCGTCCGATGCTCTAACATTGAAAGAGCCGCCTTTCCATCCTCAAATCATTCAACAGGGAATGATCAACGCTTATTGCGAATATCCGTCAAGGTCTTGGCAGGGGTGATCGCCTCCGGATCAAGCCGGATTTCAATGATCGATGGTTTGCCGCTTTGAACAGCCCGCTGCCATGCGCCTTCGAAATCCGCGGTGGCTTCAACCGTCTCGCCATGGCCGCCATAGGCGCGGGCCAGCATGGCAAAATCCGGGTTGGTCAAGTCGGTTGCCGAGACACGTCCGGGATATTCCCGCTCCTGATGCATGCGTATGGTGCCATATATATTGTTGTTGATGACAAGCACGATGATGGGCAGGTTATATTTGACCGCCGTCGTAAAATCCTGACCATTCATCAGAAAACAGCCATCCCCGGCAAAACAGACGACCGTTCGTTCAGGGTAAAGTCGCTTTGCTGCGACAGCAGCGGGGAGACCATAGCCCATCGAGCCGGAGGTTGGGGCGGCCTGCGTGCCGAAACGGCGGAAGCGGTGGAAACGATGCAGCCATGTGGCGTAATTGCCCGCACCGTTGGTCATGATTGCGTCTTCGGGCAGAACGCTTTCAAGATAAGTCATGATCGGGCCCATGGCGACATTGCCGGGACCGGTTTGCGGCGGCGTCGACCATTTGAGATAGGCCGCATGTGCAACTTCAGCTTCATCAGGCCAGTTGATGTGCGATGGCGGCGCTAAATGCTCGACCGCCTCGGCAAAGGCATCCGGCGCGGCATTGATAGCGAGTGCGGGGCGATAGACGCGGCCAAGTTCATCCGCATCGGGGTGTACATGGATCAGCGTCTGCCTGGGGTAGGGACTGTCCATCAGCGTATAGCCGGATGAGGGCATTTCGCCGAACCGGCCACCAACAAGCAGAAGCACGTCGGCTTCCTTCACACGCGTACCAAGCGCCGGATTGATGCCGATGCCGACATCGCCAGCGTAATTCGGGTGAAGATGATCGAACAGCATCTGGCGGCGGAAGGAACAACCGACCGGCAGGTGCCATTTTTCGGCAAAACGGGTGATGGAGCGAACAGCCGCTTCATCCCAGCGCGAACCACCGAGAATCATGAATGGCTTTTTGGCACCCTGCAGAAGGTCGGCAAGTTTCTCGATACTGGCGGATGAGGGGCCCGTTGCAACAGGCTGCCAACCCTGCGCGGCAACAGCTTCCACCTTGTCTGTCAGCATATCCTCCGGCAGGGCAAGCACGACAGGACCGGGACGCCCTGATGTTGCCACGGAGAATGCGCGGGTGACAAATTCCGGGATGCGGCGGGCGTCGTCGATCTCGGCTACCCATTTGGCAGTGTCGGCAAAGAAGCGGCGATATTCCACTTCCTGAAAGGCTTCACGTTCGCGCGCATCGCGCTGCACCTGTCCGATGAACAGAATCAGCGGCGTTGAATCCTGCATGGCGATGTGAATACCCGGCGAGGCGTTGGTGGCTCCCGGACCGCGCGTGACAAAGCAGATGCCGGGCTTGCCGGTGAGTTTACCCCATGCCTCTGCCATCATCGCCGCGCCGCCTTCGGCCCGGCAGACTGTCACACCCACATCGGCATCCACAAGCGCATCGAGCACCGCGAGGTAGCTTTCGCCGGGAACGCAAAACAGCTGTTCCGCGCCATTGGCCTTGAGTGCTTCTACGATCAATTCACCGCCGGTTTTCATCGGATGCGTCCTTTAATTCCTGGAGAATGTCTGCGCTGTGTTCGCCAAGACGTGGCGATGGTCGGTTATAGGTAAGGGGTGTTTTTGACATGACAATCGGCGTGCGCACCGAAGGGATTGTGCTGCCATGGGCATCGTCAAGATCGAGCCGCAATTGCCGCGAGACGATCTGCGGGTCATCGAACATTTCGCCGATCCGGTTGATTGGCCCGGCTGGAACCGCATTTTGCGCGCAGGCTTCAAGCAGATCGGCCCTTGTGCGCTTTTGTGTTTCCGCCCGGATCAGGGTGGTCAGTTCGGTGCGGTTTTCCAGTCGGGATCGATTGGTCAGAAAGCGCGGATCGGCACTGAGACCATCCAGCCCCATAATTGCGCAGAACCGCGCAAACTGCCCGTCATTGCCAACAGCAAGGATCATATGGCCGTCGGAGGTTGGGACCACCTCATAGGGTGAAATATTCGGATGCGCATTGCCCATGCGGTTGGGGCTATTGCCAGTGGCAAGATAATTCATCGCCTGATTGGCCATCACGGCGGATTGAACATCAAACAGCGCCATATCGACCTGCTGGCCTTCGCCGGTTTTTTGCGCATGGGCGAGCGCCGCCTGAATGGCGATGACCGAATAAAGCCCGGTAAAAACATCGGCGACGGCAAGGCCAACCTTCTGCGGTTCGCGCTCGGGCTCGCCAGTGACCGACATCAGGCCGGACATGCCCTGAATGATAAAGTCATAGCCCGCCTGACTGGCGTAAGGACCCGTCTGGCCGAAACCTGTAATGGAGCAATAGACAAGGCGGGGATTGTCGGCACTGAGTGTTTGATAGTCGAGGCCGTATTTTTTCAGGCCGCCAACCTTGAAGTTTTCGAGCACAATATCGGCTGTCCTGCACAGCGCCCGAACCGTTTCCTGACCTTCCGGCGAGGTGAAATCAACCGTAATGGAACGCTTGCCGCGATTGCAGGAATGGAAATAGGCGGCGGAGAGTTTCTCACCCTCTTTGCTGGTGATGAAGGGCGGACCCCAGCCACGGGTCTCGTCACCACCGGCAGGATTTTCCACCTTGATCACGTCAGCGCCGAGATCAGCGAGGATTTGTCCGGCCCATGGCCCGGCAAGGACGCGGGCGAGTTCGATGACGCGCACGCCTTTGAGGGGAGCTTCAGTCATGATTGTCAGGTGCGCTCCAAATTTACTGCTTGTTTCTGAACGACTCGAACTGCCCATTGGGTGAAGTCAGCCATAATCACGTCGCGGTTGATTTCATTCAACCCTTCATGGCGGGTGTCTTCGTAAACTTTGCTGGTGACATCGGAGAAACCGAGTTTTTGCATCCGGTTTGCGAGATCACGCACGGCGCTGCCTTTTGCCGTCGCGGGGTCTTGCCCACCGCCAGCAAGATTGAACGGCAGAACGCGCCTGATCTTGGCAAGTGCGGTGTTATCAGCGCCTCCAAAGGTAAAACCGAAGACATCGCGCCACATGCTGACCGAGGCGTCCCAGCCGCATAGAGGGTCATTGACATAGGCGTCGACTTCCTTGGGGTCGCGGGAGAGCCAGTCAAACGGCGTGCGGGCATCCTTGATACCGCGCGCCCATGTCTGAAAAGTCAGTTTGGGCAAAAGCATGCTCGGCACATCGGAGCCGAGGAACATGCGTTCGGCCCGCAAAATGCCCTGTGCCAGTCTCCCCGATAGTCCGACGGAAAAATTGGCATTCCAGATCGCCGCTGCCTGAACCTTCTCCTGATACTCAATCACATAATTGAGGCCGACCAGCCCGCCCATGGAATGTCCAAACAGAATGAGCGGTAATCCCGGATGGCGAACGCGGGCGATGGCATTGATGACGTCCATGTCCTTCAGCACCAGCCGCATGCCATCGTTCTGGGCAAAGCGGCCAAGCGGCGCTCCCTCCGCCTTGGTGTATCCATGGCCGCGATGATCATGGGCATAGACATGAAAGCCCTGGGCATTCAGATGCTCTGCAAAACGCTGGTAACGCAGGCAATGTTCTGCAAGGCCGTGGCTGATCTGGACAATGGCTTTACCGGAACCTTCAGCGGGTGAAAAACGCATGGCAAGCGCCGCGCCCGTCGATGACCGGATCGTTTCAATGTCTGCAAAACTCATTCATGCCTCCCACGGGCCTCCCTTGCCCAAATAGAAGTGGTTCTGTTTGGGTAAGGGAGACTCCGGAACACTTGAAAGGGTGGCGCGTGATTAGTCAATCCACAATAAATTCTGCGTAAATTTGGGTATGTTTGCGTATTTCTGCACAATAAATAATCATCGATTGGGTGGTGCAATTTTATTTTGCAAAACCTCTTGCAAACGACAAAAACTTGCCGCAAAACTTCACTCAGAAAGAGATTGAACCCCGTATCGTCTCTCAATTGTCTCCCGGCTTTGATGCTGACGGAACGCTTGATGCAGCGTCGAGGGACAATTGTTTGAGCCGGGATAGTCAGGTCTTTGCCAGTTACATGGCCGTTCAGGGGAGAAGAGGACGCTCCCCAAATACGGCGCCAGAGGGGAAACCGGGTGACGGAAATATCCGCGCCCGGTTTCGCTCGTTTTGGGGTGAGGGAGTAGGGTGGGATTGCAGTGCCATGGGTGCGTGGTTCGACAAGCTCACCGTGAGGGAGAGTGTTGGCTGCAATACAATGCTAATCGCCAAAATTGCAAAACTTGACTACCTGCTACCCACCCCTCTTCCTCATGGTGAGCTTGTCGAACCACGCACCCATGGCAAAGCAGACAGGCAGTAGGGACGGCAAATTCCATTGCCGACACTGTACAAAAGACCCCCATATCCCGAAATAAACACCGCGCGCATTGCCACCCGCGCACCTTTCGCCTACATACGGCGCAAATTCATGTCCCAAAAATCCCGAACATCGGAGTGACGCGCGTTATGGCACGCCAATTCATTTATCATATGGCCGGCCTGAACAAGGCATATGGAACCAAGAAGGTTCTCGAAAACATCCATCTTTCCTTCTACCCCGACGCCAAGATCGGTATCCTCGGACCGAACGGTGCGGGTAAGTCGACGATCCTCAAGATCATGGCTGGCATGGACAAGGAATATACGGGCGAAGCCTGGCTGGCCGATGGCGCCACCGTTGGCTATCTCGCCCAGGAACCCTACCTTGATCCCACCAAGGATGTGATGGGCAATGTCATGGACGGTGTTGCGGACAAGAAGGCCATTCTTGATCGCTACAACGAATTGATGATGAACTATTCCGACGAAACCGCCGATGAAGGCGCCAGGTTGCAGGATATCATCGACGCCAAGAACCTCTGGGATCTGGAATCGCAGGTCGAGATGGCCATGGAAGCATTGCGCTGCCCGCCCGGTGATTCCGGTGTGGAAAAGCTGTCGGGTGGTGAGCGCCGCCGCGTGGCGCTTTGCCGCCTGCTGCTGTCGCAGCCCGACCTTCTGCTGCTTGACGAACCAACCAACCACCTTGACGCCGAAACCACCGCATGGCTGGAAAAGCACTTGCGTGAATATGCCGGCTCCGTCCTGCTGATCACGCATGATCGCTACTTCCTTGACAATGTAACGGGCTGGATTCTCGAACTCGACCGTGGCCGCGGCATTCCTTACGAAGGGAACTACTCCGCCTATCTTGGTGCCAAGTCCAAGCGCATGTTGCAGGAAGGCCGCGAGGACGATTCGCGCCAGAAGGCTCTGGAGCGCGAGCGCGAATGGATTTCCGCCAGCCCGAAGGCCCGTCAGGCCAAGTCAAAGGCGCGTATCAAGGCCTATGATGCGCTGGTTGATGCCGCCAATGATCAGCGTCCCGGCGATGCGCAGATCATCATCCCCGCAGGCGAGCGCCTCGGACAGGTGGTTATCGAAGCTGAAAACCTGACAAAATCTTTCGGTGATCGCGTTCTTATCGAGAACCTGACTTTCAAACTGCCTCCGGGCGGCATTGTCGGCATCATCGGGCCGAACGGTGCGGGTAAGACCACGCTGTTCAAGATGATCACCGGGCAGGAAAAGCCGGATTCCGGTTCAATCCGTATCGGTGAAACGGTTCATCTCGGCTATGTCGACCAGAGCCGCGATCACCTCGCAGCCGAAAAGAACGTCTGGGAGGAAATCTCCGGCGGCAATGAAATCATCAAGATCGGCAAGAACGAGATGAATTCGCGCGCCTATGTTTCGGCGTTCAATTTCAAGGGCGGCGATCAGCAGCAGAAGGTTGGCAATCTTTCCGGTGGTCAGCGTAACCGCGTTCACCTTGCCAAGATGCTGCAATCGGGTGGCAACGTCTTGCTCCTTGACGAACCGACCAACGATCTGGACACGGAAACGCTGGCGGCTCTTGAGGATGCACTGGAAAAATATGCTGGCTGCGCCGTTATCATCAGCCACGATCGTATGTTCCTTGACCGGCTGGCAACGCACATTCTGGCATTCGAAGGTGACAGCCACGTTGAATGGTTCGAAGGCAACTTCGAGGATTATGAGAACGACAAGATTCGCCGTCTGGGACCAGACAGTGTCAATCCAAAGCGTCCAAGCTATAAGCCCCTCACACGTTAAAAAGTGCGGGCGCGCTAATAAGATCGGGAGGGTGGCAACACCCTCCCATCACCGATTTTGACATTTCCATCAGTGATATTGGCTGGTTTTAATATTCAATTTTCCTAAGATGCGGCAGATTGCATGGAGCGCCGTCATGACTGATCTTTTCGCAACCACAACTCACATTATTCCTGCCCGCAAAATTGCCGGCCGGGTCAGCGGTGTATTTCAGGCACCGAAGGACAGTTTTGTCACTGCCGCAGCCGAAATGCTTGATCTTACCTTTGAGGGCATACGCGGCGATTATCATGCGGGCCTTACCCGCCGCTCCGGCGGGCGCGAGCCGTGGTATCCGCGTGGCACCGAAATGCGCAATGAACGGCATATTTCCATTCTGGCAGCGGACGAGCTTGAAACGATTGCCAAGACCATGGGCCTTGCGGAAATCAAGCCGGAATGGATCGGCACCAATATGGTGGTCGATGGTATTCCCTCGCTTTCCATGCTGCCGCCGCGCACCCTGCTGTTCTTCGAAGGCGGGGTGACGCTGAAGGTGGATGGCCAGAATGCGCCATGTAAGGTGGCGGGGCGTTCCATCGCTGAAAGTGCGCAAACACGCGATCACACGGCCACAGCGCTTGATTTCGTCAAGGCATCGAGACGTTTGCGTGGGGTTGTTGCCTGGGTGGAAGTGCCGGGTATCATCAATGCGGGCGAAAAAGTCGATGCGCGTCTGCCGGAACAATGGATTTATCCCGGCTGATACTTGCGTCTTTCCAGAATTTATGGCGAATGAAAGCCGGTTCGGTGCCTGCTTGCAGGAGAATCGGGAAGCCGGTGAAAATCCGGCACGTGCCCAACGCTGTAAAAGGGGATGGGCCGCGCAGATTGCCACGGAGACATCCGGAAGGCGCGCGGTTCAGATGAACCTCAGTCAGAAGACCGGCCGGACCAGATAGCCAAAACCGCATGGACAGCGGGGAGGTGTCCGGGGTTTTGGCCCCTCGCGTTGTTGGGAGCAAACAATGCACGATTCTGTCCATGGTCCTGTGACCGCCGCTGATTTTTCCCGTGATGAGCGCGATGCCGTCTACAAAGCCATCTATACCCGCCGCGATGTACGCGATCAGTTTTTGCCACGACCTATAGAAGATGACGTTCTGATGCGGCTTCTGGATGCCGCCCATCATGCGCCGTCAGTGGGTTTCATGCAGCCGTGGAACTTCATTCTCATCCGCGACGAAGCGCGCAAGGTCGAGGTACACAGGGCATTTACCCGTGCCAATGCGGAGGCAGCCGCGATGTTCGCTGATGAACGTCAGGCTCTCTATGCGTCATTGAAGCTTGAGGGCATCGTGAAGGCACCGGTTAATCTCTGCATTACCTGCGATAGGACGCGGGGAGGCGATGTGGTGCTGGGGCGGACGCACAACCCGCAGATGGATATCTACAGCACCGTGTGCGCCGTGCAGAACCTGTGGCTGGCGGCAAGGGCAGAAGGTATCGGCGTTGGCTGGGTCAGCATCTATCACGATCAGGATATGCGCCGTATTCTCGGTATCCCTGACCATATCGAAATTATCGCTTATCTGTGCATCGGCTATGTCAGCAAGCTTTATGACAGCCCGGAACTGGAAAAACGGGGTTGGCGCAAACGCCTGCCGCTTGCGGAACTCATTTTTGAAGATCAATGGCCGGTCAGCTCGGATCTTCCTCGTCCGGGTCGAGAAGCCGGGTTGCGCGCCATTCCGTCAGTTTCCGGTTGATGGCTTCAAGCACAAAAAACCGTGCCGATTCCTTATCGTAACCGTCATCGCGCAGGGCATCGTAATCCGTATGCTGGTGGCGGACATGCGCGACTGTCGCAAGCCAGACGGCGATGGGCGGCGGCAGGGTTTTCATATGCGGTGCAGTGGCGGCGGCGCGTATGGGTTCGGAATCCGAATAGGGCACAGCCGGTAAAAGCAATGTGAGCTGCTTGCCGATAGCCCGCTGACGGTTGGTTCCTGCACTCATCGCATCACTCTCACAGATTCGCCTGCCGATTGGCTCGCCTATTTCAGACGCGACAAAATTTGCCGTCAACAAAAAACAAACTTGCCAAATCAGCATTTCTCACATAAACATATCTTTATATCTTTTGAGGAAAGCTCGATGGACAAACGTGATCTCAACCTTGACCTGATGGTCGATACGCTGAAAGCAGCGGCGGAGCCAAGCCGCCTGCGCATTCTGGCGCTGTTGTCCCGCGGTGATTTGACGGTTTCCGATCTGACTTCCATTCTCGGACAATCGCAGCCGCGTGTCTCCCGCCATCTCAAGCTGCTGTTCGAAGCCAATCTGATCAATCGCTATCAGGAAGGCTCCTGGGCCTATTTCCGTCTCGCGGAATCGCTGATTGTTGGCGACATTGCCCTCATATTGCTCGACCGCCTTGATATATCCGATCCGCTGCTGGAGCGCGATATCGAGCGGCTTGGCTCGGTCAAGCTGCAGCGCCGCGAGCGGGCGGCAGCCTATTTCAGCGCCAATGCAACAAGCTGGGACGTTATCCGTTCGCTGCATGTGCCTGACGGTGCCGTGGAAGCCGCGCTGACCAAGATCGTCGGACGTACGCCCTTTCAGGCCATGCTTGATGTCGGCACCGGTACCGGCAGACTGCTTGAGCTGTTTGCACCGCTTTACATTCGCGGTGTCGGCATCGATATCAATCGCGACATGCTGACCATCGCCCGGTCCAATCTCGACCGGTCGGGCATTGCCAATGCGCAGGTTCGTCAGGGCGATGTCTATTCACTGCCTGTCGATCGGGAGTCGTTTGATCTGGTAACTATTCATCAGGTTCTGCATTTCCTTGATAATCCTGCCGAAGCAATTCGCGAGGCAGCACGGGCGTTACGAGCAGGTGGCCGCATGCTGATCGTCGATTTTGCCCCGCACGATCTTGAATTCCTGCGGGACAGCCATGCTCATTTGCGGCTTGGCTTTACCGACAATCAGATGCGTGACTGGCTGACTGAGGCCGGGCTTGCACTGGAAGACAGCATTGAACTTGAACCAAAAGACCAGGACAAACTGACCGTCAAACTGTGGCTGGCACGCGACCCACGCTTGCTGATCGCTGATCCCGCTTTAACCTCCCGCGTATCGGAGAGTGTCTGATGAGCTTTTTCCGCCAATCCCGCCGTGCAGACCTTGGCACCAATATCAAGGTTTCGTTCGAATTCTTTCCGCCAAAGACCGAGGTGATGGAAGAGCGCCTTTGGGAGACTGTGACGCGCCTTGCGCCGCTCAATCCTGAATTTGTCTCGGTGACTTACGGTGCCGGTGGTTCCACCCGCGAGCGTACGGCCCGTACGATCAAGCGTATCCTGACTGAAACCGACGTCAACGCGGCAGCGCATTTGACCTGCGTCGATGCGACGAAGGAAGAAGTCGACACGGTTGTGCGTGAATTTGCAGCCATGGGCGTGAAGCGCTTCGTTGCACTGCGCGGCGATCCGGCTGGCGGCGTTGGTGCCCATTACAAGCCAACACCGGGTGGCTATGAGAACGGTGCCGATCTGGTTGCCGGTCTGAAAGCCTTTGCCGATTTCGATATTTCCGTTTCCGCCTATCCGGAAAAGCATCCGGAAAGCCCGGATTTTGCCACCGATATCGATATGCTCAAGCGTAAGGTCGATAATGGCGCAACGCGTGCGATCACCCAGTTCTTCTTCGAAAACGATCTCTATGAGCGTTATGTGGAGAAGGTGCGCCGGGCAGGCATCTATATTCCGATCCTGCCGGGCATTCTGCCGATCCATAACTTCACGCAGGTGACCAATTTCTGTTCGAAGGCCGGAACGCATATTCCGTCATGGCTGGCTGAGCGGTTCGAGGGGCTCGACAATGATCCGCAGACCCATGCGCTGGTCTCGTCAGCTGTTGCTGCCGAGCAGGTTCTCGATCTGGTCGAGCGCGGTGTGCAGGATTTCCATTTCTACACCATGAACCGCGCAGATCTCGCTTTTGCGATCTGCCATCTTATCGGCATTCGTCCAGCCAGCGGCACACTGGAACCTGCGTTGGCAGGCGCTGCCTGATCCCGGATGCGGTCGCTTAAAATGGAAATGGCCCGGTTGCTATAACCGGGCCATTCCAATTTGTATGTCACCTTCTTAACGGTCAGAGACCATCTCTACGGCGCTCTTCTTCTCAATCAGGGTATGAGTCCTACGACCATTGCACCGATAAATGCGAACGCTGCACAGATCATGAGGACGTTCATCGAACGAGTAAGTCCCATAGTTTGTCTCCTGCAGTTAACCGCCTTAGCATAACGGAAAATTGCCACAGAAAAAGCGGAAATATTACCGTCTGATGACATCATCTGTAGAAATTTTTTGCTCACCAATCGTAAGTTTCTGAAATGAAACGCATTTAACGGAATAAAAAATCGTGTATTCACGATTAAATTACCGAAGATTTGGTTTATTTTTGCAACGCACCAAAACGCAAAATGCGTGGTTTCTCACGGATTTGTGACACAATTGCGCCGCAATTCCGCCGCCGCGATTCATGCACATTCCGCTAGGATTTGTTGAAAACTCTATCTTTTTTGCGGTTTTTAAGCGCGGCAAGCAGCCTGCCGTCGATGGTCAGAAGACCAAGGGCGATCAACGCCATGCCGGCAAAATCTTTAAAGCCGAGCTGTTCGCCGAGAAAAATTGTTCCAAGCAGGATTGCGCTGACAGGAACAACCAGCGTGACAAGCGAGGCATTGGTGGCGCCACCAGCCCGGACAATCGAAAAGAACAGGATATAGGCAAAGGCGGTGGATAGAAGCGCGAGGCTGAAAACCGCAGCCCAGACACCGCCATCCGGTGCAGCCAAATTCGGAATGCCATCCGATAACAGCACCACGGGGATCATGATCAGGGTTGAGGCAGTCATCTGGCCGGTTGCAGTGACCGCGGGCGGAATGCCCTTGAACCGCTTGGCGAGAATACTGGCAAAGGCATAGGAGAGGGTGGCAGTCAGCACGGCGATTTCGGCCCAGAGCGGTCCACCGAGGCCGGAGAGTATGCCAGGCCCGACCATGACCACGGTGCCAAAGATGCCGAGCAGAATGCCCGCGATCTTGTTGGTGGAGATTTTTTCATCAATGGTCAGGAAACTGGCGATGATCACGGTCCAGATCGGTGTGGTCGCATTGAGGATCGACTCAATTCCCGCGCCAAGCGCCGTCTGGCCGATAAACAGCAGAGAGAAGGGGATGACATTGTTCAGAAGCCCCAGCCCGGCAAAACCCAGCGCGTGCTGGCGGTAATCCCAGAACCGGATGCCACGGCCAAGCAGATAGATATGCAGGGCGAGGGCGGCGATGATCACCCGAAAAAGCACGAGTGTCAGCGGCGGAATCACCGACACGGCGATTTTGGCGAAAAAGAATGAGCCGCCCCATATGGCGCCAAGCAAAAGCAATTGCAGCCAGACAAAGCCGGTCATAGCAAGCGGATTAGGCGTTGTCGTCTGGTTTACGGCCACTGGAAGTCCCCCGATTCTCATCTCTGCCTGATATTTCTAGGCATAAACAGGACAAACGCCACCCGATTCCCGCGCGAAGAAACCGACTTTCGTCCGTCATCTGCTCTTGCTAAGACTTCTGCATGACGCAGAACATCACGATGCAACGATTCGCCTCGGCCCGCGATGCAGCCCTTACCCTGCGGCCCGATCAACCTGTCTATTGCTTTCGGCCAAATGTACTGGTCGAAGATGCGCACCAGTTCATGAAAATGTTTCCCGGCGAGACCGCCTATGCGGTCAAGACCAACGGTGAAAACCTTGTACTGGAAACATTGGCGCGTAACGGCATCAACACATTTGATGTGGCCTCGCCGGGTGAATTTGAAGCGGTGCGCAAGGTCGCTCCCAATGCGCATATGCTCTATATGCATCCAATCAAGGCGCAATCAGATATTCGCCTTGCGCTTGAAACCTATGGCATTCGCATCCTTGCGGTGGATCATGAGGACGAGATTGCCAAGGTAACACGTATCGTTCGGGCGCTTGATATCGATCCGGGCAGCGTCACACTCTATGTGCGTCTGCAGACCAAAGGCCATGCGGCCTATGAGCTTTCGAAGAAATTCGGGGCAACACCAGCCCATGCGGTCGAGCTTTTGCAGCGGCTGCACAAGATCGGCTACAAGGTCGGCATCTGTTTCCATGTGGGCAGCCAGATCGAAGATCCTGACACCTATGAGCGGGCGCTGCGGTCAGCTGACTGGGTGCGCAACCGCGCGGGTGTGCCGCTTGCGGGTCTTGATGTCGGTGGCGGCTTTCCGGCCGAATATGGCCACGATCCCAAGCGCAAGCATGTGGAAATGCCCTCACTCGGGCAGTTGATGTCACGGCTGCGCGGTGACATCAAGGAATGGGGCTTTGGCGATCTGCCCTTGGTGGCAGAACCCGGCCGCGTGATTGTGGCACGGGCTTTCTCGCTGATCGTGCGTGTCCTGCTGCGCAAGGGTCGGCGGCTCTATATCAATGATGGTATCTGGGCCTCGCTGTCGGATTCGTGGACCGGCAAGATCACACTTCCCGCGCGGTTCATACCGGACCCGGCAATCAAGCATCGCAATGGCAACGTCAAGGAAATCGTGCCGTTCCGCGTCTGCGGTGCGACCTGCGATTCCGTCGATATCCTGTCACGGCCATTCTGGCTGCCGGAAACGGTGGCAACCGGTGACTGGATCGAAATCGGCAATATCGGTGCCTATTCCCTGTCTCTGCGCACCCGCTTCAATGGGTTTTACCCTGATACGTTCGTTGAAGTAGAAACAACGTTTGACGAGGGTGACGAGCCGGAAGGCTTTGCTTCACTGGAAACAATGGCCCCGGCTGAACACAGAGAATAAGCTACGATTGGCCTCTTAGAGCTTTCCGAGCAGTTCCGGTGTTGGCCAGGAATCGGCAGGCAGGCCAAGGCGCATCTGTTCTTCGCGAACCGCATCACGGGTCAAGATGCCGAACACGCCGTCGATCTTCGGGCCCATATCATGGCCACGGGCGGCAAGCTTGGTCTGCAATTCCTTCATCTGATCAGGTGTGAGGCCAGTTTCAGGGGTTGTAGGCTCAAGCGGACCTGCACCGGCAAGACGCGTAGCGAAATAGGCGGCAGTCGTGGCGTAAATGATGGATTTGTTCCATTCGACGAAAATGTCGAAATTCGCATAGGACAGGAATGCCGGGCCCTTGCGGCCCATGGGCAATAGCAGTGATGCATCACCGTCGTCAGGGCCAAGCGGTCCCTTCATGCCCGTCACACCCCATTCAGACCATTTGGAATGCGGAAGACGGTTGGTGCGCAGGGCATTTTCCCAAGGCAGTTCCTTGGTCAGCTTGACTTCCTCAAGCCAAGGTTCGCTCTTGCGCCAGCCCAGATCATGCAGGAAGCGTGCAGTTGTCATAATAACATCCGGCGCGCTGTTCTTCAGGTCCACCTTGCCATCGCCGTCGCCATCGACACCGCGTTCAAGATAAACCGTCGGCAGCAATTGTGTCTGACCGATTTCACCCGCCCACGCGCCTGTTGTCTTTGAATCGACCACGCCCTTATCGAAGAGCTTGAGAAGGGCAATCAACTGAGGGCGGAACAGTTCCGGACGGCGGCAATCAAACGACAGCGTAAGAAGGGAATTCAGCGTATCGAAATCGCCCTGAACCGCGCCATAATCTGTCTCCAGTCCCCAGAAGGCAGCAATAACTGGACCCTGCACGCCATATTCGGCTTCGGCTCTGGCAAACGTATCGGCATATTTCTTGAGGTTGGCAGCGCCCTGTTTGAGACGATAGTCAGATACCATGCGCGAGGAGAAGGTCAGGAACGTCTGGTTGAACACACCCTGCGCGCGGTCGCGCTGCAGAACCTTGTCATCCATGGACGCCTTGAGAAGTTCGTTCAGGCCTTTTTCGCCCACGCCCGCTGCCTTTGCCTCGGCAATGAGGCCGTTGAACCACGGCTCGAGTTCACCGCCGCAGGCAGGCTTTGCAGCCGCTGGTTGCAGTGGATCGGCCTGATCCAGTGCATAGGCGGAACCTGTCGCAGAAAAAAGCGCGGCGGCAAGGACAATCGATAGTTTGTTCATTCAGGAAATCTCGTCAGTAACTCGGGGGCGCGCTCATCGGCGCGCGCGTTTCCCTGCTAATGCACGATTATGTCCGTGGCGTGAAGTCACAGAATTGCGAGAAAACCCGGAATGTGACTTTATCGCACCTTGTTGCGGGCCAGCCACTGTTTCCATGCGGCCTCAGTGCCAGCAAACACATTGATGTCCGCATCGCCGCGAATGCCGGGGATCGAGCCTGTTCCCGTGTACTGCCAGAATGTCCAGGGGTGGGTGCCGTATTTCTCGTCCGGGTGTCCGGCGACAGAGCGTAGCCAGAATGGATATCCGGCCAATTGCCTCAGATCATTGTCATCGAAGAAGTCGACAGTGGTGTAAATGATCGGCCGCTTGCCGTAGTGGCGCTCCAGCATATCGGCGAAGATGCGCATTTCGCTGCGCACCACGGCCGCATTAGGGCGCAGCTTGCAGGTTGGGGACGACGCATTCCATTCCATATCAAGCACGGGCGGCAGCGCACCGGGATCGTTCGGCACATTGCGAATGAACCACTGCGCCTGCTCCTTGGCGGTGCGGCAGAAGTAATAGAAGTGATAGGCACCGCGCGGAATACCGGCAGCGCGTGCAGCCTGCCAGTTTTCAGCCAGACGGTCATCGACCCGGTCCGCGCCTTCCGTGCCCTTGATAAAGACAAAGGAAATGCGGCTGGCCCGAACTGTCGCCCAGTCAATCGTTGATTGATATTTGGAAACATCAGTTCCGTGAACAGGATAATGCCATGGCGTCTTTCCCGTCCAATCATGCGGATCGCGGTCGTTGAAACGCGGCGCGTTGACAGGGCCCGACGGTGCTGCGATCTGCTGCAACGGAGCGGATGCAGACCGCTTTTTCGCGTCGGAAAAATCATAATCGACCGTCGTGCAGCCGGCGAGAAGAAGTATCAGTAAACCAGCGGCAAGTCGCTTCATGAAAGACGGTCCGTACTCGAATCGTGATTGGGCATTCTATTGGTTTTCAGTCATGCGATATTATGCTTAACAGATCATGACCGGCAGAGATGACTAGTGATAATCGGTGCCGCGACTTTGTCACTATTTTTCAATGTGATATCTGTAAGTGACTATTGGGGCATGATAGGTCACATCATCGTGTTTGACATGATAGACGGCAAAAATGTTGTCAGCACACAGATTTGACCCATCCGGGGAAGACGATGTTCAGGAAAATTGGCTGGGTTGTACTTGTTATCTGCGTCATTGGCCTTGCCAATGTGACGCTGGCCGCGTGGATTACCATCGACCGGCCGGAGCTTGGTATCGGCAATAGCCATACGGAAAATTGCGTGCGTCCGACGGTCCCGAGCTTCTGGAGAAATTATCGCGGCTTTCCCAGCTACAATAACGAGCTTATCGCCGACTATTTCGGCGTTTACGCTGCCTATGCGTCGAATATTTACAAGCCGATTGCCCGGCATCATTTTGATCTGAAGCCCGAATATTTCGGCTGGGAGCCTTTCGGCGAGCCTATCGCCAAGGCAGGTGGATTTTATGCGGAAGTCTATCGTCGCCGCAGTTCAGACCGCATGTCCTATATGATCGTGTTTCGCGGCAGCGATGGTCTGGCCAGTATTCCGGGGTTGATCAGTGAACTCAGCTATTTCACCCAGATTATCAATCCATGGGATCAATATCGCACGGCCCGCAAGGAGTTCGCCAAGGTCAGGGCCGAAGCCCAGAAAAATTCAGACGGCTTACCTGTTGATTACATCGCTGTCGGTCATGAATTGGGTGGCGGACTTGCCCGCCACATGGCTGCAGCATTTCCATGCACGGCGGCTATTGTCTTCAATTCCACATTCATTTCGAACAATTTCCGGCTGACGGAACCCTATGACGGACAGGTCGTCGATCTTTTCGCTGACAATGATCTTCTGTCACGGATTGCTATTTTGCCAAATCCGCGCTCGTTCTTCCGCATTACCCGTGTGCATCAATGGTATCGTGTCCGCAATGCCGGGCCGATGGATGGCAAGCGCGGCATGTTCAAGACCGCAACGGCAATGGCCCGCATCCCGGTCATCTGCCTGCTGCGCAGTGATTGTGAACTTTTGCAAAGTGAAAGCGGCGACGAGCTGGAATCCAATCCGCAGAGCGGACGCACGGCGGAAAACATTTCCAAACTCTATTGTCAGGCAGCCCCAAGCTCCGTGGTTGCCAAGGGCGATCTGTGTAAATAGGGGATTGTTCTGTGATCTTTCGAGGCAAGGGCATATACAGAATTTGCCGCGTTTTCCATTGCATTCAGCGAATAATGTAGTAACATATCTACATATTTCAGGGCATTGGAGGTATCATGACGATTACCACCCTATCGAGTCGCGAATTCAATCAGGACACCAGCCGAGCAAAGAAGGCAGCCAATGATGGGCCCGTGTTCATCACGGATCGGGGCAAGCCTGCGCATGTCCTTTTGACGATGAAAGAATATATGCAGCTGAGTGGAGGGACGCAGAAAATCGTGGATGCTTTGGCTGGAGCCGAAGACATTGATTTTGAAGCTCCCGCAGCAGTCATCAACAGCCGCTCGACCGATCTCTCCTGATGTTTATCCTCGACACCAATGTAGTATCGGAACTACGCAAGGTTCGCGCTGGAAAAGCAGACCCGCAATTCGCAAGATGGGCCAACGGTGCTGAATCAGGACAGCTTTACATCTCCGCAATTACTGTGCTCGAGCTTGAGACAGGCGTATTGCAAATGGAGCGGAGAGATCCTGGGCAAGGCAGTGTCCTTCGCGCGTGGCTGGATCAAAAGGTTCTTCCGGAGTTTGCTGGACGCACATTGTCCATAGACACTGCTGTTGCCCAAAGATGCGCCCGGCTTCATGTGCCGGATCGGCGATCAGAGCGCGATGCCCTGATTGCGGCGACGGGCTTCGTTCATGGCATGACGATTGTCACGCGAAACATCATTGATTTCCTGCCTACCGGCATCCCGCTGCTTGATCCATGGGAGATTCCCCGGCAAGCCGAAAGGTAGTCAAAACAACCTTTCCCATAACACGTATGCGCGGGGAAAACTTTTAAGCGGTGCGGCGAATGATCGAAATCCAGGCAAAGCCGCGATAGAGCCGCTGCGCTTCGGCATGGGCACCGGCGCCAACTGCAATGGTTTCTGCAATCTCAAAGAGATCGTTGCGCGGCGTGACATGATACCATTCCAGCCATTTATAAAGGGCCGCTCTTGCCGCGCCGGGCAAATCCTTCAGATCGCCGAAATCGACAATGTGCAATTCGCCGCCAATAGCGAGGTGATTGACCGCCTCGCGCATGACATTCTCCCATTGCGGGATCATCGATACGGCATAGGAGATGAAAATCCGGTCAAACTGTGCGAGACCAAAGAGCGATGACGGGTCGAACTTTGCCGCATCCGCATAGGCAAGCTGCGTGCGCTCGCCAAGTCCTGCCGCCATGACCTTCTTGCGTGCGGTGCTGAGCATTTCGTTGGAAATGTCGACACCGAAGAGCTTTGTCGTGGGGTAAGCTTCGCCGGCCATGACGAGATTACGTCCCGTACCGCAGCCAATCTCCAGAATGCTGCCATTGGCGGGTGGTGTGAGGCCCGCAATCATCGGGTCGCGGCCCAGCAGGTAATATTTGCGCGTGGCATCGTAAAAATGGCGCTGATGCCGGTAGACGCGATCCATCAGCGGTCCATGCTCAATCTTGGTCAACATCAATATCAATCCTTGAGCGTGTAGAGATGGAAGCCGCCATAGATCGACGACCGGTCACGGTTATGCAGGTCAAGAGATTGCTCTTCCCTATAGTCCCAGCGCGCAAGCACACTGTCATCAATACGGCCGGGCAGAATGGTGGGCTCGGCTGCGGTGCGGAAGATAACGCGTGCGCCAGAGGCAGCCGTGCGGGTGATCTCGTGCCAGAGATCGTTCAACTGTTTGTCATTCATCCAGTCCTGCGCATCCAGAAGGATGAAGCGGTCGACCGATCCGGCAGGCTTGGCCGCAAGGAACTCCGTCAGCGAAGCATTGACGACGCTCATGCGTTCGGCGCGGTCGCGGACGTTCTCAAAATTGTTGCGCGAAAGGTAAGGAGGCAGTGGGCCGGTTTCGGCATTGTCGCTGTAGCCACGCCCGAATGCCTGCCACGCGAAATAGTTTTCCGACAGCGGGAAGCCACAGGCGAGTTTCTCCAGACGGCGGCGTAACACAAGCGCCATGTTACCGTCACCTGCCGTTGCCAGCGCATCATATTGCTGTGGTGGGATGCCGAGGCCAAACAGGGACGATTTGCGCTTCGTTGCCCAACGCACCATGCGCTTGTCAAAGAGCGGGGCGAGGGCGCGATCAAAATAGGCACGCTGTTCCTCAATCGTTTCAGCCTTGAGAATATCGCGGGGATCGATGCCATAAAGTTTGGCGACGCGGTGGCCCATGCCGATAAACAGGCCAAGCAGGCCGTGGCGATAGAGATCACGCGAAAAGATGGTGATGCGGCGGCGGCCAGACAGCATCCGCTTTTCCCAATAGGCACGGCTGGTGCTATCGAGATGTGGCTGGATAAAGCGCTCATAGGCGGCAAGGTTCGCCTTATCGTCAGCCGTTCCGTAGAAGCGGTAGAAGGCATCATAATTCGGCAGGCGCGACACCGCCGCAAGCTTCAGCCGATTGAAAGCCACGTGCGCCGTGTTGAGATCGACGGCCTCGACGCTGGCAGGATCAGCGGTGAGGTAGGACATGGCGTTGCAGCCGCCGGAGGCGATGGTGACAATGCGGTGGCCGGAGTGGATTTGCAGTGCCTCCATATCCACTTCAGGGTCTTCCCAAATCTGCGGATAGACAAGGCCCTTGAAGACATGGGCGAAGAGCCGTTCTGATAGACCAGCCTTTGACAGAAGCTTGTTCTGGCGAACGGCGTTCTGAACTTTTTCATGCCGCGGCGCGGAGGCGCTGTCGGGCTGTTTGGCAAACGGCATCGGATTGAATCCCCTTGTTGGAAATTCCTCTCCGCCTAACATTCCGATGTAACAGAGCCGTGACGATTTTGAATCAAGTCCTTGCCAGATTGATTCCGGTTGTGCGGACAAACCCTTGCATTTTCACGACTATGGCATGGACGGGCAGCGGCACGCCAATTGATGTTTTTCTCCCAATCCTTTGATTTTGTTAATTTCTCTCTCATTGCAAATGCGTGGAAACATTTTCCCATAAATTCGCGGCAATGATGATTTCTTGCCCGGCAAATCGCGGATCGGAGAAGCTGGTTTCAGGCAGCAAAACCGGTGCATAAGCAGTGTGGTCATTGTGACTTATGTCGGTTCAACCGCGTTTTCGTGATTCCGTGGCGCCTCATTTTTGCAGCTCCGTACGCACCACAACCGACATGCCGGGTGCCAGATACTGGGCAAGATCCTGACCCGGATCAACAGAGATGCGCACGGAAATGCGCTGCGCAACCTTGGTGAAATTACCGGTCGCATTATCGGGTTTGAGCACGCTGAATTCTGATCCGGCAGCCGGCGAAAACCGCTCGACATGACCGTTCAGACGCCTGCGGTTGAGGGCATCCACCGTGAATGTTACAGGCTGGCCGATCTTGATATTGCTGAGCTGGGTTTCCTTGAAATTGGCAATAACCCACACATCGGGCGGAACGACCGCCATGAGCTGCGTTCCTGCCGTCACGTATTGTCCAAGTTTTGCGCCCACTTCGCCAACCGTGCCATCGCGCGGCGCAAGAATTTTCGTGTTGGTCATGTCAATCTCGGCGAGATTGACGGCGGCAACCGCGCCTGCCACGGCTGCTTCGAGCGACCCGCGGCTGACCTTGATGGTCTCAAGATCCTGGCGTGAAACCTCCAGCGCTGCCTGCGCCTGTGTGACCGAAGACTGAGATTGCTCCAATGCGGTTTCAGCCTGATCGGAATCGCTTTTGGTCATGACACCTTTGATGGTCAACGGTTCGATGCGGGCCCAATTGGCCTGTGTCCGGCGCAGACCGGAATTGGCGCTGTCGAGCTGCGCCTGACTGGAACCGATGCGGGCCTGAGCGGCGCGTTCCTGTTGCGTCGAATTGTTGAGTGCGGCCTGCTGGCTTGCCAGCGTCGCTTTCGCCTGTTCAAGCTTCTGCGCATAGATGCGGTCATCAATCCGCACCAGCAACTGACCTTCCTTGACCTGCTGATAGTCCTGCACCGGCACTTCAACGATGTAGCCACTGAGCTGCGGGCTGATGAGCGTCACATAGCCTTTGACATAGGCATTCTCGGTGATCTCGACATCGCTGTTAAAAGGCGGCAGCCGCCATGCATAGAGCACCAGCACAAGGCCGAGCAGACCGAGGAAAATTGCAATCAGGGTGGCGGTGTTGCGAAGCAATATGGTCATATTTTACGAACTTGGTTGAGCAATTTCGCCTGTGATAGCCGGAAGTGTGAACTTCCTGATGCCATAGCGAAAGCTGACATGGAGGAGGAGGGCGACAAGGGCAAAGAATGAGATGCCTGCTATCAGGAAGAATGCATCATTATAAGCAAGGATATTGGCTTCGCGGGTGGCCTGCTGCGACAGGAGCGCGATACCTTCCGCATTGAGGAGCACCTTGTCGGTGATGACGCGGCCATAGCCGCTTGCCAGTTGCGCAACACGCTGGGCAACGAGCGGGTCGGACATGACAATATGTTCGGCAAGGACGTTGGAGTGGAATTTCTCGCGGATGGTGATGAAACTGCCGAAAACCGCAGTTCCGAGCAGGCCGCCAAGGCTTTGTGTTGCCAGAAACACAATGAAGAAATTGAGAATATAGACCGGTCCACGTTTCAGCGCAGACATCAGGCCTGCAGACATGGCAGGCGGCAGGAAAATCACCGTTGCCGCTGCGATCAGCGCCTGACTGACATACATGTTCTCAGGGCGCGTCAGGTTCGTTGCCTGACTGTCCATATAGGAGCCGATAATCAGGAAGATCAGGGCGATCACATGGATGGCAGGCCCGCGTTCCGGCGTCATCACCGCAGCACAGCACAGGCCTGCGACGACCATTGATACCATCATCACCGCGTAGAGCGTGGCAATCTGCTCGTTCAGCAGGCCCAGATTCTGGAAGAAGTTGGTTGCAACGGTGGCTTGCTCGGAAACGATCAAGCGGAACAAGAGAATGGTTCCGGCCAGATGCAACACTTCCTTGCTCACGATCCAGCGGATATCAAGCAGCGGCTTCGTTCGATTGAGGTCGATGATAACAGCCAGCGTCAACGTGACAACGGCGATGGCAAGAAGAATGCCGAGCCATGACACTTCCGTCCACCAGTAAAGCCGTCCGGTTACAAGAACGACAGCAGTACAGCCGAAACCGATGGCAATCAGCAGATAGGCCAGAATATCAAGTTTCTCGATGACCTTGGCGCGTGGGGGCGGTGTCAGTGGCAGAAGATAAATGATCGTAAAGGCAATAAAGGCCAGCGAAACCTCGAACATATAAAGTCCGCGCCATTGACCGAAGTCGAGCAGTGCGGGTGACAGAAATCGTGCCATTGGCGATGCCAGAGAAATATTGGTCAGCACGAGGCAGACCGCGACTGTCAGTTTGCGCGCAGGCGGAAATGCTTCGAGCATATAGAGAAAGGCGAGGGTCGACATGGGAGAGGCCGCCATGCCGCTGAAAAAACGGATGATGATGGCCGATTGCAGATCGGTCACAAACAGATGCATCAGCGAGACAAGCACAAATCCGGCAATACTCAGCTGGGCAAAATTGCGCAGGCCATATTGGGCGCGAATTTTGATCAAGGCGACCGAAAGACTGACATTTGGCGCCATATAGGCAGCGATCAGCCATGTCGTTTCGGTGTTTGTCGCGCCGAGATAACCTTGAATCTGTGACACATTGGTAGCGATGAGATTCATGCCGAGCCCCTGTGTCAGGGAGAGCAGGGTGGATGCAGCGATATAGATGGCCGACCAATAGGGACTCATGGCTGGCGGTGGCGCAGGCTGGGGCGCTGCGAGCAACGCCTGTTCCTCGGCGGGCTCCGGCTGCAATTTTAACGGGTCATACCCGACAAATTCTGCCTCCGGGATCATCAGGCCTGATCCTTGTCCATTTCGCCAATGTTGCGATTGATAGCGCGGATGACCTCCAGCGTCGCGACAAGCGCCTTGTCGTCGACGCCTTGCAAAAACTCCGCCCGCAATTCGCGCGCCAGTTGATTGACCTCGCTGGCAAGCTCTGCACCCAGAGGCGTCATGACAATCTGTTTGGCCCGGCGATCACCATCCACCGAGCGTCGTTCAATGAAGCCCTGCTTCTCCAAGCCGTCCAGAAGCCGCACCATGGTCGGTGTTTCGATTTCCAGCTCTTCGGCCAAATCTTTCTGGCTGAGTATTTCCATGCGGTCGAGCAGCATCATCGTGCGGGCGCGCGCAAAGGTCAGGCCGCGTTGTTTAACCCGCGCATCAAACAATGTGCGAATCTTGCGGCTGACTTTCGCCAGCTCGTCGATATAGATGTCACGAGGCGTCATTTTGGACATATGGTAGCCATGTAATAAGTAGTGAGCTAATCATTTCGGTTTGTATAAACCCAACCCGCGCAATTTTCAAGATGGCGCGGCGATTTTCTGGGGGCAGGTTTCAGCGCAGATCGAGCCGCAGCAACTCATCATCATAGGATTGGCCATTGATGCGCAGGGCATCCTTTTCAAAGCCGAAGACCGTGAAACCAAGTCCGAGATAGAGTGTGCGTGCTGGCAGGTTTGCCGCCATGACGGTGGCATGCAGCGTATCGACGTGATCACGGGCGTGATTGACAACCGCCGATGTCAACCGCTTGCCAAGGTCGTGGCCGCGCCAATCGGGGTGAACGAAAACACCCCATAGCAGGCCCTTGTGCTTCTGTTTGACCTTGGGCGTGGTGGTAAAACCGGCCATGCCCACCAGTTCAGTTCCGGTAAATGCGCCGAACACTGCGTTGGGTCTGGCCTCAAGCATCCTTTCAATGTCTGAGAGTTCCCGGCCAACTTCATCCTCATAGCTTGAGCCGAACCCTTCCGGTGCTGTTTTCAGAGCATGGAGACGCAACTGCTGGAAGGTCGGTGCATCCTGGGAAGTCAGGACGCGAATCAGCGGGGATAGGGGCATGGGAGTGATCTCTTTGGTATTTCGGCTTTGGAGCGGCAATTTTGCAGAACAATGTGCCAGAAGCAATCACAAGCAAAGAGCCCGGATTGCTTGAGGTTTTGTGAATGTTCGATGAAAAGTTAACCCAACTTTAAAACAAGACCCAACTTTGCCTTATTTCAGGTAAGATAAAAGATGAGGGACGTATTTGTTTGAAACGGAGAGGGTATACTTATGAACAGCAAACTTCTTATTTCGCTTGGTTTGGTTTCGCTTCTCGCACTGACAGCGTGCGGTAAAAAGGAAGAAGAAAAGAAGGCGCCAGCGACAACTGAGCAGCCTGCAACAACACCTGCTCCTGCCCCTGCAACACCATCCACAACGCAGACACCGGCTGCTCCAGCAACGCCGATGAATGCAGCCGATACGCTGAAGAAGCTGAAGGAACAGGCTGCCACGATGACAGCCGAGCAGAAGCAGGCCGCTATCGCAACCGCCCGCAAGGCTGCTGAAGATGCTGCCAAGGCTGCCGGTCAGACTGCTGACCAGATCAAGGCCGCTGCGGATGCCGCAGAAAAAGTTATCAAGGATGCGCTCGGCGTTCAGTAAGAGCCGTTATCCCTGATGAAAATGGCCAGCCTCGTGCTGGCCATTTTATTTTTTGGCAGGTGCGTCAACCCGTCTGGTCAACTTACTTCAGATCGCTCTCGCAATTGCGAAAGAATTTGAATAAAACAGTCATATGTCGATTTGGCGCCGTATCAGCGACTTCATTACCACCACTGCAATCGATGCCTTCTCCAGCATCATCGAGGCCGTGCGCACTGCGTTTGAGGGCGACCCCGAAACCCGCAGGCGCGTTGCTTTCTCGATTGCCATGATTGCGCTCTCTGCCAAGATGGCCAAGGCGGATGGTGTCGTAACCGAAGTCGAGGTCAAGGCATTCCACGAGATTTTCCACGTTCCGCCGCGCTATCAGGATCAGGTCACGCGGCTCTATAATCTCGCCAAGCAGGATGTGGCGGGTTACGAGACCTACGCAGCCCAGCTTGCTTCGCTTTGCGGTTCCGGCCAGCCGAATTGCAAGATGCTGGAAGACATTCTTGACGGCCTGTTCCACATTGCCAAATCGGATGGTGCGCTGCACGATAAAGAGCTGATCTTTCTGGGAACAGTCGCCGAGATTTTTGCATTGGATGAAGACCAGTTCGACAGCATTCTTGCGCGGCATGTCGGGCGCGGGCAGGCAGACCCCTTTATGGTGCTTGGGCTTACCCGCGGCGTTACCTTTGAAGAGGCGCGCAAGCGCTACCGGGCGCTGGTGCGCGAAAACCACCCGGATATGCTGATTGCGCGCGGTGTGCCGGAGGAATTTGTTGCGATTGCCAATCAGCGCATCGCTGCTATCAATGCGGCGTGGGAAAAAGTCGAAAAAGATCTGAAGGCATATGAACGCGTTTAAACCTGATCATTTACGCGCGGAAGTGCATCCTTCTCCGAATTTTGGCCCCCGCAAGGATGGCAAGCACCCTTCCATTCTGGTCCTGCATTATACGGGTATGGCGACAGGCGAGGCCGCTGAAAGCTGGCTGAGCAACCCGGAGAGCGAGGTTTCGGCCCATTACGTCGTGCATGAGGATGGCCGCGTTGTGCAACTCGTGCCTGAGAGCGAACGCGCATGGCATGCGGGCCAAAGCTCATGGAAGGGCGAGGTGGACATCAATTCCTCGTCCATTGGCATTGAAATCGTCAATGGCGGCCCGCTGCTGGATTTTCCTGATTTTGGCGATGTGCAGATTGATGCGGTCATTGACCTGTGCAAGGGCATTGTCTCGCGCCACAAGATGCGCCCCGAGAATGTGCTCGCCCATTCGGATATTGCGCCCGCGCGCAAGATTGATCCGGGTGAAAAATTCCCCTGGCCGGTTCTTTATAACTCCGGTGTGGGCCACTGGGTGGCGCCATCGCCGATCCGCGGTGGCCGGTTCTTTTCCCTCGGTGATCAGGGCCAGCCGGTAGAGGCTTTACAGGGCATGCTGGCCCTTTATGGCTATGATGTACCCATAGATGGTGTGTTCGGAAGGTCGACAGAATTAGGCATTTTAGCGTTCCAGCGCCATTTTCGCCCAGAAAAAGTCGACGGAGTCGCTGACATGTCAACCATCGAAACCCTGCACAGGGTACTTTCTGCACTCCCCGCGCTCATAGCATAACTATTTGTAAAAAAACGCTTTCTCTGCTGTTTTTTGTGCAGTGCAACCTATATATTTCAATGTGTTATACTTTGTTATTTGGCCGACCCATATTCGGCTGCATTGGACCGTCACATCCTTAGCCATTGTTCCGGTGGTGCCCTTTTTGATTTTTGGCGTGGAACGGGTCTGGTGGTGCGCTCGCATCGCCCAAGCGATTTAGACGGAAAACGATGACAAAAAAAATTGGTATGATTATCGCCCTTCTTGGGGCGACGGCCTTCTTTGGCTCAAGCGCAGCGTATAGTAGCCCGAAAGAGCCAACAAACCTGATGGACTACCTCAAGGCCAAACGGGATGCCGCTGAAAAGGAAAAGGCAGGCGGGAAATCCGCCAAGGCTGGACAGACAAGCGGCAAGGGCAAAAAGGTTGCCGTAAAGCAGCGGACCAGCAAAAAGGTTCTGGCATCAGCCAAGCGCCCAATCGTTGAAACCAAGGCTCGCATCAAGGTGACGATCCGCAACAGAAACCTTGCCAATGTCGATACAATGACAACGGCCAGCATCCCATCTTCCGTAGGATCGATAGGGTCGACGAAATATTCGACGATTATCAGTTCCTATGCCGCTTCTTACGGTGTGCCGGTTTCGCTCGCCAATGCGGTGGTACGGGTGGAAAGCAACTACCGCGCTGATATGACAGGAAGTGCCGGAGAAATCGGCCTCATGCAGATCAAGCTCGAAACGGCGCGCGGCCTTGGTTACACTGGTTCGCGGCAGGCGCTCTACAACCCGGAAACCAATATTCGCTGGGGCATGAAATATCTTGCCGGAGCGCATAAGCTTGGCAATGGCACGACCTGCGGTACAATTCTGCGATACAATGCCGGTCATGGCGCAACGCGCATGAATCCTGTTTCGGCCAACTATTGCGCCAAGGTGAAGATGGAAATGGCTTCCAACTAAACGGATCGCTCATTTCATCAAGAATTGTTCATAGACAAGGGCCGGATAACCAATCCGGCCTTTTTCGTTTGCGTTTTGCCGCCGAAACCCTTTTATACGCTTCGTCAGCTGGCCGGGCAGCCGCGCATGTCAAAAGCCGAAAGGCGGCATGTGAGGAAAGTCCGGGCTCCAGGGAAACACGGTGCCGGATAACGTCCGGCGGGGGCGACCCCAGGGAAAGTGCCACAGAAAGGAAACCGCCCCGTCTTTCGTTGTGTCGGATCATGTCGATTGGACACAAGGAATGACGGGGTAAGGGTGAAAGGGTGGGGTAAGAGCCCACCGCGTTGCTGGTAACAGGAACGGCAAGGTAAACCCCACCGGGAGCAAAACCGAATAGGGACGGCGTGTCAGGCGAAAGTCTGACGATTGGTTTCCGGTCAGTCGTCCGGGTAGGTTGCAGGAGGCGGATGGTAACATCCGTCCAAGATGAATGGCTGCCGCGTTGGACGAAAGTCCAGCCATACAGAACCCGGCTTACAGGCCAGCTGACACTTCATTGTTTAATTTTGGCGATTGCACGCACAATGCTGATGCATCCCACCAATCACCCCCATCACTGCCATTCCTAACCGTTCATTAAGCTTAATGAGCCATAAATTCAGAATCGCCGGAAGTGTGCTTGGTTGCAGGCTTGCTCCCATATGTGTTCTCTAATCCCATTGACGCCCATAGTGCCCCATGATATCGATTGGTTTCATCAGTAGCGTTCAGTCGACACGGTGTTTCCCGACATTGGATTTGGCATGCCAGGGCTTGCAATCGGCCCGTTTGGCTGATGCATGCGTGGCTATTGATGGGGCTCCAAGGGGTGGAGCAGGGGTGGAAATGAAACAGGCCCTCGTGGCGGAAACGGCGGTGTTGCGTTTTGAACCGGTTCCTCGGACATGTGACGAACAAGATCGATGCGAAGGGACGGGTATCCGTGCCGGCGCACTTTCGTTCGATCATCCAGCAGGCCGGCCATACGGAACTCTACGCGCTGCGTTCGCTGCATCTGCCTGCCCTCGATGCGGGCGGGCCGGATCTGCTGACACGCTTCGACAAGCGGCTGGCGAGCGAGGACCCCTTCGCCGAGATGGCGGACGATATGTCTTTTTATCTGCACGCGGATGGCGGTTTTCTGAAACTGGACGCGGATGGCCGCATCACGGTGACGGACTTTCTGCGCGAGCATACGGGCATTACCGGGGATGTGACCTTTGCGGGGGCGAACACGCATTTTCAGATGTGGCAGCCGGATCAGTTCGAAGCGCATCGGGCAAAGGTTCGTCAACGCCTGATGGAACGGCGTCTTCAGGAAAATCAGACAGGAAACGGATAATGGCAGGTGCAGGCGGTCAGGATAATGCGCGCCACATACCGGTCCTGCTCGATGAAGTCATTGCTGCGCTGAAACCCGGACCGGGTCAGTTGATCATCGATGGTACGTTCGGTGCTGGCGGCTATACAACACGTATTCTCGAAACCGGTGCCTCGGTTACGGCAATCGACCGGGACCCGTCAGCCATTGAAGCCGGGCGGGCTTTGGAAAAAGCCCATCAGGGTCGTCTCACGCTGGTACAAGGAACATTCTCGACGCTTGATCAGGTTGCGCTGCTTGGTGCTCCCGATGGTATCGTGCTCGATATCGGCGTGTCCTCCATGCAGATAGACGAGGCGGAGCGCGGCTTCTCCTTCCAGAAGGACGGCCCGCTTGATATGCGCATGTCGAGTTCGGGCCCAAGCGCTGCCGATGTGGTCAATCGTCTGAAAACCGGCGATCTCGCCCGTATCTTCAATTTCCTTGGTGAAGAGCGCCATGCGGGCCGTATCGCGCGCATGATTGAAAAGCGCCGCACCACCGAGCCTTTTCATCGCACCCGTGACCTTGCCAATGCCATCGAAGCGCTGGTCGGGCGTAATCCGAAAATTCCGATTCATCCGGCAACCCGTGTGTTTCAGGCGTTGCGCATTTTCGTCAATGACGAGCTTGGCGAACTTGTCCGTGCCCTGCACGCCGCCGAACGGGCACTCAAGCCGGGCGGTCGTCTGGTTGTCGTTACCTTTCATTCGCTGGAAGACCGCATCGTCAAACGCTTCTTCAATGATCGCGCCGGTTCAAGCGGCGGCTCGCGCCACCTGCCGCAGGTGCATGTGCGTCTGGCGAGCTTCGCACCCATTGGCAAAGGCGTTGTTGCACCCGGCGATGCTGAAACCGAAAGCAATCCGCGGGCACGCTCGGCCAAGCTGCGCGCTGCTATCCGCACCGAAAATCCGCCGCTTGCTGAAGATCATTCGATCTATGGCCTGCCCAATCTTCCGCATTTTCATGAAACGGCGAGGAGCTGATCCATGCTGCGCACCTTCGACATCATATTGATCGGGCTGATGATCGCAGCTGCGGGCATAACGTATAAAATCAAGCATGACGCTGAAAAGCAGATGACGGAAGTCCACAAGATCGAACGTATGATCTCCGATGAGAAAGATACGATTGATCTTCTGAAAGCCGACTGGAGCCTGCTCACCCAGCCAAGCCGGTTGCAGAAGCTTGTCGCCTCGTTTCAGGGCCAGCTGAATCTGCAGCCGGTTGAAGCGCAGCAGATCGCCAACCTCAATGAAATCCCCAGAGCCAAGCCAGCGGCTGAAAAGATTGATGACGTTGCCAACCTCATCACCGAGGCCGATGCGGGGCATGCAATCAAGAAGACCGATGCGATCAAGACAGGCAGCGTGAGCAAGCCTGCGGCTGGTGTCCCTGGTGCAAAGCCAAAGGGAGCTGCGCATTAACATGGCGATCTGGATCAAACGTAAAACAGCACAGTTGGAAAACGGAACAGTTCCGGCATTCGAACTGGATGCGAAGAAGAAAAAATCAGGCAATCGCGCGCGCAACCGCGTGATGATGGCCATGATATGCTTTGTCGGCATTTATGGCGTCATTGGCGGGCGGCTGATTTTCTACGGCATGCAGGAAGACACGACGGGTTATAACGGCCCGACCGGCACTGTGCTTGCCTCGCGTCCGGATATTCTCGATCGCAATGGCGAAGTGCTGGCAACCGATATCAAGACCGCATCGCTCTATGCCGAGCCGCGCAAGATCATCGACCCCGATGAAGCCTATGAATTGCTCTCAACGGTTCTGCCCGATCTCAACTTCGAACAAACCTATGCCCGCCTGAAAAGCGGTGCGGGCTTTGCCTGGCTCAAGCGTGGTCTGACGCCGCAGCAGAAAAGCCAGATCATGGCACTCGGCATTCCCGGCATCGGCTTCCGCACGGAGAAGTCTCGCTTCTATCCGGGTGGCCCGACCGCCTCGCACATCCTTGGTCTCGTCAATATCGACAATCAGGGCATTGCCGGTATGGAGAAATATATTGACGGGCAGGGACTGACCGATCTGCGCGATGTCGGACTTGCCGATGGCCGTTCGCTGGAGCCGGTGCGCCTGTCGATTGATCTGCGTGTACAGCACGTGGTGCGCGATGTCGTTGTGACCGCGATGCAGAAGTACCGTGCTATTGCGGCGGGCGCTGTTGTTCTCAACGTCAATACCGGCGAAGTCATGGCCATGGCGTCGGCGCCGGATTTTGATCCGAACAACCCGTTCAACGCGCTCGACAAGGACCATCTGAACCGCATGTCGGCTGGCCTTTACGAAATGGGCTCGACGATCAAGAGTTTTACGACAGCCATGTCGCTCGATCATGGCGCAACGCTCAACACCACCTATGATGCGACGCGTCCGATCACTATTGGCCGTCAGACGATCCACGATTTCCACGGCAAGGCGCGTGTGCTGACCCTGCCTGAAGTCTTTGTATTCTCATCGAATATTGGTTCGGCGCGTGAAGCCGATGCTGTGGGCATTGAAAATCACCGGGCATTCCTGACCCGCCTCGGCCTGCTTGATCCGATGAAGACGGAACTGCCTGAAGTTGCCAAGCCATACTCGCCAAAAGTGTGGAAGAAGGTGAATTCGATCACGATTTCCTTCGGTCACGGCATGGCGACAACGCCGCTGCAAACGGCTGTGGGTGCTGCGGCGCTGGTCAATGGCGGCAAGCTGATTGAGCCGACATTCCTGCCCCGCACACTTGCACAGGCGCAGTCGATGGCCGAACAGGTCATCAAGCCGAAAACCAGCGATGATATGCGCTATCTCTACAAGCTGAATGGCGACACCGGCTCGGGCCGTAACGCCAACGTCAAAGGTTATCGCGTCGGCGGCAAGACGGGTACAGCCGACAAGGTTGTCAATGGCCGGTACGCCAAGGACCTCCGGTTCAATGCCTTCGTGGCAGCGTTCCCGATTGAAAAACCTGAATATGTTGTGCTGACGATTATCGATGAACCAAAGCCTGCCGAGGGGCAGAGCAGCGGTATCGCGGCCTACAATGCCGCGCCCATGGTGGCCGAAATTATCCGCAGATCAGCGTCATTTCTGGGGGTAAAGCCCGATTTCGGCCAACAAGTAACGCCATTGCAGGTTTCCTACGACAGTGATGAGTAAAGCAGATTCGGTCATGAAACTGAAAGATTTGAACGGCATACCTGCCCTGGCGATCTCCGAATTCGGGGATACGGAGATTACTGGCCTGACTTCGGATTCCCGGCAGGTTAAGCCCGGCTTCCTTTTCGCGGCGCTCAAGGGATCGAAAGCTGACGGCAGTGTCTATGCCGCCGACGCAGCAAAGCGCGGCGCGGCGATCATCGTGGCTGCAAGCGGTTCCAAGCAGAGCAATGTTTCTGCACCGATTATCTATGTGGACGATCCGCGCCGGGCGCTCGCTCTGGCTGCCGCCAGCTTTTACCGGGTTCAGCCCGATGTAATGGTTGCCATAACGGGCACCAGCGGCAAAACGTCGGTTGCTTCCTTCACGCGCCAGATTTGGGCCAATGCCGGTTTCGCTTCGGCCAGTATCGGCACAACCGGCGTGGTTTCGCCGACGCGCAATGATTATGGCTCGCTGACGACGCCCGATCCGGTTGAATTGCACAAGCTTTTGAGCGAACTGGCTGAAGAGGGTGTGACCCACGCTGCCATGGAAGCCTCATCCCATGGTCTTGATCAGCGCCGCCTTGACGGTGTGAAGCTGACAGCGGGCGCTTTCACCAATCTTGGCCGCGACCATATGGATTACCACCCGACGGTCGAGGAATATCACGCTGCCAAGCTGCGGCTGTTCACCGACCTTCTGCCCAAGGGCGCGCCAGCTGTTATTTTTGCTGACGATCCGTTTTCCAAGCCAACCATTGCTGCAGCCACTGAAGCCGGTTGCAAGGTTTTGACCGTTGGCCGCAAGGGCGAGTTCATCACGCTGAAGCGCGTTGAACATGAGCGCTTTCGCCAGCATGTCGAAGTACAGATTGCCGGTGAGATTTTCGAGATCACCTTGCCGCTTGCGGGGGATTTTCAGGTAGCCAATGGTCTGGTTGCTGCGGGTCTTGCCATTGCAACGGGCGTTCCTGCCGCCGCTGCCATGCGCGGTCTTGAACGGTTGAAGGGTGCGCCCGGACGGCTTGATCTTGTCGGCGCAACGGAAGAGGGCGCGCCTGCCTATGTTGATTATGCCCATAAGCCCGATGCCATGGAAAACGTGCTGACTTCGGTTCGTCCCTTCACGACGGGCCGGGTTATCGTGGTGTTCGGTTGCGGCGGTGATCGCGACAAGGGCAAGCGCCCGATGATGGGCGAAATCGCCACCCGTCTTGCCGATGTTGTCATCGTGACCGATGACAATCCCCGTTCGGAAGTAGCAGCAACAATCCGCTCTGAAATTCTGGCGGCTGCACCGGGGGCGCAGGAGATTGGTGATCGCCGCGAAGCCATTCGCGCGGCTGTCGCCATGATGAAGTCAGGCGATACGTTGATCGTTGCGGGCAAAGGCCATGAAGAAGGCCAGACTGTTGGCGATGTCGTCCTGCCATTCTCCGATCACACGGAAGTCGCACAGGCGCTCAAGGATCGTCTTGCCGGGGAGCATAACGCATGAGTTTGCTCTGGACCTCGGAAGCGATGATCGAGGCCATGAACGGCAGGCCTGTCGGTACGCTGCCGGAAGGCATTACCGGGATTTCCATCGATACGCGAACCCTGCGTAAGGGTGAGGCGTTCTTTGCCATCAAGGGCGATGCGCTTGATGGGCATGATTATGCAACCGCTGCGGTTGCTGCTGGCGCTGCTCTGCTGGTGGTTGCGGAAGTGAAGCTCCCGGCGCTGGGCAAGCTGAAAACCCCGATGATCGTGGTTGACGATGTGCTGGCCGCCATGACACGGCTTGGGCTGGCCGCGCGCGAGCGTTCCCACGCGCAGATCATTGCGGTGACGGGTTCGGTTGGCAAGACAACCACCAAGGAAGCGCTGCGGCATGTGCTTGCCAATGCGGGCAATGTGCATGCGTCGGTTGCCTCGTTCAACAATCATTGGGGTGTGCCGCTGACCCTTGCGCGCATGCCCGAGGATACGGATTACGGCGTCTTTGAAATCGGCATGAACCATGCGGACGAGATCAGGCCGCTGGTGAAAATGGTGCGCCCGCACGTGGCGATCATCACGCTGATTGCTCCGGCGCATCTTGGCCATTTCAAGAACCTGCAGGAAATTGCCACGGCAAAAGCCGAGATTTTTGAAGGACTTGTGCCCGGCGGCTATGCCCTGCTCAATCGCGATGACAAGCACTACAAGTTTCTGGAAAAGCTGGCGGTGGATGCGGGCGTCGAGCATATCAAGACCTTTGGCGAGAATGCCCGCGCCGACTATCGCTTGCGCGCGCTCAAACTGCATGGCGAGTGCTCCTGCATGACGGCGCGGCTCGCCGGTTCCGAGGTTGTGGTCAAGGTCGGCGCTCCGGGCAGGCACATCGTGCAGAATGTTCTGGCGGTGCTGGGCGCTGCGCATCTGACCGGTGCTGACATGACCAAGGTCACGCTGGCGCTGGCATCGCTGAAACCTGACAGCGGCCGCGGTGCCCGCCACACGCTGGAGATCGGCCGGGGTACATTCACGCTGATCGATGAGAGCTACAATGCCAATCCGGCATCAATGCGCGCGGCCATCGAGCTTCTTGCCGCTGCCGTGCCGACGGGCAGGGGCCGCCGCATCGCCGTTCTTGGCGATATGCTGGAGCTTGGCAAACAGGCACCAAAACTCCATGCGGAACTGGCGCCGGTGATTGCGGCCAATCATATCAACATGGTTTTCCTCGGTGGACCCGAAATGGCGGCGTTAAAAGCGGCCTTGCCGGTTGAAATCCATGCCGAATACAGGCAGAGCGTCGACGAATTGCAGTCAAATCTGCTGAGCACGATCAGGGCCGGTGATGTGATCATGATCAAATCATCGAAGGGAACCGGGTTCGCCAGGATCGTGAAGGCAATTCTACAGAAGTACAACACCGTGGAGCCCGTCGGTCCTGCCGAATGAGCCTACGGGGATGGGGACATAGTACATGCTTTATTATCTGGCCGGTCTGGCGGAACATATCCAATTTCTGAACGTGTTTCGCTACATCACGTTCAGGACCGGCGGCGCGCTGATCACTTCGGCGCTCATTGTGTTCCTGTTTGGCCCGCGCATCATCGACTCGCTGCGTGTGCGTCAGGGACGGGGACAGCCGATCCGTGCTGATGGTCCGCAGACTCACTTCAAGAAAGCCGGGACGCCGACCATGGGCGGCCTGATGATCATGACGGGCATTCTGCTTTCGTCGCTGCTCTGGGCCAATTGGTCGAATGTCTATGTCTGGGTCGTCCTGCTGGTGGCCGTGTCCTTCGGCGCCATTGGCTTTTATGATGATTATCTCAAGGTCAGCAAACAATCGTTCAAAGGTTTTTCTGCCCGCGCGCGTCTCGGCATTGAGTTTCTGATTGCCGCGCTTGCTGGTCTTGCGATCATGTGGGCAGGGCAGGAGCCCTTCTCCTCCTCGCTGACATTCCCTTTTGCCAAGCAGCTGATCCTCAATCTCGGCATTTTCTTCGTTCCCTTTGCCGCCTTTGTCATGGTCGGTGCAGGTAATGCGGTCAATTTCACCGATGGTCTCGATGGTCTTGCAACAGTTCCGGTGATGATTGCAGCGGCATCCTTCGGTGTTATCGCGTACCTTGCCGGTAATGCGATCTTTGCCGATTACCTGCAAATCCACTTCACGCCCGGTACGGGTGAGCTTGCCGTTGTGCTGGGTGCGGTTATCGGTGCCGGTCTTGGCTTTCTCTGGTTCAATGCGCCGCCCGCCGCCATTTTCATGGGCGATACGGGATCGCTGGCGCTGGGTGGGCTGATCGGTGCCGTTGCCGTTGCAACAAAACACGAGATCGTCCTCGCCATCATCGGCGGCGTCTTTGTCATGGAAGCCATGTCGGTGATCATTCAGGTCACATCGTTCAAGCTGACAGGCAAGCGCGTGTTCCTGATGGCGCCAATCCATCACCATTTCGAAAAGAAGGGCTGGACCGAGAGCCAGGTGGTTATCCGTTTCTGGATCATTGCCGTCATTCTCGCGCTGATCGGCCTTTCCACTCTCAAGCTCAGATAAGGCCAGTTGCATGATCGCCGCCCACTCCATGAAGGATAAAACCGTCGCGCTCTTCGGGCTCGGCGGTTCGGGTATTGCAACGGCAAAGGCGATTGCTGCCGGTGGTGCGAAAGTCATCGCCTGGGACGATAATCCGGATAGCGTTGCGCGGGCTGAAGGTGCCGGTATCGAAACCGCCGACCTGCGGCATGTTGACTGGAAGCAGTTCTCGTCCTTCGTGTTGTCCCCCGGTGTGCCGCTCACCCATCCGCGTCCGCACTGGACGGTGGATCTGGCGCGTGCCGCTGGTGTGGAAATCATAGGGGATGTCGAGCTTTTTGTGCGTGAGCGCAATCTTGCCGCGAAGAACAGCCCGTTTATTGCGATCACCGGCACCAATGGCAAATCAACAACGACTGCGCTGATTGCCCATATCATCAAGGCATCGGGCCGCGACATGCAGCTTGGCGGCAACATCGGCACTGCCGTGATGACGCTGGAACCACCTGTTGATGGTCGCCATTACGTGGTCGAATGCTCATCCTATCAGATCGATCTTGCACCTTCGATCAATCCGACTGCCGGTATCCTCCTGAACCTGACACCCGATCATCTCGACCGTCACGGCACCATGCAGCACTATGCCGAGATCAAGGAACGTCTGGTCGCCGGAAGTAATACCGCCATTGTCGGTGTTGATGACAGTTTCTGCGTGGCGATTGCCGATCGGCTGGAACGCGCTGGCAAGAGCGTGATCCGCATCTCCAAGCGCCTGCCCATTCAGAACGGTTATTTCGCCGAAGGTTCCACGCTTTATCTGGCCGAGAATGGCACGCGGACAGTAGTCGCCTCGTTGCAGGGCATCGGCTCGCTGCGCGGCGAGCACAATGCCCAGAACGCGCTGGCCGCCTTTGCCGCCTGCCGCTCGGTTGGTCTGTCTGTCGATGAGATCAATGCGGGCCTCAAAACCTTCCCCGGCCTTGCGCACCGCATGGAGCAGGTGGCGCGGCTGGGCAAGACGTTGTTCGTCAATGATTCCAAGGCGACCAATGCGGAAGCCGCAGCCCCAGCACTGTCATCCTTCCCGCGCATCTACTGGATTGCCGGTGGCCTGCCCAAGGAAGGCGGTATTTCCTCGCTGTCAGGGTTTTTCCCGCGCATCGCGAAAGCCTATCTGATTGGCGAAGCTGCGCCGCAATTTGCCGCGACGCTGGGCGAGGCGGCACCTTACGAGATTTCAGGCACAATCAACGCTGCGGTGGAACACGCCGCGCGGGATGCAGCCGGTGACGGGGCGCAGGAGGCGGTGGTTCTGCTGTCGCCTGCCTGTGCCAGTTTTGACCAGTTTCAGAATTTCGAGAAACGCGGCGATGCATTCCGCTCCGCCGTGCTGGCGCTTGCGGGCGCATCACCGATTGAAGGGGCAAAGAGCCCTTTCTGACCATATTGACCTATTCTGACGGAGGCATGTTGTGACAAGACCAAGCAAAGACAGGAAGGCGCGCACTCTTCGTGCGGGCGAGTGGCTTTGCGCTGGTATTGGTGCAACAGGCCCCATCCCTTCGGGTTTCCGGTTGGCGGACACCCGCATTATCAGGCGCCTTCGTCCGATGAACCACATCGGCCTCGCCACCTTCCGCGCGGATTGTCTCGCCACCCGAGAAACAGAATACGGCCAATATGGCCAGAAAGGGCTCTAGAATGGTAAGCCGCATTGACCGTGGACCCGTCGCTGACTGGTGGTGGACGATAGACCGTTTCCTGCTGGCCGCCTGTCTGACCCTGATGGGATTGGGCATCCTCCTTTCATTCGCCGCAAGCCCTGCCGTTGCCGAGCGCATCGGTCTTGAGAGCTTCTACTTCGTCAAGCACCAGTCGATGTTCATGGTGCCTGCGGTGGTCGTCATGTTTGCGGTATCGTTCATGGCGCCGCGCACCATCAGGCGCTTTGCCATCATCCTGCTTGGCATCTCGATGGTCGCGATGGTTGGGGCGCTCTTCTTCGGTATCGAGGTCAAGGGTGCGCGGCGCTGGGTGTCACTGGCCGGTATCTCGATCCAGCCGTCGGAATTCATGAAGCCCGCTTTTGTGATCGTCTGTGCCTGGCTCTTTTCCGAAAATGAGCGGCGCAAGGATATTCCTGGCAATTTCTTTGCCATGGTGCTGTTTGGTGTGGTCGCTGCTTTGCTCGTGGCCCAGCCGGACCTTGGCCAAACCATTCTGACAGCCATTACATGGGGCGCAATGTTCTTCATGGCCGGTGTACCGTGGTTGTGGATCGTCAGCCTTGGTGGTCTTGGCGTTGCGGGTTTCTTCGGCGCCTATACGGTGTTCCCGCACGTCGCGGGCCGTATTGACCGCTTCATGACGGGCGAAGGCGATACGTTTCAGGTGGATGCCGGGCGCGAAGCAATTATCCGTGGCGGCTGGCTGGGTCAGGGACCGGGCGAAGGCACCATCAAGCGCATTATCCCCGATAGCCATACGGACTTCATCTTCTCGGTGACTGCCGAGGAATATGGTATTGCGCTCTGCCTGCTGATCGTTCTGATCTTCGCTTTTATCGTGGTTCGCGGCCTGTCGATTGCGTTGAAAGAGCGGGATGATTTCACCCGCCTTGCGGTATCCGGCCTTGTGATCCTGTTCGGCTTCCAGTCGATCATCAATATGTCTGTGAATCTGCATCTGATGCCTGCAAAGGGTATGACCCTGCCGTTCATTTCCTATGGTGGTTCTTCGCTGATTTCGGTGGCAATCTCGACAGGGTTGCTCTTGGCCCTGACACGAAGAAGACCGGAAGGAAGACGCTCGGCAACACTGGCGAACGCAAAAACGCCGTCGCTGGCCAACGCAGTCTGAGTTGCCGATGTCCAAAGGAATTATTGTTTTATGTGCCGGGGGCACAGGTGGCCATCTGTTTCCGGCGGAAGCGCTGGCGCATGAACTGATCGGGCGTGGATGGGATATCCATCTGGTGACGGATGATCGTGCGGAACGTTTTGCGGGGTCTTTTCCGGCCAAGGAAATCCATGTGGTGCGCTCGGCAACCATTGGCGGGCGCAATCCGATTTCGCTGGCCCGCACCTTCTGGACGCTATGGCAAGGCAATCTTGATTCGCGCAAACTGTTCAGGCGGCTGAAACCCAGGCTCGTGGCGGGCTTTGGCGGTTATCCCACTTTGCCGCCGCTCTATGCGGCAACGGCCCTGAAAATCCCGACACTCATTCATGAGCAGAACGCCGTGATGGGCCGCGCGAACAAGGCGCTGGCTGCCCGTGTCAGTGCCATTGCTGGCGGGTTCCTGCCACAGGGCGAAGGCCCCTATGCGGGCAAGATCGTGGTGACAGGCAATCCGGTGCGCCCGGCCGTTCTGGCGGAAGTCGGCAAGGCCTACAAGGCATCGCAGGCGCATCAGCCGTTTCATTTTCTGGTGTTCGGCGGCAGTCAGGGCGCTTCGTATTTTTCCGAGGCCATTCCCGCAGCGATAAAGCTTTTATCGCCTGACGATCGTGCCCGTCTTGTGGTCACGCAGCAGGCGCGGGCCGAGGATGAAGCACAGGTGCGTTCCGCCTATCTGGCCATGGGCGTGAAGGCGGATGTCGCACCTTTCTTCAAGGACATGCCGCGGCGTATGGCAGATGCACATTTCGTCATGTCGCGCTCTGGCGCTTCGACAGTCTCGGAAATCGCTGCCATTGGCCGTCCAGCCATTCTCGTGCCTTTCCCCCATGCGCTTGATCATGATCAGGCGGCCAACGCCGCTGCTCTGCAGGCTGCAGGCGGCGCTGATGTGATCAAGCAATCGGAGCTTTCGCCTGAAAGGATCGCCACGATCCTGACCAGTGCCATGCATGAACCGACCCGATTGGCATTTATTGCGGATAAAGCCCGCTCGACCGGCAAGCCTGACGCTGCAAGGTTGCTTGCTGATGTCACAGAGGCTATTGCAACAGGCCAATCCATGACTGCAATTAAAAAAGGAGTGCGTCCATGAAGATGCCGCTCAACATCGGCCTTGTTCATTTTATCGGTATCGGCGGTATCGGCATGAGCGGCATTGCCGAAGTCCTGCACAATCTCGGCTACAAGGTTCAGGGTTCCGATCAGGCAGACAGCGCCAATGTGCAGCGTCTGCGCGAGAAGGGTATCGAGGTTTTTGTCGGGCACAATGCTGATAATCTTGGCGATGCTGAAGTTGTCGTGGTGTCGACTGCCATCAAGAAAACCAATCCGGAAATTGTTGCGGCGCGCGAAAAGCTGCTGCCGATTGTGCGCCGTGCCGAAATGCTGGCGGAGCTTATGCGCTTCCGTCAGGCCGTCGCCATTGGCGGCACCCATGGCAAGACCACAACCACATCCATGGTGGCGACCCTGCTCGATGCGGGCAATCTCGACCCGACAGTCATCAATGGCGGTATCATCAACGCCTATGGCACCAATGCGCGCATGGGCGCCGGCGAATGGATGGTGGTGGAAGCCGATGAGAGCGATGGCACATTTTTGAAGCTGCCTGCCGATGTCGCAGTTGTCACCAATATCGATCCTGAGCATCTCGACCATTACGGCACGTTTGACCGGGTGCGCGAAGCCTTCCGGCAGTTTGTCGAGAACGTGCCATTCTATGGCTTTGGCGTGATGTGTCTTGACCATCCGGAAGTGCAATCGCTGGTCTCACGCATCGAGGACCGCCGTGTCATCACCTATGGTGAAAACCCGCAGGCCGATGTGCGCTTCGTCAATCTCGTTGTCGATGGCCCATCGTCGCTGTTCGATGTGCAGATATCAAAGCGCAAAACCGGCGAGACCACTGAAATCAAGGGCCTGCGCCTGCCAATGCCCGGCAAGCACAATGTGTCCAACGCGACGGCGGCGATTGCCGTTGCGCATGAACTCGGCATTTCGGCTGATGATATCAAAAAGGGCCTGTCATCCTTCGGCGGCGTGAAGCGGCGCTTTACCCATACGGGTTCGTGGAAGGGTGTCGAGGTGTTCGATGATTACGGACACCATCCGGTTGAGATCAAGGCCGTGCTGAAAGCTGCACGCGATTCCGCCAAGGGCAGGGTCATCGCTGTCGTACAGCCGCATCGCTTCACCCGCCTTGCCAGCCTGTTCGATGAATTCGCAGCATGTTTCAACGATGCCGATACGGTTGTCGTTGCTCCTGTCTATACGGCAGGTGAGGACCCCATTGAAGGCGTGACATCAGAGGCGCTGGTTTCCCGCATCAAGACGGCAGCGCATCGGGATGCACGCTATGTCACTGGTCCGCAGGAAATCGCGCCATTGATTGCGACAATCGCCAAGCCTGACGATTTCGTCGTGTTTCTCGGGGCTGGCAATATCACCCAGTGGGCTTATGCCTTGCCAAAGGAACTTGCTGCGCTTTAGAGTTTGCGGTTGCGTGAGGACGGGGTGCCTCACGCCATAACTGCTGGAAGGATATTATGTCTTCAAGGATTGATGGCGAGGCTCTGCTTGGCAAGCTGGGGGATCGTTTCTCAGGCTTACGCGGGCGGCTGACGCCCAATATGGGAATGGAAAAAGTCACATGGTTCCGCGCCGGTGGCCCTGCTGAAGTCATGTTCCAGCCCGCCGACGAAGAAGACCTTGCCACGTTCCTTCAGGCAGTTCCCGAAGAATATCCGATCCTCGTTGTCGGGATCGGCTCCAACCTTCTGGTGCGTGATGGCGGCGTGCCGGGTTTTGTCGTGCGCCTTTCGGCCAAGGGCTTTGGCGAGGTTGAGCGCGTGGGTGATACACAGCTACGCGCCGGAGCAGCGACGCCAGACAAGCGGCTTGCCGCGACCGCACTTGATGCAAAAATTGCCGGTTTCCATTTTTATCATGGCATACCCGGCGGCCTTGGCGGGGCCCTGCGTATGAATGCCGGTGCCAATGGCGTTGAAACACGCGAGCGGGTGGTCGAGGTGCGGGCGCTCGACCGAAAGGGCAATGTGCATATCCTGTCCAATGCGGATATGGGCTATGAATATCGCCATTCCGGTGCCGCCAAGGATCTGATTTTTACCTCCGCCCTGCTTGAGGGAACACCGGGTGAAACTCATGCCATTCAGGCAGCGATGAATGCGGTTCAGCAGCACCGCGAGACAGTGCAGCCGATCCGTGAAAAAACCGGTGGATCGACCTTCAAGAACCCGGAAGGCACCTCCGCGTGGAAGGAAATTGATGCCGCCGGCGGTCGCGGTCTGATGATTGGCGGCGCACAGATGTCGCCGATGCACTGCAATTTCATGATCAATACGGGCACTGCCAGCGGGCATGATCTGGAAACGCTCGGTGAGACAATCCGTGCCCGCGTGCTGGAAAATTCCGGCATTCACCTGCATTGGGAAATCAAGCGTCTGGGGCTTTTCCGTCCCGGTCAGGAAGTCCAGGAGTATCTGGGCCAGCTTTTGTAAGTTCTGAATACTGAAATCATTTTTATTGTTATTAGTACTATAATTTGGTACCATTAATCTGAAGAGAAGACACCACGCAACTCTGGTGCAGATATTCAGTCGTCCGGTCAGTGGTTCAATCCGCTGGGCGGAGATTGAAGCGCTGTTTATTTGTCTGGGCGCTGAGGTGAGTGAAAGAGAGGGTTCGCGCATTGGTGTATTTCTGTTCGGTGAAGTCAGGGTGTTTCATCGCCCGCACCCATCGCCGGATACCGATAAAGGCGCGGTTGCCGCTATCCGAAAATGGCTTGAGAGCCATGGAGTAAGACCTTGAAGAACATTCTTGATGTGGATGGCCACAAGGCTGTCATTTCATTTGATCCTGAACTGGGCCTGATAAGAGGTGAGTTTCTCGGACTGAATGGCGGTGCGGATTTTTACGCGCAAAGCGTCGAAGGGCTTCTTTTGGAAGGGAGAAAGTCTCTTCAGGTCTTTCTTGAGATGTGCGCGGAGAAGGGCATCGCGCCATTTCGCGAATTTTCCGGCCGTTTTAATGTTCGTCTGACTGCTGACGTTCACGAGGCTGCCGTTTTGGCAGCCGCAGCGGAGAACAAAAGTCTGAATGAATGGATTGCCGGGGCAATCGAAGCGGCAACACGGGCCGCATAATCGGGTTCATGACTCTTTTTTTCCACGAAATATCATTGTTGAATCAAAGGGGACTTGTCAGCGAATCAACTCTCTGATTCTTTAGGGACAAGCGTTAACTGATTTGAGTCGGCTGATTTCAATCAGCCTCGGGTGCCTGCGGTCTTGATCGCCGGGCTTGCGGAGACTCATGTCAAATTTTCGCTTTCGATGGGGATGTGTTTGAGGGGTTGCCTCCATGGCGAAAAAGCATGTTGCGATGCTGATGGGTGGGTTTTCATCGGAACGTCCGGTGAGTCTCTCCTCGGGCAATGCCTGCGCTGCTGCTCTGGAAGCTGAGGGTTATCAAATCACCCGCGTTGATGTCGGGCGGGATGTCGCCAGTGTGCTCGCCGAATTGCGCCCTGATGTGGCGTTCAATGCCTTGCATGGCCCCTTTGGTGAAGACGGCACAATTCAGGGCATCCTCGAATATCTGGAAATTCCCTATACGCACTCCGGCGTGCTTGCCTCGGCTCTGGCCATGGACAAGGAGCAGGCCAAGACTGTGGCCAAGGCTGCTGGTGTTCCCGTGGCTGAAGCCAAGGTGATGAACCGTTTCGATTTCACGACCAAACATCCGATGAAGCCGCCTTACGTGGTCAAGCCTGTCAATGAAGGTTCGAGCTTCGGTGTTGTCATCGTCAAGGAAGATCAGTCGCATCCGCCGCAGGTGATCACCTCGCCTGAATGGAAATATGGCAACACAGTTATGGTCGAGCGTTACATTCACGGACGCGAATTGACCTGCGCGGTGATGGGCGACGTGGCAATCGGAGTATGCGAAATCATTCCTGTGGGCCATCAGTTCTACGATTATGATTCAAAATATGTTGCAGGCGGATCAAATCATGTGTGTCCGGCAAAAATTTCACTAAAAATTTACCAAAAAATACAAACACTAGCACTCAAGGCGCATCAGGCAATTGGATGTAAAGGGATTAGCCGGTCGGACTTCCGTTACGACGACCGTTTTTCCGAAGATGGCGAACTGATTTGGCTGGAGGTAAACACTCAGCCGGGCATGACTCCAACATCTCTTGTACCTGATATCGCCAAAGCTGCGGGGCATACCTTCGGTGAATTGTTGAGTTGGATGGTGGAGGACGCATCGTGTTTGCGTTGAAGGGCAAAAATATACACCCACGGGGTGTGGCGCCGGTGTCTTCGGACAGGACGGCTGCTTTTGGCCGTTTCCGCTTTGTCCTGCCGAAATTCCTGCGCAAGCCTGTGCGCGTCTTTACCCGTATGGTCGAGGGTGAAGTTCATATTCCCAATCACACCGGCACGCTCGGTGCCGTGGTATTTCTGGCTCTGACCGGTGCTTACGGCGCCATTCTCGGCGGTCATGCGCCCGAGGTGGTCAAGGTGACGACTTCGACCTTCGGTTTTGCCATTGAAGATGTGAAGGTCGTCGGCAACAAGGAAACCTCGGAGATCGACGTGCTTGGTGCGCTTGGTCTTGATGGCGAGACTTCACTGGTTGGCCTGAGTGCAGCCGATGCGCAAAAAGCCGTTGCGACCTTGCCTTGGGTTGAATCGGTTGATGTGTTCAAGGTCTATCCAAACACCATCCAGATTTCGATTCATGAGCGCTCTGCGCTGGCCATCTGGCAGAACGGCGATGATCTGTCGGTCATTGACGCCGATGGTCGTGTGATCGTGCCCTATACGGCTGGCCGCAATGCCGGATTGCCGCTGATTATGGGTGCCGGTGCCGACAAGCAGGCGAAAATGCTGTTCGCCCAGATTGCCGCGTTTCCGCAGGTTGTTTCCGAGGTCAAGGCCTATGCCCGCGTGGCTGACCGGCGCTGGGATCTGATCCTGAAAAACGGCGTGACCGTGATGTTGCCGGAATTCCGCATCGATCAGGCGCTTGCGGACATCGTGAATATGGACCGCAAAGACGGGCTTTTGTCCCGCGCGATCTCGTCGGTGGATCTGCGGCTTGCGGACCGGGTTGTTGTGAAGCTGACGCCAGATGCGATGGTTCAGCGCGTAGAGTTTTTGAAGGCGCGAGACAAAGCGCCTAAGCGTTCGGAGAAGCGTATATGAGTATTCTGAACGGAAAGAACGCGTCATCTGGAGCTGCTTCCGCAAAACGGACGCGGTCTTTGACAGTTCTTGATATTGGTTCAAGCAAGGTGTGCTGCATCATCGCCCGGCTGCGTCCGCGCGAGGAAAGTTCGCATCTGCCTGGCCGTACCCATCGCATCGAAGTGCTTGGTATCGGCCATCAGAAATCACGCGGTATCAAATCCGGCGTCATCGTCAATCTCGACGCAGCCGAACAGGCTATTCGTCTGGCCGTCGATGCGGCTGAACGCATGGCTGGCCTGACTGTCGACTCAATGATCGTCAACATTTCTGCCGGTCGCCTGAAGAGCGAAAGCTTTTCCGCCAGCATCAATCTGGGCGGTCATGAAGTCGATCAGTCCGATATCCGCCGGGTGCTTGCTGCGGGTGCCAAGCAGGCACTGGCAACGGAGCGTCACCTCGTTCACTCGCTGCCCATCGGTTATGCGCTCGATGGCGAGAAGGGCATTCGCGATCCGCTTGGCATGATCGGCGACACGCTCGGCGTTGAGATGCATGTGCTGACCGCCGATGCGGCGCCATTGCGCAATCTCGAATTGTGCGTCAATCGCTGCCACCTCTCGGTTGAAGCGATGATTGCAACGCCCTATGCCAGCGGTCTTTCCGCGCTTGTCGATGACGAAGCGGAAATGGGTGCTGCCTGCATCGATATGGGCGGCGGCACGACAACGATTTCGGTTTTCTCCGAAGGCAAGTTCATTCATGCCGATGCTATTGCGATTGGCGGCAATCACGTGACCATGGATGTGGCGCGCGGTCTTTCCGCCCATATGGACGATGCGGAACGTTTGAAGGTCATGCACGGTTCGGCCTTGCCAAGTGCTGCCGATGATCGCGACCTGATCAGCGTTTCGCCGCTCGGCAATGATGGCCGGGACGTTCCCAATCAATATCCACGCGCTGTACTCACCCGCATCATCCGGGCTCGTGTGGAAGAAACACTGGAATTGGCACGTGATCGCCTGAACCAGTCCGGCTACGGCCAGATTGTCGGCAAGCGTGTTGTCCTGACAGGTGGAGCCAGCCAGTTGGCCGGCTTGCCTGAAGTGGCGCGCCGTATTCTGGCCCGCAACGTACGTATTGGCCGTCCTCTGGGTGTTACGGGGCTTCCCGAAGCAGCCAAGGGGCCAGCTTTCTCCGCAGCGGTCGGTCTGTTGATCTATCCGCAGGTGGCAGGAATTGAAGAGCGTTCTGTAAAGGCCGGTTCATCATCGCTGATGACAGGTACGGGTGGGCGTTTTCAGCGTATCGGCCAGTGGCTGAAAGAGAGTTTTTGATCAATCCGGGGAAACCCAAAAAAGATACCGCGGCGGCGACGCGGTAAAGGAAAAAGGAACAAACAAATGAGCATCAATCTGCAAAAGCCGGACATTACCGAGCTTAAGCCCCGGATCACCGTATTTGGTGTTGGTGGTGGCGGTGGCAACGCGGTCAATAACATGATCAATGCCGGTTTGCGCGGTGTTGAGTTTGTTGTGGCCAATACGGACGCCCAGGCACTGGCGCAGTCAAAGGCTGAACGTCTTATTCAGCTTGGGGCGGCTGTAACAGAAGGTCTTGGCGCTGGTTCGCAGCCGGAAGTTGGCCGCGCAGCCGCTGAAGAATGCATCGATGAAATCAACGATCACCTGCAGGGCACGCATATGTGCTTCGTAACGGCAGGCATGGGCGGCGGTACCGGTACCGGTGCAGCCCCTGTTGTTGCCCGCGCCGCACGCGAAAAAGGCATCCTGACCGTTGGTGTTGTCACCAAGCCTTTCCATTTCGAAGGTCAGCGCCGCATGCGCACCGCCGATATGGGCATTGAGGACCTGCAGAAGAATGTCGATACACTGATCGTCATTCCAAACCAGAACCTTTTCCGCATCGCCAATGACAAGACGACCTTTGCCGATGCCTTCGCCATGGCCGATCAGGTTCTCTACTCCGGTGTTGCCTGCATCACCGACCTGATGGTCAAGGAAGGCCTGATCAATCTCGACTTCGCCGACGTTCGTTCGGTGATGCGCGAGATGGGCAAGGCGATGATGGGCACAGGTGAGGCTTCCGGTGATGGCCGTGCAATGGCCGCTGCTGAAGCTGCAATTGCCAACCCGCTTTTGGATGAAACTTCCATGCGCGGTGCCAAGGGCCTGCTGATCTCGATCACCGGCGGGCGTGACATGACGCTGTTTGAAGTGGACGAGGCTGCAACACGTATTCGCGAAGAAGTCGATCAGGATGCAAACATCATCCTCGGCGCAACCTTCGATGAAAGCCTTGAAGGCATCATCCGCGTTTCGGTCGTGGCAACAGGTATCGACAAGCAGGTAGGAGATTCGGCCCCTGCGCCGATCGAATTTCGCCAGCCGATGAAGCCGATTGCCAAGCCGGTCCAGCAGCCAGCTGCCCGGGTTGAAACCGTTGCACCACGTCCTGCTGTGCAGCAGCCAGCCGCCCGTATCGCAGATCCGGTCGCCGACGCAATGCGCGCCGCCGAAATGGAAATGCCACAGCGCGCACCGCAGCCTGCCGAACAGGAATTCCGCCCGCAGAGCCGTATTTTCCAGGCTCCTGCTCCTGAAGTCTTTGATGCGCCTGTTGCCGCTGCACCGCAGCAGCCGGTTCATCAGCCAGCACCGCAGCCACAGGCTCCTGTGCAGGCCGCGCCGGCTCCGCAGCCAGCACCGGCACCACGCATGCCTAACGTTGCTGATTTCCCGCCGGTTGTTCAGGCAGAACTCAATGCCCGCGACCATGGCCGTGATCAGGCATCCTATGACAGCCACGAAGACCGTGGCCCGATGGGTCTCCTGAAGCGCCTGACCGCTGGCCTGACCCGCCGTGAAGATGACACGGCACGGCTCGAGCCAGCGCAGCCACGCGAACCGGCCATGCGCCCGGCAGAACCACGCCGCCCGCTGTCGCAGGATGCATCGATCTACGCACCGCGTCGCGGACAGCTTGACGAACAGGGCCGCGTTCAGCCGCAGTCCCGTCAGTCGTCGGAAGATGATCAGCTTGAAATCCCGGCATTCCTGCGCCGTCAGGCTAACTGATCCGATCACGGATTATTAAGAAATATAAAACCCGCCATTGTTTCAATGGCGGGTTTTTTCATTCAAACTATTGAAAAACCTTGGAAACGACCTAGTTTTTATCTGATCAGCGCCATTAAAGGGCTGCCGAAACCGTGATTTTGTCTGGCGCTGCGTCAAATGTATCTTGCGGCGCAAAATAGCTGCGGTTCCGTTTGATTCTGGCAGAACGGCACGGATTGAATTTTCAATGATATGGGCAAATCAGAGGTCTCAGTTGCGCGACTATCAAACGACCATCGCAGAACAGGTCTCGCTATCGGGGATTGGTGTACACAGTGGCACGCCCGTCAGCATGACCTTTCTGCCGTCGGACCCTGACACTGGCATTGTCTTTCACCGGCTCGATTCGGCGGGCACCAGCCATGAGATCAAAGCCTTGATTTCGGAAGTCGGCACCACGGATCTGAGCACCACCCTTACCAATCGTGATGGCGTCAGTGTCAGCACCGTTGAACATGTCATGGCCGCCATATCGGGGGCAGGGATCGACAATCTGATTATCAGGATTGACGGACCGGAGGTGCCCATCGTCGATGGAACATCGGCGGCTTTTCTTGCAGCCTTTGATCAGGCCGGGCTTGTGGCCCAAATGGCCAAGCGCCGTTATATCCGCGTGCTCAAGCCATCGCGCATTGAGGCTGGAGCGTCATGGGCGGAGTTTCGCCCCTATGATGGTACGCGCTACGAGGTGGAAATCGATTTCGAAACCCCCGTCATCGGCAGGCAGGCCTTCACCGGCGATATGAGCGAAGCGGTTTTCCGCGACGAGATTTCCCGCGCCCGTACTTTCGGGTTCATGCGCGATGTGGAAAAGCTCTGGGCGGCTGGGCTGGCGCTGGCGTCATCGCTCGACAATTCGCTCGTTATCGGTGACGACCACAATATCATCAATCCCGGTGGCCTGCGGTTCAAGGATGAATTCGTGCGCCACAAGACGCTGGATGCGGTTGGTGATCTTGCGCTGGCCGGTAGCCCGTTTATCGGCTGCTTCCGGTCCTATCGTGGCGGGCACCGTTTGAATGCCATGGCGCTGCGCGCGCTATTATCTGATCCGTCAGGGTTTGAGATTGTCGAGATGCCTGATCAAGCAGGTCAAGGTGCATCATTGGGCGCGGTCAATGCAGCAGTGTTTGCGCCCCGGGTGATTTAGACATGCTGAATATTCTAAAGCACCATCTCTCCATATTCTAAAGCACCCATCTCTCCGTCATCCAAAAACGCTCAACCCTCCGTCATCCTCGGGCTTGACCCGAGGACCCAATCTCGCATCGCGTGAGATAGTACAATTCCACTTTGAAGTCGGGATTTAGCCAATGCATTTCACAAATGCGGATATTGCTGTTCCGCTAGGGGGTCCTCGGGTCAAGCCCGAGGATGACGGAGAGAGGTAAAAGGTGACGGTGCTGTCGGGAGTGCATGGTTCGACAGGCTCACCATGAGGCCCTTCGACAGGCTCAGGGTGAGGGGGGCTTTATTCTGCAACGTTGACGATTATCGTTGCATCCACACTCTCCCTCATGGTGAGCCTGTCGAACCACGAACCACAAACCACTCACAACGGCCTAAGCAGCCTCGGCCCGGACAGGCACAAACTCCTGCAAGGCTTGCAAAATGATCGAGGCCAATCGCGCAGTAACGGCCGCGGGTTCCGAGTCGGCTCGTAGCAGGTCCAGTCCAATTTTTGGCAGAACGGGCAGCCCGTTTTCCTCCGGTGCGATCAGCTGGACAGATTTGGGCAAGCCAATGGGCGTGCGGATGGTCAGGCCCAACCCCGCTGCCGTTGCTGCCCATAAGCCGCCAAGGCTCGGGCTGATGAACGCCAGCCGCCAGGCAATACCGGCGCGGTCAAGCGCGTTGATGGCCGCCGTGCGCAAAAGGCAGGGCGCTTCCAGCGCGGCCAGCGGCAGGGGGTCGCCATCGGATTTTTGCCAGAGCATATTGGGATTGACCGAGCCCACCCAGCACATGGGTACATCCATGATGCGTTGACCGTAGGGGAGTGGTGCGCCGATATTCCACGCCAATGCGAGATCAAGCCGGCCCGAGGTGACGCGATCAACCAGCTCGGCATTGCGGGCAACGCGCGCCTCGATGCGCACTTTCGGGTGTGCCCGGGCAAATTGTCCGAGAATATTGGGCAGCAGGGTTTCGCCGAAATCCTCCTGCAGACCGAGCCGCACCCAGCCTTCCAGTTCAATGCCATGGATGGCGCTTGCCGCCTCGTCGTTCAGGTCAAGCAACCGTCTGGCATAGGCAAGCATGGTCTCGCCCGCGTCGGTGAGCGCCAGTCCGCGCCCGGATTTCTGGAAGATGGGCGTACCTGCCTGCTGTTCCAGCTTTTTCAGTTGCGCGCTGACAGCCGAGGTGGAACGACCAAGCCTGTCCGCCGCCTTGGCAAAATTGCCGAGATCAACCCCCGTGGCGAAGGTTCGCAGCACATCGAGATCAAATGTGGTTTGACGCATCGTCATTAATCCACTTTTTCAGGATCATTGATCCAATTATTTCTGATTATCAGGATTATTGTGGCGTGCTAGAACCATTTCGTCAAGTTCAATTGCGCCCGCCACCAGAAACCGGAGCGCCAGATCAAAGAGGATAGGTCCATGCCATTCGCCCGTATTTCCCTGCGTGAGGGTAAGTCTGATGACTATCTGAAGGCCGTGTCTGACAGCCTGTATCAGGCCATGATCGAGACGTTCAATGTCCCTGTTAACGATCTATTCCAGGTTATCCATCAGCACCGCCCGAACGAGTTCATTTTTGACCGAAACTATCTTGGTGGTCCGCGTTCCGATGATTTCATCATTTTCGCCATCGCAATCGGCAAGCCGCGCGATACGGCAACGAAAAAGGCATTCTATGAGAGGCTGGTTGAGCGGCTTGCGGCTGCCCCCGGCGTGCGGCCCGAAGACGTCATGATCATCATCAGCACATCCAGCCGGGATGAGTGGTCCTTTGCCAATGGCGGTATGCAGATGTTCGAGGTTGCCTGAATCCAGCTTCTTTCAAAACAGGTGATAGTCCCATGAATGACCATGTACCAACCAAACCAAAGACCTGCCCCGGCCAAATGACGGTGCGCCGGGCAGGAACTGCAATTGCCCGTTCTCCTGATGGTATTTCCTCCGCGCCGTTCTGGGCGGAGATGCTGCTCGAAAGCGAACAGGAGGGCGAGAACACCGTCATGCGTGCAACGGTTGATCCAGATGTCATCACGCATTGGCATACGCATCCACGCGGGCAATTTCTCTATGTGCTGTCGGGTGTTGGTCTCGCCCAGCGCGATGGTGGCCCGGTTGAGGAATTGCGGGCAGGGGATTGCGTCTGGTTCGCCCCGAATGAACGCCATTGGCATGGTGCCAGCTATAGGAGCGCGTTCTCCTATATCAGCATTCAGGCTGTGCATGAGGGCAAGTCCGTATACTGGCTTGAACCTGTTGACCGGAAAGGCATCAAACCATGATTGCCATGCAGTATAGTTTCACCCTGCCATCCGATTACGATATGGCGATCATTGACCGCCGTATTGCGGAGAAGGGCCATTTGCTCGACAATTTCCCGCATCTTCGCTTCAAGGCCTATCTGTCGGCGCGCCGTACCGATGAAACCCGTAGCCGCGACAATCTCTATGCACCATTTTATCTCTGGGATGACGTGCAGGGACTGAACAATTTTCTCGGCGGGGATGGGTTTGTCGCCGTGTCACAATCGTTTGGGCGACCACAGGTGAAATCCTGGTTTGTCTGGCAGGCGCGCATTGCACCCGATGTTGCACAGGCGGTATTTGCTACCCGTGAGATTCTGCCTGTTGATATGAGCATACCCGTTGGCGACAGGCGGCGTCTGGAGAGTGAAAAGGCGATTGAAGACATCGAACAATCGGGCGTTGTCGCCTCTGTCACCGGCTTTGAACCCACCACATGGACGGTTGTGCGATTCCGCCTGTGGAGCGCCGAAGGGCCAGGTCCGGTCAATGCCGCCACCCAGATTTACAAGGTCGGCCATCTTTCGCTGCCAAAATAAAGGAATATTGCCTTTTCACAGCTCATTTCTGTCTCTGCCACAAATTTGGACGATTAGATGGCAATAAGATTGCTGATTCTGTCGGCTTGTGGTTTAAGAACGCCCAACTGACGGTTAGTTTGACTGTATCTAGAGCATGATGCGCAAACGTGATATCGAATTTGCGCAGAATGCTCTAATTTCTTGAATGGGGCCTAAGACAGAATGGCGAGTTGCAGAATGTCGATGAGTGCAGGGTTTGGCAGCAAGGCCCGTTTGGCCCTTCTTCTGGCGTCCGTTGCTGGTATTACCGCTATTTCAGGTTGTGCTTCGAAAGATGATGACCTCGATCTGTCTGCTTATGTCGACACAATCGAGCCCGCCGATGTGCTTTACAATCAGGCCCTTGCCAATCTGAACGCCGGGCGTCTTGACGAGGCTGCCAAGAAGTTTGATGCGGTTGACCGCCAGCATCCCTATTCTGAATTTGCCCGCAAGGCGCTCGTGATGGGCGCTTTTGCGAATTATCGCGCCGGCAAATATGATGATGCGCTTGCCATGACGAAGCGTTACATCGCACTTTATCCGACGCAGCCGGAAGCTGCCTATGCCTATTACATCACCGGCCTTTGCTACTACCGGCAGATTCCAGATGTGACGCGCGAACAGAGCATGACACGCCGCTCCATCGGTGCTTTCAACGAAGTGGTCGAACGCTTCCCGCAGTCGGAATATGTTGAAGACTCCAAGGCAAAGATCCGCTTTGCCCGCGACCAGCTCGCCGGTAAGGAAATGCAGGTTGGTCGTTACTATCTGGAGCGCAAGGACTACCTTGCTTCGATCAAGCGCTTCCGCGGCGTTGTCGAACAATATTCCAATACACGCCACATCGAAGAAGCGCTGGCCCGTCTGACAGAAGCCTATTATGCGCTTGGTCTGACCAGTGAAGCCCAGACAGCCGCTGCGGTGCTTGGACAGAATTATCCTGATAGCCAGTGGTACAAGGACAGCTACAAGCTGCTGCAGTCAGGTGGTCTGGAGCCTCGCCAGAATGCTGGTTCATGGTTGTCACAGGCTGCCCAATCGATTGTTGGCGGCAAAAAAGATGGCGCATAACAGACTTTAACCTGAGCTACTCATGCTTTCGCACCTGTCGATCCGCGATATTGTTCTGATTGAACGGCTCGACATTGAGTTTCGCGATGGCTTGTCGGTACTCACGGGTGAGACTGGCGCCGGTAAATCCATTCTGCTTGATGCCTTGTCGCTTGCCCTTGGGGCACGCGGCGATGCCTCGCTTGTGCGCCATGGCGCAGAGCAGGGGCAGGTAACTGCCGTGTTCGACGTGGCAGGCGCGCATCCAGCGCGGGCGCTTCTGCGCGACAATGATATCAGCGATGATGGCGACATTATTCTGCGCCGGGTGCAGACATCGGATGGACGCAGCCGTGTTTTCATCAATGATCAGGCTGCGAGTGTCACGCTGCTGCGGGAACTCGGCCGCCGTCTGGTGGAAATTCATGGCCAGCATGATGATCGTGCGCTGATCGATATCGATATTCACCGCACCTTGCTTGATGCCTTTGGCGCGCTGGAAACCAAGGCATCGACAGTGCGCGCCCTGCACAAGACGTGGCGTGATGCTGAGAACACACTGGTCCGGCACCGGGCAAAGGTGGAAGCGGCAACCCGCGAGGCGGATTACCTGCGCGCCTCCGTCGATGAATTGTCCAAGCTTGATCCGGAACCGCTGGAGGAAGAGGCGCTGGCAACCAGACGCACCGAGATGATGCGGTCGGAAAAGATCGCCGGTGATGTGAACGACGCCAATGAAGTCCTGTCTGGTTCGGGCTCGCCGGTGCCATCGCTGGCCAGCCTTGTACGGCGGCTGGAGCGCAAGGTGCCTGAAGCACCGCAATTGCTGGAGCCGGTGGTCAAGGCCATCGATGAGGCGCTCAACGCCCTGACGGAAGCGCAGAACGGGATCGAACAGGCCATTCGCGCCATTGATTTCGATCCGCGTGTTCTGGAGCAAACGGAAGAGCGGCTGTTTGCCCTGCGCGGCGCGGCGCGTAAATATTCGGTTCCGGTCGATGATCTCGCCAGCCTGCGTGACAAGATGGATGCGGATCTTGCAGATATTGATGCGGGTGCAGAACGGCTTGCCGCACTGGAAAAAGAGGCTGTGGCCGCGCGTCTTGCCTATGATGAAGCCGCTTTGAGCCTGTCAGGCGAAAGGCACGAAACTGCCGAGCATCTGAAAGCAGCTGTGATGGCGGAACTGCCTGCTTTGAAGCTGGAGCGGGCGGAATTCATCGTTGAAATGTCCGCCAATCCCGAGAACCGCCTGCCCGAGGGCATTGATACGGTTGAATATTGGGTGCGCACCAATCCCGGTACCCGTGCCGGACCTATGATGAAAGTTGCTTCAGGCGGCGAACTCTCGCGCTTTCTCCTGGCGCTGAAAGTGGCTTTGGCCGACCGTGGTTCCGCGCCGACGCTGGTCTTTGATGAAATTGATACGGGTGTTGGCGGCGCGGTGGCCGATGCCATTGGCCAGCGTCTGCGCCGTCTGTCTGACCGGGTGCAGGTGCTTTCCGTCACCCATGCGCCGCAGGTTGCCGCGCGCGCCCAGACACATTTTCTCATCGCCAAATCCGCTGCGGGCAATGACCGGGTGGCAACATCGATCCACGCGATGGAAACCGGTGATCGTCAGGAAGAAATCGCCCGGATGCTCGCCGGTGCCAGCGTGACGGATGAAGCCCGCGCTGCAGCAGTGCGGTTGCTGCGGGAAAACAGCGCTGCTTGAGTCGTGTGTGAGTTGTGGTGTGGTTCGTGGTTCGACAAGCTCACCATGAGGCCCTTCGACAGGCTCAGGATGAGGGTGCTAAATTCTGTAACGTCTGCGATTAGCATTGCATCACCTCTCTCCCTCATGGTGAGCTTGTCGAACCACGAACCCACGAACCACCAGCATTCACCTCCCTGCGGTCTTTATCGTTCAACTGTCAGCATATGATCACAACCCGCATCCTCGATTGATATTGGCGATGCTTTTCCACGTTTCTTCAGTTAATCTCGCGCCGAATCCGTATTTTCAGCGTCGGACAGGTCATGGCAGATATTTCCGTAGAAGAATTGAGCGAAGCAGAAGCGGCAGAGGAGCTTGGCCGTCTGGCGGCGGAAATTGCCCAGCATGATTACCGCTATAATACGGAAGACGCCCCGACGATTTCCGATGGTGCGTATGACGCCCTGCGGCGCAGAAACCTTGCCATTGAGCAACGTTTTCCGCACCTGAAGCGTGAAGATTCGCCTTCCAACAAGGTGGGTGCGACCGTTTCGGAGAAATTCGGCAAGGTCACACATTCCATACCGATGCTGTCGCTGGACAATGCCTTTTCCGATCAGGATGTGCAGGATTTTGTTGATCGCATCAGACGGTTCCTGAAATTGGGCGCCAGCGCGCCGGTTGCAATCACCGCAGAGCCAAAGATTGACGGACTGTCGCTGTCACTGCGCTATGAACTGGGCCGGCTGGTCACGGCGGCAACCCGCGGCGATGGCACGACGGGCGAAAACGTCACGCTCAATGCCCGCACTGTGGCCAGCATTCCCAATGTGCTTGGCGGCAATCCGCCTGATGTGCTTGAGGTGCGCGGCGAAGTCTATATGAGCCATGCGGATTTTGCCGCGATGAACGAGCGCCAGATACAGGATGGCAAGCCGGTTTTTGCCAATCCGCGCAATGCGGCGGCGGGTTCCCTGCGCCAGCTTGATGCAACGATTACCGCATCGCGGCCCCTGCAATTTTTCGCCTATGCCTGGGGTGAGGTCAGCGAGATGCCTGCTTCAACCCAGATGGGCATGGTTGAAGCCTTCAAATCCTACGGATTCCGCGTTAATCCGCTGATGCAGAAGTTCGATGCGGTTGAGGGACTGGTGAAGCACTACCACCAGATTGAGGAGCAACGCGCGACGCTTGGCTATGATATTGACGGCGTTGTCTACAAGGTTGACGATCTCGCTTTGCAGCAGCGGCTGGGCTTTGTCTCCCGCAGTCCGCGCTGGGCTATCGCACATAAGTTCCCGGCGGAACGGGCCATCACCATTTTGCGCGGCATCGATATTCAGGTTGGCCGCACCGGCGCGTTGACACCCGTGGCGCGGCTGGAGCCGGTGACGGTGGGCGGCGTTGTCGTCACCAACGTGACCCTGCACAATGAGGATTACATCAAAGGGATCGGCCAGAATGGCCAGCCGATCCGCGAGGGCCGTGATCTCAGGGTTGGCGATACCGTTGTCGTGCAGCGCGCGGGTGATGTCATTCCGCAGATTGTTGATATTGTCGCGGACAAGCCGCGCGGTCCGTCGCCCTATGTTTTCCCCGATACATGCCCAGCCTGCGGCTCGCATGCGGTGCGTGAGGAGGGGGAAGCCGTCAGGCGCTGCACAGGCGGCCTTATCTGCCCGGCACAGGCGGTGGAACGTATCCGGCATTTTGTATCGCGCAATGCCTTCGACATTGAAGGTCTTGGCGAAAAGCAGGTCGAGTTCTTCTTCAAATCCGACGATCCGGCGCTGCATATCGGCACGCCTGCGGATATCTTTACCTTGAGGAAAAGGCAGGAAGCATCGCTGACCAAGCTTGAGAATATTGACGGCTTCGGTGCCGTATCGGTCAAGAAACTCTACGATGCGATTGATGACCGGCGGCAGGTGACGCTCAGCCGGTTCGTGTACGCGCTTGGCATTCGCCATGTGGGCGAGGTCAATGCCAAGCGTCTGGCCAAGGCCTATCGCTCCTATGATGCGCTTGCAGCGGTGGCGCAGGCTGCAACCCTGCCGGTGGATAAATCCGACAAGGGCAATGATGCATGGCGCGAACTCAACGATGTCGAGGGCATTGGCAGCATCGTGGCGGAAGCGCTGGTTGATTTCTATGCGGAAGAGCATAACCGCACGGCGCTTTCTGCATTGCTGGCGGAGGTGACACCGCTTGACGAGGAAGTGCGCACCGTCGGCAACTCACCGGTTGCGGGCAAGACAATTGTCTTCACCGGTTCGCTGGAACGCATGTCGCGCGACGAGGCAAAAGCCATGGCCGAACGTTATGGCGCCAAAACAGCCGGTTCCGTGTCGAAAAAGACTGATCTCGTCGTGGCGGGACCGGGCGCCGGTTCGAAGCTGACACAGGCGCAGTCACTGGGCATTGAAGTCATCGATGAAGATAGCTGGTTCACATTGGTGGGCGCATGAGCGAGACGGTTTTCAAAGGCTTTGGCGACAAGGCGCTGCCTTTTCTGAAAGCACTGGATTTTCACCAGAACCGCGAATGGTTTCTGGAGAATAAGGACCTGTTCGAAGCGCATCTGCTGGAACCGCTGGGTGATCTGATCGATGATCTCATCATCAGGTTTGAAAAAGCCGGATTGCCGTTCAAGGGCGACCGCAAGAAATCGCAGTTCCGTATCAAGCGCGATACGCGCTTTGCCAAGGATAAGAGCCCCTATAACCGGCACCTTTCGGCATTGCTTTCGCCTGATGGGAGCAAATGGGCCGAATCAGGCTGTTTCTACGTCTGCATTGGCCTTGAGGACTACAAAGGCTGCTATGCGGCGGTGGCGTGGTGGCAGCAAAAGCCGGAGCTTCTACTTGCCATGCGCAAGGCCATTGTTGAAAAGCCGGAGAATTACCGCGCCATGGTGGCTGCGCTGAAGAAGGGCGGTCTGACCCTCAGCGATTATGACCGGTTGAAGCGCACGCCGCGCGGCTTTGAAACGGTCGTGGATGCCGATCTCATTGAAGCCTTGCGCAACCGGCATTTTGCCGTGCGTTACCCGATCGACCCTGATGGCATTACGTCACCGGCACTTGCCGATGAATTGCTGGCGTTTGCAACCAAGGCAAAGCCGCTGATTGATTGGGGCAGGAAGATCGAAGGTACGCTTGTTTCCTGATGATTGTGATGGCGGGATCAGATCCCTGTTTGATTCAAAACACCAAGAGTTTGGGTGATTGAGGCCAAATTGTGTTGTCGTAGCAACACCCGTTCAGGCAATAAATTATCAGCGGATTATTCAGCTTATTAATGTTGACTTTTATGGTCATGTTTTTGTAGTGAACAAATGTACAGCGTGAATACACGCAGATAAATTCAGCTCAGCAAGCCATAAACACGGCGCGGTTATTGCGCTCAACGTTAAGCCAGCCAAGCACTCTCTCTCGGGGATTTGTTGGATATGGCTATGACACGGAATCTGCTTGCGCGCCTGATGTGCGGTAGCGCCGGTACTTTGTTGATTGTGGGGTTGGGTACGGGCGCAGCGCTGGCGCAAACTGCACCGCAAACGGGCGAGGCGATCGAGCTTGCGCCGATTGTTCTGAAAACTGCCAAGGCAAAGAAGAACACGGAAGCAACACCGCTGACGACTTCGACAGATCGCCCGGAAATTCAAAAGCGTATGGTCGAGGATTTTCAAGACCTTGGTCGCCGGGTCGACGCCGGCGTGAATTTCAACAACACGACCAAAAGTATCAATTTGCGCGGGTTGGACGAGAACAGGGTTCTGACAACGGTCGATGGCATTCGCCTGCCATGGCTCACTGACCCTCGCGACAGCGCCAGAGGCGGCCTGAATGGAATTGATTTTGATAGCCTCTCAGCGATCGATATCACCAAAGGGGCGGATTCAAGCCGCTATGGTTCCGGTGCTCTGGGTGGTGTTGTTCAACTCAGAACGCTTGATCCAAGCGATCTCTTGGAAGACGGACGCAACTTCGGCGCTGTGACCAAGGGCACGTATGACAGTTCCGATCGAAGCTGGCGCACCAATGCCGCCATTGCTGCAAGGGCTAATAATACAGAGGTTCTTGTTCAAGGCGGTTATCGCAAGGGCCATGAACTCGATAATTTTGGTGAAGTGGGCGGTTATGGATCAACCCGCACTGAGGCCAACCCTCTCGATTACAATCAAGGTAATATTCTCGCGAAGATTTACCAGAACGTTGAGGGAGGCCATCGGTTTGGTCTAACTGCAGAATGGACCAAGCGTGACGCTGATATTGATGATCGGATTGGCTCGACGCCGACGAGCTACGTGCGGGGCTCATTAAAATCTGGTGACAATATTGAGCGCAAACGCATTTCAGCAAGCTATGACTATGTTGCTCCGGATAATGCGGGCTGGCTTGATGAAGCCCATGCGATTGCCTACTGGCAGCAGGAAATCCTGACCCGAACCACAGATGGTCTGCGATTTGTACGCCCCAGAGCAACCGATCCGTTTTTCTATGGTTATCCCTACGGTGTTTATCAGCGGAACAACGAACTGAAGCAGAATGCCTACGGCTTCACTGGTAACGTTGTAAAGAGTGTTGAGATTGGCAGCCTCATGCACAAGTTTCGTATAGGTGGTGAAATATATCGACAGGACCTGCATCAGTATTCTGCGGGTGTGGATAATTGCCCCGATGTTGATTGGTCAAAAATCCCGCAACCTCAGGGTCCTCAATCCTGCAGGATGTTGCACACCAACAGTTCTGATATGCCGGATGTCGAATCTCTTGCTGTTGGTCTCTATGCCGAAGACGATATCGATATCCTGAACGGCCGTGTGACATTGACGCCGGGTGCCCGGTTTGATTGGTATGACCATCGGCCTCAATCAACCGCTACATATGAGCAGGGGCCAAATTTCAACGGAACTCTACCTTCTTCTGCGAGCGGTTCTCGCTTCTCCCCAAAGTTGAGGGCCACTTGGCACGCTACACCTGATTTGGATATTTACGCTCAATGGGCGCAGGGGTTCCGCGCACCGTCAGCTCTGGAGCTTTTCCAGAATTATGGTGCTCCTGGTTCCTATGCCCGCATTGGCAATCCTGACCTCAAGGCGGAAACAAGCAACGGCTTTGAAATTGGTACGAAATTCGAGAATGAGAAGTATGGTTTCGGCGCAAGCGTGTTCAACAATTATTATCGCAATTTTATCGACACTGTGATGATAGCAGCCCCGGGTGGAGAGTACCCCATCGCTGGCATCACCGGCTATCAAAACCTTAATCGCGTACAGATATACGGCGCTGAGATGCGCGGGCATGTGAACTTTGCTGACCATTGGCGCACTTGGGCATCGGTTGCATGGTCGCAAGGCAAGAATACTGAAACGGATGATTATTTGAATTCTGTTCCAGCCGTCCGGGCGATTGTTGGTCTGGGTTATACTGCTGAAAGTTGGGGTGCCGATGTCTCTTTGACCATGGCTGCTGCTCGCGACAAGGTGAGTGGATCAAGTACAGCGAGAGGCTTCGTGGCTCCAGGCTACGGCATTGTAGACACGACAGCCTATTGGGAACCGAAATTTGCCAAGGGTATGAAGATCCAAGCAGGTGTCTTCAATGTGTTCGATAAGAAATACTGGAATGCAGTCGACGTGCCGGATGGAGTTTCGGCAAGTCTACGTGACCGTTATTCCGAAGTCGGCCGCAGTTTCCGCGTTTCCCTGACCCAGAAATTTTAGCCGAATTTCTGCTGGTCTACTGCCACTGGGTGCCGACCTCGCCCGGTGGCTTTTTCTTGTCGTCTATTCAAGCCATTGGGTGATGAATACCTCATTGGCGTGGATATCGATGGTCTCCAGAAGATCGGGGCCGAGATTTTTGAACTTGTGCGGCGTGTTTGCCGGGGCGATGACGACCTGTCCCGCATGGGCGTCGATCACCTGATCGCCGACGGTAAAGCGGGCATTACCGCTGCGGATGATGAAAGTTTCCGCATAGGGGTGGGTATGCAGGTTAGGTCCGCCGCCGATCTTGTGCGTGCTGTAAAAAATCACCGAAACATTGGTGCCATAGGGCTTTCCAGTAAATTCGCCCTTCCACAGTTCAGGGTGTTCAGCCCAATCCTCGCGGTTGATGATATGTGCCATGCGTCTCCTCCCGGTATGACTTGGAAGGGAACCTACGCTTGGCACTGGGCTCCTGACAAGCACCTGACATTGCAGCAACATTGATGATAGCGATCAAGAATTCTCACGTGACAGGCCGCCAAACCTGCCGTAGACCACCCGCATGAGCGAACAAATATATCAAGACGACACCGCCACTGCGCGGCAATCAGGCTTTGGCCTGGAATTCTGGCAAGGCTTCCGGCGCGGCATCCCCGTGATGATTGCCTCGGCACCCTTTGGCCTGTTGTTTGGTGCCCTTGCCATCGACAATGGTTTTACCGTGTTCGAAGCGGTGCTGATGAGTGCGGCGATTTTTGGCGGCGCAAGCCAGATGGTTGGCATCGAACTTTTCGGCCACAATATTCCGGCGTGGCTGATCGTCTTTTCCATTTTTGCGGTCAATTTCCGCCATGTGCTTTATTCGGCAGCCGTGGGTCGCCGCATCGGCCATTTCACCATTGTTCAGAGCTTTCTGAGTTACTTCCTGCTGACCGATCCGCAATATGCGGAGACAGAAAAGCGGGCGGAATCAGGTGTTCCTGTCACCTTTGCATGGTATCTCGGTGTTGCCACCCCGATCTATGTGATGTGGGTGGTGGAAGCCTGGATTGGCGGACTTTTCGGTAATCTGATCAAGGACCCGCATGCGCTCGGCATCGATATGTTGCTGCCGATCTATTTCCTTGGACTGGTCATGGGTTTCCGCAAGCGCTCCAACTGGGCACCCATCGTGATTGCCAGTGGTATTGCGTCAATTGTTGCGGCCAAAACCATCGGTTCGCCCTGGCATGTCAGTATCGGCGCGCTCGCCGGTATTCTGACCGCTGTGATCGTGGCCAAACCCGGTAAAGCTGAAGGGGAGAATTGAGATGTCGACGATCTTCTGGATCATCCTCGCCGGTGCCGTACTGACGTTCCTCACCCGTATCGGCGGTCATCTCGTGCTGTCGCGCTTTGACCATGTGCATCCGCGGGTTGAAGTGGCGCTCAATGCCGTGCCCGCAGCGGTTTTGACCACGCTGGTGGCACCCGCTATCGCAACAGCGGATTGGCGCGGCATTGTCGCGCTGGTTTTTGCCGGGCTCGTGTCCCTGCGTTTCAACGCACTGACAATGTTTCTCGCCGGCGCAGCGATGATTATCCTGCTGCGCCAGCTTCCGATCTGATTGTTTACTGCTGTCCGAACGGCTCGGTTGCCTTGATCAGCCATTCCCTGTCGCCAGCGCTGGTATGCGGCAGCAATGCCTCGCGCACCTGTGCATGATAGGCATCGAGCCAGACAAGCTCTTCCCGGATCAGCAGGCTTGTGTCGATAAGGCGCTTGTCGATGGGGCAGAGCGTGATCGTCTCAAAACCCATCATCGGCAGGTCGCCGCCCTCGGGCACTTCGAGTTCCGTGACGATGAGCAGGTTTTCCGTGCGGATGCCGTAGCCGCCGGGCTTGTAGTAGCCCGGTTCATTGGACAGGATCATACCGGGCAACAGTTCATGCATGCCGCGCTTGGAAATGCTCTGCGGACCTTCATGAACTGACAGGAATGACCCGACGCCGTGGCCGGTGCCATGGCCGTAGTCGTAGCCCTGCTTCCACAATGCAATACGGGCGAGCACATCAATGTCCATGCCGCGCGTGCCCTTGGGAAAGCGCGCAGTGGTGATGGCGATCACGCCTTTGAGCACCAATGTGAACTTGCGCTTCATATCCTCCGTTGGCTTGCCCACGGGCAGGGTACGGGTGATATCCGTCGTGCCGTCCCGGTATTGGCCGCCGCTGTCGATGAGATAAAGTTCGCCCTCCTGCAGCTTGCGGTTGGACTGGGTGTTGACGCGGTAGTGGGCGAAAGCACCATTGGGACCTGCACCGGAAATGCTGTCGAAAGAGAGGTTTTCCAGCGGCATCTGGAAACCTTCGGCCACGCTGCGGCGGGTTTCTTCCAGCTTTTTGGCGGCGTCGATTTCATCAATCGTGCCGGGTGCCTGTGCATCGATCCATGCGAGGAAGGACACCATGGCAATGCCGTCACGCTCATGGGATTTGCGTGCGCCCGCAAGTTCGGTCGGGTTTTTCAGGGCGCGGGGCAGGCGGGCCGGGTCGGTCCCTTCAACGATTGTGCCACCGGCATGTTCGACCACCAGCCGCAGCTTTTCGGCTGCCAATGCCGGATCAAGCATCAGGGTTTTTCCCTGTGCGCCAATGGATGCCACATCACCTTCGAGAGCTGATGGCGGGCGCAGGGTTGCAAGCTGGGTAAGATAGGCTTCTGTCTCGATCGGCAGTTTGCGCTTGTCGATGAAGAGCAGCGGCTCGCCTGAGACGGGGATGATGGCAAAGGCAAGCGGCAATGGCGTATTGCTGACGTCATTGCCACGAATATTGAAGGCCCATGCAATGGAGGAAGGGTCGGTCAGCACGGTTGCATCGGCCTTGGCTTTTTCCACCGCTTCGGCCAGTTCTTTCAGCTTGTCGCTGGCAAGCTTACCGGCATATTTTTCCGGCTGGATCGAGACAGCTTCCAGCGGCGGGGCGGGCTGATCCTCCCACACGAGATCAACCAGATTGTCCTTCACGGCAGTGAGCGTGCCGCCATTGGCCTCAAGCGCTTCGCGCAGTGCCTTGGTTTCGGCGATGGTGTGCAACCATGGATCAAAGCCGATGGTGAGCTTGCGGCCGCTGTTGCGCAGCCAGACCGGCGGCGGGGTTTCGACAAGGCTTTCCACGGTGAAGACGGCAGGATCGGTCTGCTCGGCGGCCTGCAGCGTGTAGCGGCCATCGACAAACAGATGCGCCTTGTTCTTCAGAACGAGGACAACACCGGCGGAACCGGTGAATCCTGTCAGCCAGGCCAGACGCTGGGCGCGCGGCGGGACATATTCTCCCTGATGCTCATCGGCGCGGGGAACGAGAAAACCGTCAAGGCCAAGGGTTTCGAGTTCGGCGCGCAGCTTGGCGACGCGCGGAGCGCCGGTGGCCGGATTGCTGACGACCTCAAACGACTGGAACATAGTGATGCAAACCTCTGTTGGTGGGTGATGGAACCTATCTTTCCACCAACTCCGAGGCAATGGAGAACGCCACTTTTACAGAGGTGATTCATGTGTGCATTGCACAATTATGACTTCGCACATGCACAAAAGCATGGCTGTCATGCAGCAACGCGGATGGCTGGAACAGGGGAGAGTAAGCTATATCGGTGCAACGGGAGGATCGACTGCCAATCATGGAGATTCAAGATGGCACAGAAGGTCCGCGGGTTTTTCAAGACAGCGCTCGAAAATCTGATCGCTTACCGCACGTCGCAGATAGAGCGGTATGTTGTCCGCACTGTTGACGGCAAGCGCGAAAGAACCAAGCACATTGTCTACTTCGTATAAATAAAGGGCAGCCCGAAGCTGCCCTTTTCCGATTCAGTAGGTCGATTTTGCCTTGAGGTGCAGAGTGACCCAGCCTTCGCGCCGCAGGGTTTTCTGATGAAAAAGCCCCTGAATGCGATAGGCCGCCAGCACCTTGTCGCGCTGGGTTTCCAGAATTCCCGACAGAATGAGCGATCCACCCCAGGCCAGATGCTTGCGCATTTCAGGTGCCAGCTGCATCAGCGGACGTGCCAGAATATTGGCGACAATCAGATCGAATGGCGCGGCAAAGCGCAGGGCAGGGTGATGAAAACCTGTTGCTGTTTCGGTCTGCACGCGCGCTGCCACACCGTTCTTCACCACATTATCCTGCGCCACCGCCACCGCTACCGGATCGATATCGGTTGCCAGAACCGGGATGGGCGCAAGTTTGGCAATGCCGATGGCCAGCACCGCGCTGCCTGTGCCCAGATCCAGCGCATTGCGCGGATGCTCGCGGCGGATGACTTCGCCGATCATGTCGAGGCAGCCGGAGGTGGTGCCATGATGCCCGGTGCCGAAGGCAAGCCCGGCATCGATCTCGATACCCAGATCATTGACGCGGCGCTTGTCGCGATCATGGGAGCCATGCACGAAAAAGCGGCCAGCACGCACGGGGGAAAGCCCTTCCAGCGAATGGGCTACCCAGTCAATGTCGGGCACCTGTTCACGTTTGACCTCAAGGCTAAAGGCATTGGCGCCAAGAATATCGCGGATGCGCGGCTCGATTTCATCCGGTTCGAACGTATAGACCGAGACATCGAAGATTTCCGCATCCTCGTCCACCTCGAATGTGGAGATCGGCAGGCCGTCCTCTTCAAAAGCAAGCTGCAACAGATCAAACACCCGGTCGGCTTCAATCTTGCCAGCGGTGAGGAACAGGCGGGTCTGGGTCATCAAGTCGTGTACTTTCGGAAGTTGGGGTGGTGTTTGTGTGGTTGGTTGTATCAGAATTGTGTGGTTCGTGGTTCGTGGTTCGACAAGCTCACCATGAGGGAGAGGGGTGATGAAGGGGAGCTATATTCTGGGACATTGGTGATTATTCTGAGACGATTATTCTGACACATTGATGATTAGGTCCAGTTTTCGCAACGTTGACGATTATCGTTGCATCCACACTCTCCCTCATGGTGAGCTTGTCGAACCACGGATCACGAACCTGCATCAACTCTTTGCCAGCCGTTTCAGCTTTGCCACAGCCGTATCAGGATTTTCGCCATAGGCAATGGTGCCGAAGAAACCGCCCTTGCTATCCAGAAGAAACACCGAGGCGGTGTGGTCCATCGTGTAGTCATTACCCTCAGTCGGCACCTTGCGCGCATAAACGGCATAGCCTTTCAGCATCGCTGCCATTTTGACCGGATCGCCCGTGATGCCGACAATGCGGTCGGATACATTGCCGACATAGGATTTCATGACATCAGCCGTATCGCGATCCGGATCAACAGTAACGAAATAGGCGTTGATGTTCTGGCCCTCTGGCCCCAACTGCTTCAACCATGCATCGAGTTCAAACAGGGTGGTCGGGCAAATCTCCGGGCAGTGGGTGAAGCCGAAGAAAACCGCCGATGGTTTTTGCCGGAAAGCAGCTTCGGTGATTGGCTGGCCATTCATGTTCACAAGCTGAAAAGGCACGCCAAACGGCCCTGAATTGGCCGAACCCGATTGCTGGCGATAGGACTGGAAGGTGGTCCATCCGGCAACTGCGGCAAGGGCGATGATTGCGATGACAAGCACCGGCATAAAGCGTCTGTTCATAGGGGAATTTCCTTTAACGGCTGTCCTGACGCTGCAAGCTGTCCAGACGCTTCCAGCTGTCCTGACGCTTTTACATGCACCACGAAAGACCAGCCTGAATCAGCGACAGGAAGATCGTATCACCATGGTTGAACCATGCGGCAAAGGTAATGCCCGTTGCGGTGGCGGCAATGAGCGCCAGCGTTGCATAGAGCGCCATTTGCGATGGGCTGATGGAATATGATGATTTCATGGTTCGATTATAGGATTTCACCCGCATTTATGCAAAAGGATTGGCGCACACTTATTTGAGAAAACATGATGGCTGACCCTGACGACCTGCGTTTCCAGAATCCCGAGCCGCGTATCCATCCGACGGCACAGCTGAAGGGCGTCAAGCTTGGCCGGTTTGCCGAGGTGAATGAGCGGGTGATCTTGCGCGATGTCACCATGGGGGATTTTTCCTATATTGAACGCCATAGCGAAGGCATTTACGCGGATATTGGCCGCTTCTGTTCCATTGCCTCCAATGTGCGCATCAATGCGCTTGAGCATCCGATGGAGCGGCTGACCACCCACAAGGTCAGCTATCGGCCAAACGAGTTTTTCCGCTATCGTGGCCTCGATTTTGAATTTCGGGCACGCCGGCAGGCAAAGCGCGTCAGTATCGGCAATGATGTATGGATTGGCCATGGAGCAGTGATCATGCCCGGCATCAGCATTGGCCATGGTGCGGTGATTGGCGCCAATGCTGTCGTGACCAAGAATGTTGCGCCCTATATGATCGTTGCCGGTAATGCGGCACGGGTGATCCGCCCGCGTTTTCCCGCTGAGATTGCCGAGCGTCTCATCGCGCTGGCGTGGTGGGATTGGCCCACTGAGGCGATTTTTGATGCCATTCCGGATATCCAGTCGCTCAGCATCGAAGATTTTCTTGCAAAGTGGGAACGATAGAAGCGCCGGGCCGTTCTGCTTGAAATTCCATGAGCCAGTGTCCAACTGTGTCTCGAACTTCTAATAATTTCAGGAGAATTTCGATGAAGCGTATGCTTGCTGCTTTGGCCCTTCTGGGCGCTACCATCCTGCCTGTTCAGGCGGAGGAGGTCGGCAAGGTCGGTGTTGACTGGCTGGGCAATGACATTGTCATTGATGCGGTTGTCGATCCGAAAATCCAGGGTGTGACCTGTCATCTCGCATCATTCTCGCGCGGCATGATCGACCGGCTGCAGAAGGGCAACTGGTTCGAGGACCCGTCCAACGCATCGATTTCCTGCCAGCAGACTGGGCCGATTGTGATTGGCGATATCAAGCTTGGCGAAGGCGGCGAGCGGGTTTTTTCCGAACGCACCAGCCTGATCTGGAAGAAGCTGAACATCACCCGCATCTATGACAAGCCGAACAATTCGCTTGTTTATCTCGCCCATGCCAGCCAGGTGCAGGACGGCTCCGCCAAAACCTCGATCTCAACCATTCCACTGTTTGCCGGGAACGTGACCTGGGCGAAGGGCAAGCCGGAGTAAGAGGGGGTGTGCGTGCGTCGTGGTTCGACATAACAACCATGAGGGAGATGGATGCAACGCGAATCGCAAAGGTTGCAGAACTTGACTCCCCCGCAACCCACCCCATTGCCCCCCACCGTCATCCTCAGTCCTCGGGTTTAACCCGAGGACTGAGGATGACGGTGGGGTAGGTTGCGGGTGGGGTAGATTGCGGTGGGGTGGGTTGCGGGGGAGTGAAGTTCTGCAATGGTGAAGATTAGTTTTGCAACCAAACCACCCCCTCATCCTGAGCTTGTCGAAGGGCGCAACAACGGTTTTGCAAATTCCCCTCTTTACCACGCCCGCTTTTGCGTCTGGCTATTTAAAGGTGGGAAAGACGGGCGATCCAAAGGGGAACGCGGAAGTCTTGGTATTGGTAGTGTAATCAGTGCGTTCCCCGGAGATTTTCCTGTTTTGCCAAGAAAATAACCGGATCACCCGTCCCGATGACTGGTTTTACCCTTGTGAGATAAAACCTTTCACCTGCGGCTGGGTTTTCCCCGCAGGTGAAATCACCGATCCTTTCCTGACTTCAGAAGGTTTCCGGAGCATTCCCGCCGGAAAGGACACCATCAGAATAAGCGAGGCTGGATGGTGTTGGATAAGTTGGTGTATTTTTTTTGAAAATGGGTGGTTGCAGTAGCATGGTCGCGCCCTTCGACAAGCTCAGGATGAGGGAGAGGGAGGGTTGCAAAGCTAATCGCCAACATTGGAGATCACCAACATTCGAGATTGCATCGATTACAGAACTTGGCCCCCTGCAACCCACCACTCTCCCTCATGGTGAGCCTCCTGAGCCTGTCGAAGGGCGAACCACGCACCGTTTCGTGGCAACCGCAGTGCTTCAAATCTGCTTTACAAAACTATCCAGCACGCGTTTTTGCCCGGCCTTGTCAAAATCGATGGTCAGTTTGTTGCCTTCGATTGATGACACATTGCCGTTGCCGAACTTGATGTGGAAAACCCGGTCGCCGACATCGAAATTTGATGGGGTTTCGCTGACGGATTTGGCCACCAGTTCGCCGTCGATCATGCGGCCTTTGACCGAGCCGCGTCCGGCGCCGTGGCCGGAATCCGTTTCGCCATAGCCGATGCGCTCGACCTTTGAGCCGGAGCGCGAGCCCCAGTTGTTGCGCGTGGCATCGGAGCGGTTCTGCTGGGCGCGCTGCCAGCCGGGGGTGGAATAGGTGTTTTCAAACGGATCGGCCCGGTCAAAGCGTGACTGGCCATAGCCGCCGCCGGAGCCGTAACCGCCATAGGAATTTCCAGTCGCAACAACTTCGACATGCGCTTCGGGCAATTCTTCGAGGAAACGCGACGGGATTGTCGATTGCCACAGGCCGTGAATACGCCGGTTGGAGACAAACCAGATATGCAGGTTTTTCTTGGCGCGCGTCACGCCGACATAGGCAAGGCGCCGCTCTTCCTCAAGGCCGGAGCGCCCGCCCTCATCCAGCGCACGCTGATGCGGGAACAGACCTTCCTCCCAGCCGGGCAGGAACACGGTTTCAAACTCAAGCCCCTTGGCCGAATGCAGCGTCATGATGTTGACGGCATCGAGATTTTCGTTCTGCTCGGCATCCATGACCAGCGCCACATGCTCGAGGAAGGAACGCAGGGATTCGTACTCCTCCATGGAGCGGATGAGTTCTTTCAGGTTTTCCAACCGCCCCGGCGCTTCCGCCGAACGATCCGCCTGCCACATGGCGGTATAGCCGGACTCATCGAGGATCATTTCGGCGAGTTGGGTGTGCGGTGTAGAATCAATCAGTGATTGCCAGCGGTGGAAATTCTCCACCACTTCGCGCAGGGCGGAGCGGGGTTTGGGTTTCAGCTCTTCCGTCTGCACCAGATCGGCAGCGGCATCCAGCATGCCAATATCGCGGGCACGGGCATAATCATGCACCTGCCGGATCGCCGCTTCACCCAGACCGCGTTTGGGTGTGTTGACGATACGCTCCAGCGCCAGATCGTCGGACCCTTGCGCGACAACGCGGAAATAGGCGAGGGCATCGCGGATTTCGAGCCGTTCATAGAAACGCGGGCCGCCAACAACGCGGTAATTCAGCCCAAGAGTAACGAAACGGTCTTCGAACTCGCGCATCTGGAAGGAGGCGCGCACAAGGATGGCCATATTGTTGAGCGTGTGGCCCTTGCGCTGCGCCTGCTCGATTTCCTCGCCGACAGCGCGGGCTTCCTCTTCGGAATCCCATGCGGCGTGGACATTGACCTTGGCGTCTTCGGCATTGGGCGCATCGGTGAACAGGGTTTTGCCGAGGCGGCCCTCATTGTGGGAAATCAGGAACGAGGCTGCGCCGAGAATATGCGCCGTCGAGCGATAGTTGCGCTCCAGACGGATCACGACAGCGCCGGGAAAATCTTTCTCAAAGCGCAGGATATTGTCAACCTCTGCACCGCGCCAGCCATAGATTGATTGATCGTCATCACCAACGCAGCAGACATTCTTTGAACCCTGCGAAATCAGGCGCAGCCACATATATTGCGCAGTGTTGGTGTCCTGATACTCGTCCACCAGAATATAGCGGAATTTGGCGTGATATTCCTTCAGCACATCGGGATAGGCGCGGAACATGCGGATGGGATGGCAAAGCAGATCACCGAAATCGCAGGCGTTGAGGGTTTTCAGGCGGTTCTGATAGGCGGTGTAAAGCTCGCGGCCCTTGCCATTGGCAAAGGCGCGGGCATCGCCTTCAGGGATTTCCGTGGGGCCAAGGCCCTTGTTCTTCCAGCCGTCTATCATCAGCGCGAACTGCTTGGCGGGCCAGCGCTTGTCATCGAGCCCTTCAGCCTGAATGATCTGCTTGATCAGGCGGATGACATCATCCGTGTCGAGAATGGTAAAATCCGAGCGCAGCCCGACCAGTTCCGCATGACGGCGGAGCAGCTTGACGCCGATGGAGTGGAACGTGCCGAGCCACGGCATGCCTTCCACGGCACCGCCGACGAGAACGCCAATGCGCTCCTTCATCTCGCGTGCCGCCTTGTTGGTGAAGGTCACTGCAAGGATCTGGCTGGGATAGGCTTTGCCGAGCGACAGGATATGGGCGATGCGTGAGGTGAGGACCCGCGTCTTGCCCGTGCCTGCACCGGCCAGAACCAGTACCGGACCTTCGGTGGTTTCAACCGCAAGACGTTGTTCCGGGTTGAGGCCATTGAGGTAAGGCGGTGCGCCGCGCGCCTGCATGGCGCGTGCAGCTATGCCCTGGGGCTGGCGAGGCGCATCAGGTTCGTCGAAAAACGGAATATCGTCTGGCAATCCGGACATTTGTCTCCAATGTAGTGATTCGGCACCAAAAAACTAGGTCAATGCGATACAAAGCAAGAACATACAGCATTTACCTGATTGTTTCCCCTGAAACTTGCGATTGAAAAATTCAATCATCGATATTGCACCGGTTTGAATTAAGGCATACGCCTTAGTCATAAGAGGAATCTGGCAGCCGATGGCCCGTTCGCAGCCTCATGTCAGGACCATTCGATCTTGATTGAGCTTGGAAAGGACCCCTACCATGGCAATCACTCTGACGGCTCTCCTTTTTCTCATTATTGCGGCTGCCCTTGGTGTGGGCGGTGTCTGGCTCGCCGCTCTTGGCGGCAGCTGGTATTACATCATCGCGGCTCTTGCCTTTCTTCTCACCTCCATTCTGCTGTTCCGAAGGCGGCCCTCCGCATTGCTCGTTTATGCGGTGCTGGTGATCGGCACGCTTGGCTGGGCAATCTGGGAAATCGGGTTTGACTGGTGGCAGCTTGCACCGCGCGGCGGTGTGATCATTCTCCTCGCGCTCTGGTTGCTGACGCCATGGGTGCGCGGCAAACTTGTGCGGGCAGGTGGTGAAAGTTCGGCAGCCGGAAGTGCTGCGCTGTTTGTGACGGTTCTGGTGGCGCTTGGGGTTGCCGGTTATTCCATGACGCAGGACCCGCTTGATCTCGCGGGCCAGCTCAGCAAGGAGGCAGTCGTTACAACGCCGGATCTTGGCGGTGTGCCCAATGACGACTGGCATTATTATGGCCGCAGCCTTTACGGCCAGCGCTATTCGCCGCTGAAGCAGATTACGCCTGATAATGTCGCCAATCTGCAGGTCGCATGGACCTATCAGACCGGCGATGTGCGCCGTTCGACTGATGTGCCTGAGACGACCTATCAGGTCACGCCGCTCAAAGTGCGCGATACGCTTTATATCTGCACGCCGCACAATTTTGTCATTGCGCTGGATGCGGCGAGCGGCAAGGAAAAATGGCGTTTTGATCCGCAGGTGAAGGACAATAATGACCGGCAGCATCAGACCTGCCGCGGTGTCTCCTATTATGCGGATGCGAGCGTCGCCGCCGGTCAGCCCTGTGCAGAGCGGGTTTATATGCCAACCGCCGATGCGCGGCTGATTGCGCTTGATGCGGCCAATGGTCAGGTTTGTCCGGCTTTTGGCGACAAGGGCACCGTTCATCTTGAAACCGGCATGCCCTATAATCCAGCCGGTTATTACTATTCCACCTCGCCGCCGGTTATTGCCGCGGGCAAAATCATTGTCGGCGGTGCGGTCAACGACAATTATTCCATACACGAACAGTCAGGTGTTATTCGCGCCTTCGATATCAACACGGGTGCGCTGGTGTGGAACTGGGATTCCGGTAATCCTGATGTGACGACGCCACTGCCGGAAGGGCAGAAATATACGGCCAATTCCCCCAATAGCTGGTCGATTTCCAGCGCCGAAGAAAAGCTCGGATTGCTCTATGTGCCGCTGGGCAACCAGACGCCTGATCAGCTTGGGGCAGGGCGTTCGGCCAATGTGGAGAAATTCTCCTCGTCCATCGTGGCGCTTGATTTGAACACCGGCCAACTGCGTTGGGTGCGCCAGACTGTGCATCATGATCTGTGGGACATGGATGTGCCCTCGCAGCCAAGTCTTGTCGATGTGAATACGGCAACCGGCACGGTCCCGGCGCTGGTCGGTCCGACAAAACAGGGTGATCTCTATGTGCTCGACCGGCGTTCGGGCGAGCCGATCATTCCTGTCGAGGAGGTGCCTGCACCGGGCGGTGCTATCGAGGGCGATCATACATCGCCGACACAGCCGGTTTCGGGCCTGACATTCATGCCGCAACCCTTGCAGGGCAAGGATATGTGGGGCGTCAGCATGTTCGATCAGCTTGCCTGCCGCATCAACTTCCTCAAGCTGCGTTATGAGGGCCGGTATACGCCGCCGTCATTGCAGGGCTCGCTGATCTATCCCGGCAATTTCGGCGTGTTCAACTGGGGCGGCGTTGCCGTTGATCCCGAGCGGCAGATCATGTTCGGGATGCCGACCTATCTCGCCTTTACCTCGCGGCTGGTGCCACGTGCCGACGTGCCTGCACCCGGTGTTGGCACGAAGGGCAGTGAGCAGGGCCTCAACCGCAATGAGGGCGCGCCCTATGCGGTGGTGATGGGGCCGTTTGTCTCGCCGCTTGGTCTGCCTTGCCAGACACCGCCCTGGGGCTATGTGGCCGGTGCGGATTTACGCACGGGCAAGATCGCCTGGAAGCATCGCAATGGCACGGTCTATGATTCCTCGCCGCTGCCACTGCCATTCAAGGTTGGCGTGCCCGGCCTTGGCGGCCCGATCATTACGGCTGGCGGCGTGGCATTCCTTGGCGCTTCTGTGGATAATTACCTGCGCGCCTATGACGTGACCAGCGGCAAGCAGCTATGGGAAGGGCGTCTTCCCGCCGGTGGCCAGTCGACACCAATGTCCTATGCGCTGGCTGATGGGAAGCAATATGTCGTTATCGTCGCCGGTGGGCATGGCTCGATCAATACCAAGCCCGGCGATTATGTCATCGCCTATACGCTGCCGAAGTAATAGCGCCGCATGACAAGCCTCCCGGATTTACTCCGGGAGGCTTTTTATTGACTGCTATCCAAACTGCCATTATCCATAGAGCAGGCAGATACAGCCAGCCGCTCGCGGGTTCTTAGCCCAAGGTGAATGTATCAATGAAGCTTCGTTTCATCCTTGTCTGGTGAACGGGTCGGCAATGCGGGCACTGACTTTCCTCGTTCACATGACGATAGGGATAGATGATGCGCACTTTTCACGACGCCAAGGCGATGGCCAAATCGCTACGACAGGCACTTGCAGCCAAAAATATCGATATTTCGCACAGTGATGGTCTGGAACTGGTTGCGGCCGGGTTCGGTCTTGATAACTGGAACGTGCTTGCAGCAAAGATTGCGGCAGAAGAACCTGCCGGGAAGGATGCTATATCCTTCGGGCCTGCCAATCCGATCCTGCGGATTTTCGATGTGGACAAGGCAAGAGAGTTTTATCTGGATTTTCTTGGCTTTACGCTGGATTGGGAACACCGGTTTGGCGACAATTTTCCGCTCTATTGCCAGGTCTCACGCTCAGGTTTGACGTTGCATTTGAGCGAGCATTCCGGTGATGCAAGTCCCGGTGCGCGGGTTTTTGTACGGATGAAGGGTATTGAAGCCTTTCATAAGGAACTTCACGCCAAGAATTACCGCTTCATGAAACCCGGTCTTGAGGATGCTCCATGGGGCCGCGAGGTGCATGTGACCGATCCATTCAGCAACCGCATTTCGTTCTGTGAAGATAAATAGAGTGTTTTGTGTTGGCAGTGCTGGAGTGATCCGGTGCTGCCAGCATTCATTTACACGAAAGATGCTGGGCATCACGAAAGATGCTGGGCATCCCTCTCTCCGTCATCCTCGGGCTTGACCCGAGGACCCATCATTGAGGGCCAGTAACATTGCAACGTATCGGTACCGATTTTGCTTGTTTGCCGTGGGTCCTCGGGTCAAGCCCGAGGATGACGGAGAGAGGGATGTTTAAGGATGGTGGCGAGGCAGGTGTTTTAGGTTGCCAGAAGGAAGCGTTCGTTTTTTCAGCGCATCGGCAGTTTCAGCGGAGCGCCAGATTTGATGATGCGGATGGCGAAGTTGGAGCGGATGTCCGAAATACCGGGCATTACCAGCAGCTTTTCCGTCAGAAAACGCTCATAGGCGCTCAAATCCTCCACCACCACTTCGGCCAGAAAATCAGCGGTTCCTGATATCAGAAAAGCTCCGGTCACTTCAGGCAGAGCGATAAGCGCGGCCTGCTGGGCATCGGAGTTCTCCTTGCTGTGCTGTCCGACCTTGATTTCGACGAATACGGTCAGGCCAAGCCCGACCTCCTTGCGGTCAATATCGGCGCGGTAGCCACGGATCACCCCTGATTTTTCCAGATTGCGGATACGGCGCAGGCAGGGTGAGGGCGACAGGTTCACCTTCTCTGCAATTTCCACATTGGTTGCCCGTGCGTCATCCTGCAGCGCTTCAAGAATGCCGATATCAAATTTATCAAGATTTGGCATAAATCACCTTTTAGAACCATAAAACTTTGCGAATATTGCTTAAATGGTAGTCTTGATGGCATCAACTTGCAAGGACATGCTCGTGCCATTGGCGGTAATCTCCGTTCAACAGAAGTCATCAGGACTGATTTTGAAAGGATATTCCGATGGTTGCTCTCGTTCAGGACTACAAGAAGTCCACATCATCTGGCGCAGGCTATGCCGGGGCGCTGGTGACGGTGCTCATCTGGGCCACATGGATCATTGCGACGCGCCACAGCACAGGCACACAGCTTGGCACCATCGATCTTGGCCTGATCCGTTATGGTGTTCCCGCGCTGGTTCTGTCGCCGGTCTGGCTGCGCACGGGTCTTATTCCACGCAATGTACCGCTGATCCTTCTGGTGATTATGGTGGGCGGTGCCGGTGCTCTGTTCTTCCAGTTCACCACCTTTGCCATTCATTCCACTCCGGCATCCGCCGTCGGCGTGCTGCTTGGCGGATCAATGCCGCTGGCTGCCGCGCTGATCGGGGTGGTTCTGTTCGGCGAGCGGCCCGATCTGTTCCGCAGCCTCGGCCTTGCTGCGATTGTCGGCGGACTTGCCATCCTCCTGCTTCGCGCCGTTGCAGGCCATGATATTACATGGATCAGCTTTGTCTTCCTGCCGCTGGGGGCCTTGCTGTGGGCTGGATACACCCATGCATTCCGCCGCTCGGGCCTGACCGCGCTGGAGGGCGGTGCGCTCATCGCCGTGTGGTCCTTCATCATTCATATCGGCCTTGCCTTGGTCTTCGGAACAACGATCATGACGGTGCCGCTGGGCGAGATTGGTTTGCAGTTTTTAAGTCAGGGTGTTCTGTCAGGGCTTGCCGCCATGCTCGCCTATGGGATCGCCGTGCGTGCCCTCGGTGGCAGTCAGGCGGCAGCGTTCAGTGCGCTTACTCCCGTCCTTGCAGCGTTTGGTAGTGCCATCTTCCTTGACGAGCCGGTCGGTGTCTGGGAAATTAGCGCAGCAGTGATGACTGGACTCGGCGTTGCGCTCTCCACCGGTGTCCTTTCCCATCGTCTCAAGGGATGAGGGAAACGGCAGGGGTTCGACGGCCCGGCAGCCCTCTTCGATGGAAAGAACCATAATGGACAAGCCGAAGACCCCGAAGATCAATCAGGCCATGGTTGATGCCTATGATGAATATACGCATCTGACCCTTGACCGGCGGGCGTTCATGGACAAGCTCGCCAAGCTGGCGGGCTCTGGCGCAGCGGCGGCTGTCATCGCACCGATGCTGGCGGCAAATTCCGCACAGGCCGCCATTGTTGCCACCGACGATCCAAGGCTTTTGACCAAAGATGTCATCTATTCCGGCTCGTCAGGCGATATGAAGGGATACCGCGCGCGTCAGGCAGACGTGACAGGTAAACTGCCTGCGGTCATCATCATCCACGAGAATCGCGGTCTCAATGGCCATATTCGCGACGTCGCCCGGCGCATGGCGCTGGAAGGCTTCACGGTGCTGGCGCCGGATTTTCTGTCATCGGCCGGTGGTACGCCCTCTGATGAAGACAAGGCGCGGGACCTGATTGCCAGTCTTGATGCGAACAAGACGATTGCCGAAGGCGTTGCGACCATCGACTATCTCAGGGCGGAAAAATACACCAATGGCAAGGTCGGCGTGATGGGCTTTTGCTGGGGTGGCGGGCTGGTCAATGATCTTGCGGTGAATTCGCCCGAGCTTGGTGCCGGTGTTGCCTATTATGGCCGTCAGCCGAAAGCCGAGGACGTGGCAAAGATCAAAGCACCGTTGCTGTTGCACTATGCGGGCTTGGATACGCGGATCAATGCGGGCATTGACGGCTACAGGAAAGCCCTCGAGGACAATGGCAAGACTTTTGATATCGAGGTTTATGAAGGCGCGAACCATGCGTTCAACAATGACACATCCACCGCACGCTACAGCAAGGAAGCCTCTGACCTTGCGTGGAGCCGGACGGTTGCATTCTTCAAGAAGTATCTGAGCTGATCCACTGGTGTGAAACCAATCGCTTGCCAGACCGTTCCAGTCATTGCTACTGACAGGGCCGAAACGGGGATTGCCTTCATGCGCTATATAACTGCCATTCTGGTCTTTATCGCACTGTCGCTTGGCGGCGGACAGATGGCGTTTGCACAGGAAGCGGTTTTCCCTGAAGGATCAAGCGTCGGGCTCGTTGTTCCCAAGAACATGCAGGCGTCGTCCACATTCAGCGGGTTTGAGGATATCAAGACGGGTGCGTCAATCGTTTTGACGGAACTGCCGGCGGAAGCCTATGCTCAAATTGCTGGCAAGTTTAACGCGGAAGGCCTGGCTCCGACGGGTATCGTGGTCACTGACGCGGTTCGGGACTGGACCGTCAAGGGCGCGTCCGCCGCCAGGTTTGTTCACGGCAGCCAGATCGCATCGGGCATCAAGTATCGCAAATGGATCGTGCTGACGCAGGGGCCAACGACCACGGCGATGATCACCATGCAGGTTCCTGACGGCGCTGCGGGTGGCCCGTCCGATGCGGATGTGGAGGATACGCTGCGTTCAATTGCCGTGCGCACGCCGCCAACCCTTGAAGAGCAGGTGGCTGCCTTGCCATTCAAGGTGGGGCAACTGGAGGGCTTTCGCCCGATCCGCGCCATTGCCGGGGCGACCTATCTTCTGACCGATGGTCCGCAGGATATTCCAGCCAATTCCTCGCAGCCGGTGGTGATCATTGCCTCTAATCTTGGCACCGCCCCCGAGGCGGATCAACGCATGGATTTTGCCAAGCAGGCCTTTGCGTCGTTGACCGGCATCAAGGACGTTCGCTCCAGCAATGAAACGAGTTCCGAAGCGGATGGGGGAGAATGGGTCGAGATCGACGGAAGCGCCACGGATGCTGCCAGTGGCGACGCACTTTATGTCGCACAGATCGCCCGGTTCGAAACCGCCCGCTATGTTCGCGCCATCCTGATCGTGCGCGGCAGCGAGAAGGATAAATATGCAGAACGTTTCCGCAGACTGGCCAAGTCGCTGACAATCAATTAAAATTGGGCATGGATAAAACCTATCGACTCACCAAGGACGAGATACGGCCATTGGTCCGCAATTACGGCGGCTGTATCGCAACCGATACGATAACAATCGACGGATATCCCGTGCGCTTCATGTACCGTGAAGATCCCGATAATGAGCTTGATAGCGGCTGGCGTTTTCTCTCTGGTTTCGAGAGCGATGACTATATGGGCGATCCTGAAAACAGCGGTATTTTCGACGTTAACACCATCGCCAATTATGATCCCAGCATTATTCCTCTACTCGACTCGCCCATTGGCAGCGTTTTTGAACGCACTGGCGAGCAGGAACGGTTCGTTCGTGTGACCGATTGGGAACCGAGTGACGATGATGAGGATGATTAGGGGTTGTATGAATGTAGTTCGTGGTTCGACAGGCTCACCATGAGGGAGAGGGTTGATGAAAGGGAGCCAAGTTCTGCAATGTTTGCGATGCACTCTTTGCGCTTAGCGTTGCATCACCCCTCTCCCTCATGGTGAGCCTGTCGAACCACGGGCCGCGGACCATGCACCGGCGGTGCTGGCGTCATCAATCATATCATTTAAATCAAACCCAGCCCTGACCCTTGCGGTTCTGTCACACAGAGTTACAACTGGACAAGTCGCGTGCGCTGACTGAAAATGCGCGCAATTTGAACGAATCCTCGATTGGAATTCTGGAGACTGGAATGGCATTGGCTGATGCAGGAGCAATGGTGCGCAATGAAAATGGTATTGCGACCGTTGTTTCAATTCTCAAGAAAAGATTTGGCGATAGCGCGCAGACGGGAAAATCCATCCGCGAACAGCACGCTCACACCACAAGCTATGTTCCGAACCAGGCTCCCGATCTGGTTGTTTTTGTTGAGAATGTTGAGGATATTCAGGAGATCGTGCGTCTGTGCGGCGAGTGGCATGTGCCGATTATTCCTTTCGGCACCGGCACGTCGCTGGAAGGCCATGTGAACGCGCCTGCGGGCGGCGTTTCCATCGACATGTCGCGCATGAACCGCATCCTCAAGGTCTATAGTGAAGACCTCAATGTCGTCGTGGAGCCGGGGGTTACGCGCAAGGAGCTTAACGAATATCTGCGCGATACGGGTCTGTTTTTCCCGATTGATCCCGGCGCAAATGCGAGCCTTGGCGGCATGGCGGCAACCCGCGCCTCGGGCACCAATGCGGTGCGCTATGGCACCATGCGGGAAAATGTTCTGGCACTCAAAGCCGTTATGCCGGATGGCCGGCTGATCAGCACAGCCAAACGGGTGAAAAAGACATCAGCTGGGTATGATCTCACACGTCTGCTGGTTGGTTCTGAAGGCACGCTTGGCATCATCACGGAACTGACGCTGAAACTCTATGGCATTCCGCAGGCGATCTCCGGCGGCATCTGCACGTTTCCTGATCTGGAAAGTGCCTGCAACACGGTTATCGAAACCATCCAGATGGGTATTCCCGTCGCGCGTATCGAACTGGTCAACACCTTGCAGATGCAGGCAATGGTCAATTATGCGAAGCTTGACTACCCCATCGCACCCTGTCTCTTCCTTGAATTTCATGGCAGCGATGCGGGTGTGGCGGAACAGTCCGAACTCTTCGGCGAGATTGCTGCGGCCAATGGCGGCGGCGCATTCAAATGGACCGCCAATCTGGAAGAGCGCGAAAAGCTCTGGTCGGCGCGGCACAATTCCTATTTTGCCTGCATGGCGCTCGCACCCGGAAAACAATCGCTTGCCACGGATGTCTGCGTGCCTATTTCGCGGCTGGCCGAATGCATTGTCGAAACGGAAAAGGACATTGCTGCAACCGGTTTGGTCGCGCCGATTGTCGGGCACGCGGGCGATGGCAATTTCCACGTGCAGATCCTGTTTGACGACAAGAACCCGGACGAAATCCGTGATGTGGAAGCCTTTGTCGAACGCCTCATTCTGCGCTCTATCGCCATGGATGGAACCTGCACGGGTGAGCATGGCATCGGGCAGGGGAAAATAAAATTCCTGCGGCTGGAACTTGGCGGCGCGGTTGATGTGATGGAATCCATCAAGCGGGCTATCGATCCGGGCAATATCATGAATCCCGGCAAGATCTTACGTCTGTAACTTTGCGTTTTGAATCCGCATGTTCGCCCAATTTGTGAACGATGCGGCGTATAGGGTGTTCGGAACGTAGGAATGGAGTGAAACACTGGCACGCCTTTTTGTTTTCATCGGCGGATTACTGGTACTGGTGCTGACTGCGGCACTGGTGGTGCCGTATTTTGTCGATTGGGCGGGCTATCGTTCTTCGTTCGAGCGGGAAGCATCGGCGCTTCTGGGCCGGCCGGTTACTGTTGCCGGGTCTGCCAGCGCGCGCCTTCTGCCGTTTCCTTCGGTGACATTTTCCGATGTGAAAGTCGGCGATCCCGGATCGGAACCTGTCATGACCATCGACAAGTTTTCGATGGATGCGGAGCTTGCGCCGTTCCTGCGTGGTGAAATCCTTATCTTCGATATGCGGCTGGAAAAGCCGACCGCCAAGGTGAATATCGACAGGAATGGTGTGATTGACTGGGCCATCCGCCCGCAGACCTCGTTTGGCTCTGCGCAGGTGAAACTGGAAAACATGAAGATCACCGATGGATCGGTGGTGGTGCGCGATGCTTCCACGGCAACGGTGCGCACAGTGGATGATCTTGATGCAACGCTTTCCGCGACCAAGTTGAGCGGTCCGTGGAAGTTTGACGGCACTTTGCTTTTCAATGGCGAGAAAACTGCTGTTTCAGCCTCGACAGGCGAAGTGAAAGCCGATGGCTCGCTGAATGTACACGCGCGCGTTACGCCGGATGGAATGCCTGCGGTGCTTGAAACGGATGGTGGTATTACCCTCGACAAGGGCGCGCTGAAATATGCGGGCAATATCAGTATCCGCTCTGTTGATGAAGCTGCGCCCAAAGCGGAAAATGCGAACAAGAAGATTGCGGTTGCCGATAAGCCGCTGCTATCAAGCGTGCGGGTGACGGGACGCTTTGAAGCCGACCATGCGCGGATATCCATTCCTGACTTCCGTATGGAGCAGGGGACCGCTGATGATCCTTACATCGTCAATGGCAATGCGCTTTTTGACTATGGCAAGAACCCGCGCTTCGAAATCAAGGCTGACGGCCAGCAGGTCACGTTCAGCGATCTGAATGAAGATTCGAAGGGCAGCCAACCGAAACCGCACACAGCGGCGCAGCGGCTCGGTGTGTTCCGCCGCCTGATGGATCAACTCCCGATACCGACTGTTCCGGGTACGATTGATCTGAAGCTGCCTGCGATTGTGGCTGGAGACACGACGATCCGTTCAGTGACGATCGATGCGGAACCATCCGGTGGCGAGTGGAAAATCAACCAGCTTCGGGCGGAACTGCCCGGGCGGACCCAATTTGAAGCCAATGGCATGTTGCAGATTGGCGAGAATTTCGGTTTTGACGGTAAACTCCTCGTGGCCTCGCGTCAGCCCTCCGGTCTTGCCGCATGGCTGACGGATACTGTTGACGAGTCAATCAGGCGTCTTCAGGGGGCGGGTTTTTCCGGTGATGTGAAACTGCATGATGATTTGCAGCGTATTGACAATCTTGAGGTGGCGCTTGGCGGCGCGTCGCTAAAGGGTTCGCTGATCCGCAGTGCCAAAGGCGAATCCGTGCCGCTGACCCAGTTGACACTGGAGGGCGGCGCGCTGGATGGCGATGCGCTGGAAGCCTTTGCCGCAATCTTTGGCCGGAATGCCCCATCAGAGGCGGGCAAGGGATCGCCGCAACTGGCGGGCGAAGACCTCGATGTGCGATTGAAAGCTGGTCCGGTCAGCCATGGCGGGCTGGTGGCTGAAAGCCTTGATACGGGCTTTCGCCTGCGCGACGGGGTTTTCGATATTGACCGTTTGACGGTCGGCAATCTTTCCGGGGCAACGATTACGGCGACGGGCAGGATGGAGCCATTCAAGGATGAACCAACGGGTTCGGTGGATGCCACCATTCTTTCAGATGACCTTGCTCCATTTGTTTCAGCACTGGCGAAGCGGTTTCCCGACTTTCCGTTTGTCACAGCCTTGAATGAACATGCTGCCAAATTTCCCGGACTGTTTGAGGAAACGCAATTGAGCATCCTCGCCAATGCTCTCCATGGCAAAAATGCAGCGGATGAATTTTCTCTCAGTGCCTCGGGAAAGACCGGTGGCATGAATGTAACCCTATCAGGCACGACCAGTCAGGGCACCGACAAGCTGCGGGCGCTTGAGCTGACCATGAATGCACGCACGGACCATGGCGAGAACCTGATGGCCCTGATGGGGCTTCCGGCGCTGCCGCTTGGCTTGGCTGGTGAGCTTGAGGCTGATCTTGCGCTCAAGGGTAATGGCAAGGATGGCATTCAGACCCAGCTTTCCCTTAAAGCGCCGGATGGTCAGGCACTGCTCGATGGCAGTTTGCGCAGCACCGGCGGCCTGTTGAACGGCGAAGGACGCGCATCAATCAAAGCCAGCGACATCGAGCCCTATCTGGCAACTGCTGGTTATTCTCTGCCGGGCTTCGGCAGCGGCATGCCCGTGGATATGGCCAGCAGCTTTCAGCTTGCCAAGGGCAGGCTGGTGCTGCCTGATCTCAGCGGTAAAGTGCATGATACCAAGATGACGGGCCGGCTTGATCTTGGAACAGAGAACAATATTCCCGATGTTCAGGGCAATCTGACTTTCAGCAAGCTTGATCTGTCATCGGTGGCGCAGTTCATGCTTGGCACCAGCGCGCTTGATGAGAGCGGGCAAAAATCATGGCCCAAAGAAGTCTTTGCCAAAGCGCCATTGTTTCCCTTTGGTTTCAATCTGAAAATCAAGGCTGACGAGGCGGACGCAGGACTTCTGGGGCCTGCGACCAAGCTGCAATCAACTGCCTCGCTGAAGGATGGCTATTTGCGGCTCGATGACACGCAAGGGGACGTGCTTGGCGGCAACTTCAAAGGCATGTTTGAACTGCGCAATACCGGCGGCAATGGTCTGGCCACTGGCCAGTTCACGCTGGAACAGGCGACCCTTGATGATCTCTATACGCCCGATGATCACGAGCCCTTGATGGGGGCAGCCAAGATTGTTGCATCGGTCAATGCGACCGGCACATCCATTGCGGATATGATGGCGTCTGTTGCAGGTTCCGGCGTTGTATCCGTCGAAGATCTGGCTGTTGATGCCATCAATCCCGGTGCGCTCAAGCCCATTTTGAACGATGCCGACAATCTGCCGGGGGCGATTACGTCAGATGCGATCAGCGCCGTCATTGGCAAATATCTGCATGCGGGGCCGTTCAATGCCGGAGCGGCGGAGTTCGCCTTTACGATTGCGGGCGGCATGGCGCGAACCTCGACATTTCAGCTGAAAAGCGAAGGCGCGACACTCAATGCCGATCTGCGCCTCAATCTGCCCGATATGACAATGGCTTCGCAGGGACGCTTTTCCTTTGATCCGGGCAAGCTGGTTGTTGCGGGTGCCGAACCGGTTGTGGAATTCACCGGGGAAGGGCCATGGCGTGCGCCGAAATGGACGCTGAACCGTCAGCCGCTGGAACAGTTCCTGACCCAGCGCACGCTGGAACGTGAGCAGCAGCGGGTCGAAACCATGCAGGCATCACTGGTGGAAAAGCAGCGCCTGCGGCGCGAGGCGTTGTTTTATCAGAGCAAGGCGACGGAACGGCAGAAACTGGCTGAAGAAGCAAAGTTGAAAGCGGAACAGGAAGCTGCCGCCAAGGCGGAAGCTGAACGGCAGGCGGCAGAAAAAGCTGCCGCCGAGAAAGCCGCCGCGGAAAAAGCAGCGGCAGAGAAGGCAGCGGAGGAGGCCGCGCGCAAAGCCCGCGAGCAGCAGGCTCCCGCCAATGGCGGCGCACAGGCCGAGCCACCGCAGGGAACCGGCTCCATCAACAAGCAGTCGGTCGATGATTTTCTCAAAACACTTGGGCCGACTGTTCAGTAGTACCCGTGGGTGATGTGGTGACTGCGGTTGATGGTGCATGGGTGCGTGGTTCGACAAAACAACCAGGAGGGACACACCTCTCTCCGTCATCCTCGGGCTTGACCCGAGGACCCACGGCTACGGAGATCAAACGGATTTGTATGCTCAGCGCCTCTAAGTTGTGGGTCCTCGGGTCAAGCCCGAGGATGACGGAGGTTGGTGTTCGACAGCGGTGGAGAAGCCGGGATGGTAGGGAAAGCGAGGGTGACGGCGATATAGCGAGCGGAGGCTACGTTTTGCAACGTTGCCGAACCTAACTCCCAGCAACCCACCCATCTCCGTCATCCTCGGGCTTGACCCGAGGACCCACGGCTAAGGAGATCAAACGGATTTGTATGCTCAACGCCTCTAAATTGTGGGTCCTCGGGTCAAGCCCGAGGATGACGGAGGTTGGTGTTCGAGGATGACGGAGATGGGTGTTCGAGGGCGGTGGAGAAGGCGGGGGTGGTAGGGAAAGCGAGGATAACGGAAATGGGTGGGTTACGGGGAGTAAAGCCTTGCAATCTTTGTGATTTGCAAGCCTTACGATTATCGTTGCATCCTCACTCTCCCTCATGGTGAGCTTGTCGAACCACGAACCACGAACTCCAAGCACACTCTTTGCAGATTTATGGAATCAAAACGGCAGCCTAGGAAGCGGGCTTCATCCTGTTCATCACCCAATCCAGCGCGTAGATACGCAGCGCAGAGGACAGGTTGGAATTGCGGTCGCGGCCCTCGTCAATATCGGCAATCAGACCCGCAACCGTCATGTCCCGGCTTTCGGCGATGGATGTGATAATGTCGTAGAACGGGTCTTCAAGGGAAAAGCTGGTGCGGTGGCCGCGGATGGTCACGGAGCGTTTGCGCACAAGGCTCAAGGCTTGTCCTTGCCGGTATCAGTGGAAGGCGGATGGCCCTCAAGCCGGTTGCTATCGAGAAACAGTTCGCTCTTGCGACTGGCGCTCTGTTCGAACTGCTTTTCGGTTTTGGTGCGGCCAAAAACAATCCGGTTCTCGGCCGCAGTCTGCTCTTTTGCGTCCTTCGCCTTGCGCTTTTTGAATTGCCGCAGATTGACGATATCGGCCATGTCAGCGGCTACTTTTTCTTCCGGAACGAATCCAGCGAAACAACGGAGGCTGATGTCTTTTCGCCGCTTTCCTCGCGCGCCGCATCGGTTTTCTCACCGCCGGCTTTCACAGGCTTCTTGGCTGATTTTGCTGCTGGCTTGGGTTTGGAACCCGAAGAGGCGGTCTTTGGCTTTTCGGCTGTTGGCACTGGCGCGATGCTGGTAATGCCCTGATCGTTGTCGCCAACGGTTTCTTCCACCTCGACATCGAACTCCAGCTCGAAATTGACAGAGGGGTCATAGAAGCCGCGAATAGCCGAGAAAGGAACCACAAGACGCTCGGGCACATCGCCAAAGGACAGGCCAACTTCGAAGAGCGTGTCAGTCACCTGCAGGTCCCAGAACTGGTGCTGCAGCACGATAGTCATCTGCTCGGGATATTTTTCGTGCAGACGGGTGGATATGCGCACGCCCGACGCGCCGGTCAGGAACGTGACGAAAAAATGGTGGTTGCCAGGAAGACCAGCCTTGGCGACTTCTCCAAGGACTTTGCGGATAACGCCGCGTAGCGCTTCCTGGGCCAGTATATCGTAGCGGATCATATCTTGTGGCATGCACTCTTATCCCATGGATTCGCCCCTCTCTGTCAAGCAGAGAAGACAAACGTATTTGAGCCATTATGGCGCATGGATAAAGGAATTGCGACTGGTTGTAAGCGCCTGATGTAAATAATGCCTGTCGCTCACATCTTGGGAGGTTGTGTGAGCGTCCTCACTGATGCTGTGAACGAGACAAAGTTGCTGCCATTTACCTGAGTTTGAGGGAGCATTTCAGCCAACGGCTTTCACGAGAGGTTGGCTGGCAGGTGCATTTGTCGCGGGTGCCGAATAGGCCCTGAGGAAAGTGCGAACCGCATTGCGCGCTGCCGTTTCCAGCTGTTCGTCAGTCAGCGATTCGCCAAACAGCGTGAGTATTTGCAGATCCGCGTTGACCAAGGCGAGAAACTGCCGGGCGGCCAGATCAAAATCATCCATCTGCAACGCACCACCATAGGAGAGGCGGGCAAACAGCGCGGCGAGGGCGGTGCCGATCTTGCCGGGACCATGCTTGCGCCAGCCTTCAAACAGTTGCGGATAGCGCTCGCCCTCGGACTGTACGAGCTTGCGCAGGAATTTGCCGTCCTGATTGCACAGGCAATTCTTGGTCAATCGAACCGCGAAAGCGCTCAAATCATCCTCAAGATTATGCGGCGTGTCGGGAAATGTCGCGAGAATGGAAAAGAGACTGGAGTTGGTGCGGTTCATCACATCTTCGACCACAGCGGTAAAGAGTGTTTCCTTTTCGCGGTAGTGGTTGTATATAGTCTGGCGCGAAACGCACGCTTCCACAGCGATTTCGTCAATACTCGCTCCGGCAAAGCCTTCACGGCAAAATACTTCCGCCGCTGCATCCAATATCGATAGTCGTTTTGAACATTGACCGCGTTGAGTATGGCCAAGGGTAAGGCCATTTGCCTTGTGCGCTGCTTCTTTCGGATTTGTCATGAACCAAAGATAAGGCGCATTGACGTTTTAGACAATAGTGTCTAATTTGACACTTGTGTCTAAAAACATTGACACACTGTTTTGTGATGTGACGAGCGTCCTCCCAAGCGCGCCGCCGCTTCGCAGGTAAGAATTCTGAACCTCTCCTGAGAGCAATGCAGCACAGAAGCTGAAGAGCATCACGCTGCCGTTTTCTGAAAGATAAGCACCATGACGACCTCATTCTTTCGTACGGCCCTCATTCTGGGGCTCCTGTCGGCCATCGGGCCATTTGCGATCGACATGTATCTTCCGGCCCTGCCATCAATCGGCAAGGACCTGAGCGCGGAAAACAATGTCGTGCAGATGAGCCTTCTTGCCTTCTTTATCTCATTTGCCATCTTCCAGCTGATCTACGGACCGCTTTCCGATATGTGGGGCCGTAAGGCACCGCTTTATATGGGTATCGGCCTGTTTGCCGTGGCCAGTGTTGGTTGCGCGCTTTCCAAGGACATTGAAACGCTGATTGCCTTCCGCTTCCTGCAGGGGATTGGCGGTGCGGCGGGCATGGTTATTCCGCGCGCTATCGTTCGCGATATGCATACGGGTGTGCAGGCTGCGCGCCTGATGTCATTGCTGATGCTTGTCTTCAGTATCTCGCCGATCCTCGCTCCGCTGACGGGCAGCGCGGTCATCAGTTTCTATGGCTGGCGCGGCGTATTCTGGGCAGTGACGATTGCGGCTTTCATCGGCCTGATCCTGCTTTCGACCCAGCTAAAGGAAACCCGGCCACAGGCTGCACGCGTCGAAAGCGGCCTTGGCAGCGCCATGGCGGCCTATCGTCTGCTGCTCGGCGACCGCAACTTCCTGACGCTCACCTTCATCGGTGGTCTGGGTATTTCGAGCTTCCTCGTCTATCTCGCCAATTCGCCTTTCGTGCTGATTGACCATTATGGCCTCACGCCAACGCAATACAGCATCGCCTTCTCGATCAATGCGGTTTCGTTCTTCACGGTATCGCAGCTGACCGGGTGGCTGGGTGATCGCTTTGGTCTGGTACGGGTCATGCGCATGGCGTTGACGGCCTTCTCGTTCACCATGGCCGCAATGGTTGTGGTTATGGCGCTTGGCTTCAATCAACTGCCTGTATTGGCGACGTTCCTCTTCATCGGCTACGGCTTCCTCGGGTTGGTCATCCCAACGACCGCGGTGCTGGCGCTTGAAGATCATGGCGAGATTGCCGGTACAGCATCAGCCCTGATGGGAACGCTGCATTTCGTGACAGCAGCCGTTGCCATGGTGATTGCTGGCCTGTTCTTCGACGGTACAGCATTGCCGATGGCTGCGGGCATTGGCCTGTGCGCCGTGGCTGCTTTCATCCTGACACAGGTAACAATTGCGCGCCGCCGCGTGGTTGAAGTGGAAGCTGCGGCTGAATAATCGGCCCTTGGCATTGATAAGACAAAGGCCCGGAGCGAACAGTTCCGGGCCTTTTGCTGTCAAAGACCACCAAGCCGGGCAAGGATGAAATCGGCGCGTTCAACAACGGAGCACCTGGGAACCTCGACAAGATCATAGCCACTTTGCGCGTAGGCGTTGACCAGGGCGCGGTATGTCAATTCTGCTTCTTCGAGAGTCTGCCTGCGTTCCGCGTCCTGTTCGAAAATCTCCGGCCATGGCGGCAGGATGAACACGCTGGGGTTGTAACGGAACAGTTTTGCCGCCTGTCTCGCATGCTCTGGGACCGGAAGTCCAATGAGATCAAAATAGCCAAGAACATCCGGCACGCCGCGATCAAAGAACACGATTCCTTCCTGTTCAGCGGCTTCTCCATAGGATCGCAATTCCCATGAAAGCATCAGCTCGGCAAACAGCGCCTTGTTCTGCCAGGGCAGGGCTGGTCCGTTGATGGCCTGATAATTCTGAATAATCGCGCGGCCAGCCTCCGGCGCGGTGGCATAGCCGCGTTCTTTCAGATCGCGGATGAGTGTTGTCTTGCCGGCACCCGGTCCGCCGGTAAGAATCACGTAGCGGTCATTGCTCTTATGCATGGATAGACTCCTGATGGCGCAGTGCAGCGCTGCCGCCATGCGCGAATGTTGATGAAATGGAAAAAGGATGCGCAAAGCCTGAGGATGGCTTGCAGCGCTGGAAATGTTCAGAAGGGGGAAAGTGGAGGTTTCTGTTGCCAGGTACCTCCGAACCCCGCCTAGAAGTGCGAACCCCTAGGACTTAATTTGAAGCGATCACACCGCAATTAAGCAGCGAGACGTGCTTCCGCATAGTTGTCGTTTGCAACTACTGAGTTAGCCCGATAACGGTGGTACAATGCCGAGCAAAAGATCGATCTTTACACCCTTGTCGATCCTATTTCGCCCCCGCCACAATGCAGTCTTGCAACTGCACTCTGGTGGAGGCGCCGGGTACCGCCCCCGGGTCCAATGGGCTTATTACATCGTCCGTTTATCACTATAGCTGGCCGAAACCAGCAGGACCTATATAGGTCGTGTCGCGACGAAATGAAAGAGTGGCATTGACAGGTTCCTGTTGGTGGGGAATGTTTCTTCTTGTCTAATGAGACATCGCCTCATGCATCTGCCGGTTGTGCGATGTCTTTCGTGTCAGGGAGCGTTACAGTGCTTGGGCGCTGAACCTAACAATCAGGGGATTTATCCATGAGTGACTATCTAAAAGATGTACGCATTTATGATGCCGGTGCCGATGAAGCCACGGTAGCCAAAATTGTCAAACATCTCGGAATTGCCCTGCGCAACAGGGATTCTTCGCTCGTTTCCTGCTCGGACCCCGAAGAATTGGGCCGTGTTCGCACCAGTTGGGTTGGCAAGAAGCTCGGTGTTACCGATGCTGCCAAGGCTGACGCCGCCATTCACGCCGTCTGCGAAAAGATGAAAGCCGACCGTTCCAAGGGGCGCGTCACCTTCTATTATCTGACGGCAAAAGAACTCGGACTGCTCGGCAGCCTCTGATTGTCCTCACGGATAAAATACAATCCCCGGTGATTCGCCGGGGATTTTGACACCAGTGCTTGTGGATCACATAGAAGTTTTACTACTTCACAGAGCGAATCTGCTAAAGAGAAGCCATGCGCGCTTATCTTGATCTTTTACAGCATGTGCTCGATACGGGCATTGATCGTGGTGACCGGACCGGTACCGGCACGCGGTCCGTTTTCGGCTACCAGATGCGATTCGACCTGTCTGCCGGTTTTCCCGTGCTGACAACGAAGAAGCTGCATCTGAAATCCATCATCCATGAACTCCTCTGGTTCCTGAACGGCGAAACCAATATCGCCTATCTGAAGGAAAACGGCGTGACGATCTGGGATGAATGGGCCGATGAGAATGGCGACCTCGGACCCGTCTACGGTTATCAATGGCGCTCATGGCCAGCGCCCGATGGCCGCCATATCGACCAAATCGCGAATCTTGTCAGTGCGATAAAGCAGAATCCTTATTCGCGACGTCTGATCGTTTCGGCATGGAATCCGGCGCTTGTCGATGAAATGGCACTGCCGCCCTGCCATTGCCTGTTCCAGTTCTACGTGGCCGACGGAAAGCTCTCCTGTCAGATGTATCAGCGCTCCGCGGATATTTTCCTCGGCGTGCCCTTCAACATCGCGTCCTATGCCTTGCTGACCATGATGGTGGCGCAGGCTACCGGATTGAAGCCGGGCGATTTCGTTCACACGCTGGGCGACGCCCATCTTTATGCCAACCATTTTGAGCAGGCAAAGCTGCAATTAAGCCGTACACCCGGTCATTTGCCAACTATGCGTATCAATCCTGACGTGAAAGATCTCTTCGCCTTCAAGTTCGAAGATTTCAATCTAGACAACTACGTCTCAGAACCGAGCATCAAGGCACCCATCGCCGTATAGGCAATTGTCTGGAGGACATCGTGCTGAAACGCTTGTGTTTAACTGCTCTGCTTGCTTCGCTTACTTACCCTTCAATGTCATGGGCAAATGACTCAACCGCCTCGCTGGCAACCGGCGGTCTGGTTCTTTTGCGCAATCAGGACGTATCGATGCAACAGGAAGACCTGTTCATCTCGGAAAAGCAGGTCCGGGTCGATTATGTCTTCAGCAACAGCGCCAGGGAAGATGTCGAAAGCGTCGTGGCATTTCCGATGCCTGACATGCGGCTTGACACCCAGTCCATGGTATCAATACCGGACCCGCAGTCGGACAATTTCTTTGATTTTACCGTCACTGCGGACGGACAGCCCATCAAGCCGCAATTGCAGCAAAGGGCGGTTGCCGGTGGTCTCGACGTTACGGATATTTTGACCGGGAAGGGGATAGCCGTATCGCCCTTTGACAGCAAAGTGATCGCGGCGATCAACGCCCTTGATGACAGCACGAAAAATGAATGGATGAGCCGGGGGCTGCTTGTCGACAGTGGCGAACTTGTTGACGGCAAGTTGAGCTATGCTCCGGCATGGATATTGAAGGCGACCTTCTGGTGGTCGATGAAGTTTCCGGCTGGCAAGGAGATACGGGTCTCGCATCGCTATACGCCGAGCGTCGGCGGTTTTGTTGCCATCCGGTTTGATCCTCTGGCCAAAACCCCGTCAGCGGAAGATGCGGCACATGCGCGAAAATATTGCCGTGACAGGGATTTTGATCAGACGGTTGCAAAAGTCCTGCAGAAAGAAGCTCCCAACAGCTATCCGTTTCGTGAAAGCTGGATTTCCTATGTGCTGACCACGGCCGCCAATTGGGCGGGGCCAATCCAGAAATTCAAGCTGACAGTTGATAAGGGCGATCCGGATGATCTGATCAGTTTCTGCGGCACCGGTGTCAAAAAAACCGGCCCAACCACCTTCGAAATGACAGCTACTGACTTCTGGCCGACGGAAGATCTTAACATACTGCTTCTCAAGAGGAACAAGGCTCCATGATCAGTTTTGTCGTCGCTGTTGCACAGAGCGGAGTTATTGGCCGTGACAATGGTCTGCCCTGGCGTCTGTCCTCTGACATGAAGCGTTTCAAGGCCATTACGATGGGCAAGCCCATCGTAATGGGTCGCAAGACGTGGGACACTCTCGGCAAGCCGTTGCCGGGACGCACCAATATCGTCATTACCCGCGATCCGGCTTTTGCCGTGGAGGGCGTTATAGCGGTCCGTTCGGTTGACGAAGCGCTGATGATTGCCGGAAGTCATGCGGCGGCTGACAAGGTTGACGAAATCTGTGTGATCGGCGGCGGCGAGATTTATCGCCAGCTGCTTGACCGGGCAGACCGGCTTCACATCACATGGGTTCTGGCAAATATTGAAGGAGATGCTTTCTTCCCCCCGATTGATCCCAAGATCTGGAATGAAGTTTCTCAGGAAGAATTTCCCGCAGGCGAAAAAGACAATTATCCGACACGCTACGCGATTTACGAAAGGCGCTGAAAACCGGGCGTCATATCGTGATCAATATGAAAATGTCGTGATAAGCGGGCATAATCATTCACCTTTTTACCAAATAAGCATGAAAAACCGCGCCGCGCGTTGAAAGCGGGCCTCGCGATCCCTATAAACGGGAAGTCGGGTTAGAGGGACGTTGCCATGGGGTGGCGAATCTCGTCCAAAATATGAGGTAGGAATGCCCTGGAGTAATCAGAATGGTGGCGGCGGCCCTTGGGGTGGCGGCGGTAACAATAACGGCGGTGGTGGAGGTCCATGGGGCCAAAAGCCACAAGGTGGAGGCCCCGGTGGCAATCCACCCGACCTTGAAGATATTATCCGCCGTGGTCAGGACCGTCTGCGCCAGGCGATACCGGGTGGACCCGGTAGCAGTTCGACCATTTTCGGACTTGCCGCGATTGCTTTGATCGCCTTCTGGCTTTTCCAGTCAATCTATACGGTTCAGCCTGATGAGCGCGCTGTTGAGTTGCGCTTCGGCAAGCCGAAGGCAGATATTGCCGAGCCGGGTCTGCATTTCCATCTGTGGCCAATCGAATCCTATGAAAAGGTGCAGATCGTCGAGAAGCAGAAGAACATTGGCGGACAGGGTGTATCCGGCGCCAGAGAAGGTCTGATGCTGACGGGTGACCAGAACATCGTGAATGTTCAGTTCTCCATTCTTTACCGTGTTTCCGACCCGGTTGCTTACCTGTTCCATGTGCAGAACCCTGAGAATATGGTGCAGCAGGTCTCCGAAAGCGCGATGCGCGAAATCGTTGGCCGCAGCCCGGCACAGGACATTTTCCGCGATAATCGTGCTGGCATAGCCAATGATGTGCGCGGCATCATCCAGAAGACACTGGATGATTACGGTTCCGGCATAGCTGTCAACGCCGTCTCGATCGAAGATGCTTCGCCACCGCGTGAAGTTGCCGATGCCTTCGATGAAGTGCAGCGTGCCGAGCAGGATGAAGACCGTTTCGTTGAAGAGTCGAACCAGTATTCCAACCAGAAGCTGGGTCAGGCTCGCGGTGAAGGCGCGCAGATCCGCGAAGATGCTGCCGCTTACAAGAACCGGATCGTGCAGGAAGCACAGGGTGAGGCGCAGCGCTTCACATCTGTGTATGACCAGTACGTCAAGGCGCCGGAAGTAACCCGCAAGCGTCTCTACCTCGAAACAATGGAGCGTGTGCTGAAGGACTCGAACAAGGTGATTGTCGACCAGAAAGATGGTCAGGGAATTGTGCCCTATCTGCCCTTGTCAGAGATCACCAAGCAGCAGCGCCAGACCGAGGGGACAAAGTAATGAACCAGAACCGTTTACCTCTTATTGCAGGTCTGATCGCATTCGTCGCCCTGCTGGTTTATTCGTCGGTTTTTGTCGTCAATGAACGCCAGCAGGCCATTGTCCTGCGCTTTGGTCAGATCGTCGATGTGAAAACGCAACCGGGCATCTATTTCAAACTGCCTTTCGGCTTCCTCGAAGCCGACAATGTCCAGATGATCGAAGATCGTCTGCTGAGCTTTGAACTCGACAATATCCGGGTTCAGGTTTCGGGCGGCAAGTTCTATGAAGTGGATGCTTTCCTTGTCTATCGCATTACCGATCCACGCAAGTTCCGCCAGACGGTGTCTGGTGACGTGGACTTTGCACAGGCTCGCTTGAAGACACGTCTCGATGCGTCCTTGCGTAGCGTTTACGGTCTGCGTGGATTCGAAGCTGCGCTTTCTGATGAACGTGCGGGCATGATGCGTGAAGTGCGCGAGCAACTGCGCCCCGATGCGGAATCGCTTGGTCTTGAGATTGCCGATGTGCGTGTTCGCCGGACTGATCTGACACAGGAAGTCTCGCAGCAGACCTATGAGCGCATGAAAGCTGAACGTCTCGCACAGGCCGAGTTCCTTCGCGCCCGTGGCCGTGAAGCTGCACAGCGCATCAAGGCGATTGCCGATCGTCAGGTGGTCGAGATCGTTGCGGAAGCCCGCAAGGAATCGGAAATCGCCCGAGGTGAAGGTGAAGGTGAGCGCAGCCGTATCTTCGCTGATGCCTTCTCCAAAGACCCGAGCTTCTTCGCCTTCTACCGGTCGATGGCGGCTTATGGTGCGGCGCTGGATAATACGGGAACAACGATGGTGCTTTCGCCCAATTCCGAGTTCTTCCGTTATTTCCAGGATGCCAACGGCGCTCTACCACCGGCACCGCCGGCTCTTCCAAAACCTGCCCCATAATCGGGGCAGGTGAAGTATGATCGATTTTCTGGATGCCGTAGGGCTGTTCCTCGTCTTTGAGGGGCTGCTCTACGGCTGTTTCCCACTTATAGCAAAACGCGTCGCCCGGGATGTCAGTGCCCAGCCCGATGGTTTTTTGCGTATTGCCGGTGTCGCCTCCATCGCCCTTGGCGTGGGAATCGTCTGGCTCGCACGGGGGTAATGGCGGTCCCGCCATTACCAAACTTGATCAAGCTTGCGACCATGGCCATATTTTCGTCTACTCTCGCGGCTCTGTTGTAATCCGTCGCCATTTATTTTTTAATCTGTCCATACAGACAAAGGCCCGAACGCATGGTTTTCACTCCTGGTCGCCCGTTTTTCCGTTCTGCCACCGCGGTAATAGCGCTGGTTGCGCTGTCCGCCACCAGCGTGGCACCAGCCTTTGTGACTGTCGCCGCAGCACAGTCAGCGCAGCCAAGAGCGCAAGGCCCGGCATCGGTTGCCGATCTTGCCGAAGGCCTGCTGGATGCGGTGGTGAATATTTCGACATCACAGACCGTAAAAGGTCAGGACGGCGATTCTGATTCCGGACCCGTTCCAATGCCGAAGGTACCGGAAGGATCGCCATTTCAGGAGTTTTTCGACGAGTATTTCGGCAAGCAGAAGCCGGGTGAAAGCAATCCATCCCGCAAGGTTCAGTCGCTTGGCTCCGGATTTGTCATTGATGCGGAGCAGGGCATTGTCGTGACCAACAATCACGTTATTGCCGATGCCGACGATATTGAGGTCAATTTTACCGACGGTTCCAAGCTGAAGGCGGAACTGGTTGGCAAGGACACCAAGACCGATCTGGCCGTGCTCAAGGTTGATCCAAAGAAGCACAAGCTCGTTGCAGTCAAGTTTGGCGATTCCTCGAAAGCCCGTATTGGCGATTGGGTCATGGCCATTGGCAATCCGTTCGGCCTCGGCGGTACTGTTACTGTCGGTATCGTTTCGGCGCGTAACCGCGATATCAATTCCGGTCCTTATGACAATTTCATCCAGACCGATGCGGCAATCAACCGGGGCAATTCCGGTGGACCACTGTTCGACATGTATGGTCAGGTAATCGGCATCAACACGGCAATCATTTCGCCAACGGGCGGATCAATCGGCATTGGCTTTGCTATTCCCGCCGAACTTGCATCCGGCGTTATTCAACAGTTGCGCGACCACGGCGAAGTGCAGCGCGGCTGGCTGGGCATTCGCTTTCAGCCGGTTACGGATGATATCGCTGAAAGTCTGGGTATGACATCGGGCAAGGGCGCACTGGTTGCCGGGGTTATTGATGGCGGACCCGTTGCCAATGGTTCGCTGCTCGTTGGTGACGTCATTACAAAATTTGACGGAAAGTCTATCAATAATGTGAAAGATTTGCCGCGTGCCGTTGCGGAAAGCCCTGTCGGTAAGGAAGTCGACGTGGTCATTGTCCGCAAGGGCAAGGAACAGACGGTCAAGGTTACGCTTGGTCGCCTTGAAGACACGGACGACAAGGGCAAAGGTAAAGACAAGCCCAAGTCGCAGACCGATCAGGACGAAGACTCCTCGCAGGACGTGGATGTTCTGGGGATGTCGCTCGGTGTCCTCGATGAGGCAACCAGAAAGACATTTGGCATTGCCAAAGAGGTCGAAGGCGTTCTGATCACCGAAGTACAGGCTGAATCGGTCGCTGCGAACAAGCGGATCGAGGCTGGCGATGTCATCGTCGATATCGCGCAGGAAACCGTCAAGACACCTGAGGAAGTAGCCAAGCGGATTGAAAAGCTACGCGACGAAGGCCGCAAGAACGCCCTGTTGATGCTCGCATCAAAGACCGGCGAGTTACGCTTTGTGACCCTGCAGATGAATTGATCCTATCGAGATCAGCAAAAAGGCGGCCAATGGCCGCCTTTTTCATATGCGCTATCAGATAACGAAATCAGTCTTGCGATAGCCTTGAATATAAAGCAGCGCGGTGAGATCACCGTGATCGATGCGCACTTTTGCCTGCGCGGCAACGGACGGCTTGGCATGCAGGGCGACACCGGTGCCCGCGAGCTGCAACATGCCGAGATCATTGGCGCCATCGCCCACGGCAAGGGCTTCCTTCGGGGAAAGATTGAACCGCTCGCAGATGGCGTTGAGCGCCGCGACCTTGGCTTCACGGCCAAGAATGGGTTCGCTGACTTCGCCTGTCAGCGTTACGCCATTGTCGAGCAAAACATTGGCACTGTTCTCGTGAAAACCGATCATGGCGGCGATGCGCCGGGTGAAGACGGTGAAGCCACCAGAGACGAGCGCCGTATAGGCACCGTGCTTTTTCATCGTGCGGACCAGTTCCGGGCCGCCGGGCATGAGCGTGATACGGCTGGCAATGACCTTGTCGATCACCGTATAGGGTAGGCCCTTGAGCAGGGCGACGCGTTCGCGCAAGGCGGGTTCGAATTCGATTTCGCCATTCATCGCGCGGGCGGTAATGGCGGCCACCTTGTCGCGCAGGCCAGCCTCTTCGGCCAGTTCGTCAATGCATTCCTGCTGGATCATGGTGGAATCCATGTCGGCAATCAGCACCTTCTTGCGTCTGCTATCCTGTTCCTGCACCACGATATCGATGGGCTCGCCATCAACGATCCGCGCCAGTTCCGCATGGCTTTCCACCGGATCAGAACCTGTCCGCAAGGCGAGATCGCAGGCAATTCCGTCGGCCAGCCAATAAAGTCCTGTTGCATTGACTGCCGCTGAGGCTTTAATCCCCAGCGATGGGCTGAGACTGGGTGAAGCCGGATTGGCGATAAGCGTGGCCATCAAGGGCATGAGCATTTCCTGATTGGATGATTGGTGTGACAAGAAGACAGACAATCCTGATAGCCGGACCAACGGCAAGCGGCAAGTCGGCATTGGCGCTGCGATTGGCCAAAGAGGTTGATGGCTGGATCGTCAACGCCGATTCCATGCAGGTCTATGATGTGCTTGATGTGCTGACAGCGCGGCCGGGCCCGGATGATCTGCGTGAAGCACCGCATTTTCTCTATGGCCACGTTGCGCCGTCCGTTGCCTATTCCACCGGGCGCTGGTTTGCCGATGTGGAACATTTTTTGAAGACCGAGGCCGCTGGTGATCGTCCGCTGATCTTTGTCGGCGGCACGGGGCTTTATTTCCGGGCACTGCTCGGCGGTCTCTCAGCCATGCCGGATATCCCGGATACAATCAGGGCTTACTGGCGTGAACAGGATGCGAAAGCTGGGGCGGCACAGCTTCACGCTGTTCTAGAAGAGAAAGACCCGCAGGCGGCGGCGATTTTGCGCCCGACCGACAGCCAGCGCATTGTCCGCGCATTGGAGGTGATCGATGCGTCAGGGCGTTCGATTGTCGATTGGCAAAAGGAAACCGGCACGCCTTTGATCGATGCTGTTTCTGCCCGCAAGATCGTCATCGACCCGGATCGCGCCTGGCTTGGCGAACGGATCGCGATGCGCTTTCAGGCGATGATAGAAAAGGGTGCGGTTGAAGAGGTCGAAGCCTTGCTGGCGCTTGGTCTTTCAACTGATCTTCCCGCCATGCGTGCCATCGGGGTGAGTGAGATTACGCAAATGCTGGACGGTGCGATCAGCCCCGCGCGAGCCGCTGAATTGTCGACCATTGCGACACGGCAATATGCCAAACGGCAAATGACCTGGTTCCGCAATCAGTTGGGTGATGACTGGGAGCGGATCGCCTATCCCCAGACTTAAGTTTTATCGCTGCGGAAACTACGGATGAGGTCGCTGGCGCGCAAACCCTCCGTCTCTGATCGCGCTGGCTTGCGTGGTTCCTCGATGATCGGAACGCTCACGGCCTCGGCTGCCCGCCATTGGGTTCTGATCGGGTCGCGCTGAATCGGCGTTGCGGGCCGCTGTACCATGGCAGGTTTTTCGAAGGCGCTAAAATTGCCCGATGTGTCATCCCCCGTGGTGTTATCGGCTGTGTTCAGCTGGCGCATGCGATTGAGGATCATATCCAGCGAGACGTGGCTGTCACCGGAGCGAACGGCCTCCTGCTGTTGTGTCATGTGGGCGGCGGGCAGATGTTCAGGCGCAATGGTTTCAAACATCATGCGCATGGGCGTTGGCACCGCTTCACCGAAGGCAATCGCCTCACGATTGGCGATGGATGACAGGAAACCCACAGTGCTCTGCGATGCGCCGCTGATTGCGCCGCGAATGATTTCCTGATCGCGCTCATTGCCGAGCCGCATGGCGAAAACCGTGCTGCACTGCGAAAGGATTGTCGAGTCAAGCTCGCCGGGACGCTGGGTGATAACAGCGAGGTAAACGCCGTATTTGCGGCCTTCCTTGGCGATGCGGGCGATGGCTTGGCGTGTCGGCCAGAAACCGGCGGAGGTATCGGCGGGGATGTAGCGGTGTGCTTCCTCGCAGACCACGAGTGTCTGCACATTGCCATCACTGGAGACGGCAAGGTCAAAGGCCATGCGGCACAGAACCGACGCGACGGAATTCACCACTTCGGCGGGCAATCCCGCCAACTGGAAAACACAGATGGGCCGGTCATTCTTGGGTACGCGAAAAATATGGCCAAGTGTCTGGCGCATCGTATCAAGCGTCGTGGGCGCCGAGAACATGAAGCGATAGCGTGGATCGGCGATCAATGCCTGCAACCGATAGCGCAGCGCTTTCAGGGTCGGGCGATCAGTCTTGCCATCCAGCTGGCCAATACGCTCGTCCAGCAGTTTGATCAGGTCAGCCATGCGATAGGGCACAGGTGTGTCCGCAGTCATCGAAGCGGAGTCGCGCTCTCTTTTCAACAGGGAAGACGCCGGGGCGGATTCCGTATTGGCAAAGCGTTCTTTGGCAAGCGGGATCAGATCGCGCAGAATGTCGATTTCAGCCGTGATCGACGGGCGTCCGCGAAATACGGCTTCGCCGAATTCTTCAAGCCGGAACATCCAGTAAGGCAGGTCAAAGGTGCTGTAATCAATGGAAATGGCAAGATCAGGAAAAGCGCTGGCAAACTCATTATGCGGATCAAGGATGAGCACGCGCAAATCCGGGCGCTGTGAGATGATTTTCCGCAGGAGGAGCGTCACCGCGCTGGATTTGCCGACGCCGGTACTGCCAAGCACGGCGAAATGCCGCGAAATCAGGCTGTCGATTGAGATCAGCGCAGGGATGTCGGCATTTTGTGAGAGATGGCCAATGGATACAGTGTTTTTCAGGGATGTCGTGTAGATCGTGGCGAGGTCAGCCGCGCGGATACGGTGCGCTATGGCGCCCATATGCGGATAGGTCTTGATGCCGCTGGAAAAGCGCAGCTTTCCGTCGTCATGCGTGTCGACCTGACCGACAAGCTCGACATGGATGTGGATGCTTTGATCAACATCCTGTTTCCATTCGGCATTGGGCAGATCGACCTTGTAGACAAGACCGACCACGCGGCTGCCGGCAACCTGAATGGAGATGAGCTGGCCGACGGACCAGTAATCCTCCGATGCGGTGATTGATGGTCCTGTTATGGCGTGGATGCTGGCCTTATCGCCATTGCACTCGATGACATGACCATCGGTCCGGTTGCGAACCATTGGTCTTTCCTGTGCGGAGGGCAGGGCTTCGGCGCTCATTGGTGGTGATTAATCCCGGAACTTGGCAGCGAGATTGAACTTTAGTCGTAAGGCATTGAGAATATCTTAGCGATGAATTTCGCATTTGAAGGATGTTGCGCCAAAGCTGCCCTTTGTTTGCAAACATTTCAAATTCCTCAATTTTGCCGTTGACGGATAGAATTTGCTTAATTATCGTCCGCGACCATGAAAACAGTTCTTATCGTCGTGGGACCGCGCATGGGCAGGGTGTTGTAAGCACCCGGCGGAAGCTCCCATGCGCGAAACACAGGCTCCTTCGGGGGCTTTTTTTATTTCCAAACCTTACGCAAACGAAAACACCTTCTGGAAGGCTTCAGGCCGCAGAGTACACGGGAAGAGACCGATGACCGCAGACAAGCAGGATAGTGACAACCACACATCGCAACGACGGGAGATGACCGGGGCCGAAATGGTCATTCAGGCACTCATCGATCAGGGCGTGACGGATATTTTCGGTTATCCGGGTGGTGCGGTCCTTCCCATTTATGACGAACTGCACCAGCAGGACAAAATCAATCACGTTCTGGTTCGCCACGAGCAGGGCGCGGGCCATGCGGCTGAGGGCTATGCCCGTTCGACCGGCAAGGTCGGCGTTATGCTGGTCACATCAGGCCCCGGCGCCACCAATGCGGTGACGCCATTGCAGGATGCACTGATGGACTCGATCCCGCTGGTCTGCATCAGCGGTCAGGTTCCAACCACCCTCATCGGTTCGGATGCGTTTCAGGAATGCGACACAATCGGCATCACGCGCCCCTGCACCAAGCACAACTGGCTGGTGAAGGACGTCAATGATCTGGCGCGCGTTCTGCACGAAGCCTTCCACGTTGCGCGCACGGGCCGTCCGGGTCCGGTTCTCGTTGATGTTCCCAAGGATGTCCAATTTGCCACCGGCTTCTATACACCGCCGGAAACATCGCCGCGCACCAGCTATCGTCCGAAAGTCGAGGGCGATATCGAGGCGATCAAGCAGGCTGTTGCATTGATGGCAACCGCCAAGCGCCCGGTCATCTATTCCGGCGGCGGTGTTATCAATTCCGGTCCGCAGGCCAGCCAGTTGCTGCGTGAACTGGTTGAATTGACCAATTTCCCGATTACCTCAACCCTGATGGGCCTCGGTGCTTATCCGGCATCCGGCAAGAACTGGTTGGGCATGCTGGGTATGCACGGCACCTATGAAGCGAATATGACCATGCATGATTGCGATGTCATGGTTTGCATCGGCGCGCGGTTCGATGACCGTATCACCGGCCGTCTCAACGGCTTCTCGCCCAATTCAAAGAAAATTCACATCGATATTGATCCGTCCTCGATCAACAAGGCGGTTCGCGTTGATGTTCCCGTTATCGGTGACGTTGGCCGGGTTCTTGAAGATATGGTTCGCCTGTGGCGTGCCTCGTCGGAACGCCCTGACAAGAAGGCGATGGGTGAATGGTGGTCGCAGATCGATAAATGGCGCGGGCGCAAATCACTGTCCTATACCCACAACAAGGACGTGATCATGCCGCAATATGCCTTGGAGCGGCTCTATGAGCTGACCAAGGATCGCGACACCTTCATCACCACGGAAGTTGGCCAGCACCAGATGTGGGCGGCGCAGTTTTATGGCTTTGAAAAACCAAACCGCTGGATGACGTCAGGTGGTCTCGGCACCATGGGTTACGGTCTGCCGGCGGCATTGGGTGTGCAGATTGCCCATCCGAATTCGTTGGTTATCGATATTGCCGGAGATGCTTCGGTGCAGATGACCATGCAGGAGATGAGCGCGGCGGTGCAATATGAAGCGCCGATCAAGATTTTCATCCTGAACAACCAGTATATGGGCATGGTCCGCCAGTGGCAGCAATTGCTGCATGGCAACCGCCTGTCGCATTCCTATACGGAAGCTCTGCCGGATTTCGTCAAATTGGCGGAAGCCTATGGCGGCCATGGCATTCGCTGCGAAAAACCTGATCAGCTGGATGATGCCATTCAGGAAATGATTGATGTCAAAAAGCCTGTTCTGTTCGATTGCCGCGTGGCCAATCTGGCAAACTGCTTCCCGATGATTCCATCCGGCAAGGCACATAATGAGATGCTTCTGCCCGATGAAGCCACCGATGAAGCCGTTGCCAATGCTATCGATGCCAAAGGTCGGCAGCTCGTTTAAGAAACCGGAGAGAAGAACCAAATGAACGCTCAAAATCTAGCCTCCGGCTCGGCATATTTCATTGCCAAGGAGACAGAACTACCGATCACCACCGTCCTATCGGTTCTCGTTGACAACGAACCGGGTGTGCTTGCCCGGGTGATCGGCCTGTTTTCCGGGCGTGGCTATAACATTGAAAGCCTCACCGTTTCGGAAACCGAGCATGAACAGCATCTGTCACGCATCACCATCGTGACGCGCGGCACGCCGCATGTGCTTGATCAGATCCGCCACCAGCTGGAACGCATCGTTCCGGTTCACCGGGTGGTTGATCTTTCCGTGCGTGCCGATGAGCTTGGAAATGACAAGCCGATCCAGCGCGAATTGGCGCTGGTCAAGGTCGCGGGTCTTGGCGAGAACCGCAATGAGGCGCTGCGCCTTGCCGATGCATTCCATGCCAAGGTGGCCGATGCCACGACGGAACATTTCATCTTCGAAATAACAGGCAAGGGTTCAAAGCTCGACCAGTTCATCGCCATCATGAAGCCGCTTGGCCTCGTGGAGATTTGCCGGACCGGTGTCGCCGCCATGAACCGCGGCCCGCAGGGCATGTAAGCTTCAGCCATCAATCTTGTCAGGGATATGCAATTGTCTCCCTGACAAGATTGCGATTGAGCCGCACCTGCCAGACGCCTAAGTCTTCTCCACCCATCAGGTCTGGTTTGTCATGTCCCTTGAAATCTTTTTCACATTGCTGGTCTTTGCCTTTGTTACGTCGATTACACCGGGCCCGAACAATCTGATGTTGCTGGCCTCCGGTGTGAATTTCGGCTTCAAGCGCACCATTCCGCATATGTTTGGCATTGGCAGCGGGTTTTTCACGCTGCTGATCGGCGTCGGGCTAGGCCTTGGCGCGCTGATCCAGACCATCCCGCTTGTCTATACGATCTTGAAATTCGCAGGTGGCGCTTACCTTGTCTATCTCGCCTACAAGATCGCCACATCCCGTTCGCTGGGCGCTGTGGATGGCAAGGCACGGCCGATGACATTCATGGAGGCGGCGGCGTTCCAGTGGATCAATCCCAAGGCATGGGTGATGGCGGTAACAGCCATGGCCACCTATACCGCGCCGCAAACCTACTACCTTACGGTTCTGATCGTCGGCATCGCTTTCGCGGTGGTGAATATCCCGTCAGTGTCGAGCTGGGCTATATTCGGCCAGTTCATGCGCGGCTGGTTGTCTGATCCCGTGCGACTGAAATGGTTCAATATTTCAATGGCTGCCTTGCTGATTGCCAGCCTCTGGCCGATGCTGAAATAGAGCTTTACCAGCTGAGATCAGGTTTGGTGAGCATCAGCCAGAAAATGGCAATGACTGCGGCAAATGCGGGAAACCCGCAAACAAACCAGATGTTGTAGAGCTTATAGTAGCGGGTGGGCAGTTCAGTCCCGCTTGCCACTGCTTCCGTGGCGATGTCGCGCAACTGAATCTGTATCCAGACCACCGGCAGCCAGAAAAGACCGATAAGGACATAGAGGCCCAGTGACAAGGCAATCCACGGTGTGTCCAGTGGCCATCCAATGGATTTTGCCAGAAGATAACCGCTGATCGGTTGTAGAATGACCGCCGAGGCTGTGAAAACCGTATCGGCGAGAACGACAATGCTCGCAACATGGCTGATAATTGCCGCATTGCGCGTCCTGTGCGCCATGACCATGAAGAATGCGATGCCTGAGCCGGTGCCGAATAGAACGGTTGCGCCGATGACATGGATGAGACGGAGAATATCCTGATACAGCATTTTCTAGCACTCGTTGAATATGGCGAGGCAGGCCAGAGTGAGAACCATTGAAGGGATCACTTTTACATAAGGTCCGAGAGGATCAAGCCAGAGAATAGGGGCGAGCAGCGTTCCCGCCAGAAGATAGGCAGCACTAAGAAGCAACATTCCCAGCATGGCCTTGATAGCGTGTCGCCTGAACAGGATGAATACGCCGAGAAAGATGTCGGCAAGACTGGTGATCACCGTGAGCAATTCGGCGCCCAAAGGACCGAAGCCGGGCACAAGATTGCCAGCCGCCGCCGCAAAACTCCACAAGCTCAGTACACCGGACGTTATCCAGAAAAGGGAGAGGGTGAGGATGATCAATGGTTTCAGCAGGTAAAGCCGCGCAAACCAGAGGTCCTGTGCGCCGGCCGTATGTCTGGACAACGTTTCCGTCAGTGTGAGGAGTTCTGGTCGTGCAGCCGAAGCCCCAGCTTTTTCGATGTCACCGGAGACGACACCGTCCATCATGATTGCTATAGCAGTCGAGCGCAGGGGAGAGCGCCAGCCGAGGTGGCCAGCGAGGTCAGCGGCAAGGGCCATCAGGTTTGCCGCTATTTCTGGCAGGCGCAGAACAGGAGCGGGCTTCAGCCCCAGCCACGCCCGATGTGCCGCCACCACCTCAGCCAAGGTATGGGGCTCGGGTGCAACAAGCGCAAAATCTGAACCCGGCGTGATCTTTCCTTCGATACTGGCGAGGACGGTTTCGCTTACATCATCCAAAGCAACAAATTCCACCGGATGGTCATGAAATATCAGAGGCGTGAAGCAGGGAAACGAAGCCAGAGCCCGGATAAGGGCTGAACCGCCATTTGCATTACGGCCAATGACGAGAGCAGGCCGTAAGATCACATATGGTAGAGTTGATTGTTTGAGAGCGGTGTCGGCAAAACGCTTGGTGGCAATGAATGGCAGGTGCGCGCCACTTTTTTCGGTTTCTGCGGAAATCTGCACGATGAGTTTGATGGAAACCCGCTGAGCCGCCTGATAGAGCGCGAGCATGGCACTTTGCTGGACGGCTGTCACATCGTCCCGGGCACTGTTTTGCAGAGCACCCGCACAATTGACGATAGAATCCATCCCGCTGATCACGGCAAGCCACGCATCCGATTGCAGTAGTTTGCCGATATCAACAGATTGCCATTCGATTTCCGGCAGGCGTTGGCGCGCCTCCTCGATGCTTCGCCCGATGCCGGTAACAGAATGGCCGTTCATGGCCAGCTTTTGGCACACGGCCTGTCCGATGAAACCATTACCGCCAAGTACAAGTATTTTCATGAAGCTATCCCGGATACCGGCGCAAATTAAGCCTGCCGATCTGCTTGATGAGTGAGCGCGGCGGCATTAGAGTTAACTCATGCCACACCATCACGATGATCACCACCACGATAATGAACTTGATCCCATGGCTGCGCGGGTGCGGGCATTGGAGACAATCCTCACCGAAAAAGGGCTCGTTGATCCCAAGGCTATCGATGCCATTGTCGAGACCTATGAGACCAAGGTCGGGCCGCGTAACGGCGCGCGTGTGGTGGCGAAGGCGTGGGTTGATCCTGAGTTCAATGACTGGTTGAAGCGTGATGCAACTGCAGCTATTGGATCGCTTAGTTATACGGGCCGTCAGGGCGAACATATGCAGGCAGTGTTCAACACGGACGAAACCCACAACCTTGTCGTGTGTACGCTCTGTTCCTGCTATCCGTGGTCGGTGCTGGGCCTGCCGCCTGTCTGGTATAAATCGCCGCCTTACCGGTCACGCGCCGTTATCGATCCGCGCGGTGTATTGGCAGAATTTGATCTGGTTTTGCCAGAGGCGACCAGTATTCGGGTGTGGGATTCGACTGCCGAACTGCGCTATCTGGTGATACCGCTTCGCCCCGAAGGCACGGAAGGCTGGAGCGAAGAGCAGTTGGCCGAACTGGTGACGCGCGATTCGATGATCGGTACCGGTTTGGCGCGTGTTCCGGAGGTTGCATGAACGGACCACAGGATCTTGGCGGGCAGATGGGCTTTGGTCCGGTCAATCCGGAGAGGGATGAGCCGTATTTCCATGCCGCATGGGAAAAGCGGGCTCTTGGTCTGACACTGGCCGCCGGAGCCATGGGCCATTGGAACATTGATGAGAGCCGTCACGCGCGGGAAAGCCTGCATCCGGCGGATTACTATTCATCCAGCTATTATGAAATCTGGACAAAGGCGCTGGAAATATTGCTCAAGCGCCACGGATTTGTAACCGATGCTGAATTGAAGGACGGGCATTCGCTCGGCAAGGGTACTGAGCCCAAGCGCACGCTGAAAGCTGAAAATGTAGCGGCTGTTCTGGCAAAGGGTGGTCCCTGTAATCGACTGGTTGAGGCAGCGCCACGCTTTCAGGCCGGGGACCGTGTGAAGACGCGCAATTTCAATCCCGAAACACATACCCGACTGCCGCGCTATGCCCGCGGGAAAATCGGTATTGTGGAGGCAGTGCGGGGCGGTTTTGTTTTTCCTGACAGCAATGCCCATGGTGAGGGCGAGAACCCGCAATATGTCTATACGGTCGTGTTCAAGGCGGCCGAGATCTGGGGCGAGGACGCCGATCCGACGCTGACCGTCAGCATTGATGCCTGGGAGAGCTATTTTGAGCTTGCGTGATCTGATTGCGCATTCGCAGGGTTTGGGCGACGGGATCGATGCGCCTGTTTTTGCCGAACCGTGGCAGGCAGAAGCCTTTGCCATGGTGCTCGCATTGCATGAGCAAGGCTTGTTCGGCTGGGATGAATGGGCGCAGGCGCTATCGGCAGAATTGAAGCGTCCGGGCGCGCTCGATGATGGCAGTGATTATTATCATTGCTGGGTTGCCGCGCTGGAATCGCTGATCGCTGCAAAAAACGTGACAAATTCCAATGATATTGATCATTTGGCTGCTGCGTGGCAGCGTGCTGCCCATGCTACCCCGCATGGCCAGCCGATCCGGCTGGAAAACGATCCGGAAAGGTCTTGAGATGCATGGAACTTCGACAGTTCGCCGTGCAGCGATTGTGTTGATGCTATTTGCGATTGGCAATTATGCCGCGCCGGTGCGCGCGCAGGATGCTTCCTGGCCGGTGACATCGGAAGAGGACCTGCGCAAGGTCATCACAGGAGCAACCATCACTGGTGAAGTCAAAGCGCAGCCGCCATTCAATTTTACCGAGTTTCTGGGACCCGACGGCAAATCGCGCGGCAAGTTGATCGAATGCTGCAAGCCGGACAAGGTTTTGACCAACGGCATGTCCTATGCCGGTGAATGGACGCTGGAGAAAGACACGCTCTGCCTGCTTTATGAAGGCGAGGAGCAGAAGGTTTGCTGGTATCTGCAAGTGAAGGGCGACCAGTTCCGTATCCGGGACACGAAAACCGGGGCGTCCGGCGAGGGTAAAATCCGGCCCGGAAACGCGGATAATCTATAGTATAAGACGCGTTTGTCCCATTTTCCTTGCCCTTTGAGGGCGAATCCTGTCAGTCAGGGCGATGCAATTATCACCACAACAGGATGAGGCGCTTGGCGCTGTTTCCAAATGGCTGAAAGACGGGCGCAGCCCGATTTTTCGGCTTTTCGGCTATGCCGGTACAGGCAAGACGACGCTTGCCCGCTATTTTGCCGAACATATCGATGGCGACGTCCAGTTTGCCGCCTTCACCGGCAAGGCGGCACAGGTTCTGCGCTCGAAAGGCGCTTCCAATGCACGGACGCTGCATTCATTGATCTATCGCCCGCGCGGCGAAGAGGCAGTCGAAGATGAGACGACAGGTAAGACCAGTATTGCGCCGACCTTTTCGCTCAACCGGCAAAGCCCTGTCTCCAAGGCAAAACTTATTGTTGTCGATGAATGCTCCATGGTCGATGAGCAGCTTGGCCGCGACCTGATGAGTTTCGGCACGCCCATTCTGGTGCTGGGTGATCCCGGCCAGTTGCCGCCGATTTCAGGTGGCGGCTTCTTTACCGAGCATGAGCCGGATTTCCTGCTCAGTGAAATTCACCGGCAGGCGCGCGACAACCCGATCCTGCGTCTCGCGCTTGATGTGCGCGAGGGGCGCGAATTCGGCTATGGGGATTTCGGTGCGGCCAAGGTCATTTCCAAGAATGATGTGACGCAGGATCTGGTGCTCGGCGCTGATCAGGTTCTGGTTGGCACGAACCGCACACGCCGCCGCTATAATCAGCGTTTGCGCGAACTCAAGGGCTTTTCCGCATCGTTCCCGCAGGCGGGTGACAAGCTGGTTTGCCTGCGCAACGATCCGGCCAAGGGGCTGCTCAACGGCTCGCTGTGGAAGGTCATGACTTCATCGCGCGAAACGGTGAAGCCCGGCATCAATCTGCTGGTTGCGCCTGAGGATGAAGAACCGGGCCGGGGCGTTGCCAAGATCAAGCTGCTGAAAGCACAGTTTGAAGACCCTGATACCGAAATTCCGTGGCAAACCAAGAAGCGCTATGACGATTTCGACTATGGTTATGCGCTGACGACCCACAAGGCGCAGGGCTCGCAATGGAACGACGTGGTTCTGTTCGATGAAAGTTTTGCCTTCCGGGATACGCGTGATCGCTGGCTTTATACGGCCATCACCCGCGCGGCGGAACGGCTGACCATAGTGAGGTAGAGAGCTTGTCCGGGGGCGAAATGAATATGCAGTGGATCGACCGGATCGAAGGCAGCCACCGGCAGGAGCTGTTTGCCCTTTATAAGAATGAATGGTGGACCAAGAACAGGCAATACGATGATGTCGTGCGGATGCTTGAGCATTGCGACATCATTATTGGCTGCTGTGTCGAGGGCAAGCTGATCGGCTTTGCCCGTGTCCTGACTGATTATGTTTACAAGGCGATGATCTTCGACGTGATTGTTGATGCAAAATTCCGCGGGACGGGGTTGGGCCAAAAGATCATGGATCGCATCAAAGGCCATGAAAAGCTGAAATCCATGGCGAGCTTTGAGCTTTACTGCCCGGATCGCCTTATCCCGTTTTATGAAAAAATGGGTTTTGCAACGGGTACGTCCTCTCTGTTGCGCCATCAGCCATAGCTGGCCGCAGTTGCGTTCGCCGAAAGAGCATGTCTTTGTTTCCGGGTGAATGGCCGGGAGACAGACGTCATTGAGCTTGGTGGCGGGAGAGAATTTTGCACATGCGCCTTTGCGGGAGGCAAGCACCGGCGGCGTCATTGTCTCCGCGCTGCTGCATCTTCTGCTGGTGCTCGCGCTGATTGCTCTGGCCAGACCGTTCCGTTTCGATGCGCCGATGGAAGAGGTTGTTGATCTTCAACTCGTACCGGCTCCACCTGCCGAGACAAAACCCGCCATTGCTGAAACGCCGCTCCAGCCATCAGCACCACCGGTAGAGCCCCGTCAGGAAACAGCACCCACCCCTGCAGCGCCACAGCAGCCCGCCATGCAGAAGGCGACAACGATGTTGTCAGCGGGCGTTTTGGCCGATCCTCGCAGCAGACAGACACGCGAGGCGCTTCCAACACTGGAGCTTGGCACGCGGCTTGAGCAGATTTGCAATCTTGAAGCCATGGCGCAGGTGGCAAAGTGGGACAAGACCTATCGACCGGACCGGGTTGTCGCCTATGCCATGGCCAATACGAAGGTCAAATCTGGCGTCATCACTGCGACAGGTGCAGCGCTGCGCAGCGGAGGAAATTGGTACAATCTCACATTCAATTGCGGGATTTTGCCGGAAACGGAGCAGGTCCAGTCTTTTGAATTTGCGCTGGGAAAGCCCATTCCCCGTGAGGAATGGGCCGAGCATGGTCTTTCACCGGTTCATTGATTGATCAATCCGCCGCGCATTCCCATGGACCAGAACCCTGCTTCCAGCCGGGTTGCCGTGCGGAAACGCCGGTTGAGTGTCTTCCATCGCCCTGAACTATCGGGCGACGGGCCAAGGCGGGTGCGAACGCTGCTTTCGATCAGTTGCCCGACCGCATGGCAGACATCCTGATATTCCTTGCCCGCATAGGTATCGATCCATTGCTGGTAGGGATTGCCTTTCGGCGAGATGGCGGCGAGGCGGGTACCGATTTCGCCATAACCCATCACGCAGGGCGCGAGAGCCGCTATCAGATCAAGGAAATCACCGGATAGTCCGGCATCGATAACATAGCGGGTATAAGAGAGATTTTCAGCCTCTTCTTCGGTCTCAAGCAGGGCCTCGCGGGAAATTCCCGCCTTTGCGCATATCTCGATATGCACAGGCATTTCATGATTGACCAATGCGTTGACGGTTGCAGAAGCCAGTTCCAGTTCCGCATGGCTTTCTGCCTTCAGCACCGCCATTCCCCAAGCCCGCGAGAAATGGAATAGAAAAATGTAATCCTGAACCAGATAATGCAGAAATGCCTTCTCGGGCAGCGAACCACTGCCAAGGCCGCGTACGAAAGCGTGGTCGACATAGGCGGACCAGTCAGTGGCTGCGTTTTCGCGCCACCGCGCAAAAATCGGCGAAGAAAAATCAGATCGGCTCATAAAACTGATACTCTTTACGGGCAAGAAATTGCGGGGTGACGACCATCTTGGGCTATGGTTCAGATTCCAATGTTTTATGTTCTCTTTCTGCGCTAAAGATCAAGGCAACACCTTCTGCAATGGAATCCGGCATGACAGCTTCCCTTTCCGTGAACCTCAATGCAATTGCCATGTTGCGCAATCGGCGCGACCTGCCTTGGCCCAGCGTTATCGGGCTCGGACGTGTGGCGCTGGCGGGTGGAGCGGGTGGGCTGACCGTGCATCCGCGACCGGATGAACGGCATATCCGCTTCTCTGACCTGCCGGAGATTCGCGCCCTGATTGATGATGAATTCCCACAGGCAGAGTTCAACATCGAGGGTTATCCGACGGCGGAATTCCTTGATCTCATCGCCAGGAACGAGCCTGAACAGGTCACGCTGGTTCCCGATGATCCTGATCAATCGACCTCTGACCATGGCTGGGATTTGAAAAAACACGGCGACTTCCTGCGCCCCATCATTCAGAAACTAAAGCACCAGTCGAGCCGTGTGTCGCTGTTCATTGATCCTGATGTGGAAGCGCCAGCGCTGGCCAAGGCGCTCGGTGCGGATCGTGTTGAACTCTATACGGGCCCTTATGGCGGTGCGCATGACGATCCGCGCCGCGAAGCACTGGAACTGGACAAACTCGCAAGAGTTGCAGAAGCGGCTGAGAGGGTGGGCATTGCTGTTAATGCCGGGCATGATCTGACGGTCGCCAATTTGCCTGCGCTTGTTAAAAAAGTGCCGAATCTGGTGGAAGTTTCGATCGGTCATGGCCTGACAGCCGATGCTTTGACGCACGGCATGTCGCGTGCTGTGGAAAGATTCATGAATGCGCTTCAGGCGTAGTGCCTTGATTCGCGTGCGAGATTTGCGTTGCCATGCGTTTTTGCATAACGTGGGATGACAGCTATGTTAAAATGGCGATTGATATTGCGGTGCAACACGACTAACTCGTCCGCCCACGCTGTCAGAGCGAGGGAAAACCTGTATGAGTGACCAGCAAATTGGCGACGAGAACGATTCGAACGGCACCGTCGCCTATGAACCGGAACCGCATCACAAAGAAGCATTTCCGGTTCTGGTGCTTGGTGCCCTCGGCGTTGTCTATGGCGACATCGGGACGAGCCCGATCTATGCCTTTCGCGAAGCTTTGCACGCAGCGTCAATGGATGGATTTCTGAGCAGGACCGATATTCTCGGTGTTGTCTCCATGATCTTCTGGGCGCTGACCCTGATCGTCACCATCAAATATGTTTTTTTCGTGCTACGCGCCGACAATGACGGCGAGGGCGGTATTCTTTCTTTGATGGCGCTGGCGCGGTCCAGTTTCAAATCCCGGCCACAGCTTATTCTGGGTCTGGGTATTGTCGGTGCGTCGCTGTTTTACGGTGACGCCGTGATTACGCCAGCCATTTCGGTGCTCTCGGCGGTTGAAGGTCTCGAGATTGTTACCCCGGCGCTGGAACCGTTTATCGTTCCCATTACGCTGGTTATTCTGCTGACGCTATTTTCGGTCCAGCGCTTTGGTACTGCCCGTGTCGCCACGATCTTCGGCCCGATTACGCTTTTGTGGTTTCTTGCCATTGGCTTCTTTGGCGCATGGCATTTGTTTGACGATCTGAGCGTGTTTGCTGCCGCCAATCCCTATTATGCGGTGGAATACATCATCCAGAATCCGGCCACGGCCTTCCCGACTATCGGTACGGTGTTTCTGGCTGTGACCGGTGCCGAGGCTCTCTATGCCGATCTTGGACATTTTGGTCGCAAGCCCATTGCCACAGCGTGGGTCTGGGTCGTCTTCCCCTGTCTTCTCCTAAACTATTTCGGGCAGGGCGCATTCATTCTGGCAAATGCCGATTCGGCCAAGAATCCGTTCTTCGAAATGTTCCCGCATTGGGCACTGCTGCCAATGGTGCTTCTTGCCACCGCGGCTACCGTTATCGCCAGTCAGGCGGTTATCTCGGGCGCGTATTCCCTGTCGCGTCAGGCCGTGCAGCTCAATCTTCTGCCGCGCCTTAACATTGAGCATACCTCGGAGAAGCAATCGGGGCAGGTCTATCTGCCACGCGTCAACATGCTGCTTGGCCTTGTGGTTATCCTACTTGTGCTCGGCTTTGAGCGTTCAACTAATCTTGCTTCCGCATACGGCATTGCTGTGACAGGCAATATGCTGGTCACGACCATCCTGCTTTTCATCGTCATGACGCGCATCTGGAAGTGGCGCCTTTGGGTGGCGATCAGCCTGACTGTCTGCTTCATGATTATTGACCTGACTTTTGTCAGCGCCAACCTGATCAAGGTTGTCGATGGCGGCTGGGCATCTCTCGTCGTGGCGTTCCTGATCATTCTGGTGATGTTCACATGGGTGCGCGGCAGCCGTCAGCTGTTTGAGAAAACCCGTAAGGGCGAAGTGCCGCTTGATCTTATCTCGAAGAAAATGGCGCAGAACCCGCCGCCGCTGGTGCCGGGAACCGCTGTTTTCCTGACAGGCGATCCAAAGAGCACGCCGACTGCCCTGATGCACAGCCTGAAACATTATAAGGTGCTGCATCAGAACAATGTGATCCTGACCGTCATCACCGCGCCATCGCCGCTCGTCAAAAAGAGCGAGCGGGTCAAGATCGAACCCATCAACGATCTCTTCATGCGCGTCACGCTGACCTTCGGCTACATGGAGCGCCCGAACATCCCGCGCACACTGGCGATTTGCCGCAAGCAGGGCTGGAAGTTCGATATCATGACAACGTCGTTCTTCCTGTCACGCCGCTCGCTCAAGGCATCGGCCCGCTCGGAAATGCCGCATTGGCAGGATCGGCTGTTCATTGCACTGGCGCGCACCGCCAGCGATGCCACCGAGTATTTCCAGATCCCGACCGGCCGTGTGGTTGAGATCGGAACGCAGGTGAATATCTAACACCTGATGAGACGCGATGCCGGGTTGAAAGACCCGCATCGCCTCTGTATGCCCGTACCAGCAAAGGGGCGGGTCAGATTGAAAAAGCAGCAGATTGCCATTGTTGGTGCAGGCCCCGCAGGACTTGCCGCCGCGCTTTATCTTCATCGTGCCGGGCATGAGGTAAAACTTCTCGAACGCTTTTCGACACCGTCGCCCTTGGGGTCTGGTCTCATTCTCCAGCCGACCGGCTTGACCGTGCTTGATGATCTCGGGCTTTTTGACCGTATTTCATTGCTGGGCAACCGGATTGACCGGCTCTATGGCGCTGATGCCCTGTCGGGGCGTCCGGTGCTTGATGTCCGCTACTCCGCGCTGAAAGGCGGGCGCTATGGTGTTGCCGTACACCGCGCTGCGCTGTTCGATGTGCTCTATCAGGCCGTCTTGCGGGAAGGGATTGATATCCAGACCAATGTCGATGCGATAACAATGCAAACCGGCCATGGCCGCGCGTGGCTTATGACCAATACCGGCCGCAGTATTGGGACGTTCGATCTAGTTGTTGATGCCAGCGGGTCGCGCTCGAAACTCAAGCAATATGCCTTCAATCCGTCGGAGCCAAAACCTCTGACCTATGGCGCCTATTGGGTATCGCTCAAATGGCACGGCGAAGGTTTTGATGCGCGCTCCCTGTTGCAGCGCTACCGCAAGGCAGGTGTCGTGATCGGCATTCTGCCAATCGGCAGGACAGATGCGGCTGGTGACGATATGGCCGCCTTCTTCTGGAGTACAAAACCCGATGAGGCGGACAGTCTGCGTGCTGCGGGAATAGCAGGCTGGAAAGATCGCGTGTTCGCGCTCTGGCCTGAATGTTCTGTCTATCTCAATCAGATCAATGGTTTCGACGATATGACGCTGGCGCGTTATGGCCACCACACATTGTCTATGCCCGTTGGCCGTCATCTGGCTGTTATCGGCGATGCCGCCCATTCCACCAGCCCGCAGCTGGGGCAGGGTGCCAATATGGCGCTATTGGATGCACGGGCGCTCGCCCATGCCCTGATGACGTCCACCGAGCTTGATGCGGCTCTGTCTGCCTATGCTGCGTCCCGCCGGATGCATGTGCGCGGTTTTCAGGCGCTGTCGCGGGCTTTCACACCGTTTTACCAGTCGGATTCAACCGCGCTGCCTTTCGCGCGTGATTGGATTGTGCCAACCGTGGCGCGTATTCCGCCAGCACCACAACTTCTGGCATCGATGGTATCGGGTACTCTTATCGACCCATTCAGGCCAATCGGCTTGCGCGAAAAGATCTGGAACCAGAATTCTTTTTCATCCCCACTTGCCAAATGATTTTCATCGAACTAGAACCGAACCGTAACGTACGGTACGGCAAAAGAAGCCGTGAAAATTGATTGGAAGAACGCCTCGTGCAATCCGTAACAGAAGCCAGTGACAGCCCTTTGACAGAACGTCAGCGCGACGTTCTTGATGCGGCGCTTGGTCTTCTCGTGGAGGCGGGTGATACGCTGACAATGACGAGCGTGGCGCGCCGTGCCAGCTGTTCCAAGGAAACCCTCTACAAATGGTTTGGCGACAGGGATGGGCTGCTAACGGCGACTGTCCAGTGGCAGGCGTCAAAAGTACGCGGTATTCCCGCCAAACGTGATGGGCTTGATCTGATATCGCTGACAAGCGGGCTTGAGCGCTTTGCTTCGGACTGGTTGCGGGTGCTTTCGGGCAAGATTTCCGTGGCGCTCAACCGCATCGCCGTCAGCCATGCGGGCAGCGACAAGCGCGATCTTGGCGCGATCGTTCTCGAAAATGGTCCCTTCGCCATGGCGCGTCGTCTGATGCCACTGCTCGAGGTCGGGCGTGAGGCTGGCCTGCTGGCCTTTGACAATACGGAAGAAGCATTTCGCACTTTTTTCGGACTGGTTGTCCGGGATGTGCAAATCCGGTTGCTGCTTGGCGATCGGTTCGAGTTGACTGATGTGGCAATCGACGGCGAGGCCCGGCGCGCGACACAGCAGTTTTTTGCTCTTTATGGAGCTTATACCAACGGGGCCGGTTAAGGCCGCTGTACGCAACGCTGAAGGGAAGAAATCAATGCGCGTATATTATGACCGCGATGCAGACATCAACCTGATCAAATCGAAGAAGGTTGCCATTATCGGATACGGTTCGCAGGGCCGCGCCCATGCGCTGAACCTGAAGGACTCCGGTGCCAAGGACGTGCGCATTGCCCTGCGTCCGGGTTCAGCAACCGCCAAGAAAGCGGAAGCCGATGGCTTCCAGGTCGTCAGCGTTGCTGAAGCTGCAAAATGGGCCGACCTGATGATGATGGCGACCCCTGACGAATTGCAGGCCGACATCTACAAGGATCACATTGCCGACAATATCCGTGACGGCTCTGCGATTGCTTTCGCCCATGGCCTTAATGTGCATTTCGGCCTGATCGAGCCAAAGAAGACCGTTGACGTTGTCATGATCGCGCCAAAGGGCCCCGGCCATACGGTTCGCGGCGAATACCAGAAAGGCGGCGGCGTTCCTTGCCTCATCGCCATCCATCAGGATGCATCGGGCAATGCCCATGATCTCGCTCTCTCCTACGCTTGCGGCGTTGGCGGCGGCCGTTCGGGTGTTATCGAAACCAATTTCCGTGAAGAGTGCGAAACCGATCTGTTCGGCGAGCAGGTTGTTCTGTGCGGCGGTCTGGTTGAACTGATCCGCGCCGGTTTCGAAACGCTGGTTGAAGGCGGCTATGCGCCTGAAATGGCCTATTTCGAGTGCCTGCACGAAGTAAAGCTCATCGTCGATCTGATCTATGAAGGCGGCATCGCCAACATGAACTACTCGATCTCCAACACTGCTGAATGGGGCGAGTATGTTTCCGGCCCACGCATCATCACTGCCGAGACAAAGGCCGAGATGAAGCGCGTATTGACCGACATCCAGACCGGCAAGTTCACATCCGACTGGATGCAGGAATACAAGGCTGGCGCATCGCGCTTCAAGGCTATCCGCCGCAACAACGACAAGCACCAGATTGAAGAAGTCGGTGAAAAGCTGCGTGGCATGATGCCTTGGATCGGCAGCAACAAGCTGGTTGATAAAGCCAAGAACTAAGCTTTTCGAAGCTGCATAAAAATGGGCCGGTAGAGCAATCTACCGGCCTTTTTCATTGCAGCGTACAGGTGCGGCGTGGGCCGCTGCGCGGCTGATAGGTATTGTCAAAGGCGCGGTAGGATTGATAGCGGTCCTGACAATTCTGCGCCTGTGTGCGCGTGGGCGGCGAGATAATCGGCCGGCTCCAGCGGAAGTCATTGCAGCGTGCCGTTCCTGTGCAACCGGGGCTGGCAAGGGCCGAGTTGTCATTGCCAAGCACCAGTGGCGTTCTTGGAACGACATCATTGCCGCGCGGCGCCGGGCGATATGGCTGCACCTGTGCCGACGCAACACCGATACCAACCGTCAGGACAAGACCAAGGGTGGTGAGGGCTGTAAACAGGCTTTTCATCATCATCGTATCCGTATTGTTTCGCCTTTTATATAGGCCTTCATGCGGCGCATCGCTACCGCCCAAGCGGAAAACGTTCGGGTAACGGTTTCGGCACTGGTTGTGATGCACCAATCAGGCTAGGCTTGGCGTAACGTCCTGCTTCTACCATTGGTTTCATAATTCAGGGTATTTGAATGTCCGTACGCATCGCCACGTTCAATGTCGAAAATCTGATGAACAGGTTCGATTTCTCAGGCTTCAAGAACAATCTGAACAAGGACCGGACGCTTCAGCTCTTCCAGATCAATAATGAGGAACAATACCGGCAACTGGAGCAGGGACGGGCCATTGCCCATGCGGATGATACGCGGCAGCTCACCGCATTGGCGATTGCCGAAACCCATGCGGATATTCTGTGCCTGCAGGAAGTCGACAATATCGGCGCACTGAATGCCTTCGAGTTCGGCTATCTGTTCAAGATGGTGGGCGAGGGCTACCGGCACAAATATATGCTTGAAGGCAATGACATGCGCGGCATCGATGTTGCCGTGCTGATGCGCGACCAGACACGGCATGGCGAGCCTATCGAATTCATCGAAATGACCAGCCACGCCCATGTTACCTATAATGATTTCGGTCTTTATAACGCCGACCTTGCGGCGCTTGGCCTTGAGCCGCATGAACGCATTTTCAAACGCGACTGTCTGGAGATCGACGTGCGGATCGGTGGACGGCCGCTGACATTGTTTGTCAGCCATTTCAAATCCATGGGGCCGCCGCGCAATGGTCTTGACGGGCGCACGGCGTCCATGCCCGTTCGTATGGCCGAGGCAAGGGCGGTGCGGCGGATCATTGAGAACCGGTTTGCTGGTAGTGGTGGCCCGGCGGACAAGCATTGGGTGATCTGCGGTGATTTCAATGATTATCGTGAGCGGGTGATTATCGGCGGCGATTCCATGGGTGGATATACGTTTGAGCCGGTGCGTGAAGCAGCGAGCAGTGTTGACGTGCTTCTGGAAGGTGGTTTTTGCGAAAATCTGGTAGAGCGCCGACCGGTGATGGATCGCTGGACGCTGTATCACACGCGCGGGCCAGAGGAGCGTCATCTGTGCCAATTGGATTACATACTGGCTTCTCCGGCGCTTGCGCGAACCAATAGCGACGCGGTTCCCGATATTATCAGGCGCGGCCAGCCGTATCGCACGATTTTCCCGCCCGACCAGAAGGTCGAGATGTTTCCGCGTATTGGCTGGGATCGCCCCAAGGCGAGCGATCATTGCCCTGTTGCCGTAACTTTTGATGTTGTCTGACTGATGCTCAATATACCGGAAGAAACCGTCACGCCGATCAGGCAAACCATTGTGCGTGTGGAGGAGGGACCGCTTGCCTATGCGGTTCAGCATCATGATGCGATAGGGGCAAACTGGGCTCAAGAACGTGCGGTGAACCCGGCATTGTTTGACGGATCGTTTTTTATGGCCGAACAGGCTGGGGTTGAGGATGGTATTTTCCGCGCAACCTATAAACGCACCAGCTTTGCCACGATGCTGCATTGGAAGCGCAATGTGGCGGGTGAAAAGCCGTGGCATATATTCAGCGTCGGCGTCATTGTCTCCAGTGACAACAGGCTGATTGCTGGCCAAATGGGTGCGACGACTTCGGCTGCGGGGCGTGTTTATTTCCCGGCTGGCTCGTTTGATATCGATGATCTGGTCGGCGATCGGGTGGATTTCGATGGCAATGCCCAGCGCGAAGTGGCCGAAGAAACCGGACTTGATCTTTCCGGGGCCGCGCGGCGTGATGATATGGCCTATCTGGTGCGGGTTGATCGCAGTATCGCAGTTTTCCGGCGCTATTATTTTACCCGGACGGCGGATGAGTTGCTTGCCTCCATCCGTAAAACCATCGCCGCACAGGCTGATCCGGAGCTTGATGATATCTGTGCCATCTCTGCGGCGGGCGAAATGGGCGAGGCAACACCGCGCACGTTCAGCACATTTGCCGATTGGCACTTTACAGCCTAGCTGGACTGGAATGTCACCGTCACAAGGTTTAACTTGATCCGCTCCCTCCAGTCTCTACTTTTGCCAGAGGTTCGACGAGGAGCACCACATGAGCGGCAGGCGCTATCAGGTTTATGATGTTTTCACCGACAAGGTTCTGACGGGTAATCCGCTGGCTGTCGTCCACGATTCCGCTGGCCTTGACGATGGGACCATGCAGAAGATTGCCCAGGAGTTCAATTTCTCCGAGACGGTTTTTGTCCTGCCTGCCCAGAATCCCGCCCATACGGCACGAATCCGGATTTTCACACCCGAATATGAAATGCCTTTTGCGGGTCATCCGACTGTGGGCTCTGCCATTGCTCTGGCGCAGGTTCGTTTCCCCGATGTTTCGGATGATCAGGAAGCGCTGATCATTCTGGAAGAGCAGATTGGTCCGGTTCGCTGCGGTGTCAAATTGACCAGCCACGGTGCCTTTGCTGAATTTGATCTTCCCAAATTGCCGGAACCGCTGCCCTATGAGTATGACAAGATAGCCCTTGCGAGGGCCTTGGGTCTGGAGCCAAAGGAAATTGGCTTCGAGAATCACGTTCCAACCATCTGGGACGCTGGCGTGCCCTATCTTCTCGTGCCGGTGCATGGGCTGGCCGCGGCTGGCCGCATTCGAATCGATCAGGCAGCCATGAAGAAGGCGGCCCCGACAATCGGTCAACGCCAGCTTCCAGCCTATGTCTATTGCCGAGAGACCACGCTGCATGACAGTCATTTTCACGCGCGGATGTTCGTGAGCGGCGATGGTACCTATGAGGACCCGGCGACAGGGTCTGCTACTGCTGCTTTCGCCGGTGCCATCCATAACTTTGACGAACCGCTCGATGGTTTACTGCGCCTCTGGCTGGAACAGGGGCAGGAAATGGGCCGTCCATCACGGTTGCGGCTGGAACTGGATATTGCCGATCAGAGGCTTGTGGGCGGGCGTATCGGCGGTTCTGCGGTCAAGACGGCAGAGGGGCAGCTTTTCGTTTAAGCGACTTATTGTTCAAAGCTGACATAAAGTTTTCATGAAGGGCTGGACAGTCCGGATTTGGCCCGTTATAGAGCCCCCACCTTCGGTCGTCACAACGGCTGACGGGCACATAGCTCAGTTGGTAGAGCAGCTGACTCTTAATCAGCGGGTCGTAGGTTCGATCCCTACTGTGCCCACCAATTCTTTGAAAAAAGGGCCGTATGGCCCTTTTTTCTTATACACGTCCGTCTATCCCCAAACTGCTAGAGGAGACTCTCCATGAGCATTCGTCGTATTGAAGTCGGTCCACGCATGAGCCAGGCCGTTATCCATGGCAACACGGTTTATCTCGCAGGTCAGGTAGGCACACCCGGCAAGAGCGTTACCGAGCAGACCAAGGATGTTCTGGCTTCGGTTGACCGTTTGTTGAAGGAAGCTGGTTCTGACAAGTCCAAGCTCCTGCAGGCTATCATCTGGATGGCCGACATGAAGGACTTTGCCGAGATGAACGCGGTTTGGGATGCGTGGGTCGATCCGGCCAACACACCTGCACGCGCCACCGGCGAAGCCAAGCTGGCGACACCTGATTACAAGGTCGAAATCATCATCACTGCTGCGATCTGATTCTTTACAGAAATCTGCCCGATAGGGTGGTGAAGCAGAATAATAAGTTCATCCCGGCGGAAATATTGTATTTTGCTGGGATGAAATGAAGTGCGCGCCGGTAAATCTGCTCCGATGCACTGGATTTTTGGCGCGGGAATGAATAAAGTCCGCGCTTCTCGTGATTGCCACTGTGGTAATTCATCAAACGCTTGTCTGATTGTGGCTTATAGGTTCGCAAGACGAGACAAGCATGGGTAAGGAAAACGATTGCAAGTTCTCGTCCGTGATAACAATGTTGAACAGGCCCTTCGGGTTCTGAAGAAGAAGATGCAGCGCGAAGGTCTCTTTCGCGAAATGAAGGCGCGCCAGGCTTTTGAAAAGCCATCCGAGCGCCGTGTCCGTGAAAAAGCTGAAGCCGTCAGCCGCGCCCGCAAGGCAGCGCGCAAGCAGGCACAGCGTGAAGGTCTGCTTCCTGGTCCGAAGAAGAAGGAACGGGTTGCCCGTCCCGGCGCCGCTTCAAACGATTTCAGCAATAACCGATAATCATCAATGACCGGAGCTTTCCGGTCCTTGTAAAACGCGACAGAACCCGCACGGTCACGCCGTAGCGGGTTTCGTTTTGTGTTCGTTCCGCCCACTTTGCGGCACGACGCTCTAAGTCATTCGTTCACATCGATATGACCCGGTTTCGAAAAAGTGCCTCCTTGTGCGTTCCTGCATGGCGCGCCTATTCATGGGGCCTACCGTTCAAAGCCCTATGGAGACGTCTCAATGGCACCTAAGCTCAATATCGTCCAAGTCAGCACCCGTCCGGGCCGCGCCGGGCCACCGGTTGCAAAATGGTTCCATGATTTCGTCAAGCAGGATGGCCAGTTTGAGCCAGTGTTGATTGATCTGGCTGATCTCAACCTGCCAATCTTCGATGAACCGAACCATCCGCGCGCTCGGAAATACGAACATGCCCACACCAAAAATTGGAGCACGCTGATCGAAGCCGGTGATGCGGTTGTGTTCGTTACGCCCGAATATGACTATTTTGCTCCGCCATCGCTCACCAATGCAATCATCTATCTCTGGCAGGAATGGAACTATAAGCCTGTTGGTTTCGTCAGCTATGGCGGCATGTCGGGCGGGTTGCGCTCGGTCGAATCGGTCAAAGGGCTGCTTGCCGGTTTGCGCACGGTTCCGATCCCAGAGGGTGTTGCCATTCCCGCTTTTCAGCAGTTCATCAACGACGAAGGCGAATTTCAGGCCAACGAACTGGTTGTGACAAGCGCCAATACGATGATTGGCGAATTGCTCAAGTGGAGCAACGCCTTGAAGCCTCTGCGCGCTTCCTGATCCATCGCGGCCCCGAGGCTTTGCCGGGGTGCCACAGCTTCAAGTTTTCCTGATCCGCTTGACAAATGGCGGATCGGGGTTTCAATTCAAGACATTCACCAGGGGGGTCCCGACAAGGGGCTGAGATTCTGCTGGCTTTCGCAGCGCAGTGACCCGTTGAACCTGATCCAGTTCATACTGGCGTAGGGACGGTGCGAAAGTCATGCGAGTCAGCCTCGGCACATAATCCGTATCTGGATTCGCAATCTCTTTTCATCCTTCCGGCACAGAACTGGGTTTTTACGCTTAACCGCTTAGGAGCCTGATGATGACCGCAATTACCCCAACCGTTTCGGCAGGACCGCTGCCGGCATCGATCAAAATATATAAACCGGGCCATGCCTATCCTGATCTGCGCGTGCCATTGCGCCAGATATCCGTTCACCCGACGGCGGGTGAACCGCCTGTTACGGTGTATGATTCATCCGGGCCCTATACGGATGCCAATGCAACCATCGATATTGCCAAGGGCCTGCCGCGCATTCGTGAACACTGGCTGGCCAATCATGAAGACCTCGTTGCCTATGAAGGCCGCCATATCAAGCTTGAGGACAATGGTTTTGTCACCGGCGAGCGGCTGACACCGGAATTTCCGGTTCGCAATCAGCCATTGCGGGCGAAGGGTGATAAAGCCGTCACGCAGCTTGCCTATGCCCGCGCCGGTATCATCACACCCGAGATGGAATATGTGGCGATCCGCGAAAATCTCGGCCGTGATGCTGCGCGTACCAAGCTGGAACGGGATGGCAATTCCTTCGGGGCTTCGGTGCCGGATCATGTGACGCCGGAATTTGTTCGCGAGGAGATTGCGCGGGGCAGGGCGATCATCCCGGCCAATATCAACCATCCCGAGCTTGAACCGATGATCATCGGCCGTAATTTTCTGGTCAAGATCAATGCCAATATCGGCAATTCTGCCGTGACATCCTCCATGGCAGAAGAAGTGGAAAAGATGGTCTGGGCGATCCGCTGGGGCGCCGATACGGTGATGGACCTCTCCACCGGGCGCAACATCCACAACATCCGCGAATGGATCATCCGCAATGCGCCGGTGCCGATCGGGACTGTGCCGCTGTATCAGGCATTGGAAAAGGTTGGCGGCATTGCCGAAGACCTGACATGGGAAGTTTACCGCGATACGCTGATCGAGCAGGCGGAGCAGGGCGTCGACTATTTTACCATCCATGCGGGTGTTAGGTTGCATTACATACCGCTCACCGTTGATCGTGTGACCGGCATTGTCTCGCGTGGCGGTTCGATCATGGCCAAATGGTGCTTGCATCATCATCGCGAGAGTTTTCTCTACGAGCACTTTGCCGAGATTTGCGATATCTGCCGCGCCTATGATGTCAGCTTTTCACTTGGCGATGGCCTGCGTCCCGGCTCAATTGCCGACGCCAATGATGCGGCACAATTTGCCGAACTGGAAACGCTGGGTGAACTGACGCAGATTGCCTGGGCCAAGGGTTGTCAGGTGATGATTGAAGGCCCCGGCCATGTGCCGATGCACAAGATCAAGGCCAACATGGACAAGCAGTTGGCGGTCTGCGGTGAAGCGCCATTCTATACGCTCGGACCGCTCACGACGGATATCGCACCGGGCTATGATCACATTACCTCGGGCATCGGTGCGGCGATGATCGGCTGGTTCGGCACGGCCATGCTTTGCTATGTGACACCAAAGGAACATCTTGGCCTGCCGAACCGCGATGATGTGAAAATCGGGGTGATCACCTACAAGATCGCCGCCCATGCGGCGGATCTCGCCAAGGGGCACCCGGCGGCACAGCTGCGCGACGATGCACTGTCGCGCGCGCGCTTCGAATTCCGCTGGGAGGATCAGTTCAACCTGTCGCTCGACCCGGAAACGGCGCGGCTTTTCCACGATGAAACACTGCCGAAGGAGGCGCATAAGGTCGCGCATTTCTGTTCCATGTGCGGGCCGAAATTCTGCTCGATGCGGATTTCCCATGATATCCGCGCCGAGGCGCAGAAGGAGGGCATGTCTGCGATGGCCGAGAAATTCAAGCAGGGCGGCGATCTCTATATGCCATTGAAATCGGTGGCCGTTCCCATACCGGTATCAGGTGATGAGTTCTGATGCGTATTCTCGTCAAAGGGTCGGGGGTCGCCGGACTCACCGCCGCCCATGAACTGTTGGCACGGGGCGGGGACATAACAGTCCTTGACCCGCGCCGGGACAAGTCATCCACCGCATCGTGGTATGCGGGCGGGATGCTTGCACCCTATTGCGAGCGCGAAAGTGCCGATGAACAGGTGCTTGAACTTGGGCTGAAAGCCGCCGCCTGGTGGGAGGCAGCTTTGCCCGGAAGCGTTATGCGCAATGGCACATTGGTTTTAGCGCCCGCACGGGATATCCGGGAACTCGACCGGTTTGGTTCGCGCACATCCGGTTTTGCCCATGTGGACGCGCAGGAACTGGCCCATCTGGAGCCCGATCTTGAGGGCCGGTTTCGCCGGGGATTGTTTTTCAAGGAAGAAGCCCATCTCGACCCGCGCCGCGCCTTGACCATGCTGGCGGAAAAGCTGGCCGTCTCCGGCGTCCGGTTCGTGAGTGGCGAAGCGGATGGCGCCTTTGATGTCATCGTTGATTGCACAGGCTATTGCGCAACCAAACCTGATCTGCGCGGGGTGCGCGGTGAAATGCTTGTCCTGCAAACGCGCGATGTCTCGCTGGCCCGGCCTGTGAGACTGATCCATCCGCGATTCCCCGTTTATATCGTGCCGCGTGCCGACCATATCTTCATGGTCGGAGCGACGATGATCGAAAGCGACGCGGCGGGGCCGATCACCGCCCGCTCGATGATGGAATTGCTCAATGCCGCCTATAGCCTGCACCCGGCTTTAGGCGAGGCGGCAATCCTTGAGACCGGTGTTGGGGTCAGGCCCGCCTATGCGGATAATTTTCCGCGTGTAGAGCGGGAGGGCAAAGTGGTCAGCATTAATGGACTTTACCGGCATGGGTTTCTGCTCGCACCCGCCATGGCAATACAGGCGGCAGCGATGGTTTTTAAGTATGAGAAGGCAGCTTGATCATGAGACTTATCATCAATGGAGAACCGCTGGAGGTTACTTCCCGAACGCTGGGCGATCTGCTTGGCGAGCTTGACTATGAGGGCGACTGGCTGGCAACCGCGCTCAACGGCGAGTTGGTGCGGGCTGCGGCGCGTTCGACCTTTACCTTGAATGAAGGCGACAAGGTGGAAATCCTGACGCCCCGGCAGGGAGGTTGAGCCATGCTAAAACTTTATGGCACCGAGCTTTCCTCCCGGCTTTTGCTCGGCACTGCGCAGTACCCTTCGCCAGCGATCCTTATGGATGCGGTGCAAGCGTCGGAAACCCGGATTGTCACGGTTTCCCTGCGGCGCGAAATGGCGGGCGGAAAATCCGGAGACAAGTTCTGGTCGTTGATCCAGTCGCTCGGCGTTCACGTTCTGCCCAATACGGCGGGGTGTCATACGGTCAAGGAAGCGGTGCTGACGGCGCAGATGGCCCGAGATATTTTTGCAACGGACTGGATCAAGCTGGAGGTCATCGGCAACCACGATACGCTGCAGCCGGATGTGTTTGCGCTGGTCGAAGCGGCACGTATCCTCACCGAAGACGGATTCAAAGTCTTTCCCTATATGACCGATGATCTTGTTGTGGCCGAGCGTCTGCTCGAAGCCGGATGTGAGGTGCTCATGCCGTGGTGCGCGCCGATTGGATCGGCGCTGGGGCCGCTCAATCTTCACGCCCTGCGGGCTTTGCGCGGGCATTTTCCTGAGGTTCCGATGATTGTGGATGCGGGGCTCGGCAGGCCCTCCCATGCGGCAACCGTGATGGAACTTGGCTTTGATGCCATTTTGCTCAACACGGCGGTCGCGAAGGCTGGAGATCCAGTTGCCATGGCTGCCGCTTTTGCCAAGGCAGTGGACGCTGGCCACATGGCATTTCATGCGGGCATGCTGGAGCCGCGCGATGTGGCAGTGCCATCAACCCCTGTGATCGGCAGAGCGGTGTTTACTTAGCTGCTGTGACATAAAGCCATTCGGTTGGCTCCTTGTCATAGCCGCTGCCCATCACAGTTTTGATGTCGATGGTCTGCCAGCGATCCGCCTGATAGGCATCATGCAGCCATTCGGGTGAGGGGTAATTGAAATAACGGCCGAACCTGTCGCGCCCTTCCGTCGTGCCCGATTTGAAGCTTGCAAAGAACTGGCCATCGGGTCTTAGCGCCCGGTGAACATGGCTGATAATATCAGGGAGGGCTGTTCGTGGTACATGCAGCAGGCAGGCGCTGGCCCAGACGCCATCATAGGCATTCTGGGCAATGATATCCTGAAATTGCAAAACGCTGACCGGAATACGCAGCCGCTTCTGCGCTTCCGCAGCGATCTCAGGTGAGCCGTCTGTTGGGGCAACGTTAAATCCGCGCTCGAGCATATGGGCGGTATCATCGCCGCCGCCACAGCCAAGTTCGAGAATGGAGGCACCGGGTGAGAGCAGCGCAAGGTATGTATCCAGATGCTCAAATGACCGCGCCTGCGTCTGGTTGGCATAACGCACTGCCTCATCAGCGTAAAATGCCAGAGTATCCGGATCATTGGCGGTCATAGCTGTCCTTTGAGGTGTGGTGGTGCTTGATGAGTGGTTCGTGGTTCGTGGTTCGACAAGCTCACCATGAGGGAGAGAGGTGATGCAACGATAATCGTCAACGTTGCAGATCACAAAGGTTGCAGAACTTAACTCTCTTTCATCACCCCTCTTGGTCATCCTCGGGTCAAGCCCGAGGATGACGGGGATGGGGACACGAACCACAAAAACCAAACGATATTTCGCCACAGAGAAACCTAGCTATCGAGCATAGCCAGACCGCGATCACCGCCATAGGCGAGGCAATCGGCAATCGTGGTTTTATCGAGCACGCCGCGCGTGACATTGGCAACTTCGCTGAAAACATGGCGGATTTCGCAATTGTCTTCGCTGTCGCAGTCTTCACAGCGGCGATAGGCAATCTTGCTGAGGCAAGGCAATGGAGCAATCGGGCCATCGATCAGGCGCAGCACTTCGCCGAAGGTAATATCCTGCGCCTGCTTGAGCAGCAGATAGCCACCCATCTTGCCGCGGCGGCTCATGACAATGCCCTGATGCTTCAGGTCGAGCAGGATCTGTTCAAGGAATTTTTTCGGAATATTCTGTTCTTCCGCAATATCGGAAATGAACAGAGCCTTTTCGGCATCGGCTCTCGCGAGAACGACAAGCGCCCTGAGCGCATATTTGGCTTTCTGCGAAATCATTATTGTTGCCTGATCATCTTATAAGACGCAGTCATAGTCCCTCGCGTGACATTTTCTAGTGTAAAAATGTTAAAAAATGGAGTTTTTTCATGGCAGCCAAATGTCTTAAAAGTGGCCGGTAAGGCTCTGAAAAATAATACTTCATTAAGGATTGAGCGCTCAAGAAGTTTCGAAAGCGTTAAAATCAATACACGATTAAACAGGTAGTGATTGTTGACAAATTTTTTCAACCGGTCATCATTGAGTATCGGTTGACCCTTGAGGGCAGCTGCACTCTGCAACCAAATTGTTTCAGGAGGTCGCAATGTACAGTGAAGTATCCGGCATCTTTAATCGGGCTGAACGCCTGTGGCGCGAGGTATTCGTCGCCGAAACACTCGATTCCGATGCAGGTGATCCCAAGAAGCGGGACAGCCAGGAGGCCTCGGCCAAGCGTCATCGCAATTGGACCGAAGAAGATTTCCTCTGGTGCTGGCAGCATCGCGGCTTCTGGTAAGCCGCTTTTCCACCGGAACGCGCCCTCGCAACTATAGCGGGGGTAGAAATCAATTGCGCAATCAACCCTGATACTCAGGGAAAATATTTCAACTTACGTATTTCTTGGAATAACATTTTAACAAGCTCATCATTGTTGGAACTTCAATTCTTCCTCTCCCGGAAATTTGACGGCATCCTAAGAAAAAATATCCGTTCTCCTATGGAATCGTTGGGTCGGATTGGGCTGGGTCAATATTGATGGCGCGTTCCGTGCCGTTCGCTTGGGAGAATGCAATGAAAAGACTGTTCGTCTATGCCACAGTTGCTCTGGCACTGGGTCTTGGGCCCGTGAAAGCTGCGGAGCCAACGGAAATTCTCAATGTTTCTTACGATATTTCGCGCGAGCTTTACGAGCAGGTCAACAAGGCATTCACCGCCGCCTACAAGAAGGAGGCGGGCAAGGACATCACTGTCAACCAGTCACATGCGGGCTCGTCCAAGCAGGCGCGGTCCATTCTCGAAGGGCTGGAAGCCGATGTTGTGACCTTTAATCAGGTCACTGACGTTCAGGTTCTGCATGACAAGGGCAATTTCATTCCCGCGGACTGGCAGTCCCGCCTGCCCAACAACTCTTCGCCTTATTATTCCCTGCCGGCTTTCCTCGTGCGCGCCGGAAATCCAAAACACATCAAGAACTGGGATGATCTCATTCGCGATGATGTGAAGGTGATTTTCCCCAATCCGAAAACATCTGGCAATGCGCGCTATACCTATCTGGCCGCCTATGCCTATGCACTTGAAGTCAACAACAAGGATCAGGCCAAGGCGCAGGAGTTCGTCAAAAAGCTCTTCGCCAATGTGCCGGTGTTTGACACGGGCGGGCGCGCCGCGACAACCACCTTTGCCGAGCGTGGCATTGGCGATGTGCTGATCACCTTCGAAGCGGAGGTGCTGGGCACACGCAAGCAATTGGGTGAAGACAAATATGAAGCGGTTGTACCGCCGGTCAGCCTTCTTGCCGAATTTCCTGTTACCGTCGTTGACAAGGTGGTCGATAAGCGTGGATCGCGGGCGATTGCCGAAACCTATCTGAAATTCCTGTACACGCCTGAGGGGCAGGATATTCTTGCCCAGAATTATAACCGCGTGAATGACGAAACGGTCAAAGCCAAATATGCGGCGCAGTTTCCTGAGACGCGGTTGCTTAAAGTGGAAGATGTATTCGGCGGCTGGGATAAGCTGTCCAAGGAGCACTTTGCCGAAGGCGGGATTCTGGACAAGGTTTTCACCAAGCGCTGATCGGCGATTGATAGATCAAAAGGCGGCGTGGCTTCCAAGCTGCGCCGCATTCTTTTCAACCCTTGCTTGCTTTCACCGCAACAGGCTCTAGAACCCTGCTATGTCGTTGTTTTCGAAATCCAGCCAGCGCGGAATATTGCCGGGGTTCAGCCTGACCCTCGGCGTCACCCTTTTGTATTTCACCATCATCGTGGCTCTGCCCTTGCTGGCGATGCTGTACAAATCTGTTAATCTCGGCTGGTCGGATTTCTGGACAATCATTTCGTCTGAACGGGCGGTGGCGACTTACCGGATCACTATCGGAGCGGCGGCGCTGGCGACGCTGTTCAACGCGCTGTTCGGCATGCTGCTTGCCTGGGTGCTGGTGCGCTACGAATTTCCCGGCCGCCGGCTGCTCGATGCCGTGGTTGATCTGCCCTTTGCCTTGCCAACGGCTGTTGCTGGCCTTGCCCTTGTCACCGTGTTTTCTGCCAATGGCTGGTTTGGCCGGTTTCTGGAGCCTATGGGCATCAAGGTTGCCTATGCGCCGCTTGGCATTGCCATTGCGATGATGTTCACCAGCATTCCCTTTGTTATCCGCACGGTACAACCGGTGCTGGAAGATGTGGCTGTGGATGTGGAGGAAGCAGCGCGCTCACTGGGGGCGACGAACTGGCAGATATTCAGCCGGGTGATATGGCCAGCCATATTCCCGGCCTTCATCGCCGGATGCAGCCTGTCCTTTGCCCGCAGCCTTGGCGAATTCGGCGCCATTGTTTTCATCTCCGGCAATCTGCCTTTCGAAACCGAGGTGATGTCCTTGCTCGTGTTCATCCGGCTTGATGAATATGACTACCCGGCAGCCGCGGCGATTGCCACGGTCATGCTGGTCATGGCGTTCCTCATGCTTTTCGTCACCAATTCCATTCAAGCCCGGCAGCTTCGCTATGCAGACCGCAGCTGACCTTGCCACCACTGCGAAGCGGCAGTCATCCCGGCGGCATGGCCAGCCTCCGGCGCGGGCATCCCATTGGCTGCTGATCCTGACTGCCATGGCGCTGTCGGCACTGTTCATCGGCGTGCCGATTGCGGTGATCTTCTCCTATGCATTCCGGGAAGGGGTAGCGGTATATTTCTCGCAGATCACCCAGCCTGCCACACTGCACGCCATCTGGCTGACGGTGCTGACAGCTATCGTGGTTGTGCCCATCAACATGATTTTCGGTATCTGTGTTGCATGGCTTGTGACACGCTTCCGCTTTCCGGGTCGCGGGCTGTTGATCACCTTTATCGAGATACCGTTTTCAGTCTCGCCGATTGTCGCCGGTGTGACCTATCTCTTTCTCTATGGCAGTCAGGGCCTGCTTGGGCCATTGCTTGAGAGCTATAACATCAAGATCATGTTTACGGTCCCGGCAATCTTTCTTGTCAGCCTGTTCGTCACCAGCCCATTTGTGGCGCGCGAACTCATTCCGCTGATGCAGGCGCAGGGCAGCGAAGATGAGGAAGCGGCGATCACCCTTGGCGCAACCGGATTGCAGACCTTCTTCTACGTGACACTGCCAAATATCCGCTGGGCGCTGCTTTACGGCGCTGTTTTGTGCAATGCGCGCGTCATGGGCGAATTTGGCGCTGTGTCAGTCGTATCCGGTGCCATTCGCGGCCAGACCAACACGCTGCCATTGCAAATCGAACTGTTGTTCAATGATTATAACGTCACCGGGGCCTTTGCTGCCGCATCGACCCTGGCTTTGATTGCGGTGATCACGCTGATCCTGAAATATTTTCTGGAACGCAAACAGGCGGGTTAAGCGGCGCGTTTTGTGCGAAAAGTTTCGTTCTGCCGCCGCATGGAATCCGCCAGAATGTAACCTTCCGGCCATGCACCAAAACCGCTGGCGATATTGATGTGCCCGGCATTGCGCATGTCGACAAAACCGGAGCCCCAGATTTCCGCCAGTGCCTGTGCCTTGTTGAACGACATATAGGGGTCGTCACGGCTGGCGGCGACAATCGATGGAAAACTGAAAGCATGGCGCGGCAGCGGCGCAAAGCTGCGGAATTTCTGGTCCTGCACCGCCATGCGCTCCGCATCAGCAGGCGCCACCAGAACGGCGCCAGCCACGTGGGCGGCGGAGGGGCGGCTGGCCAGATGCGCCACAAGAACGCAGCCAAGACTATGGGCAACGAGGATAGCGCCCGGCGTTTCGGAAATTCTGGCTTCAAGCACATGCAGCCATTGCGACAGGACCGGGTTCTCCCAGTCGTCCTGCTCGACAAGGCGGGCAGCATCGTCATCGGCCAGCCATTCGCGCTGCCAATGGCCTTTTTCGGAACCGAGATATCCCGGAATGATCAATGTTGTCATCAGGCGCTCATCCTTCCAGTTTCGGGAGGAAATGTTGAAGTCACCGCCTGAAAATAGGTGCCGAAGCCCATTCATTGAAGGAATAGGGCACTAAAGAGTGCGAGGAATGGAAAATAAATCCAATGCAAAAATCCGAAACCGTGAAATCGCGCCCGGTCACTGGTAAGGGTTTCGCGCAAGGGTTTCTTGTGGGTAGCAGCTAAAACAAATACCTTCCGGAAAATGATAGCAGTCGAGGTGCGGTGAACAATGCGCTTTTTCTCCCTGCCGACTGCGCTGTCTCCCCTCGCGGTTCCACGATTGCGCCGACTTTTCATTGCCCAGGTGCCCGCTGATCTTGCTGATTGGCTCGACTTTGTTGCACTGGCGGCGCTGTTGACGTTTCATTGGAATCTCGGCCCAGCCGCATTGGCCAGTCTGACGTTGGCGCTCGCCTTGCCCTATGTCGTCCTTGCACCTCTGATCGGCGTGCTTGTTGATCGCAGCGACCAACGTACATTATTGATTGCCAGTAATTTCCTTCGAGCCGTTGCAACGGCGGCTTTTGCCATAGCACCGAACCTGCCAATTTTGCTTTTACTGGTCATAGCCAAATCAGGTGTCGATGCCGTGTTCACACCAGCAAAACAGGCCACAATACCGCTGCTCAGTCCGCCCAATGGGTTAATGGCCGCCAACAGTCTTAGTCATACCATCAATCAGGTGACAAAAGTAGCTGGTCCCGCTTTGGGAGGGGGTCTGGTGGTTCTTCTCAATCCACAGCAAATCTTCCTCGCCAATGCGAGCCTCTCGCTCATCGCCGCGCTTATACTGTTGGGACTGCCATCCGGTTTGCGTCATGCCCGCGAGGCGACCGGGAGCAGAGGCTTCCGTCGTGAATTTGTGGATGGGCTGGTTCTCATAAGAAGACGCCCGTTGCTCCTCACTGCAATCGTCACGATGGGCATCGGCTTCTTCCTGATATTCCTCTATGACGGGCTGATCTCTCTTCTGATAAAACAGACCGGCTATTCCGACGCAATGCTTGGTATTTCGGTGGCCGCCACGGGTGCAGGCGGTGTGCTTGGCGCACTTCTGCTTGGCCAGTTCGGAGCACGACGCGATCCGCTAAGGCTGATGGCGACAGGTGGTATCGGCTGTGGCTTGCTTATTGCGGTCACGGGGCATGTGGGCCGTGGAGATCTGGTGATGTCACCCATGATCTTCTGTTTGCTGCAGTTCGTTATTGGGGTTACGAGCGCGTGCCTCTTTGTTCCCTACCGAACCGTTCTTCAGAAAGAAACACCGCCAGAATCGCTCGGCCGCGTTACGGCGGTTGGCGAAGCGGTGAGCGCGATCGGGATAACAGCAGCACCGCCGCTCGGGGCTGTTCTGGCAGGGGTTGCGGGTGTCCCTGCGCCTTATCTTCTCAGCGGTTATCTGACCGTTACACTCGCTGTCGTTCTTCTTGCTTACCGCCAACGCATTGCTTCACACAATGATACGTCCGGTTAAAGCACGTCCTTCTATCTCAGCTTTCGGTGTCTTTCTTGTACCAGCGCAACAGCAATTGCGAACGTTCGAAGAAGAGGACCACAAGCAATGACAGGGCAAAGGGAATAAGCAGATAGAACAGGCGGAAGATGATGAGGGCGGCCAGCACATCAGCCTGATTCATATCGGGAAGGCCAGTCAAAAACACCAGTTCCAGCACACCAAGTCCGCCCGGTGCATGGGAGATCAGCGCCGCAGAGAAAGAGATGAGGAAAATCCCGAGAATGATCAGGAAGCCCGGATTACCCGCTTCCGGCAAGGTGAAATAAATGATGGCGGCAGCACCGATCAGTTCCACCGGTCCAACAATCAGCTGCTGGGCAACGACGGACAGTCTTGGATATTCAAGCGTGAATTTGCGGATACGCAAGGGGCGCAATTGCAACCAGCTGCCGAAGACATAGAGCAACACAAACGCCAGGGCACCAAACCCCAGAAGGTAACTCACGTAAAGCGGCGTTTCATCGTTGAAGCGCTGCAGAATTTCCGGCTCGATCAGAAGCACGACTGCGCTCAGTGTTATTGTGCCGAGCATGAAGGTGAACGAACAGAAGGCGATAAGGAGCGCGATTTCCGCCGTGCTCAAGCCTTGCGAAGAATAGGCACGATAGCGCACCACAGCGCCTGATATCATCGATGCACCGATATTGTGCGAGAGGGCATAGGTGGTGAATGAGCAAAGCGTGATGAACAGCCATGAAATCTTGCGGCGCAGATGCAGAAGGGCGATGCGATCATAACCTGCGAGTGCGGCATAGGCGACGAGCGAACTAAGCGCGGCCAGAATCCAGCGATGGGCCGGAATGGCATAGAGGCTGTGGATTACGTCATCCAGCGATATGCTGCGCAACTCCCGGTAAAGGAGCCATGCGGATACACCGACTGCGGCCAGTCCGATTACCGGCCATACATAATCCTTCAACTTCATGCTTATTCCTGCCTTGCCATTCTCACTGAGCGCTCTTTTCGAGCTTATTGACCCTCTGGCGCATATCTATACGCCGCTACCCCCATTTTCTTATCGTTATGCCGGTAACGGTTCCTCCGGCACAGGTTTGTCCAGATCGAGAATATGCGCGACTATACCACGGGCGATCTCGCGTTCACCCATGATCACTGCATCTGCACCAAGATCCTGCAAATGTTGCACCTCCGCATCGGAATGCGCCCGTGCCAGAATGCTGATGGATGGATTGGCAGCGCGTGCCTTGACGACGATCTGTCCCGCTTCAAACGCATTGGGAATGGCAATGATCAGTTGCCGGGCCTGTGCCAGATTGGCAGCGGCCAGAACATCGCCATTGGCTGCGTTACCGACAATGGTTTCCACTTCATCATCGCGTAGTTTCGCGACCGTCTTGTCTGCGTCTTCGATCACGAGGAACGACTTGCCCGCTTCTTTGAGGGCATCGCCGACGAGGCTGCCGACACGGCCATAACCGATCAGGACTGCATGGTCTGTCAGGGCCGTCTGGTGAAGCTCCTCGACATCAGGTTCTTCAATAACAGTGACTTCCGGATCGGCTTCCTGCACCGGTGCATAGCGTTTTTCCAGCCATGGTTTGAGATATCCCACCCCGGCAAAGACGAGGGGATTCAGCAGGATCGACAAGATAGCACCGCCAAGAATGAGATCGCGCCCTTCCTCCGGCAGCATGCCAAGGCCGACCCCCAGCTCCGCCAGAATGAACGAGAATTCGCCGATCTGCGCGAGGCTTGCTGAAATGATCAGCGCCGTTCCGGTCGGATAGCCAAACGCCAGAACAATGAAGAATGCCGCCAGCGACTTGCCGACCACGATGATCGCCAGTGTTGCCAGAAGGGGCAGGGGATCATTGATGATTGTCATCGGGTCGAACAACATGCCGACGGAAACGAAGAACAGAACAGCGAAAGCGTCACGCAGTGGCAGGGATTCCTCCGCTGCGCGGTGGCTGAGTTCGGATTCGCTCATGATCATACCGGCGAAGAAAGCGCCAAGTGCCAGCGATACGCCGAAGAGCTTTGAGGCACCGAAGGCCACGCCGAGCGCAATGGCAAGCACCGCAAGCCTGAACAGTTCGCGCGATCCGGTATGTGCAATGGCGTGGAGCGTCCACGGAATGACGCGGCGGCCAACGATAAGCATGAGAGCAACGAAGGCAGCAACCTTGCCGAGGGTCAGGGCAATGATGCCGCCAATGCCAAGGTTGAAATAGTTGGCAATCGGATCGCTGGCTGCGTGGACAACTTCAGCCGATGGGTTTTTGCCATTGACGACACCGGCTATGGCCGGGAGCAACACCAGTGCCAGAACCATGGCAAGGTCTTCAACGATCAACCAGCCAACAGCGATGCGACCACGCTCCGTCTCGATCAGGCGGCGTTCCTGCATGGCGCGAAGCAGCACAACCGTACTGGCAACGGAGAGGGCAAGGCCAAAGACGAAGCCAGCCTGCATGCTCCAGCCGAGTATCCAGGCAAGACCCGCACCGAGCAATGTGGCGACTATGATCTGGACGATAGCGCCGGGAATGGCGATGGCGCGGACGGACAGCAGATCCTTCAGGGAGAAATGCAGCCCGACACCGAACATCAGCAGGATGACGCCGATTTCGGCAAGTTCTGCAGCCAGTTCCTGATCGGCAACAAAACCGGGTGTGTGAGCACCGGCAAGCACACCGGCAAGCAGATAACCGACAAGGGGAGGAACGCGCAGACGGTTGGCAATCGCACCGAATATGAAGGCCAGAACAAGGCCCACTACGATTGTCGCAATCAGCGGCGTTTCATGAGGCATATGTCGGTGTCTCCCCCTTGGATATGTTGAAAATAATCAAATCAAACTGTGAACAGCCAGAGCAGGTTTTGTTTTTACTTAGGCGTTCCGCCCGTACATTCGGGTCAAATCCCCCGGGGTTCGGCAGAACGGCTACGCAAAAACAATAATTGCTCTATGACTGCCTCACTATTGCGTACACATGATGTCTTGCAAACAACTTTTGTCATTCTGCGGCGCAGGAAATGCAATTTTTTCCATACGCCGCAGATATTTAGCTTGGAGAGCTTAGACGAATGTCTGATCAGCTCTTAACAGCAGGTGTTTCGCTCGAACCAATGCGATGGGTGTGGTTCTTTTCCCACCAGGTTCCCAGCAGCAGCAGGATGGGTGCTGCAATGAAGATCGAGGAACTGGTGGCGATGATCACGCCGAACAGCATGGGAAGCGCGAAGTTTTCCACTGCCTTACCACCCCAGATTGCCATGGGGAGCATGGCAAGGAAGATGGTGGCGGAGGTGTAGATACAGCGCGCCAGTGTCTGGTTGATACTCATGTCGATGATCTGGCGCAGTGGCATCTTCTTGTGAATGCGCAAATTCTCACGCATACGGTCATAAACCACGACCTTATCGTTCACGGAGTAACCGATCATCGTCAAAAGTGCGGCAATGGCTGTGAGGTTGAAGTCCAGTCCCATCAGCGCGAAGAAGCCTACGGTCTTCGTCGTATCAAGGATCAGCGTGGCAATCGCACCAAGGGCAAAGTGCCACTCAAACCGCCACCAGATATAGAGCAGCATGGCGATGCTGGCGAGAATAACAGCCAGAACGCCCGACCGTGCCAGTTCCTGACTGACCTTTGGTCCAACGACTTCCGAGCTTTCGATCTTCACACCGGGATCGAGCTTTTCGACCGCTGCCTTGACCTTGGTCACAGCAATGGTCTGGGCTTCCTCGCCGCCATCCTGACGCTGAACGCGAATCAGTACCTGACTGTCGCTGCCAGCCTGCTGAAGCACGACCTCACCGAGACCCAGCTCTTCAAGCGAACTGCGCATGGTAGCCAGATCTGTTGGCTTCGAGGTTGCGATCGCTACCTGAATGCCGCCCTTGAAGTCGATGCCGTAATTGAGGCCCGGATGAATAAACAGGATAATCGAGGCAATCGACAGGAAGATCGACACGCCGATACCAAAGAAACGCGCATTCATGAAGGAGATATTCGTGGTCTCCGGAACGAGCTTGACCACATGTTCGATGCTGATCGTCTTCATCTTGCGGCGGCGGACGATGGCCGTCATGACGATGCGCACGACCGTAACGGCGGTAAACATTGAAATGAGCGTGCCGATAAGCATGGTCACGGCAAAACCGCGGATCGGGCCTGAGCCGAACAGGAACAGCAGCAGGGTGGAAATCATGTGGGTAACGTTCGCGTCAACGATGGTTGCGTAGGCGTGTTTGAAACCACGATCCACGGCAGCCATGGCGCCGATGCCTTTGCGGGCTTCTTCCCGGATACGCTCATTGATGAGAATGTTCGCATCAACGGCAAAACCGATGCCGAGAATGATCGCGGCGATACCGGGTAGGGTAAGCGTCGCGCCGATAAGGGTGAGAACACCGAATGTCAGGATGACGTTAAGCGCCAGAGCCAGATTGGCGATGAAGCCCCATGTTCCGTAAAGAACGAAGATAAAGCCGACGACGAGGGCAAAACCGATAAGACCGGTCAAAATACCCATCTTGATGACGTCGCCGCCAAGATCAGGGCCGACAGTACGTTCTTCGATCACCGTCAAAGGTGCGGGCAGGGCACCGGCACGCAGCAGGGCCGCGGTGGTAACTGTATCCTGAACGGTGAAGTTACCGGTGATCTGACCGGAGCCGCCGGTGATTGGAACCTGAATGACCGGAGCGGTCAGCACCTTGCCGTCGAGAACGATGGCAAAGGGACGTCCGACGTTCTGGCTGGTGATATCGGCAAACTGACGGGCGCCGACATTATCAAAGCGGAATGAAATGATCGGCTGGTTGGTCTGCGTATCGAAGGCAGCGCGGGCGTCGGTCAGACGTTCACCGCTCAGCGCAACGCGATCTTCAACAGGATAGGTCTGTCCGGGGTTCTTTGCATCGGGCAGGATGGAAATGCCGGGAGGCGGTGTGTCGCCGTAATTGCCGTTGGCAACCATGTGGAATGTCATCTTGGCCGTACTGCCGAGCAGAGCGCGCAGCTGTGACGGGTCCTGAAGGCCCGGAAGCTGGACGACGATACGGTCTGAACCGACGCGCTGGATGGATGGTTCGGCAACGCCGACCTGATCGACGCGGCGGCGAACGATTTCAAGGCTCTGGGTCAGGGCGTTATCGAGCCTGTCCTTCATGCCGGCTTCCGTCAGTGTCAGGCGGATTGTATTGTCGGCAGTGGTAATGTCGATATCGCTGACCGGAGCGGCGAAGCCAATCTGTGTAACCTGCGCGGTCAATTCCTTCAGAACAGTCACGGCGCGGTCGCGCTGTGCCTGATCAGCAATGGTGACGATGACGGAATCACCGGCAATACGGATTGACTGTGCCTGAATGCGCTCCGTGCGCAGCTTGTTGCGCGCATCATCCAGCATGGCGCGGATGCGGTCTTTTTTCAGCGCTGCGGCATCAACTTCGAGAACGAGGTAGGAGCCGCCGCGAAGATCGAGACCAAGCGAGATCTGCTTCTTGGGCAGCCAATTCGGCAGGGAATCAAGCTGTGCCTTGGTGAAAATATTGGGCAGCGCGAGGATGATGCCCGCAATAATGATGAAAATATAGGTTCCCAGAACCCATTTCGAAGTGCGCATGTCAGTGTTCCGTTATGAATTGCGGCCCTGCTGCCGAGAGATGATCACATCTGTTCCGGGCGGCTTGCCGATGGTGTTGTGTTGGGACCGTTGCAGAGCAACGAATGGTCTCAAGCAAGGGCGAGAGGAGGTGCCCGCGCGCTGAAAACGCTGATTTGTTCAAGCACAAGGCCTGAACCTGTTTCCAATGGAGAAGCGGACTGTCTGCTGATCAGGACGAGTTCGTTCCCGCCAGGCACTAGGCCGTCGTGGGAATCCGTGCCTGCCCGCATACCGCTTTTGATTTTCAGGTGCAGAGCTTCCAGTGCGGCAATGCGCATGGAATTTTGCACGGGGCCCGAGCGATTATCACTCTCATGGGCCAGACGTGCATCATCGCGGACCGGCGTACTGGCACGGTTGTTGCGTAGATCCGTTTCGGGAGCAGCGATATAGACCGCGCCAAGCGTCGCAATCAGCCAGAAAATAGAAATCAGCAGCGGAGCGGACCCACGCCTTCCTGATTTGCCATTTCTGCTAAAGCCCATATGCGTTTCCAATAGCTCATTGTCGCGGCCGAACCAGCCTCGTTGCGACTCTATTTATGAAGTCCGGCAAGCTGAGTCACTTAAAATCGTCGTGTGTGCGGCCAATTGGATGAAAAACCCGGCCTTTTCATGGTTTGAGCGCAGGAATCGGGTGGTTGTTCTGGCCGGATAAGGTTTTCCTGTTAGTGAAACTAAAATGATCGAGGAAACGGCGATGACTGGACTGCGCAATATCGACTGGAATGCAGCAGAAGCGGAAATGGATGCTTCCGGCTGCACGATCCTTCGGAGTGTGTTGACGCAGGAGGAGTGCGAGACGCTGGCAGGCAGCTATCCTGATGACACGATTTTCCGCAAGCGCATCGTCATGGCCCGGCATGGTTTCGGGCAGGGGGAATATAAGTATTTTTCTTATCCGCTGCCTGAGATTGTGCATGGTTTGCGTGAAGCGCTCTATCCGCCGCTGGCTGGCATTGCCAACCGCTGGAACGAGCATATGGGCATCGATATCCGCTATCCCGATGAGCATCAGTCGTTCATCGAGCGCTGCCATGCTGCCGGTCAGGACAGGCCAACACCTCTGCTGCTTGAATATGGTGCCGGGGACTACAACTGCCTGCATCAGGATATTTACGGTGTGCATGTATTCCCGTTGCAGGTGGCATTTCTATTGAAAGAACCGGGAGCAGATTTCAGTGGCGGCGAGTTTGTGCTGACCGAGCAGCGGCCCCGCATGCAATCACGTGCCGAAGTGGTGCCGTTGAAGCAGGGGGACGGCGTGGTGTTTCCCGTCAGCCAGCGGCCGGTCAAAGGCTCGCGCGGCTATTATCGTGTGAACATGCGCCATGGGGTCAGCCGGGTCCGCAGCGGCAAACGCAATACGCTCGGGATTATTTTTCATGATTCCAAGTAGGTGGGGGAGTAGTGAGTAGTGAGTAGTGAGTAGTGAGTAGTGAGTAGTCCGTGGTTCGTGGTTCGACAAGCTCACCATGAGGGAGAGTGGTGATGAAAGGGAGCCAAGTTCTGCAATCTTAAAGTTGCAACCTCAACAATCTTTGTGATCTGCAATCTTCACAATCTACAATCTTTGCGATTAGCCTTGCATCCACACTCTCCCTCATGGTGAGCTTGTCGAACCACGAACCACGAACCACGAACCACGAACCACGGACTACTCACTACTCCCAACTGACTACTCACCACTTCCCCACCTTGCATCAAGCCTCGAACACACGCATTGTGACGCTTTGCATGAGGCCTTGATGGATTATCTTATTTTCTGGGAATGGCTCAGCTTTGCCGCCCGCTGGTTGCATGTGATCACTGCAATCGCATGGATCGGCTCATCCTTCTATTTCATCGCGCTTGATCTGGGGTTGCGGCGTCATCAGGGATTGCCGCAGGGGGTGAATGGCGAGGAATGGCAGGTCCATGGCGGTGGTTTCTACCACATTCAGAAATATACGGTCGCGCCGCCCAACATGCCGGAGCATCTGATCTGGTTCAAATGGGAGTCCTATGCGACGTGGCTGTCCGGCTTTGCGATGCTCTGCATCGTCTATTATGCCGGTGCCGACCTTTATCTCATTGATCGCAATGTGCTTGATGTGTCGACGCCCGTTGCGATCCTGATTTCGCTGGCATCGATCAGCCTTGGCTGGCTGATTTACGATCTCCTGTGCAAGTCGCCGCTGGCCAAAAATGACACCGCCCTGATGATCATCCTTTATGCGGTCATCGTTTTCATGGCGTGGGGCTATACGCATCTTTTCACCGGGCGTGCCGCTTTCCTGCATCTTGGTGCATTCACCGCGACGATCATGTCCGGCAATGTTTTCCTGCTGATCATTCCCAACCAGAAGAAGGTTGTGGCGGATCTGATTGCGGGCAAGACGCCTGATCCGAAGCTCGGGAAACAGGCCAAGCAGCGCTCGACCCACAATAATTATCTGACGCTTCCCGTCATTTTCCTGATGCTGTCGAACCATTATCCTTTGGCGACGTCGACGGAATTCAACTGGGTTATCGCCGCGCTGATTTTTGTAATGGGTGTACTGATCCGCCATTACTTCAATTCAAAACATGCGGGTAAGGGCAATCCGCACTGGACATGGCTTGCGTCGGTCGTGTTGTTCATCGTGATTATCTGGCTGTCGACAGTGCCACAGGTTTTGAAAGGCGAGGAAAAGGTATCAAATGCCGCCACGCCTTTCCTCGCCGCGCAGAACTTTCAACAGGTGCGCGATACAGTGATGGGGCGCTGCTCCATGTGCCATGCGGCGGAACCCTCATGGGAAGGGATCGCGCATCCGCCCAAAGGTATCAGGCTTGATACGGACGCCATGATTGCGACTCACGCCAGTCAGGTCTATCTCTTCGCCGGTGCCAGCCATGCCATGCCACCGGGAAACCTTACTCAAATGACAGATGCCGAAAGAGCCCAGATTGTCTCCTGGTATCGCGCTGCGGCATCGGGAAAATCGACGCAATGACTGAACTTCTGTTACGCGGACGTCTGCTGACGTTTCACGATGAGCCTTTGGCTGGCGAAGCGAGCCGCGATGCATTCACCTATATTGAAGATGGCGGACTGCTGATCCGCGACGGCAAGATATGGGCGATGGATGAATTCTCGCGGCTGCGGGCCGGGGAAGGGCAGAATGTCGAGGTTATCGATCATCGCCCGCATCTGATCATGCCGGGGTTCATCGACACGCATATACACTATCCGCAGACGCAGGTTGTTGCGTCCTATGCGGGCGAGTTGATGGAATGGCTGAACAGATACACCTTTGTTGAAGAGCAGAAATTCTCCAATCAGGGACATCCTGAACGGATTGCCTCGGCGTTTTTTGATGAACTGATCCGGCACGGCACCACCACGGCTGCCGCCTATTGCACTGTTCACAAAGCATCGGTCGAAGCGTTTTTCACGGAAGCCAACAGGCGCAATATGCGCATGGTCGCCGGTAAGGTGATGATGGATCGCAATGCACCTCCGGGGCTTCTGGATACGCCGCAGTCAGGCTATGACGACAGCAGGGAGTTAATCGGCAAATGGCACGGCACGGGTCGTCAGCTCTACGCGATCACGCCGCGCTTTGCGCCGACATCCAGCCCCGAGCAGCTGGAGATGAGCGGCGCGCTGGTACGCGAATATCCTGATCTGCATGTGCAGACCCACCTTTGCGAAAACACCGCCGAGATTGCCTTCGTGGCGGAGCTGTTTCCGTGGAGCCGGGATTATACTGAAGTTTATGACCACTACGGCCTGCTTGGCCCCAAGACGCTGCTTGGCCATTGCATTCACCTGACCGATGCGGAAATAGCCTCTATCGCCAATAGCGGTTCGGTGGCCGTGTTCTGCCCGACCTCCAACCTGTTCATCGGCAGCGGCCTGTTCAATCTGGCTCGGCTCGAAGCATCCAGCCCGCCAGTGCGACATGCAATCGCCACGGATATTGGCGGCGGCACGTCCTATTCCATGTTGCGCACGCTGGATGAGGGCTACAAGATCCTGAACATTCAGGGCCAGCGCTATCATCCGCTGCGCTCCTTCTATCAGGCGACGCTTGGCAATGCCCGCGCGCTCTCCCTGCAGGGGATCATCGGCTCGTTCATGCCGGGTGCGGAAGCCGATTGCATCGTGCTCAATGCCCGTTCAACCCCGGCCATGCGGCTGCGCATGGAGACGGTGGAAACGCTGGTGGAAGAGCTTTTCCTGATGCAGACCATGGGCGACGACAGGACCATCGCCGAGGTCTACGTGGCCGGAAAGCCCGCGAAGAGCTTGCTCACCACTTGATCTGACTATTCGACGTGGTAGCCCACTTCGGCTGCCGCGTGGCCCAGCGTCTGCCAGAACGAGCGGGCAAAGGTGCGGAACACGTAGAGGTCAAAGGTTTCCTCATCGATACGCTGGATATTGGTGTGAATATCGTGATGCAGCGTCGCGCGGCCAAAACCGGCAGGAAAAGCGTGTTCGGAAAAGTCGATCGCAAACAGTTTTGACAAAACCCATTCGGACCATGGACCTTTGACACGAATAGCCATGCGGCCATGGGTGAGATCGATGATTGTTCCGGTTTCAAGCGGTATTGCCTTGCGCAAACGCTCTTCCAGATCGCTGGCTTGCGCCACGACAAAATAACGTCCGGGGGCAAAACCAAACACGGATTTCTCGCCAGCACTGCGCCCGGCACCGGGTTTATCCGGGACGCTGAGCCCCGTCACATTGCTGATGGCGGTCAAGGCGGCGGGAATGGTTTGGCGCCATGCAGTAACCTGAACGATGGACAGGTTCTTCCGCTCCGTTATCGCAATGCCGACACCACCGGCAGAATTGCCGTGATCACCGGGTACAAAGGCGTGGCCGAGTGGAGATTGTGGTTCAGCCATGCATCCGGCTCCCCTCTGGATCAAACATGTGGTGACTGACGATCTCGACCGCGCCATGCTTGCCGCGCAATAGGTCCGTCGCATAGGCGCGGTTGCCGATCATGGATGTGCCGTGCTTGACGAGCGCCAGTGCAATATATTTGCCGAGCGCCGGTGAATAGCAGGCGGCGGTGACATGGCCGAAACTGTCGGCGGGTTCGCGCGGGGTGGCATCACTGACAATATGACTGCCGCCATTGATCGACTGGTTGTCGAGCGAGATCAGGCCGACGAGCGACAGGCGATTTTCATCGGCAAGACCGTCGCGATCCTTCATGCCAGAGCCGATGTAGGGCTTTTTCTTTGATAGCATCCAGTCGAGATGCAGATCATGGGCCGTGGTGCGCCCGTCGATTTCGGCGCCGGTAACGTGGCCCTTTTCGATGCGCAGCGTACCAAGCGCTTCCAGACCGTAAGGCATGATATCGTAAGGCTTGCCCGCTTCCAGCAGCGCTTCCCAGACCTGTGTACCGAACCCTGCGCCGCAATAGACTTCATAGGCAAGTTCGCCCGAGAAGGAGAGGCGGCAGATCATGACGGGCACATCGCCGATGGAACCATAAACAATGCCCATGAAAGGCAGAGTTGTATTGTCGACGCTGGTCCCCGTGACACAGGCTTCCAGAACGGCGCGGGCTTTTGGGCCTGACACAGCCGTACCGGCCCAGACATCGGTCACTGAAGTGAGATGCACGCGCAGGTCAGGCCAGACGCAATCGAGATAAAATTCCAGATGCTGCATGACATTTCCGGCATTGGCCGTGGTTGTCGTCATCAGGAACTGCGTTTCGCTCAAGCGCCATGTGGTGCCGTCATCATAGACAATGCCGTCTTCACGCAGCATCAGGCCGTAGCGCGCCTTGCCGACGGGCAGGGTGGAAAACATGTTGGTATAAACGCGGTCAAGGAATATTCCCGCGTCGGGGCCCTGAATGTCGATCTTGCCGAGGGTCGAAACATCGACAATGCCGACACTCTGGCGCACGGCACGGGCTTCCCGCACATAGGCCTGTTCAACAGTTTCGCCATGGCTGCCATAGATCATCGGGCGATGCCAAAGACCGGCCTCATAGGTCTTGGCACTATTGGCCAGATGCCAGTCATGCATGGGTGTCAGGCGGTGCGGACGCAGATCGCCATAGCGCTCGCCAGCAATTGCCCCGAAGGAAACAGGGGTGAAAGGCGGGCGAAACCGCGTTGTTCCAGCTTCCGGAATAGTAATGCCGCGCGCATCGGCCATGATGGCAAGGCCGGGAATATTCGACGTTTTGCCCTGATCCGTTGCCATGCCAAGTGTAGTGTAGCGCTTCAGGTGCTCCACCGAATGGAAGCCTTCGCGATAGGCGAGGCGAATATCATCGGCGGTAACGTCATGCTGAAAATCGACGAAAGCTTTTTGCGACTTGGCCGCCGGTTCGATCTGGAAAACGGCAGCGGGCGAAGCGTCGAACATCGGCGCATCGACCGAGGGTAGTTTTGGCTTGGCCTTGGACGAGGAGCCTTTGGTGGCCCCATCGGAAAACACGCTGACCGTATCCATATAGCCAGCGGCTGATCCGGCAGTGACCCAGTTCTGGTTGGGTTCGGGTGGCAGGAAGGCTTGCAGGTCTTCATCCCACTCGGGCTTGCCACCTGCCTGACTGGCAAGATGGATAGCCGGAGACCATCCGCCTGAAACACCCAGACAATCGGTCTTGATTTCCCGCGGTGTTCCCGAGACATGACCGGTCTGCGCATTGAAATGCTGCACAGTGATCGAACTCAGGGTCTTACCCGCATGGGTGCCTGTTACCGCATGGCCGAGCACAAGCTCCGCTCCCGCCGATGAGGCAATCTCAATGCAGGAACCCGAAACATCGGCGCGCACATCAACGATAGCAACGATGTTGACGCCAGCCTGTGACAGGGCGCGTGCCGCTTCATAGGCGCTGTCATTGTTGGTAAACAGCGTCACATTGTTTCCTGTCGCAACGCCATATTCGACGGCATAGCGCCTGACAGCATCGGCCAGCATGACGCCGGGACAATCATTGCCGGGAAAAACAATAGGCCGCTCAAATGCACCCGTCGCCAGAATGGTCTTGCCGGTGCGGATGATCCAGTAGCGCTGACGTGCCTGCCCCTTGGTGCGGTTTGGCTTGAAGTCGGAAACGTGTTCGATGGCTGTCAGGACATTGCCATCATAATAACCCCAGACGGAGGTGCGGGTGAGAAAGCGGACATTGGGAAGGGCAGCAAGCGCTGCCGCTTTTTCCCGCGCCCAGACGGCAGCATTGCGTCCATCAATCAGTTCAACCGAGGCGAGCAGCGAACCACCAGCCATAGGGCGCTCTTCGGCGACAATCACCTGTGCGCCGGTTTCCGCAGCAGCTTCTGCCGCCAGAAGCCCGGCGGGGCCGGTGCCGACGACAAGCACATCGCAGAAGGCATTCATGCGTTCGTAATGATCCGGGTCTGCTGTCACGCCCGCCTTGCCAAGACCGGCGGCGCGGCGGATGAATTTTTCAAAGAACATCCAGACTTTAGTGCTGCGCAGCGGACCTATCGCCGGTCCCATGAAGGTCTTGTAGTAGAAACCTGCGGAAAATATCGGCCCGGCCAACTGGTTGACGGCCATGAAATCATGCTCAAGCGATGGGAAACGGTTCTGGCTTTCCGTCACCAGTCCATCATAGATTTCCAGCTCGGTAGCGCGGACATTGGGTTCGCGCACATCGCCTGACAAAACCGTAACAAGCGCATTGGGCTCGTCGCTGCCGGCAGCAAAGACGCCGCGCGGCCGGTGATATTTGAACGAACGGCCAAACAGCGTGATGCCATTGGCAAGGAGGGCGGAAGCCAGCACATCGCCGGGATGGCCGCTATAGGCCTTGCCATCAAAGGTAAAGCGAACGGTTTTGGCGCGGTCAACACGTCCGCCCTTGGGAAGTCTTGAAGCGGTCATGGGTGCTCACCGCCTTTTACCGATGCAACTGCGTCGCGCGCAAAGCCAACGGATGAAATGACGTGGGTTGCCATATCGCGGGTGACGATCAAATGCTGGCGGCAGCCACCGCTGTGCAGCCAGAATTCGCGGTGCGAGCCCATGGGGTTGGCGCGGTCATAGACATAGGCGCTCCATGCGGCCTGATCTGACGAAGCCGGATCGGGGCGTTGGCGCGTTGCATCGGCCTGATAGGTGAATTCGATGACGTCACGCGGTCCGCAATAGGGGCATTTGATTATCATGGTCTTCTTGTCTCGAAAGCGAATCTGTTGCGGTTTGGCGTTTTATTTCTCTGATATGCCAGTCAACAGTGTGTGTCTGGGCTGGTCAAGATGAGTACGAAGCGAAGGTGAGCAAAACTGTTACTTTGGCAAGAATTTCGGCCTGCCTTATGTGTGACGATTCATGATTACCCCGGCATTATGCTACTGTCCGACGCAAGGGACGGTCATCAGGATAGCGGCGAGCACTATCAACAACCCGACCCAAGCTTGGAATTGGAAGCAAAAAGTGCCTTGATTGTGCCGACATGAACAGGCAAATCGACAAAGCAAACTATTCATAAAGGCTCCAGACCTGTGATTTCATCTTTTCTTCGGCAGATTCTTCTGACGATTGCCGCCGTTCTGTTTCTGGCGGCGCCTGTCCAATTGGCTTTGGCGCAAACAACGCCCGCACCAGCACCGGCAACGACTGCGCCCGCTGCACCAGCACCGGCAGCAGTCGCACCGGCTCCAGTTCCAGCGCCGGTAGCTGAGGCTCCAGCTCCTGCGGTTCCATCCAGCATTGTGAGCGAGCAGCGCCCCGTCATCGATGCGTTGAAAAAGCAGATCGCGGCCTACGAACAGAAATTCAAGCAAAAGGCTGACGCGGACGCCGCGCTGGCAAATCTCCGGCTTGATCTGGAAGCCAGCGCCAAAAAGCTGCTTGATATTGGTGTTTCGTTCCGTCCGCGTATCACGGAGATCAACGCCCGGCTTGAACAGCTGGGATCGCCACCGCCACAAGGTCAGCCAGCGGAAGCCAAGATCGTTACTGATGAACGGACACGTCTGACGACCGAGAAGGCCGAAATCAACGCGGTTCTGGGTGAAACCGAAGATCAGTTGCTCGAAGTCAACAAGATGATCGACGCAATTGGTGATGCGCGCCGCGAGCTGTTCGCCAATACATTGTCGCAGCGCGTTGACATCAACTATTCTCTCGGCAGCGAAGTGATCGACGCTTATGGCCGCGAAATGAGCACGATGAACCAGCTGATTTCATCCTGGTGGCGCTTTGTCGTCACCTTCAAATGGCAATCGATGCTGGCCGCAGCTTTCTTTGCTGTGATTGCTGCTCTGGTCCTTCTTATCGGCGGGCAGCGGCTGCTTGGGCACCTTTACCTGCGCGATGCCGCCATTGAGCAGCCATCCTATCTCAGCCGTCTGGCGGTCGCGTTCTGGTCAACGCTGATGCGCTCGCTGACCGTGGTGGTATTTCTTGCCACCACCTATCTCTTCCTTAGCTATTTCAATGTGTTGCGACCTGACGTTGCCGCGCTGTTCTACACGCTGTTTTGCGTGATCGGTATTGTCTACTTCGTTCATGCTTTGGCGCAGGCGGTCATCTGTCCCGGTGCGCCGAACTGGCGGCTTGTGCATGTGGCGCCCCGTCCGGGCCGTATCCTGATGGTTCTGATCACCGCGACCGCAACCATCACCGGGCTTGACTACCTTGCCGATACGATCAACCAGATTGCAACTTCACCACTGTCGCTGACGGTGGCCAAAAGCCTGTTTGCAACGGTTCTGGTCGGGCTTCTCATCATCGCCATGGCTTTGTTGAAACCGCTGGAGGATCAGGAAACCGGCGCAGCAAAGCGCTGGCCGCGTCCATTGCGGCTGTTCCTCTATGCCATCGGTCTTATTCCGATCGCCGCTGCCCTGCTTGGCTATATCGGCTTTGCGCGCTTTGTCTCGCAGCAGATCGTCATCAATGGTGCTGTGCTCGTCACAATGTATCTCGGCTTCCTTACGGCTCGTGCCGTTGCAGACGAGAATGCGCTTGGTGGCACGGTGCTAGGACGCACAATTCAGACACGCTTCGGCATCGATGAATCAACGCTCGACCAGCTTGGATTGATTGCCAGCATCGTCATCAATGTCTTTGTGCTTCTGCTTGGTATTCCGATCATTCTGCTGCTCTGGGGCTTCCAGTGGAGCGAAATGACGGTCTGGTTCCTGACCTTTGCCACCGGCTTCCAGATTGGATCGGTGACGATCTCACTGGTGGCCATTGCAGTTGGTATCCTGTTGTTTGCCCTGTTCTACGGTTTCACGCGCTGGTTTCAGGGCTGGCTCGATATCAGGGTCATGTCGCGTGGCAAGCTGGATTCCGGTGTGCGCAACTCGATCCGCACTGCGGTCGGTTATCTCGGCCTCGGCATAGCGGGTCTCATTGGCATTTCGGCGGCGGGCATCAATCTTTCAAGCCTCGCGCTGGTTGCCGGTGGTCTGTCGCTCGGTATCGGTTTTGGTATGCAGGCCATTGTTTCCAACTTTGTCTCCGGCCTTATCCTTCTGGCCGAGCGACCTTTCAAGGTGGGTGACTGGATTGAAACAAGCGGCGTTGGTGGCATTGTCAAGAAGATCAGTGTTCGCGCGACGGAAGTTGAAACCTTCCAGCGTCAATCGATCATTATTCCGAACTCGTCCTTCATCAACGGCAATGTTGGTAACTGGACGCACCGCAACAAGCTTGGCCGCGTGGAAATTCCGATTGGCGTTTCCTATAAGGTCGATCCACGCCGTGTGCATGCCATCCTGATGGACATTGCGCGCAGCCACCCGCTGGTACTGAAAAACCCGGAACCCTTCGTTGCTTTCAAGGCGCTTGCGGATTCGACGATGGATTTCGAAATGCGGGTGCATCTTGCTGACCTGTCAAACTCAGGCACTGTACAGAATGAAATCCGCTTTGCGCTGGTTGATCGCTTTGCCGAAGAGGGGATCGAGATTCCGTTCCCGCAGCGCGACGTCAACATTCATCTGGATGATGCAGATGCCATCGTTCAGATGATTACAGACCGGGTAAAGGAGCAGCTTGCGGGACAAGCGAAGAAGACAACAAAGAATTGATGATACAGATCAGCCATCAACTTGGTGCTTTCGTCTAAATATCGGAAAAATAACGAGACGTTCAGTTGCCGTTCAGTTTCACCCCGTTATAACTATTGTCGAAAAGGGGCAGTTAAGCCCGATGTAACAGGGGCGGTGGAAACACCGGGGTGAAATGAACAAGTTTGCTTTTGTCATTCTTACAAGCACCATTGTAGCGGGCACCATTGTGGCCGGACCAGCGTTCGCGGCCAGCCTGAAAAACAGCGATGCCAGCGCTCAAACCGTCGTCGTGACCGAAGGTTCCAGTAAAACCCAGTTGCAGGTTGCCGCCGGTGATACGGTTGAGTTCTGCAGCAGCGGCTGCTTCGTCACGTTTCCCAATGGAGACCGCGAAGCCCTGACGGGCGGCGAAAGCATAGAAATCAAAGGCGGCAAGGTTTCGATCAAGTAGACGAAACCCGGCTGATCCAGTAAATATAGGCCCGAACTGTTTAAAATAGTTCGGGCCTATTAATTTCTGATTCACTGTCGATATTGTTTTTACTCGTATTTTTTTATTTTACTTGGGCAGTTCACGCTTCATTTCTAGTTTGCCGATAGGTCGTCGCATGGGGAATATCGCGTGGGGATGTGTCGGTGAGCGTGCAGTCAAGCAAGCAGTCAAGCAAGCAGTTTGTGGATCTCGTTGTCGATCTTGATGGCACTTTGATTGCCACTGATCTTTTATGGGAAAGTATTTTTCAGCTGCTCAAGAAGAATATGCTTTATCTCTTCGTTCTGCCTTTCTGGGCGTTAAAGGGAAAAGGCAATCTGAAGCATCAGATATCCCAACGTGTCTGTATCGATCCCGCCCTTCTTCCCTATAGGCGGGATTTTCTCGAATTTTTGCGGGAAGAGCACAGCAAGGGCCGGCGCATTGTTCTGGCCACTGGGGCCGCCCGGCAGTTTGCAGAGCCAATTGCTGCGCATATCGGTCTTTTCGATGCGGTTTATGCCACGGATGAGACGCGAAATCTGACATCGAAGCTGAAAACCGAGTTCCTGCTGAAAACCTTTGCTGGAAGAAGCTTTGCCTATGCGGGCAATAGCAGGGCTGACATCCCCGTCTTTGCGGCCGCCAGCGAGGCCATTGTGGTTGCACCAGACCGCGCGGCAGGCAAATGGCAGAATGCGCATTCGGTCCGTATATTTGAAGCGCCAAAGAGCAGTTGGCGGACGTTCTTCCGAATGTTGCGGGTGCATCAATGGATGAAGAACACGCTTATCTTCGTGCCGCCCACACTCGATCATGAGATCACGAATTGGGTGACATTGAGCGCTGCGCTGATCGCATTTGTGGCGTTTTCTGCCGCGGCTTCGGCGATTTACATTCTCAATGATCTTTTTGATCTGCCGCTGGATCGCCAGCACGCCCGAAAAAAGAGCCGCCCCTTTGCCAGCGGGGTCTTTTCCATCCCGTTCGGGCTGAGGATTGCGTTCCTGCTGCTTGTCATCGCCGGTCTTCTGGCAATGCAATTGCCGTGGGCATTCAGCGTCGTGCTGGGTGTCTATATCATCGCCACAACGGCCTATTCGCTTTCGCTCAAGCGTATGCTGCTGATTGATGTCCTGATGCTGGCAGGACTTTATACACTGCGTGTGCTCGCCGGTGCTGCTGCCACGAACATTGCGGGATCATTCTGGCTTCTGGCCTTCTCGTCATTCTTCTTTCTCTCGCTTGCGCTGGTTAAACGCTATGTGGAGTTGCAAAGCACGACACTGCTCGAAAAGGATCGCATTGCGGGCAGGGGGTATCGGCAGAGTGATCGCGAGGTTGTTGCGCAATGCGGTGTCGCATCCGCTTTTGCAGCCGCCACGGTTCTCGCGCTTTATGTGGACAGCGATTCCGTGGTCCGGCTTTATTCCTATCCGTGGATGATCTGGCCCCTGTGCCCCATCGTTCTCTACCTCAATATCCGCATCTGGATTCTGGCGCATCGCGGCGAGATGCATGAAGACCCGGTTGTCTTCATTATTTCCGATTGGCGCAGCCAGGTCATGATCGCAATCGGCGCGGCCTTGCTGCTCTATGGTGGCGCAAGGGCATGACGCACGACTATGAAAGCTTTGGCCGGATAGACAGGCATCGCCGCTCCGCCATTTCGCTGGAGGAGGCGCGGCAGGCTTTCGATGTTTCGCTGCCCGGCTCCTACCTGCCATTCGGTAATGGCAAATCCTATGGCGACAGTTGCCACAATGATGCGGGCCTGTTGGTCGACATGCGTCCCAACAATCAGCTCATCTCCTTCGACACAGCAGCGGGTGTGCTGCATGCGGAAGCGGGGATGCTGCTTGCGGATATTATCGCAATCGCCGCGCCGGAAGGTTATTTCCTGCCTGTTACGCCCGGTACCCGGTTTGTTACGCTGGGCGGTGTTATCGCCAATGATGTGCATGGCAAGAACCATCACCGGCGCGGTACATTCGGTTGCCATGTCGAGAGGTTCGATCTTCTGCGCTCCGACGGGACAGTTGCCAATTGCTCGGCTTCTGAAAATACGGATCTGTTCAACGCCACCATAGGCGGGCTTGGCCTGACCGGGATTATCCAGACAGCCTCCATCCGGTTGATGCGGGTCAGTTCGCTTGATATTGAGGAGCGCGTCACCCGCTTTAAAAATCTGGACACCTACTTCGATCTCGCCCCAAAAGCGGATGAAGAGAATGAATATGCCGTCGCCTGGGTGGATCAGCTGGGTAGCGGTCGCGGCATTCTCCTGACCGGAAACCATGCGGACAATGGCAATTTCGACATCAGCGCGGGCAGGACCAGATTTGGCGTGCCTGTCGATCTGCCGGTTTCCGCGCTCAATTTTCCGAGCCTGAAGCTGTTCAACACGGCGTATTATCATCGCAAAGGCAGCAAAACCGATACGGGGCTGACAGGCTATTCGCCTTTCTTCTATCCGCTCGATCAGGTGAAGAACTGGAACCGCCTTTATGGCCGGGCAGGGCTCTATCAGCACCAGAGTGTCATCCCGGAAGCCAATGCCCGCGAGACGATTGCTCTTATGCTGGAGGCGACGCGGCAGGCCGGGCAAAACTCATTCCTGACGGTTCTCAAGCGCTTTGGCGCCATTGCCTCACCGGGCCTGCTGTCATTTCCGCGGGCCGGTTACACGCTTACGCTGGATTTTCCCAATCGCGGCCAGAAGACGCTGTCGCTGCTGGAGCAGCTTGACCGCATGACAATCGAAGCGGGCGGGCGGGTCAATCCGTATAAGGATCAGCGGATGAGTGCCGCCGTCTTCAAATCAGGGTTTCCGCAATGGAAGCAGCTGGAGGAACGGCGGGACCTGATGTTCAATTCGAATTTCTGGGCACGAACCGCTCTGTCGGCCCAAGAATAAAGCGACAGATGGTTCAATTTTTAACAATGGCCTTCGAGTCTTTTCAACGTAAGGTTGTTATTTGGGGGCAGCAGGTGGGGGTAATCTTGGCATGACAAAATATATTCCGTTCATACTCTTTACAGTCATGACCAATGCGGCGGCGCAGGTCATGCTGAAATACGGGATGATCACGCTCGGGCCGATCAGTTTCAGCGCGGACAGCTTTATCCAGCGCGTGTTCCAGATCGTGTTCAACCCATGGGTGTTTGCCGGGCTTTTCACCTTCGTCATTTCGATGGCCTCGCACCTCTACGTGCTTTCCAAGGTGGACCTTTCCTTCGCTTATCCCTTTCTGAGCCTTGCCTATGTGGCGGTCGCGCTGTTCGCCTGGGCCGTATTCAAGGAGGAGCTTGGAGCCTACAAGATTGCCGGAATTGCGTTTATTATGCTCGGCACGATTTTCATTGCGCAGAGCGGCCGTCACAACGGCGCTGAGCCGGGTGAACAGACGCCGCCAGCCCCCACAACTTCGTCCTGAGTGAGCAGAGCCATGAGACACGTAATTTTCGGCGGCGACGGGTTTGTCGGACGCCATCTCGCACCCAAACTGATCGCCGATGGCGAAGAGGTTATCGTTGTGGATATCGTCAAAAGCGACCTGCCGCATTATGCCAATATTGCCTTTGTTCAGTGCGATGTGATCGATCCGCAGGCGATTGCTGCCGTTGGCATCAAGGCGGATGATATGGTCTATAACCTGTCCGCCAAGATGCTCTCGCCCTTGCAGGTACGTGCCAAACGCCACGATTTCTTCTTTCCGGTCAATTACTTCGGCACTGAGAACATCATCAAGGCGATGGACAAGGCAGGCGCGAAGAAGCTTATCCACTACACCACCGACATGATTTACGGCCACACCTATGTCTGGCCACAGACCGAAGACCATCCGGCGGCGCCGCTTGGCGAATATGGATGGTCAAAACTCAAAACCGAAGAACTCGCCGCGGAATGGCGGATGCGGGGCATGGATATCTCGCTGTTCCGCCCGCGTTTGATCATCGGACCCGGAAGGCTCGGCATTCTCGAAAAGCTGTTCAAGCTGATCGATTATAATCTGCCTGTTCCGATGATCGGTTCGGGCAAGAACCCCTATCAGTTCATTTCGGTGTTCGATTGCGCCGAGGCTGCACGTGCAGCGTGGAAAGCCGGTGTGCCCAACGAGGCCTATAATCTCGGTTCGCTCAACCCGCCGCCGGTGCGCAAGCTGCTGGGTGATCTGGTCAAGTTCGCCAATTCAAGATCACTGCTGCTGCCGACGCCCGCATGGGCCGTCAAGAAAACACTGGATGCATTTGACTGGCTGAACATGCCGATCATGGACCCGGAACAATATCTGATTGCTGACGAGATGTGCGTACTGGATGTCTCAAAAGCCGAGCGGCAACTGGGCTGGGTGCCGCAATACCGGGACGAAGACATGCTGATCGCGGCTTACCGCGAATATCGCAACAACAAGGATGGCAAGGTTGCCGGTCAACCATCGTCGATAACGGCGCAATAAGGGGGATTATCGATGAACAAGCTGACAGCACTGCCAAAAGACACCCCTGATGTGATCGAGCCGATCAAAAGGCCCGATCTGCTGACCGTTGAAGAAGCCAAGGTGATGACGCTGCCGCGCATGACGGAGCTTTTCACCAAGCACCTCAATCCCGGCCAGCTGCATTTCATGAAGCTTCTGGGCTTCCACAAGATCAAGATCGAACATGCGGAAGGCATGTATTATTACGATCAGAACGGCCGGGCTATTCTCGACTTTTTCGGCGGATTCGGATCGCTGGCCTTTGGCCATAACCATCCGCGTATTGTGGCCGCACGCAAACAGTTTCAGGACGAGCGGCGTCAGGAAATCGCCATTGCCTTCATGTCGCAATATGCGAGCGCTCTGGCTCATAATCTTGCGGCCTGTTCGCCCGGTGATCTCGACATGGTGTTTCTCGGCTCCTCCGGGTCGGAAGCCATGGAGGCGGCAATCAAGGTGGCGGAGCGGGCGGCGGGGCCAAAGAAACCCAAGATCGTCTATGCCGAGAATTCGTTTCACGGCAAGACCAAGGGTGTTTTGTCGATCACCGATGGCCAACTTTATCGCGGCGATTTCAAGCTTGTCGACAATACGGTGCGTATTCCCTTCGGCGATATTGATGCGGTCGAGAATGTGTTTCGTTCCGACCCGGAAATCGGTGTCATTGTGCTTGAGACCATTCAGGGCGGCGGCGGCATCATCAGCGCGCCAAATGGCTATTGGCAAAAGCTTCGGGCGCTGTGTGATCAATATGGCGTGCTCTGGGTGGCCGATGAGGTACAGTGCGGCTTTGGCCGTTCCGGTCGGTTTTATGCGTTCGAACATGCGGGTGTTGTGCCCGATGTGACGGCGCTGGCGAAATCATTGGGCGGCGGCAAGGCTGCTGTGGGTGCGATGATCGCGCGGCGTGAGGTCTATATGAAGGCCTATGGGACACCCAAGACCGCAATGATCCACGCCATGGCGACCTTTGGCGGTATTGGCGAGGCCTGTGTGACAGCCATTGAAGCGATCAATATTCTCTATGACGAACACCTGATCGACAATGCAGCCGAGACGGGTGCTTATCTGCTGGAACAGCTGGAAGGCCTCAAAGTCAAGTATCCGGCCATGATCAAGGATGTTCGCGGGCAGGGGCTGATGATCGGCCTCGAATTCCACGACTTTTCCAAGACAGTACCCGTTGTCCTGCGGCCCGTGCTTACCATGCTTGATGATAAGCTGAAGGGGTCACTTCCCGGCTTTATCGGCAGCCATCTCCTGCGCGATCATGGCGTGCTGGTGGCCTTCACCGAGTATAACCGCAATGTGGTTCGCCTTGAGCCGCCATTGATCTGCCAGCATGACCATGTGGACCGGTTTATTGCGGCGCTTGATGAGGTGCTGTCGCGCGGCATCGTGCGGATTGTCAAAGATTTCGTCAAAGCGCAGGTGAAATAAGGTTTCGAGGGCCGGGCTGATGTCCCGGCCTTTTATTTTGTGCTGGCAATGCCCGGTCGCAGCAAAAGATCCCAGCACTCATTGAGCTTGACCACAGTTCGGTCATCAAGGGTTTTCTCGTAGACTTTCCAAAGCATCAAACGCGCTGTCGTCACCGGGCAGCTTGGCCGCAACACGCCGTCTGTCGCGCGCACTGCGGCTTCTTCCTCCGATGTCAGGTCGCCAACGGTGCGAAAGGGATCAGCACCAATCTGTATGTGGCGCGTTGCATCGCGATCGAGAATCCATGGGAACGGATTGGTGAAATCGAGGTTCATCAAACTGTTCAGATGTACGCCGTTCGTGGCTTCGAACTGCTTGATGGCCTTGACGGCGCGGTCCGCCGAGACGAGCCAGAACATCTGGTAATCCAGTTCCGAATAAAGCTGCCAGCTTGGAAGCTGCCCCTGTTCCGCCAGTTCGTGATAGGTAGCAGCATTCTTCACATAATGCGCCTGCAGGAGATCAACGCGCTCCCATATGTCTTTGCGCGTCGACACTAGCCCCATTGATTTTACGTCCGTGACAGGTGCCGCCACATATGTTGGCGCAACAGCTGTCATGCGCAGGCTCTCGTGCATCACTTTGGTCAAGGTGGGTATCGCCGTGAAGGCCACGAGTACGTAGACGATGCGGCGATGCCTTTCCGGCAAGGCCGCCGACTTGACTATCAGTGCCAGCAGGACAGGCCAGAGGAAGATAAACTCCTGACTGCCGGTGTTCTGGGTCTCCAGGAAAATGCCCGCGACCAGCACAATGCCAATCCACAGAAAGTCCTGATCAAGAACGGTTGCCACTGCCTTGGTGGATGGCTGGCTGGTCAGCTTTTTGAGCGCGGCAGACACATTGCTGCGATTGATCCAGAAGAGAAACAGGATGAGCGCGGCGGCGGCCAGAATGACATCCAGCTTGGTGGAAAAAACAGTCAGAAAACGCGACAGAAGCACGCCCTGATTCATGCCCACCAGTTCGATGATGCTGGCGAGATAGGTTGAAACCATGCGGTGGTTGAGTTCAAAAACCAGCAGTGCGGCGATCACCACAACCATGGCCAGCAATACATGCCGCCATTTCAACCGGCCACTGAGTATGGCGAACAGGCCAATCAGTCCGCCCGCAAGAAAGCCGGTGATCTTGGTGAAAAACAGCGCCAGCATCGCCAAGGCAGCGACGATAGCCAGTTTGCGGGTATTGGGCAGAAAGATCAGCGCGCTGGTCAGAACATAGAGCAGCAGCGATGTGTGCCGGTTATAGATGCCAAAGCCTGAGATCCCGGGATAGGAATGAAAGCTCTGCGTGTTGGTGGGGCAGATCGCAAAAATCAAAAAGGGAATAATGAGGGCGAAGGCAATGCTGCGGCGGCGTTTGTCCACGTCCCAAACAATAACAGCCATGATGGGCGCGGCAACAATAAGGGCGGACCACTGCGCAAGCAGGGTAGGCTGGCCATTGGGGAAAAGCCTTTGCAGCCAATAGAACTGGTAATAGTCGAGCGCGCCGACGGGAGCCAGAAAATCCACCGCCGGGATTTGTCCCATCTTCAGGCGCTGGGCTGCGTCGAGATATATATAGGTGTCCCAGTACATCGGGCCGATCGGCACCACCAGTCGTAGACCAAGCAGCAGCGCCAGCACAGCCAGCATCAACAGAAGCAGCGCCAGTGGGGAGAATATCCCAACTGCCGGTCTGGTCATGTCCTTGGAGATATCTGACATTATTCTTCGTTTCCGGCTGGTCGACGCTTAAAGACCATTTCTATAGCGGGAAGTCTCCATATTGCGTTAAATCATTCCCGCAGTTTGATCAGAAATTCACGCAAAATGCTGACAGTTTGCCGCGCGTCGCGCCGTGTTTTGGCCATGTCGCAAACAGGCCTTAGCAATGGACAGTACGAACGGCATAGTGCAGAAAATTGGTGCGTGTCGCCAGATCACCGCCAAACCACCGATTGATATCAGAGGATAGAATGAAATGAAGACCCAAGCGCGTGTAGTTGTCATCGGCGGTGGTGTGGTGGGTGTATCAACACTCTATCATCTGGCCAAGAAGGGCTGGAGCGATGTGGTGCTCATCGAGCGCAAGGAACTGACATCGGGTTCCACATGGCATGCGGCCGGTCTGCTGCCGCTTTTCAACATGAGCTATTCCGTCGGCCAGATTCACAAATATTCCGTCAAGTTCTATCAGGAACTGCAGGAAGAAACCGGCATGAATGTCGGCTTCACCAATTGCAGCAATATTCGTCTCGCCCGCACCAAGGATCGCTGGGACGAATATATGTATTATGCCGGTGTTGCTGAAACTATCGGCGTTCCGGTCAAGCTGTTGACGCCAGAACAGGTCAAGGAAATCTGGCCGCTGGCCGAAATGGATGGAATTCTCGGTGCTATCCAGCATCCGGAAGATGGCTATATCCAGCCCGCTGACCTGACACAGGCTCTGGCCAAGGGCGCGCGTGATCGCGGTGCCACGATCTATCGCTACACATCGGTTCTCGGCATTGAACAGCTGCCTTCAGGCGAATGGCTTGTGAAAACAGACAAGGGCGACATCACCGCTGAACACGTTGTATCGGCAACCGGCAACTTTGCCCGCAAAACGGGCAAGATGGTTGGTCTCGATGTACCCGTCATCCCGGTTGAGCATCAGTATATCGTCACCGAGCCGCATCCGGCCATTCTTGAGCGCAAGGCCAAGGGCCTGCCGGAAATGGGCGTTCTGCGTGAAAGCGATTCATCCTGGTATATGCGCGAAGAAAATGGCGGCCTGCTGCTCGGACCTTATGAAAAAGGCGCACCTGTCTGCTATGTCGATGGGCCATCGGATGCCAGCGAGTACGAGCTGTTTCAGGAAGACCTTGACCGTCTCGAACCCTATATCGAAACGGCGATTGCCCGCGTTCCTGCCTTCGGCGAAGTCGGCATCAAAAAAGTCTATAATGGCGCGATTGCCTACACACCCGATGGTTCGCCCATCATCGGTCCAGCACCACGTCTGAAGAATTTCTGGCTCAATGAAGGCCATTCCTTTGGCGTGACTGCCGCTGGCGGTGCTGGCTGGCAGTTGGCTGAATGGATTGTCGAAGGCGAACCCTCCATTGACATGATGGGCGTTGATCCACGCCGTTTCGGCCCTTACGCAACCGAAGGCTACCTGAAGGAAAAGAACGAGGAAGCCTATGCGGAGGTGTTCTCGGTCCACTACCCGGATGAAGAGCGCGGCGCTGCCCGCCCGCTCAAGCGTTCGCCATCCTATGACCGCCAGAAGGCGCTCGGTGCCGTGTTCGGTACTGTTTATGGCTGGGAACGCGCCAACTGGTTCGCTCCGCAGGGCTATGGTCTCGAGGTTGCAAAGCTCGACAAGCCGGATGTGCTGATGAACCACAACCATCCAAAGCCGGATGCGGACGGCAAGGTAAAGGAACTCTGGTCCTTCCATCGCTCCAACTATTTTGAGCATGTGGGCAACGAGATCAAGAACGTCACCAATAATGTCGGCCTTCTCGATATGTCCGCCTTTGCCAAGATTGAAGTGGCTGGTCCCGGTGCGCGCGAATGGCTCGATTCCATTCTGGCCAACCGCATCCCCAAGAAGCAGGGCCGCATTGCACTCTGCCATCTGCTGACGAAGGACGGCGGCGTCCGCTCCGAGTTCACGGTTTACGAATGGGCTCCCGGCAAGTTCTATCTCGTCTCCGCCGGTGCCTATGAGAACCACGATCACGACTATCTCTACAAGCTGCTGCCGTCGGATGGCTCCGTAACCCTGCGTCCGATTACACAGATGTATGGCGTGCTGGTTCTTGCTGGACCCAAGAGCCGTGAAGTGCTGCAGAAACTCACGCGGGCTGATCTGTCCAATGAAGCCTTCCCATGGTTGTCGGGCAAGGAAATCAGCGTGGGCACCGGCACAGCCCATGCCCTGCGCGTCAACTTTGTCGGCGAACTTGGCTGGGAACTGCATCACCCGATTGAACAGCAGAACACCATCTATGATCTGCTGCTTGAAGCCGGTGCGGAATTCGGCATCAAGCCATTCGGCATCCGCGCCATGACGGCAATGGCAGTCGAAAAATCCTATCGCCTGATCCCGCGTGAACTGTCGATCGAATACAATGCCTTCGAAAGCGGTCTCGACCGTTTCGTTCATCCCAACAAGGGCGATTTCATCGGCCGCGATGCGGTGGTGAAGGCGCGCGAGGACGGGCTGAAGTGGAACTTTGTCACGCTTGAGGTGCATGTACCGGGTGTTTCCGACATCGATGCGCGCGGCAGCGAACCGATCTATGCCAATGGCCAGCTGATTGGCCGTGCTACCCATGGTGGTTACGGCTGGCGTCTGGGCAAGAGCCTCGCGCTTGCTATGGTCAAGCCTGACTATTCGGCGCTGGGCACACAGCTTGAGATCAAGATTCTCGGCAAGACGCACAAGGCAACGGTCATTCCGGAAGCGCCTTTTGATACCGAGAACGAGCGTCTGCGCGCATAAAGCTGCTCTTACGGATCGAAGAATACGAAATGGCGCCCGCAAGGCGCCATTTCTTTTGAGCAAACGTTCAATAGAGCGTGAATGCGCCGTATCGGGCTTTGTATTGCGCCTGTTTGCGTTACACTTGCCCATGGCATCGCACAGGAAAACTTTCAGAGGTTTTCTCTTACTCGCGGCATCACTGGCGAGTTCTGCTGCGTGCGCCCAGACCGCCCCCATAGATGTTGATGTCGAGCTTGTGCTGGCGGTGGATGCGTCCCGCTCCATGGAACCCTTCGAGCAGAAGATTCAGCGCGATGGCTATATCGCCGCCTTGCGCCACCGTCAGGTTATCGATGCCATTCTTGAAGGCGTTCATGGCCGCGTGGCAATCACCTATGTCGAGTGGGCGGGGTCATCCATGCAGCGCGTTATCGTGCCATGGACGCTGGTGGATAGCGCTGAATCGGCTGAACGGCTGGCTGTGGCGCTCGATCAGCCCATTCCTTCCACGCAAAGCCGCACATCGATTTCCGGAGCGATTGATTTTGGCGCGACGCTTTTTGACAATAATGGTTTCCGGTCCTCGCGCCATGTGATCGATGTTTCCGGCGATGGTGCCAATAATCATGGCAGGCCAGTCATCGAAGCGCGTGCGGAGGCCATTGCCAAAGGTGTGACCATCAATGGTCTGCCATTGATGACACAGAGCGATTTCTATTCGGATTGGGCTGTTTCCGATCTCGATATCTATTACGGCAACTGCGTCATTGGCGGTCGCGGCGCCTTCATGGTTCCCGTCAATTCATGGGAACAGTTTCCCGAAGCCGTGCGCCGCAAGCTTGTGCAGGAACTCGCGGATAAGCCGGATGGCGTCAACCATGCGGAATGGTCGCCAGAGGAAAAACTGCCGGTTATTTTTGTGCAGGCCAAGAAAGACTATGACTGCCTGTCCGGTGAAAAAGTCTGGCAGCGGCGCATGCAGGATTGGGAATCGCGATAGATTTGCTTCAAGGATGGTTCGTGGTTTGACATAACAACCATGAGGGGCTTGGGTGGATGAAACGCTAATAACAACCCCACCCCACGGTCATCCTCGGGTCAAGCCCGAGGATGACCGTGGGGGTGGGGTTGTTAGGAGCCAAATTCTGCACCCCTTACGCCGCAATCTTGACGATCAGCATTGCATCCTCACTCTCCCTCATGGTTGTTATGTCGAACCACGAACCACGAACCACGAACCACGAACCACGCTCATGCAGAGGAAGGTGATAACTATGCCGCCATCAACTGCTTGCGGTCAGCGCGTTCCTGTTGGGGTGAGCGGCCATAAAGCTCGCGGTAGCATTTGGAAAAATGCGATGCGGAGACAAAGCCGCAGGCAACCGCTACTTCAACAATAGGCATAGATGACTGGATGAGGAGATGGCGGGCGCGGTCGAGCCTGATTTCTAGATAATAGCGCGCGGGTGAGCGGCCCATCTCCTGCCGGAACAGCCGCTCGATCTGGCGGCGTGACAGGCCGACATGATCGGCAATCTCGATGAGCGATAGCGGCTCGGATAGACGTGCCTCCATCAGTTCGATGATGGTAAGAACTTTTGAGTTCTGCACGCCGAGACGTGCGCGTAATGGCAACCGCTGACGATCATGCGGGCTGCGCACACGGTCCGTCAGGGCCTGTTCGCAGACACGGTTGACGATGTTGTCGCCGAAATCATCGCCGATGAGCTTCAACATCATGTCGAGCGCAGCGGTGCCGCCGGCGCAGGTGTAGATATTGCCGTCGACTTCAAACAGGTCCGCATAGACGTCGGCTTTCGGAAACGCTTCGGCAAAGCCGGGAAGGTTTTCCCAATGGATTGCGCAGCGCTTGCCCGAGAGCAGGCCAGCGGCCGCCAATATATGTGCGCCGGTGCAAAGACCACCGACGGCGACGCCGCGGTTGAATTCTTCACGCAGCCAGGCATAGACGGATTTGTTCTGGAATTTTTCGACATGCACGCCGGAGCAGACAAAAACCATGGATGGACGGTCTTCGCCGGTCAGAAAGCGGCGCTCATCTTCAAGCGAAGAGTTCGCGGCGCATTCAACGCCATTGGAGGCGGTGACGGGTTTGCCATCGACCGAAGCCAGACGCCAGCGATAGGCCTCATATCCGAGCATGCGATTGGCAATGCGGAGCGGTTCGATAGCGGTCGCAAAGGCGATCATCGAAAAGTTCGGCACGAGGAAAAAAACAAAAGACCGCTTGTTCAGGTCCGTCTGGTTCATGATGATTCTATGTTCCCGTTATTACTACGAGGCCATGTCGCACCTGAAGTAGGTTCTTCAAATTACGGGCGTGGTCTCTGGAGCTTTTTTTCAGATAGAACCATAGAATTATTCTAAAGGGAAGTGAGCCACCCTGTGTCGCAAAAGCGCAGGTAAAGCGCAAAATAAAGGGAGCGGACGTGAACAGGTCCGCTCCCTTATTGAGGTGTTCTCATGATTTATTGGCGCGTGCGATTAAGCTGATTGCATTCGGCAATCTGGCGCTCATACAGATCCGGCCAGCCAATATCAGAGCGGATATTATCTGGAAGACTATCCAGAGCTGCTTCTGTCACGCGCCGCCGGCGGCCCCGGACTATCGCATCGCGCGAAACTATTGCTATGGATGCAACGCTTTCTGCGGTGCGTGTAACGGCAGTGAAGAGACGTTCACTCAGGCTTGTCTGGTGTGGAAGTTCATTGCAGACACTCATTTTGCTGCTCCTTGTGGTTAAGCGGCTCAATTTTCTGTAGCCACCTTGTTGTGTGATATTGACTATCTGCCCAAGTTGATGTTCAATCAAACGAAATTACGGAACAGTATGTTTCAGAAAAATTGATGAAGGAGACGCCGCAATGTCAGCACCGATGCAGCATCCCATACCGATCCTCGATCTTGATGTGTTGCGCACCTTTGCCATGATTGCCGAGACGGGTAGCTTTTCCAGCGCCGCCAATGCGGTGTTCCGCACGCCATCGGCTGTGTCCATGCAGATCAAGAAACTTGAAGAGACGCTTGGTCATATCCTGCTTGAACGTGATGCACGTTCGGTCAAACTGACGCCAAGCGGCGAGTTGCTGCTTGGATATGCGCGTCGCATGCTGGCGCTCAATCGCGAAACCGTGGCGAAATTCATCACACCGACGGTTTCCGGTGTTGTCCGGCTCGGTGCGCCTGATGATATCGGTGAAAAGGTGCTGCCCTTCGTTTTGAAGCGCTTTGCCGAGTCACACCCGGATGTCACCGTTGATGTGGTCATCGACCAGAGTAACAGCCTGCGCAAGCGGCTGGATGAGCAGCGGCTTGATGTAACCCTTGTCAATGTCAATGAAACCTTGGCCAAGCTTGATGAGGTCGAAGTCCTCATGACCGAGGAAATCATCTGGGCCGGGGCGAAATGCGGAACCGCGCATGAGCGCAATCCTTTGCCGCTTTCCATGTGGGAAGAGGGCTGTATCTGGCGCGCCAATGCCATCAGCGCACTTGAAAGCGCGGGCAGGGATTACCGCGTTGCCTATATGAGCGCCCATACGATGGGCCAGCGCGCTGCTATCGTGGCTGACCTTGCCGTTGCTCCGTTCTCAAAGTTTCTGCTTGAGGACAATATGGTTGCACTTGGTCCGGAAACTGGTCTGCCGCCGCTCGGTGAGTCCAAGCTTGGCATGCTGGTTGCAAAAAATGCCGGCGCGCATGTCAAAGCTGTAGCCCAGCATCTTCGGGTGTATTTCGAGGGCTATGAGCGGACGGGCAAGCTTTAAGGGGCAGTTGGAGCGGTAACACCCCCTCTAAACGCTGCATCGATATATATTGCGTGGTTCGACAGGCTCACCATGAGGGAGATGGGTGGGTTGCAGGGAGCCTTATTCTGCAACGGTGGCGATTATTGCTGCACCCGCCGCTCACCCTCTGCGATTAGCGTTGCATCCATACTCCCCGTCATGGTGAGCCTGTCGAACCACGAACCACCCGCAATGCCGCCCACGCCACACCTCTACCGAGTTTGACAATAAGCCTTCAACGCCCTGACCAATTCAACGCTGGTGCGCTTTTGCGTAGCGGTTTCAAAACCGAGCCGCTGGGCTGCGGCGCTGACTGGTTCTGCCAGAACCGCGCAGGAAGAGTGGATTTCCCGGAAGGGAATACGGTCAAGCAACGCACCGGCATTGCTGATATTGACGCCGGAGCCGGGCATGATCCTGATCCGCCCGGCGGCAAGCGCAAAGGTCTCTGCCAGATTGTCGATGCCTTCAGCTGATGTCGGCATCCGGCCTGACGTCAGGATACGCTCAAAACCCAGACCCACAGCCGTTTCAACCGCTTCACCAAGATCAGGCACAAGATCGAAGGCCCGGTGCAGCGTCACGCCAAGCCCGTCGCAGTTGCGCATCAGGCGTTCAAGCGTGGCATGATCGAGACTGCCATTGGCATGGTTCGCACCAAAGACGACACCCGCCAGACCGGCGCTGCGGATCATGTCGATTTCCCGCAGCATCGCGTCGATATCAGCCTCGCCGAAGACGAAATTACCGGGTCGCGGGCGGATCATGGCATAGATCGGAATAGGGGACGCTATGGCCTGACCGATCAGGCCGGGTGTTGGTGTCAGGCCGCCGAGTTCCAGCGCCGAACAAAGCTCGACCCGGTCAGCGCCGCCTGTGATGGCAGCGGCAAGGCCGCTCGAATCATCAACGCAGACTTCCAGAAGAATGCCGCTCATTGTGCCGCTCCCATCAAACCGAGAACACCGGCACCGATCAGTCCGGGTTCAATTTTCAGCTGCGCCGGGATGACCAGCGGCCTCTCTGTCTTCCACAGGATGCGGTCACGCACGGCGCGGTCCAGCCGCTCGATCAGCGGTAGGGAATTGGCAAGGCCGCCACCGACAGGCACTATCGACGCGCCGACGACATTGAGCGTCATGGCCAGCGGGCCGCTGACGATATCGATGTAACAGTCAATGGTGCGCTCCGCCGCCGCATCGCCGCTGTTCCATGCGGCAATAATCTCGGTGCTTGGCAGATCAACGCCGTGAATGTGTGCATACAGGCGTTCCATGCCGCGCGCCGCGCCAACCGCATCGACGCAGCCGACCTGTCCGCAACCGCAGGCATAGCGGGGGATGGCAATCGGCGGATTGCCTGCCCATGTTGCCGAAATCGGACCATGGCCCCATTCTCCGGCAAAGCCGCCAGCGCCCTCATGGATTTTGCCATTGATGACAAGGCCACCACCAACGCCAGTGCCAAGGATAATGCCGAACACCACGCGGTGGCCGCGTCCGGCACCGACAACGGCTTCCGACAGGGCAAAACAATCGGCATCATTGGCGACAAGAACCGGACGGCGCAGCTTTTCGCTGAGGTCTTTGACGAGCGGGCGGCCATCGATGCAGGGAATGTTCGCGCAGGTGATTTTGCCGCTGTCCGCATCGATAACACCGGCAATGGAAATCGAAATCAGCGATGCGGGATCAGCGCCGCCATCCGCTGCAATCTTTTCAATGGCCGCAGCAAAGGCATCGAAATCGCGCAAGGGCGTCGGCACTTTCGGCAGTGGCCGGATGTCTTCGGGGGCATAGGCTATTGCACCCTTGATGGCCGAGCCACCGATGTCAAAACAGGCAATCATGGGAACATATATCCGGAATCAATCATGGTGGATGTTGATAGCGGAATTTGTCTGCATGGCAAACTCAACTGAATGGATTTATTCACGCGGCCTATTCACGTGATCGGCGGGCCGCACGGTCCTCGCGTGAGCGTCGGCGCGGTGTGGCATCGCCGGTCTGGCCATCTTCACCGACATTCTTGCGCGCGGGAAGGGTGACTGCCAGCGAGAGTTTTGGGAAGGGATCAACCTTGTTGGGCATGGCCATGGCGTAGACGAAATGCTCCTGGAATTTTGGCTCCAGTGCCGTTTCGATCTTTTCAATGCGTGTGACAGTATCCTCAATCTCGCGGCGATAATCGCGGTTGAGCAGCGCCATGCGCGCGCCTGTACCAGCCGCATTGCCGACAGCTTTCACCTTGTCGAGATCGCAATCGGGGATAAGGCCGAGCACCATGGCGTATTTGGGATCAATGAACGAGCCAAAAGCACCGGCAAAGCGGATTTGATCAACATGATCAATACCTTGCTTGTCCATCAGCAGCTTGACGCCCGCATAGAGCGCAGCCTTGGCAAGCTGGATCGCCCGAACATCGTTCTGGGTAATGGTGATGGTCGGCGTTCCCTCGCGCAGCAGGTAGGAGAATGTACGGCCGTTTGGCATGATACGCGGCGACTTGGCGGCAAGACTGCCATCCACCACGCCATCTTCAGAGATAATACCCGAGAGGTACATTTCCGCGACGACTTCGATAATGGCCGAGCCGCAAATGCCGGTGATGCCGCTTGCCTGCACGGCTTCGGCAAAACCCGGTTCATCCGACCATTGTTCGGTGCCGATGACGCGGAAACGCGGCTCCAATGTTATCGGATCGATACGCACACGCTCAATGGCGCCGGGGGCGGCACGCTGGCCGCCTGAGATTTCCGCGCCTTCAAAAGCCGGGCCTGTCGGGGAGGAGGCTGCAACCGTGCGTTGCCGGTTCCCAAGCACGATTTCCGCGTTGGTGCCGACATCGACAAGCAGCATCATTTCATCCTGCCGGTGCGGACCTTCCGCAAGGGTTGCCGCCGCAGCGTCAGCGCCGACATGACCGGCAATGCAGGGCAGCATATAGACCCGCGAGCCGGGGCTCATATTGAGGCCGATTTCGCTGGCTTTGAGATGAACAGCGCCCGAAACCGCCAGGGCAAACGGCGCGCCGCCGAGTTCCGTCGGGTCAATGCCAAGGAAAAGGTGGTGCATGATCGGATTGCCGACAAACACCGCATCGAGAATATCCTCGCGCGCGACATTGCCTTCAGCGCAGACCTTGCCGATCAGTTCGTTGATGGCTTCGCGCACCGCATTGGTCATGCCCTCCCGGCCTTCCGGGTTCATCATGACATAGGAGACGCGGCTCATCAGATCTTCGCCGAAGCGGATTTGCGGGTTGGATGTACCAGCCGAAGCAATGGTGCGCACCGAAAGCAGCGATGACAAATGCATGGCAATGGTGGTGGAACCGATATCGCAGGCGATGCCGTAAGCTTCGTTCTTCAGGCCGGGCCACAGGCCGATCATGGTTGGCCGCGTCGTTTCCTCATCATGGTGAATGGCGGCGGTAACGCTCCATTCGCCCTTGCGCAGGATTTTCTGAATCTGCGGCAGGAGATAGCTATCCACATCAAGGTTGCGGATGCCCCATTCCTTTTCCAGCGCGGCTTTCAGGCGGTCAAGATCGCCGAGTGGCTTGTGCATGTCAGGCTCTTCCACCTCGACATAGCACATATGAACAGCGGGGTTGCGCTCGATGATGCGCGTATCGGCATCCTTGCGCACGACCTGCGCGTTAACCTGAACATCCTGCGGCACATCCACAACGAGATCGCCAAGAATGGTTGCCGAACAGGAAAGGCGGCGGCCATCCTTCAGATCACGCTTTTCGGCGTAACGTTTTTCTTTTGGACCGAATTCCGAAATGTGATCATTGGAAGAGGTGATGCCGTGTTTGGCAAACTTGCCTTCCTGCACGTCAATCTGGCAGCGCCCGCAAATGCCGCGCCCGCCGCACACGCTTTCCACATAAACACCGAGCGTGCGCGCCGCTTCCAGCACCGTGGTGCCAACGGCAAAATGCCCGCGCTTGCCCGATGGCATGAACAGAACAAGCGCGTCCTTTGCCGATGCTTCAGGGGATTTTACGGGTGCGTTCACAATCAATGCTCCAAGTCCTGCAAGAGATCCGCTTGCAATACCGATATGGCTGGTGCGCAGTGTGTGGCGCGTGGTTCGACATAACAATCATGAGGGAGATGGGTGATGAAAGGGAGTGAAGTTCTGTAACCCTTGTGATGCGTGATCTTTTTGATCTGCCATCCTTAGGATTAGCGTTACATCCTCACTCTCCCTCATGGTTGTTATGTCGAACCACGAACCACGAACCACGAACCGCAACCAAACCATCAACCACGCCAATAGCGTGGCATTACAAATCAATCAACCGGCAACGCCGCGCCGCGCGTCACGTCCACCGCGCCGCCGTCCACCGCCATTGGCATCAGCAGGAACCGATACGACAGGCGCTCCGGCAACGGCAGGCTGATGGTCACGATACTTCTTGATCCAATAGGTGCAGTTGGCATCGGTGCCGTTGAGCACGTTGGCGGCATGAACCGCTTCCATTTCCTGCGGGCGGCAGGGATTCATGATTGCCGAGGTCATGCCAGCGCCGATCACCATGGGAATGAACCCGGCATTGATGCCGTGACGATGCGGCAGACCGAACGAGATGTTGGAAAGGCCGCAGGTGGTATTGACCTTCAGTTCTTCGCGCAGGCGGCGCAGCAGGGCAAAAACCTGACGGCCCGCATCACCCAGCGCGCCAATCGGCATGACCAGCGGATCAACAACGATATCATGCGCCGGAATGCCAAAATCAGCAGCGCGCTGCACGATCTTCTTGGCAACGGCAAAACGGACGTCGGGGTCCATGGAAATGCCGGTTTCGTCGTTCGAAATGGCAACGACGGGGACATTATATTTCTTGATCAGCGGCAGGATGGCTTCAAGCTTTTCCTCTTCACCGGTCACGGAATTAACCAGCGGGCGGCCCTTGGCGACTTTCAGTGCGGCTTCAATGGCAGCTGTTACCGAGCTGTCGATGGACAGGGGAACATCGACCAGATTCTGGACGATCTCCAATGTCTTGACCAGAAGGCCCGGCTCCGTTGCATTCGGGTCGACAGCAGTCACACCTGCATTGACATCAAGCATCGTAGCACCGGCAGCAACCTGCTCCAATGCATCCTTGATGACCGTATCAAAATTGCCAGCGATCATTTCGGCGGCAAGCTTCTTGCGGCCGGTCGGATTGATCCGCTCGCCGATCACGCAGAAAGGCTGGTCAAATCCGATGATGATTTCTCTGGTCGCCGAGGCAACAATGGTACGGGTCATTCAGGAAATCCTTAATTCGCTGCTGCAGATGCGTAATGGCCGGATGCGACATTCCACGAGCCGCGATCAACGAGCCATTCGGAGGACTTCTTCAGGCCGCCAAACGGGAAAATGTGGATCTGCTTGATGGCGGAAGCCGGATTGTTGATAACATGCTGTTCGATAGGGCCAACAACACCTTCAGGTGAATGGCTGGTGGCCAGCGCCGTCAGTGACAGGGCATTCTTTTTAAGGAAGCTGATCGAATTGCCGACGCCGCACATGGCAGCATATTTGATCAATGTGGTGATCTTGGCCGGGCCAGCAACGCCAAGATGCACAGGCAGATCAACACCATGTTCACGCAGCGATTCCGCATAGCGGATGAAGCGATCAGCATCAAAGCCGAACTGGGTAACGACACGCAAGCGTGCGCCGGTGCGTTCGCCAAAATTCTTCTTGAGGCGCAGGGCTTCAAGCGCAACAGCTTCGGAAAATTCGGGACTGCCTTCCGGATGTCCGGCAACGCCCATTTCGTTGATGCCATATTTGTCGAAAAAGCCGGTTTCCAGCACTTCCATGGTGGAGGAGAATTCGCCAGCCTGCCGTTCAAGGCCGCCGCCGATAACCAGCACGTCGGTCACACCGGCTTCTTCAGCGGCGCGGCGGATGCGGGTTTCCAAGGCTGCTCTTGTTCCAAGGCGGCGGGAGGCGAAATGCGGAACCGGCTTGTAGCCGAGATCATGAATGCGCTTGGCGGCAGCTGTCAGCGTGTCGACGCCATCGGTGCCCATGTCGGTGATGTAAACGCGGGTCCCTTCCGGGAACAGGCCAGGCAGGTCCTGCGATTCAATAGCCTGGCGTGCCGCCACTTCGATGGATGCTGCGATCTTTGTCATTGGCTTTGCTTTCAGTTCATGAATTGTCATGTCCGCCTGCCTTTACTAGCGCCACAAGGCGTTCCCGATGATATTCGCTGTCAATACGGGCGAGGGCCGCATCAGCCTCCGCATCCAGATCATCACTCACCGGCACCGGTGTTCCCCGGCGCCACTCTGCCAGATAGGCGTCCGAATCCCGGGCGCCAATGCGCATCGCACACATGTCGATGGCTTCAGTAAAACGAAGAGGAAGTTCGCGCTTTGCGGCCTGACGTCCTTTTTTGACGGTCACCTGTGCAGGAATATCCCGCCAATAAACGACAATAAGATCGGCCATGCAGTTTATCCTCCAACGAGGACCGTTTTGCCTGATAATCAGGGGGTAAGCTTGTTATCTCACGACGTGCGCCCACTCAAATGCGACGTGCGACATTGTTGTTTTTGCGACAGGGATTTTAGTGGGGTGGTTCGCCCTTCGGCGCGCTCAGGAAGCTCACCATGAGGGAGAGGGGTGATGAAGGGGAGTCAAGTTCTGCAATGTTGTTGATCTGCAAAGCTGGTGATTAGCGTTACATCCATCCACGCCCCTCATGGTTGTTATGTCGAACCACGGAGCACCGCCCCATCCAACCACGGCTCTGGCCAATCTCAAAACGGCCAGAAGCCCGCCAGATAGGCCAGCACATTGGCGGCGATGAAGGCGAAGCCAAAGACAATGCTGATCGAGACCACGCCCAGAATGAGCCCGCCCAGCATCAGGCGGCCATCGCGTTCACACAGGGCAATGCCGATAATGGCCGTTGCCAAGGCCGGAAGCCAGTTTGAAAGCGGCATGGGGAGGACAACGGACATACCGAGAACTGTTGTAAATGCGCCGAGCCAACGATCCCCCTGACGCTGGGAAAAAGGCCAGTTGCGCGGGCGGATGAAGCGTTCCAGCCATTGCAGCCACGGAACAACCTTGTTTGAGACCTGACGAAAACGTTCCGGCGCGATGGTTTTTGTGCGCATGAAGGCCGGTAGCCAGACGGATTCGCGGCCCATGACCATCTGCACTGATACCAGAACGAGCGGGATACCGGTGACGATACCGGTTCCCGGTGGCAGCGGAAGCAGGTTGAGAATGGCGAAAAACGTCAAAAGCGCCGCGAAGCTGCGATCCGTGAAGGCATCTTCAAGTTCGGTGAAAGAAACAGGTGCGGTGGTTGTCCGTGCAAGGTCTTCGAAAACCTGTGAAAGGGGGCGCGGATCATTTTCCGCATGCGTTGACGCGCTGTCCATCTTCTTCTGATTTTCACTATCTATTGCAACCATGGGTCCGTCTTTTGTTCAACCTTTGCCCATATGGAGGGGCAAAGGTGACATTGCAATGACGCGGCAGCGACGAAAGTGCTTAACGTTTGAATTCCATGATGTTGAGCAGGGATTCGTAATAGGGCGCCGGAAACTCGATGCGGAAGGCATTTTTACCGGTGCGATAGGCATAGCCAGCTTCGTCGGTTTTCGGTCCTGCACCATATTTCGCGGGCTTTTGATCCGAAACATAGCCAGTGCCGAGATAGGTCAGCCGCTTGTCGCTCTCAGTGTAGAAACGCCCTTTGGTGCGTTGCGATCCCGTCACTTTTTCCAAAGCCCAGCCGGAGCCGTCATCCGTGACCTTGCATTTGAACCAGCCATAGACCACGAGCGCCGGGGCCATGCCGCCGAGCTTGATTGTCCGGCACTGCCAGTTGCCGGTCATGTCGAAACCTTCACTGAAAGGCAGGCTGGGGCGCTTCAGCAGTTCATCGACAATGCGGATATCAGCGGCGCTACCGGTCGCTTTCGCATCTGCAACCGCCTTGGTCTTTGTCTGATCGTACTGCTCTAGCCGTTTGGTATCGGCTGGCGTGATGATCTTTGTAATGGCGCCATCCGCATGGGCGGCGCTGATGGTTGCCAGACTGATCGTTGCGAGAAGAAGGGTTCGAAACAGCATGAGAACGGTCCTTTGTTTTCGATTCCATCAGGAAGCAGGCGGACCATGCCGATTTAAAGGCGTAAAGGAAAGTGTCAAACTGCGCTATTTGCTGCTGCTGATTGCAGGGCAGGGACCAGATCGCCATAGGCAGTAAAGCGCCGCTCATAGGCGAGGCCAAGGAATTCAGCCGCCTTTTCCGCATTGGCATTCAGCCTGGCGTCGTCTGTTTGAGCAAGGTAGATCATCTTGGTGTAATTGCCGAAATACATGTCGCGCAACTCAGGGTGGCGGTCGAGGCCAAGCGGTTTGACCATGAAGGCTTCGAAATGCCGGGCGAGAAAGTCGGTCATGAAGAATGACGTCATGTCATCCTCCCATTTGGACGCAAAGGCATCATTGCCAACATAGAACGAGAAGCAATGCGGGCCCTCAATACGCTGCACACCATGCTTTTCGCAGACGCGATCGAGCATGCCGCCAGTGCCGCAATCGGCATAACCGACGAAGATTCGCTTGATGCCCTGAGCCTTTGCTTTGACGATTGCCCGATCCACTGATGGGGCAATCTTTTCGGGATGATGATGATAGACGGCGGGCAGACATTTCAGCTCAACGTGATCGAGGCCGAATTGCTCGCGTATAGCCAGTATTTCCCGGGCGATCATGCCGCAGGCGATCACCCGGACGATCTCTGGCGAATTATTCGAATTCTGGCTAACATTCATGGAACTGATTTCGCTCCATCGCGTTATGCGAACGTTGATTAAATTCTATCAGAACGGGAGACCCTGTCCATGAAACTATCACGCGTTGTACCGATCGCCGCTGTTCTTGCTGTCGTAGCACTGGCCGGCTGCGCCAACACAATCCGCGGTATCGGCTCCGATACAGCTAATACTGTCAATGCGACCCAGTCGGCTGGTCATCGGGTAGCAAAAGCCGCCAACTGATTTTTCGGCCTCATAGGCCAGTTTCAGCAAAGTTACACTAGATTTGAAAAACGGCCGCATTTTGATGCGGCCGTTTTGATTTGGTTCAGGCGCCGGACATCTGGTTGTGCTTGCGCTTCATAAAATCCTTGGCGGTTTCAACGGCCACCGCCGCATCGCGGCAATAAGCATCTGCACCAACGGCCTTGCCGAATTCTTCGTTCAGCGGCGCACCGCCGACGAGCACCACGTAATCGTCGCGAATGCCCTTTTCTTTCATCGTATCAATGACGACCTTCATATAGGGCATGGTCGTGGTGAGCAGCGCAGACATGCCGAGAATGTCAGGCTTGTGCTCTTCAATGGCTGCCAGATAATTTTCGACCGGATTGTTGATGCCAAGGTCGATGACGTCAAAGCCAGCGCCTTCCATCATCATGCCGACAAGATTCTTGCCGATGTCGTGAATGTCGCCCTTGACGGTGCCGATAACGAGCTTGCCCTGTTTCGGCGCGCCTGTGGCTGCGAGAAGCGGGCGCAGGATGAACATGCCTGCTTTCATGGCATTGGCCGAAAGCAGGACTTCCGGCACGAAGAGGATACCGTCACGGAAATCCTCACCGACGATGCGCATGCCTTCGACCAGCGCTTCGGTCAAAACCTTGTAAGGGACCCAGCCGCGCTCGAGAAGGATATTGGTGCCTTCCTCGATTTCTTCCTTCAATCCATCGTACAGATCGTCGTGCATTTGTTCGACGAGTTCGTCGTCCGAAAGCTCCGAAAGAATGATTTCATCGTCGGCCATGGGTGTCTTCCTCTCAAGCGTTATGCAGCGCTTTTCATCTCTACTGGCATTCCCTTAACATATCGGGCAAGTTGCTGAAAACGCATTGCTTAAATGCGACCTCGTAAATGACGAAAGCGACCACCTGTTTGTCTTCCATGCGTCATTGTTTGACGCACACGGAAACGCCCCCATCCGTGTCGCAGGTAGGATCGGATCGTTGAGGTCATGACCGAAGAACCAATCCGCGCATCAAGCGCTTGGAGAAATAAAATGAATCAGGAAACGCCAGTCGATGCACCCGCTGATACTGCTGAAAGCGGCGGACGCCGTGGACGCGGTGCCGGTGCGGGCGCTGCTGCCCGCCGTGCCGCCCGTTCCGGCGGTGGCCCGGGCAAGTCGCTCACCTATATCACGCGCAAGATTCGCGAATATGAGGTGCTTGACGAGGAAGGGCTGGCGCTGATTGAAGCCAATGCGGATACTGTCCTGGAGGAAATTGGCATCGAGTTTCGCGACGATGCGGAAGCTTTGCAGCTTTGGCGCGAAGCTGGGGCCGATGTCAAAGGCGAGCGGGTACACTTTCCAAAAGGGCTTCCCCGCTCACTTTTGAAGACAGCACCGTCCATCTACACACAGCATGCGCGCAACCCCGAGCGTTCCGTGCAGATCGGTGGCAAGGCCACGGTGTTTGCGCCGGTTTACGGCCCGCCCTTCGTGCGCGATCTTGATGGCAATCGCCGCTATGCGACCATTGAAGACTTCAACAATTTCGTAAAGCTCGCCTATATGGCGCCATCGATCCACCATTCCGGCGGCACGGTGTGCGAGCCTGTCGATGTGCCTGTCAACAAGCGCCACCTTGATATGGTTTATGCCCATATCAAATATTCCGACAAGCCGTTCATGGGGTCTGTTACTGCGCCGGAGCGCGCGGAAGACACGATCTCCATGTGCAAACTGGTTTTCGGTGAGGATTATCTCGACCAGAACACGGTTTTGACCAGCCTGATCAACGCCAATTCGCCGATGGTTTTCGACGAGACGATGGTTGGCGCGCTCAAGGTCTATGCCCGCAACAATCAGGCCTGCATTGTCACGCCGTTCATTCTTGCCGGTGCCATGAGCCCGGTGACGGTGGCCGGTACGTTGACGCAGGTTCTGGCGGAAGTGCTCGCCGGTGCAGCGCTCACCCAGCTGATCCGTCCGGGCGCTCCGGTTATTTTCGGCACATTTGCCTCGTCCATCTCGATGCAGTCAGGTGCGCCGACTTTCGGAACACCTGAGCCGTCACTTGTCTCCTACGGTGCTGCGGCGCTCGCCCGTCGTCTCGGCTTGCCGTTCCGTACCGGCGGTTCGCTTTGCGCGTCAAAGGTTTCCGATGCGCAGGCAGCCTATGAAAGCGCCAATACGCTGAATTCGACGCTTCTGGCTGGCACGAACTTCGTGCTGCACTCCGCCGGCTGGCTCGAAGGTGGTCTCGTATCCTCCTATGAAAAGTTCATGATGGATATCGACCAGCTCGGCATGGCGCAGAAATTTGCTGAAGGCGTTGACCTTTCCGAGAATGGTCAGGCGATGGATGCGATCCGTCAGGTTGGTCCCGGCAGCCACTATCTTGGCTGCGACCATACACAGGCGAATTTCCAGACGGCCTTCTACCGCTCGAATATTGCTGACAACAACTCCTACGAGCAATGGCTTGCGGAGGGCGAGAAGCGCGCCGACCAGCGTGGCAATGAACTCGCACGGCGCTGGCTCGAAACCTACGAGGCTCCCTATCTCGATCCAGCTATCGACGAATCGCTCAAGGAATTCATCGCCAAGAAAAAAGCGTCGATGCCCGACGCATTCACCTGAAAGAAGCCCGAGGACGGCCGGGCTAAAGTGGCCAGTCTGATCCATGAAGAAGTCTGGGCCTCTGCTGTCAAGGGTTCAGGCCCCGGATGACTGTTGCCGATCCTCTTGAACAAATCGCCGCCGCGCTGGAACCCCATGGTCTTGTTCCGCGCGGCGGTTTTGTTTTTGGAGCAGGGGACGAAGCGCCCAGCCTGAGCAATGGTGTTTCGGCACGCAGCGTGGTTCTCGTCGGCCATTTCGGTTCATCCATCTGGCCGCATTTTGTTGAATGGCGGCGGGCGCATCCGTATGTGGACGATCCGCTCGACACATGGTCCAAAGACGTTCTCACCCATGTCGCGGACGCTGTGGGAGGACAGGCGGTCTTTCCATCCGACAAACCTTATTTGCCGTTCCAGCAATGGGCAAAGCGTGGGGAAGGGTTGTCGGCATCGCCTTTGGGACTGTTGATCCATCCGGAATACGGCCTCTGGCAGGCGTTTCGCGGCGCCTTGCTGTTTGACCGGGTTATCGACTTCCCATCAATTGCTCGGGATAATCACCCCTGCGATAGCTGCGCGGAAAAACCATGCCTGAGCGCTTGCCCGGTGGACGCATTCGATGGAAAGAATTTTGCTGTTGGCCGCTGCCGTTCTTATCTGGCAGAACCAAAAGGGCACGAATGTCTTGATGGCGGCTGTCTCGCGCGGCTGGCCTGTCCAGTCGGCCGGGAACACGCCTATATTCCCGAACAGCAGCGTTTTCACATGGCCCCATTTGCACGTGGCTGAGCCAGCGCAAAAATATTCTGATTGATCCTGTGGCATCGTCAAAGGGGCGACGAGAACGGACTGCATGAACGCGGTTCGTGGTTCGTGGTTCGACAAGCTCACCATGAGGGAGAGAGGTGGATTGCAGGGAGAGGGGTGGTGCAGGCTAATCTCAAAATGAGAGTGTGGACGCAGAATCGCAAAAAGGGGGAGTGTGATGCAACGCTGATCTCAAAGGGAGTGGGAATGTAGTGTTAATCGCCAAAGGTGCAGAATAAAGCTCCCTGCAACCCACCCATACCCCTCATCCTGAGCCTGTCGAAGGGCGCTGTAATGGTTCTGCAAATTGCAGTCTGCATGGTTGTTATGTCGAACCATGAACCATGAACCACGAACCATTAAAAAAACGAAAGACCCGCAAAGAACGCGATCGGTCCAACGATAATACTCATCAGGAGGCTGACAACTACCGACCAACGAAACGCATATCGCGCGGTAATATAAAGCACGACAAGCGCAAGGATGAATGGGACCGGGTAGCCCAGGATGAGAAAAACGATCAAGCCCAACGGGTCAGGCAGTGCGCCCATCCAGCCCAAGTTCAACCGCGGCGACCGCGGCGCTCGCGCTTCGGCAGGTCATCCGCATGGGCGGCGAGCTTGTTGCGCATTGGCCCGATCGTCTCAACAATGGTTTCCACCGTTGGGCGGGTGCTATGGATATGGTTATCCAGCGCATGGCGCATCGCGGCCAGATGTTCGAACGAGGTGCCGCAGCAGCCGCCAATGATTTTTGCACCGCCATTAATGGCGAGATGCGCATAATTGGCCATCAATTCAGGCGTGCCGGAGTAAAAAATCTCGGCGCCGCGAAATTCAGGGATGCCGCAATTGCCCTTGATGACAATGGTGGCTGTGGGATCAGCTTCGGACATGTCGAGCAGGGAGGCCAGAATATCCGACGCGCCGACACCGCAATTGGCACCGACAGCAACCGGGCGCTGGGCAAGCCCATCGACAACACCGTGAATCTCTTTCGGCGGCAGGCCCATCATGGTCTTGCCGGCCGTATCGAACGAGCCTGTATAGACATAGGGGAGGCCGACTTTCACGGCAGCTTCCGCCGCGGCGCGGATTTCACCCGGAGCCGACATGGTTTCGATCCATGCGACATCAACACCGCCAGCCTTCAGACCTTCCAGCTGTTCGGTAAAGGCAGCGACAGCGTCCTCTTCGGTCAGCGCACCAAGTGGAACCAGCAGTTCGCCCGTCGGGCCGACAGAGCCAGCAACAATCACCTTGCGGTCTGCCTTATCGGCGACAGCGCGGGCAAGTTCAGCCGCCTTCTTGTTCAGTTCAAACACGCGATCCTGTGCGTGGTGCAGCTTCAGGCGATGGCGTGTGCCGCCAAAGGAATTGGTGAGGATGATATCAGCACCGGCATCAACAAAGCCCTGATGCAGCGCGAGGATTTTTTCCGGCTGGGCTTCGTTCCACAGTTCCGGTGCTTCACCCGCTTCCAGACCCGTGGCAAACAGGTTCGTGCCCGTCGCGCCATCGGCCAAAAGCACACCTTTTTCGGCAAGAAGATCGGCAAGCGGATTGGCAATGGTCATGGCGCAGTTCCTGTGATGAGACTTAGATAACGATATAAGGAAGTCTTTATATGTGGTCAATATTCATTTGCGACAAGCTCTAGCACTCAATCGACCTTCAATGAGGAAATATAAGCGCCAACCTCATGCGCATTGATCTTTGCCACGCGGATCAGCCCATCGAAATGCCGTTGCAGGGTTTGCACGGCATCCGTTGTGTTGAGCACCAGATACATCTCGCCAACGAAGATCGCGGCACGGTAGGGTCCGAACACGGTGTAGGGCACCGAAAATCTTTCGCGCCCATCGAACAGAAACAGCCGGAAGGACGGATAAAGCTCATCGAGCAACGTGGTCATGTGTTCCAGCTGTTCAATCCTGACCTTGCGCGAAAGGTCGCCCCAGATGCCGCCACCACCAGCGAAATCGCGCAGGGTCTGGTAGGGCATACACACTTCCATGTCCGTGCCCGGCTGGCGATTGTAATCAAGCCGGAATGCAGTTTCAGTGATCTGGGCCGTGGGGTCGCGGTGTACAAGCGAAGTCTCGTAGGCAATCACCGCCTGTGTGCGCAGCAGGTCGGGAATACGCGCGGGCACATAGCGGATCTTGCTGCCCGTCGCTTCCGCATGCCAGCGCACCAGCAGCGTGCGCTCAAAACCATCATGGCCTTCCTCGATCTCCATACTGGCGCGCAGTTCGCCGGTGATCGCCTCATCCTGACTGAGACCGAGCAGCCAATCCAGCGACACCGCATAGCGCTCGGCAATGTTGAGCAGTGTCTCAACGCGGGGGAGGCGCGTCGACTGGCCGGAGAGGAGTTGCGAGAGTGCTGAACGGTCTATGCCGACGGCTGAAGCAAACGACGATTGATTATCACCGCTGCGGGCAAGCAGGCTCCGGATACGGTCCTGGAACAGGCGCGAGAGATCCCGTTTATCCATTTGCATGCCTTTTTGTTTACTAAGCACAACAATTGCATCATTTGGTGCGCATAATCAACAGTTTATCACTAAAATCGCGTTGCTGACAGTTCCTGACAGTGAGACGATGAAAGTCATGGAATCAGAAGCACATACAGCCGAACTAACTGACAAATCCGGCCGGGGACATAAGCACCCTGGCATTGAATGGCCCACCATTGCCTTGATGATCATCTGCTACGGTTTATGGCTGGTTTCAGGATTTTACCTCTATCCAACCATGCCTTTTGTCGCCTTGGCGCTGATGGCGGTTGCCGTCGCGTTTCACTCTTCTTTGCAGCATGAAGCCTTGCACGGGCACCCGACCCGCAGCGGCATGCTCAATGAGTTTCTTGTCTCGCTGCCCATCGGCCTGTTCTACCCCTACCGCCGCTATAAGCACCTGCATCTGAAACACCATGCGGATGAGCGGTTGACCGATCCCTATGACGATCCGGAAAGCTATTACCGGGCGCTGGGTGACTGGGAGAAGCTGCCTGCCGCTCTCAAGGTGCTGCTGAAGTGGAACAATACGATGCTTGGGCGCATCATTGTTGGACCGGCGCTGATGATCGTGGGATTCATTGCCACGGATATCAAACTGATATCCGGTGGTGACCGAAAAGTGCGCACCGCATGGCTCCTGCATGTGGCGGGACTTATTCCTTTGGTTGTCCTGCTGGTTGAATTCGGTATCCCGCTTTGGCTTTATGCATTGACCGCGGTTTATTGGGGACTGGCGATCATTGCCATCCGCTCCTATTGCGAACATCAGTGGTCCGAGCGCCCGGATGGCCGCACGATTATTGTCGAGAAATCACCGCTGGCGCTGTTGTTCCTCAACAACAACCTGCATTTCGTTCATCACAAGCGGCCAACCGTTCCGTGGTACAAATTGCCAAAACTCTATCGCGAGCAGCGTGATGAGTGGAAAGCCATGAATGGCGGCTATGTCTTCCGCAACTATTTCGAAATCCTGCGTGCCTATGCATTCCACAGCAAGGAAGACGTCGTTCATCCGGTTCTGCGCCGTGAGCCTGCACCCGGACGGGCTTTCTGTCCACGCCGTCATGGCATTTCCCTGCAGGGCGGAACAAGCGTGCCTATTCCCGCCGAGCCTCCGACAGAGTAAAACACCCGCATGACACTCATTGCAGCCTTGCCGATGTATGATTGGCCGGAACGCCGCGCCGAAGTGGATGCGCAATGGGTGGCCATCCGCGATAAGCTTCGCGCCAAAGGGTTTGACGCGCCGGAGTTTCTGACGCGGCGCAATGGCGATCTTCCCGCAGTATCAGGCGGTATCCGCGATGCCTCCGGTAACGTGATTGCACCTGACCCTGCATCGCTTGCCCCCGATGAACTTGATATGCCGACGCTGTGGCGTCACCCGGCATTACTGTTCGCCCAGACCTGCTGGGGCCCGATGGAGCTTGGCCTTGCCGCCCATGTGCATGTGGCGGGGCAGGATGACTATTCCGGCGTGGCGGGTGGTGATGACACGCTCTATTCCAGTGCGCTGGTGATGCGCCGGGGCGAGGGTGTGGCTGTGCCTGCGCCGCAGGGCCCCGAGCCTGTTTTACCCATCGCCCACATGCGCGGAAAGCGCCTTGCGTTCAACAGCCATGATTCCATGTCCGGCTATCTCGGTATCCAGCGCGATCTGGCTGCAATGGGGGAAGGTTTTGGTCTGTTTTCCCGCCTCATTGAAACCGGCGGCCACCGTGCCTCGGTGGAAGCCGTAGCATCCGGGCGTGCGGATATTGCGGCCATTGATATCAAGTCCTGGGCACTTGCCCAGCGCTATGACGAGGCAGCAAGTGCGCTGATCGTGGTGGGCTGGACAGGCAAGCGCAAGGGCCTGCCGTTTATCTCAGCCTTTGAGGGTGTGGTTGTCTGATAATCCGACGGAGATGCGCAATCGGCGCAGAATATAACTCCCTGCAACCACCCATATCCCTCATGGTGAGCCTGTCGAAGGGCGCAACAATGGTTGTGCAAATGCAATCAACATAGTGCGTGTTGTGGTTCGTGGTTCGACAGGCTCACCATGAGGGAGAGGGGTGATGAAGGGGAGTCAAGTTCTGCACTTTTCGTGATTTGCAATGCTGGTGATCAGCATTGCACGCTCACTCTCCCTCATGGTGAGCCTGTCGAACCACGAACCACGAACCTTGTAATGCAAAAGGGCTTTATCACCCGCGCATTTTAGCCCCGGCTGGATCAAACGGTGGCTCGATGTTGATGCGGGCGGTGCGGCGGAGGCCGAGAATTTCCACCTCAAATAGACCAGCACTTTCATTCTCAGCCAGTTCGGCAGGCACATAGCCCTGTGCCATGGAGTGCCCGACATAATGGGCGTAACCGCCTGATGTCACCCAGCCGACAACGCGCCAATCGCCCTGAACCGCACCCTTGTCGCCATCAAAGGAAACAGCGGCACCCGTATCATTGAAGCGCGGAGCGCCCACGCCGTGCCCGGCTTCCACGACACCATAATCCTTGGTGACTTTGGCCCAGATCGGCTCATCGCCCATCACATCGGCAGCACCATCACCATCCGGTACGTCGATGATCAATGAGACGCGGCACAGTTTTTTGCTGGTTCCGGCATCAAACTCCGCTTTTTCCTGCGCTGCGGCTTCGCGGCCGATAAAATCATTCTTGGTGAGCTTGATGAAACGATCCATCGAGCCCTCATAGGGTCCGTAGATTGGACGCAATTCGCGGAACCATGTGGGGAAATTCTTTTCCAGCCGCATGGACAGCAAAGCGCGCATGCCGAAATCAACAATATCGAATTCCTTGCCCGCATCCTTGATCGCCTTGTAAACAAGGCGCTGATAGGCCGGTTCCATCCAGATTTCGTAACCGAGATCGCCCGTATAGGAAATGCGGTTGACCTTGCACGGTGCGCCGCCAACGGTCATTTCGCGGAAATCCATGAACCGGAAGGCGGTGTTCGACACATCTTCGTCGACAAGTTTGGCCAGAAGATCGCGGGATTTCGGCCCGGCGATGGAAAGGCCAACCAGCGTTTGATCGAAGCGGTGGATATGCACCGAACCGTCCTTAGGCTGATGTTTTTGGAACCAGCGCATGTGATAGCGCTGTGCGGCGGAGGAACCCCAGATGAGGAAACGATCCTCGGCGGCCTTGGCGATGGTGAAATCGCCGATCAGCTTGCCCTTTTCATTCAGCATGGGCGTCAGCACCAGACGGCCTGTTTTTGGCATGGTGTTGGTCATGAGATAGGAAAGAAACGCTTCCGCACCGCTGCCGGTCACTTCATATTTGGCGAAGTTGGCGATTTCGGTCACGCCGACCCGCTCACGCGTGGCGCGGACTTCATTGCCGATATGTTCGAAATCGTTGGAGCGGTGATATGAAACGATATCTTTGGCTTCTGTACCCTTTGGTGCGAACCAGAGCGGCGTTTCCAGACCCCAGGAATCGCCCATGACGGCGTTCTGGCTGACCATCGTGTCATAGAGCGGCGTTGTCTGCTGCGGCCGTGCGGCGGGCAGTTCCTCGTTGGGGAAGCGGATGGAGAAGCGGCGCGAATAGTTTTCGCGCACTTTGGCATTGGTATAGCGCAGGGTTGCCCATTCGCCGAAGCGGGCCACATCCATGCCCCAGACGTCAAAGCCGGGTTCGCCATGCACCATCCAGTTGGAGAGGGCGAGGCCGACGCCGCCGCCCTGACTGAAACCGGCCATGACGGCGCAGGCAGTCCAGTAATTGGTCAAGCCCGGAACAGGGCCGACGAGAGGATTACCATCGGGCGCAAAGGTGAATGGGCCATTGATGATCTGCTTGATCCCGGCCTTTTCAATGCCGGGGAAATGCTTGAAGCCCACTTCGAGGGAAGGGGCAATGCGATCAATATCCGGCGCCAGCAGTTCATGGCCGAAATCCCATGGTGTATTAACCGGCGACCATGGCTTGGCGGCCTTCTCATAGGTGCCGAGCAGGATGCCGTTGCGTTCCTGCCGCGTATAAATCTCGCCCTTGAAATCCATGACGCCAATAAGCTCGCGGCCCGTTGACTTGTTGAACTCCATGACTTCGGGCACGTCTTCGGTCAGAAGATACATGTGCTCCATGGCAAGAACAGGCAATTCGAGGCCAACCATGCGGCCAACTTCGCGGGCCCAGAGGCCGCCGCAATTGACGACATGTTCGGCCTTCACTGTTCCCTGTTCGGTGACGACATTCCAGGTGCCGTCCACTTCCTGCGTCAGTTCAACGACACGGTTGCGCAGGCTGATTTCTGCGCCAAGCTTGCGCGCGGCCTTGGCATAGGCATGGGTGGTGCCGGATGGATCAAGGTGGCCTTCAACCGGGTCCCACATGGCGCCGACAAAGTTCGTTTCGTCCATCAGCGGGAACATGGCCTTGGCTTCCGATGGGGTGATCAGCTCGGTATCCATACCGAGATAGCGGCCGCGCGCATGGGCGAGGCGCAGGAAATCCATACGCTCGGGCGAGTCGGCCATCATGACGCCGCCGGTCAGATGCAGGCTGCAGGACTGGCCGGAGAGTTCCTCGATTTCCTTGTAGAGGCTGACCGTATAGGCCTGCAGCTTGGCAACGTTCGGATCGCCATTCAGCGTGTGAAAACCGCCAGCCGCATGCCAGGATGAACCGGATGTCAGCTCCGAGCGTTCGATCAGCAGAACATCCGTCCAGCCAGCGCGGGCGAGATGGTAAAGGACCGAACATCCGACTACGCCGCCGCCAATGACAACTGCTTTAACGTGCGATTTCATTCACTTATGCCTCTTGTATAGGAATATGATTCAATGCGTTGAGAGTTTGATTCAAGCCGCCATTAGAAGTCGGTCGGCGCGCCGCCCTCGGCCTTGCGTCTGGCAACGAAGGCGTTCAGCTCTTCCTCGATGGCCGGATCAATCGCTGGCTTCTCATAGGTGGCAAGCCGCTCCTTCCAGACGCGATTGGCGCGCTCAATGGCCGTGGGGGAACCGGCTTCCTGCCACGTCTCGTAATTGCGCCAGTCGGATATGATCGGCGCATAGAACGCCGTCTTGTAGCGGGACTGGGTGTGGGCCGTGCCGAAGAAGTGGCCGCCGGGACCAACATCGCGCATGGCGTCGAGGCCAAGGGCGTCTTCCGACAGGTCGAGCGGTGTCAGGAATTCCGCCACCATCTGCAAGAGATCAAAGTCGAGGATCATCTTTTCGTAGGAGCAGCACAGGCCGCCTTCCAGCCAACCGGCGGAATGCAGCATGAAATTGCCGCCGCCTTGGATTGCACCCCAGAGCGAGAAGACGGATTCGTAGGCGGCCTGCGCATCGACGGTATTAGCGGCGCAGACATTGGAGGTGCGATAAGGGATTTTGTAACGGCGGGCGAGCTGGCCGCCGACCATCTGCGCCTTCATATATTCAGGTGTACCGAAAGCAGGTGCGCCGGATTTCATGTCGACATTGGAGGTGAAGCCGCCATAACCAACTGGCGCGCCTTTCTTGACCATCTGGGTAAAGGAGATACCCGCCAGCGCCTCGGCATTCTGCTGAACGAGCGCACCGGCGATGGTGACGGGGGCCATGGCTCCTGCCAGCGTAAACGGGGTGACGATAACAATCTGCCCATTTCCTGACATGTGGATGATGCCTTCCATCATCGGCACATCGAGCTTCAGGGGCGAGTTGGTGTTGATGATGGTGTAGGAGGAAGCTTCGTTCTGCAACTGCTCCTGGCTGATGCCGCGGGCAATGCGGGCGATTTCAATACCATCCAGATTGCGCTCCTTGCCGAGCGAATAAATATGAAAAGCCTTGTCGGAGAGGGTGGCAAGATCGCGAATGCATTCGAGGTGGCGAACCGACGGGTGAATGTCGATCGGTTCAACAGGATAGCCGCCCGTCATGTTGATGATGTTGTGCATCTGCGCCAGTTTGACGAAGTTGCGGAAATCCGCCTGATTGCCTGACCGTCTGCCATTATCCGTGTCGGAACAATTGGGCGCCGATCCCATCTGCGCGAAAATCAGGTTGTTGCCACCGAAACGCACATTGTGGGCGGGGTTGCGGGCGTGCAGGGTGAATTCCGATGGCGCATGGCCGACATATTCAAGGATCATGTCCTTGTCGAAATGCACGCGCATGGTGCCGGGACGCACATCCGCACCCGCCTGTTTCATGATCTCCCGCGCGCCATCATGCAGCACATCAACGCCAATCTCCTGCAAAACGCGCAGCGAGGCATTGTGGATGGATTCCAGCTCATCGTCGGAAATGATCTTGGTGGGCGCGAAGGGAATCTTCAACTGGCGGAAGGGGGGCTGGTCAAACGCCCCGCTTTCAATGCTGCGAGGGCGGGACCGTCCGCCACGCCGGCCATGATCGCGTGCCGTTGCGGGGATTTCGATGTCTGTTGCCGGTTCACTCATAGCTCATGCCCTTCACTTGCGATGGTGCCACTATCGCCACAGACGGGAAATCCGTGCGCGGCCTGAGCGACGCTGACCGCAAGGGAAGCGACATGGGTGGGGAAACAGGGTTGCACCAAGATAAGTGCGTGGTTCGCCCTTCGACAGGCTCAGGATGAGGGAGAGGGATGGGTTGCAGGGAGTGAGTTCTGTAATGGTGTGAAGTGCAATGTTGACGATTAGCGTTGCATCCACCTAACTCCCTCATGGTTGTTATGTCGAACCACGGAAGATGGTGATTGCATCACCCAACATTGCAGTCACGGAACACACTCTCCCATTACCACGCCCGCTTTTGCGTCTGGCTATTGAAAGGTGGGAAAGACGGGCGATCCATAAGGGGAACGCGGGGTGTCTTGGTATTGGTAGTGTAGTCATGCGTTCCCCGGAGATTTTCCTGTTTTAACCAAGAAAATAACCGGATCACCCATCCCGATGACTGGTTTTACCCTTGTGAGATAAAACCTTTCCCCTGCGGTTGGGGTCTCCCCGCAGACGAAATCACCGATCCTTTCCTGACTTCAGAAAGTTTCCGGAGCATTCCCGCCGGAAAGGACACCATCAGAATAAGCGAGCTGGGATGGTGTTGGATAAGTTGGTGTGATTTTTTTAATTAATGGGTTGCAGTGACATCGCTGCCCCTTCGACAAGCTCAGGATGAGGGAGAGGGAGGATTGCAAAGCTAATCGCCAACATTGCACATCACCAACATTGGAGATCGCAACGATTACAGAACTTGGCTCCCTGCAACCCACCTCTCTCCCTCATGGTGAGCTTGTCGAACCACGCACCACGCACCACGCGTCGGCGGCATGCACCCGCCAACGCAGAACACCAGCTCCCACAAAGCGGGGATAAAGTGTTGCTACTCCGCAGCCTGATGGGTCAAATGGCTGATGGGTGTAACCATGGCCTGGATGAGGCTGTTCATGCTGATGACACCCAGTGGTTTGCCGCTTTCATCGACAACCGTTGCGTGCTGCTGGTTAGCATCCGTCATGGTCTTGGCGGCTTCCTCAAGGATTGTGCCGGTTTTCACCGTCACGCCGTTGGTATTGCCAGCACCGTCGCCCTTGGTGGAAATAGTATCGACCATGATGACCCGGCCGCGGTTTACTTCCTTGACGAAGCTGGAAATGTACTCGTCGGCGGGTTTCAGCACAATATCCTGTCCGGTTCCCTGCTGAACCACCTCGCCATCCCGTAAGATTGCAATGCGGTCGCCAAGACGCAGCGCCTCATCAAGATCATGGGTGATGAACACGATGGTTTTCTTGATTTCCTTCTGCAAATCCAGAAGCACGGACTGCATGTCCATGCGGATCAGCGGATCAAGGGCCGAGAAAGCCTCGTCCATCAACAGGATCGGCGCGTCATTGGTGAGCGCACGGGCAAGACCGACGCGCTGCTGCATACCGCCGGAAAGCTGGTTCGGATAATTGTCCTCAAAGCCTTTCAGACCAACGCGCTCAATCCAGCGGCGGGCCTGTTCTTCCTGCTTTGCGCGGCTCAATCCCTGAATTTCGAGGCCGTAGACGGTATTGTCGAGCACCGTGCGGTGGGGGAGCAGCGCGAATTTCTGGAAAACCATCGCCGTCTTGTGACGGCGAAACTCACGCAGATCGTTCTGGTTCATTTTACAGACGTCTGATTTGTCGATGATGACTTCGCCAACAGTCGGATCAATGAGCCGGTTGATATGACGGATCAGTGTTGATTTGCCAGAACCCGAAAGGCCCATGACCACCTGAATGCAACCGGCGGGCATATCAATATTGATATCGCGCAGGCCGAGCACATGGTTGTGCTTTTCATTCAGCTCGGTCTTGGTCATGCCGCCTTTGACGGCTTCGACATAGGCTGCCGGTTTCTGGCCAAAAATCTTGTAGAGATTCTTGATCTGGATACCGGCGCCCTGAACGGAACGATCAGCCATGAACCACCTCCTGGTGCTTTTGAAGGCGCATGCCATAGGCCTGGCTGACGCGGTCAAAAATGATGGCAATGCCGACAATGGCAAGACCGTTGAAAAGTCCGAGTGAGAAGAACTGGCCGTTGACTGACCGCAGAACCGGCTGGCCGAGACCCTGAACACCGATCATCGAGGCGATGACCACCATGGCAAGCGCCATCATGATGGTCTGGTTGATACCGGCCATGATGGTGGGAAGGGCAAGCGGTATCTGCACGTTCTTGAGCCGCTGCCAGCTGGAGGAGCCAAAGGCGTCAGCCGCTTCAAGCACGTCCTTGTCGACGAGCCGGATGCCGAGATTGGTCAGGCGGATCATCGGCGGAATGGCGTAGATCACCACCGCGATGAGGCCCGGAACCTTGCCGATGCCGAGAAGCATGACCACGGGGATGAGATAGACGAAGCTTGGCATGGTCTGCATGACGTCAAGAATGGGATTGACGATGCGCTGGAATGTATCGGAGCGGGCCATGACGATGCCGATGGGAATGCCGACGACGATGGACACGACAGTGCCGACGAAAATCATCGCGATGGTTTTCATCGCATCGCTCCACATATCGAAATAGCCGATGAGGAGGAGAGTGATGACCGTTCCGGCAACGATCTTCCAGTTGCGGCTGGCGATCCAGGCGATGCCGGCGATCAGCAGGACCATGATCGGCCACGGTGTCGACGTCATGAATTTCTCGGCCTGGATGAGAAAATATTGCAGCGGCTGGAAAAATGACTCGATCACATCGCCATAGCTGCGGGTGAAAGCCTTGAAGCCTTCATCCATGGCTTTTTTCAAATTGCGGAGTGTCTCGTCATTCATTTTCGGGAATGAATAGAACCAATCCATATGTTGCGCCCCCTTCTTTGTGGGTCATGAAATGACCATCGCAACCGAACGCGATAACGCTCGGCCCATTCGGGATGGTGCGATGCGGCGAAGAGGGTCTTCGCCGCATCAATTCAGTCAGTTATTGAACGGCTGCCTTGATCTTTGCAGCGGCTTCCGGAGAAACCCATTTTGACCAGGTGGCTTCGTTGTTCTTCAGGTAATATTTTGCGCCATCTTCACCGGTGGCCTGATTGTCGACCATCCAGGCAAGAAGCGCGTTAAACTCGACCGTGGAGAGCTGACGCTTCTTCAAATAGTCGAACGCGGGTCCAGCCCTGTCAGAAAATTTCGTGGTGACGATCGTATAGATGTCGGATTTTGCCCAGCCATTCGGCTTTGGATCAGGACAGTCGGCAATGGTGGTGCAGCGCTGCCATTCCTTTTCATCAAATGGCACGCCATTGTCGAGTTTGACCATGGGATATTTGCCGAGAATGGCGGTTGGGCCCCAGTAATAGCCGAGCCATGGCTCCTTGCGCTCGTAAGCTTTTGCAATAGAACCGTCGAGGCCAGCAGCGGAACCCGTGTCAACAAGGGTGAAACCGTGTTTGTCGCCTTCATAGGCCTTGTAAAAATTCGTCGTTGTGATCTGGCAGGCCCAGCCTGACGGACAGTTGTAAACCGCACCCTTCTTGGGATCTTCAGGTGAGGGGAAAAGCTCCGGATGCTTCATGGCATCGGCGATTGTCTTGATGTCAGGATGTGCATCGGCGAAATATTTGGGTATCCACCAGCTTTCCGTGCCGCCTTCGGTAATGGCAGGTGCGGCATAAACCAGCTTCTTTTCCTTGACTGCCTTTTCAAGCGGTTCCCGCACCGAATTGAGCCAGCCTTCCGGCGCGACATCCGGTTGTCCCTTTTCGATCATCGATGTGAAGGTTGGAACGGTGTCGCCAGCGACCAGTTCCGCATCGCAGCCATAGCCCTCGGTGAGCACAAGCTTGTCCAGATTGGCCAAGGCTTCCGCGGACGGCCAGTTCATATTCGCAATGGTAACGGAACCACATTCTGCTGCCGAAGCGGCTCCGGCAAAGCCGAAAAACCCTGCGGCCAATAAAGTTGAAGCAAGTAGCTTCTTCATAGGTTTAGTCTCCCACTCGTTTTGACAGTTCGTTCACCCGGTACGAATCTAACTTGGCACTGCCTTTTGCCCAGCTGTCCGTTTGTGTGCCATTTGGCATCCTTATCGCGTCAGAATGCAATGGTTTCGTTCAATTAATGAGGTATATCGCGACAGCACCTGTCGATATAACGACGCCGGGAAATCAATTGTGAAGGTGGATGTCACAATGTTCATACGGCTAGTGTAACAAGTCAGTTCATGAAAGATCAACGCTTTAGGCGATTTTTCTTCACCATTTCATTGACCGCCGGACGTATTTTCCCGATTTTTCTGGTTCTAAGCGGCGGATTTTCCTGTGCAAGAATTCCAATGGACTTTTTCGTTCTGGCGGGCTCAATCTGGGGTCTGGGCCTCTTCTGCCCCTTATTTCCGGGCGTATTTCCCAAGGCTCAAGAGCGCGAGAAAGCACCATGACTGACCAAACCATTGTTCCGATGATTGAGTATGAACAGGCTGATGAGGCGGTGCGCGCGGTGTATGACGACATCATGAAAACGCGCGGCACCGACTGGATCAACAATTTCTGGAAAGTGCTGGCGAATGATCCGAAGCTGCTGAAACGCACGTGGGAGAGTATCAAGGAAGTGATGGCGCCGGGGGCTCTCGACCCGCTGGTCAAAGAGATGATCTATATCGCGGTTTCCGCCACCAATAATTGCGACTATTGCAGCTGGTCGCATACGGCCTCTGCCCGCGCCAAGGGCATGACCGATCCGCAGCTGATGGAACTTCTGGCGGTTGTCGGCATGGCCAATGAAACCAATCGGCTCGCCAATGGTTTAAAACCACCGGTCGATTCCGCGTTCAAACCCAAAAGGCCTTAAAGATGAAATCTCCCGTTAAAAGCCGTGCTCCTGTGCATGACCTGCAAATGGCATCAATGGTGATTGCCATGCGCCTGCCCGTGATGATGATGGAGGGGCTGACGGAAAAGTCCGCCAAAACAGAGTCAACGCGGGCGGTGTCCGAAAAATTGGCCGCGATGACCGATGGCGTTGTGGCAGCGCAGATGTCGGTGATGAACTCGGCGGCAACATTCTGGCTCGATGTGTGGAGCGGCAAGTCCCCGGCGGCTATCGCACAGGCGACCATCGATAAAGCGACAAAAGCGGCACTCCATCCCGGACGGAAAACGCTGCGGGCCAATTACAGGCGTCTGGTGGCCAAAAGCTGAAATAAGGCTGCTTTATCAGCGCCATCGTTGATTTTGCTGCTGTTTTAGTCAGAATGCCCGTAATTGTGGCAGTAGAGGTGTGGTTTCAGCATAGCAGCCATGCATATTTGCATGATCGGTTGCTGTAAATGCGACATGCTATGGCGAAAAAACGTGATCAAACTTTAAGCAAAAAGCGCATTTGAGCGGCAACAGACGTTTTTACCATCGGGTGCTCAAATGCTTTACATCTTCAATCGCAACAACCGCGTCCACATTGCATGGAATGCTACGGAAAAGCGCAATGCGCCTTCCAGCAATCTGAAGAGCGGCATCGCCTCCGCAGTGTCCTTTATCTGGACCCGTTCGGCTGGCTGATTTCTGACACGTCAGAACGTTTAGAGAGCCGCTGCCTCCCCGGAGGTGGCGGTTTTTCTTTGTCCGGTTTTGCTGAAGACCCAAGTCAAAAACCGCCCTGTCCGACAAGGAGCAGTGCGGTTTTTTGCCAAATTACGCATGGCATTCTGCCGTACAATACGCTGGCAGAAATTACAGCTCCGGTACGCAGTACCTATCCGGAGCATGGGGCAGGGTCTTGTCTGCTCCATGCAAAGTTTTAACCGGACATCGTTACCGCGAGGTTAGCGAGAGCTTAAGCAAATCTAAATTTCGGAAATTTCCCGACTTTTCTTTGCCTGTCGGTCTTCGCGCGTGGCGTCGCGCAGATAATTGATGATGCCGGAGAAGTCCGACCCTTCGTTTCCGGCGGCGCCAAATTGAGCATAAATCTCTTCCGCATGCTGGCCGAGCGGTGTCGCAGCACCGACACTTCTGGCGGCTTCCTGCGAAAGCTTCAAATCCTTCAACATCAGCGCGGCGGCAAAGCCGGGCTTATAGCTGTTATTGGCAGGCGATGTCGGCACAGGGCCGGGGACCGGGCAATAGGTGGTCAGCGACCAGCACTGGCCCGAGGAGGTGGAGGCAACATCGAACAGTGCCTGATGCGACAGGCCGAGTTTTTCAGCCAGCGTGAAGGCTTCGCTGACGCCAATCATGGAAATGCCAAGGATCATGTTGTTGCAGATCTTGGCGGCTTGACCGGCACCCGGTTCGCCGCAATGGACGATACGGCCAGCCATGGGCTTGAGGATTGGCTCGGCAGCGGCAAAGGCATCACCGGAACCACCGGCCATGAATGTCAGCGTTCCCGCTGCTGCGCCACCAATACCGCCGGAAACCGGGGCATCAACTGAAAGCAATCCGCTTTCGCCGGCTATGGCATGGGCTTTACGGGCCGAATCCACATCGATTGTCGAGGAATCGATGAACAATGCGCCCTTTTTGGCCTTTCCGGCGATTTCCGCATAGACGGAGAGGACGTGTTTTCCGGCTGGCAACATGGTGATGACGACATCGGCATCGGCAACAGCTGCGACAGCGCTTGGCGCAATGGTGACGCCATTGGCTTTGGCAGTTTCAAGATTTTCCGGCAGAAGATCAAAACCCAGCACCGTGTGCCCGGCCTTGACCAGATTGGCGGCCATGGGATTGCCCATATGGCCAAGACCGATAAAAGCGACAGTCGTCATCGCGGTATTCTCCCTGATATTGTTATGTGAAAGGCGTGGTTCAGCGGCCCATCATGGAGCGGGATATGATCACCCGCATGATTTCATTGGTGCCTTCGAGAATCTGGTGGACACGCAGGTCACGCACCAGCTTTTCCACGCCGTAATCGTGCAGATAACCATAGCCACCATGGATTTGCAGCGCATCATTGGCAACATTGAAGCCGGTATCGGTAACGAACCGCTTGGCCATGGCAGACCATTTGGAAGCGTCATGCGCCTTGCGGTCAAGCTTTGACGCCGCCGTATAAAGCAGGACGCGCGCCGCCGAAAGTTCCGTTTCCATATCCGCCAGCTTGAATTGCAGCGCCTGAAACTGGTTGATCGCCTTCCCGAACGCCTTGCGCTCGGACGCATAGGTTACTGCCTTGTCGAGTGCCGACTGGGCACCGCCAAGCGAGCAGGCGGCAATATTGAGGCGTCCGCCATCAAGGCCGCCCATGGCAATCTTGAAGCCATCGCCCTCAGCACCGAGCAGGTTTGCCACCGGCACGCGGCAATTGTCGAAAATCACCTGCCGGGTGGATTGGGCATTCCAGCCCATCTTGTACTCATTGGCACCGAAGGAAAGGCCGGGCGCATCTTTCGGGATGATCAGCGTCGAGATGCCCTTCGGGCCATCCTCGCCGGTGCGCACCATAGTGACATAAAGGTCCGTATCACCTGCGCCTGAAATGAACTGTTTTGCACCATTCAGCACATAATGATCGCCATCGCGCACCGCACGGGTTTTAAGCGCTGCGGCATCCGAGCCGGAATTGGGTTCGGTCAGGCAATAGCTTGCCAGCCACTCCATCGAGGTCAAATGCGGCACAAAGCGCTGGCGCTGTTCATCATTGCCGTAGAGATCGATCATCCATGTTGCCATGTTGTGGATCGATATGAAGGCGGAGAAGGCCGGGCAGGCGGCTGATAGCGCTTCAAAGATCAGCACTGCATCGAGCCGTTTGAGCCCCGAGCCGCCAAACTCTTCCTTCACATAGATGCCGCCCATGCCGAGCGGGCCGGTTTCCCTGATGACATCAGCTGGAAAATGCTTGTCACGGTCCCAGGCAAGCGCGTTGGGTGCAACGCGGTCCGCGGCAAAGGCGCGGGCCATGTCCTGAATTGCCAGCTGATCTTCATTGAGTTCGAACTGGCTGGACGCCGTATCCACGAGCGCATCCATGATAACCTCCCTGTATTCCTCTTAGCCGCAGTTTATCCCAAGCGTGGGGCCGCGCAACGACAGAGATGCGTTTTGACGGGGGCTAGGAAGAGAAAGACATATCCGCTACTCAAAGCCCATGACACACGCAATCATGTTGCAGGGAACAGGGTCAGATGTTGGGAAATCCGTCCTGGTGGCCGGACTTTGCCGGCTTGCGCGCAATCGCGGATTAAAAGTTCGGCCATTCAAACCGCAGAATATGTCGAATAATGCCGCTGTCAGCGATGATGGCGGCGAGATTGGCCGGGCGCAATGGTTGCAGGCCGTCGCCTGCGGCGTGCCCTCATCAGTGCATATGAATCCCGTGCTTTTGAAACCGCAGTCCGAGACCGGCAGCCAGATCATCGTGCAGGGCAAAGTCTGGGGACAGGCGAAGGGGCGCGATTACCAGAAATTCAAGGCGCAGCTGCTCGATGCTGTCATGGCGTCATGGGATATTGTGCGCGATGGCGCTGATCTTGTGATCGTCGAGGGGGCGGGTTCGCCAGCGGAAATCAACCTCAGGGCAGGGGATATCGCCAATATGGGCTTTGCCACCCGCGCCAACGTGCCTGTGCTGCTGGTCGGCGATATCGACCGGGGTGGGGTGATTGCCTCAATCGTCGGGACCCATGCGATCCTGCAACGGCAAGATCGGGATATGATCATCGGTTATCTCATCAACAAGTTTCGCGGTGATGTCTCGCTGTTTGATGACGGGTTGAAAGCCATCAGCCAATTTACCGGCTGGCCCTCTTTCGGCGTCGTGCCGTGGTTGAAAGATGCAGCACGGTTGCCGGCGGAAGATTCGGTTGTGCTGGAACGTCTGGCGAAGGGCGAGGGCCGGGCGCTCAAAATCGCGGTGCCGGTGCTTGATCGCATTGCCAATTTTGACGATCTCGATCCGCTGATGGCCGAGCCGCAGGTGGATGTGGTGATGGTGCGCAGTGGCGAGCGGCTGCCGTCCGATGCGGGGCTGGTGATTATTCCCGGTTCCAAATCCACAATCAGCGATTTGCTGCGGTTTCGCGAAAATGGCTGGGACAAGGATTTGGACCTGCACCGGCGTCGCGGCGGGCATATCATTGGCATATGCGGCGGTTTCCAGATGCTCGGCCGGACGGTGCGCGACCCTGATGGCATCGAGGGCAACGTGACGGAAACCCAAGGGCTCGGGCATCTCGAGATCGATACGGTGATGGAACCTGAAAAGACCGTGCGCAATGTCGAGGCACATTCACTGCAGTTCGATCTGCCGCTCAGCGGTTATGAAATTCATCTGGGCCGGACGACGGGCCCGGATTGTTCCAGCCCTGTTGCCCGTATCAATGGTGTGAATGATGGGGCGATATCGAAAGACGGCAAGGTGTTTGGGACCTATCTGCACGGGCTTTTCGGCGCGGATCGCTTTCGTGCGGCGCTGCTGGGGTCGATGGGTATTGCGGCTGACGAGTTTGATTACCGTGCGGGTGTGGATGCCGCGCTGGATAGTATCGCGGGGCAGCTGGAGGATTTGATTGATGTCGATGCGTTGCTTGCATGTGCTGCAGGCAGATATTGATGCTCACACCGCCGGTAGCCCGACAGGGCAGAGGGGCGAGACCCGTGGCTCGCCCGTCCTTCGGACCACCACAAGGGGGGAGATCACATTGGCATAAACGCCTTTGCACAACAGGCATGGTTCTCAGATTGTGCTAGGCGGCACTGTCAGCTGATCTCCCCCCTTGTGGGGGAGATGCCCGACAGGGCAGAGGGGGGTGAACGTTGATGGTGCGTGGTTCGTGGTTCGACAAGCTCACCATGAGGGAAATGGGTGGGTTGTAGGGAGCCAAGCTCCGCAACGTGGCAGAATAAAACTCCCTTGCATCATCCCTCTCCCTCATGGTGAGCTTGTCGAACCACGAACCCACCCTACCACTCTCTTACCAAACAGCACACATTCAATTGACATTTCTCGTGGGGGATGAATAACGTCCAGCCCATGATTGGTTCCCATATTGGTCGAAGGCCAAGGGATCAAAAGGGAATGCGACGGCCGTACCCTGAAGGGCGGTCCCACCGCAGCCGACCCCGCGACTGTAGAGCGGCGAGGATCAATGCAAAGCCTGACGCATATGCAGAGGGCAGCCACTGGGAAACCGGGAAGGCGGCATTCATTCTGTGACCCGCGAGCCAGGAGACCTGCCAGTCATAGAGCCTTTCCCAGGAAAGGCTTGGGGTAATCCTGCCCAAGAATCGAAGGGTAATGTCCCTTCAGGCCCAGCACGGAGGTTGTTATGGCTGCTCGTATGACGCATTTGCTTGTTTTCCCGCCCGCATTCCCTTTGATGGATGGATCGTTGCGGTTGCAATAGCGGCGATGCCTCAACTCAATTCAGGTGTGACTTTCATTCTCGGCGGTGCCCGCTCGGGCAAATCCAGCTTTGCCGAAGGCCTGATCAAGTCGTCGGGCCTTGACGCGATCTATGTCGCAACGGGCAGGGCGTGGGATGAGGAAATGTCTGTACGCATTGACCTGCATAAAAAGCAGCGCGGTTCACTATGGCGTACCATAGAAGAGCCGCTTGATCTGCTGGATACCCTGCAAGGGGTGGCTGGCGAGGGCAAGGCTGTTCTTGTCGACTGCCTGACGCTCTGGCTCACCAATCTGATGATGGATGAGCGCAATATTACCGCTGAGACGCGGCAGCTTGTCGAAGCGCTGCCGAAACTTCAAGGTTCGATTGTTCTGGTCTCGAACGAAGTGGGTCTCGGCATCGTTCCGGAGAACCGCATGGCGCGCGATTTTCGCGACCATGCCGGACGTCTCCATCAGGCCGTGGCGCAAGCTGCGGCAACAGTCTATTTCGTGGCAGCCGGACTGCCGCTCACAATGAAGGGATAGGAATATGCAGGGTCAAAAGATTCCAGCAACAGTCATCACCGGTTTTCTCGGTTCGGGCAAAACCACGATGATCCGCAATCTGCTTGAAAACGCCAATGGCAAGCGTATCGCGCTTATCATCAATGAGTTCGGCGATCTGGGCGTCGATGGCGGTCTGCTCAAGGGCTGCGGTATCGAAGCCTGCCGCGACGAGGATGTGATCGAGCTGAACAATGGCTGCATCTGCTGCACAGTGGCGGATGATTTCATTCCGACCATGACCAAGCTGCTTGATCGTCCTGATCGCCCCGATCATATTGTCATCGAGACATCGGGTCTCGCCCTTCCGCAGCCTCTGGTTGCAGCGTTCAACTGGCCTGAAATCAAGACGCAGGTAACGGTTGATGGTGTTGTTACCGTGATTGACGCCTCTGCCGTATCCGAAGGCCGTTTTGCCGATGATCATGACAAGGTTGATGCCCAGCGCATTCAGGATGAATCACTCGATCATGACAGCCCGCTCGAAGAACTGTTCGAAGACCAGATTCGCGCCGCCGACCTGATTGTGCTCAACAAGACAGACCTTATCAATGACAAGCAGCTTGATGGGGTGCGCGGCGATGTGCAGAGCCGCTCGTCCCGCTCGCTCAACATGGTTTCGGCAAGCTTCGGCAAGCTTAGCAATGAGCTTCTGCTGGGGCTTGGCGTTGGCACGGAACAGGACATTGCCAACCGCAAATCGCACCATGAAATGGAGCATGAGGCGGGTGAAGAGCATGATCATGATGAGTTTGAGAGTTTTGTCGTTGGTCTAGGCCCGGTTGCGGAACCAAAGAGCTTTGTTGAAAAGCTGAAGACCGTCATTGCCGATCACGACATTCTGCGCCTGAAAGGCTTTGCCGATGTTCCCGGCAAGCCCATGCGTCTGGTGGTGCAGGCTGTCGGCACGCGCATCGAGCATTACTTTGACCGTGCCTGGAATCCGGGTGAAGAGCGCCAGACGCGTCTCGTCGTTATCGGTCTGCATGATATCGACAATGATGCCATTACATCCGCTGTCACTGCTGCGGCCGTTTAACTGAGGCTGGAAAACTGAATGCATCTCCTGCTTGCCCAGAAAGGCACCATTGCTGAAGGGACCGAGGCTATCGACCTTGGCCAGACGCCGGGAGATGTGTTGTTTCTTTCCGCTGCTGATACGGAACTGGCGAGCCTTGCCTCCGCACGGCGGCAGGGCGATGGCGCGGTGTCGCTGCGCCTTGCCAATATGATGAGCCTGTCGCACCCGATGTCTGTCGACGCCTATGTGGAGCGGACGGCGCGCCATGCCAAGCTGATCGTGGTCAGGGTTATCGGCGGCGAAAGCTACTGGCCCTATGGTCTGGAAGCGCTGCATGCCTGTGCCGTCAATCACAAGGTGCAGCTTGCGGTGCTGCCGGGGGATGACAAGCCCGATCCGGGGCTCGACCGGTTTTCAACCATTGCCCGGCATGATCGCGACGCACTCTGGCATTATCTGCTGGAAGGTGGCGCGCAGAATGCGCAGCGTTTTCTCGATTATTGTAGCGCTCTGATCCATTCCAGCGAGAAGCCGCAGGACGCTGCACCCCTGCTGAAAGCGGGACTGTGGTGGCCGGGGAAACCAGCGCCTTCGCTGGAAGAAATGCGCAGGAGTTGGCAGGACGGCGCGCCAGTTGCCGCGATCTGTTTCTACCGGGCGCTGGTGCAGAGCGGGCAGACGCAGCCGGTTGAAGCACTGCTGGAAGCATTGCGCGCCAAAGGCCTCAATCCACTGCCGGTGTTTGTCTCCAGCCTGAAAGATCCGGTTTCCATTGCAACGCTGGAGAGCATTTTCGCTGAAGCACCGCCAGCGGTGGTGCTGAATGCCACGGGCTTTGCCGTGTCTGCGCCGGGTTCAGCGCGCAAGCCAACCGTGCTTGAGCATGATGGTGCGATGGTCCTGCAGGTTATCTTCTCCGGCTCCAGTGCCGAGCAGTGGCGACTGTCCGATCAGGGCCTGTCGGCGCGTGATCTCGCCATGAACGTCGCCCTGCCTGAAGTGGATGGCCGGGTATTGTCGCGCGCGGTTTCGTTCAAGTCGGCACAGCATTTTGATGAGGCTGTGGAAGCCAATATCGTCATGCATGAGCCGCAGGCTGACCGTGTGGCATTTGTGGCTGAACTGGCATCAAATTGGGCGCGTCTGCGCATAAGCAAGCCGCAGGCGCGGCGGGTTGCGCTTGTCATGGCAAATTATCCCAATCGTGATGGGCGGCTGGGCAATGGTGTTGGCCTTGATACGCCTGCGGGCACATGGCAGGTGCTGAAATCCCTGCGCGATGCGGGCTATGGTGTCGCCGACCTGCCAGATGATGGCGAGGCGCTGATCAATCATCTGATGGCTGGTCCCACCAACGCGGCCAGCGATGGACGCGACATTCGCGAGACGATTTCCCTCAATCAATACAAGAACTTCTTTGAAGCGCTTCCCGATGTGATTCAAGCGAAGGTGACGGCGCGCTGGGGTGAGCCAAAGGACGATCCGTTTTTCCTTGATGACGCGCGCGGCTTTGCGCTGCCATTGAGCCGCTTTGGTGATGTCCTCGTCGGTATCCAGCCAGCGCGCGGCTACAATATCGATCCGAAGGACACCTATCATTCGCCGGATCTGGTGCCGCCGCATGGCTATCTCGCCTTTTATGCTTATCTGCGCACCGTCTATGATGCCCATGCCATCGTGCATGTGGGCAAGCATGGCAATCTCGAATGGCTGCCGGGCAAATCGCTGGCGCTGTCGGAGACCTGTTTTCCCGAGGCGGTGCTCGGGCCCGTGCCACATATCTATCCGTTCATCGTCAATGATCCGGGTGAGGGCACACAGGCAAAACGCCGTTCCTCTGCCGTTATCATCGATCATCTGACGCCGCCGCTGACACGGGCGGAAAGCTATGGGCCGCTGAAAGATCTGGAAGCGCTGGTCGATGAATATTATGAGGCATCGGGTGTTGATCCGAGGCGTCTGGTACGGCTGAAGGTGCAAATCCTGCATCTGGTCAGGGATATCGGACTTGATAGCGATGCGGGTATTCATGATCACGATCCCGATGATCTCGCCCTGCAAAAGCTGGATGCCTATCTCTGCGATTTGAAAGAAATGCAGATTCGTGATGGTCTGCACATTTTTGGGCTGTCGCCGGAAGGGCGCCTGCTGACTGATCTCGTGGTGGCACTGGCGCGTGTGCCGCGCGGTTCGGGTGTTGGGGCGGACCAGAGCCTGCAACGCGCCATTGCTGGCGATCTTGGTTTTGCCGGTTTCGATCCACTTGATTGCGATATGGCAGCACCGTGGACTGCGGAGCGGCCCGACATTCTGAATGTGGTTACTGACGAGCCTTGGCGCATTGCTGGTGATACGGTGGAGCGCATTGAACTGCTGGCGGCAAGGCTGGTGGCGGGTGAAATCGCTTGTCCCAAAGATTGGCAGGCGACTCAAACGGTTCTGGAAGGCATTCGCACAGACCTGCATCCGGCTGTCATGGCCTGCGGCGCAGCTGAGATGACCGGGCTGATGACTGCGCTTTCCGGACGCTTTGTTGCGCCGGGTCCATCAGGTGCGCCGACGCGTGGGCGTCCTGATGTCCTGCCGACAGGGCGCAATTTCTTTTCCGTCGATAGCCGCGCTGTGCCAACGCCTGCCGCATGGGAACTCGGGCTGAAATCCGCCGAACTTCTGATCCGCCGCTATACGCAGGACCACGGCGAATGGCCGACCTCATTGGGGCTCACCGCATGGGGCACCTCGAATATGCGCACCGGCGGCGATGATATCGCGCAGGCACTGGCGCTGATCGGGGTGAAACCCGTCTGGGATATGGCGTCGCGGCGCGTCACCGGCTACGAAATTATTCCACCTGCGATGCTTGGGCGTCCGCGTGTTGATGTGACTTTGCGCATTTCAGGCTTTTTTCGCGATGCTTTTCCGGACCAGATTGCACTGTTCGACAAGGCGGTGCGGGCTGTTGGCGCTCTGCAGGAAGATGCGGAAGACAATCCCATTGCCAAGCGTATGCGGGATGAACAGGCGCGGCTTGTGGCCGAAGGTGCCGATGAGAAAACTGCACGGCAACGGGCTGGCTTTCGCGTGTTCGGTTCGAAGCCCGGTGCCTATGGCGCAGGCTTGCAGACGCTGATTGACGAAAAGGCATGGGACAAGCGCGACGACCTTGCGGAAGCATGGCTTGTCTGGGGCGGTTATGCCTATGGCGCCGGTGAAGAGGGCAAGGCGGAGCGCGGGCTGCTGGAAGAACGTTTGCGCACTGTTGAGGCGGTGGTGCAAAATCAGGACAATCGCGAGCATGATCTGCTCGACTCCGATGATTATTACCAGTTTGAGGGCGGTATGTCGGCGGCGGTCGAACAGCTTTCCGGCGAGCGCCCGACCATTTATCACAATGACCATTCTCGCCCGGAAAAACCCGTTATCCGCACGCTTGAGGAAGAAATCGGGCGCACGGTGCGTGGGCGCGTCACCAACCCGAAATGGATCGCCGGTGTGATGCGCCATGGCTATAAGGGCGCTTTCGAGATGGCGGCAACGGTCGACTATCTCTTCGCCTTTGCGGCAACGACTGGCGCCGTGCGCAACCATCATTTTGAAGCTGTCTATCAGGCGTTTTTGATGGATGATGGTGTGCGGGCGTTCCTGAAGGACAAGAACCCGCATGCCCTGCGGGACATCGCGGAAAAGCTTGAAGAGGCCGTAGAGCGCGGCTTCTGGACGCCGCGTTCCAACTCGGCACGATTTGAACTCGGCAAGCTTGCCGCCTGAGACAATGATTCGGAAGGAAGTGCCAAATGGCTGAAAAATCAGAGAAATTGTTGAACCTGACCGAAGAGGAAGTCAACGCGCGGCATGCCGACAAGATGCGCAAGAAGAAGGTCGTGCGCGACAAGATCCTTGCCACCAAAACAGATGAAAAAGGCCTCGTCATTGTCAACACCGGCAAGGGCAAGGGCAAGTCGACGGCGGGTTTCGGCGTCGTGTTCCGGGCGCTTGGTCACGGCATGAAGATTGGCGTCATCCAGTTCGTCAAGGGTTCATGGGATACGGGCGAACGCTGGGTTCTGGAAAAATTTCCGGAGCAGGTGACGATCTCGGCCATGGGCGAGGGCTTTACATGGGAAACGCAGGACCGCGCCCGTGATATCGCCATGGCCAGAGATGCATGGGAACAGGCCAAGACCATGATCCTTGATGATAAAACGGACATTGTCCTGTGTGATGAACTGAACATTGCGCTGCGTTATGACTATCTGCCTGTTGAGGAAATCATCGAGGTGCTCAGGCAGAAACCGCATATGAAACATGTGATTATAACCGGGCGGAATGCCAAGGACGAACTTATTGAGTTTGCTGACCTTGTCACCGAGATGGAAATGATCAAGCATCCGTTCCGTTCCGGTATCAAAGCGCAGAAGGGCATTGAATTCTGATGACAAGCACCTGGCAATTCTGGGCACTGCTTTCGGCCATGTTTGCGGCTCTGACAGCCATTTTTGCCAAGGTGGGCATCGAGAACATCAATTCGGATTTCGCTACGCTGATCCGCACCTTTGTTATCATCGGCGCGCTTTGCCTGTTTTTGACCGTTAGCGGCCAGTGGCAGACCCCTTCGACCATTTCAGCAAAGACATGGACATTTCTGATCCTGTCAGGGCTGGCAACGGGTGCCTCGTGGCTTGCCTATTTCCGGGCCCTGAAGATTGGCGATGCGGCGAGGGTTGCGCCGATCGACAAGCTTTCGGTCGTGATGGTGGCCATCTTCGGTGTGGCTTTTCTTGGCGAAAGGCTGTCGGGGCTCAACTGGTTTGGTGTGGTGCTGATAGCAGCGGGTGTTATCCTGCTCAGCTTCAGGTTTTAGAGGGTTGTAATCCACACCCGGATCGGGTTGCTGGGGTCGAGCAGCAGTTTGGTCGCCAGAGCCAGACAGACGATAATCAACAGTGGCTTGATGATTTTTGCTCCGTTCTTCATGGCCATGGCAGCGCCAACCCGCGCGCCGAGGAACTGGGCAACGCCCATGCACAGGCCGATCTTCCAGTTGATCACGCCAAGAAAGGCGAAAGTGGCAAAGCCACCAAGGTTGGAAGCAAGGTTGAGAAGCTTTGTATGCGCCGTTGCCTTGAGCAGTCCGTAGCCTGCCAGTGAAACGAAGCACAGCATGAAGAACGAGCCGGTGCCGGGGCCGAACAGGCCGTCATAAAAGCCGATCAGCGGAACAATTGTCACGCCGAACAGAAAAGGCGCCATGCGCCGGCTGCGGTCGATATCGCCCATATTGGGCTTCAGGGCAAAATAGAGCGCGATGGCAATCAGCAGGACAGGCAGAAAAGCGCGCAAAAGATCACCGGGCAGAAAACCCGCAAGCAAAGCACCGCCGACACCGCCAAGGCCGGACATAAGCGCCGAGGGCAGCTGTGATTTCAGATGCACATGCCCCTTTTGCGCATAGGCGATGGTGGCGGAGGCTGACCCGAACAGTGATTGCAGCTTGTTGGTGCCGAGCGATTCCACTGGCGACATGCCCGATAGCAGCAGCGCCGGGACGGTGATCAAACCGCCACCACCGGCAATCGAATCGATGAAACCTGCGGCAAAGCCGGCAATGATGAGAATGTAAGGGATATTGTCGAAGAAGGCGGACATGGCGGGAGACTCTTGCGGGAATGCGCCGGACCATAGAGACAAATTCCATTTTGGCGAGAACATTTGCGCGCTCTGTCAATTCACTTGTGCGAATCGCGTTCTGGTGTGTTGTTTGCGCACTTGAATTCAATGGTTGAGACTGCGATCAATCGCGGGAACACAGTTGGGGGTACAATGAGCGAAAGCATTTTTGATCGCATCACCGCATTTCTCGGCAGCAAGAGCGCCGTGCAGAAAGTGGCCGATGATCCGGTTCTGACAGCCGAACTGCTGCTCCTGCTGCATGTGGCGCTGGCTGACGGCAAAACAGAGAAATCGGAATATGCTGCGATCCTGCGCATTGCTTCCACTGATTTCGGCATTTCGCCGGATGAGTTCAGCGAAGTTGCCGAATATCTCAAGGATTTCGGCTATGAGACATCAAGCGAACAGGCAGCGCTGGCTTTTGCCGACGTGCCCTTTGAGCGCAAGGTGATGTTGCTGCGTCATCTCCTCGCCATCGCCAATGCGGACGATGATCTTGATCCGAAGGAAGCCAATCTCATCCGCCGGACGGCGGACCTGCTCGGTGTGACGCCGGAAGAGCTGCACAAGTCCCATTGATGTCAGACATTGGTTACATGCTTGGCGTGGGCTGTGAGCGGGGATGCGATCCGCTGGAGCTTCTGGCCCTTGCCGAGATGGTTTTGAAAACGGCCAGTATAGATTCTGGCGATCTGGCAGGCATTTATTCAATTGACGCGCGTGCTGGCGAGATAGCAATCATTCAGCTGGCCGAGCGCTGGGGGTTGCCCTTTCATTGTTTTGACGCTGCAACGCTGGAGCAGCAAACGCCACGGCTTGCCAACCCGTCGCAACGAGTATTCGAGCTGACAGGCAGTCATGGTATAGCAGAAGCCGCTGCACTTGCTGCCGCTGGCCCGGCTGGCAAACTGGTGATCGGCAAAATGAAATCTGCCCATGCAACGGCTGCATTGGCGGCAAGAAAGACATAGACAATGACCGTTCATTTCATTGGCGCCGGTCCCGGCGCGCCCGATCTTATCACCGTGCGCGGTTTGAAGCTGATTCAGTCCTGCCCGGTCTGTCTTTATGCGGGCTCGCTGGTGCCGCCGGAAATGGTTGCCGAAGTGCCTGAGGGTGCGCGGGTTGTCGATACGTCGTCACTGACGCTCGACGAGATCATTGCCGAGTTTGAACGGGCACATGCGGAAGGCAAGGATGTGGCGCGAGTGCATTCCGGCGATCCGTCGATCTATGGCGCGGTGGCCGAACAGATGCGGCGGCTCGATGCGCTTGGCATCGACTATGATGTAACGCCGGGTGTTCCAGCCTTTGCGGCTGCCGCCGCAGCGCTGAAAAAGGAACTGACGGTTCCCGAGGTCTGCCAGACCATTGTTCTCACGCGCACATCGATGAAATCATCAGCCATGCCTGAAGGTGAGGATCTGACGACGCTCGGTAAATCCGGCGCAACGCTGGTCATTCATCTTTCCATCCGCAACCTGACCAAGATCGAGACGGAGCTGACACCGCTTTATGGTGCCGATTGCCCTGTGATCGTGGCCTACCGGGTTGGCTGGCCGGATGAACAATTCATCCATGGAACGCTTGCCGATATTGCGGGCAAGGTGAGGGAAACGGGCCTGACCCGCTCAGCGATGATCTTTGTCGGCAAGGGCCTGTCAGCCGATGCATTTCGCGATTCCGCGCTTTATCACAAGGATCACAGCCACACTCTGCGCTCACGGTCTGAGTGAGTGGGGCGTGGTTCGTGGTTCGTGGTTCGACAAGCTCACCATGAGGGAGAGGGGTGATGGAAGGGAGCCACATTCTGCAACTTTTGTGAATTGCGATCTCTACAATCTTTGCGATTAGCGTTGCATCCTCACTCTCCCTCATGGTGAGCTTGTCGAACCACGAACCACGAACCAATCACCAACCCCACCCAGCACACTCACCCAACTTACCCCACCATCTCCACAACAAAACGCAGCACACTGTCCGTATCGGGCAAAGCATGAGCGCCGGGGCGGTGGGGGCGTTCAATCATGATGACGGGCAGGCCAAGTTCCCGCGCTGCGGATATTTTTGCATAGGATGCGGCGCCGCCGGAATTGCGGCAGATAATATGCGTCAGGCGTTTGCGGGTGAGAAACGCCGCTTCCTCGTCCTTTTTGCCCGGTTTGGACAATTCCAGCTCGAAATCGAACAGGTCCAACGGTGTTTCCGGTGGATCGACCATCCGCACGACAAAAAACACATCCCGCCGTTTGGAGAAGGGGGCGATGTGCTGGCGGCCAAGTGCCAGCAATATGCGCGCCTTGGAGGGAGCAGCGGCAACGGCCTCTTCCAGTGTCGCTACGCTGATCCAGATATCGCCGGGCTTGCGCCGCCATTCAGGCCGCTCCAAACGGACAAAGGGAATGCCGGTGGCTTCAGCTGCCGCAATGGCATTGTCGGAGATTTGCGTGGCGAAGGGGTGTGTGGCATCGACCAGCAGCGCGATATTTTCCCTGCGCAGATAATCAGCAAGGCCATCGGCACCGCCAAAGCCGCCGGTGCGCACTTCGCCTTCGATCTTCGCGGGATTGCTGGTGCGGCCAGCGAGCGACGAGATGGTGCGATACCCCCTGCCAACAAGCGCGGCTGCGAGTTTCACCGCCTCGGCTGTTCCACCCAGAATGAGAACAGGATGATCAGAGGCGGGCAAGAATCGTCCCTTTGCGGTCGGTCACGATCATTTCCACCTCTACAGGCGCACCTTTGAGCGTTGCCAGCGCCACGGCCTTGGCTTTCTCGGCAATGGATTTCGGCAGGTCGATACCCAAACCCAGAGTCATTTCAAGCACTTCCTGCGCGGTATTGGCATTCAGAATCCGGTCCCTCATATTCTGGTCGAATCCAAGCTTTTCCGCTTCATCGGCCAGAAACGCCATGCTGACCTGACTGCGCGCCGAATGCAGATCCAGCGCGCCCTGTGCGAGCTTGGTCAATTTGGCAAAGCCACCTGCGATGGTTAGCTTGTCGATGGGATGAACGCGCAGATATTTTAAAAGGCCACCGGCGAAATCGCCCATATCCAGAAGCGCAATTTCAGGCAGATCATAAATGGCCTGTGCCGCATCTTCCGAGGTTGAACCCGTTGCGGCCAGCACATGGGTGAGGCCGGCGGCGCGGGAAACATCAATGCCCCTGTGGATCGAATGTATCCACGCGGCGCAGGAGAAGGGATGGACGACGCCTGTCGTGCCGAGAATGGAAATGCCGCCGACAATGCCAAGGCGCGGGTTCCAGGTTTGTTTGGCGAGTTCCTCGCCCTCAGGCACGGAGATCGTGATGACAAGATCGGCGGGCAGTTCATATTGCGCGCAGATTTCTTCGCAGATAGCGGTCATCATGGCGCGGGGTACAGGATTGATCGCTGCTTCCCCCGGCTGGATCGGCAGGCCGGGCAGGGTGACGGTCCCAACCCCATCACCGGCGACAAACTGGATGCCGCTGCCCGGAGCGGCTGGGTAGACGGTGGAGATGATGGTGGCGCCATGGGTAACGTCAGGGTCATCGCCCGCATCCTTGACGATACCGGCTATGGCATAGCCATCGCCGATTGATTCGAGCGCCAGCGGAAAATGCGGCACTTCGCCCTTCGGCAGGATAATGGCAACGGGATCGGGAAATTCGCCTGTGATCAGTGCAATCAATGCCGCCTTGGTGGCCGCCGTTGCACAGGCGCCCGTGGTCCAGCCCCGGCGCAGGGGCGTGGGGCTTGCATCATCAGGTTTCCGCATTCCGGCATCGGGTTCGTCGCTCATGCGCGTCTTATAGACCAGCTTGGGATAGAGTTGCATGATTTTTCCGATAAGTTCATGCTTGCAAGGCGAAAAATTATGCTATGCGCAAAACAGCAAATACGGGGAGCGCGATGAGCGCAGTGACAGCAAAATTGCCGAAGTTTGAAGCGGGCCATGTCTGGCTCGTCGGGGCAGGGCCGGGTGATCCGGGCCTTTTGACACTGCATGCGGTCAATGCACTCGAACAGGCCGATGTCATTGTCTATGATGCGCTGGTTAATGAGGAATGCCTTTCCTTTGCAAGGCCGCAAGCGGAGCGTGAATATGCGGGCAAGCGCGGCGGCAAGCCATCGCCGCAGCAGCGGGACATTTCCTTGCGATTGGTGGAACTGGCCAAGGAAGGCAAGCGGGTGCTCCGCCTGAAAGGCGGCGATCCATTCGTGTTTGGACGCGGCGGTGAAGAAGCGTTGACGCTGGTTGAACATGGCGTGCCGTTCCGGATCGTTCCGGGAATCACCGCCGGAATTGGCGGGCTTGCCTATGCGGGCATTCCGGTTACGCACCGCGAGACCAACCAGAGTGTGACCTTTCTGACCGGCCATGATGCAACCGGTCTTATCCCCGATACGATGGACTGGGCGAGTATTGCCAAGGGATCATCCGTCATCGTCATGTATATGGCGATGAAGCATATTGGCACGATTGCCGCCAAGCTGATTGCGGCGGGCCGCTCCAAGGATGAACCCATGGCTTTTGTCTGCAATGCCACGACGGGCGAACAAAAAGTGCTGGAAACGACGCTTGCTCAAGCCGAACGCGATGTGGAGCAGGCGGGCTTGCGGCCACCGGCAATTGTGGTGATCGGCGAAGTGGTGCGGCTGCGTGCGGCGCTGGACTGGCTGGGGGCACTGGATGGCCGGGTGCTGCAGGTTGATCCGCTGGGAACACGCCGCGAAAAGGATGCGGGATGAAAGGTTTTGTAATCGCCGCACCATCTTCGGGCAGTGGCAAGACCACGGTGACATTGGGATTGCTGCGCGCACTGCGCAATCTTGGTGCGAAGATTGCGCCAGCCAAGGCAGGCCCTGACTATATTGATCCTGCCTATCACAGCGTTGCATCGGGCGTGCCCTGCATCAATCTTGATCCATGGGCCATGCGCCCTGACCTGATCAGCGCTTTGGCATCGCGTCATACCGAAGGCGGCAAGACTTTGGTTGTCGAAGGCATGATGGGGCTGTTCGACGGCGCGCTTGACGGAACGGGTTCGGCGGCGGATCTCGCAGTGCATTTGTCGCTACCGGTTATTCTGGTGCTGGATTGTGCCAAGCAATCCCATTCGATTGCAGCGCTTGTCAGCGGCTTCAGGGATTTTCGCCGCAAGGTGATGATATCGGGGCTCATTCTCAACCGGGTTGGCAGCCCACGCCATGAGGCGATGTTGCGTTCCGCGCTGCAGCCTGTGGGTATCCCAGTTCTCGGTGCCATTATGCGCGATGCGAAATTGCATTTGCCGGAGCGGCATCTCGGGCTTGTTCAGGCGGGAGAACATGCGGAACTCGACGCGTTCATAGACCATGCGGGCGAAGTGATGGGCGCGCAGATTGATCTGGCAGCGCTTCAGCACATTTCAGGGCGGTTCGGCCCGGCGGAATCCATGGCCAATATTGCGCGTGTTCCGCCACTCGGCCAGCATATTGCCGTTGCGCGCGATAACGCCTTTGCTTTTTCCTATGTGCATCTGCTTGACGGCTGGCGGCGACGTGGTGCGCAGATCAGCTTTTTTTCGCCACTGAACGACGAAGTGCCAGCGGTGGGTAGTGACGCGGTCTATCTTCCGGGGGGGTATCCCGAACTTTATGCGGAACAACTCTCCGCCGCATCGAATTTTGCCGGAGGAATAAGGCAGGCAGCAGAGCGCGGCATTCCAGTTTATGGGGAGTGTGGTGGTTATATGGTGCTTGGCGACAGCATCGAGGATGCATCGGGGAAAACCTATGCCATGCTTGGGCTGCTACCGCTGGAAACCAGTTTTGCCAAGCGCAAGTTGCATCTGGGCTACCGGCGGGTTGAGCCGCTGGCTGCATCCCCTTTCGCGTTTCCGTTTAACGCCCATGAATTTCACTATGCCAGTATTGTGCGTGAGGGTAACGCCGAGCGCCTGTTCCGTGTTCGTGATGCGCTGGGTGAAGATCTTGGTGAAATGGGTCTGCGGGTCGGCTCCGTATCAGGTTCCTACATGCATATGATTGATATGGCCGGATGATGCAGATTGAGCATGGCGGCGCGCTTGATCGCGCCATGAACCGCTTTGGCGGAACGCGTGAAGTTTGGATCGATCTTTCCACCGGGATCAATCCGGAAGTTTTTCCTTTGCCGCCCATTGCTTTGGATGTGTGGAACCGCCTGCCCGATGAAGGTCTGCTGGCATCGGCGCTTGATGCGGCCCGCAGCTATTACGGTGTTGCCGATGAAGCGGCGATAGCTGCCGCACCCGGGACGCAGGCCCTGATCCAGATTATGCCTGATCTGGCTGAGCGCGGTGAGGTGGCCATTATTGGCCCGACCTATCAGGAACACCAGTCGTCTTTCGAACAGGCCGGCTGGAAGGTAAGTCTGTGCGATAATGTGGATGCTATTGCGCATACGGCAAAAGTGGCTGTCATCGTTAATCCGAACAATCCCGATGGCCGTACTGTTGCGAAAGATGCGCTGGTTAATCTTGCCGAGACGTTGCGCATGCGTGGAGGGTTTCTGATTGTCGATGAAGCCTTTGCCGATCCACACCCCGAAACCAGTATTGCGTTCCATTGCGGTGGAGATGGATTGATCGTGCTCAAATCCTTCGGTAAGTTTTTCGGGCTGGCGGGACTGCGGCTCGGCTTTGCCCTGACAAGCCCCGATATCGGGGCGCGGCTGACAAGGCGGATGGGTCCATGGGCGGTGTCGGGCCCCGCACTTGCCGTCGCCAAACACGCGTTCACGGACAAGGCTGGTCTGCGTGCCTTCACCGACCGGTTGACACATCGTCGTGGACTGCTGAGTGCGGTTTTCACCAAGTTGGGTTTGAAGGAAATTGGTGGCACGCACCTGTTTGCACTGGTCGAGCATGAGCGTGCCCATGCGCTGTTTGAAGCGCTGTGCGCGCAGCATCTATTGGTGCGAAAGTTTGCCTATGCGCCGCATTGGTTGCGTTTTGGTCTTTCATTGGATGAGAATGATGCAGAGACTTTTCGGCAGCGCACCCTTATAGCTCTGGATGTTATCCGAAGCTGATATTTTGATTCAACGGGATCGAATAATCCATGGAAATCAACCTTTTGATTCTGTTTCTTGCCTTGCTCGCAGACCGCTATGTCGGCGATCCGGATTGGCTTTGGCAAAGAATCCCCCATCCCGTCGTGCTGTTCGGCAAGGCAATTTCCTTTATCGACAAGCGTTTCAACAAGGCTGGCAATACGGAGCAGGACAAGCGGCGTGACGGCTTTTTTAGCGTGCTTGCGCTGCTGCTGCTCGCGGCTGGTATCGGCGCGCTCATCCATTGGCTGCTGACGATGATCCCGCCCTTTGGCGGCCTGATCGAAGCTTTGATCGTGGCGGTATTCCTTGCGCAAAAGAGCCTTGGTGAGCATGTGGCGCGGGTTGCAGATGCCTTGCGCAATGACGGGCTGGTGGGCGCGCGCCGTGCGGTGTCGATGATTGTAGGGCGCGATCCGCAGGTGCTTGATGAACCGGCGATTACACGCGCTGCGATTGAAAGCCTTGCCGAGAACACGTCTGACGGGATTATCGCGCCCGCCTTCTGGTATGCGCTGCTCGGGCTACCGGGGCTGCTTGCTTACAAAATGCTGAATACGGCGGATTCGATGATCGGCCATCTCAATGATCGCCACCGCGATTTTGGCCGGTTTGCCGCCCGGCTCGATGATGTTGCCAACTGGATTCCCGCACGGCTGACTGGCCTCCTGATTGCTGCTGCGGCATGGATTTTGCGTGGCGGCAAAGCGGCAAGCCGTTCGTTCAATGTGATGATGCGCGATGCACGGTTGCATCGCTCGCCCAATGCGGGCTGGCCTGAGGCGGCCATGGCAGGAGCTATCGACGTTGCCCTTGCCGGTCCGCGCATCTATGGCGGTGTGATCGCCAATGAACCGATGCTCAATGGTGCCGGGCGCCGTGATGCGGGTGGTGAAGATATCGATGCGGCGCTGCGGGTTTACAGTGTTGCGACGGCGCTTTTCATGGGCGTATTGCTGGTGTTCTTCTTCCTGGGATTATTTTAGCCCTGTTCGCCGATACGGCGGGCGAGGGCCTTGTGCAAATCCGGTGACGCCTTCACCAGCGCCCGTCCTGCCTCGGATCGCGGGTGAAGCAGAATTTCTTCGGTCTTGCCATGCTCAACAATCTTGCCTTCCGACATGACCATGACCGTATCGGTGATCGCCCGCGCGACGGCGAGATCATGGGTGATGAACAGATAGGCGATGCCAAGCCGGTCATTCAGATCGGCGAAAAGGTCAAGGATCTGCGCGCGGATTGATACATCAAGCGCCGAAACCGGCTCGTCGGCGACAATGAGTTTCGGTTCGGTGATGATGGCCCGCGCGATGGCAAGCCGTTGGCGCTGGCCGCCCGAGAATTCATGCGGATATTTGTCCCTGTCGGCAGTCGGGATGCCGACGCGTTCCAATGCGCGGTTTACCCGGTCGCGCTTTTCCTTTTCGCTGAGTTCCCGATCAATCAAAAACAACGGTTCGGAAACCAGCCGCTCGGCCTTGTGCCGGGGATTGAACGAGCCATAGGGATCCTGAAAGACCACCTGCATATTCTGCCTGACCGGGCGCAGATCGTCTTGCGCAAGCTGATCAATCCGCCGCCCGGCGAAATGGATCTGGCCTGATGTGGGCCGGTCGAGCGCAAGCACCATGCGGGCGAGGGTGGATTTGCCGCAACCGGAGCGCCCGACCAGCGCCGTCGATTGCCCCGGCTTGATATCAAAGCTGACGTCAGTCACGGCCTTGAATTCCGCGTCACGGCCAAACAGGCCGATGCGGCGGCCGGGATAGGTGCGCGACAGGTTACGGATGGCGAGCAAAGGCCCGTTATTGCCAGCGTGATGCGGATGTTCAGGCGAACGCTCCGGCACATGCATGGAAGCCTGCGCCAGCTGGCGGGTATAGGGATGTGTCTGTTCGGTGAGGATTTGCGTGGTTTCGCCATTGTCCATCACCTCGCCGTGGCGCAGGACTGTGATGGAGTGGGCCATGTCAGCAACAACAGCCAGATCATGGCTGATCAGCAGCAGGCCCATGCGTTCCTCATCGACGAGGCTTTGCAGAAGCGCAAGAATCTGCGCCTGCAGAACGACATCAAGCGCGGTTGTCGGCTCATCGGCGATCAGCAAACGGGGTTTGAGCGCGCAGGCAATGGCAATCACCACACGCTGGCGCTGACCGCCGGAAAGTTCGTGCGGATAGCGGCTGAGCGGGAATTTTGCGGAGGGCAGGCCAACGCGATCGAGAATGGCGCGGGTCTGCTCCTCGGCAATGGCGCGGGTTGCGCCCGTATGCAGCCTTATGCCTTCGGCCACCTGCTCGCCGATTGTTTTGACCGGGTTGAGCGCTGTCATCGGCTCCTGAAACACCATGCCGATCTCATTGCCGCGCAGGCGGCACATATCGGCTTCGCTGGTGGCAAGCAGGTCCTTGCCGTCGAAACGGATTTGCCCTTCGGTTCGCGCGCCTGTTGGCAACAGCTTCATGATGCTGAGTGCGGTCATGGATTTGCCCGAGCCCGACTCGCCGACAAGCGCGCGGATTTCGCCCACATTGACAGAAAGATCGACGCCTTTCAGTGCTTCGACAGCACCGATCCGCAGCAATAGCTTGTTGATTTCAAGCAGGTTCATGAACGCTCCCGCCGCATTTTCGGGTCGAGAACGTCGCGCAGACCATCGCCGAGAAGGTTGAGGCCGAGCACGGTGATAACGATGGCAAGGCCAGGGTAAAGCGCCATATGCGGGGCCATGTTGATCATTGTCTGTGCTTCGAACAGCATCCGCCCCCAGCTTGGCATGGGCGGCTGGGAACCAAGGCCAACATAGGAAAGGCCAGCCTCCGCCAGAATGCCAAGGGAAAACTGGATGGTGCCCTGTACCACAAGGATGTTCATCATATTGGGCAGAATGTGCTCGACGGTGATGCGCGCACTGCCTTTGCCTGAAGCGCGGGCCGCCAGAATATATTCACGCGGCCAAAGCGACAGCGCCGAGCCGCGCGCGACACGGGCGAACACCGGAATGTTGAAAATGCCGATAGCGATGATGGCGTTGATGGCACCCGGCCCAAACACGGCGGTGATCATCACGGCTGAGAGCAGCGCGGGAAAGGCAAAGACCAGATCGTTGAAACGCATCAGGGCTTCATCAATGATGCCGCCTCTTGCCGCTGCCCACAGGCCGAGCGGCACGCCGACACCCGCACCGATGACGACCGAGACGAAGGCAACGGCGATGGAGTTGCGGCTGCCAACCATGATCATCGACAGGATATCGCGGCCAAAATGGTCGGTGCCGAGCCAATGGGCCGATGATGAGCCTTTCAGCTTGCCGAGAATATCGAACGAACCGACGGCATAGGGCGTCCAGAAAAGCGAAAGCATTGCCATCAGAACAAACAGGACGGTGATGATCAGACCGATCACAAAAGAGCGGTTGGAAAAGGCTTTCGAGATATTGGCTTGCCATTCGGTCGGTGCGTTCATGACCGGCCTCGCAGCCGCGGATCGACAAGCGCATAGGAAAGGTCAACAAGCAGATTGACCAGAATGACCGTGGCCACCAGCAGCATGACCACGCCTTCAACCACGATCAGATCGCGCTGGGTGATCGCCTGAAACACCAGGCGGCCCAGGCCGGGTAGGTAAAACACATTCTCGATGATGATTGTACCGGCCAGCAGAAATGCAAATTGCAGGCCGAGAATGGTGAGTACAGGAATAAGGGCGTTGCGCAGCGCATGGCGGTAAAGCACCTTGCGGCGGGAAAGCCCCTTGGCGCGGGCGGTGCGGATATAGTCCTCGCCGAGGACATCGAGCAGGGCGGAGCGGGTAACACGGGCAAGAATGGCGGCCTGCGGCAGGCCAAGCGCGATGGAGGGCAGGATCAGCGATTTGAACCCGGCCCATAGTCCCGCATTCCATCCCGGAAATCCTCCGGCAGGAACAAGCCGCAAGGTGACGGCAAAGACGTAGACCAAAAGCAGCGCGAACCAGAAATTGGGTATGGCAACGCCGATCTGCGCAATGCCCATCGTGCCGCTATCGGCAAGCGTGCCGCGCCGCGCGGCGGCAAACAGGCCGACCGGAATGGCAATGATGGTGGAGAGAAACAGCGAGATCAGCGCCAGCGGCAGGGAAACGGCGATACGTTCGGTGATGAGATTGAGAACAGGGACTGAATAGGTGTAGGACTTGCCGAAATCTCCAACAAGAAGTCCGCCGATCCAGCTGAAATAACGGGTCAGCAGGGGCTGATCGAGGCCCATCCGCTGTTGCAGCGCCTGAACAGCATCCTCCGTCGCATTCATGCCGAGCATCAACCGTGCCGGATCACCCGGCACGATTTCAAGCATGATGAAAACAACGATAGAAGCGGCTAGCAGCGTGAGAATGCCGATCAGAACGCGCTTTGAGATGTAGTTCAGCATATGGGGCGGGGATATCGGTGCTCACCCCCCTCTGTCCTGTCGGACTCCGGGGCGAGCCACGGGTCTCGCCCGTCCTTCGGACCCCCCACAAGGGGGGAGATCACATTGGCATCAACGCCTTTGCACAACCGGAAATGTTTCAAATTTTGCAAGGACAGTAATGTAGGCTGATCTCCCCCCTTGTGGGGGAGATGTCCGACAGGACAGAGGGGGGTGAATGCCTCGCGTCCAACCATCAATCGATCACTCTGCCCATTTCACCGCTGTCAGATCATTGGCGGGGATTGGTCCATTTTCCCAGAGTCCTTCGACCTTGGCATCCCATATCCCGGTTTTGGGAAGCTGGAACAAAAACGCAGCCGGAACATCGGCGGCGAGGATTTTTTGTGCCTGCTGATAGAGTTCAGTCCGTTTGGCCGTATCAGACGTTGCCTCGATCTGTTTGATCACATCGCGGAAGGCCGGGCTGTTATAGTTGAAGTAGTAATTGTCCCGGGCGAAGATATTAAGATCGTTTGGCTCCGTATGGGACACGATGGTCATGTCGTAATCGCGGCCCTTGAACACCTGTTCCAGCCACTGCGCCCATTCAACCGGAATGATCTCGGCTTCAATGCCGATTTCGCGTAGTTCGGCGGCAATGATCTCACCGCCACGGCGGGCATAGACGGGTGGTGGCAGTTTCAGCGTGGTCTTGAAGCCATCGGGGTGGCCAGCCTCGGCCAGAAGCTTTTTGGCCAGTGCCGGATCGTAGGCGGACTCTCCGGTCAGGTCGATATAGGCAGGGTGATGCGGCGGGAAGAACGAGCCGATCGGCGTCCCCAAGCCAAACAGGGCGCCATCAATCAACGCTTTGCGGTCAATGGCGTGGGTGATTGCCTGCCGGACCTTGAGATTGTCAAAAGGCGGTTTCTGGTTGTTCATGCCAAGAACGGTCTCGCCCTCGGTCGTGCCGATGACCACCTTGAAACGCGGATCGGCCTGAAATTGCGGCACGGCCTCATAGCTCGGAAAGACGGGGAAGGCCTGCACATCGCCCGCAAGCAGCGCGGCGGTGGCGGCTGCCGGATCAGGAATGATGCGGAAGGTTGCCTTGTCGAGGGGAGCGGGTGTGCCCCAATAGGCAGGGCTTTTGGAGATGGTGATCTGCGAGCCCTTAGCCCAGTTGTCGAGCTTGAAGGGGCCGGTTCCAACCGGCTTTTCCTTGTTGGTGTCAGCACTCTCAGGCGCAACGATAACCGCAGCGGCCCAGCCCATATTGTAGAGGAAGTCGCCATTCGGCTGTTTGAGCGTGACCTTGACCGTCAGCGGATCGACAACCTCTATGGTATCGATGGATGCAAAGAGTGGCTTTTGCGGATTGGTGGATTTCTCATCGCGCGCCCGGTCGAGCGAGAATTTGACATCCTGCGCATCAAAAGCCGTACCATCGTGAAATTTCACATCCTTGTGCAAGTTGAAGGTATAGGTCTTGCCATCCTCGGAGACGGTCCAGCTTTCCGCGAGTGCAGGCAGAACCGCGCCCTTGGAGTCAATCCGTGTCAGCCCCTCGAAAACATTGGCATAGACGACTTCGCCAATGGCTGTCGCAGCGCCAGCGGTCGGGTCAAGATGCGGAGGTTCCAGCACGATGCCCAGCACCAGATCGGTTTTCGAGGCAAAGGACGCGGTGGTGGAAAGCAGGACAATTGCACTCGCCGCGAAGGCCGACTTCCAGAATCTGTTCATTCACCATCTCCCAAAGACTTTGCCGTAAACCCCATGCAGATCAGCATATTTTTATTGTTCTAGATAGAACCTGATAGCAGAACTTTCAGCCCGAGCGCCATGACCTTCGCTGACTCGATCATGTCTTCAATCCCCACATATTCGTCAGGCCGGTGCGCGAGATCGAGAATACCGGGGCCGTAGGCGATGCAATCATGCAGCAGGCCGATGCGGGCGATGTGCTTTTGATCATAGGTGCCGGGGGAAATGACATATTCCGGTTCCTTGCCAAAAATCTCGCGAATGCCCTGCGCAACCGCTGACACCACTGGCGCATCGCGCTCGGTCATCAGTGGTTGCACTTCCATGATGTCGCGGATGTTATAATGGAATTTCGGCCGCTCCCATTGCAGCCGGTCGAGGATTGATGTCACCTCGCGTTTGACCTCGGCAATATCTTCCTCCAGCAGAAAACGCCGGTCGATGGTCAGGCGGCAGCTATCAGGCACATTGGGCGAGGGCAGGCCGGAATAATCATCGGTCTGGCCGCCATGGATCGAATTGATGTTCATGGTGGAGCGCTTTGCACCCTCCGGCACCACGGGCATACGGGTCTGTTTTTTATCGAGCGCTGGAAACAGCTCTTTCTCAAAGGCATCAAGCACCGCACCCATATGGCGCACAGCGCAATCGCCGAGAAATGGCATGGAGCCATGGGCGATCTCGCCCTTGGTTTCGATCTCCGCCCACCAGACGCCGCGATGGCCAAGGCAAATGCGGTCCTTGTTCAGCGGTTCGGGAATGATGACGTGATCAACGCGTGGTTTGGAGAAAAACCCCTTGCTGGCAAGATAGGCGACACCGCCAAAGCCGCCGGATTCCTCATCCACCGTGCCTGATATTTCAATGGAACCGGCAAAATCCGGATAGACCTCGAGAAAGGCCTCGGCGGCGATGATCGAAGCGGCAAGTCCGCCCTTCATGTCGCAGGCGCCGCGCCCATAGACCTTGCCGTCTTTCACAACACCTTCGAATGGATCAACAGTCCAGCCTTCGCCCGTATCGACCACATCGATATGCGAGTTGAAATGCACGGTCTGGCCATCTGTCCTGCCGTCAAAGCGGGCGATGACATTGGTGCGCGGATAGCGATCCGTATCGCCGGGCGTGCCTTCACCGCGAATCAGTTGCGTTTCGAAACCGCTCTTCTTCAACCGCTGCGCGATATATTCGGCGCAGGGCGTATAGGCCTCACCGGGTGGATTGACGGTGGGAAAACGGATGAGATCACGGGTCAACGCAACCAGGTCGTCACGTCGTTTTTCAATCGCGCGGGAGAGTTTTTCGTCCATTGGTATATCAAATCAGGCGATATCCCGATTTGGCAAGAGGCAAGTTGTTGCTAAATGTGTCGCGGCGATTTGCCTGTGCAATGTCGCTTGTGTGTTTGGCGGATTAGAATTGTTCTTATAAAACAGGCAGGCCTGTTCTCGTAAAACAGGATTCTGTGACGTGACCAGCGAGGCAATCACCCGATGCAATCCGAGCCGCCCATTGCCCTGTCGGAGCCGGTTGGTGATGAGGTTCGCAAGACGACCTGCTATATGTGCGCCTGCCGCTGCGGCATTGATGTGCATCTGAAGGACGGCAAGGTCCGCTATATTGAGGGCAATCGCGATCACCCGATCAATAAGGGTGTGCTGTGCGCCAAGGGGTCGGCGGGAATCATGCAGCATTATTCACCTGCACGGTTGCGCGCGCCGCTTTTGCGCACGGGACCGCGTGGATCAGGAGAATTCAAGGAAATCAGCTGGGAAGAGGCGCTTTCGCTGGCTGTCGACTGGCTGCAGCCTGTTCGTGAGACTGCGCCGCAGAAACTCGCCTTCTTTACCGGACGTGACCAGTCGCAAGCGCTGACCAGTTTCTGGGCACAGAATTTCGGCACGCCCAATTATGCCGCCCATGGCGGGTTCTGCTCGGTGAATATGGCCGCAGCCGGTATTTACACGATTGGCGGGGCATTCTGGGAGTTCGGCGCGCCTGACTGGGACAAAACCAAACTGTTTGTGCTGTTTGGCGTGGCGGAGGATCATGATTCCAACCCGATCAAAATGGGCATCTCAAAGCTGAAAAAGAACGGCGCGCGGTTTGTGTCGGTCAATCCGGTGCGCACGGGCTATTCGGCGGTGGCTGACAACTGGATCGGTATCCGGCCCGGAACCGATGGGCTGTTGATTCTCGCAATCATCCACGAGTTGTTCCGCAACGGGCAGATCGATCTTGATTATCTCCAGCGCTACACCAATGCGCCGTGGCTGGTGATTGATGCGGAGGGCAGTGAGGATCACGGGCTGTTCCTGCGCGATGATCTCGGCAAGGCCTTGGTGCGCGACCGCAAGACGGGTGCGCTGGTACGTTTTGACGAGCCCGGTCACATGGCTGATCTCAATGCGGATTTCACCACGCCAGAAGGCCGGAAAGTGCGCAGCGTGCTCCGGCTGATGGCGGAAAAATATCTCGACCCGCAATATTCACCCGATGCTGTCGCGGCTGAAACGGGCATATCCGCTGCAACAATCCGGGGATTGGCGGCGGAAATAGCGCGGGTGGCGTTTGAAGAGGAGATCATCCTCAACCAGCCATGGACCGATATGAAGGGCGAGCAGCACGAGGTGATGATCGGTCGCCCGGTGACGTTCCATGCGATGCGTGGCATTTCGGCCCATTCCAACGGGTTTCAATCGGCGCGTGCGCTGCATGTGCTGCAAACGATCATTGGCTCCATCGATTGCCCCGGCGGCTATCGCTACAAACCGCCCTATCCGAAGCCCGCCACGGCGCATCCGCGCCCGCACGGGCGGGCGGAGCATGTGACACCGGGCAAGCCACTGGCCGGGCCGCATCTTGGCTATCCCCTTGGGCCGGAAGATTTGCTTGTTGATGCCGATGGAAAGCCGCAGCGCATCGACAAGGCGTTTTCGTGGGAAGCGCCGCTGTCGGCTCACGGCATGATGCATATGGTGATCGCCAATGCCCATGCGGGCGATCCGTATCCGGTTGATGTGCTGTTCCTCTATATGGCGAACATGGCGTGGAATTCGTCAATGAACACGCGCGGCACCATCAAAATGCTGGAGGCGCGGGACGAAGCGACCGGCGCGTACAAAATCCCCAAGATCATCTATTCCGACGCCTATTCCTCGGAAATGGTTGCCTATGCGGATCTGGTCCTGCCGGATACGACTTATCTTGAACGCCACGATTGCATTTCGCTGCTCGACAGACCGATTTCCGAGCCGGAGGCTGCCTGTGATGCCATTCGCTGGCCGGTGCTGGAGCCGGATCGCAATGTGCGCGGCTTCCAGTCGGTGCTGATTGATCTTGGCGCGCGGCTCAAGCTGCCGGGATTTGTCAATGAACAGGGCGGGGCACTCTATAGGGATTATGCCGACTACATCGTCAATCACCAGCGCAAGCCGGGTATCGGTCCGCTATCCGGCTGGCGCGATACGGATGGAACCGGTGAGGGGCGTGGAACGCCAAACCCCGAGCAGCTGAAAAACTATGTCGGCAATGGTGCCTTCTGGATGAAGCACATTCCGGAGGAAGCGCTCTATTTCAAGCATCACAATGCGGCGTACCAGCAATTTGCCATTGATACGGGCTTTTTCGATACGCCGCAGCCGGTGACGATCCAGCTTTATGTGGAGACGCTGCAAAAATTCCGCCTGTCAGCACAAGGTGTACGCAAGCCCGTCGCGCCGGAGCAATATCGCCAGCGGTTGCTCGAGTGTTTTGATCCGCTGCCGCTGTGGTATCGCCCGTTCGAGGAGCAGGGTGTCGATACCGAAGCTTTTCCCTATCACGCAATCACCCAGCGACCGATGGCGATGTACCATTCATGGGGCTCACAAAATGCGTGGCTGCGGCAAATCCACACCAAGAACCCGCTTTATGTCCCCGGCGGCATTTGCGATGAGTTGGGTTTGAGGGACGGCGATTGGGTATGGGTGACTTCCCATCATGGCCGGATCAAATGCGAGATTGCGCGCACGGATGCGGTGAATGGCAAGACCATGTGGACATGGAATGCCATTGGCAAGCGCAGCGGCGCATGGGCGCTCGACAAGAACGCGCCTGAGGCTACCAAGGGTTTTCTGCTCAACCATCTCATCCATGAGTTGTTGCCGCCGAAAGCCGACGGCATGCGCTGGTCGAATTCGGACCCGATTACCGGGCAGGCCGCTTGGTATGATTTGCGTGTGCAAATTGAAAAGGCTGAGGCGGGTGAGGCCATCAGCGAGCCGCATTTTAGCACGCTCAAACGTCCCGGCAGTCAGCCCGCGCCTGTCGATGTATTGCGCTACGGACAGGAGTGGGCGAAATGACCAGCCTTCCGCAAACCCGCAGCACGAAAAAGCTTGGCCTTGTAATTGACCTTGATGTCTGTGTCGGCTGCCATGCCTGTGTTATCAGCTGCAAGGAATGGAACACCGGTGCCTATGGCAATGCGCTATCGGATCAGGACCCCTATGGCGATGATGTTTCCGGGACCTTTCTCAACCGCATTCACAGTTTTGAGGTGGTGCCCGATGGCGGGCAGGTGATTGGCGAGGCTGGCGATGCGCGGGTGGTGCATTTCCCGAAATCCTGCCTGCACTGCGAGGATGCACCCTGTGTTACCGTCTGTCCAACCGGCGCCTCCTACAAGCGCGCCGAGGATGGCATTGTGCTTGTCGATGAGGACAAGTGTATCGGCTGCGGTCTCTGCGCTTGGTCCTGTGCCTATGGCGCGCGCGAGATGGATCTGGCGGCGGGGGTGATGAAGAAGTGTACCCTGTGTGTCGACCGCATCTACAACGAGACCCTGCAAGAGGTGGACCGCGTACCGTCCTGCGTGCGCACATGCCCGGCCAATGCGCGCCATTATGGCGATCTTGGCGATCCATCGTCCGAGGTTTCGATCATGGTTGCCGCGCGGGGTGGTTTTGACCTGATGCCGGAGCAGGAAACCCGGCCGACGAATAAATATCTTCCGCCACGCGCCCGCACCTCATTGGCCAGTGCTGCACCGATGATCCCGCTTGCCGAGAATACAGAAGGCGCACGCGGGTTTTTTGCCTGGCTCGATAAGACACTGGACCGGATTTGAGGATGATGTTGAGTTTGCAGTTGTTCATCCCCTTTGTGGGGAGTCCGAAGGACGGGCGAGACCCGTGGCTTGCCCCGGAGCCCGACAGGGCAGAGGGGGGTGAACGCCCAAGGCTGTCACCAATGCATCCAGCCTCTCAGTTGCATGATAGGCCCGTGGTTCGACAGGCTCACCATGAGGGAGATGGGTGGATGCAATGCTGATCGGCAACCTTGTAGAACATGACTCCCCGCGAGCCACAGTCCTCCCTCATGGTGAGCTTGTCGAACCACGCGTGATGCTTTTGCAGGCTTCACATCTGCCATCCCCAAGGCTGTCATAAATGCATCCAGCCTATTCCATCATCATCTTCACCACCTTGTCAGGGCTTGGCTATGGTCTTGCCGTTATTCTGGGGGTTGGGTTTCTCGATCCATCCGCATTGCCAACCAAAATTGCCTACATCACGGCGCTGGCGCTCATCTGCATTGGCCTTCTGTCATCCCTGTTGCATCTGGGTAATCCGCAGCGGGCGTGGCGGGCACTGAGCCAATGGCGATCAAGCTGGCTATCGCGGGAAGGTGTGATGGCGATTGCCACCTTCGTTCCACTAACGTCAAACGCCGCACTTTGCCTGTTCATGAACCGGCAGGACACGGTTCTAGGCCCGATCACTGTTTTCGGCGCTATCATCACCGTTTACTGCACATCGATGATCTATGCATCGCTCAAAACCGTGGATTCATGGCATACGAAACTGACGCCGCTGTGTTTTTTGCTGTTTTCGCTGGCTGGCGGTTTGCTGCTCGGGGCACTGTTTGCTGGGGGTGGCAATGCCTTGCCGCTGCAATTGCTGGCGGTGCTGTTTTTGTTGCTGGCGCTTGTTGCAAAGATGATCTGGCGCAAGCGTGCAAGGACGCTTGTTTCCCTGTCAACGCCGGAAAGTGCCACGGGCCTGGGCGGCATCGGCAAAGTGCGGCTGCTGGAGCGCCCCCATGCGCTTGATAATTATCTGACGCGGGAAATGGGGTTTCGCGTTGCCCGCAAACACGCGCAAAAGCTTTGGGTCATCGCGTTTGTCAGCGGGATTGTACTGCCAATTCTGGCGGTGCTGCTCGCCATGGCCATTGGCGGCGGTGCATTGAGCACCTGCCTGATGGCCATGGGCGTGCTTGCACATATGCTCGGTCTGTTCGTTGAGCGCTGGCTGTTTTTTGCCGAAGCGAAACATGCGGTGATGAATTATTACTAGGCGTTCCAGCGTTTGTGGAACCACATCCACTGGCCGGGATATTCGCGCACCCAGCTTTCCACCTTGTCATTGACCAGCTGAACCGTGCGGGCAATATCGACGGCGCCGGTTTCATCGCGTGGCAGTTCCATCTTCTCTTCCAGCTCCAGCCTGAAACGGCCACCGGGCAGGCGGACGCAGCGCGCGGGATAGACATCGCAATCATACTGTCGGGCGAGCTTTGCCAGCAGCGGGTTGGTTTTGCATGGGCGATCAAAAAAGGTCGAGGGCAGGCCGCGATGAAATTTCTGGTCAACCAGCATGCCGACATTGCCATTGGTATTCAAAACGCTGGCAAGTGACCATGCGGCGCCGGCTTTTGACGGAACAAGGTGGCCCATATTGGTGCGGCGCGCGCCAAGGATTTTCTTGGCAACATAGGGATTGTTCGGCGGGCGGAACAGCGCTGTGACATTCAGATCAAACGTTGCGGCGCAAATGGGCAGAAGCTCGAAATTGCCGGTATGGGCGGTGAAGAATATATGCGGGCGGTCGCTCTCGTCGCGGATGCGCTCAAAGATTTCGCGGCCCTGAACCTCAATCAGCCCCGGCGTGTCACTGTGCGGATCATAGTCAAAAATCGCGTCGAGGAAGACATATTCGGCGGTAAGGCGCGCCATGCTGCCCCACATATCGCGGGCGATCAGCTGCAATTCCTCCTCCGGTTTTTCCGGATAGGCTTTGCGCAGATTGATCATCGCCACGCGGTGACGCCCCATCAGCGGTCCGATTTTACGTGCCGCAGCGTCGATGAAATTGGTCGCGGCTTCCGCCGGTAGCAACCGGAGGACGCGCAATATGCCGAAAATGACATGAGCCGATAGCCAGTAGTTGAATGTCTTCAACTTCTGGCTCCAGCGGAACAGAGCAAGTTTAAATTTGAGGTTCATGCTCGGCTCAGTTGACGCGCAGGATAATCTTGCCGAAGACGTCCCGGCCTTCCATGCGCTTCAGCGCGGTATCGATATCGTCAAAGCCGACTTCCGTATCGATGACCGGATGCACGAGACCGCGCGCCATTTTCTGCATGGCATCGGCCATGTTCTCCATACGGCAGCCGAAGGAGCCAAGCAGCTTCAGCTGCTGCTGGAACAGCATCATCAGGTTCATGCTGGTGGAAACGCCCGAGGTCGAACCGCAGGTGACGAGCCGTCCGCCGCGCCGCAATGACAGCATGGAACCAGCCCATGTATCCGCGCCGACATGCTCGAAGACCACATCAACGCCCTTTTTCTTGGTCAGCTTGCGCACAACGCCTTCAAAGCGGTCTTCGCGATAGTTGATGACGTGATCGGCACCGAGCGCCTTGGCCTTTTCGATCTTCTCATCGGAACCGACAGTGGTGATGACGGTGCAGCCGATCTTCTTGGCAAGCTGGATGGCCGCCGAGCCAATACCCGAACCGCCGGCATGAACAAGGATGGTTTCACCCGGCTCAAGCTTGGCATTGTCGAACAGCATGTGCTCGACCGTTCCAAAGGTAACGGGCGCAACGGCAGCGCCGATCTCGTCAACGCCGGGAGGTGCCGGAACGAGCAGGCGCGCCTTGAGATTGACCTTCTCCTGCGCAAAACCATCGAGATGGAAACCATATACGCCCGAAACATGCTCGCAAAGATTGTCGCGGCCTTCACGGCAGGGGCGGCATAGACCACAGGTCTGCGCACCATAGATCGACACAAGCTGGCCGGGCAGAAGGTTGGAGACGCCGGGGCCGATCGCATCGACCACACCGGATGCTTCCGCACCGATGGTCAGCGGCAGCTTGCGCTTGGCAAAGGCCATGCCGCGCCAGCCCCAGACGTCGATATGGTTGAGAGCGACAGCCTTGATATTGACAGTTACTTCACCGGGACCGGGTGGGGGTGGGGGAGCAACATCGACAATCTCGAGCTTGCGATCTTCAATCAGCTGTAATGCGCGCATATCCGTTTTCCTTTTCGGAGAGGGATTAGTGCGGTTCTGCCGTCATGACAAGACACGTATTTTGTCCACCGAAGCCAAATGAGCTTGAGAGCACCGATGAAACGCTTGCTTCACGCTTCACATTCGGCACAACGTCAAGGATAATTGCCGGGTCCGGATTGTCATAGTTGATCGTCGGCGGAAGTGTTCCGGTCTCGATCGTCAGCATAGAGAATACGGCTTCAATCGCACCGGCAGCGGTCAGTGTATGCCCGATCATCGACTTGTTGGATGAAACAGGCAGTGATGAAATGCGCTCGCCAAACACGGTCGAGAGCGCGAGATACTCCATCTTGTCGTTCTCGGGTGTCGACGTGCCATGGGCGTTGATGTAATCAATCGCATCTTCCTTGATACCCGCATCGTCAAGCGCTGCACGCACTGCGCCAATGGCGGGCGAACCGTCAGGCTTTGACCGGGTGCGATGGAAATCATCAGCCTTTTCGCCGCAGCCATGCATGATGCCGAGAATTTTTGCGCCGCGTGCGACTGCTGCTTCGAGTGATTCCATGACCAGCGCGCCGGAGCCTTCCGCCATGACAAAACCATCACGGTCCTTGGAGAAGGGCTTTGCCGCCTTATGGGCAGGATTGTTCTGGGTGGAAAGGGCGGAGAGCAGCGAGAAGCGCACGAGGGCTTCGGCGGAAACTGAACCATCGGTGCCGATGGACAGAACCTTGTCGCTTTCGCCGCGCCGGATGGCTTCAACGCCAAGCTGGATCGCGGTGGCGCCGGACGCACAAGCGGTGGAAAGCGTGATCGGCAGGCCGCGCGTGCCGAATGTATCGGCAAGGCGCTCGGCGATATAGCCAAATTCGGTGGTGTGGAACATGGCTTCCTGCGTGCCACGGCGGCATGCGGCGAGAAGCAGATCATAGCCAGGTTCACCCTCGCTCTTTACCAGAGCATCAAGGGCAAAGCGGTTGCGCCATTCCAATTCAACCGGCGGGGCGGCGAGAAACAGCGGGCCGCCAAAATTCTCCGTGTCAAAACCGGCCTGCGCAATGGCTTCTTCGGCGGCGAGCGATGCCAGTTTTTCCGACAGGGCCGAAGCGCCTTCATTGCTCTCCTTGAGGAAATCAACGGTCCCGGCGATCTGCGTGCGCAGATTATCGAGCGCAAAGCGTGTGATCGTGTGAATGCCCGATGTGCCTGAGGTCAGCGCGGCCCAATTGTCCTTCTTGCCCTGTCCGAGCGAGGAGACAACGCCAAGACCGGTGACGGCAACGAGCGGGCGGCCAAGATGGTCAGTGTATTTTGACATGGGCTAGAGCCTTTCCTGCCTAAATAGAACTCGTTCTGTTTCTCGGATGGTGAGACAATCCACGAGGAAGGTAGCGAGGTCGATGTGGTTCATCGGACGAAGCTGCCTGACAAAGTGAGTGTCCGCTAGCCGGAAACCCGAAGGGCCGGATGAATTTGGCCCAAATCCTTCGGGCTTTGGTGTCGCCCGATGGAAAAACATCGGTCTCACCAAACCCCTCGACCTTGAGCCAAATTCCTACCGGCAGAACGATTCTATTCAGGCAGGAAAGGCTCTAATCTCTCAAACTTTGACGAGGCGAGCGACGCCTTCGCCCCGGGTTGCGCCGATTGCGGTCGCCAGTGCCGTATCGAGGCTGCCGGAAGCGGCCTTTTCATTCTTCGCATCAATGGGCGGGAATGCTGTTCCGTGGAACAGGCTGAGCGCAGCCAGACCGACAGCCAGCGGAAACTGTGCTTCGCGCAGATGGCCGATTTTACCCGCAACACCGCGAATAGCGGTGGAAGCGAAGACGTCAAGCGCAGCTTTTTCCGTCGAGGTAACACCATGGGCACCGGTTGCACCCGAAACGATCAAACCGGCTGGCTTATCAGCGCTTGCCGCAGCAACCAGTTTCGCAATGGTTTCCTGCAAATCTTCGCGCTTGCGGCGGATCTGCGCGCTGTAAATGCCGTCAATTGCCGCATAGACGCGGGCACCGCGCTTGGCCGCATGGTCAGCACTCTCCAGCACGAGGAAAGCGCCGCCGGAACCGGTGACAACACCGCCGCCCACCGTGCCTTCGCGCTGCCAGAGCGGTGCCCAGCCATCGGTCTTCAACATGCCGTTCAGCTCATAGCCGAGCAGCATGTCAGGGTGTTCGGAATTGTAGGAGCCGCCGACGAGCGCATGGGTGCTCTGGCCGGAGCGGATGCGCGCTGCGGCTGTATCAAGCGCGGAAATACCCGCGCCTTCTTCGCCCATGAATGTGCGCGACGAGCCAGTGACCTTGTGGACGATCGAGATATTGCCCGCCAGAAGATTGGACAACTGCGCCAGAAACAGGGTCGGGCGCAGTTCGGTCGTCAGCTTCTCATTGAGCATTGTGCCGAGATCATTGCGCACGCGCGCTTCGGCAAGGATTTGCGTGTCAACGGTGACATCACGCTCACCGCCACCGGCAGCAACCACCATGTCCATCGTCGTGCAAAGCGCTTCATCGTCCTTGATCCCGGCGTCCTGCAGGGCAAGACCGGCGGCGTAGGTACCCAGACGCTGCCAGGTCTCCATCTGCCGCTGATCGCCGCGCTTCGGAATCTGGTTGTTCCAGTCAACTTCACCGAGCGGATGAACCGTATAGGGCTTGAAAGTCTCACTATCGATGCGTGGATCGGCTTTGCCATTCAGGGCCTGCCAATGGGCATCGGCGCCTTCACCCAGTGATGAGATCAGTCCGATGCCAGTGATAACGACGGTGTTGTTCTGCATTTTCTCGCAGCACCTTTCATACGGTGCGCCCGGTTAGGTGAAGATGATCAGTCCGGACGTTGCGTCCGGAAATCAGGCTTTTTTGGCGGCGACGAGTTCGTCGATCTTGGCGCAAAGGTTCTTCAGAACGAAGTATTCTTCGGTCGGAGCCTTGCCGTCATTGACTTCCTGCGTCCACTGCTCGAGCGGGATCTTGATACCGAAGGCCTTGTCGATCGCGAAAACGATGTCGAGAAAGTCAAGACTATCGATGCCGAGATCGTCGATCGTGTGGCTTTCCGGCGTGATGGAATCGCGGTCGATTTCGCTGGTTTCAGCGATGATATCGGCGACCTTGTCGAATGTTGAGGTCAATTCAGTTTCCTTTTGCTTCCGGTGCCTCCGTAAAGGCACTGATGTCTAATGAGCCGGTATCTAGCGTTTTTCATGGCTAAGGGAAAGACCGAAATACCCTATCCATTGTTACTCCAGCATATTCCGTCGTCAGTCGAAAATAATCCTGCCTGCAATATGAACCGTTTCTCCAGCTTCTGGAGGTGAGACCACCACTGCTTCTGTCGGGCGCGGGGTGATGCCAGTCAGTGCTGTTATATTGGCACGGTCAGTCATCATTACCAGATTGCCCGAACTTTTGAATTCGGCAATCAGGTCGCGAATTTGATCAATCTGCGATTTTTGCGCGGTTTCGTCTTCGGCCAAAGGTCCAAGAGCACTTACGACCTCCGCCGGTGCCGAGCCAAAGGCCAGCCGTGCGGTTTCCTGTGCATTGCAGACGGGACTGGTCAGCACCTTATCGATTCGCACAGCTTTTGCGGCAAAGCGCGCGCCGAGCTTTTGCGCCAGTTGATGGCCGCGATCCGAAAGCGTGCGTATCTGCGTGCAGTCAGCCGAATTATCTGTGGAAGGACTCAAGGTCCCCGAAGAGTCAGCACCCTGCAGAAGGACCGTATAGCCGCCGCGCGCCAGTCTCGCCCAGGCGGCGTCGGTGGCGTATGCAGTTGGAATATAGAGGGAAACGCTTGATGCAAGCGTCAGTGTCAAAAAGGTAAAAAGTCGCAAAGGCTTCAACATTCATTCTCCTTAGCGTGGAGATGGTGGTTTGGCGAAGAAAAATAAAGTGAAAAGCTGTGATTGCCTTGCATGGGCGTTATCGCGGGATTATTCCCGTAGCAATGGGTCTCGTTCAAACAATCATCGTGGTTTTTGGAGTGATAGGCGTTGCTTATGCCGCGGCGCATTTCAAGCTGCTTGACGAGCGCGTGGGTGACGGGCTTTCCGAGTTTGTTTTCATGATCGCCGCGCCGCTTCTGCTGTTCCGCACCATGGTGACGGCAGATTTCCACGGCACGGCACCTTGGGGACTGTGGACGGCTTATTTCACCGGCTTGGCGCTGGCCTGGGCTCTTTCTGATCTTGCAATCAAAGTAATCTTCAAGCGGGATAATCGGGCAGGGGTGGTGGCAGGGGTTTCCGGTGCCTTTTCCAACCTTGTGTTTCTGGGCATGCCACTGATGTTAAGCGTTTATGGTCAGGACGGGTTTGCCATCCTGTCGCTGATTGTCGCTATTCATATGCCAAGTGTCATGGCCGCTTCGATTACCCTGCATGAGATTGCCCTGCGCCGTGATGGGGTGTTTGAAGGAGAGACCCGGATTGGCACAGTTGTCGCCTCGTTTTTCAAAAGCCTCCTGCGCAATCCCTTCGTCCTCGGTATTCTCGCGGGATGGCTGTGGCGCTTTACCGGGCTGCAATTGCCTGTTGTTGTCGATTCCCTCGTCCAGTTGCTGGGGAGTGTGGCGGGGCCGGTGGCGCTTTTTGCTATGGGAATGGGCTTGAAGAAGTTCGGCACGTCGGGGCATCTCGCGCCTTCGCTTGTCATTGCGGGTATAAAACTGTTTGTCATGCCTGCAATCGTGCTGGCTGTCGCGCTCCTCATCGGTCTTACGCCGTTTACTGCCAAGATCGCCGTGGTGTCGGCAGCGCTGCCTGCCGGGGTTAATTCCTATCTCATTGCCACCAAATTCAGAACCGCCGAGGCGCTGGCTTCCAATTCCATGGTTATAGCAACGGCGCTTTCCGCGGTGACAGTGGTGTTTTGGGCAAGTGTGGCTGTACACCTTTTTGGGTAACTTAACGCTGTTGCAGCTTTGACCAAAAAAGAGCAGGGTAGCGGCATCGCTTCCATAGGACATCCATGGCATCTTGCGATGCGGGATTGTCCTTTCACGGAAATCACAAAATCAGTGGACCAAACGCTCCGCCTAGAATTTCAGGGAGAATTATGATGTTGCAGAAATCCAGCCAGTTCATGAAACAGGCCAATCTGATCAATGGCGAATGGGTGGCCGCAGATTCTGGCAAGACGATTGACGTCATTAACCCTGCAACCGGTCTGAAGATCGGTACTGTTCCCAATTCAGGCAAAGCCGAAACGCAGCGCGCTATCGAGGCGGCTGCGGAAGCGTTCAAGACATGGCGCAAGACATCGGTACTGGAGCGCTCGAAACTGATGCGCAAGCTGCACGATGCGATCCTCGACAATCAGGATGCGCTGGCAGAACTTTTGACGCTGGAACAGGGCAAGTCGCTGACCGAAGCCAAGGGCGAGGTCGGCATGTCTGCCGCCTATATCCTCTGGTATGCGGAAGAAGCACGCCGCACCTATGGTGATGTGGTTCCATCCCCGTGGGCTGACCGCCGCATTCTGGTAACGAAAGAGCCGCTCGGCGTCATCGGTGCGATCACACCATGGAATTTCCCATCCTCCATGCTTGCCCGCAAGATCGGTCCGGCACTGGCATCGGGCTGTACGGCGGTGGTCAAGCCTGCAACACAGACACCCTATTCGGGTCTTGTCTGGGGTGCGCTGTGCGAGGAAGTCGGTATTCCAAAGGGCGTAGTCAATATTCTGACCGGCTCTGCCTCGGAAATCGGCGGCGAAATCACCAGCAATCCGCTGGTTCGCAAGATCACTTTCACTGGCTCAACAGAAATCGGCAAGATTCTCATCAAGCAGGCTGCTGATACGGTGAAGAAAGTTTCGATGGAACTGGGCGGCAATGCGCCGTTTATCGTGTTCAATGATGCAGATCTGGACCGCGCCGTTGATGGCGCTATTGCAGCGAAATTCCGCAATTCCGGCCAGACTTGCGTGTGTACCAACCGCTTCCTCGTGCAGTCAGGCATCTATGACAAGTTTGTCGAAAAGTTTGCCGCGGCAACGGAAAAGCTGAAGATCGGCAATGGGCTTGATGCCGGAACGCAGCAGGGGCCGCTGATCGATGAGAAGGCCGTTGCCAAGGTGGAAGAGTTTATCGCCGATGCGAAGCAGAAGGGCGGCAAGATCATCACCGGTGGCAAGCGCCATGCGCTGGGCGGTAGCTTCTTTGAGCCGACTGTAATTAGCGATGCCAAGCCTGATATGCTGTTCACAACGGAAGAGATTTTCGGACCCGTTGCGCCCGTCTACAAGTTCGAAACCGAACAGGAAGCCATTGATCTGGCCAACAATACCCAGTTCGGTCTTGCCTCCTATTTCTACACGCAGGATCTCGGACGGGTGTTCCGTGTTTCTGAAGGCCTAAAATATGGCATGGTCGGCGTGAATGAGGGCATGATCACTACGGTGGAAGCACCGTTTGGCGGCCTGAAGGAATCCGGTCTTGGCAAGGAAGGCGGTCATCAGGGCATCGAAGACTATCTCGACACAAAATATGTCTGCGTCGGCGGTCTGGGACTCTAGGAAACATGAATACCGAAATTTTCGGCCATACGCCCGATGGCGAGGCAGTTCATCGCATTACGATCTCTGGCGGTGGGCTGACCGCCAATGTCCTCACATGGGGCGCGGTTATTCAGGATTTGCGCCTCAAGGGGCACGATCATCCGCTCGTGCTCGGCTATCAGGATTTTGCCGATTATCCCGCGCATTCGCCCTATATGGGTGCAACGGTGGGGCGATCGATCAACCGGATTCGCGACGGCGAGCTTGTCATCGATGGCCAGACTTTTGAACTCCAGCGCAATTTCCACGGCATCCATAACATTCACGGCGGTGATCATGGCGCAGGACGGCGCGTCTGGAATGTCGTGGCTGTCGGCCCTGATTACGTCACGCTGACGATCATGCTCGGCGATGGTGAAATGGGCTTTCCCGGAAATCTCACCATCACCTGCACCTATATGCTGGAGTCGAAGGGCACGCTGGTGGTGCGTCTTGATGCGGTGACCGACAAGCCGACGATCTGCAATCTGGCGCATCACAGCTATTTCAATCTCGATGATGGCGGGTTGACCGATGCGCTTGATCATCAGGTCAAGATCGGGGCGGATGCCTATCTGTCCGTCAACAGCGATCTTCTGCCCGATGGCCGGGTTATTCCCGTTGCCGGAACAACGCATGATTTCCGCCAATACCGCACCATCCGGCGCGAGGAGAATGGCAAGCAGATTGTCTATGACAATAATTTCTGTGTTGCGAGCCAGCGCCATCCCTTGCAATGGGTGGCCTCAGCCAAGGGCGCAAAGAGCGGTGTTGAACTGAATGTGCTGACGACGGAGCCGGGTGTGCAGCTTTACGCTGGCAATACGCTGGGCGGGCGCCCGCCGCTTGGCCTGACAGGCCAGACCTATGGCAATTATGCCGGTTTCTGCTTTGAAACGCAGAACTGGCCTGACTCAACGCATTTCCCCTATTTCCCGCAGGCTATCCTGAGACCGGGGCAGGGATACAGCCACCTGACGCATTATGCGTTCAAGAAGAATAAAACCTAGTCTTTGAAGGCCTTGCGGGCTTCGTCCATTGGGGCGAGCGCGCCGTGAAACTCGACAACCCGCGCCGCAACCTTGTGCGCGCGGGCTGCCGCGGCCACTGGTTCAAGACCGGCGAGACGCGAGGCGATGTAACCGCCATTAAAGCTATCACCAGCACCCGTCGTATCCACGGCATTGGCGCGCACGGCCGCTACCTGCTCATGTCTGCCATCGGCAACGACAAGAGCGGGCTCCGTGCCATCCTTCACGATAATTTCCTTCACGCCATAGGTGGTGATGCGTGCGGCGGTTTCTTCAGGCGTTGTATCGCCGAAGAGCGCATTTTCATCGGGGAATGTCGGCAGGGCAATGTCTGCGACATGGTAGGCGTCAATGAGGGCCTGTCTTGCGGTTTCGGCGTTTTCCCACAGACGTGGACGGTAATTCGCATCAAATGCCACAAGTGTGCCCTGCCTGCGGGCATTGCTGACGGCGTTCAGAACATTCTGGCGGCTTTTGGGGCTGAGAATGCCCATGGTGATCCCGGAAAAATAGATGATTTTTCGTCCATCCAGACTATGGGCGAGGGCCAGTGGATCATCGCCCAGATGACGGGCTGCCGAATCATTGCGCCAATAGGTGAAGGAGCGTTCGACACCCGTCAGCGTGATGGCATAAAGGCCGGGACGCGCACCGACAACGACAGGGCTATAGGCGGTGTGGATACCGTTTTCCTTGAGGAATGCCCGCTGTTTGACGGAAAATGGATCGTCGCCGAAGGCTGTAACATAATCGACGGCGAAATCCGGATCGGTGAGGGCGCGCACATACCAGCTGGTGTTGAGCGTGTCACCGGCAAAGCCCATGCGCCACTGGTCGCCATTGGCTCCTGACAGTTCGATCATACACTCGCCGATGGCTGCAAACCCGCCCATGAAATCCTCCCAAACATACGCCTGCCGCGAACTGATATACGAGTGCAATGCCGCTGTCATTTGCTAAAAATGCGGGCTGTCATCATAGCTTAAACATGCAATGTTAGGCGGCAAAGACATTTGAACAATCCAAAAGGAGGTTTCGTTGTCTCGCGTTACGACAATCGAAGAACTTGAAGCCATTTATGGCAACGGAATGATTGCGGAAGCATCGACCGCCAAGGTAACAAACCGCATTATTCCGGAATATAGGGCCTTGATCGAAGGCTCACCCTTCGTGGCACTTGCAACAAGCGGGCCCGAGGGCCTCGATTGCTCGCCGCGCGGTGATCTTGCTGGCTTTATCCGCATCCATGACGAGCGGACACTGATGATGCCTGACCGGCGCGGTAACAACCGCGTCGATTCCCTGCGCAATATTGTGCGTGATCCGCGCGTGGCGCTGCTGTTCCTGATACCCGGACTTAACACGACATTCCGCGTCAATGGCCGGGCATTTATCGATACGACGCCCGAGTTGCTCGACAGTTTCATCATGGATGGCAAAGCACCGCGCTCGGTCATCACCATGGAAGTCGAAGAAGCTTATTTCCAGTGCGCGCGGGCATTGATCCGTTCGGAATTGTGGAACCCAACGAAATTCCGCTCACCAAAGGAGTTTCCGACGCCGGGCCAGATGCTGGCGGCACTCAGCGAGAACCGTGTGGGCGGCGATACTTACGATAATGAATGGGCCGCGCGCGCTGCCAAGACTATGTGGTAGACTGCGCTCAATTCAGGGAGGCATCCAATGGAACCGGCGCGTGCTTTCCAAACCATTACGAAGGGCAGGAACTGGCTGCCATTCCGTTCCATTGCCGGATGGAAACCATCTGACATCAATGGCGATGTCATTGCCGGTCTGACATTGGCAGCGATTGCGATCCCTGAGCAGATGGCAACGGCACGGCTTGGCGGTTTTGCCCCTGAGATCGGCTTTTTCGCGTTCATCGCCGGTTCGCTGGCTTTTGCCATCTTTGGCGCAAGCCGCCACCTTTCTGCCGGCGCGGATTCCACCATCACACCGATCTTTGCCGGCAGTCTGGCATTGCTTGCTACCAGTGGATCGCCTGAATTTGGCCTGCTGGCAGCCGCCCTTGGTTTAATTGTCGGTTTGATCGTGGTGGCGAGCGGTGTTTTCCGGCTTGGCTGGATTGCCGATCTTTTGTCGGTGCCGGTAACAACAGGTTTTCTTGCTGGTATCTCTGTCCACATTATCATTTCGCAATTGCCGGGGCTTTTGGGTATCGCGGCGCAATCGGGCGATGTCTTTCAAAGGATATCGGCAACAATTGCCAGTGCGCCGCAAATCAACCTCTACAGCGTGGCGCTCGGTGCTGGCGTGTTCCTGATTGTGTTTCTCGCCGAACGCATCAATGCGCGGATACCCGGTGCTTTGCTTGGGCTCGTCCTGTCGACCCTTGCGGTTGTGTTGTTTAACCTTGAGAGCCGCGGTGTTTCGGTGCTCGGTGCGCTTCCCAACAGCCTTCCGCAGATTTCTGTACCGAAGGTTGGTTTTGAGGAACTGCGAAACCTGCTTCCCCTTGCTCTGCTTGTTGCGGTGGTCGTGATGGTGCAAACGGCGGCAACAACGCGGTCTTTTGTCTCGAAGGATGGCGAACCGCCCGATGTGAACCGCGATTTCATCGGGGTAGGGGCAGGCAGTATTCTTTCCGGACTTTTCGGTGCATTTCCAGTGAATGCCAGCCCGCCGCGCACAGCAATTGTTGCCGAAACCGGCGGTCGGTCGCAGGTCAGCGGGTTGATTGCAGCGGCGATCGTTCTGGCGCTGGTAGCGTTTGGCGGCCAGTTGCTGGCGCGTGTGCCACATGCGGCGCTGGCGGGTATCCTTCTCTTCGTGGCGCAGCGCATCATCCGCTGGCAGATCATTGGCGCTGTATACCGCGAGGCGCGGGGCGAATTTGCGCTGATCCTCATCACCATGGCCGCCATTGTCGCGCTGCCGATTGAATCTGGTGTAACGATTGGTATCGGGCTTTCTCTGCTGCATGGTCTGTGGGCGGTCATGCGCGCAAGGCCGATTGAATTTGAAAAGGTACCCGGTAGCTCCATCTGGTGGCCTCCCAGTGCAGCAAAGGGCGGCGAAAAGATACCGGGTGTTCTTGTCGTCGCATTTCAGGCGCCCCTGTCGTTCGTCAATGCGGATGATTTCAAGCGCGGCCTGTGTGAGACCATTGATGCCAACCGGGCCGAGCTTAATCTGGTCGTGCTTGAGGCCAGCAGCATCATCGAGATCGACTACACCGCGTCACTGGCTCTCGCCGATGTGATCAACTACTGCCGAACAGCTGGTGTAAAATTCGCCATTGCGCGGCTGGAATCCGTGCGGGCTCAGAATGCCCTGTCACGATTTGGGCTCATCGCGTTGATCGGATCGGACAATATTTTTCACAGTGTTGACGATGCCATCAGGAAACTGGCGCCGAGTGCGGAGGAATGACGATGCAGATATCCGGAGCAAGAGAGCCTATTGTAACCCCGGTTGCGATCAAGGATCTGCGGCCGACACAGATAACCGTCGGCATGCGTGAGGTGGATGAGAAGCGCAAGAAATGGCGTCAGCAAAAGGGCGAGAAGGGTGGGAAATTTCTTGGCGAACATATGATCCCCGTGGTGCTTGGACCCAACCGGCGCAACTATGTGATCGATCATCACCATCTTGCCCGTGCGCTCTATGAAGAGGGTGTGAAGCACATTCTGGTGACTGTCGTCAGCGATCTTTCTTCGCTCGATAAGGATGCGTTTATGGTGGTTCTCGACAATCGCGGCTGGATGCATCCCTTTGACGATGAAGGCAAACGGCGCGACTACGGGGCAATCCCGAAAGCGATCAAGGACCTTGCCGATGATCCGTTCCGCAGTCTGGCGGGCGAACTGCGCCGTGCCGGTGGCTTTGCCAAGGACACGACACCCTTCAGCGAGTTTCTCTGGGCGGATTTCCTGCGGCGCAGAATGAACCGCAAGAGTGTTGAAACGGATTTTGAAACGGCACTCAATCGCGCGCTGAAAGAAGCCAAGGGCGATGCAGCTGATTATCTGCCGGGGTGGTGTGGATCGGTTGTTGATTAGGACAATGGGATTGGGTTCGTGGTTCGACAAGCTCACCATGAGGGAGAGTGAGGATGCAAGGGAGTCAAGTTCTGCAACGTTGGTGATTAACGTTACAGCACCTCTCTCCCTCATGGTGAGCTTGTCGAACCACGGACCACGAACCACGCTTATGCAACATGGACCCTAACCCGCTGTCTTCCCCGCAATCGCGATCTCCATCCGGTCAGCGGCAAAGCGGCTTACGGTATATTCAATCGGGTTGCCGTCCATATCCACATTGATCGCGGTTGATATCAGCACAATGGCGCCGGGTGACAGGCGCAGATGGCGCAAATCCTCGGCGTCGGCGTGACGCGCGGCGATGACGGTTGATTTGCGCAGATAGTCATCGATACCGGCGGCCCGGAGCGCGGCGGTAATTGAACCGGAGGCCTGATAATCCTCAACGATATCGGGAAAGCGTGCCGCATCGAACCAGGTGGTGCCGCAGGAAACGGGGTTGCCATCTGCCGTATGCATGGCATCCATCCTGATCACCTGACCGGACACCATGCCAAGCGCTTTGGCCACATCCTCCGCCGGGTCTTCCACACGATGACCGAGCAATATGCCCTTTGTCTCGCGCACCTGAGTGGAGAGGATTTCGGAAAACCGCGTCCGCTCGCCAATGCGATAGGTCAGCTTCTTGCTGTTGGCAATGAATGTGCCTCGGCCCTGTTCAGCACGCAGAACGCCCTCCTTGGTCAAGGCGGCAATGGCGCTGCGAATCGTGTGGCGATTGACGGAGAAACGTTCGGCCAGCGTCACCTCCGGCGGCAGCTTGGCACCGCTTGGCATTTTGCCCGCTGTAATATCACCGCGGATTTGATCGGCGATCTGCCGCCAGATGGCAACACCACTATTGCGGGTAATGAATCGTGCGGATTTCACGCTTTGTCATGCTCCTGTCATTGACGGCATTTATAGGTAGGTTTATTGTCTAGTTGTATAGATGAATAGACAAATCTGAGCGAGATGTCAATGATCAAAGAAAATAACCAGTCCACGGAAACCGGCAATGTGCCGGATCTGGAGCGTAAGGCAGCCATGGCCTTGCTGGCGCAGGCGACAGCGCCCGAGATAGCGGCCTTCTGGGCTGGATGGGACGATAAGCCCGATGTGGAAACCCTGCGCGGCCCGGAAACCGGCCTCGTCATGCTGCGTGGCCGTATTGGTGGCGGCGGCGCTCCGTTCAATCTGGGGGAGGCGACAGTCACCCGCGCCACGGTGCGGCTTGGCAATGGTTCGGTCGGGCATGCCTATGCTCTTGGACGCCACCGGGAAAAGGTGCGTCTGGCCGCCGTGTTCGATGCGCTGTGGCAGCAGCCGGATTGCCGCGATGCGGTGGAGAAGGCGGTGCTTGCACCCATCGCCGAACGCCTCGAGCAGCAGCGCGCGCTGAAGCATGCGCAGACGGCTGCGACGAAAGTTGACTTTTTCACAATGGTACGGGGTGACGACTGATGCGTGTTGAAACACAGGTCTTTGAAGGTGGTTTCAGCGATAGCGTGCTGAATGCCCAAAATGTTTTCCGTGCGCTGATGGATGCCATGGCCAATCCAGGACGTGTCGTTGAGGTCAGTGATCTCACCACGCCGCCTACGCCATTGACGCCACTGTCAGCATCGATTGCGGCGACATTGTTCGATCATGATGCAACTGTTTGGTGTGACCGAGCCATATCAGGTTCTGCCGCCGCTGTCGGTTGGCTCAAGTTCCACACGGGCCTCGAACTGACTGGCGAAACCGCGGAAGCGGATTTTGCCCTGATCAGCGATGTCAATGCGATGCCGTCGCTGGAATCTTTTTGCCGGGGAACAGCTGAATATCCTGACCGTTCGACCACGTTGATCCTGCAGATCGACGGGTTTGACGGAGCGGATGTTCTGACGCTTGAAGGGCCGGGGATCAAGGGAACACAGTCCTTTTCTCCGAGCCATCTGCCGAAAATGTTCCGGGATCAATGGGCTGCCAATCGTGCTGCTTTCCCGCGCGGCGTCGATCTGGTGTTCGCCGCAAAGGGTGCGCTCGCCGCCTTGCCCCGCACCACCCGCATTACGAAAACGGAGGCCTGAGCCATGTATGTTGCAGTCAAGGGCGGTGAAGCCGCCATCCGCAATGCGCACAAGCTTCTCGCCGACCGCCGTCGCGGCGACCGGGACGTTCCTGCGATTGAACTGAACCAGATTGTCGAGCAGATGTCGCTGGCCGTTGACCGGGTGATGGCCGAAGGCTCGCTCTATGATCCGGAACTCGCCGCACTTGCCATCAAGCAGGCGCGGGGCGATCTGATTGAGGCGATCTTTCTGGTGCGCGCCTACCGGACGACCCTACAGCGCTTTGGCTATTCGACCGCGCTTGAAACATCAAAGATGCAGATTGAACGGCGCATTTCAGCAGCGTTCAAGGATTTGCCGGGTGGCCAGTTGCTGGGACCGACCTTCGACTATACCCATCGTCTGCTCGATCCTGAATTGGCTGAGGATGCCCCGGTTGACGCGCCCGAACAGCGCGAAGAACCGGAGGCTTTCACTCCGCGTGTGACTGACATTCTCGGCCATGATGGCATGATCGAGGAAGATGGCGAGATGCCGGAAGGTGCCATTGCTGGCGATTTGACCCGCGAGCCGCTGACTTTCCCGCTCGAACGCGATCTGCGTTTGCAGGCACTGGCGCGCGGCGATGAGGGCTTTCTGCTCGGATTGGCCTATTCGACCCAGCGCGGTTATGCCCGCAGTCACCCTTTTGCCGGTGAAATCCGCATTGGCGAGGTGGACATTGAGCTTGAAGTGGCGGAACTCGATTTCCCGCTGACGCTCGGCACCATCCGCGTCACCGAATGCCAGATGGTCAACCAGTTCAAGGGCTCGGCAAAGCAGCCGCCGCAGTTCACCCGTGGCTATGGTCTTGTTTTCGGCCAGAGTGAACGCAAGGCTATGTCGATGGCTTTGTGTGATCGCGCTTTGCGGGCGAGGGAACTTGGCGAAGATATCACCGCCACGGCGCAGGACGAGGAATTCGTCATTTCCCATAGCGACAATGTGCAATCCACGGGATTCGTCGAACATCTGAAACTCCCGCACTACGTAGATTTTCAGGCGGAGCTTGATCTTATCAGGCGTATGCGCGCCGAACATGAACGCAAGCATCAGACGGGCGAAGAAACCAAAGAGGCAGCAGAATGACCGATCTAGCGACCTACAATTTCGCCTATCTGGATGAGCAGACCAAGCGGATGATCCGCCGTGCCATTCTCAAGGCCATTGCCATTCCCGGCTATCAGGTTCCCTTTGCTTCGCGCGAAATGCCCATGCCCTATGGCTGGGGTACCGGCGGTGTGCAGGTAACGGCGGCGGTGCTTGGTCCCGGTGATACGCTGAAAGTGATCGATCAGGGCGCCGATGACACCACCAATGCCGTGTCAATCCGGGCTTTCTTCCAGAAAGTCGCCAATGTCCGCGTGACCACCAAGACCTCGGAAGCGACGATTATTCAGACACGCCACCGCATCCCGGAAATGCAACTACAGGCGGGACAGACACTTGTCTATCAGGTGCCGATTCCCGAACCGCTCAGGTTTCTGGAGCCGCGCGAGACCGAAACGCGCAAGATGCATGCGCTGGAAGAATATGGCCTGATGCATGTCAAGCTTTACGAGGACATTGCCCGGCACGGCCATATCGCCACCACCTATGCCTATCCGGTGAAGGTCGAGGGGCGCTATGTGATGGACCCGTCGCCAACGCCGAAATTCGACAACCCGAAGATGCATATGTCTCCGGCATTGCAGCTTTTCGGGGCAGGGCGCGAAAAGCGCATCTATGCCATCCCGCCCTATACGGAAGTTGTCAGCCTTGATTTCGAGGATCATCCCTTTGAAATCCAGACCTTTTCCCAGCCCTGTGCCCTGTGTGGCGCCAAGGGCAGCTATCTGGATGAGGTCATTCTCGATGACAAGGGCGGCAGCATGTTCGTCTGCTCGGATACGGATTTTTGTGAAGATCGGGAGGCCAAGGGGCATCGCGGTGCGCTTGCGCCAGAGACCGCCGTCGGAACTTCGGAGGCAGCAGAATGAATATGAGCGATACACCCCTTTTAAAGGTCAAGGACCTGTCAAAGTTCTACGGAAGCCGCATTGGCTGCCAGAATGTCTCGTTCGAGCTTTGGCCGGGTGAGGTGCTGGCGATTGTCGGCGAATCCGGTTCCGGCAAGACGACCTTGCTCAATTGCCTTGCAACGCGTCTCGCGCCATCGGCAGGCTCGGTGGAATACCGCATGCGCGATGGCCAGTTCCGCGATCTCTACCGTTTGAGCGAAGCCGAACGCCGGTTCCTCATGCGCACCGACTGGGGTTTTGTACACCAGAATCCGGCTGATGGATTGCGCATGACAGTTTCAGCCGGGGCCAATGTCGGTGAACGACTGATGGCTATCGGAGACCGGCACTATGGCAATATCCGCGCCACGGCGACCGACTGGCTTGGCCGGGTGGAAATCGCCTCCGACCGTATCGATGACCAGCCGCGCGCCTTTTCCGGTGGTATGCGCCAGCGTCTGCAGATTGCGCGCAATCTCGTGACCAACCCCCGGCTTGTGTTCATGGATGAGCCAACGGGTGGCCTTGATGTTTCCGTGCAGGCACGCTTGCTTGATCTTTTGCGCGGGCTGGTGAGCGATCTTGGGCTCGCGGCAATTGTCGTCACCCACGATCTGGCCGTGGCACGGCTGCTTTCACACCGAATGATGGTGATGAAGGACGGCCATATTGTTGAGACAGGTCTGACCGACCGGGTTCTTGATGATCCGCAAGCGCCTTACACCCAGCTTCTCGTTTCCTCCATTCTGCAGGTTTAGCATCATGCCAACACCGCTTGTTGTTTCCGATGTCGCCAAAAGTTTCACCATGCATCTGCGCGACGGTATCCGTCTGCCCGTGGTGGCCAATGTCTCGTTTTCCATAAAGGCGGGCGAGTGTGCCGTTCTCGGCGGTCCGTCAGGAGCGGGCAAAAGCTCGATCCTGAAAATGGTCTACGGCAATTATGCCGTGGATCAGGGCCAGATTATCGTGCCCTATGGCGAGCGCCTTGTTGATCTGGCATCCGCCGATCCGCGCACGGTTCTGGGCGTTCGCCGCGATATGATCGGCTATGTCAGCCAGTTTCTGCGCACCGTGCCGCGCGTGTCGGCGCTTGATGTGGTGGCTGAACCGCTGGTGGCGCGTGGCGTCGACCGCACGCAAGCGCGTGACAGGGCAGCTGTTCTGCTTGCGGGTTTGAACCTGCCGGAACGGCTCTGGTCATTGCCGCCCGCAACCTTTTCCGGCGGCGAACAGCAGCGCGTCAACATCGCGCGCGGTTTTATCACCGATCACCCGATCCTGCTCTTGGACGAGCCGACGGCATCGCTCGATGCGAAAAACCGCGAAGTGGTGGTTTCCATGATCCGGGCCAAGAAGGAGGCGGGGACTGCCATGCTCGGCATTTTCCATGATGAGGATGTCCGCACAGCAGTCGCTGACCGTATCATCGACGTGACCGCATTCGCCGTCACCAGCGAGGCAGCATGACCCGGCTTTCCGAAACACCGCTTGTTCATGCTACCGCGCATGTCGAGGATTGCGAACTTGGCCGCTATACGGAAATTTCCGAGCGTTGCCGGATCAGCGAAACGAGGCTCGATGATTATTCCTACATCATGCAGGACGGCGCGGTCTGGTGTGCCACGGTAGGCAAATTTGCCAATATTGCCGCGAGCGTGCGCATCAATGCGACCAACCATCCGACCTGGCGGGCGACGCTGCACCACTTCACCTATCGCGCTGGCGATTACTGGGATGATGCCGGACCGGAAGAGGCCTTTTTCGAATGGCGCCGCACCAATCAGGTGCGCATCGGCCATGATGTCTGGATTGGCCACGGCGCGACCGTTTTGCCCGGTGTTACGGTTGGCGATGGTGCGGTGATCGGGGCAGGTGCGGTCGTCTCACGTGATGTTGATCCCTATACGATTGTTGGCGGCGTTCCCGCCCGCAAAATCCGTGACCGTTTCGACCGGAAGATTGCCGAACGCCTGCAAACACTGGCGTGGTGGGACTGGGACCATGCACGCCTGCGTGGTGCTCTCGATGATTTTCGCGCTCTGGATATAGAGGCCTTTCTCGAAAAACATTCGGGTTGAGTTTTGCTATCAACAGTTGTCACGTAAGTGCAACAAAAGTGCCATCGCACCTTCACAGTAGGGCTTTAGGACAGGGCAATACCAACAAGGATTGGCCTATGCTGAAGATTGAAAACGTGACGCGTCGTTTTGGCAATAATATTGCCATCGACAATGTCAATGTTGAAATTCCGCAGGGGCAGATGGTTGGCGTCATCGGTCGTTCGGGTGCAGGCAAGTCGACTTTGCTGCGCATGATCAATCGCCTGATCGACCCGTCGGAAGGCTCGATCATTTTTGACGGCAAGGATGTGGCGAAGCTCAACGGCTCCGCGCTGCGAAACTGGCAACGCGATTGTGCAATGATCTTTCAGCAGTTTAATCTTGTTCCCCGCCTTGATGTGCTGACCAATGTCCTCCTTGGACGCCTGAACCACCGATCCACCATCAAAAGTATTCTTGGCATTTTCTCACGGGAAGAACGTGCCATGGCAATCGCCGCCCTTGAGCGGCTCGATATCGCCAAAACCGCTTTGCAGCGGGCCGGAACACTCTCCGGCGGACAACAGCAGCGCGTCGCCATTGCCCGTGCGCTTATGCAGAACCCCAAAGTCATCCTTGCTGATGAACCCATCGCTTCACTCGACCCGCGCAATGCGCAGGTGGTGATGGAGTCCTTGCGCGATATCAATGAAAAGGAAGGCCTTACGGTTATCACCAACCTGCATACGCTCGATACGGCGCGGCATTTTTGCGAGCGCATCATCGGTATGCAGGGCGGCAAGGTCGTTTTCGATGGCGGCCCGGATGATCTGACAGAGGCTGCCGCCCGCCGAATCTATGGTGCTGATGGCCTGAAGGACGCTTTTTCGGAAGCCATCACATCGACAAGCATTGCGCGTCAAGCGCCGACACCAATCCCCGAATTGGAGGCCATATTGGCCGCGCGTTAAGCGCAAACGGATCGGCTTGCCCACGTAACGGGCTCAAGTCACATAAAAAACTTTGAAGCTTTGACAGGAGAGATAGTCATGTTGCTTAGGAAAGCCCTTATGGGTGCGATTGCGATCAGCGCCATATTTACCGGTACAATGGCCCGCGCTGAAAACCTTGAAACGTTTCGCGTTGGTATCATCGGCGGCGAAAACGAAGCAGACCGTCTGCGCAACTACCAGTGCATCGTCGACAAGCTGCCGAAGGTTCTCGGCGTCAAGGACGTCAAGCTGTTCCCGGCGACGGATTATGATGGCGTCATCCAGGGCCTGCTCGGCGGCACCCTCGATTATGCGGAATTGGGCGCTTCTGGCTTTGCCAAGATCTACCTGACCAATCCGAACGCTGTTGAACCAATCCTGACCACCGTTCAGACCGATGGCGCGACCGGCTATTACTCGATCATGGTTGCCCGCAAGGACAGCGGCATCAAGACACTTGCTGACATGAAGGGCAAGAAGCTTGGTTTTGCCGATCCGGATTCCACGTCCGGCTATCTCATTCCAGTGACCTCGCTGCCAAAAGACATCAAGACGTCGGTCAAGGATTATTTCTCCGAAACCGGTTTCGGTGGCGGTCATGAAAACCTCGTTCTCGCCGTCAAGGATGGCAAGTTCGATGCTGGCACGACATTCGGCTCCGGCGTTGGCAAGTTCGATGAAGGCTATACATCCGGCAATCTGCGCAAGATGGTTGACAAGGGCCTGATCGACATGAAGGATTTCGTCGAACTGTGGAAGTCGCCGCTGATCCCGAACGGCCCGATCGTTATCCGCACCTCGCTGGATTCTGGCCTCAAGAGCAAGTTCAAGGCATTCATGCTTGACCTGCCAAAGAGCGATCCAGCCTGCTTTGCTGCTACCATGGGCGGCGATTTCAAGAGCTATACTGAGGTGAACACCCAGTTCTATCAGCCCATCATCGACGCCCGCAAAGCGCAGATCGGCGGATAAGCCAGACACGCATTATCACGGCCAGTTCTTGCAACTGGCCGTGATTCTGTTTGCCGGCACCTTGAAGGATTTGTGCAATGAGCAAAACCGCTTCCGCTGAGTTGTCGCCCGACGGCATTCAGATCGAACGGCACTGGCAGGAGCTTGCCGGACGCCGCCGTGTCTATAGCTGGATTATTGCTATCGGGCTGCTGGCAACCATTTCGGGGTCCCTTTGGTTTGCCAATGAATCCAATGCCGGGAAGTTCTTTGACCGTTTGCCACATCTGTTTGATTTTGCTGGCGATCTGATCCCGCGCGACGGCTGGGAAGTCTGGCGCGCCATGTTCGATCTGCCGTCGCCTTATTTCGATGGAAGCCTGAAATATGACTATCCCGAAGGGCGGGTCTATCTGTTCGGCGGCTTCTATATGCCCGAATATTTCTACAAGATGCTGGAGACGCTGAATATCGCGATCCTGTCGACGCTTGTGGGTTTCATCTTCGGCTTCATGATCTGCTTTCTCGCGGCCAAGAACCTCGTCAAAAACCGCTTCATCCGGTTTGCTGCGCGCCGTTATATGGAAATCCTGCGCGCCTTTCCCGAGATCGTCATTGCCGGTTTCTTTGCCGCTATCCTGTCGCTCGGGCCAATCCCGGCGATGTTTGCCGTGGGTATTCACACCATCGGTGCTCTCGGTAAACTCTTCTTCGAAGTGGTCGAGAATGCCGACATGAAGGCAGGTGAGGGCTTGCGTGCTGTCGGTGCCAATTGGATCGAGCGCGTTGGCTTTGGCATCGTGCCGCAGGTCATGCCGAACTTCATGTCCTATGCGCTGTTGCGGCTTGAAATCAATGTGCGCGCATCGACCATCATCGGTGCTGTCGGTGGCGGTGGTATCGGCGAGGAACTACGCCTGTCCATCGGTCGCGGTCATCAGGCCAAGACACTTGCGATCATTCTGCTTCTGTTCGTCACCATCATTGCCGTGGACCAGTTTTCCGCATGGCTGCGCCGCCGCCTCGTTGGCGAGCAGGCCTTTGCCTTCGGCGGTTAGGATCTCATTATGAATGCCATGACAGCCGATGCCATTGCCGATTTTGAGTTGCGGCATCCCGCCGTGTTCAATCCGCCATTCTGGCGCCGTTTCATGCCTCTGGTGATTGCAGCGGGCATTGTGCTTTACGTTTTCTACTGCTGGTGGTTCTTTTCCATCGGCACAGTGCTGGCAAGCGGTCAATGGCAGCGCGCCGAGCTTTATGCCCGCGATTGGGTGTCCTATGCGATCCGCACAACAGTTCGCCCGACGCCAACGGGAACAACTGTCAGCTATCCGCGCTTTTCTGAACTCGGCGATAACCCCAACCCAAGCTGGGTTGTCAAGGACGGCAACAATGTCACCATCGCTTTCGGTTCGGACAAGAAGCTCGATATCAGCGATCAGCGGGTCATCGCGACACGTGGGTCCGAGAGCCTGACGGTTCTTCTGGCAACCGATGGTGCCAAGCCGCAAGGGCCGCTGCCTGATTGGGCGACGCTCAAGGAAGATCAGGTCACTGTGACCTTCGGCTTTGCCGGGCAGGCGGATATTATTCCGCAGCGCGTTGTGGTGAGCCGCCGTTTCTTCGGCTGGGCGAATTTTGTGTTCGACACGGCGTCACCATTCTGGGGCAAGTCCTTTGGTGAAGTGACTTCCATGATCGTCAGCGGCGAGCGGATCAAACCCGAAATGTCGAATGCGGCATTGGCCTTTGACAATATCTGGTTCAACTCGTCATGGCAGCATGGCGATGTCTGGACCAAATTGTTGCAGACTATCGTCATGGCCTTTATGGGCACGCTCATGGCGTCACTGCTGGCGTTTCCGCTGGCATTCATGGCAGCGCGCAACATCACGCCGAATTTCTTTGCCAACCAGATCACCAAGCGCTTTTTCGACTTCCTGCGCTCGGTGGATATGCTGATCTGGGCACTGTTCTTCACCCGCGCTTTCGGTCCCGGACCGCTTGCCGGTATTTCCGCGATTTTCTTCACCGACACCGGCACGCTCGGCAAGGTCTATTCGGAAACGCTTGAAAATATCGATGACAAACAGCGCGAGGGCGTCAAATCCGTCGGTGCGTCACCGGCCAATGTGCAGCGTTATGGTGTCATGCCGCAGGTGCTTCCGGTTTTTGCGAGCCAAGCGCTGTATTTCTGGGAATCCAATACGCGCTCGGCCACCATTATCGGCGCAATGGGCGCTGGTGGTATCGGTCTCAAACTGTGGGAGGCCATGCGCACCAATACAAACTGGCACAATGTCGCCTATATGGTCGTCCTCATCCTTGCTGTGATATTCATTTTCGACGGCATATCGAACGCGCTACGTTCCCGTCTGGCCGGAAAGTCGCACCATTAATTCGTGACCTTCAAAGGCTTGTCATATTCGGGGCGTAACGCGAGACTGTTCCAGAGGAATCACCCATGCGCTATGCAATCTATTTCACGCCGCCATCGGCCGACCCGCTATTGAAAGTGGCGGCGAACTGGCTTGGCCGCAATGCTTTTAGCGGGCAGCCGGTCAAGCCGCCGCAGATTCGCGATCTGGCGCATGAGGATTTTGCCCAACTTACCGAGTCCGCGCGCCGCTACGGTTTTCACGCGACGCTGAAGGCACCGTTCCATCTGGCTGAAGGGATTGAAGAGCGTGAGCTTTTGTCTGCCATGATGCATTTTGCATCGTCGATTGAGCCGGTGGAAATTCCAAAGCTGATGATCGCCAATCTGGATGGTTTTTTTGCGCTGGTTCCTGAAGAACCTGTTGAGCGGCTGAACCAGCTTGCCAATGATGTGACGGTTGCTTTCGACCGTTTTCGCGCCCCACCGAGCGAAGCCGAAATTAAGCGCCGCAACCCGGAAAAGCTGTCTCTGGCCCAGCGGCGCAATCTCGAACAATGGGGCTATCCCTATGTGTTCGAGGAATTCCGCTTCCATATGACGTTAACAGGCCCGGTTCCCGAGCGTGACAGGCCCAAAATCGAACGCATTTTGGGTGAATTCTTGGAGCCAGTCCTCGAAGAACCAGTTGAAATCAACAATCTCGCTTTGTTTACGGAAGCCGAGCCGGGCTTTCCCTTTGAAATTCACTCGCTGCATCCGCTGGCCGGAACCAACCGTAGAAAGACTGCCTGATCATGTCCGCCGAATTGAGCCTGAACAATGCGCAAATCGTTCTCGAAAACGAGGTTATCAACGGATCGGTCCTGATCCGTGATGGCAAGATTGCCGATATCTCAACCGGCACAATTGCGGGCGGCGAGGATTTTGACGGCGATTATCTCATTCCCGGTCTCGTGGAACTGCACACGGATCATCTGGAGGGGCATTATGCACCGCGTCCGCGCGTGCGCTGGAACCCGATTGCCGCCGTGCTTGCCCATGATGCGCAGATTGCCACGTCAGGCATTACCACGGTTCTCGATGCGCTGCGGATCGGTCTTGACCGCGATGCGGATATGTCAGCCGAGGAAATCCGCAAGCTGGCCGATGCGATTGAAGACAGCGTGCAGCAGGACCGCTTGCGCGCCGACCATTATTTTCACTTGCGCTGCGAAGTATCGGAAGCCGATTGCCTCAATGGCTTTCACTTCTTTGATAATGACAGCCGCGTCCGGCTGGCATCGCTGATGGATCACGCTCCCGGCCAGCGCCAGTTCGTCAATCTCGAAACCTATGCCTATTACTATCAGCGCAAGCTGAAGCTTTCCGACGTGGAATTCGCCGTGTTCTGTGAAAAGCGTATGGAAGAATCTGCGCGTAACTCCGCACCCCAGCGCAAGGCAATTTCCGATATGTGCCGGGAGCGCGGCATCGTATTGGCCAGTCATGATGACGCGACATCAGCCCATGTCGATGAAGCGATCGAGCAGGGCATTCATGTGGCTGAATTTCCAACGACACTGGAAGCCGCCGCTGCTTCGAAAGCAGCGGGTCTCGCCGTGCTGATGGGAGCGCCCAACGTTGTTCGTGGCGGCTCGCATTCCGGCAATGTTTCGGCACGCGAATTGGTCGAGCATGGCCACCTCGATATTCTGTCCTCCGACTATATTCCGTTCAGCCTGATCCAATCGACCTTCTTCCTCAGTGAAGTTGTCGATGGCATCAGCCTGCCCGATGCGGTGCGGTTGGTCACGAAAAACCCGGCCGAAGCTGTTGGTTTTGATGATCGCGGTGTTATCGAAATTGGCAAGCGTGCCGATCTGGTCCGGGTTCGTGTTGATGAGCACATTCCTGTTGTGCGCACCGTTTGGCGTGAAGGCCGCCGGGTAGTCTGATGGCGGCGGCAACGATCGAACGTGCGCTTAACCCTGCGTCAGCCCCATTGCGCAACGGCGTGTTTGTCGCCGTTGTCGGCCCAAGCGGCGCGGGCAAGGATACAATCATGGATTTTGCGCGGGAGGCCCTGCGCGGCCAACCGGATTTCCATTTCGTGCGCCGCGTGGTGACACGGCCATCGACTGTCGATGCGGAAGATCACGACAGCTTGAGCGAAGAGGCGTTTCTGACCGCGCAACGGGAAGGGGCGTTCTGCCACTGCTGGGAAGCGCATGGCCTGCGCTATGGCTTACCTGTTTCGGTTAACCTGAAGGTGGAACAGGGTACTGTTGCCATTGCCAATGTCTCGCGGGGAATTCTGCCTGCCTTGCGGGAGTCCTATGCCAATTTCATCGTGGTGCATATTACGGCATCGCATGAGGTTCTGGCGCAGCGCCTTGCCGCGCGCGGACGGGAAGATGCTGAGGAAATCAAGCGCCGCCTGATGCGGGCAGCACCGAACCCTTGTGATCCCGCTGATGCCGTGGTGATCGACAATTCTGGTGTTGTCGCCGACGCTGGTGCTGCGTTTGTTACTATTTTGAAGAAATCCGCTGCGTTTGCGGCTGTTTCGGAACAAATCTGAACTGAATTCAATTCATACATACAAAAACCGGGGGCAAGCCCCCGGTTTTTGTATGCTTTTCAGGTTCTTTTAGAAATTGCGCTGGAAACGCAGCGTGCCACCGAATGCATCGTCACTACCACCATGGGCAATTGAATCCGCCTTACGGTCGCCGTCAAACTTGGTGTAGTTCAGTTCGGGTGTGATCACAAACCCTGGAACGATTTCGTAGCCAACATTCAGAGCCGCAGCAATGGTGCCCTCCGACTCGTAGCCGATAAGTCCGTTGATCGTCGCCTTGTCAGAAACCTTGGCGGCAAGTCCGCCCCAGGCAGCCCAATCACCATGCCAAGGCGCAAGGAAGTTGCGCTTGACGCGGCTGTCGTCATAACCGGACTGATAGCCGCCCATGAGGAAGGCAGAGAACGTATCGGTGAATTTGAGATCGAAGCGCAACTTGCCAGCGAATTCTTCAACGTTGGAGTCATAGCCCCCAATTGCGCTGACACCGCCCCAACCCTGTTCGAACTTCACACCTGCCATAAGATGCGGCAGGTAGTCATCGATAACATAATCGGAGTAACCTTCATTGACCGAGCCCTGTTCGGCAGCAATAATTGCCGAGATACCATTGCCGGCAGCATAGGTATAGCTGACCTGATTGCTCGCCCAACTGTTGTAGTTGATCACATCGTCATTAACGATATCGCCCGCATAGTTGGTCCATGAACCGAAGATTTCATCGGCAACACCGATGCGGAAACCACCAAGCTCAATAAACGCCTGCGGAATGGAGCCGCCGCTGTTTACGCCGTCGGTATATTCGAAACGGGTCTGGATGTAAGAGCGCAGGGTGCCTAGCTCGGTTTCGGAACGGGCATCAAAGCGAATTTCCGTACGCAAATGCTTGTTCCATGTGTCGCGGTCGCCGCCATTATAAACATCATCGCCCGCTGATGCATCGTAACGCAGGTAGCCGCCAATCTTCAGGCAGGTTTCGGTGCCGGGGATGTAGAAGAAGCCTTTGCCATAAGCATCGCAAATGCGAACATACTCAACCGGTTCCGGTTCTGCGACAACGATAGCATCTGCCGCACGCGCGCCAGTAACGGCAACAAGTGCTGCAGCGGAACCGAAAAGAAAACCTTTGATGTTCATTTGGAAGCCTCCATTCAAATCAGTGAATCATTTCTAGGCCGGTTTTTATGATGACGTAAGACTGAAATAATGTCGAACCACCGGTTCGATAAAGCTTGTTGCGGTTTTATCACGCTACCGCATCTGGCTTTTATGCATCGGGTTTAACAAGCCAAATCCTCGGTTTGGTAGACAAAATCGGCATGGCGGATTATGAGGGGCGGCGTGATGTGCAAGAGGTGGGCAGGCCCGCTTGGCTGCCCCTGTTCGTTTTTATCAATCATGACTGACGCCAATGGGTGTCAGATAACCAATCGAAAGAACTGAGACGTGGCTGAGTTGGCTGAACAGGACAAGGGATATGGGCACAATCGCTTTGCCGTTGCGCCGATGATCGACTGGACCGATCGCCACTGCCGGACCCTGCACCGGCAGTTCACACGCCATGCCCTGCTCTATACGGAAATGATTGTTGCCGATGCCGCGATCCATGGCAATCGTGACCGGCTTCTGGGCTTCTCCAGCGACGAGCATCCGGTAGCGCTTCAGCTCGGCGGGTCCAATCCCGTGAAGCTGGCGGAAGCAGCGCGGGTGGGGGAAGCGTTTGGCTATCGCGAGATCAATCTGAACGTCGGCTGCCCCTCTGACCGTGTGCAATCCGGCACGTTCGGTGCCTGTTTGATGAAAACGCCCGCTCTGGTGGCGGATTGCGTTGCTGCCATGAAACAGTCAGTCTCCATTCCCGTCACGGTGAAATGCCGGATCGGCGTCGACGATCAGGATGTTGAACCCGCGCTTGATGATCTGGCGGGCGGGGTGTTCGCCGTTGGAGCCGATGCGCTGTGGGTCCATGCCCGCAAAGCCTGGCTCAAGGGACTGTCACCCAAAGAGAACCGGGATATTCCGCCGCTGGACTATGATCGTGTCTACCGCCTCAAGCGGCAAAACCCGAGTCAATTCATTGGGATCAATGGTGGTATTCAGACGCTCGATGAAGCGCTTCATCATTTGAATCATGTGGATGGGGTGATGCTTGGCCGCGCCGCCTATAACAATCCGATGATACTGCTTGATGTGGATGCGGCGATTTACGGCGATGCGCCGCAAGCCGCGTCGATTGATACGATCATCGATTACATGTGTGCCTATGCGGATAATCATATCCGTCAGGGTGGCCGCGTCTCCCATGTGGCGCGCCATATGGTTGGGATGTTCCACGGTGCCGCCGGTGCGCGGCGCTGGCGCCAGATACTCTCCACCGAAGCAAACAAGCCGGATGCGGATAGCAATGTTATCCGCCGCGCCTATGAGGCCGTGCAAACGGGAATGGCCGATCAGGCTGCCTGAGGCTTTGGGTTAATCCGACAGGATCAGCCGGTCGCCGCGCACGGAAAATCCGTTCAAGGTGTTGAGGAAATTCATGCCGAGAAGGCTGCCATTCATGCGGCCATCCTGCGCGACCATGGCGCGGATATTGCGCCGCGTAATGGCACCGATCCTGATCTCATCAAGAGTGACAATCGCTGCGGTGGTTGAGCCGTTGGCGGTCATGATCGGTGTTCGGTAGGACAGCGTATCCGGATTGAGCCCGGCACGCCGGGCATCGTCATAGGACAGCACAATGGATGAGGCTCCCGTATCAACCATGAAGCTTATCGACGTATTGTTCACCGAACCATTAACCTCGAAATGACCGCTTTCGGCCTTGGCCAGCGTAACGGTCACAGCGCCATCACCATCGCGCGCGGAAATCGGACTGCCGGGGATGAGGCCAGCCGTGATGCGGTGGCCGACATCCTGCAATTCATAACGATATTGATACCCCGCAACCAGTGCGAGCAAAATGATCAGCCACACCGCCATATTGCGCAGGAAGTGGCTGAGCGGAATGCCGGAGCCGAGAAGACCGGCAGCAAGCACGATGCCCCAGATGCTCATATAGGCAAAGCGCGCAAATTGATCATTGGCCAGGCCAAGCGTCGTCCCGCTGCCATTGTTGGCAATAAGGAGCAATACGGTTCCGGCCATGAGTGCAATGATGATCCAGAACAGGCGCGGCATCAGATACCCTGTTCTTTCTCGCGCGCCATACGGCCCCTGCGCGTTTCACGGCGCGGGCGGCGTTCGATGGCTTCCATGCGGGCGGGGAGATCAGCCATGACGGTGCGGCGTGTTTCAGGTGACATCACCGACCAGGCACCGATTTCCTCACGCGTGCGCCCGCAACCGAAGCAGTAGCCGGTCTTCATATCGATGGCGCAGACGAGGATGCAGGGTGACTCGATGGTGCTCATATCCCAAATTTGGTGCGGTTAGAGAATAATCACAAGCCCGAGCAAAAGCGAATTTGTCGCCAGTTGCTGCATGGCGCCCAATGTATCGCCGGTCTGCCCGCCTATTTTCTCGCGGCATAGGGCCGAAAAGCCATAAAAGACCAGTGCGGCCAGACATGCAGGAACAATCACGGCAAACGGTCCTCCGGCTGCGCCATAGGTTAAAATAAAGGCCGCTGCACCAATGGCGAGGGCGAAATTGGCGGCATTCGCCGTTGGCGTGCCTGCCCGGTCGGCGACGCCGCCTTCGCGGGCCGAAGGGAGTGTTTGCCAGAATTTGACCAGAACTGCGCGGCTTGCCGCTTCTGTTCCAGCGAGAACGGCGATGGAAGCGGCGGGGCTAAGCTCGGAAAGAATATCCATATAGAAGGCGATGCGCATGAGAACGGAGATGATCAGTGCAAGTGTCCCATAGGAGCCGATGGCCGAATCCTTCATGATTTCAAGCCGCCGCTCGCTGGTTTTACCGCCATAAAAACCATCGGCCACGTCGGCAAGGCCATCCTCATGCAGGGCGCCCGTCACGATGATCGACGTGGTCACGAGAAGCAATGCCGTGACGAATTCAGGCAAATCGAGTACCGAACCCGCAAGGATGACAATCGCCGAGGGCAGGGCGATCAGAATGCCAGCCAGCGGAAAGCCACGCACCGTGTCATGCAGCGAGCCTTCGTAACCATCGAACCATTGCGGCGAAACCGGCCAGCGCGACAAAAAGGCCAAAGCGCGCATCGTTTCCTTCACCAGATCCATGACATGTTCCCGTAAGCTGAGGGGCGCGACATTCAATGCCGTCCGATAGCCTTTGCGTTTCCTTCGTCAGAGCTTATAGGACGTGCATTGATAATTTGCCATGAAGACCTGGTTGCAAGGAATATCATGACCACTGGCCTGCCATTTGACGATTTCCGTACTCTGATTGAAACCCTGCCCGGACCGGATGAAGCCGCCGTTGCTGCCGTGCGCAAGCGCGATTCGACCCTGACCAAGCCACCAGGCGCGTTGGGGCGTATGGAAGAGATTGTCGAATGGCTGGCCGCATGGACCGGTCGTTCGCGTCCACAGATAACGCGGCCACTGGTTGCCGTCTTTGCGGGTAATCATGGTGTGACCGCCAAGGGCGTTTCGCCTTATCCGTCATCGGTCACGGCGCAGATGGTCGAGAACTTTGCCGCTGGCGGCGCAGCCATCAACCAGATTTGCATCGCCAATGATCTTGGCCTGAAAATTTTTGATCTCGCACTTGAGTATCCGACCGCCGATATCACCGAAGAAGCGGCGATGGATGAAAAGACCTGCGCTGCCACCATGGCGTTTGGTATGGAATCCATTGCCGGGGGAACGGACCTTTTGTGCATTGGCGAGATGGGGATTGGCAATACGACCATTGCTGCGGCGATTTTCCATGGCCTTTATGGCGGAACAGCCGAGGAATGGGTCGGACCCGGCACCGGTGCAACCGGCGATGGCTTGAAGCGCAAGGCCGATGCCGTGCGCACCGCCGTGGCATTGCACGCCTCGCATCTGAAGGACCCGCTGGAATTGCTGCGCCGTCTGGGCGGACGCGAAATCGCGGCCATGGTCGGGGCCATCCTCGCCACCCGTGTGGAAAAAATCCCGGTTATTATCGACGGCTATGTGGCAACATCAGCTGCTGCGATCCTGCATGCGGCCAATCCTGAAGCCATTGACCATTGCCTTTTCGGTCATGTGTCGGCTGAGCCCGGCCATCGCAAAGCACTGGAAAAGCTTGGCAAAATGCCATTGCTTGATCTCGGCATGCGGCTCGGCGAGGGCACCGGCGCCGCGCTTGCTGCTGGTATCGTCAAGGCGGCCGCGCTTTGCCACAGCGGCATGGCAACATTTGACCAGGCCGGTGTCAGCAACCGCGATTAGCGGCTGATCTGGCCATTCAGCTCTCCTTGCTGGTCAGACTTCAGGGATGCGCTGGACCTTGCAGTCTTGCCCCTGCTTCGGAATGAACCCGGTGCCTGACGGCTGAAATAGACAGGCATTTTGCCCTGACGAGGAGTTTTTGACAGTGAAGACAGTCGAACTCCTCGGGGATTTGTCCGTGGTAGGTGAAGCACGACATGCGGAATGTGACCATATGCAGGGTACTGCACTGCATTCGACCAGTTGCGTGGCGATCTGATGTGGCATGACCAAACCCATCATTTCCGGGGCTGGCGAGGTCTATCCCCGCCAGCCTGTTGATTTGCGTTTCCCCTTTAGAACCTTACCGTCAGATCGGCCTTGACGGCGTTGTCGCGGGTCTGTTGCGAGAACTGGCCGGTATAGCTGATGCCAAGCGTGGTGGCCTTGCCGATGCCAAA
>NZ_JACGXO010000003.1:0-632638 GCF_014138335.1 Phyllobacterium sp. P30BS-XVII
CGGAAGACAAGATCAAAATGCGCACAGAATTCGATCTCTATTACATCGAAAACTGGTCCTTGTGGTTTGATCTGAAGATTCTGTTTCTGACGCCGGTCCGTCTGCTCAACACGGACAACGCCTATTGAGCACCACCGTCAACCCCGTTGATTTTGCCAGCGTCGACAGAGCCGCCAGAAACCGCTTTCTGATCAAGCTGCTCTCAACGCTGGCGGTCGGATTCGGCGTCTTTCTCAGTGGTTTCGTCATCAACGAGCCCGCGCCCTATGAACTCTATATGGCGGTGCTGATCGTGGTCTGGGCACTGTTTGGCTTGCGCTTTTCCCGCAGTGTCGTTGTTCTGCTCGCCCTGCTGGTCATCTTCAATCTCGGCGGCTGGCTATCCGTGGCGCAGATGCCGGACCTCAAGACAGCACCCATGTATATGGCCGTTTCGCTGTTTCTTGCCTTCACATCGGTTTTCTTCGCCGCGATCATCGAAGGCAATCACCGCATCCTGTCAGCTATATTCAATGGCTATCTCATTGCCGCAGTCTGTACCTCCATGCTCGGTATTTTAGGCTATTTTGACGCCTTTCCCGGCGCTGATGTGTTTACCCGTTATGGCCGCGCCATGGGTGCGTTCAAGGACCCGAATGTTTTTGGGCCATTCCTCATTCTGCCGATTGCCTGGCTGGTGCATGGCATATTGGTCGGCAATTTGCGAAGCCTGCCACTGCGCCTCGTCCCTACACTTATTCTCACGCTTGGTGTTTTCCTCTCCTTTTCCCGCGCTGCCTGGGGCATGGCGGTTCTGGTGATTGCCGGCCTTGCCCTAGCGCTTTTCATTCGAAGCCCAAGCCATCTTTTCCGGCTCCGGATTGTCTTCCTCGCCGGTCTGGCGGTGGTTGTGCTTCTCATCGCCATCCTCATCGCCCTGCAAATCCCCAGCGTCTCGGAGCTGTTCTTTGCGCGGGCACAACTGGTGCAAGACTACGACGATGCGCAGTTCGGACGTTTTGCCCGCCATTGGTATGGCCTGTTGATGTCCGTTGATCATCCCTTCGGCATCGGACCTCTGGAGTTCGGTCCCATCTATGGCGAAGATACCCATAATATCTGGCTAAAAGCAGCACTCGACTATGGCTGGGTCGGCTTCATCAGTTATCTGACACTGACCATGCTCACACTGGGTCTGGGGCTGCGTATTCTCTTCCGGGATCGCCCGTGGCAACCCTTCCTGCTCTGCGCGTATCTCACCTATGTCTCGCATGTGGTTGTCGGTAATGTCATCGATACGGATCACTGGCGCCATTTCTATATTCTGGTTGGAATCATCTGGGGCTGCGCTGCGCTTGAAGCGCGTCATTCCTCATTGTCTCCTGCCAATAAGTAATTCTGAAAGTAATGGTATAGATATTGCCGTAATATGCTCTACTTGAGTGCATTTCGTTATTAATATTCCATTCGATACAATCATCCTCAACAAATGAAAATCACGAAATAACCAAAAAATATTTCAGAATATATACACAATACAAATCCCATACTCACATTGAAAAGAAGCCATTCTGCATGTAAGATCATGCGATTATTTCGAATTTCTCATATGAGAAGGATTTCTATTCTATAAGTTGAGTCAATGCACTTAAAAAGAATGGGTGGAAAAGGTCGTTGACGTTTTTAGATACTGATAATCCGAATTACTCGAAAGCCGACGGCCAACTCATGCAGCAGGCACTGGAGGAAGCTGCACGCAAGCTAAGGATCGAGGACGACAATGACCCGGAACGCAAAGTTCTGGCGCGGTTTATCCGTGCCGCATTCCTCATCGGCAACCGGGATACCGAAGCGATGGCTGGATTTGCGGTGGACGCAGTGCTTGTGCGGCGCCGAGCGGCCGAAAGCACAAGTCGTTCTAGCCTCGGAAATTACCGATAAACTGGCGAAACGCGGGTGAGGATTCGCCGCTAAACATCTCTGCGGGTGTGCCGGTACTGTCAATCTGCCCTTCCCGCATGAAAACGACGCGGTTCGAAACATCCCGGGCAAAATTCATTTCATGGGTGACGACGAGCATAGTCATGCCCTCTTCAGCCAAAGCACGCATGACGCGCAGCACTTCACCCACAAGCTCCGGATCAAGCGCGGAAGTGGGCTCGTCAAACAACATAACCTTTGGTCTCATCGCCAGAGCGCGCGCTATGGCAGCACGTTGCTGCTGACCACCGGAGAGATGGGCCGGATAGGCATGCCGCTTTTCTGCAATGCCGACTTTTTCCAGAAGCGCTTCAGCTTCGGCAATACATTCGGCTCTTGGGCGTTTCAGCACGTGAACAGGCCCCTCAATGACATTCTGCAGGATCGTCATATGCGACCACAGATTGAAGGATTGAAACACCATGCCGAGTTCCGCGCGGATATGATCCACCTGCTTCGAACTCGCAGGCATGTTCTTGCCGTGCTTCTTGACCATGTTGATATGTTCGCCATCAACCCAGATTTCGCCTTCGTCAGCAATTTCAAGCAGATTGATGCAGCGAAGGAAGGTGGATTTGCCCGAACCACTCGAACCGAGAATGGAGATGACATCACCATCATGGGCTTCCAGAGAAATACCGCGCAGGACTTCCAGTGAACCAAATTTCTTGCGGATGTTACGCACCGAGAGCCGGTTGACGGTTGCTGTGCTCGGGTTGCTGGAGTGTTCATGCACCATTGCTGATATTCCTTACGGCAAACGCGAAACGGCAGCGCGCCGATGGTGGGAAAGCCTGTATTCCAGCAGCGCCATGGCTTGCAGGATCAGGAAATTGAGAACGAGATAGATGACCGCCGCACATAGAAACACTTCCATGGTGCGATAGGTCTGCGAGATCAGCCGCTGCGCTACGCCGGTTACTTCCCAGACTGTCACAAGGCTGGCGAGCGCTGTTGATTTCACCATCATGACGATTTCTGTCGAATAGGCAGGAAGCGCATGGCGGAACGCGATCGGTCCGATGATGCGGCGTACCAGCAGAAAACCCGACATGCCGATGGAGCGCGCCGCTTCGATTTCACGGGCCGGAACTGCCCGCAGACCGCCGCGAAAAATCTCGGCGGAATAACCAGCAGTACACAAGGCAAGAGAAAGAACGGCACAGACAAAGGGTTCACGCAGGAACGGCCAGAGAAAACTATAGCGAATGAAACCGAACTGCCCGAGCCCGTAGAAGACCAGAAACATCTGGATCAGCAGCGGCGAGCCGCGAAACACAAAGATGTAACCCTTGGCGAAATTACTGAGGATCGGGTTTTTGGCGACACGCATCCAAACGATGAGGAGTGCGAGCAAACCACCAAAAGAAACGGACAGGAAGAACAGGCCAAGCGTCATCGGCACGGCTGCCAGCAGTGTTTTCATGGTCTGGAAAATGAAGGCAAAATCCATAACCGCTCCCTCAAGCCTGACCGAAGGAAGATGGCATGGAGCGATTGGCGCGCCGCTCCGCCCGTGTAAACAGCCGATCCGAAAGGCTTGTTAAAATCAGATAGAGGCAACCACCCGCGATAAAGAACAGGAAATATTGCCGTGTGGACCCCGCCGCAACCTGACTGGTGCGCATCAGGTCCGCCAAGCCGGTGACGGATACCAGTGCCGAATCTTTGAGGCTGAGCTGCCATACATTGCCGATACCCGGAATGGCGAAACGAAGCACTTGCGGGGCGATAATCCGCCGGAAGCGCAAGCCACGATGCATGCCAATGGCCTCCGCCGCTTCCAGCTCACCTTTGGGGATGGCGAGAAATGCGCCGCGATAGACTTCCGCCTGATAGGCACCTGAGATAATGCCGACCGCCAGGGCACCCGCGGCAAAGGATGGCAGGCCGAGAAAGCCTTCATAACCAAGATAACGCCCGATGGCTGTAACAGCACCGGAGCCGCCGAAATAAACGAGATAGATGATCAGAAGTTCGGGAACACCGCGAAATACAGTTGTATAGGCATTGCCAAGTGTGCGCAGAACCCCGCCGCCGGAAAGTTTGGCCCATGCAACCAGCGTGCCGACCACCGCGCCGATAAGCAGAGCAACAATGGTCACGCAAAGGGTCATCAGGGCACCGGCGATCAGCAGACCACCCCAACCCTTCTGTCCAAATCCGAGCACTTCGATTAGCCACATCAGCTGTGTTCCCGCTCCGCCCGGTTGATCCGGTTTCTCGAGTATAGGGGGGCATTGCCGGACAGTGTAAATGCTTCACATTGTCCGGCAATGCCTTATTCATCCAAAAGACATTACCGCCTTGTGGGAATAGTTACGGGCTAACGTCGGTCTTGAACCACTTCATTGAAAGGGTTTTTACAGTCCCGTCCGCCAGCGCTGCGGTGATGGCCTTGTCGAACATCGCCTTCAGGTCTGTGTCAGCCTTGCGAATGCCCAGACCTTCGCCGATGCCGAAAAGCGTACCGCCGAATTCAGGGCCGGTGAAAACCAGCGCACCATTGGCCTTTTCGAATGTCGTGCCGAAATACACGGCATCATCGAAAGCGAGATCAATACGGCCGGATTCAAGATCAAGATCGCGTTCCGCGCCGGTTTTGTATTCGCGTACGGTGGCGATGCTGCCGAAATTGTCATAGATAAACTTGGCGTAAACGGTTGCAGCCTGAATGCCGATGGTTTTGCCCTTGAAGGCTGTTTTCATCGCTTCAATTTCTGCCACGCCTGTTTGACCGGGTGTGAGCTTCAGAACCGAGCCTGTACCGGCAGCATTGGCCAATGGGCTGTCTTTTTGGGTGGCAAAGCCCGCATGGGTATTGGCGTAGGGGATCGAGAAATCGATAACCTGTTTGCGCTCGTCAGTGATCGACAGCGCATCCATGATGACATCGAACTTGCCTGCATTGAGGGCTGGAATCATACCGTCCCAATCGGAGGCGACCAGCTTGCACTCAACCTTCATTTCCTTGCAGAGATAAGCAGCCAGTTCAGGCTCAAAACCGCCGAGCGTTCCATCGGGGTTGGTCACATTCCACGGGGCATAGGCACCCTCTAGCGTAATGGTGACTGTTTTCCATTCTTTCGCATGGGCTGCGGACATGGACAGCGCAGAAAGCGCTATCGCTCCTGACAGCAAGAGCTTGTGTAATTTCATTAGCCTTCTCCTCTTGAGGTTGGCAAGTGTTGAACCTGTGTTCCCGTACCACGCTGCGGTGGCTTTTGAGCTTTTGTCTTTTCGCAAGTTGTATATGGTACCTTATGACATCCCCCGTGCCGCGCAAGAGGAAAAGTCGCGGTGAGAGGCAAAATCTGATCCTGCACAAGGAATGAGCAATGAAGGGCCTGAGATGACCAATTCCATGCTCAAGATACAACCTGACACACGCGTTCGCTCCCCTCTCTATGCCAATGTGAAGCGGATGATCCTTGGCCGCATTCATAGCGGAGAGTGGCCGCCCGAACATCGCGTGCCCTCGGAAAACGAACTTGTGGCGGGGCTTGGGGTCAGCAAAATGACCGCCAACCGCGCCTTGCGGGAACTTGCCAATGAGGGCGAACTGGTGCGCATTCGCGGCGTCGGTTCGTTTGTCGCAGCGCGCAAGGGCCATTCAACCCTGTTTGAAGTGCGCAATATTGCCGATGAAATTGTCGAACGCGGCCATACCCACAGCGCCGCCGTCATTCGTCTGGCACGGGAGAAAGCATCCTGCGCCGTGGCGGAAGCACTTGACCTGTCTTCTGGTGCCGCAGTGTTTCACTCGCTGATCGTGCATAGCGAAAACGGCGTTCCCGTCCAGATCGAAGACCGGTTCGTTAATCCGGCTGCTGCTCCGGACTATCTTTCTCAAGATTTCACGGCCCTTACGCCCAACGCCTATCTCAGCGCCAATGCGCCGCTTAGTGGCTCGGAACATATTGTCGAAGCGGCCATGCCGTCAGCGCGCGAGTGCAAGTTGCTTGGTATTTTGCGCAAGGAACCCTGCCTTGCTATCCGCCGCCGCACATGGTCGGGCAAGTCAGTGGTGTCGCTGGTACATCTGGTTTATCCCGGCAATCGCTACCGGCTGGAATCGCGAACCGGTGCAACGCCCGACAAACTCTGACGCTACTTGGCCGCCTTGCCGCTCTGGGACTGGCCAAGCTTATGAAAGCTGCGGGTCTTTCTGGTCATGAAATTCAGATAGGCATTAACAGGCATGAACCGTTTGAAGAAATATGCCTTTCTATCCCCGGCATGCGGCAGGACAAGATACTGGTTTGTCTCGACAGCACGATAAATACGGTCGGCGATTTCTGCGGCGGTAATGGGTGCCTTTTCAAACAGCCGTTCAATCTTGGCTGCTGCCGCAGGACTGCGCAGGGATTCCGTCAGATTGGTGCGAAAGAATGACGGGCAGACCACGGTCACACCTATATTGCTTGGTGCCAGTTCCACGCGCAGAGTTTCAGAAAACGCCACCACCGCAGCTTTCACCGCGTTGTAGCTTCCCATCATTGGCGGGTGAACGAGACCTGCCATGGACGCGGTATTGACGAAATGGCCCTTGCCTTGCGCCTTGAAAATCGGTGCAAAGGCCTGACAACCGCGCACGACGCCCAGAAGATTGATGTCGAGCACCCATTGCCACTGTTCAATGGATTCGCTGCCAAGCGCACCGGCTGTTCCTACGCCCGCATTGTTGAAGACGATATCAACGCCGCCCCATTCCCGCAGCAACTCCCCGGCAACCGCCTGCAAATCCTCAAGCTTGGTCACGTCGCAATGACGATAGATGCCTTGGCCTCCGGCGGCTTTGATAAGATCAAGCGTCTCCTGCCCGCGCGTGTCATTGAGATCGCCAATGCAGATGAGCGCACCGTCGCGGGCCCAGCGCAGGGCAATTTCCCGCCCAAGACCGGAAGCACCGCCAGTAACAAAGATACGCTTTTTCATCAGGCTATTCCTTATTATCAGGCGAGACGAAGCACAGCTTTGAGCGGGAGAATGCGCATAAGAAACCCCATGGGTCCCCACGGCCACCAAGGCACAGACGCCTTGACCGGTTCCCGTTCAATTGCCTTCGCAAGCAGCCGCGAGCCTGTCGGCCCATCAACTTCAAACGGCAGTTTCGGTGCGCCTTCATTGATTTCCGTGCGGATATAGCCGGGGAAAATGGTGCTGACCTTGATCGGGGTCGCCATAAGTTCCGCACGGATACCCTCGGACAATGAAGCCAGTCCCGCTTTCGTCGCGGCATAGGTGGTCAGATGCTTTGGTAAACCACGCACCGCGCTCATGGAGGAAATCGTCACCAGATGGCCTGCGTTCTGCTCGCGGAAAATCTCAACGGCGGCCTCGCACTGGGCAAGTGCTGCAACGAAATTTGTGTGGGCTGTCTGGACGTTCTGCGCGAAATGGCCGGTGCCGATGCGCTTGCCCTGCCCGACCCCGGCATTAACGATAATGCGGTCAACAGTGCCGAACTCCTGCTGCACCTCGCGAAACACGCGGAACACTGCGGGATAATCATTGACGTCGAGCGCCTTGACGATGACTTTGATGCGGGGGTGCTTGCGTTCCAGCTCGGCCTTCAATGTGTCGAGCCGTTCGGTCCGCCGGGCGCACAAAGCAAGATCGCGGCCCATGGCGGCAAATTCGCGGGCCATACCCTCACCAAGGCCGGAGCTTGCGCCCGTTATCAATATCGTCTTGCGTATGGTTGCCATGGCTGCCCCTATTTTCCACTTTGCCGGATAATGCGCCGGCATCGCCAATCGAAATAGTTCACCATGATCCAGAGGTTCTTGAACGCCGGATTGCGGGTCTGCCGGTGATAGTAACGGTAATAAATCTGCTGGGCGATGGCCGCGAGCCTGAACAGGCCGAACACCTCGTAAAAGGCAAAATTATCGACCTGTAGACCGCTCTTTTGCAGATAATAATCAACAACCTCCCTGCGTTTCATCATGCCGGGCAGTGTCGTCGGCTGGCGCTGGGTCAACTTCATCAGATAGGGATCGCCAGCCTCCACCCAATAGGCAAGCATACTGCCGAGATCCATCAGTGGATCACCCAGTGTCGCCATTTCCCAATCCAGCACACCGATAATGTTGGTCAAATCTTTTGGATCGAGCACCAGATTATCGAAACGCCAGTCATTGTGGATCAGACATGTGCGCGCATCATTGGGGATGTTCGCGGCGAGCCATTCACGCACAAATTTGAACGTCGGCGTGTTCCAGGTGCGCGCCTTGCCATAGCGGTCCGACCAGCCAGAAACCTGCCTCTGCACATAGCCTGCACCCTTACCGAGTGATTCCAATCCTGCTTCCGCAACATCGATCCTGTGCAACTCGACCAGTTTGTCCAGCATGGTCTCACAGAGGCGGCGTGTGTCCCCGGCGCTGAGCGTCACGCCTTGCGGCAGGCGTCTGCGCGGGATGATGCCAGCAATGCGCTCCATGACGTAAAACTGCGCACCGATCAACGTCTCATCCTCGCACAGGCCCATCATTGTGGGGACAGCAGGATAGAACGGCTTTAATGCCTTCTGAACATTATATTCCCGCCCCATATCATGGGCGGATTTGGCCTTGGTACCGGCTGGCGGGCGACGCAAAATAAGATCGTGCTGCGAATATTGCAGCCGGTAGGTCCAATTTGAAGCGCCGCCGGAAAACTGGGTTACATCGGGTATCCCCTCCACCGGCACACCAAGCGCGTGCAGCCATTGGCTGACTGCTTCCGCATTCAGTTCCTCACCGGCCCGCACCTTGCCTGCGCGATCAATCCCCTTGGCTTCAGTCATTTCATTCACTTTGCATGGCCATGCTTGGCCAGTTCAATGCGCGCGATCAGTCCTTTGTGGACCTCGTCGGGGCCATCGGCAAGACGAAGCGAACGGGCCTGAATGAAGAACTGCGTGAGCGGTGTATCCCGCGACAGACCCATTCCACCGTGAATCTGAATGGCGTTGTCGACAACTGCCTGCAACATCTGCGGCGCGACAACCTTAATGGCAGAAATCTCAGCCATTGCGCCCATGGCTCCCAACGTGTCGAGCTTCCAAGCCGCATGCAGGGTCAAAAGACGAGCCTGATCAATGGCAATGCGCGCTTCAGCGAGACGCTCGCGATTGCCGCCAAGATTGAGAATGGGCTTGCCGAACGCCACGCGTGACATGCCGTGCGCAATGGTCAGCTCCAGTGCCGCTTCCGCCGCGCCAATGCAGCGCATGCAATGGTGAATGCGGCCCGGTCCCAGACGTCCCTGTGCGATCTCAAAACCCGCACCAATATCTTTGACCACATTGGTCAGGGGTACACGGACATTATTGTAATGCACCTCGCCATGGCCATGCGGTTCATCATATTCGCCGAACACCGACTGCATACGGATGATCTCGACGCCCGGACTGTCCAAGGGTACCAGGACCATGGAATGTTGTTGATGGCGGCTTTTTCCTTCATCTGGCGTGCGTGCCATAACAATAGCGATCTTCGCGCGCGGATCACCGAGGCCGCTCGACCAGTGTTTTTTGCCGTTGACGACAATGGAATTACCATCGACCAGTGCTGTCGCTTCCATATTCGTGGCATCGCTGCTGGCAACATCGGGTTCCGTCATGCTGAACACCGAGCGTATTTCGCCTGCCAGCAGCGGTTTTAGCCATTCTTCCTGCTGGTGCTCGGAGCCATATTTCCAAAGCACCTCCATATTGCCCGTATCGGGCGCATTGCAGTTGAAGATTTCCGGAGCCATGAAGCTGCGGCCGGTTTCTTCCGCAACCAGCGCATATTCCAGCGTTGACAGCCCGGCCCCCAGCGCTTCATCCGGCAGAAACATGTTCCACAAGCCATCGGCCTTCGCCTTGGCTTTTAACTCCTCGACAACAGGTGAAATCTGCCACTGCTTCCAGTCGCTGCCATGATCAGCCGCAGCGATGCCAGCCCAATATTGCTTCTCGATCGGCTGAATATGCATGCGCATAAAAGACTTCACACGCTTGACGAAATCCTGCGTTTTGGGGCTAGGCATAAAATGCATCGATTGGCCGTCCTGTCTTCTGATGGATGAAGACTAACGACTCGGGGCATATCAAACAAATTATATGTTCTTATGATCGACTATGAGTTGTATTTATGACCTATGGTCACTGGCGGCCCACCGCCGCCATACTTTGTCATCACCTCGGCAAAGAGTTCACGCATCCAGCGATGGCCCTGATCATCCTCCCGCACCGCGTGCCAATACATGACAACGTCAATCGCCGGGATGGCCAGCGGTGCCACGAGCACATCAAGATTGAGCACGTCAGATAATTCAAGCGCATAGGTGCGCGGCATCGTCAAAATCCAGTCGGTCTCGGCGATAACCTTGCACGCCGCGAAGAAATGCTGGCAGCGCAAGCCGATATTGCGGCCAAGCCCCTGCTCCGCCAGAATATAGTCAATCGGCTCCATGCCTTCGATATGAGTAACCAGCACATGCTTGGCAGCCACATAATCCGCCTGTGTGAGCTTTTTTCCCGCGAGTGGATGACCTTTGCGCACAACAACGGCATTGGGTTCGCGCAGCAATGTCTTTTGTCGAATATGTGGGCCGACCTTGATCTTGCGGTCAATGGCAAGATCAAGCCCTCCCGCTGTCAGTTCCTTCTCAAAAGTTTCGCGCGCAACGCGGCGGCTGACAACACAGACACCCGGCGCCTCCGTTGCAAGCTGGCGCATCAATGGCGAAAAGGTTGCCGACTCAAGCACATCGCGCAGCGCAACTTTGAAATCCATCGTGAGACGGGATGGTGAAAACTCCGAAGACGTCTCAACCGCCGCATAGAGCCCCTCCAGATTGCGCCTTACATCGGCGATGATGATACGTACCCGTTCGGTCGCGACCATCCGGTTGCCCTGACGCACGAATAACGGATCGCTGAAGATTTCACGCAAGCGGGCCAGCGAATGGCTGATTGCGGGCTGGGTCAGATGCAAGGCTCTGGCCGCGCCGGAAATGCTGCCATTGGCGTGAATAGCATCCAGAACGCGAAACAGGTTGAGATCGAGACGGTTATCAAAGCTGTTCATGGGCAGACATTAGAACTGATCATATGATTTATACCATAGGCGATATTAGATTTACGCCCAATCCGGCTTGCCAGACCACGGCGACCCGGGACAATCATCTATGGAGGCAAAGCCCGTGAGCTTAGACGTCAACCGCCAGATTATCCTGCGTGAAAAGCCCGTTGGTAAGCTCCAACCGAACCATTTCGCCATGACTGAAAACACCATTCCGCAACCTGCTGATGGCGAGGTGTTGATCCGCGTGCGCTATATCTCGCTTGATGCTGCCAACCGTGCATGGATGCAGGGCGCCACCTACCGCGCTGCGGTTGAGCCAAATTCTGTCATGGCCGGCGGCGGTATTGCAGAGGTTGTCACCTCAAAAGCGCCCGGTTTTGCGCCCGGCGATCTGGTTTTCGCTGATACGGGCTGGCAGGACTATACCGTGCTGTCAGCCAAGCACCTCATCAAGATGCCGCATATCGAGCCCCTCACCCACCTGCTCAGCGTTTATGGCATTGCGGGCCTGACAGCCTATTTCGGCCTGCTTGATGTGGGCAAGGTGCAGCCGGGCGAAACGGTTGTCGTTTCGGCAGCGGCGGGTTCTGTTGGCTCGCTCGTCGGCCAGATTGCCAAGATCAAGGGCTGCCGTGTCGTCGGCATTGCGGGGGGTGCCGAGAAATGCGCGTGGCTGGTATCGCATCTCGGTTTTGATGCAGCAGTGGACTACAAGGCGGGCAATCTCTTCAAAGACCTGCGCGCGCTAGTCCCCAATGGGATCGATGTCTATTTCGACAATGTCGGCGGCGATACGCTGGAAGCCTGCCTTGCACTCATGAACACGCACGGGCGCATTGCCTGTTGCGGTGCCGTTTCCCAGTATGACGGTGCGCCGACAGCCGGACCGCGCGGCATTCCCGGATTGATCACCATCAAGCGCCTTGTCATGCAGGGCTTCATCGTCATGGACTATTTTAGCCAGCGCGACCGTGCTTTCGCCGATCTCCAGACCTGGGTTGCCTCTGGCCAATTGAAGGTGGAGGAAGACATTATTGACGGGCTGGAGAACACACCGGCTGCGTTGATCGGACTTCTGGCTGGCGAAAACCGCGGTAAGCGGATCGTCAAAGTCTGATCACCCGTAAAATCCAGATAAAAGCCAGACCTGATGTCTGGCTTTTATGTCTGCGTTTCCCGTCAGGATTGATCCAGACGTTGCCAGCTTCTAGCAACAGGCACCAGATCAGGATGTACCGCTGCCGGATTGCGGCCACTCATTATCCGGGACGTCCATAATACCGCCATCCTTCACGCCGTCGATCTCGTACTTGGTCAGATAGCTGCTGAGCAGATCGCCAAAATCGTCGGCTCTCTTTTGCTGCTTGCCTTCCGCAATCAAGCCCGGAATCAGCATCGCCAATGCACCGACGCCCGCTGCAACCAACCCAAGACCACCGGCGGCCAGCGCCGGGATCAAACGCGCCATGGTGGGAGCAAACAGCGCCATTCCGCCTTCGACGGTGGAAGCCAGGCCTGCCATGACACTGAGGGAACCTGCCGTGATACTGATACCACCAGTGACCGTATCGCCCTTGCGGATTGCTTGCACACCGTCAAAGATGCCGTAGGCACCAGCAGCAATACCGACGATGCCACCAAGCCCCTTCGCGGCATTTTCGAACTTCTTCAGGTTGGACGTCATAGCGTCGACGAGTTCGTCATCGACCACGCCTTTCACGTCTTTCAGGTAATCCTGCAAACCCTTCATGCCGCCTTCTGTCATAATCGTGGCGGTCTGGATCGACCCGGTGGTGATATCGACGATTTGCCGGTCGGTGAGTTTGCCCGAACCACTCGCACCTTTGGCGATCGTAACACCGGCCAGGAAAAGACCGCTGACGCCATGAAGAACCCCCTTGTCCGCAGCGCCCTTAACCGATGAATCCGGGCTGAAAACCTTAAGCTCGTTGAGCGTCTTCGCCCCCTGACGCAGAAGATCCCAGTCGCCCCTGAAGGCTGACAATATCTGGTCTGGCCTTGTGACCGTCCCATTCGGATTGGTGAAGAACGCGGGATTGTCCTTGCTGATCTGAGCGATAAGGGCTTTTACCTTTTCCTCATCGAGGTCATCGCCGCCATTGATGCCGAATGCCTTTCTGAGATCTTTGAAAGAGGCATCATTGAAGGCGTTTTCCTGCACGGTCTTGGTGAAATTGTCGTTGATCTGCTTGTCAAATTTCCCCGTAAATTCAGGGCTGAGCGCTGCATTATAGAGCGCGACTTCCATGCTGAAGGCACTGGCTGCCTTTTCGAACGAATTGGTCTTCATCAGCTCTTTCAGCCGGTCGCCTGAGGCAAGCGACTTCTCATAGAAATCGTTCAGTTCGCCCGCATGTTTGGAATTTTTAACGGCGTTCTGGATTTCAGCCGCGTTCTTGATACCAAGAGTGCTCTGGAACGTCTGCGCTGATCCGTAGAACTCGGCAAGAACCGCCTGCTGGTCCGTCTTGCCATCCTTCATCTTCGTGTCCCATAGGCTATTGAGTGCCTTGCCGGACTTGATATCGTCATCATAGGTTTTCTGCAGCGCGTCCTTGAGGCCCTTATTCTCTTCCAACAGCTTGGACATCTGCTTGGAGCTGTTCTCATTCATGTACTTCACAACGTCCGGGTCGCCCTCAAGCGTTTTAATGTGGTCGTTGACGTCCTGGAGCAGCTTCTCGGGATTTGGATGACTGCGAACACGGTTGGCTATGCTGACGATGGAATAATCGTCCTTCCACATGCCCGCGCTCGCTCCGCCGATGATCAGCTGCTGCGCTTTCAGCAATTCCTGAAGCGCGGCGGCTTTTTCTTCTGTCGAATGCTTTTCGGGATGTTCAAAAATATCCTTGTCCAGCTTGCTCGTATCGGTGCCTGCAACGACATTTCCATCGGTGACACTGGATAGCAGCGTGATTGCCGAACCGGCATCCTTCGGATTCTGCTTTTCCATCCAGCTCTTCAGATCGTCCTTGCTGAGTTTCCCGTCGGCCTTGAGCAATGTTGGATCGTTCGCCGTTTCAAGCTTGCTGAAAGCCCCCGGCTGTGACCAAAAATTGAGCGCTTCCTTGAATTCCTGGCTGATTTGCGGGTTCTTCTCTTTGTATTTCTTCAAGGCTTCAGCCGTCAGATGTTCGCCTGAACCGGTCTTTCCCCTGATCGCATCATAGTTTTCGCCAAGGATGGCGGCATATTTGGCAATTGTTTTTGATGTTTCGTCAGCATCTGGATTGGCTTTTATGAAATCCTTGTAACTGCTGATATCCTCGGGTTTCTTCAGCTCTTTGATGACCTCAAAGCCATATTTCCCAAAATCCTGAAGACGGCCAGCCTCTGTGCCATGCTTTGCTTCACCGCTCTTGGTGAACCCATCGACACTGCTATTGGCGACGTCATCTCCCGATAGCGCATTACCGTTCTCGTCATACATCGTTATGCGATCAAGGATCTGACTTGCCCTATAGGCAGCATTGGCGTCCTTTTCAAAATCACCAACGCGTTCCTTCAGCATGTCCTTGATGCCGCTCTGGTTGCCCAGATTCTTGAGCAGCGGCGAGTCATTGATGATGGCCTGTGCCGAGCGTTTATCGCTATCAGGCAGCTCCCATTTGACGCCCGCTTTCTCGGCCTGCGCCCGCGCCTGTTCATCGCCGCCAGCATTGGTCACATCATTGAGTTTTCCCTTGAGGTTGGAAAAACCATATTTGCCAAAGTCCTGCAGGCGGCCGGCCTCCGTGCCATGCCTTGCATCGCCACCCTTGGTAAAGCCATCAACGCGGCCGTTGTTCACATCATTACCGGCAATCCGGTTTCCGTTTTCGTCAAACTTCTCGACATGACCAAGAACCTGCACCGCCCTGAATGCGGCGTCAGCATCCTTTTCGAAATCGCCGACCCGTTCTTTCAGCATGTCCTTGACGCCACTCTGATTTCCGAGATTGCGCAGCAGAGGATCACTATCGATAATATCCTGCGTCGAGCGATTGTCACCTTTTGGTCGATTCCAGAGGATGCCCGCGTCCTTTGCCGCATTCTGAGCCTGATCCCATGCCTTGACGGTTTCAGAATCTGCCGTACCCGCATTGGCTCGAACGGCTGTGGAATGGTTGATCTGTGCGTTGATTTTCGACATGTGACACGCCTCTCCTGTCGCTGTGACGTTTCAGTCCGGTTCGGTTAAGGGTCTGTCATAGTAAGCCCTCGCCTGTGAACGGCATGTGACATGTCAACCCAATTGTCTGGTGTCAGCAGGCACGCAAACAGGTGATTATTGAAGCCCGGAGCGTTCCTCTTTCTGGTCGTATGCAGAGTGAGCGCGTGCGGTTTTTCGGCTTTGGCTTTGAGTGCGGTTCTGTCGCAGATAGGCGATGATTCCGGCATTTCGCGCCGGATATTCATTCGCCTGTAAATCAGTTTGGGAAACAAAAAAGCCAGGTTCCTTGAGAACCTGGCTTTCAGAAAACAGAGAATATAAGCCATGTTACTGAAAACATTAGGCTAAATCTCGGAGCGGCCGGATTCGAACCGACGACCCCTTGACCCCCAGTCAAGTGCGCTACCGGGCTGCGCTACGCTCCGTCATTTCTCTGCCGGTGCGGAACCCCTAGAATACTGGACGTTTGAGTGCAAGAGGCGATTTGGCAGAAAAAGAACAAACTGCACACAAATGCATTGCGTGGGAGTTTTCGGCCCAAGAATTCCGCTTTACGTGTCACTTCCCTATTCTGAGAACTCTTCGAACATCTTGGAAACAACGGGCAGAAAATGATCCTCATACGTCAAGCAAGACTCATAAACACCGGCCAAAACTCTTCCCCGACCAATCTCTTCCCATTGAGGATGTTTCAATTGACGCCAATCGTTGTTCTGAGAAATCAAAAACTCCCTATCCATTGCTGTAGGATTTTGTTTCAAAATTAAGTTCGCCTCATCGGCAAGAGGCAGATAGCTGGCCACCGCAGCTCGTTTTCTTGCTCGAGCTTGTTCATCCAAAACAAGCTCATAGACGAGATCGCCCTTTCCTCCTGCCGTCGCGGCCGAATAAGATAATTCCGCTGGTTCGCCGTGAACTGACAAGCGCTTTTGAAGTACCGCCCCCATAGCCGAGGCTAAGTCGTGGACAGGATTGTAACCATCACTCGCATCCGCGATAATTCTGTAAGATTCGCGTACTCCGATGCAAATTTCAATCGACGAAATTACAGAAGCAAAAAACTCATGGTCACGGTGGGCTAATGCCTTATACCAATGCCTGTCAGAGAGTTCTCCGAAGACTGACCCAACGGACGATCCGGTATTTGCGATAATCTCACGGGAATAATGTATCCGCGACTTTTCCTTGCTCCCAGAACCGTCGGTAAGAAAGAAAACAAGAGGTTGGTTCAATTCCATCCAATGATAAATTCGTAGCTCATGTCCAGGATGAGCCAGAAGCAGGATACTTAGCGTTTCTTTGCTTTTCATGATTTAGTCAGATCCCGGGTTCGCAGCAGTAATGGTGGAAAATATAAGTGCGTATTCTTATAACTAATTTTATTTTCGGAACGCGATCCGGGACAGAAAATGTCGCTGAACTTTTGGCTGATTCACTTAGAATTGCTGGCCACGACGTGATGATTTTTGCTCCCACTTTAGTCGACGATGCTCACTGGATGCTTCATACAGGACATTTGATCTATAATGACATAGACCATATACCCTATCGACCGGATGTTATTCATGCGCATCATGTTTCCCCATGCTTTATCGCGATGCTGCGCTTTCCCGATGTACCGGTCGTGTACACATGCCATAGCTCGACGTTCGAACTTGAAGCGCCTTTGTTACACCCGCAAATCAAACACTATGTAGCGGTCGACGAAGCTTGCAAAGATAGATGCCTTTCAAGAGGCGTTCCTGCAGACCGATTGACTGTCATCCACAATGCGGTCGATGCTTTACGTTATATCTCTAGGCCTCCCCTTCCCGATCGACCCAAACATGCACTCTTGCTCACCAAATTGACCGGGGTTGCTGAACCGGTAAAGCGTGCATGCGCGGAAATGAACATTGCTCTAGACGAACTTGGTCGAGGCACGAACAGGTTCTCCAATGAACTTGAAAAAGAACTGCCTAAATACGACATCGTGTTTGCGACGGCTCGCATGGCTCTGGAAGCCGCCTTTGTCGGATGTGCCGTGATTGTATGTGATGCCAGAGGCTTTGCTGGGCTCATAACCTCCAAGAACGTTGCGCTTTGGCGCAAGAACAACTTTGGTGTGCGGTTATTAACTCGCCCGACAACTTACGATCTTTTGCAAGAATCTATCAAACGCTACGACGCAAACGATGCGGCAAACGTCACCAATTATGTACGCCTGCATGCTCCGGCAGACAAATATATCTCCCAATACGAAAAACTTTATCGTTCCGCTATTAAAGCAGGATCAGCCAATATATCAGCACTTGGCTCTGCCAATGGCCGATGGGCTCAGGAGTTGGTCGCAACGGCAGAAAAACGACTTTGGTTTCGTATAGCATCTGAAATGGGTTGGATGCCAAACACCAAAACTGTTGAGCTAATGCTGGATCAATCGAAATCAGAAGTTCTCACTGAGCTACGCTCAATTGCTGAGCGTCAATCGGATAGCGCAGGCACCTTGGAAACGCACATTGAATCGTTGAAAACCAAAATTGATGCACTTGATCGTGAAGTTTTGTCATCCATAGACATTCTTATGAATTTAAAGGCGATGTATCAAGCGTTAGTGCCTTCCTTTTTGAGGCGGATGGGGGCTCAATTGCGCGCCCGTTCAAAGCGTGGAAAATCATAAATCCCAACCCCATTTCGCCAGCCCCCGACATTTTTTCGTGGCATGGGGAACAAAACAAACCATCGCCGGTTTGTATTGTGTTAGAACTAGAGTTCTGACGGGGCCAGTTGTGCGCCACGCACACTTCATTTGGTCCCGCTCCATTCACTGACGTGACATCTCAAAAGCTTGGAGTTTTGCAAATGACAGATAAGATCGGGATCACGGATGATGCAGCATTTGAACTTGCCGCACACATCGCCGACAAGCAAAAAGCGAAACTGCCGGAACAGCTTAGCAGTCAGATCAGCGATGCGGAAATGCAGATCGGCGAGACATGGTTCGCCTGGGGCATTTTCGGTGCCATCACCAGCGATCGCAAAAGACGTCAAAAGCTTCTAGCCGATTATCTGAACCGTAAGATTCAACCGCAAAGCGATGTCCAAAAGATCGTAACGGATATCACAACTCTGGAAAGTGCCGACAACCAGCTGTTCAATGCTATCGCGGCGGCGGGACGGCAGGCTTATCACGAAGATGATGATGTCCATCTGAGCAAGATTGCCGGAATTTTTCTCAACGTCATCAAAAACCATTGATCACGGATTATGGGGATTTGACCCTCGAACAAATCTTCAACTTCCGCACATATTCGGGCGAGCAACCCGGCAGCGCTATTGAATATTTTCTGACTAATAATTAGTTGTCTCCTAACTTCGTTCCGGGCGAGCCTTGGCGAGCACGGAAAGTGCCGTCTGCAGTGTATTTCCCGATGCGGCAAACCGGGGAAACCGCATGCCAATCCAGTATCCTATATCCGACCCGGCGGATTGGCGGCGTCTCGATAGACCGTCATTCCTAAGACGGGCCAAAGCAAGCCTTTATCATTATACCTATCCAGCTGCGTTCACCGCACCGCGCAAAAATCTTCTGACCAAGGTTTCTGGACCTTCTGCTCATCCCGTCCAAGACGATGTTTTGGCGATCTGCATCGTCAAAAATGCGATCGGCTATATCAATTCTTTTTTGCGATACTACCGAAAGCTTGGTGTCACGCGCTTTGCCTTTGTCGACGATCAATCAAACGACGGTACATCAGACATATTACGCAATGCGCCTGAAGTGGATCTTTACACCTCGCCCATTCGCTATTCGGAAGCGGCACGCGGAAAAGCATGGCGCGATGCGCTCTTCAAGATCTACGGCGCAAACCGGTGGTATCTGTCTCTTGATGCGGACGAGTTTCTTGTGTTCCCCGATAGCGAGACCAAGACGTTGCCGGATTTCATTCGGCAACTGGAGAAGGCCGGAATGCAGCGATGCCATGCGCCGATGCTCGATCTCTACCCTGAAGGCCCTTTGAATGGCGATGAGTTTGTCGATGATGGCAGCAGATGGCCATTTGATGTATCGTCAAATTTCGATGGCGACAGCTATACGATCAAACTGGAGCGCTATGGTACATCCGTGCGCGGTGGCCCGCGAAAACGATTCTTTGGCCGTGACATGCGGCTCTCCAAATTCCCCCTCATCTGGGTCGATAAAGCCACGAGCTACGAGCGGGGCAGTATTCATGGTCCGGGACCATGCAGCCGCAATTTTGTTCCCATCACGGCCGTCCTGATGCATTATCGCTTCTCCAACCAGTCGATCAATGAGTTCAAAAACATCGTCAGCCAGGGTGGCCATGCGGACGGCGGCGCACATTATGGTGCAATTCTTGATCATCCCGATTTTTCAGAAGATTTTACGCTGGCATATGATGGTTCGGTGAAATTTTCCGGTTCAGCAGATCTCGTTGAACGGGGTTTTATGATGAACTTGCCAAGCTGATCGCGGCCACAACGGCGAGCGCCGCAAGTTTTGCAACTTGCAATATTGTGATCGCCACCTCAGTTTCGCATCAGGTTCAGATAATCCTCTGCTCAGCTTGCGATGGTATCAACCGGTCGTTGTCGCCTTCGGACAACGCGAGGCCCGGCCACTTCATCACCCCCCCGATGCCCCCGCCGGGCCTCACCTCCCGGTACAGCACACATTTGCACAGTCGTTTTGCAATTCACATCACCTCTGCACATAACGGGATTGGAACAGACAGGTGAATGGGGTATTTGGGACCGATGAAACCCGCTCAAATCATTGCGTGGCTGTTGTTCGCCGCCATACTTTTCATAACCGTTGATCCAATCAATCTGCGACCGGAGAGCGGTCTGCCTGTCAATATCGAGCGTTTTCTTGCTTTTGCAGTGCTTGGCTTTGTCTTTGCTCTTGCCTATCCCAAGCGATGGTTATTGATCCTGCTTTTGGTGGTTGGCGCGGCCTTTGGATTTGAGCTCGCCCAGATGCTGGCGCCGACACGGCATGCGAGACTGCTGGATGCCGTGTTCAAAGCAGCCGGCGGTATATCAGGTGTGCTTGTGAGCAATATTTTCTCTCGCATTTTCCGCTAGCAGGCCAGATTGACCGCTTGAAACGAAATGTCTGTTGCAGTGCCCACCAGAATGATTTCGTCCCCCAATGACCATTCAGCAGTACGGGCGGCCATTCTGGCCGGGACCGGTTCTGAACCACCCGGCCCTTCCGGCACGTCATAGGTTGCGTGAGCATCATGGGCCAATATAACGGAAAATCCCTTTTGCATCGCCGTGCGTGCCGTCGCTGCGAGGCACATTTCCGACTGCATGCCACAGATCGCCAGTGATCCAACGCCGCATGCGGTCAGTACGTGCTCAAGCTCAGTTCCATCAAAACCGTCATCAACTGCCTTGCGCACAACATGCTCACCAGCTTTCACCGGAAAGAATAATTGCCAGCCATCCGTTTCCGGTTCATCGGGTGCGCCCGGAGATCCATCATTTTGAACAAAAATAACGGGAACTTCCGCTGCACGGGCATTGGCAAGAAGCGTTTCAATGGCCCCTTGAAGCTGGATGTGATCGGGAACGGCAGCGTCTCCTGCAATGAAAGCATTTTGCACATCCACAACCACAAGGGCATTGGCCATCTTGCTTTCAATAAACGTCACGGCTCAATCCTCTCATTTCAGTCCCGTCGCCCTCATATAGGCAGGGTTGGCTGTTATTCACCGTTTTGTGCGCTCTGTATCAAGCAAAGATTTATTGGAGGTATTCCAAACTAATCAGAATTATCGCATATATTACGTCTCTCAAAAAAAATCATAAGACACGAGGGGTGGTGGAACATGCGAACAAGAATTCAGTTTCTGTCACAACAGAACTGCAAAGAAAAAATTATCGTCCAAGCAAAGGAACAAACCGACACTGCTCAATTGAATACTCAAGACAGTGGTGCCGATATGTTGGCTATGATACGGCGCATGCGGAGGAAGGAGCGAATTAGACTTCTGACATGCAATCGATAATTCCGGTTTACCGCCCGCAACTGTGATTTGACTGTTACAAGTCAAGGGCACACATTTAGCTGGCTGCATGCGAATGCAGCGAGAGGCTCGGTAACTGACACTGATGAAGGCAGGCTACCGGGCCTCGTCAATCAAATGGTTTGACCATAAATTCAGCTGTTGTTGGGAGGCTGCTGTGTCATGCCTTTGAAGATTGTTAAGCGGCGTATCATTTCTGTTCAGAATCTGCCACAAGCACCCTGCCCGCAAGGGCACGGCGCGACTGCTATCAACTTTAGGATAGGGTCGGGCGGGCTGATTGACGTCTCACCCGCTGCCACGAAAGAACGTGGCCGCCTATAATTTGGTGCAGCGGCAGAATTTAGCCATTGGCAAAAACCCAAGCCGTCATTGACAGGCAATCTTCCTTTGCGAAGTGAGGTCCGATAAATCATCTGGACTGGTTATTCATTGTGAAGCGTAGCAATTCCCATCAAAGAAATTTAACTGACAAACTCGTCATCGCCCTATGGACCTTAACATTAGTGGAACTGATGCTTTTCTCTCTGTTTGACGTTTTCAGCTAGGTGAATCTCACCCACCAGTCGATTTCCATTGGAAGACCCTGTGAATCCCCAAAAAATTCGTTCTAAATTCGAGAAGGCCGTTTAAGGACAGAACCCGCCGTGGGCGATTCCGCGGCCTCGCCCACCAGAGAGGAATACACCCAAATAATCTTGCTATATTTCAAAAACTTATCACATTTTTGTTACAAAAACGTGATATGCTTTATATTTGCAGTATTTCCATTATTTATACATTGAGTTTACTAATTGTAAACTTATAGTTGCAAATCAGCAACAATAGAAATTCGTTCGTTGTCGGCATTACAGATTTGTAATTTGACATTTGACTCTACGACTAAAGTCGCAGAATACGAAATTGTCACTACCAATCTCATGGAGAGCAACAATGAACATTAAGAGCCTTCTACTCGGCTCCGCTGCAGCCCTGGTTGCAGTCACAGGCGCACGCGCTGCTGATGCAGTTGTCGTCGCTGAACCAGAAGCTGTCGAATACGTTCGCGTTTGCGATGCTTACGGCAAGGGCTTCTTCTACATTCCTGGTACCGAAACCTGCCTGAAGATTAGCGGCTACTTGCGTTACGACGCCAAGGGAGGCGATAATGTCTACACTGGCGGCGAATACGGCACTTGGTGGAAGCGTTCGCGCGCGACTGTTCGTTTCGACGCCCGTTCGGAAACAGAACTCGGCACACTGCGTTCTTACATCGAAACACGTTTCCAGTATACGAACGGTGAAAACAGCGGCGGCCTCATTCCTCAGGCTTACATCGACCTCGGTGGTTTCCGCATCGGCGTGTCTGACGAAATCTTCGGTTCGTGGACTGGCTATGCAGGCAAAGTCATCAACGACGACGTGATCAACTATCAGTCCGGCACATCCAATCAGGTTAGCTACACCTTTACCGGTGGCAACGGCTTCTCGGCAATTATCGCTGCTGAACAGGGCCAGGTACAAACTGCTAACTACTTCAGCTACGACTACCGTATCGACGATTACATGCCACATGTTATCGCCGGTGCTAAGTTCGAACAGGCTTGGGGCGGTATTTCCGGCGTAGTCGGTTACGACTCCAAGGCCGAAGAATTCGCTGGCAAGCTGCGTTTGGACGTAAAGTTCACAGACACGGTTTCAGCATTCATCATGGGTGGCTATCAGTCCAACTGGGATGACCTCCGCGACAGCGGTCAGCGTAACTGGTTCGGCACTTGGGATGGTGACTGGGCAGCTTGGGGCGGTCTCTCCGCCAAGGTTTCGGACAAGGCAACTGTTAACGCACAGGTTGCTTACGAATCCGAAGGCACATGGGCAGCAACTGCAAACGTCGCTTACGAACTCGTTCCTGGCTTCGTTATCACACCAGAAATCAGCTACACCAAGTTTGACGGCGACCGGAAGGCTTTTGCTGAAAGCCGTCGTGGCGGTGGCGACGATGCATTCGGTGGCATGATCCGCTTCCAGCGCAACTTCTAATCCTGACGGATTTGAAGACGTATCCGGGGGCTCGCCCCCGGATCATCAGGCCTTGGCCCAACAAACATTCGAATTGTGTTTGGCAATGGAGAAGGACTGTATTGCCAAACTGCGATGATGAGATCTCCAGTCACGTCATTTTTTGAAACGGTGAGCTTCGCGGCTCACCGTTTTTTACGTTTGCTGCCCTGTGCAAATCTTTTGATCGACATGTTGTGATTTGGAAGCCCGCCGGTTCCGCGCTATAGTTACCGCGAGAATGCAGGAGGTTACGGATATGCGTGATCTTGATATCTTGCTTGCAGTCATTGTGGTTATCTTGCTGGCATACCAGTCGAAACCCTCACACCGGACCTGGAACCGCAAGAATTTACTGACACATGTATCGAATGATCCAGGCAAGGATCAACAGTCATAGAACTGAGGAATGTCCGTATACCCATAGCATTCGGCTTTCCGGCAAAGGCCGGGAGCAGAACGTTGTCAGGGAGTGACAAGAATGGGAGAAGCAATTCTTCATACGCCTCATCATGCCAAGCCTGCCTCGCCAAATACGCTGAAGCAAGCGCGCGGACAAATTCCCAAAGTTACGTGCGATCCGACGAAACTGTCTTCAATCCTGCGATTGGCCAAGGGCGGCTTCAGCCACCGGCGGTTTAAACACGAAGGCAAATAACCTGCATTAGAACAAAGGCCCGCTACCGGGAAACCGGTAACGGGCATTTTGGGGTGTCTGCCGCAGCGCTTGTCGCTGTCTTGTTATTTGGGCAGAAGAACCTTGTCGATCACATGAATGACGCCGTTTGACTGCTGCACGTCAGCAATCGTGACATGGGCAACATTACCCTTTTCATCCTTGATGGAGATTTTGCCAGCTTTCTCGCTGACCACAAGTACACAGCCGCCAACGGTCTTGACCTTGTGGGCGCCGCCATCATCCTTGATCATCTTCTTGATTGTCGCCGACATGGCGTCTGCGGCCACCACATGGCAGGTAAGTACCTTGGTGAGGGTTGCCTTGTTCTCTGGCTTGAGCAGCGTCTCAACGGTGCCCTTGGGCAAGGCTGCAAAGGCTTCATTGGTCGGTGCGAAAACTGTGAATGGACCCTCACCCTGAAGTGTCTCGACAAGGCCGGCGGCCTTGACCGCTGCAACAAGCGTCGTGTGGTCCTTCGAGTTGACCGCATTCTCGATAATGTTCTTGTTGGCATACATTGGCGCGCCGCCAACCATCGGGTTGTCCTTGGCCAAGGCTGCTCCACTCAGTGCTGTAACAGCCAAAAATCCGGCGAAAATTCCTGCAGTCAATTTACCCATTTTATTGCTCCATGTTTGCCTCCCCTTTGCCGGGGAATGCAAACAAGTACGAAGCGTTCAACTGGAAAGTTTCCTGCGAGCGAATTTATTATTCTGCGCCCATCTTGGCCTTTGACCTTTTCGGGAGGGAACATAAGCGGCCCGCAGCCGTTATAGGCCTGTCATGCACAGGAGCATAAAGAATGGCAATATTCTCAAAAACGACCGATGATATTCAGGATGATGTTGAAGCTCAAATTGCAGCTTTGCGCAAGGAAGTATCAAGGCTCACATCCAGCCTCTCCGACATGGGCGGCGAAAAGCTCGACCATGTGAAACGGGCTGCAACCAAGCAGGTTAACTATGCTGCCGATGCAGCCAAGGAAAATCCGCTGGCAACACTTGCCATCGTGGCAGGCGCGGCGCTGCTGATCGGGCTGATTTCCAGACGCTAAATGGAGGGTGATGGATATGGATAGTGCCGAACCAATGCGCGATGAGGAAGACCGGGAACGTCTGCAGCGTGAAATCGCGGATTTAAAGCGCGATCTGGCTGCGCTGACGAAAACCCTTACCGACAGGGGTGTCCAGCTGCTGGACGATCTTGACGGTAATGATGATGGCTCGACTTTAGAAGCCATCAAAAATGGCGGACGCCGTGCCGCGCGCGTGGTTGGACATCAAGCCCAGAAAATCGGCGGTATTCAGACACAGAACACGGTATCGACGCTGATGGTTATTGCGGGTCTTGGGATCGTGATCGGCATGCTGGCCCGGTAAATTCAGTTCCGGATTTTTTTCAAAATTCTTTGGAACTATCTGCCGCCAGTTTCGTTTCCTTTGTACTGGTCCCCCAACCAGCTAGGCTGAACCCCACAGCCAACCCCAAATCCCAGCTTTCGCTCCCCGTGAAAGCTGGGTTTTTTGTTGGGGATTGGGGTGATGGCGTGTAGTTCGACAAGCTCACCATGAGGGAGAGTGAGGATGCAACGCTAATCGCAGAAATTGCAGATCACAAATGTTGCTGAATAAAACTCCCCTCACCCTGAGCCTGTCGAAGGGCCTCATGGTGAGCTTGTCGAACCACGGACCACGGACCCTATCCACACAGGCACACTTCATAAACAATCATGCATATGTCAGAGCAGTTTATCGGACTTGATCCAGCAAACGCTTGCATTCCAGAAGATCGAACAGTGTTTCCTGCAGCAAAGTCCGGTTGTCCTTGGACAGGCGCTTGCCATCAGCCGCAACCGGGCCCTCATCATCGCCCTTAATCAATCCAAACAGGCGCCTGCCATGATGAGCCGATTTCTGCGACCCCATGACGGCAGCCTCTTCGGCGGCATCAGCGCGTTCCTGTTCGGCGGAAATTGCTTCCTCTTCGCGAACGGCGGCCTGCTTCTGTTGGCTGATAGCTTCAGCCGCAGCAGTGTCGCCGCTACCCAGAGCAATAATGAACTGTGCGCCATTTTCGCGTAAAAGCCGCTGGACGCCCTTGATCGTATAGCCCTGATCATAGAGCAGATGGCGGATGCCCTTGAGCAAATCCACATCGAGCGGGCGATAATATCGGCGCCCACCACCACGCTTCATAGGCTTGATATGGGTAAAACGCGTTTCCCAAAAACGTAGAACATGTTGGGGAAGATCAAGATCTTCTGCAACTTCACTGATGGTTCTAAAAGCGTCGGGACTCTTGTCCATGTTTTCACCCTTTCAGGAGAAAATCTGATTCGACGTCTATTTCAGCGGTTTATGATGTAATTTTCAAGTACAAGGCGAGACTGCCCCACAGCAATCTCGCTCCGAATGCGCTGAACCGGCTAATTTAGGCCGATTTTTTCTTTCGCGCCTGATGTGAGCGCAAGATGCGCTGCTTGAGCACATTGGATGCCTTGAACGTCATCACCCGGCGAGGCAAAATCGGCACTTCCTCACCCGTTTTCGGGTTTCGGCCAATGCGTTCATTCTTGTCTCTTACCTGAAACGTGGCGAATGACGACAGTTTGACCGTCTCGCCACGAACAATGGCATCACATACTTCATCGAGGATTGTTTCGACGAGTGAAGCTGACTCTGTGCGCGAAAGCCCTACCTTACGATAGACTGCTTCGGCCAGATCAGCGCGCGTAATGGTCTTACCCCCCATACGATCTCTAAGCTCTCGTTTGTTGCAAAACTATCAGGTGGAAGCGGACGTTATAGGATCAAATCCGATAGGGCAAGCGGGTAAAAACAGTTGATAAAACAAACCACTGACCCAACCGGAGCATTACCACCGTAGCAGAACTGCACCCCACGTAAAGCCCCCGCCCATGGCTTCGAGAAGGACAAGATCGCCCTGCTTGATACGCCCATCGGCAACAGCGGTTGCCAGAGCAAGAGGGACGGAAGCCGCCGAGGTATTGCCATGCTGGTCAACGGTGATGACGACTTTTTCTTCCGCAAGGTTCAGTTTCTTGGCGGAGGCGTCGATAATGCGCTTGTTGGCCTGATGCGGCACGAACCAGTCGACATCTTCGGCAGTGATACCTGCCTCCGAGAAAGAGGCCTCAATCACATCCGTGATCATGCCCACAGCATGCTTGAAGACCTCGCGGCCTTCCATACGCAAATGCCCGACTGTCTGGGTCGTGGAAGGGCCGCCATCCACATACAATTTTTGCTTGTGCGAACCATCGGAACGCAGATTAGCCGTCAGGATACCGCGATCGGAGGTCAGTCCGCGCCCTTCACTGCCCTCAAGGACAACGGCACCGGCACCATCGCCAAACAGCACGCAGGTTGTACGGTCATTCCAGTCAAGAAGCCGTGAAAAAGTTTCAGAACCAATCACCAGAACGCGCTTGGCCATGCCGCCGCGAATATAAAGATCAGCTGTCGTAATGGCATAGACAAAGCCGGAGCACACGGCCTGCATATCGAAGGCAAAGCCATGGGTCATGCCAAGACGCGCCTGAATGTCGACCGCAGAGGCGGGAAATGTGTTATCAGGCGTGGAGGTGGCCAGAATGATCAGATCAATATCATCGGGCGTCATACCGGCATTGTCGAGCGCCGCGCGTGCTGCCGCTTCACCGAGAGAGGCGGTTGTTTCACCCTCACCCGCGATGTAGCGCTGGCGAATACCCGTGCGCTGGACGATCCACTCGTCGCTTGTTTCAACGATACCTTCCAGATCGGCGTTCTTAACCAGACGCGCCGGTTTGGCCGCCCCTACACCTTTGACAACGGACCGGATCATTTATCTTTCCTACGCCTGTGGTTCTATCTCAGCTTCTGAATCATTCTCGGCCTCGCTCTGAAAAGCGACACCGACCGGGCTCTTGTGGAAATGACTCAGATCCGAGGCAATCTTATCCAAAAGCTTGTTGCGGGCCATATCATAGCCGACATCAACGGCAGAAGCGAAGCCAAGTGCGTCGGTTCCTCCGTGACTCTTGATGACAACACCGTTCAGCCCAAGAAATACGCCGCCATTGGTCTTACGCGGGTCCATCTTCTCGCGCAGGCGGTCAAATGCGCCCTTGGCGAACAAATAGCCGATCTTGGCCATCCATGTACGGTTCATGGCATCGCGCAGATATTGCGCGAACTGCTTGGCCGTGCCTTCGGCTGCTTTCAGCGCGATATTTCCGGTAAAACCTTCGGTGACCACGACATCAACCGTACCCTTGCCGATATCGTCACCCTCGACGAAACCAAAATATTCAAGACTTGGTAGCGGAATTTCCCGCAGAATGCGTGCCGCATCCTTCACATCGTCCTGACCTTTGATTTCCTCAACGCCGACATTGAGCAGGCCAATTGTCGGGCGCTCGATCTCGAACAGTGAACGGGCCATGGCAGCGCCCATGACGGCATAATCGACCAGCTGCTGGGCGTCAGCGCCAATGGTGGCACCAATATCGAGCACAATGCTTTCACCCCGCAAGGTGGGCCAGATACCCGCAATAGCAGGCCGTTCGACATTGGCCATTGTCCGCAGACAGAATTTTGACATCGCCATCAGCGCGCCGGTATTACCAGCGGAGACGCATACATCGGCCTCGCCGGTTTTTACTGCTTCGATGGACCGCCACATGGATGACTTCCAGCGGCCATTCCGCAAGGCCTGGCTGGGCTTCTCGTCCATGCGCACAGACACATCGCAATGATGGAATGTCGAGCTGGCAAGCGTCGGGTGGCGATCAAGGACCGGCCTTACCTCTTCCTCACGACCGAAGATCACAAACCGGATATCAGGATGGCGCTCCAGCGCCGTTGCCAGACCGGGAATAACGATCTCAGGACCGAAATCACCGCCCATGGCATCAATGGAAATTCTGATCACTCTCGATTGTCCTGTTCAGTGAGTATGCTTGCTGGGTTCATCAATGGCTCAAAGACTCGGCGAAAATAGTCAATTTCCCTCGCTGCACAACCGGAATCTGCCAGCTGGCTGGCACATGGACTGTAATCATTGTGAAAAACGCTGCACCTGCCCTTGGAATTTTCTGTTCTTATAGCCCATCTGGGCAGCATTCGGATAGTCAGCCGCAGGAAATCGTCACAATCAAGGCTTCTGTTTCCAATCCTTGAGGCTGGCAAAAGGATTAACAGGCTTTTCCGTTGCCTCATCTTCACCAAAGACAACCTCAATAGGCGCATCCGACACACCTTCCTTGCGAGGGTAAGGATCAATTGCAAGTTCAAAGAACTCTTCTGCTATCGCTCCTGCATCCAGAGTATCGCCGGAAAACGTCTCGGGTATGTCAGGCCCATCTGCACTGACAATCAGTTCACCATTCTCATCGAGCGGCAGCCGTGCCAGCTTGGAATTTTCAGGAACAAAGAGCGTATCAATTTCGGCATCAATAACCGCGTCCACGGGTTCCGATGTGACAACGCAGGATTGCACGATGTTCGCCTTGACGACGCCACGCACACGTATGCCGTCCTTTTTCCACGGAACGATCTGCAGATCAGCCTTGAAAGAGACGACATCCTGCAGGTCGTGAAAATCACGCAGTGCAATCCGCTCGCGCTCATCCGCTTCAATTTTGACTGTCAGCCCCTTCTGTGGCAGTCGCTTGACCGAAACCGGGAAACTCAGTGCGCCATCGAGATTTCTTGTCATTTTGCTCCCCTTCTCAATTTTGTTGGGCTTCAACATCGCCAGCATCAGGAAACAGCAGGTGCCCGCCAGCAAAGTCGTCATCCGGTTGTGTTTCCAGATAAAGCGCCGCCTCAACTGTGTACTTCGCCAGTGCCGCTGCTTGTGGCCATTCCTTGCTATCAGGACGGACATTGCGAGCCAGTGCGGCCGCCAGCGCCGGATAATCATTGGCCTGAAGCGCCTTGTCGTAGGATTCGATACGTCCATAAAACATGCGAGCCAGTTTTTTCATGCGCTTTGGAATGCCGGAATCACCGATACCAAGCTCGCGCAGGGAATGGTCGACATCCCGGAAGAACTCATCGGTCACTTCCTGCCCGATCATCTTGAGGGCTGGCGTTCGACCTTTTATCCGGCGCATGAAAAGAAAAACGTGCAAAGACAGCATTTCATAGCGCCCTAACGGCGAATCCGGCACATCAATGTCAGAATAGAAGTATGGCTGCCGCGCCGCTGCCACGATCGCATCGTAAAGGGCGGTGGTAACAGCCTCATTTGCTTTGGCCTTACGGCTGAATAAACTGAGAATCATATATGTGCTTTCACTTGGGTCAGGCCGCAACACGAGTCGCTGTTGCATCAGACTTCAAGGTGGTTTACCGAAGTTCTGCGGGCAGCGAAAGACTTGCGCCCACTATTGAAATGGAGATGTCGTTGCTGCAGCGGATTTTCAAGGCCGATCGTTCACGGGAATACCTTCTCGCGGGGACTCTGTTTTTTGTCGTGGGACTTGCCGGCTGTAACACCGCCAATCTCAATCCATCAGAAACTTTGTCGGAAGGCTACATTCTCGACGAGAAGGCACTGGAGTTCGTTCCGGTTGGTTCCAGCCGCGAACAGGTCATCCTGTCGCTTGGCAGCCCATCCTCGACAGCAACCTTTGACAATGAAGTTTTCTATTATATCTCGCAGAAGCGCCATCGCAGCGTTGCATTCATGCAGCCGAAAGTCGTGGATCGCCGCATTCTCGCGGTTTATTTCGACCAGAAGGGCAAAGTCGCCAGCATTTCCAATTACGGTTTGCAGGACGGCAAGGTCTTCGATTTCATCTCGCGCACCACGCCGACAGGCGGCAAGGATCTTTCATTCCTCGGCCAGTTGCTCGCGGGTGTTGGCAAGGCTCCCGGCTCTCTGACCGGCGCTGGCCCTGCTCCCGGCCAATAATCGTCCGGACGAAAATGCAAAAACCCGCGAAATCAGATTTCGCGGGTTTTTCGTTGGTCTGGTGCCTGGTTATCCGTGCGCAAGCACCGCAAGCAGGAGCAAGGCCACAATATTGGTGATCTTGATGGCAGGATTGACCGCCGGACCGGCGGTATCCTTGTAGGGATCGCCGACCGTATCGCCTGTTACCGAGGCTTTGTGGGCTTCGGAACCCTTCAAATGCCGCGTTCCATCCTTGTCGACAAAACCATCTTCAAAGGATTTCTTGGCATTGTCCCAGGCACCGCCGCCTGAGGTCATCGAGATGGCAACAAAAATACCATTGATGATAACACCCAGAAGCGAAGCGCCGAGCGCGGCAAAAGCCGATGCTTTGGAACCCGAAATCAGCAGCACGCCAAAATAGACGACGAGCGGTGCCAAAACAGGCAGAAGCGAGGGCACAACCATTTCCTTGATGGCCGCACGGGTGAGAATATCCACCGCACGGGCATAATCAGGACGCTCCGTACCGGCCATGATACCCGGCTTTTCACGGAACTGCCTGCGCACCTCTTCCACCACAGAGCCCGCAGCGCGGCCAACAGCTGTCATTGCAATACCGCCGAAGAGGTAGGGAATGAGACCACCGAAGATCAAACCGGCGACAACGTAAGGATTGGAGAGTTCGAACGATACGGCGCCCATTCCCTTGAAATAGGAGAAGACCGTCGAGCCATCCTTGTTGGCTTCGCTGATGAAGAACTGCAGATCGTTGGAATAGGCAGCAAACAGCACCAGAGCACCAAGACCGGCCGAACCAATGGCATAGCCCTTGGTGACGGCTTTGGTCGTGTTGCCAACGGCATCGAGCGCGTCGGTGGATTTGCGTACTTCCGGATCAAGTCCAGCCATTTCAGCAATACCACCAGCATTGTCGGTCACAGGACCGAAGGCATCAAGCGCAACGATCATGCCGGCAATACCAAGCATGGCTGTTACGGCGATACCGGTGCCGAAAAGCCCTGCCAGCTGGTAGGTCGAGATGATACCGCCGACAATCACCAGAGCCGGAAGCGCTGTTGATTCAAGCGAAACCGCAAGACCCTGAATGACATTGGTGCCGTGGCCGGTCACTGAAGCCTGAGCAATTGAATTAACAGGGCGCTTGTTGGTGCCCGTGTAGTATTCAGTGATCACCACGATCAATCCTGTCACCACCAGCCCGACGAGGCCGCAGATGAAGAGATTGGAACCGGTGATCGACTTGCCCGCGACAATACCCACCTCACCCCAGCCAATGGTCATCGATGTGGCTGCAGCAAGACCGGCAATCGACAGCAGGCCCGTCACAATGAGGCCCTTGTAAAGAGCGCCCATGATCGAATTGTTCGCGCCGAGCTTGACGAAGAACGTACCGGCAATCGAGGTGATGATACAGGCGCCGCAGATTGCCAGCGGATAGAGCATGATATTGCTCAAAACAGGCGTTGCAGCAAAGAAGATGGCACCCAGAACCATGGTGGCGACGATGGTCACCGCATAGGTTTCAAAAAGGTCGGCAGCCATACCGGCGCAGTCGCCGACATTGTCGCCCACATTATCGGCAATGGTTGCCGGATTGCGTGGATCATCTTCAGGGATTCCGGCTTCGACCTTGCCGACGAGATCGCCGCCCACGTCAGCACCTTTGGTGAAGATGCCGCCGCCAAGACGGGCAAAGATTGAGATGAGTGACGCACCGAACCCGAGGGAGACAAGAGCGTCAATGACAACACGGTCCGCAGGCAGATGGCCAAGCGGGCCGGTCAGAATGTAATAATAAACAGCAACGCCAAGCAGGGCGAGACCGGCGACAAGCATGCCGGTAATCGCGCCTGACTTGAACGCGATTTCAAGACCGGCAGCCAGACTGCGGGACGAAGCCTGTGCCGTGCGCACATTGGCACGAACAGAGACGTGCATGCCGATGAAACCGGCAAGACCTGACAGCACAGCACCGATCAGGAAGCCGATTGCGGCGGTTGATGACAAGAGGTACCAGACTGCTAGAAAGACAACGACGCCAACAATGGCGATCGTGGTATACTGACGTGTGAGATAGGCCTGTGCTCCCTCGCGGATAGCACCGGCGATTTCTTGCATGCGTGCATTGCCCTGGTCCGCTGCGAGCACCGATTGGGTGGCCCAAAAAGCATAGACGATAGACAGCAAACCGCAGGCGATGACGAGAAACAGTATAGTCATGCCACTCCCTCAGATTTTGACCCGAAAAATACCCCTCCCCGGGTCAGGTTCGGTACGGCACACAAAATCTGCCAGGCCGGCAGAAACGCGACCGTATGCACTAGGAGTAGCCAAGCCCATGCGAAAAGGTCAAGGCCTTTCGCTGAGGCGGCTTAGGGTTGATACCATTAATCTGATTGAGCGCGTTTGAGGGGGTTTTGCGCGTATGCGTGGCAGGGCACATTATCCATGGTTCGTGGTTCGATATAACAACCATTGGGAGAATTGGGTTGCAACGCTAACCGCAGAGATTGCAGTGCAAAGGGAGCAGAACTTGCCTCCCGAACCCCCACCCATCTCCGTCATCCTCGGGCTTGACCCGAGGACCCACGGCTGATGAGATTTAACGCACCTGAATATTTCGCACTTTTAAGTATAGGTCCTCGGGTCAAGCCCGAGGATGACGGAGGTGGATGAAGTGTCGGGGGAGTCAAGTTGTGCAAAGCTGCTGACTAGCGTTGCATCCACCCTCTCCCTCATGGTGAGCTTGTCGAACCACGAACCACAGGACATGCAGAATCAACTCCGAGGGTTTTTTGCACCCCGGCTTTCACCGCGAAGCTCAAAAGCCAGACGATCCAGCACAGCATTCACCAATTTGGGCTCTTCTTCCGTGTAGAAGGCCTTGGCGATATCAATATATTCGGAAACGATAACGGCTGTCGGCACATCCGGGCGGTTTCTCAATTCCCAGATACCGGCGCGTAAAATAGCCCGCAGCGTTGAATCGAGCCGCGACAATGGCCAATCCTCCGTCAACGCCTGACGGATCATCGGATCAAGCGAAGTCTGTTCTGAAACCACGCCAGCAACAATGGCGCGGAACCACTGCGGGTCGGCGTCCAGATACTGGTTTCCGTCCACTTCCTTGCCAAGGCGGTGCGCTTCGTATTCCGCAACAACCTCGATAACGCCGGTACCGGCAACATCCATCTGGTACAACGCCTGCACAGCGGCCAGACGCGCGACGCCGCGCTTATTCGCGGTCTTTACAGCGGGACTTTCCCCATCTTTGGAAGAAGGCATCCGGTCAGGCTCCAAGCTTTTCCTTGAGGGCGATCATAGTCAGTGCAGCGCGCGCTGCAAAGCCACCCTTGTCCTTGTCCTCGCGGCGGGCACGGGCCCATGCCTGCTCTTCATTCTCGACGGTGAGAATGCCATTGCCGATGGCAATGCTTTCATCCACGGCAAGCTCCATCAGAGCGCGGCAGGATTCATTGGCGACAATATCAAAATGGTAGGTCTCGCCGCGAATAACTGTGCCAAGCGCCACGAAGCCATCATACTCCGTTCCGCCCTCTTCCGCTGCATCCAATGCAAAGGAAATGGCCGCAGGAACCTCAAGCGCGCCGGGAACAGTCACAACATCATAGGTTGCCTTGCCTTCATCAAGCGCCAGCTTGGCACCGTTCAGCAGGGCATCTGACAAATCGTCATAGAATCGCGCTTCCACGATCAACAGATGTGGCGCATGCGCCTTTTTTTTGGACATGGAAAACTCCGGAACTCAAATGGGGTTGGCGAAGCCGCTTCGCCTTTGAGTGTGGTCCTAGGCTGATTTCGGATATTCTGCAAGCCGTGCAGCGTATCTCGCCATCTGATCGATCTCGATATTGACCTTGTCACCCACCTTGCGGTCGCCCCAAGTGGTGACTTCAAGCGAGTGGCGGATCAACAGGACATCGAACTCGTTGCCATTGACGGCGTTGACGGTCAGTGACGTCCCATCCAGCGCTACAGAGCCTTTGGGGGCGATAAACCGTGCCAATTCTTCCGGGACACGCAGCGTGAAGCGAACGGCATCGCCCTCTTCCTCACGCTTGATCAGTTCTGCCATGGCGTCGATATGGCCGGAGACAAGATGACCGCCCATTTCGTCGCCGAGTTTGAGCGAACGCTCAAGATTGATACGCGTGCCATTCTTCCAGTTGGCAATGCTGGTCAGGCGCAGCGCCTCTTCCCAGGCCTCCACCTCGAACCAGCGGGCATTTGACCCCTTTTCCGGCAATGTCACGACAGTCAGGCACACGCCCGAACAGGAAATGGAGGCACCAATCTCGATCGTTTCTGGGTCGTAATTTGTTTCCACGCGCAGAAGCACGCCTTCATTGAGTGGCTTTACCTGACCGACCTTGCCGATATCCGTTACAATTCCCGTGAACATGCTGTTTCCTCAGATGGGTCTTATATATTCGCGGTAATGATCGTCACCAAAACGATCATCGCGCGATAATGTGAAGTCACGAGCGATATGGGAAGAAAGTTCCGGTACTGCAAGACCGCCCTCTGATCCGATTGCCAGTGGCCCCTCGAAAAGCGCTACACGATCCACCAGACCGTCCTGCAACAGTGCGGAAGCAACCGACGCGCCGCCCTCGACCATCAGTGTCGCAATGCCCTGTGCGGCAAGATCATCCAGCAGTTCCGGCAGAGCCGTTGCACCGCAATCGGTTTCCGTAGCGAGCATGCGGCAACCGGCAGCGACAAGTGCTTGCCGTTTTGCCGGATTGGCCTGTGCATTGGCGGCGATCCACAGGGGAACACTGCCCGCGCTTTGCACCAGCTTGCTGTCCACCGGCAAGCGCAACTGACTGTCAAGCACAATGCGCACCGGCGAACGGTTTTCAAGCCCCGGCAGACGGCAGGTCAGGACAGGATCATCGGCGAGCGCAGTGCCGATCCCAACCAGAATGGCATCGGATTCAGCTCGCATCAGATGCACCTGCGCCCGCGCAACCGGACCGGTTATAGCGATCTGGCCGGTGCCATGCCTGCCGATATAACCATCGGCGGAAAGTGCAAGTTTCAGAGTCACTTCCGGTCGTTTTTTCGAAGATCGAATCAAATATCCGGCGAGATAATCAGCGGCCTCATTGGCCATGACGCCAGTGATAACCTCGATGCCCGCATTGCGCAGAATGGCATAGCCCTTGCCCGCTACCCGGTCATCGGGATCATTGGCAGCGGAAACCACCCGGGTCACGCCTGATGTTACCAGCGCATCGGCGCAAGGCGGGGTTTTGCCATGGTGGGCGCATGGCTCAAGCGTCACATAGGCGGTTGCGCCTCTCGCTTTGTCGCCAGCTTCCGCCAACGCCTGCGTTTCCGCATGCGGGCGTCCGCCAATGGCCGTGACACCGCGCCCGACAATAACGCCCTCCTTGTCGACAATCAGCGTTGCGACGGAGGGGTTTGTGCCTGTCAGCCCCTGATGGCTGCGCGACAGACGAATGGCCGCAGCCATATAGCGCCGGTCAAGCGCACTCTGCACCGATGAGTTCATAGGGTTCAATCATCCTCCACCGGATCGGATGCGACATCACCGGCGGTGATTTCATCGATCACATTGTGGAAATCCTTGGCCTCGCGGAAATTGCGATAGACCGAGGCAAAGCGGATATAGGCGATATCATCGATACCTTTCAGCGCATCCATGACGAGCCTGCCGATTTCATCGGAACTGACTTCCGGTTCGCCCGAGCTTTCCAGTTGCCGGACAATGCCTGAAACCGCGCGCTCCACGCGTTCCGGGTCCACCTGCCGCTTACGCAGCGCCACTTCCACAGAACGCATGAGCTTATCGCGGTCGAAAGCCACTTTGCGACCGCTCTTTTTCACCACGCTCAGATCACGCAGTTGGACACGCTCAAAGGTGGTAAAACGCCCGCCACACACGGTACAGATGCGCCGTCTGCGGATCACCGCCCCATCTTCAGCTGGGCGGGAATCTTTCACCTGAGTATCCTCAGACTGGCAATAGGGACAACGCATCGTTTGGCTTTCCGGAGATGATTCTGAAATCGTAAGCGAAGATAGTGTCTTTCGGTACGATATAAAAGCACCCTCATCGCGACGATGTGTCAAAGGAACGGCCAAGTTTTACGCATAGTCCGTGGTTCGACGGGCTCACCATGAGGGAGAGTGGTGGTTGCAAGAAACTCTATTTTGCAACGTCGGCGATTATCGTTACATCTACACTCTCCCTCATGGTGAGCCCGTCGAACCACGAACCACGAACCACGCACAATGCTGATGCAACCATAACCACTAAACCCGCCACGGAGGATCGAGGCGGTTACTGCCAGCAAAATAGAGAATAATCCTGTTTCCGGCAGGATCGAACAACTCTGCCTCGCGCCAAAGCCATCTTTTATCCTCAGGGTCAGACGTGAAAATAAAGCCCGCTGCTTTGAGCTGCCCTACACGCTCATCAAGATTATCAAGTTCGAAATAAACAGTCGTTCCACTGCCGGGCGTTGCGCCTTGATGAATGGAGAACGTGCTGCCGCCATCAGAGCACAGAAACCGGATATAGCGCGGACGGGAATCTACGATGGGAATGAGACCGATACCGCAATAAAAATCCCAGGCCTTGTCGAGATCGGGAGCAGTTATTGTCACCTGATTCAATCGCATTGTAACCTCGCGGTATATTTGGTTTGGCATTATATAGCCATTTCAACCCCCTCTGTCCTGTCGGACTACCGGGGCGAGCCACGGGTCTCGCCCGTCCTTCGGATCCCCCACAAGTGGGATGAAACTTCGCAGAAACCCATAGTCCGTGGTTCGACGGGCTCACCATGAGGGAGAGTGGTGGGTTGCAAGGAACTCTATTCTGCAACGTCGGCGATTATCGTTACATCTACACTCTCCCTCATGGTGAGCCCGTCGAACCACGAACCACGCACTATCGCCCTGCAACCGCACAAACAAAAATGGCGGCGCTTGCGCACCGCCATTTCATTGCAATCACCCCGAACTTACTGGCCGAGATAGGGATAAAGCGGGAAGCGGTCAGTCAGTTCGACAACCTTGTTCTGCACTGCCTTTTCGACCGCAGCATTGCCTTCATCGGAATTGGCAACCTTCAAACCATCGAGAACTTCCGAAATCAGGTTGCCGATTTCGGTGAATTCCGCAGCGCCAAAACCGCGTGTTGTTCCGGCTGGTGTGCCAAGGCGCACGCCTGAGGTTACAAACGGCTTTTCCGGATCGAAAGGAATGCCGTTCTTGTTGCAGGTGATGTTGGCGCGGCCAAGAGCAGCTTCCGCGCGCTTGCCGGTGGCGTTCTTGGGACGCAGGTCAACCAGCATCAGGTGGTTGTCAGTGCCGCCGGAAACGATGTTAAGACCGTTCTTCTTCAGCGATTCCGCCAGAGTGCGGGCATTGTTGACCACGTTCTGGCCGTAAGTCTTGAACTCAGGCTTCAGCGCTTCACCGAAAGCCACTGCCTTTGCAGCGATCACATGCATCAAAGGGCCACCCTGCAGGCCGGGAAATACGGCAGAATTGATCTTCTTGGCGATCTCGGCATCGTTGGTCAGGATCATGCCACCGCGCGGGCCGCGCAGTGACTTATGTGTCGTGGTGGTGGTGACATGGGCATGCGGCAGCGGTGACGGATGCACACCGGCAGCTACGAGACCAGCGATATGGGCCATATCAACCATCAGATAGGCGCCAACTGCATCGGCGATCTGGCGGAAACGTTCGAAATCCCAAACGCGCGAATAAGCAGTACCGCCAGCGATGATCAGCTTTGGCTTATGCTGATGTGCCAGACGTTCGATTTCTGCCATATCGAGCAAATTGTCGTCCTGACGCACGCCGTAGGACACAACATTGAACCACTTGCCGGACATGTTGACGGGCGAACCGTGGGTCAGGTGGCCGCCGGAATTAAGGTCAAGACCCATGAATGTATCGCCGGGCTGCAGCAGCGCGAGGAACACGGCCTGATTCATCTGACTGCCGGAATTCGGCTGCACATTGGCGTATTCACAATTGAACAGTTTCTTGGCGCGTTCGATTGCCAATTCCTCAGCAATATCAACAAACTGGCAGCCGCCGTAATAGCGCTTGCCCGGATAGCCCTCGGCATATTTGTTGGTCATGATCGAGCCCTGTGCTTCGAGCACGGCACGCGATACGATGTTTTCCGAAGCGATCAGTTCGATCTCATGACGCTGGCGACCAAGCTCCTTGCGGATGGAGCCAAAAATTTCCGGATCAATGTCTTCGAGTGATGCGTTGAAAAATGTATCAGCAACGGAAGCGCTTGCATTCGACATGGTGCCTGGACCCTCATTTGTCTTAAGTGAGTAGGTATTCCGGCGCATTATCATACTTAAACGGTCAAGGCCAATGGCCGGTGGACGAAAAGCATTAGCCCGAAACCGCCATCCACCATTCAAATGCAAAAAGACCGCCCGAAGGCGGCCTTTTCGAAATCCTGCGATCTGACGTGAACGATCAGGTATTCGTGCCGATCGACAGTGCCTGCTGGCCATCGCGCTCATAAATATCATCGCGCAGCTGGACAACACCATCGCCGGTTGACCAGGCGCTGACATAAACGAAGTGCAGCGGAACCGGATCGGCAACGGCAATCGGCGTGTTGACGCCTGACTTGATTGTCGCATCCATGGTCTGACGATCCCAGCCCGGCGTGCTGCGCAACAGCCAGACATTGAGGTCACGCACGTTCTGCACGCGCACACAGCCCGACGAATCGAAACGCATGAGCTTGTTGAAATTGCCCTGCTGCGGCGTGTCGTGCATGTAGACAGCGTAAGGGTTGGCGAAGTTGATTTTCGTCGAGGACATGGCGTTGATCTTGCCTGGGTCCTGACGGAACATCAGCTTGACCGCATCATCCGTATTCCAGTCGACGCTTTCCGGTGGCACTTCCTGACGCTGCTCGTTGAACAGGCGGATCTTGTTGCGCGTCAGATAAGTCGGGTCCTTGCGCATCAGCGGGATAATATCCTTCTGAATGATCGACTTTGGCGCCGTCCAGTAAGGATTAAGAATGACTTCGGAAATCTTGGAGTCGAGAATCGGCGTCTGGCGGTCGATCTTGCCGACGATGGCCGTATGGCGCTGCACGACGCGGCCGCCTTCAACGGCTTCGATCTGCGCTGCCGGAATATTGACCATGACATAGCGGCTGCCCTGATTTGCAGCGGCCAAGGTGCGCACGCGCTCCAGATTGGTCTGCAACTGGCCAAGGCGGATATTGGCCGGAATGTTCAGGGCGGCAATGGTGAACTGGCCCATGACACCATCGGCAGGCAGACCATGACGAGCCTGGAACCGCTTTACCGCCGCATCGACATAGGTGTCGAATGATGTGGAAAGACCAGCGCTTTCGGAAAGATCGCCCGATACCATCAGGCGCTTGCGCAAGGCAGGAACTGTCGGATCGACTACGCCAAGTTGCAGCTTGGTGGTAATTGGCACATTCGGCCAGCCGCCATTGGCGACAATCTGACTGTAGGTGTTGATAGCGGATTCAATGAAGGAAACCGTCTCGGGGCTGGCGATCGGCTGGAAACTTGCAACCTTGGCATGGGCGCTGGAGCGCGCATCAAACTGATCATCCCAATTGCCGCGGCGTGGAGAAGCCAGAATATCATTGATTGCCGGATCATCCGCCCATGCAGATGATGAGATAGCAGCCAAACCAGCAGTTGCCACTCCGGTGAGGAATGTGCGGCGATCAAGCCCTGATGATCCTAGTTTCTTCATAGTATTGCCCAACCCAATTGAAAACGTCGCAGCCAACCTGCCGCCCAATAACGCAGAAAGCAGATTATGGTTTCCAAAATTATCAGGAACACCCTTAACAAACAGCAACTTTCGCACCGATAGCGTAATCGTGATGGTTCAAACGCTAATCAGCCCATGCGGAGCCAATATTTAAGCTTCACTGAATTATGGAATACTTCAAACGCCTTTCCACGGCATTATGGCGGATTGATGACTTTTGGGCCGTTTGGCAAGGCCCAACGCAGCAAAGCCCGCCTTCGCCAGAGCAGTTTTGAAACTGCTCAAAGAGCGAAGCCGGGCTTTTGTCTTGCAGATTGCAGTCGATATTACATGCGGTAGGCGATTGTATCGTTCCAGAAGCGATCAAGACGCTGTAACGCCTTGTTCATCGACTGGAATTCTTCTGCCTTGATGCCACCGACATGTTCGATCGAAGCCACATGACGCTCATAAAGACCTGCGACGAGTTCCGCCACCTCATTGCCCTTCTCCGTCAGGCTGACGCGGACCGAACGACGGTCGGTGCGTGAACGCTCATGGGAGATAAAGCCGAGTTCGACCAGTTTCTTCAGATTGTAGGAAACGTTCGAACCCAGATAGTAACCACGGCTGCGCAGTTCACCGGCAGTCAATTCAGCATTGCCGATGTTGAAAAGCAGCAATGCCTGAATGGCGTTGATGTCGCTGCGCCCGTTGCGGTCGAATTCATCTTTCACAACGTCAAGTAAACGACGATGCAAACGTTCGACCAACTGAAGTGCTTCAAGATAAAGAGTCCGCAATGCTGTGTCATTGACGGTGGCATGCGTGGTCGTGCCAGACTTTCTCTGTATGTTGTTCATAATACGTGCCTCACTGTTGTTTCGGTGTATTTTTCTCACCGTTGAGGCAACACTATCGAATACGCATAAAATTCGAATTAAAACTCAGACTTAACAGTACCTTACCGCGACCAATGCAATTTCAGGCTTAATGAAGACTTACCCGCGCCTCAGCGCTGGGGTTTGGCCTGCTGGCGTTTTTGCAGGAAAAGCACGATGCGAAAGGCGATATAAAGCACGGCCACGCTGCAATGAATGACCGCGATCGCAGGCTTGTAATAAAAATATTCCCAGAAGACGGTGAACATCAATGTTTCGCCAGCAGCAGCCACGAACCAGATGACCGGGCCCCAGGAAACCATCATCCACAGACCTGTCGAGGCAACCGGGAACAGCATGGCCAGCGATACCGACGCGACCTTCCACTGCCACGGCATCAGATCAAAGCGCCAGAGCAGCCCCTCATAATAGCCCATGATCTGCACCCAGTAGCCAACCCCTGCCACGAGGCAATAGATCGAAACCAGCCGCAGCAACCAGACAAAGCCTGTTTGCGCCAAGGTCGAATCGAATGGCAGATGCGTCGGCTTTTCGATCATGTAAGCTGCAGTTCCCGCTCGCCCAGCGGCGCAAAATAGGCGTCAATCATCTCAGGGGTGACATCTTCAAGCGTTGCAGGCTGCCAGACAGGCGCATTGTCCTTGTCTACAAGCAGGGCGCGGATACCTTCATAGAAATCATTACTCTCAAGCATTCGCGAAAGAATCCGGTATTCCATCTGCATACATTGATCCATATCGAGATCACGTCCTTCTTCGATCTGCCTGAACGTCACATGCAGGCTGGTGGGAGAACGTGCCTTGACGATATCCAGAACCCGTTGCGCATCCTCGTTTCCGTTCACCCCGGCGGCGGCAAGACGGATAAGACAGCCGCCAAGCGTTTGCGAATCGAACAGAACGCCGATCATATCGCGTATTTTCTCGCTGGTTTCATAGTCCGGATTGATAGTTTTATCGCGCAGGGCCTCCGCCGGGTCGCCGGTTTCGATCAAGGCATGGCGAACAGCCTCCTTGTCGGCGGCGTGGATCGCGTGGGTGGCAATGCCGCTTTGCAGGCAATCCCCCTGCCGGATGCGGTTGCCTGTCAGAGCAAGATAGGTGCCGAAATGTTCAGGCAGATGCGGAAGGAAGGCGCTGCCGCCAACATCGGGAAAGAAACCGATTCCGACTTCCGGCATGGCAAACATGACATTTTCGGTGACGATCCGGTGCGATCCATGCACGGAAATACCAACCCCTCCACCCATGACAATACCGTCTATCAGCGAAATATAGGGTTTTGGAAAGTGCCGGATAAAGGCGTTGAGCCGGTATTCGTCATAAAAGAACTCATAGAGCGGCTTTCCGGCCTTGCCCGCATGATAGACGGCGAGAATATCGCCGCCTGCGCAAAAGGCGCGGCCCTCGCCTTCAAGAATGACACAGGCAATATCAGGATCAACGGCCCAGGCATGCAAGGCGCGGGACAGCGCCCTGACCATAATGGGCGTAAGCGCATTGAGTGCCTTAGGGCGCGTCAACCTGACTAGGCCAGCCTTCCCCCGGATTTCGAACGCTATCTCGCCTTTGCCGCCAAAATCGATTTCCATGCGCCCCTCCTTATTCATTGTTTGACGTTAGGAAACTCCTGCATACCGCGTCAATGGATCACATCTTGTGCCAGACATCTTGGTCCACGGAGTGAAGCCTGTTAAAACCATTCTGATTAAAACTATTCCAAACAACAGAAGAAGCTCCGCACCTGCGGATAAGGCAGCCATCATGAATAAAGTTTCTCCTTTTCACGCCAGTACAGGCCGGACAGTTGATGAAATCACGCAAAGCCGGCGTTTGCGCCGTATGCGCAAGGCTGATTGGTCGCGCCGTCTGGTGCAGGAAAACCAGCTGACGGTGAATGACCTGATCTGGCCGATCTTCCTGTGTGAGGGAACAAACCGCCGCGAAGACATTGCCGCCATGCCCGGCGTGCAGCGTTTTTCTGTGGATATGGCCGCGCGTGAAGCAGAACGGGCTGCCAAGCTCGGTATTCCGGCTATCGCAACCTTTGCCAATATTGATCCTGCCCTACGCGATGAAACGGGTTCCGGTATTCTCGATGCCGATAACCTGATCAATCGCGCCACCCGCGCCATCAAGGATGCGGTGCCGGAGATTGGCATGATCACCGATGTGGCGCTTGATCCGTTCACCAGTCACGGCCATGACGGCATTTTGCGCGACGGCATCATCGTCAATGACGAGACGGTGGCTCAGATCACCCGCGGCGCAGTGTTGCAGGCAGCAGCGGGCGCCGACATTATTGCTCCATCCGATATGATGGATGGCCGCATCGGTGCTATCCGCGAAGCGCTTGATCAGAATGGTTTTCAGGATGTGGCTGTTATGGCTTACGCCACGAAATTCGCTTCGGCCTTTTATGGCCCTTACCGGGAAGCCATCGGTACGTCAGGGCGCTTGAAGGGCGACAAGAAGACCTATTACATTGATCCTGCCAACACGGATGAGGCCATCCGCGAGGCAGAGCAGGATCTGGCTGAGGGCGCGGATTCGCTGATGGTCAAGCCGGGCCTGCCCTATCTCGATATCATTCATCGCCTGAAGGAAACGTTCTCCGTGCCGACATTCGCCTATCAGGTGTCGGGCGAATACGCGATGATCAAGGCAGCCGGTGCCAATGGCTGGATCGATGAGGAACGGGTGATGATGGAAACCCTGCTGGCGTTCAAACGCGCCGGTTGTGACGGCATCCTGACCTATTTCGCACCCATCGTTGCGGAGCGTTTGAAGGCCGGACTTTAGATTGCGTTCTGTTGCGGGCGGTTCATTGGTTGTGGGTGGTTTCTGATTGAAAACATCAAAAATGTTCCTTGAATTTCTATTCTAGAGTTCCCACGTTGAGCAGCACGGCACTATGTCCGTGTGTTTGAAACAGGAAACAAAATGAATACGAGCGCGCTTGACGGCGAAATAATCACCAACCGCCTGGATGACTGGCGGATGTATCAGGGCGTGCGGTCCAGCCGCGTTTTCGCGTTCCTGATGGATTATGTTATCGTGTTTTTCCTCTGCATCCCCGTGGCGATCGTCATCGCCATTCTCGGTGTTGCAACGCTTGGCCTTGGATGGATGCTCTACGGCATCATGTTCCCCGCCGTGGCGCTCGCCTATGTGGCGACGACGCTTGGCGGACCACGTCAGGCAACCAAGGGCATGCAGATGATGGGCCTGAAACTGGAGCGCCTCGACGGCCAGAAGGTCGACGGCCTGTTTGCCATTGTCCATACGGTTCTGTTCTGGGGTCTGAATGTGGTGCTGACACCGCTCATTCTGCTTGCAACATTCGTTCTGGACCGTAAACGTACGGTCCACGACCTTCTTCTCGGTACGGTTGTCGTACGCGCATATAATTGATCTTGAGGGCTCCTGACAGGGAGCCCTCTTCATTTACCGGCCATATCAATGACACATCTCAGGCTCACCGCCTTCGCCGCAATGGCGTTCCTATTCTATGGTTTTGGTATCGCCACCAGCCTGGCCGCATCACCCGCTGGACGGTTTTGCGGCGAGGTCATTTCCAATGGCGACTATCGGGACGTTATCACCGTTCTGAATGTTGATCGCGACGGCCGTGTTTCCGGAACATATCAGATCGAGGCACCCGATGGCCTGTTCATCGGAACGCTCACCGAGAAGATTGTCACACCCGGAACCGTCCATAATCTTATCTGGACCGATAAATATGGCTCCGGTCTGCTGGCCGTCCATTTTTCCAATGATTACCGTTCCTTCAGGGCGCGCTGGGGCAATCAGGTGGACGGCAAGGATGATGCCCCAAGCCATTCGTGGAATGGCGAGCCATGCTATCATGCCGACGATGAGCGCGATTGATAACAGGGGATGTGTTGCGCGGTAGTTCTGCACCCGAGTTCATCACCCCCCTCTGTCCTGTCGGACATCTCCCCCACAAGGGGGGAGATCAGCTGTATTGACGCCTTTGCACAATCTGAAACATTTCCGGCTGTGCAAAGGCGTTGATGCCAATGTGATCTCCCCCCTTGTGGGGGAGATGCCCGACAGGGCAGAGGGGGGTGAGCACCACCGCTGCTTGGTTCGTGGTTCGCCCTTCGACAAGCTCAGGAAGCTCACCATGAGGGGCTTGGGTGGATGCAAGGCTAATCGCCAACAATTGCTGATCATAAAGGTTACAGATCACCAAAGTTGCAGAACTTGACTCCCTTGCATCACCCCTCTCCCTCATGGTGAGCTTGTCGAACCACGAACCACGAACCATCAACGACCAACCAGTGTGCTTTGCACCGAAACCCGCGACATTCACACTTGAATACAATATAATTGAATTGACGTTTTTGGTGGTCTTACGATTCTATAGGAGTTGCAGACTGGTCCAGGATAACGAATGACGCATCAACCGCAGCAATCACCGCAGTTTTTCCTGACAGCACCCTCGCCCTGTCCGTATCTGGAAGGGCAACTGGAGCGCAAGGTTTTTACGCATCTGGTGGGCGGACGCGCGAGTGAGCTGAATGATCTCCTGACTCAGGGTGGTTTTCGCCGTTCCCAGAACATTGCCTATCGTCCGGCATGCGAGAATTGCCGGGCCTGTGTTTCGGTGCGAATCCTTGCTGGAGAGTTCAAGCAGGAAAAGTCGATGCGCCGCGTCTGGAATCATAACCGGGACCTGATCGGCAATATTCATCAGGCAGAACCTTCCACCGAGCAATATACGCTGTTCCGCCGTTATCTTGACGCACGCCACAACAAGGGCGGCATGTCAGAGATGACCGTGCTCGACTATGCGATGATGGTCGAGGATACACATGTTCCGACCCAGATCATCGAATATCGCCGCCGTGGACCGGATTCCTTCATCACCAAGAAGGGTGAAGGCGAACTGATTGCCGTGGCGCTGACCGACATTATGGGCGACGGATTGTCCATGGTCTATTCGTTCTTTAACCCTGACTACGCCGACCGCTCGCTTGGCACGTTCATGATTCTCGATCACATCCAGCGCGCTGCCGCCGCGGGCCTGCCGCACGTCTATCTCGGTTATTGGGTCGAGGGCTCGCGCAAGATGCAATACAAGATCCGCTATAAGCCGCAGGAGCATCTCGGGCCAAAAGGCTGGGAACGCCGTGAATAATCGGGGTTTCTGATTGTGTGTTGCTCCACGCGTTAAGCTTGCAACTTCGTGGTTCGTGGTTCGACAAGCTCACCATGAGGGAGAGTGTGGATGCAACGATAATCTCCAAAGTTGCAGAACTAGACTCCCTGCACGCACCACTCTCCCTCATGGTGAGCTTGTCGAACCACGGAAATGCACACATCCCTCAACACGCAATCAGATTTATAAATGCGCGCGCTGGAATAAGATTGTTCTTCCAGCTAAACCCTGCGGCTTAGAACAATAAAAAGACTTGGAAAGCCCTGAGGAAATGTCCCAACCGCATCTTGATCACCGCAAGGGCCTGCTGATTACGGGTATTGGCGGGTTAATACTCTCCGTCGATATACCGCTTCTGCGTCTTGGTCAGGGTGAAACCTGGTCGACGCTGCTCCTGCGCAGCGGTACGACCTTCCTCTGCGCCATGATCATCTGGGCGGTGTGGAGCATTGCCACCGGCAAGGTCAGAACGCTCATTCCGGGGCGCATCGGCGTTGCGGTTGCCGGGCTTTACGGTATGGGCTCCATCTTTTTCATGATCGCCGTTTACAACACATCGACCGCCAATCTCGTGTTTATTCTGGCGTTCAATACGGTGTTCGCCGCGCTGCTCTCCTGGATATTCCTGAAAGAACGCCCGAAAACCGCGACCTTCGTCGCCATGTTTTTCATGCTGATCGGTGTCGGGATCATCGTGCGTGAAGGCCTGTCATCGGGACATCTTTTCGGCAACATCATCGCGCTGCTTTCGACCTTCTTCCTTGCCTCGGCCATTACCGTCACCCGCGCTTCGAAGAAGGATATGAGCTTTGCCGCGATCATCGGCACCATCCTACCGATGTCTGTTGCGATTTTCATGGTGTCCCAGCATGGGTTTTCCGTTGCCGCACCCGGATGGATCATCTTCAACGGTGCGGTGGTAACGACCATCGCCTTTGCCTGCCTTGCCACGGGGCCGCGATACCTGTCCGGACCTGAAGTGGCGATGTTCTATCTTCTGGAAACGGTGCTTGCGCCGATCTGGGTCTGGCTGGTTTTTGCCGAGCGGCCCAGTGATCCTACCCTGCTGGGTGGCATCATTATCATTACCGCGCTTGTCAGCCATTCGATCTGGCAGATGCGCAGCGCCCGCAAGCGGTCACGGATGGCGGCAATCCGCCACCCGATCTGACTTAAGCCTATTCAGCGGCTTCACTGGCAAAGCCCGGTGCCGGATAGGCTGGCACCGTACGCACGCCATGGGGTGCAGCGGTTGCGGGTTCATCCGGCTTGTTCGGACGGAAGCCCCAATGGAACGCGCGGGCCATCCAACGGCTGAGATCATCCATGATCGTATAGAAGGACGGCACGAACACCAGCGACAGCACGGTAGAGATCAAGAGACCGCCGATCACCGCGATAGCCATCGGCGCACGGAATTCACCGCCATCACCAAAGGCCAGTGCTGCCGGGATCATGCCAGCGGACATGGCAATCGTCGTCATGACAATCGGACGGACACGCTTGCGACCGGCATCGATGATAGCCTCATTGCGCGGGATACCGTGTTTCACCTCTTCAATAGCAAAATCCACGAGCATGATGGCGTTCTTGGTGACAATACCCATCAGCATCAGAATACCGATGACAACAGCCATGGAGACAGAGTTATTGGTGAGCAGCAAGGCGGCGGCCACACCGGCAATCGATAGCGGCAGCGACATCAGAATGGTGAAGGCGTGGAAGATACTGCCGAACAGCAGGATCAGCACCACAAACACCAGCATCAGCCCCATGATCATGGCATCGCGGAACCCGGCAAAGACTTCGCCCATGACTTCCGCGTCACCGGTTTCCTGAATGCGCACACCGTCCGGCATGGTTTTGACCGGCGGTAGGCTTTTGACGATGGAAAGCCCCTCGCCGATCTCCTTGCCTCCAGCCATATTGGCACCGACAACGACACGGCGTTCACGGTTGAAGCGCTCAATCGACGACGGTCCCTGGCCAAAACTGACCTGCGCAATAGAGGCCAGCGGCACCACGACACCCGATGGAGCGGTGACTGTAAGCGTGTTCAGCACGGTAAGGTCACGCCGCGACTCTTCCGTCAGCTGAACCCGGATCGGGATCTGCCGGTCGCCAACCGTATATTTCGCCAGATTGGCATCGAGATCACCGAGTGTTGCCACCCGAAGGGCATCGGAAACGCCTGATGTAGACAGGCCAAGTTCGGCCAGCTTGTCCATGCGCGGCGTAACAATAATTTCGGGGCGATCCAGTGCTGCACTTGATGACACGGCCTGAAAGCTCCCGGTTGCCATCATGGCGCTCTGCATGGCGCGCGCCTGTTCACTGACCTTTTGACCATCCGTGCCGATAACGCCGATAGCAAACTCCCGCTCGCCGCGATCATTGACGAAATTGGCACGCAAATCAGGAACTTCCGAAAGCTTGTTGAAGATATCAACTTCAATCTGCTTCTGGGTACGGCTGCGCTCGCTCTTGTGACTAAGCTTGACGATCATCGTGGCGCGGCGGGTATCCACCTCACCTTTTGGTGACGATCCACCAACGACGTAGGTCTGTTGAACCTCGGGAATTTCCCGGACGCGGTTTGCGGCTTCGTCGGTGACGCGGCGCGTCTCATCGATGGGAGAGCCCGGTGTCAATTCCAGATTGACGGCAACGCGTGCTTCATCCTGTGGTGGCACGAAACCCGATGGCAGGAAGCCCATAGCCCAGATGGCCGTGGCGAACAGCAGCACACCGCTGATCAGCGTTAACCAGCGATAACGCAGCGTCACACCAAGGAAGCGGGTATAGGCACCAACCCAGCCGCCGGTGTTTTCCTCATGATGCAGATTTTTGCCGTCGCGCAGGAGATAGGCCGTCATCATGGGTGTAATCAGACGCGCCACTAGCAGCGAGAAAAACACGGCGACAGCAACAGTCAGGCCAAACTGTTTGAAATATTGCCCGGCAATACCGCTCATGAAGCTGACGGGTGCAAAGACGGCGATGATCGTTACGGAAATCGCGATAACCGCAAGCCCGATTTCATCCGCCGCCTCAAGCGACGCGCGATAGGGCGATTTGCCTGAACGCATGTGCCGGACAATGTTCTCGATCTCCACGATGGCATCATCGACGAGAATACCCGTCACCAGCGTGATACCGAGCAGGCTGATCAGGTTCAGCGAGAACCCGAGCATATCGATAGCCCAGAATGTGGGAATGGCAGATAGCGGCAGCGCGACCGCCGCAATCAGCGTGGCGCGGATATTACGCAGGAACAGGAACACCACGACAATCGACAGAAGCGCACCTTCGACAAGCGAACTCATCGCCGCTTCATAATTGCCATAGGTATAATTGACCGCATTATCGATGATGTTGAAGCGCGTATCGGGATATTTCTGCTTCAACAGGTCCATACGATCCTGAACCCGCTTGAAGACGTCAGCATCGCTGGCACCCTTGGCGCGGAACACGCCAAGCGACACAACGGTCTGGTTGTTCATACGGGCAAAAGATTTGGGCTCCTGAAACGCATCGGTAACAGTACCGATGGCATCAAGCCGCACGGAACGGCCACCGGCAAGAGGTATTTCCACGGCGCGCAGATCATCAAGTGAGCGGGAGGCGCCAAGCGTGCGGATGGTCTGCTGTGTTGAGCCGAGATCACCGCGCCCGCCTGTCAGATCGGCATTCATGGATTTCAAGGCGCGGTTGACATCGGAGGCTGTTACACCCAGCGCTGTCAGGCGATCAGGATCAAGCGAGACACGGATTTCGCGCGTCACACCACCATAGCGTTCTACACGGCCAACACCTTTTACACCCTGAATGTCGCGCAGAATCTTGTCATCCACGAACCAGGATAATTCTTCCGATGTCATGGTCGGCGCAGAAACCGCATAGGTCAGAATGGCGGAACCTTCCACATCCACGGAGCTGACAATAGGCTCCTTGATCGTCGCAGGCAGATCGCTGCGGATGCGGGTGACGGCGTCCTTGACGTCGTTCAATGCCTTTTGCGTATCCACTTCAAGGCGGAACTCGACCAGTGTGGTGGAACTGCCCTCGGTCAGCGTGGTGATAACATTCTTCACGCCGGTGATATTGGCAACAGAGTCTTCAACCCGCTTGGCGATCTGGGTTTCAAGCTCGCTCGGCGCAACGCCGGGATCGGTGACGGCCACGGAAATCAGCGGCACATCGATATTGGGAAAGCGGGTAATGGGCAGCTTGGCAAAGCTCATCAGCCCCAGAACCATCAGCACAACGAAAAGCAGGATTGACGGAACCGGATTACGGATCGACCAGGCGGAAATGTTCCAGTTCATTTGACCGCCCCCGTCGTTTCATTGGTGATACGAACCGGGGTGACGCGGTCGCCATTGGCAACAAAGGTGCCGGCACGCGCCACCACATCTTCGCCACGGGCAAGACCGTCAAGCACTTCAACCGCGCGATCACTGCGGATACCGAGCGTCACCTTGCGCGTATCGACAACATCGTCCTTCACCACCTGTACGAATGATGTGGAGCCACGATATACCACTGCGGAAAGCGGAACATTGACGCCGTTGCGCCGGGTCAATTCAATGACAGCGCGGGCAAAATTGCCGGGGCGGATTGCTTCATTGCGCTCAAGTGAAATCTTGACTGCGCCAAGACGCGAACTGGCCGTGATTTCGGGTGAGATCAAACGCACATGACCGCTGACTGGCTGCTCCATGCCGGAAACGCGCACGGATACGGGCATGTCAGGCTTGAGGCGCGGCAGGTCAACTTCAGGAATGTTGGCGGAAAGCTCAAATTCATTGTCGCGGGCAATGCGGAACAAGGGACCGGCATTCATCGACACGATACCGCCGAGCAATGCATTGCGGCTGAGGACCACGCCTGAGGTTGGCGCTTTTACATCAGCTTTCTCAATCCGCAGCAGGACATCGCGTTTTTGTGCAGCCACCAGTTGCAGCTGCGACTGGCTGGCAACCAGCGCCTGCCGGGAGGTGTTGAGCCGGGCATTGGCGCTGTCATGGGCATTGGTGGCGTTGTCGAAGTCGGCCTTGGAGGTGATCCCCTTGGCAGATAGCGCGCGGGCACGGTCCAGCGCCTCCTGCGCCTGCCGGACAGCGATCTGCGCGTCAACAATCTGCGCTTCAGACTGGGCAATGGATGCCTCAGCCTGTGCCCGCTGCGCCTCAATCTGTGCCAACTGGATTTCGAGGGATGACTTGTCGAGGCGGGCAATGATCTCGCCCTCCTTTACAAAGTCGCCCTGATCGGCGCCAAGCTCAAGCACGATCAGCCCGGCGACATCGGTTCCAACGGCAACTTCCTGCCGGGGAACGATTGTGCCCGTGACGGTGATGCTTGCGACCATCTCGCCCTCGGCGGCCGGGATGACATTGATGACAGGCGGCTTGACCCTCTGCACCAATGCATCATCGGCGAAAGCGCCTGAGACGAGCATGGACGACAGGCCAAGGGCCAGAACGATAGGTGTCAGAACTTTGTTGCGGCGGTTGCGCATCGGATGACCTGATCAAAAGAGGTATTTGCCGGGATCGGTAGTTCAGTAATTTTATGCGTATGTTTTATGCTTTTACCGGGCGCAAAATCGCCACGGCGAGCGCCCGGAACATCGGTTCCAGCGCTTCGACAGGCACACCCTGTGCCGGAAAATTCCGCATGATCACGCCCTCGCCCATGGCAGCAAGCGTTGCTGCAACGAGGCCAAGATCGCCAATGGGATCAATCTCGCCGCGATTCTTGGCAGCGCTGATGGCCGACAGAAGCTGTTCGCGCATCTGCCCTTCATAAAGCTCGCACTGGGCAGCAACGGCTTCGTTGCGGATGGCCTCGGCCCGTATTTCCGCGAAAATCCGGGCATTTGCATCACCAACACCATCGCCGGTGCTGGTCGCCGATTTTTGGTGGATATGTTCCATTCCAACCATCACCAAGGCGTCGATGATGTTGTCGTATGCGCTCATACGATCGAGAATTTCGGCGCTAGCCTTGCGGTGGGCCGCGACAATGGTCTCGATAATCGACTCTTTCGAAGGGAAGTAACGGTAAAGCGCGCCGGGGCTCATGCCCGCTTCGGAGCAGATGTCATTCATGGACGCGCCGTGAAACCCTGCCCGAACAAAACAGGTAGTCGCCGCTTCCAGAATGCGCGCTTCCTGAACTTCGCGGTTCTGCGCCCGTTTGCCGAAGAGTTTGGTGACAAAACAGCCGCTCTCCCTGTCCGATTTCTCATCGGCAAGGCGCCCGGTCGGTCTTGGGAGAATGTCATCAACCATGCGGCACCACAAAAAAGAGCGAATGTTCGTTCTCGTTTATAGCGAAACGCAATCATCGTCAATACGAGAATGAACGTTCTCGTTTATATTTTCAATCAACCGGCAAATTGCGTGTCAGGAGAACTTGCCCGAGCGCGGGAAACCCTTCGGCACCATACGGCCAGCGGAAGCACGCGGACCGATCCACTCGATCAGTTCATCCTTGCTGCGCGTGAAGGTACGGTCAGCTGCATCCTGCCATGTCAGCCCCTGCTCCATGGCAAAAACCCGGATGTCGGATACACCGCCATCCTTGTAGCGCTGCAGGCGTACGCCCTTGCCACGGCCAAGCTCCGGGATTTCCGACAGCGGGAACACCAGCATCTTGCGGTTTTCACCAACAATGGCGACGCTATCACCGGTCACGGGAACACAATGGCGTGCCTCATCCGGCGCCTTGACGTTCATCACCTGCCTGCCCTTGCGGGTATTGGCCATGACATCAGCCTCTGGCACAAGGAAGCCATTACCGTCATGGGATGACAGGAGCAATTGGCGTCCGGGATTGTGGACGAAGGCCGTGACGATATCCTGATCGTTCTCCATATCGACGATGATACGGATAGGCTCGCCATGACCGCGCCCGCCCGGCAGGCTGTTCGCGCCAATGGTGTAGAACTTGCCGCCGGTGGTCAGGACAAGAATCCTGTCGGTGGTTTCCGCATGGAACGCCAGTTTCAGCTTGTCGCCTTCCTTGAAGGTCAGGGCCGCAAAATCAGGCAGATGGCCCTTCATGGCGCGCAACCAGCCTTTTTCCGAGACGACAACCGTAACCGGCTCCTTCTCGATCATGGCGTGGTGCATGTCGGTCAGATCATGCTGCGGCGCATCGGCAAAGGTCGTGCGACGCTTGCCCAGAGGCGTATCTGCCGCATATTTCTTCTGCATTTCAGCGATCTGCCAGGAAATGGTCTGCCACTGCTTGGTGTCGGAGGCCAGCAATTGCTCGATTTCGCCCTTTTCGGCGGTCAACCCGTCGAATTCCTTGCGGATTTCGAATTCCTCAAGCTTGCGCAGTGAACGCAGGCGCATATTGAGAACAGCTTCAGCCTGAACATCCGTCAGTCCGAAGCGGGCCATCATTTCCTGCTTCGGCTCATCCTCCTCGCGGATGATGCGGATCACCTCATCGAGATTAAGATAGGCAATGAGAAAGCCGCCAAGAATTTCCAGACGCCGCTCGATTTCCGCCAGCCGGTGGCGTGAACGGCGAATGAGCACGTCCTTGCGGTGCTCAAGCCATTGCTGGAGCACGTCCTTCAAGGACAGGACATTTGGCACCTTGCCATTGGTCAGCACATTCATGTTCAGCGGGAAGCGCGTTTCAAGCTCGGAGAGCTTGAACAGGGATTCCATCAGAATATCAGGATTGACGCTGCGGCTCTTGGGTTCGAGCACGATGCGCACGTCTTCGGTGGATTCGTCGCGCACATCGTCAAGCAGCGGCAGCTTCTTGGCGATCAGCAATTCGGCGATTTTTTCGATCAGCCGCGACTTTTGCACCTGATAGGGAATTTCGGTGATGACGATGATCCAGGTGCCGCGTCCCTGATCCTCCACCTCCCAGCGCGCACGCAGGCGAAACCCGCCCCGTCCGGTCTTGTAGGCATCGAGAATGGCATCGGCGCTTTCGACCAGTACGCCGCCAGTCGGAAAATCCGGGCCGCGCACCATGGTCCTGGTATGATCAGCCGCATCTTCTTCGAGTGAAACAAGATCTTCAACCGTCGCGTCGGGATGCTTGATCAGATACAACGCGGCGGCGCAGAGTTCCGAGACATTGTGCGGCGGGATCGATGTGGCCATGCCAACAGCAATGCCGGATGAGCCATTGGCCAGCAGATTTGGAAATGCGCCGGGAAGAACAATCGGCTCTTCATCTTCATCATTATAGGTCGGGCGAAAATCAACCGCGTCTTCGGTGATCCCCTCCAGAAGCAGCATGGCGACATCGGTCATGCGCGCTTCGGTGTAACGCATGGCGGCCGGGTTATCGCCGTCAATATTGCCGAAATTGCCCTGCCCGTCGACCACAGGATAGCGCACGGCAAAATCCTGCGACAGGCGCACCAGCGCATCATAGATCGACTGGTCGCCATGCGGATGGAATTTACCCATCACTTCACCGACGATACGGGCGCATTTTGCATAGGACTGATCAGGCGAAAGCCTCAGCAGACGCATCGCATGCATAATTCTGCGATGAACGGGTTTCAGCCCGTCACGCACGTCAGGCAAGGCACGGTTTGTGATCGTCGAAAGCGCATAGGCAAGATAGCGCTGTTCAAGCGCTGCCTTCAGATCAACCGGTTCAACATTATCGTCGCCATTGTCTGGCGGAATCAGGCTTTTTCCCATGTCAATGGGTTATCAACTCACTGAATCGCGAGCAAGCAATGATTCGCCAAGATCACAGCCTGTTGCGCTTCGTGACGGCTAAAAAATAGGCGGGGCTTGCTTCCGTCCGCCAAATCTGACTTTCTACCGCCGAATTTGCCAAAATTCATGCCGCATGACCGTCATAGTTTTGCCGCGCGACATGCGATAGAACTACCTACTGACCAAAACAAGGAATCCACTATGCGTCCAACCACCTCTCTGAAATCCGGCTTGCACCTTATGGCTGCGACCACTGCCCTCGTCGTTGTCTTTGCCGGTTCAGCCTATGCGGTGGACGGTAATGCCGTGGCTGCCCGTTTGAAGGCTGTCTATGGTGAACAGGGTGGCACCCTGGAGTTCGGGAATGTCGAAACCAATGGCTCGACAATTGTTCTCAAGGACACCAAGATTTCGGCGACCGGCGTCAAGGAAAGCTTCAAAGCCGGTGACGTAACATTGACCGACGTCAATGATATCTCCGGCGGTGGTTTCAAGATCGGCTCCTTGACCGTACCGGACATCAGCTTCAACCCAGAAGGCGAAGCTGACAGCAAGGTTGCCGTTGAAGGTATCAAGCTGGAAGGCATCACCCTTCCCGCCGAAGGAGCAACCGACCCTCTGGCAAAGATGATGCAATATGAAAAGGGCGGCGTGAAGCAGATCAACGTCAATGCCAAGGGCAAAGACGTATTCTCCGCCAGCAATCTGACCGTTAAGATCTCACCGCTCACTGCGTCTGCTCCCGTCGTATTCACATCCAATGTCGAAAGCTTCAAGGCTGATCTTACAGGCGTGGAAGATCCGAAAACCAAGGACGCGCTCAAGGCACTCGGTTATGAAACTGTTTCAGGCAAAATCGACTTCAACGGCTCGTGGAATGTTCCTGATGGTCGCCTGAACCTCGACAAGTTTGATTTCATTGCTGACAATGCGGGCACCCTTGGCTTCAAGCTTGATATCTCCGGTTACACGCTCGATTTCATCAAGGGTATGCAGGAAGCCGTCAAGAAAGGCGAAGGCAAAACTGATGAAGCACAGGGCATGGCCATGCTTGGCCTGATGCAGCAGTTGAGCTTCACCGGTGCGTCGATCCGCTTTGACGATGGTTCGGTTACAAATAAAGCGCTCGATTATGCTGCCAAGCAGCAGGGTATGAAGCGCGATGATCTGGTCAATCAGGGCAAGGCAATTCTGCCGATGATGGCGGCACAGCTCGGCAACGCCGAATTTGCACAGGCATTGGGAACAGCTGTCAGTGCCTATCTCGATAGCCCGAAGAACATCGAGATCAAGGCTGCTCCAGCCAAGTCTGTTCCATTTGCGATTATCGCAGCTGGCGGCATGGCTGATCCGAAGTCGCTGATCAAGACACTTGGCGTCACTGTTAACGCCAATCAGTAATCCACACGGATAACAACGAAAAAGCCCGGCAGCGATGCCGGGCTTTTTGTTTATCTGGAGTCGGTTAGAAAGAGTTTTTAATCCTCTTTCTTCATCGGCGCGAGACGGATGTTGAGATCGCGCAGCTGGGCTGGCGACACATCGGATGGTGCGTTCATCAGAAGGTCATAGGCCTGCTGGTTCATCGGGAACATGGTGATTTCGCGCAGGTTCTTCGCACCCACGAGCAGCATCACGATACGGTCGATACCGGCAGCCATACCGCCATGGGGCGGTGCGCCATACTGGAACGCACGATAAAGACCACCAAAGCGCTCTTCCACCGTTTCACGCGAATGGCCAACCGCTTCAAATGCCTTGACCATGGTCTCAGGCAGATGGTTGCGGATACCGCCAGAGGAAATCTCAAAGCCGTTGCAGACGAGATCGTACTGGAACGCCTTGATCGTCAGCGGGTCCTGATTTTCCAGTGCATCAATGCCACCCTGCGGCATGGAGAACGGGTTGTGGGCAAAATCGATCTTCTTTTCTTCTTCCAGCCACTCGAAGAATGGGAAATCGACAATCCAGCACAGCTTGAACTGGTCGCGGTCAACGAGGTTCAGTTCCTCGCCAGCGCGGGTACGTGCGGCACCGGCAAAGGAAACGAATTTCTTCGGATCGCCAGCAACGAAGAATGCCGCATCGCCATCGTCAAGACCAAGCTGCACGCGCAATGCTTCGGTACGCTCCGGTCCGATGTTCTTGGCAAGCGGGCCAGCGCCCTCAAGCGCTTCGCCTTCCTTGCGCCAGAAGATATAGCCGAGGCCCGGCTGTCCCTCACCCTGCGCCCAGGAATTCATGCGGTCGCAGAATGCACGCGAACCGCCCGTCTTGGCCGGAATGGCCCAGACTTCGACCTTCGGGTCGTTGGCGATCATGTTGGCGAAAACCTTGAAGCCGGAACCAGCGAAATGCTCGGTCACGGCCTGCATTTCGATCGGGTTGCGCAGGTCAGGCTTGTCGGAGCCATATTTGCGCATGGAAACGTCATAGGCGATGCGCGGGAATTCCTGCGTAACAGGCTTGCCCTCGGCAAACTCTTCGAAAACGCCGCGCAGAACGGGTTCCATGGTCGCCAGAACATCTTCCTGCTCGACAAAGCTCATTTCAACGTCGAGCTGGTAGAATTCACCCGGCAGACGGTCAGCGCGCGGGTCTTCATCGCGGAAGCATGGCGCGATCTGGAAGTAACGGTCGAAACCGGACATCATGATCAGCTGCTTGTACTGCTGCGGCGCCTGCGGCAGCGCATAGAACTTGCCGGCATGAATGCGGCTTGGCACGAGGAAGTCGCGCGCACCTTCCGGCGAGGAAGCCGTCAGGATAGGCGTTGAGAATTCCGTGAAGCCGATATCGGTCATACGGCGGCGCATGGCGGCAATGATCTTGGTGCGCGACATGATGTTCTTGTGCAGCGTATCGCGGCGCAGATCAAGGAAGCGGTATTTCAGGCGAATATCCTCAGGATAGTCGAGTTCGCCGAACACCGGCAGCGGCAATTCCTTGGCAGCCGAGAGAATCTCGATCTCGCGGGCAAAGACTTCGATCTCGCCGGTGGGCATGTTCGCATTGACAGTATCATCCGTGCGGGCCTTCACTTCACCATCCACGCGGATAACCCATTCGCCGCGCACGGTCTCGGCCACCTTGAATGCGGGCGAGTCGGGGCTGGCAACGATCTGGGTCAGACCGTAATGATCGCGGATATCGATAAAGAGAATACCGCCATGGTCGCGGACGCGATGAACCCAACCGGAAAGACGAACTGTCGAACCAACGTCGGATTTCCGCAGGGCGGCGCAGGTATGGCTGCGGTAACGGTGCATGATATGTGCCTCTGAGATGCTTGATGCTTGTTGCCGGAAGGCGTGAAGAAAGCCCCGGATATAATCTGGAATTTGCGCGGACAAGCGCATTTTGATGATGATTTGTCAAGATTGCGAATTGCCCGATGGGGCATTTGTGAGCCCCAAACAGCTATATGCAAGCAATGACAGCGCTCTGGTAACGAAGAAACTCAGACAGACGAGACAAATGCATTTCCATTCGCTATAGAAATTTCATGACCATGATTACAACCACAGATCAGCTAGACCAGGCTGTAGCCGCCCTTTCGCAATCCGATTTCGTAACCGTCGATACGGAGTTCATCCGGGAGACCACGTTCTGGCCGGAGCTTTGCGTTATCCAGCTTGCATCCCCTGATCATACTGCCATTGTCGACGCTCTCGCGCCGGGTCTCGATCTTGCGCCGTTTTTCCGGCTGATGGCCGATGAAACCATCGTCAAGGTGTTTCACGCCGCGCGGCAGGACATCGAGATTATTTTCCATCTCGGCAATCTGATCCCTCACCCTGTTTTCGATACGCAGGTTGCGGCGATGGTTTGCGGCTTTGGCGATGCGATTGCCTATGACCAGCTGGTGCAGCGGGTCAATGGGGCGCAGATCGACAAATCCTCGCGCTTTACCGACTGGCGTCGTCGCCCGCTCTCCGACAAGCAGCTGGATTACGCATTGGCTGACGTAACGCACCTGCGTGATGTTTATCTCTATCTCAACAAGAAGCTTGAGGAAGAAGGCCGCACGGACTGGGTTCTCGATGAGATGAAGGTGCTGACCGCCCGCGAAACCTATGACATGCACCCTGACGATGCATGGAAGCGCCTGAAAATGCGCCTGCGCAAGCCGCAGGAACTGGCCGTATTGCGCAGCGTTGCCGCATGGCGGGAACGGGAAGCGCGCGAGCGCAATGTGCCGCGCGGCCGTGTTCTCAAGGACGATGCCATTTACGAAATTGCCCAGCAGCAGCCACGCGATGTGGAAGCGATGGGCCGCCTTCGCACGATCCCCAAGGGTTGGGAGCGCTCCAGTATCGCAACCGGCCTGCTCAATGCGGTCAACATTGCGCTCGACCTGCCAAAGGAAGACATGCCGCGCCTGCCGAAATCCGTGCAGTCGCCTGAAGGTGCCGGTGCCGCTGCGGAGCTTTTGAAAGTTCTGCTGCGTCTGGTAACGGAAGAACATGGCGTTGCCGCCAAAGTTGTGGCGACATCGGATGAAATCGACCGGATTGCTGCGGAAGGCGATGCCGACGATATTCCGGCTCTGCAAGGCTGGCGCCGCGAAGTTTTCGGCGAAAAGGCGCTGCAGCTGATCAATGGCGAGCTTTGCCTGAAATTTGAGAACAAGCGAATCCGGGCTGTGCCCTGCGCAGACCTATAGTTCGGTGCGGGCCGAAGTATCGGCCCGTTCAAACCAGCTAGCATCGGCCCATTGAAACCATGCTGATGCGAGGCAATAATGTCTGATACCCCCACTCAAGACTTTTCGTTGACGAGAGAATTGGTCCTGCTTGCCGTTCTTGCGACGCTCTGGGGTGCCTCCTACACCTTCATCAAGATCGGGGTGGAAACGATCCCGCCCGTCACTTTCATTGCCGCGCGGACTTTGATTGCCGGTGGATTGCTGCTTGCCATCATCAAGATGCGCGGTCTTTCGCTGCCCCGCGACCCTGCGGTGTGGAAGCGCTTTTTCATTCAGGCCTGTATCAACAGTGTCGTTCCGTTTACTTTGGTCGCCTGGGCCGAACAGACTGTGAATGCCGGGCTTGCCACCATTTTGAATTCAACAACGCCCATCTTTGCTTTCCTGCTGACCGCGCTGATCACCCGGCATGAGCCTGTGACCACCCGCAAGGTTTTTGGCGTTGCGGCAGGTGTTGTCGGCATTTCGCTGATTATCGGGCTTGAAGCATTCAACGGGATTGGCAAGGAACTGGTGGCGCAACTTGCCATCGTTGCCGCAACGATTTCCTATGCGGTCGCAGCGATCTTCGGCAAAGGTTTTAAAGGGCTTGACCCGATGATGCCAGCGGCTGGATCGATGATCTGCGGTGCCGTCATTCTCATTCCAGTCAGCCTCGTGGTCGACCAGCCTTGGACCTTGGCACCCTCAGCGCATTCCTTGCTGGCACTGCTTGGCCTATCCGTGTTTTCGACCGCCCTCGCCTTTGTGATCTATTTCCGGCTGATCAATACGCTTGGTACCGTTGGCGCGACATCGCAGGCCTATCTGCGTGTGCCAATTGGCGTCGGCATCGGCGTCCTGTTTCTCGGCGAAAGCCTGACGTCAACAGCATGGATTGGCCTCGTCTGCGTTATCGCAGGCGTTGCAGCTATGACCTTGCCAGCGCGCAAGCGGGCAACTGTCCCTGCTTAAGGATGTGCTTCGGGAAAACCGTGCCGCTCAGTCAATGCTTTCAAAATGGCGTCCTTGTCTGAAATGAAAGCATGGCCGTTATAGACGCCTGTCTGAAAGGCGGATGTTTCTCCGTTTGCCAGCACAAGCAATGGAAGCGACTGGTTCTCGCTTCCAAGCAGTGCCACAACGTCCTGACGCGGCCTTGGCCAAGCAATCCGATGCACATCAAGGCCTTTGGCAAGCGCGGGAAAGGATGCGAGAACCCCTTCCATCAGCGCGCAATGCCAGCAGTAAAAGCGCTTGCCCGGATAGGCGGGGTCCTCAAAATCAGGACGAAGAAGAAAAAGCTGATCCTTCGTGATTTGTGTCACTGCATCAATCTCCATCCAGAAATGAGAAAGCCGGTTATTTGCCGATGGCCATTTTCAAGGTCTTGCCTGTCAGTTTTGCCAATTGCTGCAAACGTCCCTCGGGAACATCGCCGATCAGATCAGCATTCTTCGCCGCCACTTCCAGATAAAGGCCATCGGAAGCCTGTTTCCATGAAAGGTTCGGAACAACCCCGGCCATGGATGCAGAGAACGGATAGACAATCCGCATGATCGCGGCCAACACCTTGGAATACTCCAGCAGTCGCGGGCTGGCGAGCGAGGCCAGCTCTGGATCGGCCGAACTGTTGGCAACGCCCTCGTGCCGGAAGAAATTGGCAAGCGCGATATAGGCCCGGCCCGGATGATCAATACCGACAAACGCCGCATTGGAGATCATGTTCAGTGCTTGCGAACCGCGATAATCAGGATGGGCGCGCCAGCTGATATCGGCAATCAGGCAGGCAGCACGGCGATAACGTTTCTCATCCTCTGTTTCATTATAGCCGAGAGCGGCAAAGGCTTCGCCGCTCCAGTCTGCCAGCTCGCGCGCATAGGCCGGTGAGCGGGCACGCAAAACAGCAAGCTCATCGGCAGCTGATATCAGTGGATCTTCAAGACGTTCGGATTCCGACAGCAACGAGAAGAGAAAACCTTCACGCACGCCAAGTGCAGAGAACACAACCTTTGACGGGCGCATCTTGCGGATTGTTTCCAGCAAGGCGATGGCACCGTAGGACAGGAGCGCGCGACGGTTTTTCGACACATCTTCAATTCCGCGCATATTGTCGAGATTGCCGTCGGCGACACGTTTGAGAAAACGCTGGGCTTCCTCAAACGGTATCTCGTAGTGATGCATGACATGCAAAGGATAGTGTTCGGCGCTCATATGCAGCTTGGCGAGGTTTCGCCATGTGCCGCCAACCGCATAAAATGCGCGGCCCTTGCCCTTGGCCAGCAGCTTTGCCGATTCCAATGTCTTCTTGGCGATCTCGGACGCTTGGGACAGATCACCGTTCGACATATCCTGCAAACGCAGGCCGCCAAGCGGCAGCGTTATGCCATCGCCGATCGTGCGGCCCTTGACATCAACCAGTTCAAGACTGCCACCACCAAGATCGCCCGCAATGCCATCCGGATCGTGAAAACCCGAGATAACACCAAGTGCGGAGTAATAGGCCTCCTCACGGCCAGACAGAACCTTGATTGGCTCACCCAGAACGATTTCAGCCTGTGCGATAAAATCAGGACCATTTTCGGCTTCGCGCGCGGCGGCTGTCGCCAGCACATCAAGCGAACGGGCACCGGCCTGATCAGCCAAGGCACGGAAGCGGCGCAGTGCGCGCAAGGCGCTCTGCACGGCTTTTTCATTCAGCTTGCCGGTTTTGACCAATCCTTTGCCCAAACCACACAGAATCTTCTCATTGAAAAGCACTGTGGGCGAGCGGGTAACACCTTCATAAACGACCAGACGTACAGAGTTCGAGCCGATGTCGATGACACCAGCCGGATGACGCCCCTGCACGCGTCCCTGTGCTGCGGAAATCATGCAGTCTTGTTTTTCGCTGCTTTGGATCGCTTACGGTGGGCGATCAAGCGTGGTGCTGAAGACTTCAGCGACTTGCCGCGGCCAGACAGGCTGGGATTTGTCATGAAATATTCCTGCGCGTTAAAAGCATCTTCTCCATCTGCCGGACTGATCCGACGCGACGTACCGTCTGCTAGTAACTCGTAACTCTGCTGGTTGTCGAGAAGGTTTGCCAGCATAATCTGTGAAAGAAGCTGTTGATGCACAGTTGGATTGGTGATCGGAACCAAGGTTTCAACACGCCGGTCGAGATTGCGCGTCATCATATCGGCAGAACCAATATAAACGAGCGCTTTTTCCGAAGGCAGCCCTTCGCCATTGCCGAAGCAGAAGATTCGGCTGTGTTCGAGGAAACGACCAACGATGGATTTGGCGCGGATCGTATCGGAAAGGCCCGGAACCTGCGGTCGCAAGCAGCAGATACCGCGCACGATGAGATCAATATCCACGCCGTTCGAGCTGGCTTTATACAGAGCATCAATGATCTGCGGATCAACCAGCGAATTCATCTTCATCCAGATGGCAGCCGGGCGGCCAGCTTTGGCGTGGGCGATTTCTTCCTCAATATGCTGGAGAATGCGCGGCCGCAATGTCGTTGGCGATACGGCAATGCCCATCTCGCCCGACGGCTGGGTGTAGCCAGTGATGAAGTTGAAAATCTGGGCAACGTCACGGCCAATGGATGGCTCGCAGGTGAAGAATGACAGGTCGGTGTAAATCTTGGCGGTGATCGGGTGATAATTGCCCGTGCCAAGATGCACATAGCTGCGCAGCTTCTGTTCCTCACGCCGCACGACCAGCGACATTTTCGCGTGAGTTTTCAGCTCGATAAAGCCGAAAACGACCTGAACACCAGCGCGTTCCAGATCGCGTGCCCAGCGGATATTGGCTTCTTCGTCAAAGCGCGCCTTCAATTCCACCAGCGCTGTGACCGACTTGCCCGCATCGGCTGCATCGATCAGCGCACGGACAATCGGGCTGTCATTGGAAGTGCGGTACAGCGTCTGCTTGATGGCAACCACTTCCGGATCGGCAGCGGCCTGACGCAGGAACTGCACAACAACATCGAAGGATTCGTAGGGGTGATGAACCACGATGTCCTTTTCGCGGATCGCAGCAAAACAATCACCGCCATGCTCGCGCACGCGCTCGGGGAAACGTGGATTGTAAGGCACGAATTTCAGATCGCCGCGTGGAATGCTGACGATTTCGGAGATCGTGTTCAGCGCCAGAAGACCTTCGAGAACGCTGATACGGTTGTCAGGAACGCCGAGTTCGGTCGCCACAAAAGCGCGCAGGGATTCAGGCATTTCATCGTCGAACTCGATGCGGATCACCTGACCGCGCCGACGGCGCTTTAGCGCGCTTTCGAACAGGCGCACCAGATCCTCAGCCTCTTCTTCCACTTCAATATCGCTGTCACGGATGATGCGGAATGTACCGGCTCCCTTCACCTCATAGCCGGGGAACAGGCGTCCGGTGAACAGGCTGATGGCATCCTCAAGTGTCAGGAAGCGGAAACGGCCAGCATCATCAGGAATCTGGATGAAACGTTTCAAAGCCTGCGGCAGACGCAAAAGCGCGGTCATCGGGCGATTATCCGTGCTCCGGCTCAAGAGCATCGCAATGGTGAAACCGAGATTGGGAATGAATGGAAACGGATGTGCCGGATCAATGGAGAGTGGCGTGAGCACTGGATAGATGGTTTCAAGGAAGTGATCCTCAAGCCAGAGCCGCTCGGTTCTAGTCAGCTTATCAGGACGGACAATCTCGATGTTCTCGGCCAGCATCTCCACGCGCAGTTCGTTGAAGCGAAGCTGTTGGGCCGCCTGCAGCTTGCCGACTTCATCAAGGACAAATTCCAGCTGTTCCTGCGGCGTGCGCCCGTCAGGGCTGCGGTTGGAAACGCCTGCACGCACCTGGCCCGCAAGGCCAGCGATACGCACCATAAAGAACTCGTCCAGATTGGCAGCGGAGATTGACAGGAAGCGCAAACGCTCCAGCAGCGGCTGATGCAGATTATGGGCTTCTTCCAGCACACGGCGATTGAACTGCAACCAGGAAAACTCGCGATTGACGAAGCGATCGACACTGCTATGCAGATCCGGCAGATCGATGGCCTCGACTGCATTCGTTATGGCGGGTGACTGATCGTTCATTGTCATTCTCCGATTAGAATAGTCCCGTCAAACGCGGAATCACAGGCCACAATAGAGAAGTCTCTTGAAGCTTTTATAGCAGTCGCCGCAAATTCTCGTTCGCCCGATAAAATATCAACGCGCCAAAGAGCTTACACCGGAATTGCAGCGTTTCGCGACGAAATTCTAAGCCGGATGAATAGTAACAGACCCACCAAAGCGGCATTTGTCACGGGATGAACCGCACTTGTGTCAGATTGCCTCGCTTTGAGGCAACAGAAGCGATTTTCATAATGGCAGAATTGCTCTATGAGGGAGGCAATACTAATGCGTATTGACCGAAAGCTCAGGAGCGACACATGGCTGGACACAGCATTCCCCACTTCCAGAACAGCGCTGGCCACGCCGCCATCAGCATTGGCGTGAAGGAATTCATGTGCGTCGGTGCCAATCCACCTTTCGATCATCCGCATGTTTTCCTCGATCTTGGCGACGATAACGAAAAAGTCTGCCCCTACTGCTCGACGCTCTATCGTTATGACGCATCACTCGGCGCGGAAGAGACTATTCCTGCGGGTTGCACCTATGTGGACAACAAGGCCGCCTGATTGCAAACGCCCGTCATCGACCTGAAGACGGCCCGCAACAGGCGAACCCCCAACCCTGATCAGATCATTATTGCCGGCGCCGGTATTGCCGGTCTGACTTTGGCGCTGGCGCTCAGCGCCAGAGGATTTGCAGTCCAGATATTCGAGAAGAGCGCCGTTCTTGCCGAAGCCGGGGCTGGTATACAGCTTTCGCCCAATGCAACGCGTCTCCTGCAACGCCTCGGTGTGCTTGACCGCCTGATGCCCGCATCGGTACAGCCAGATGCCGTTTGTCTGCAGGACGGGATAAGCGGCAACACGCTTCTGCATCTACCCATGGGCAAAGGCGCGGAAGAACGCTGGCATTCCCCCTACATTGTCTGTCATCGCGCGGACCTGCAACGCGCATTGCTCGCCGAGGTCCGCAGCCGCGATAATATTGCCATGCAATTGGAATCCTCTGTAACTCATCATCGAAGCGATTCGCAGGGTGTGATGGTGCGTGTCCAATATAATGACCGTATCGAGGAACATCACGGTGCCTTGCTGGTCGGGGCTGATGGTGTCTGGTCGATTTTGCGTAATGCAGCATCTGATCATGATCAGGCGCGCTATACCGGTTCTATCGCCTGGCGTGCCTCAGTTCCAATTAGCCGCTTGCCCGCATCGTTCACCGCCCTTCTGCCCGAAGGAAAAAATGTGGTCGCCTGGACCGGCAGCAACGCGCATCTGATCGCCTACCCCATGCGTTCAGGCGAGATGATGAATTTCGTGGCCGTAGCCCGCGACCGGAAAAGCGGTGGCCGTTGGGATGTCGAAATCAGCCCCGATGCACCAAGTCAGAACTTTGCCAAGGATTTCTACGCGTGGCATCCGGGTATTCGCGATCTGGTCCTGTCCGTCGGTCCATGGACGCCGTGGCGGCTGTTCGAGATGAAGCGCTGTCACTTTCTGCAGGACAACAGGCTTGTGCTGATCGGCGATGCTGCCCATGCAATGACGCCCTATGCGGCGCAAGGTGCAGCCATGGCGATCGAGGACGCCTGCGCCCTCGCCGCAACGCTTGGTGAGCAGAAGGAAAACTGGCCGAGAGAACTAGCGGCCTATGCCAAAAGCCGAACACGACGCATTGAATCGGTCATACGCCGCGGCGCACTCAATCAACTGGCCTATCACGCGAAAGGACCGGTTGCCCTTGCCCGCAATCTGCTCATGCGCAATCGCCCCGTGGAAAAGTTTGTCGCAGGTTTTGACTGGCTTTATGGATTTGATGCGGAGTCCAAATAGTACCGATTATTCGGCTGCCGTGGCACGGCGCTCCAATTCGCGAGCGATCGCAGCAAGTCGAATATCCGTCTTTTTCTGGCTTTGGTCCACTTCATGCAGGCCATACACAATCGCACCAACCACCATAGCTAAGACCATGAAAGCCCACGTGCCGATCCAGACCATCTCATAGGTGAGCATCAGGACAACCCTCTTTTCAGAACCCATCTGCCGCAAATATGCAGACCAAAAGATAACACGCCGCCGAATACCATCGCAATAAACTTCATTATCAACCAGAAGGTGTTGCCCTGCTGCAAAACTGAGGGATTCGCCATGATCCCAACTATCGGCGCCAGGATACCAACCACAATGAGCGCCGTAGACAGCCGATCGAGCGCCGAAGCGACATACTTGCGTAACTCGTTATTCCACATTTGCTCTGTTGCAGCGATTTCACGCAATCGCTCGCTGGTTATTTCCTCAAAGTTCTCCGTCATTAAAAACTCCGAATGAACAATACTTCAAATAAAAATTAAATTAATCAATTAGTTAACTGGAAATCAGTATGGACGAAACGTCCGCAGCTACAAATCATTATAATATTCGAGCGACCAGACAAGGCATCGCGGCAGAGGGTTCCAAACGCCGGTGCGCAGACGACCGGCCCGCAAAATAGCGCTCGTCCAAGCGTGGCACCTTCGCATTCGCCACCTTGTCTGTCCGTGGGCTCGTGAATGCCGGAGAGACTATTCTGCGGGTAATGCTTGTTCACGCAAACGTTGCCTTGCCCGTGCGATCTGTTGCTTGGACCGCTCGGTTTCTTTTTCAAGCTGATTGAACTCGTATCGAGCGGCAAAAAAACCGCCTATTCCAATAAGATTAATCATGAAAATTGCATAAATGAGCATGTTTGAATCAATTGTCATTGCCAACCATCTCTTAGTTTAATCTTTCCATAAAGATGCAGGCCGCAGGATATCATCAACGCTTGCAACAATCCACAAACGATCAGAAACTTGCCTATCCTGTTGTAATTGCTCAATAGAGCCGGATTCAAAACCGAACCAAAAATCGGTCCAAGAAACCCCGTGATGAAGATTGCCGTGGAGAGGCGGTCATATGCGGCAACCGTATATTTCAGCACTTCATTGTTGCGGCTCTTACGCAATAATTCTGCCGCGTCTATCTGTTTACTAGTCAGCCCCTGAAGATCATCACTCATAAAAACCCCAATATAAATTCAATAAAATCAATGATTTATTTAAAAAGAAGCGCGGTAAAAAACACCCGCTCTACAAATTATTATAATGTTTGAGCGACCAGACAAGGCTCTGGGGCAACGGATTCCATACTCCCGTGCGCAGACCACCGGCCCGCAAAATGGCACCCGTCCACGTGTTGCAACCAAGAAGCGCGGTGAATGTGCCTTTGGCTTCAAAAAAGCGATCATTCGGCCCATAGCCAGCGCCGTCGATCACCACCGCTTTTCCTTCTGCGTCCCGCTGGAAGGAGGCCAACATATTGGCAAGCATGGCGTCGAAAGCCTCCGGGCTGACCAATAAGCGTTTGATCGCGGGCTGGTTCGTATCGATGGTGCCGATGGGCTCCACATGCATGGCGGATGCATCATAGGTCAACCCGCGCATCAAAGGCATGAATTTGAGTTCCGCCCAAGTGGGTGTCTCCAGATAAAAGCTGCGCCCTCCCCAACCCACAACAATCCAGGCGATACGGGGATCGGTGAGCTGAAAGTTCTCATTCCTTAGAAAAGACAATCGTGCCAGCACATCCGGATCGGCGGGAAACGCAATGTCCGTATGAATGGGATTGGACAGGAGGAGGACTGTGCGTGGGATCTGCGACGTTTGGCCTGTCTGAAAGAACGGGCGGGGTATCAATGCGCCAGCCACAAAAACCAAAGCAGCGGCCACAAGGACCGCTGCAATGGATTTCAGGATGAGACGCAGAAGTCTCAATGAAGAATCTGGCTCAGGAACAGCTTTGTCCGTTCATGCTGCGGATTATCAAAGAACGCAGCTGGTTCGTTCTGCTCGACGATCTGGCCCTGATCCATGAAGATAACGCGGTTTGCCACCTGACGGGCAAAGCCCATCTCGTGGGTCACGCAAACCATGGTCATGCCTTCTTCGGCAAGCTGAACCATCGTATCCAGCACTTCCTTGATCATCTCAGGATCGAGCGCCGACGTTGGCTCATCGAACAGCATAATGCGCGGATTCATGCACAGCGAGCGGGCAATCGCCACACGCTGCTGCTGACCACCGGAAAGCTGACCGGGATATTTATTGGCCTGCTCGGGGATTTTGACGCGTTCGAGATAATGCATGGCAATCTCGTCCGCCTTCTTCTTCGGCATTTTGCGCACCCAGATTGGGGCCAGTGTGCAGTTCTCCAGAATTGTCAGGTGCGGAAACAGGTTGAAATGCTGGAACACCATGCCAACTTCGCGCCGCACTTCATCGATCTTTTTCAGATCGTTGGTGAGTTCAATACCATCAACGAGGATCTTGCCGCTCTGATGTTCTTCAAGCCGGTTGATACAGCGGATCATGGTGGACTTGCCCGACCCCGAAGGACCGGCGATGACGATGCGCTCACCGCGCATCACCTTGAGGTTGATGTCCTTGAGGACGTGGAAATCACCATACCATTTGTTCATGTTGGTGATCTCAACGGCAACATCGGTCTTGGAGACCTGCATCAAGGAGCGGTCGACATGAAGTTCAGATGGATCGACGACGTTTTCAGTGGTCATGCAAGGTACTCCTTAGTGTTTATGTCCTGTGTCCAGCCTGCGTTCCATGAAGATGGAATATCGCGACATGCCGAAACAGAAAATCCAGAAGACGAAACCGGCGAAAATCAGGCCGGAGATGGGGGTTTGTGGTGATGCCCAATTTGCATCGTTAAAGTGCTGGCGCACGGTTCCGAGCAGATCGAACATACTGATAATGGAAACCAGCGATGTATCCTTGAACAGACCGATGAAGGTGTTGACGATTCCCGGGATCACCATCTTCAACGCCTGCGGCAGAATGATGAGGCCGGTTTTCTGCCAGTAGCTCAATCCGAGCGAGTCAGCACCTTCATATTGTCCTTTCGGGATTGCCTGCAGACCACCGCGCACCACCTCAGCCATATAGGCCGAAGCAAAGAGTGCCACACCAATCAGTGCGCGCAGAAACTTGTCAAAGGATACGCCCGGCGGCAGGAACAGTGGCAGCATATAGCTGGCCATAAACAGCACCGTCACCAGCGGAATGCCGCGCACCATTTCAATGAAAATGACGCAGAGCATCTTGATAACAGGCATTTTCGAGCGCCGGCCCAAGGCCAGAACAATACCGAGCGGCAATGACACGGCAATACCCACAAAGGAAAGCACCAGCGTGACAAGCAAGCCACCCCAGGTCGCCGTTTCAATGTAGGGAAGACCGAACCAGCCACCAACCAGCAGGAAGAAGGCGAAGATGGGGAAAATGAAGAAAAACACGATCGCATTGGCGGTCTTGAACGGAGCTTTTGGCGTCAGCAACGCAATCAACAGCAAAGAAAAGATAATGCCAACAAGATTGACACGCCAATGCTCTTCCAGCGGATAACGGCCATACATGAACTGGTTGAAATTGGCGTTCACGTAAGCCCAGCATGCACCCGACCAGCCATCGGGCATGACACCGCCCTGCGCGACAGTCGAGCAGACTGCCCGGTCCGCACCGGACCATGAGGCCTGAATAAACAGCCAGTTGATCATCGGCGGTACGAACCACGCCAGAAGGAAAATGGCAAAGACCGTCAATATGGCATCAATGGGCGTTGCCATGAGGTTGAGCCTGATCCAGCGGACGACGCCCCGCTCACCCAGAGGCGGTGTCTGGCCCTGCAGCATTTCGGTACGAACGAAACTCAGATTGTTGCTATCAGCCATGATCAGCGCTCCACCAATGCCATCTTCGCGTTAAACCAGTTCATGAAGAGCGATGTCAGCACACTCAGACTGAGATATACGATGATAAAGATGGTTACGACTTCGATGGAACGGCCAGTCTGGTTGAGGATCGTTCCGCCGACGGCAAAAAGATCAGGATATCCTACCGCCACGGCCAAAGACGAATTCTTGGTCAGATTCAGAAATTGACTGCTCAGTGGTGGAATGATGATGCGCAGGGCCTGTGGCACGACGACCAGCCGTGTGGTTGTACCGGCGCGCAGCCCGAGGGCATGGGCCGCCTCGCTCTGCCCCTTGCCCACACCGCGAATACCGGAGCGCACAATCTCGGCAATGAAGGATGCCGTATAGAAGGAAAGCGCAAGATAGAGCGACATGAATTCGGGGCCGACAAGCGAACCGCCGCTCAGATTAAATGAGCCGAGCACAGGACGGTTGAAGGTCAGCGGAAAACCTTTGAGAGCAAAAGCCAGAAGCGGCAGTCCGACAATCAAGGCCAAGCCGGTCAGGAGAACAGGGAACTGCTGTCCCGTCGCCATTTGCCGTTTATAGGCCCAGCGGCGGACAAAAAATGTGCCTATGATGGCAAGGATAAATGCGGCACCTGCCAGCCAGGCACCTTCACCAAAAATCGGAACCGGAAAATAGAATCCGCGATTGTTGAGAAACGTGCTGAACGGCAATGCAATGCTCTGTCGTGCTTGCGGCAAAACAGCCAAAACACCGGAGTACCAGAAGAAAATAACCAGCAGCGGCGGGATATTACGGAAAACCTCGACGTAAACCGTACAGAGCTTGCGAATAAGCCAATTGTGCGAGAGCCGCCCGACGCCAATAATAAAACCGATAATGGTGGCGGTAATGATACCGACAACGGCGACCAGCAATGTATTCAAAAAACCGACATAAAGCGCGTTTATGTAGGTGGAGTCGCTCGAATAGCTGGTGAACGGATGAGAACTGATATCAAACCCGGAGCGACCGTCGAGAAAACCGAAACCTGTTGCCAGGTGGGCGCGCTGCAGATTGGCGATTGTATTGTTGACGACCCAGTAGACCAATCCCACCAGTACAACCAGAACCACGACCTGATAAATGTAGCCGCGAATTTTCGGATCGTTTAAAAGTGATGCTTTGGCACTATCTGTACCGACAGGCGTAATATCCTGCGATGCCATTGACCCCTCATTTCTTTAGTTCGTTTTTTATTTTTATTATTTTTGTAATTGTTTTCCCGGAAAGGAGGCAGAGCCCCCTTCCCGGATTTCAAATCGATCAGTTAAAAAATCAGCGGATCGGCATTGCGTATTGCAGGCCACCCTTGCTCCACTGAGCATTGATGCCGCGTGCAATCTTGAGCTTGCTGCCGGAACCGACATTGGACTCGAACAGTTCGCCATAGTTGCCGACCGCCTTGACGATCTTGACAACCCAGTCATTGGTCAGACCAAGGTCCGTTCCAAGCTTGGTGTTGGCTTCCTGACCAAGCACGCGCTTGATTTCAGGGCTGTCGCTCTTCGTCAGTTCGTCAACATTGGCCTTGGTGATGCCAAGTTCTTCAGCGGTCAGCAGGGCATAATGTGTCCAGCGGATAACGTCAGCCCACTGGCTGTCGCCCTGACGAACGACGGGGCCGAGAGGCTCCTTCGAAATGATTTCAGGCAGAACAACGTGATCATCCGGCGCAGAAAGTGTCAGACGGATGGCATAAAGGCCCGACTGGTCGGTGGTATAGACGTCGCAACGGCCGGCATCATAGGCGGCGTTGACCTCTTCAAGCTTCTCGAACACGACAGGATTGTATTCCATCTTGTTCGCCTTGAAGTAGTCGGCGAGATTGAGTTCGGTCGTTGTGCCGGCCTGAACGCAAACCGATGCACCCGAAAGCTGCAATGCGGAATTGATACCCGACAGCTTCTTGGCGTTGATCATAAAGCCCTGACCGTCGTAATAATTGACACCGGGGAAATCAAAGCCCTGCGTGTCGCGGCTCAGTGTCCATGTGGTGTTGCGAATCAGAACGTCAATTTCACCCGACTGCAAAGCAGGAAGACGATCCTTGGCGGAAAGCGGTGTAAACTTTACCTTGGTTCCATCGCCAAAAACGGCGGCGGCAACCGCACGGCAATAGTCAACGTCGAAACCGGACCACTCACCCTTGTCGTTTGGTGCGCCGAAACCAGCAAGACCTGTGTTTACGCCGCATTGCACGAAGCCTTTTTTCTTAACGTCATCAAGCGTGCCAGCGGAAGCAGCGGAAGCCAGCAGGACCAACGCAGATGCCCCCAATACGCCCTTCAAAACAAGATTTTTCATAACTACCAAACCCTTTAATTGTTGCCCGTGGTTCCCAGAGAGGAATCTTCCATATTGGCGGGTTCCCCCCGTGCCCTTTCAAGGCTCCAACATGTCTCCCATTCACCCCTGTATCGAAGGGCATTCTGTGAGTTTGGTCAAGGGATAATCTTTGCCCAATATTTTTGCAGAAACAGCCGAATAGCTGCTTCTTGTTGAAGTTTTCGATTATTTCTTGTTCAAAAACTCAAATCAGCGCCAAAACCGGTCGCGAAAACGCAAAATCGGGAAGAATCGAGTGCCGTCGAACAAAAAGGCGGCACGGCGCCCGGCAAGGAATCTGGCGAGCGCAATGGTGAAGAGGAAGCCGACCGAATAACCGGCAACCACATCCGTCGGATAGTGGGCCCGCGCGATGATGCGCGTGAAGGCAATAAACATGGTTGCCAGAATGATCGGTACCCGCCAGCGCGGAAACCATAGCGCGAGAACGGCTCCGACAGCACCCATTGTGGTTGAATGTCCCGACGGAAAACTCGCAAAATCATAACCGGCCTGAAACGGTGAAAACCCATTGGCGCCAAGAGTATCGATAAATTTCGGCCGGGCACGCCCGATACAGAATTTGGCAATATTGGTCAGGATTCCTGACAGGGCCACAGCCCAGAAAGCAAATGTTGCCTGTGAATAAATCAAGCCCAGACGCACGCGCCGCCCATGGGGCAGATTGCGCCAGTTAATGCCAATCAGGCACACCGCAATGAAGAACGCCGGGATCAGATACCACTGGGACAGACCGATATCGGTCAGCAGCCGCATGGAACTCAATGGCCCCTCATGGGAAGACAACTCGCGTGAGAGGAGTTCATCGAAGGGATGCAACAGGAGAATGAAGAAAAATATCAGCACCGCCGCCATCGACATGCCACCGGTCCATACGGCAGGTGTGTTCGGATGGGCAGGCGCTCGCATGCGTCGCAAAAAATTGACGATCGACCGGCCCGCGCGTCTTATGCCTGACAGGGATTGTGAATTGGCGGCATCCGTCATTGTTTCTCCAATTGCCTGAACCTAAACAGGCTAACTGTTCCTCATCTGGCATTACTCGACTGTTGCAACGGGAACGTCGTGGCATTATCGACTTCTCGCAGCACTTACAATTGTCATGCATCGCAATGCGGAGAATATCCATGGGCAAAGAGTCTGATAAGATGGCAAAATTCGGGATCAACACGCGTCTGGCCCATGGCGGCTATGATCCCCGTGATTATCACGGTTTTGTTAATCCGCCGGTTGTTCACGCTTCGACCGTTCTTTTCCCTGATGCGGAAACCATGGCGAGCCATAAGCAGAGATATGGTTATGCAACGCATGGCACGCCCACAACCGATGCGCTGTGTCAGGCAATTGACGAGTTGGAAGGCTCATTCGGCACCCTGCTCGTCCCATCAGGCCTTGCAGCCGTAACCGTTCCGCTTCTCGCGTTCCTGTCACCCGGCGATCATTTGCTGATGGTCGACAGCGTCTACGGCAACACACGTTATTTCTGCAATACGATGCTGAAACGCTTGGGTATCGAGGTCGAGTATTATGACCCGCTTGTTGGCGCAGACATTGAAAAGCTCATCCGCCCCAATACAAAAGTTGTCTTCACTGAATCGCCGGGCTCCAACACATTTGAAATTCAGGACATTCCGGCGATTGTCGAAAAAGTCCATGCGGCAGAGGCCATTGTCATGATGGACAATACCTGGGCGACACCTCTTTATCTGAAGCCGCTGGATTTTGGCGTCGATATCTCCATCCATGCGGCGACAAAATATCCGTCAGGCCATTCGGACATTCTCATGGGCACGATCTCAGCCAATGAAAAATGCTTCAAGCGGCTTGATGACGCCTATACGGCCATCGGCCTATGCGTTGCTGGCGATGATGCTTATGATGTTTTGCGCGGCTTGCGTACAATGAAGCTGCGTCTGGATCAGCATGGCAAGAATGCGCTTGAAATAGCGTGCTGGCTTGAACGGCAGCCCGGTGTCATTGAAGTCCTGCACCCGGCTCTTGAGAGCCATGCCGGGCACGCCTTGTGGAAACGGGATTTTTCCGGTGCTGCGGGCGTCTTCTCCATCGTTATCAAGGGCGAAACAAAACAGGCCAGAGCCTTTCTCAACGCGCTTGATATTTTTGCGCTCGGCTATTCGTGGGGCGGCTATGCAAGTCTTGCGCTTCAGGTCAATCTTTCGGACCGGGTTCTGACTGGCAAGAAATATGCGGGAGCGCTTATCCGCCTGCAGATCGGTCTCGAAGATACGAAAGATCTCATCGCTGATCTCGAAAAAGCTCTCGCGGCAGCCAAAGCGGCGCAATAACAATAAACAGAAGGTGATTTCGCGTTTGGGATCGTTCTTGCTATGACAAAGCCATGAGCAGGCTTGCCATTCTTCTGACCTTCCTCACGGCGTTCTCCGTCGGTTGGGTGCCCGTATTTGCGGCGCCTGTCCGGCTGGCAACGGAAATGACGGCACAGGTTACAGACCAAAAGCCGATGGCAGGCCATGCCCACGCCTGCGCCGGTGAACAAAAACACTGCATGGGCATGGCCAAAGTTCCCCATCCCGCCCTTTGTTCCGCCTGTATCGCCATTCCTGCTATCACACTCGTCACCATTACGACGCCATCCACACGAATGGTGGTTCCGCATGGTACGGAGTTGCCGCTTGTGGCACAGGCCAGCGCGCCCCTGTCACCCCCTCCCAAACCAAAATTGATCGCTTCCATTTCCATTTAACGCAGAGGCGAACGGGTCATAGCCTGTGCTTGTCTGTCTGACCCAAGGAAAGATCAATCCAATGAAAATGACTACTTTCTCCGCTACCATCCTCGCTGGGCTTCTGGCTATTGCCTCCCCTGCATTGGCACAGGACCACAAGATGATGAAACACGATGCCATGGCCATGCAGCCAACCGGCGATCAGGGTCCGTCATCGAAGGCCTTTGCTGAAGCAAATGCCAAAATGCACAAAGACATGACCATCAAGTTCACCGGCGAAGCCGACAAGGATTTCGTCCGCGGCATGATTGCCCACCATCAGGGCGCGATCGACATGGCCAAGGTGGAGTTGAAATACGGGAAGGATGAAGAAATCCGCAAGCTGGCAACAGATATCATTGCCGCGCAGGAAGGCGAGATCAAGCAGATGAAAGCGTGGCTCGCCAAGCACGGCAACTAACCGTCAAATAAATTACCCGCCGGGTCAGTCCGGCGGGTAATTTAAAAGCTTCCAATAATTCTCAGGAGGCGTTGTGATGCTGCATCTCGAAGGAGGCAGCGCGTTTTTGCATGCTGAGTTCCCATAGGCTATGGGCGGCATCGGCATAGGTTGATGTGCCAGCTCTGAATTCGGCTGAGCGCAATGGCAGCAAATCTTCCACGACGGCCAATGTTCTGGCTGGAAGAATATCCGTACAGGTCCAAAGACGCCGGAACACGGCGCTGATTACAACCTGCCTGTCATTGACCTCAATCTGAGGCTCATCACTCCCGAGCTCCCAGTCCTCCAAAGCATCAATGGCGTCCTGAAAGGCACTATGCAATATGAAGGGCGCATGGCCCTCGTGAAGTGGGTGCAGCAAACCAGGCATTCCTGTCTCCTCACTCTTGTGTTGCACTGCCGGGGGCTCCCGGAAACAGAATCATAAGGGTGAGTAGGCTCGATCAGCAAGACAAAACTTTAATACAAGACCGATTAACTCGACATTTCTGATTAAATCGAGTTTTCACTACAGTTTTAAGTATCAATCTTGATATCTTTATTATGAAAAACCCTGCAAACTATTGATAGTATTTATTTATGATTCAAACGGTTTAAAGTCTGGCTGGAAACGTTCGCCGTTCCCCTGCCTCTGGCGCGACCACAGGGCTTGCGACAGTTCGGCAACAACAGATTCGAGCTGACATCTTGCCAAAACCGCGTCATTGGCCCATTCATGTCCCGCTATTCGTGATCGAGGATATTGGCACATGACGACAAAACACCTTCCGGTGATTATTCTTGCGGTACTGCTTGCCGGTTGTGGCAACATACAGGGGCAGCTTGACCGCGAAAAAATTTCGTCGTTGCACTATGACACGACCGAGTGCCCTGCCCTGATTTCCCAGAAGAATGCGGCAATGGCACAGATTAACCAGTTGACCAATGGCAAGGGTTATCAGGACCCTGATGTCATCACCGGTTTTGGGCCAATTCTCCCGGATTATCGCACAGCCAACCAGAAGAAGGCCGGTGCGCTGCAAGGTCAGGTTGATTCCATGACCCGTTCGATCGCCAGAAGAAAATGCGCTGGCTGAAGGCACGGCGCTGTTCCGTTTATAAAAATGGCCCCTTGCGGGGCCATTTCTGTCTTATCCGTTTGACCTCATGTGCCGCGAAGCATCTTGCATAGCGCAACGAGAGAACTGTCGTAGCTCATCGAATTGGATGAAATCTCAGCACAACGGATTCTCAACTTCATACGGTCCTGTGCAGTAAGGCCTGCCAACCTCGCTGAAATGACACTGGATTTCACACCAGTGCCTGGTTTGATACCACCGCCTGGCATTGTGCCTCCACCGATAATTCCACCGCCGGGATTAGTTCCTCCAGGATTTGTACCACCCGGATTCGTACCACCGGGATTTGTGCCGCCGGGATTTGTGCCGCCTGGCTTAGTTCCGCCGCCAATACCAACGCCGACACCGACGCCGATACCGCCAGTTCCACCAACATTGGCACCCACACCTGCCCCAATACCGTTCGAACCGATACCAGCACCCAGACCTGCGGATACACCGTTGGTACCACCAACATTGGCACCTGCTCCAGCGCCGATGCCTGTTGATGCAACGCTTGCACCAGCACCGGCCGTCACACCATTGGCACCGCCCACATTCGCGCCAACGCCCGCCTTGACGCCGTTACCAACTTGCGCGCCTGCACCGGCATTAATGCCATTTGCACCACCAACCGAAGCTCCTGCTCCTGCTGCAATACCTTTTGATCCACCTATGGATGCATCCGCGCCCGCCTTGATGCCACCGATGTTAGCACCAACGCCAACACCAAGACCGCCATTCTGCGAGCCTCCCACCGAAACACCGCCTACTGATAATCCTCCGGCGAGGGCTGACGTGGAAATAACTGCAAGTATTAAGGAGCTAGCGACGATGCAGCTCGTCTTTTTATAAAATTTACTCATTACAACCTCCCTACCCATTTTCTTATGTTGTCCAAGCATTAAAACTGAAGCTTAGAATATTTCTATATGCATTATTATTTGATATTTTTCAATATAATTATTGTAACTGTAGTTTACATTTTGTATTTTCAATTTTCTTTTAAATAAAAATCGAACAAAAACCCTTAGCTGCCGAATGCAGATTGCAAAAATAAACAAAATTTCGTACTTATATCGACAATATATACTTATGTTATTGCGATCACCTCCTGAATCCGACGCACACCAGAGACTGGCAGTCGCCTTCAGGAAACAGGTACGAGTTTTTTATTTTCTTAGTTTCATTTATATGGAATTTTCTATTCAAAGCTTTGTTTAACGATAAAACCAATTACGTACATAAAATCGACGAAAATTATATTTGCCTTGAAGACGCGTTACTGCAGCTATATCTTTATATCTCCAGCGGAAGACTTGACCAACAATAACGTCGAACCAGTGCGGTGACGAGGGTGTTCGCAAAATAGCTTGCTAGGCTCTTTCTGGTCACCACCGGTAAAGAGTGACGATTGCTTGGTCTATAGCAAGGCAGAAGCAGCAATAGTTATGCACATTACATTTGAAATTCTATTTTTAATAAAATCTTCAAGACAATGTAACCAGAGATTAAGCAAGAAGACTGGTGACTATTTGCTAACCAGTTTCTTTAAGTCAGCCGCAATTGTTGAAAGCCTAATTTCACGACGGTTCAACGAAACCGCGTCAAACGCAACGCTTCAACAGGGATATAAACATGACAACTCTTTTCACACGCTTTCTCAAGGATGAGTCCGGCGCAACCGCGATTGAATACGGTCTGATTGCTGCCCTCATCTCCGTCGGCATCATTGCTGGCGCTACTTCGCTCGGCACGAGCCTCAGCGGATTGTTCACCAAACTCAGCACTAAGCTCGACGCTACCGTAGTCAAATAAGCATTTATCCGGGGTTGTCTGCCAAGTGGGCAGCCCCGTTTCCCTTTGAGCATCGCTCACAACGGTTCAACGAACCATATAGATGCAACGCTTTAACAGAGATACAAATCATGACAACTCTTCTTACACGTTTTCTCAAAGATGAATCCGGCGCAACCGCGATCGAATACGGTCTGATTGCTGCCCTCATCTCCGTCGGCATTATTGCTGGCGCTACTTCGCTCGGTACGAGCCTCAACGGATTGTTCACCAAACTGAGCACTAAGCTCGACGGCGCAACTGTTCCATAAGCATGCATCTGGGGCTGCCTGCCAAGCGGGCAGCCCAAGACAATATTGATATTTTTACTCAAGTATATTGTTTACAGATCAATATTTACAATTGATACAAAAGCTTGTTTCGTTTGTCCGTTTTAATTCAGAATAACTCTGAACAAAACCGATTGGGGGACGGCATCATGATCTTTGGCATGACCTATTATACTTTCTTCCACGTACTTATCAGCCTTATCGGCATCATATCGGGACTTGTTGTTCTCACTGGCCTGTTCAATTCCGATAGGAAGGATGGCTGGACACTGATCTTTCTCGTTACCACCGTTGCAACCAGCCTGACCGGATTTGGATTTCCCTATAATGGATTTACGCCTGCCATTGGCGTCGGGATCATTTCCATCGTCTTTCTCGCCGCCGCGATTGCAGCACGCTATCCCTACCGCCTTGTGGGCGCAGCGCGCTGGATTTATGTTGTGACTGCAATCATCTCACTTTACCTCAACGTGTTCGTGCTGGTCGCCCAATCCTTTCAGAAAATACCCCCACTCAACGCACTCGCCCCTACCGGAACGGAGCCACCTTTCGCCATTGCTCAAGGGATTGTGTTTGTTCTGTTCATCATTGCCGGATTTGCATCGCTTCGCCGCTTCCATCCCATTATCCGGTAGTGCAAAACTCCCCCAAACGCTCGACAGCGGCATAAAGACCGATTAAATCTTGGCCGCAATTTTGGGGGAGTTCTTTATGAAATCGATCTATCTTTCGGCGGCGTTTTTGCTCGCCATGCAAACCGTGAGCCACGCGCAGCCAATCGACAGCTACACCGCAAGGCTTAGTTCAACCGACCATTTCAATTCCAACGGCCAAAGGCTGGACAGCGCCGCGGCGATTATCCGTCAGGACCGTGCCAATTATTACGTTTATGGCGATCGGGATGCCGAAGATCACGGGGACAGCTTCTTTCGCAGCAAAGAAAATCGCGCCCGTCTTGAAAGCATGCTCAATCGTGGCAGATTCACGCCGGGAGCCCGGCGTGCCATCATCAATGGCACACCGCTGATTCATATCGACATCTATGAGGATTACATCGAGGTTGAGGTTGAATCCGATTAATTGAATGGTAGCCAGACGGCTCCGGCCCCGTCTTGGTGTAAACCAGTACCGGCATCCAATGTGCGGGTGCCGGAATGTTGCTTCAAAAAACTGAAATATTAGCTCTCCCGCACCGCTCGGGTCAGTGTTATTATAAGCCTGCTGAATTGTTCTCGAATTGCCACGCCGGTCGAACGTGAATTGGTCCTCACCCCGATTGCAGGCTCAAATCCGTTGACTGTTGCTTGGCCCGGCCCATGCAGGAGAAGGCAATGGATGAGGACGACGACGAGAGAAGAGAGAAAGATGATTACGCGCCCTACATGACTCCAGTCTGGGGCTATCTCTTTGTTTTTATGATTATTATACCTATTGTTCTCGTTCTCGGCCGCAAGTTTGGCCGATGAGCTACCCCATTTGCAGGCGCTGCACGAGGCATGAAACATCTTCGCCCAGCGACCGATCTTCTTGCAGGGTCTCGGAAATGGCGCGAACCAGATCATAGGTCTGGCGCGTGCCGTCACCACAATGATGCCCGGCTCGCAGATCAACCGCCTGTGCTGCCGCCAGCATTTCGCACGCCACGACATGGCGCCAAAGATCCAGCATCTCAGCGCATTTTGTCACTGCCAGAAGCGTCTGGGTTGCGTGGTCTTCAACACCTTCCGAAACGGGCATGAAATCCAGCAAAACAGGATTGGTCCTGTGGCGGATCGCACCCATGAGGGCCGTAACGGTTTTCTGTAACGGGACAAGCCCTGCCGATGCACCGCCCACGGGCGAAAGATAGCGTGGCAGGCCATTGCGGCCTGAACCGGTCAGCTGAATGAACCTGGCAGCACTGGCAAGCGCGGTCTGCGCAACGGCAAGCCCAAGGGTTTCAAAGGCCAGTGCCAGAGAGGGCGTGTGAAAATTGCCTGTTGATAGCACCCTGTTCTCATCAACGATCACCAAGGGATTGTCTGCCGCTGCATTGAGTTCAATCTCGACCGCTTCCGTAGCCGCTGCGAGGGCCTGTGCCAGCGCACCGTGGATCGACGCGACACAGCGCAGGCTGAGCGGGTCCTGAATGACGGCTCGCGCTTCATGCAGCGACGAGCCCTCAAGCCGTTTAAGAAGCTTTTCCGCTTCCTGCGCCTGTCCTGCGGCAGGGCGTGCCTGCTGGATGGCTGGCGCGAGGATCAGCGGATTGCCGCCGAGCCCCTCAAAGCTGAGTGCCGCAGCATCCCGCTGCCACTCAAACAAGGCGGTTGTATCGACAACAGCAAGTGCCCCCTTGCCGACTGAAACTGCAGAAGCATTGAGCAGCGACAAGCCATCCTTGGGGCCAAGCGTTGAAGGCTCAAGGCCCGCCCTCGATAGGGCTTCTGTGGAGGCAAGTACCTCGCCTTCATACTCTGCATACCCCTCGCCGATCATGGTCTGCGCGATAGCCGAAAGGAGCACCAGATCACCCGCACCGATGGAACCAATGGATGGCACCACGGGATGCACTTTGCTGTTCAGGAGTGCCAGCAAATCATTAAAAACATCAGGCGATATGCCGGAGCCGCCAACCGCCAGCATGGACAGCCGGGCGGCCATCACCGCACGGGTCACATCCCGCGGCAAGGATGGGCCAACACCGACGCCGCGCCCACGCACCAGTTGCTGCTGAAAATGAAACGTTTCATCGCCCACTGAAGTTTTCAGATTGGCACCAAGACCGGTATTCAGGCCATAGATTTGTTGCCCAGTTGCCGCCACCTGATCTAGAACGCTTCTCGCTTTTACAAGTTTGGCCGAAACCTCTGGCGTAGCCTCAACGGCAATGTTCCTGCGCGCCACGGCTTCGATATCGGCAACCGTGACGCCTGCCCCTTGGAGAATAAGCGTGCTCATGCAAACCGCAGCCTTTGGCCGATATTGTTCGCCTTGGCCTTCTCGAGCATGGCATAGCCAAGCGCGATGTCGCTGAGCGAAAGGCCGCGATGCCAGAACAGGATTGTCTCGCTATCGTTCTCACGCCCCGTTTTGTGACCGGCAACGATCTGACCGAGTTCCGCATGCAGCGTCTGTTCGGACAGTTTTCCCGCCTCGACATGGGCACGTAGCGAGCCAAACTTGCCACCCTTGCACTGCCCCCAATCATCAACCACCAGCTTGTCCATGATATCGGTGAGTGACAGTTCAACAGCGCTCATGGTCCCGTAAGGCACCACAAAGGCTCCGGGTTTGATCCATTCGGTTTTCAGCATCGGCGTTGGTTCCGGCAGGCGCGATGCCTCAACCACAATATCCGCGCCTTCGACGCAGGCCTGCCAGTTATCGACAACGGTTATTGTCTTGCCGAGATCATTGGAGAGCTTTTCGGCAAAGGCATTGCGGCTTTCCGGGCGGCGCGAATGCACGCGGATTTCATCGAAATCATAGAGATGATCGAGCAGCCGCACATTCCAGTAGGCGGTGCCGCGCGCGCCGATATGGCCAAGCACTTTTGAGTTCTTGCGCGCCAGATGTTTGGCACCAAGCGCGGTGATGGCTCCAGTGCGCATATCCGTGATAACGGTCGCATCAAGAATGGCTTTCGGTGCGCCGGTGCGCGGATCGAACAGGTTGAGGACGCCGAATTCAGAAGGGTAGTTCAGCTTGTAGTTGTCAACGAAGTCGCCAACAATCTTTACTCCGGCCAGATTGAGTGGTGCCACATAGCCGCGCAGCACGTTAAAATGGCCATGAAACGTTTCATCCGGCTCCAGATGCACACGCGGCTCGATCACGGTCTCGCCATTGCCCTGTGCTTTAAGCGAGGTTTCAATGGCGCTGAGAATTTCCGCATCGGTCAAAGCGAGAGCGTCGATGTCGAAGGCATTCAGATAGTCGATATAGATCGGTTTCATACGGTTCTCTCTGCTCATGATAGGCGCGCCGGTTTTTTGACACCCAGATTTTCGCGCAATGTGCGCCCTTCATAATTCTCGCGAAAAAGACCGCGACGGCGCAGTTCCGGCACCACTAGGGTGGTAAAATCCTGAAGGCCGGTGGGAAACAGCGGCGGCATGACATTGAACCCGTCGGCTGCTCCGCCGCAAAACCGCTCCTCCAATGCATCGGCAATCTGAACGGGCGTTCCGATCAGTTGCCAGTGGCCGCGCGCACCGGCGAAATGCCGGGCCAATTGGCGGATCGACAGGTTTTCGCGTTTTCCAAGGTCGATGATCAGCTGCTGTCTGCTCTGGATACCATCGGTTTGCGGCATGTCAGGCAATGGCCCGTCCAGCGGGTGGTTGGACAGGTCTTTGATACTGAGATAGCTCGCCAACAGCGCCACTCCGACCTGATCGGGGATCAGTTCCTGCAGGGCATCATATTTGGCCCGCGCTTCGCTCTCCGTTTCACCGACAATGGGTGAAACACCGGGCATGATCTTGAGATCATCGGCACTCCTGCCAAATTTTGGCAGTCGTGCCTTTACATCCGCATAAAAGGCCTGCGCTTCCTGCAAAGTCTGGGCAGCGGAGAAAACCACATCGGCGGTGCGCGCGGCGAGATCCTTGCCAACATCCGACGCCCCGGCCTGTACCATAACCGGTCTGCCCTGCGGTGATCTCTGGCTATCAAGCAATCCCTTGACGGAAAAATGCGTGCCGTGATGATCCACAGGATGGAGTTTTGCCGGATCGGCATAGATGCCCTTTGCACCGTCGAGAATGTAGGCGCCCTCGTCCACACTATCCCAGACCGCAACAGCAGCCTCGGCAAACTCCTCCGCCCGCTCATAGCGCTGGCCATGCGGGCGCAACCCACTGGAAACGAAATTCTCCGCCTCCAGATCACTGGCCGAAGTCACCAGATTCCATCCGGCTCGGCCACCACTGAGCTGATCGAGTGAAGCAAATGTGCGCGCCAGACCATAGGGCTCGTTATAGGTGGTCGAAGCGGTGGCAACGAGACCGATATGGGTGGTATTGACCGCAAGCGCCGCCAGCAGGCTGAGCGGCTCGAAGCTGGTGGAGCGCGCCGCCTGACTGGCTATTTCAGGGTTACGCTCGCGGATCGCGGCAGCGTCTTCGATGAACACCATATCGAACCTGGCCCGCTCGGCCATCTGCGCCAATCCGATGAAATGGCCGATATCAATACCGGCATTGGCGTGGGCATCCGGATGACGCCACGCGGCGATATGGTGCCCGCCAGCCATGAGAAAGGCACCGAGTTTCATCTGCTTCGTGCTCATGATGCGCGCTCCAGACGATCCGGATGAGCAAGCCCTAGATGGCCACGCAAGGTCATTTCCTCATAGGCATTCCGGAAAAGTCCGCGCTGGCGCAATTCGGGTATGACCAGATCAACGAAACCGGTCACACCTTCGGGGGCAACGGGCGGCAGAATAACAAAGCCATCAAGATCAGCCGTTTCCGCCAAAGACTGCATGCGCTCGGCAATCCCGGCAGGTGTGCCAACAATCTCAAGTGCATCGGGAATGGCATTCAGTTCGTCTGACGATGAATTGCCGACCATAGGGATAATATTCGCCAGAACCCGTACATCTTTCCGGCGACGGCCAAAGGCGGAAAGGCTGCTGTTTAAACGCGCCGAGAAGGTCTTTACTTCCTCGGATGAGGAAGACGGCAGAAAAACCACATCGGCAAAGCGCGCTGCGATCTCAAATGTACTGGCTGTCAACACATGGCTGATCACGGGCCTGCCTTGCGGCGAACGATTGACGTTCAAAGGTCCGCGAACGGTGAAATGCGTGCCTTTATGATTGAGCACATGCATTTTATCCGGTTCGAAAAAGCGGCCCAGTGCCTTGTCATAGACAAAGGCGTCGTCCGCCCAGCTATCCCAAAGCCCCGAGACCACATCGAGATACTCCTGATCGCGCTCAAGCTTTTCCGAGCCCACGACATTCCAGCCGGTACGACCTTTGCTGATCGAATCCAGCGAGGCAAAACGGCGGGCAAGATTATAAGGTTCATGCTGGTGCGTGGCAGCGGTGGCAATGAAGCCGATCTTGCCCGTTGCCGTTGCAAGAGCCGCGACCAGCGTCGTTGGCTCAAACGGCACCGTGAGAGGCGACAGGTCATTTTCGGGTCTCTGACCAAGGCGATCCGCGAGCAGGACGAAATCCAGCCCGCCCTCTTCGGCCTTTTTCACCTGCGCCGCCAGATGACTAAACTCAAGCGCGCCCCGGGCGGCGCTGCTTCTGCGCCATGCAGCGGGGTGATGTCCGAACGGGGTCAGCGATAGCCCGATATGCATTATTCCGCATCCCCGGCGCTGACGCGGATATTGTCGATCTTCTCATTGTAGAACGAGATGAATCCCTTGATCCTGCCAGCCTCATAAAGCGGCTCTGGATAGTACCAGACGATATTTTCGTGGCGTTTTCCGTCGAGTTCGAAATGATAGTAGGAGGCCTTGCCCTTATAGGGGCAATAGCTATGCAGCGGGCTTTGCACCAATGTTCCGGCGATCAGATCCTCCACCGGGAAGTAATATCGTGTGATAAGACTGGTTTCGAACAGGAAAATCGCACGGTTTGTCCGGGCAACAAGCTTGCCATCCACAAAGACTTCGACAAGGCGCGAACTGTTGATGGTGTCGATGCGCCAGTGGACATTGCGCGGATGGCCAAAGATTTCCTCATCCTCTTCAAACCAGCGCACCGCACTCCATGCAACGGTTACATAATCGGCGAGATTGGGCACGCCATCGGGTGCGTTTTCGTAGCTCCATGCGCTGTCTTCACCCGCAAGCGACCAGTAGCGCCTTGGTCCCAGCACCGGCGACGCACCGGTCTTTGATGAGGGCTCAAGAGCGTCTTCGCGGAAATCAGATTTCGGCAGGTAGTAAACCGGATGGCCGCCGTTCTCGTAGACGACAATCGCCTTGGCACTGTCGGCAATCACCTCTTCGCCGAGCTTGAGGCGGATGCGGCGATAGGTCGGCTCAATCAGAATGGCGGGGATTTCATTGGAACGATAGCTGATGGACATAAGCACTCTCCAAAGGTGAGTTTCTATCGACATGTCTGATCGAACGCATAGCGCAATCAGACGGAAAAAATCGCATCGCGGGTCAGTTGGCCCTTCACGGCGCCTGATGCATCGGTCACAGCAAGCACGTCGCTATTGGCTGCCACCATCAATGCCAGCGCATCGCGAAGATTGCTTGTTGAAGCAACCATGTGTGCCCCTTGTCGTGGCTTATCCGTTGTCATGGCATCATCGACAGTAAACAGGCTCAGGCGCTTGATTGCACGGTCTATGCCGACGAAGTTTTCGACAAATGCGTCAGCCGGATGAGACAGGATGGCATCCGGCGTATCATACTGGACAATCTTGCCGCTTTTCATGAGGGCGATACGGTCGCCCAGACGAATAGCTTCGTCGAGATCATGCGTCACCAATACGACAGTCTTGCGCACGCGCTGCAATATCTGGCGGAACTCGTCCTGCAAGCGTGCGCGTGCAATCGGATCGATGGCGCCAAATGGCTCATCCAACAACAGAACGGGCGGATCAGCCGCCAAGGCGCGCGCCACGCCGATGCGCTGGCGCTGGCCGCCCGATAGCTGGCGCGGATAGCGTTTCAGCATCTCAGCCGGATCAAGCCCAACGAGATGCAGAAGCTCGTCAGTGCGATTCCTGATCTTGGCGTCGTCCCAGCCGAGAAGCTTTGGCACGGCGGCGATATTCTGGGCGATGGTCATATGCGGGAACAGACCTACCTGCTGGATCACATAACCGATATGGCGACGCAGGATCACCGGATCAACCTTGGTAACGTCCTCGCCATTGACAATAATCGTGCCCTCGGTTGGATCGATCAACCGGTTGATCATGCGCATGGTGGTTGTCTTGCCGCAGCCTGATGGGCCGATCAGCGCGACCGTTGATCCCTCCGGGACAATGAGGCTGAGATCGTCAACCGAAGCTGCACTACCTTCCGTGTAGCGCTTGGTGACATGCTGCATATTGATCATCAGGATGTTCTTTCTGCGAAGAAGAATTTTTCGGCAAAGCCGAGTGTGAATTCCGTGGCCAGTGCCAGCAAGGCGATGGGCACTGCGCCGACCAGAAGCCGCGACATATCCATCATGCTGATGCCGACGGCGATAAAATCACCGAGCCCACCGCCGCCAATGAAAGGCGCCAATGTTGCACCGGCAAGCACCTGCACGGCGGCTGTGCGCGCGCCAGCGAACATGGCGGGGGCAGCCAGCGGAATGCGTATCTTGCGCAAGACCTGCCCCCTGTTCATGCCCATGCCGATGGCCGCTTCCACCGCATCAGGATCAACATCACGCAGGCCGATAAAGGCGTTGAGCAGAATGGGCGGCAGAGCGAGGATTGTGAGCGCCACGATGGATGGCCATAGGCCAATACCGAGCAGCGGCATCATGATGGCAAGAATGGCAAGGCTTGGAATGGTGCGCAGCGCATTGATGGCGTTGATGACCGTGAAGGCCAGTCCGCCGCGATTGATGATGAGAATGGCAAGCGGCAGGCCTATGGCCAGCGCAAACACAAGCGAGACGCCCGACATCACCAGATGCTGGCCAAGCGCCCGCAAAAACTCCGGCTGATTATTAATGATCCAGTTGAAAGCGGTGATCAGCATTATCAGCCCCTCACCGCCAGCGGACCAGAGCTTTTTCAGCCTGGCTCAAAACAAGATCAAAGAACGTGGCCATCAGCGCCGTAAGAATACCGCCGACGAGGATTTTTTCCGTATAGCTCTGGTCGATACCCATGAGGATAATGGTCCCAAGCCCACCCCCATCGATGAAGGCGGCAACGGTGGCAATGCCGATGACCGTGACCAAGGCAATGCGAATGCCGGAAACAATAAGCGGCAAGGCCAGCGGCAGTTCAATACGCGCCAGCCGCTGCCATGCGCTGTAGCCCATGCCGTCAGCAGCATCGAGTACATCGGCGGGGACGCCGCGCAGGCCGGTTACGACATTGCGCAGGAGAATAAGCAGGCAATAGGAGGAAAGGCCAACCAGCGCCGGCTTGGTGCCAAGACCAAGCCACGGAATGAGCAGCGCAAACAGTGCAAGGCTCGGAATGACGAAGATGATGCCGGTGATCGTCAGAACCACCGCGTAAAGGCGCGGACGGCGCGCGCAGATGATCCCAAGGATCAAGGCGATGACCAGCCCGATCAAAACGGATGAAACCGACAACATCAGATGCTGCCAGGTTGCCGTAAGTATCTCAGGGATGTTTTTGGGGGCCCAGTTCAAATGCGTCGTTCCATATCGGTCAGAATTGAAACAGCGGAGACGACCTCATCTCCGCCGCTTCCTGTATATGTGCGTGAAACCCAGTAAGCCCTGATGTCAGATGCCCTTTTCCTTCAGGAAGGCTTCGGCAACTTCCTTGGGTTCCTTCTTGTCGCGTTCAACGGCGGCATTAAGCTCGCGCATGTTTTCATTGTTCAGGAGCGGGCTGACCTTGTTCAGAACTTCCGCGATCTTGGGATTCTTTGCCAAGGCATCCTGACGCACGACCGGCACGAGATAATAGGGCGGGAACAGGTTCTTATCGTCAGCAAGAACAACCAGCTTGTTGTCGGCAATCTGCCAATCGGTGGCAAAACCATAGGACACATCAATGTTCTTGCTGGTCAGCGCGCTGTAGCGAATACCAAGCTTGGCAAAAATGCGGAAATCCTTGAACACGATGCCATAGGTCTGTTTGAGACCGGGCAAGCCGTCCTTGCGCTCGCCAAAACCGCCTTCCGCACCAAAACTCAGATCTTTGGAAACGGGGCCCAGATCCGTGAGCGTCTTGAGTTTGTATTTTTCGGCGGTTTCCGGGAGCGTGATGATCGCATAGCCATTGTTGATGTTCGTCGGCTGGAGCAAGGTCAGCTTCAGGTTCTTCTCGTAGTAATCCTTGACTTCGCCGTAGATTTTTTCAGCGGAACCGGAAAGATCGCCCTTCACCACGGCCGCAAGCGCTGTGCCTGTATATTCAGGATAAAGGTCAATTTCGCCATTCAGCAGTGCCGAATGAGCGATCAGTGTTGCACCGAGATTCGTACGCCGTTCCACCTCGACGCCAGCCTTTTCCAGAGCCTGCGCGTAGATTTCAGCGACCACAAACTGTTCGGTAAAATTCTTGCTGCCAATCTTGACGGCTTGCGCAAAGCCCGGCGTTGCCGCTGCCAATGCCAATATTACCCCCATGCCCATGGAGGCGACGCTTTTGAAAATCATGATATACCCTGCGAGCTGACGTAGGATTTAATCTATCCCACTGGTTTCTTTGTTCATTTCGCATGCTAGCAATCCGTGGGCGCAAGTTCGTAGAACAAACTCCCAATATTTCCCGATTAAGTAGAATTTATTTACCTGACGATTGCAATCGCCCTGCCACCGACAATGAAAATATAACGACAATCTTCTTCGATCAGCGCCTTAGGATCAATACGTCTGGATGGAACAACGCGTTATCAAGCGTGGCCAATTCCCGGCAATCCGCATGTTTGCTGGCCTGTTGTCCTGAAGGACCATATTGTCCGGACCGCAGTTCTGTGCGTTGGAAAAACCGCGGTAATTTACGCACAATCGGTAAAAACCACACTGTCATGAAAGGCTGTATCTATCGGATATCATGTGGTTTTGTGATATTGAGCCGCGTTTACAGCTGTTGCAGCAGCGAGAGCATTGAGAATTACAACTAAAGTTCTATTTGATGTCGCTGATTGGCTTTTTTTGGCGGTTATCGTCTTGTGTTCCACCCCCTCCTCCAATTTGCTGATGAGGAACCTGCGACTGCGCTGGCAGGTGATATTCGGAAAGGGGCCACCTGAGTGCTTACTCTGTACTTTTTGGAAGACTATCGTAATCCGGGCCATTCAAATCACGAGACCGCAATGGCGACACATCGCCCAGAAAACTCAAAACCAAACACAAAGATCAAGAAAGCCAAACCAGCCAAAGTCGTTGCAAAGACCAACTGGGACCAACTTATCGCCCGGAGCGTCAAGCTTGAAGACCGGCTTCTGAAAAAGCTGAAGTCGCGCAACATGGTTCGCAAGCTTAAAGTCAAGATGCTGGCCAAATAGGCATTTCATTGCGAAGATCGACTGACCACCAAGCCTAAGAAAAGCCGTGGTCAGCACGACTTATCGTTATCTCGCAATAACTGATAAGCACTTTAGCATCATAGCCCTACGTCTTAGTGCAATCGTCTTATATATTTTTCTGAGTTCTTCTGATCAATTGTCTGGATGAATCGGCATGAAATGATTGTCGTCAAATACGGCATGCAACATTTCACCTTTTATTATTACACAAGTTCTCGTTGCTTATTCGCGCAATAGTTGTATTTATTTTACAAAACAAATATGTGCTCTGGAACTTTCAATGTCTGACGATAATAAACAACCCGGCGTATTCGCAGGTTCGTGGCGACTCGCTATTATCATGCTCATTGTTCTGGCGGGAATCTGGATGCTTGGGCGCGCCTTCGCATAACAACCTAAAGTTGTGCCATTTTGATTTCAACCGACGATCATTTGCCCTGACCACGTATGCGCATCGTACTGGCCGGGACAATGGATATTTACCTACCTCTAAACGCGCCGCGTGAGAGAATCATTGTTCTTAACGCCTCGCCATCACGTTTGTATGGCCTGTTTCAAGGCCCAATTTGCCCTTACAGTCGCTTTTCAGTGCATTTTCTGAATTATTTTCACGCACATGCTTTGACATTTTACTTTCATGTTGATGGAATAGGCACCTGCAGACGAATTAGGGGAACATTCGAATGTATGAAGATGATGAGGAAGAACAGCACCTGCACTATACCACACCGGCGTGGTGTCATCTGCTCGTCTTTGGCTTTGCACTTGCTCTGGCCGTGCTGATTAGCCAGCTGTGTTCATCCATGGCCTGAATGACCTTTGTTGCTTTCCTGAATTCATAATTTTGAAGCACCCTTATTCAAGATGATTGAGGCCGCCGAGGCCGACATTCATAAATAAGTTTTACCGCTGACTGTCATCAAACTGCGGTTGCCAAAATCCAATGGCGGAACGTCCTGATTGCATTGCACCAGCAGACCGTTCAACCATGGGCTCTCCGATGCGGATTTACCGGCTGAACCAGAACTGTTGAGTTTGATGGACGCAATCAGCCGTGCGTCCTGCTCACTTGATGCCCGTACCCAGCAGGTTTCGCGTATTTTCGATCTTTCCCAAATCACATGCCCCATAAAATCAACTGACGGTTCCAGTCTGAAAAACCTGTTATTCATATCGTCGAGGTCCCCTTGCCCGGACAGATACGTTTGAGCGCAAGAAAAAGTTCGATCACAAAGAATTAAAATTGAATTCCAAATTTATGGAACCGATGGCGCAAAGCGCCGTCCGCAAGTCCTACGCGGTGCCAACGGGTTTTTCGGGTGTGTCGGCGAGAATACCGGGTGCAGTGCCCAGCAGCGATCCCGTGCGCTCGGTGACATAAATGCCTGCCTCACGCGACGCTTCCACAAATGCCGCGCGCGCTTCGTCTGGTGATCGCGTGTCACCCAGAGCATCCCGGCAGACCTGACAGGCAATAGCGTGTTTTTCACTCTGCCGCCGTAACCAGGACTGGGTCAGCACCGCCAAAGCATCCTGCACGTTGCGCACAATAAGGATACGTCCGCTGCGAGGTGATTTGATGGTGACATGGGTAAAGAAATTTGTCTCCATAAGGACCAAATGCATGAGGAAGGAACTGGTTCCACGGATCGTGCAAACAAGGTTGTCTTCGCTGGCGGGCATGATTTGCTGACAGCGCGCCAGCCGCAATTCGTAACAAAAATGGCCATTCAGTTTCCACCTCTGAACACACAATGTTGCGGCCTGCGGTTTGCCCCCAATCGATTGACGAACTCTCCGGCTTGGCTGAGAGTGGGTCTTTCACGTTGAAAGGGAAGCCAATGGAATATGACAAGGAGACAATCAAGGGCTCGACCGATGGCTATTCGCTGGGGACAAAATTCGAACTGACCAATGGTCAGGTCTGGGAGCAGACAAGTGATGATGACGAATATGTCCATCAGTTCATGCCTGAAGTATTGCTCGACACGGCTGAAGGTGTCGGAAAGCTGAAAATCAACGACATGAATGATTGGGTGGAGGTAAAGCGCATCCTTTGATGGTTTATGCCTGACAAGGGGATGTTGACCGTCTTAGTAGGGCAGCTTCCGCCGGGCAAAGACGCGTTTGTCAGACAAACCGCGTGAACAGCAATGATCAGTGATTTTCAGTCACTGCTGATGTGATCAATTTGCACTTCAGTCAACATCGTTCAATCAGTACCTTTGCGCCATGGCAATGACCGGATGGCCGTGACCATCGGCTTCACCGCAAAGGAACAATAATATGTATGCAATATCAGGAATCACCGGCAAGGTCGGTGGGGCGATGGCCCGCGCGCTTCTCGCGGCGGGCAAACCGGTGCGCGCTGTCGTGAGGAACCCTGACAAATCGGGGGAATGGCTGCGCCTTGGTTGCGAACTCGCCATCGCAGACATGGGCGATGAAGCAGCTTTGACTAAGGCTTTCAGCGGCGTGGAGGGTGTGTTCATCCTTCCGCCTTCGAATTTTGATCCCCTGCCCGGATTTCCCGAAGCCCAGGCGGAAGCCGCGATTATCCGCAACGCGTTGCAATCCGCCAAGCCTGATAAAATCGTCTGCCTGTCGACCATTGGTGGTCAGGTAACGCAAAGTAACCTTCTGAGCCAGCGCACCATTCTTGAACAGGCGCTCAGCACTCTGTCGATCCCGCTGACAATCCTGCGGCCTGCCTGGTTTCTCGATAATCTCGTCTGGGATGTGGCTTCCGCAAGGGAAGAAGGCGTCATCCATTCATTTCTTCAGCCTGCCGACCACAAGTTTCCGATGATTTCAACGGTGGATGTCGGCCACTTCGCGGCGGAACTCATTCAGGAGAATTGGACCGGGCGGCGCATTGTCGAGATCGAAGGACCGGAGCGGGTTTCGCCTGTTGATATCGCCGATGCGATGTCGGAGGTACTGTCACAGCCGGTTCGGGTCGAGACCGTGCCGCGGGAGACGTGGGAAGCGATGTTCAGAGCACAGGGCATGCGCAACCCGGAGCCAAGAATACAAATGCTCGACGGTTTTAACGAAGGCTGGATTCGGTTCGAAAATCCGAAAAGCGAGATCTTGCACGGGACTGTCGACGTTCGGGACATTATCCGCGACCTTGTCGGTCGCGGTGGCTAACCCATCGACTCCCGCTTGTTCTTTTGCTTATCTGGACTTGGGTAAATTGGAGGGGAAACCGATGCAAACCAAGTCAATCAAACGTCTGGGAATCGCTATTTCTGCCGCACTGTGCTTCGGGCTGGCGGCCTTGCCGTCAATGGCGGAAAATGCCGGAACTGCCTTGGATACCTCGCCTATGGAGAGAACCAAAGTTCGCATACTCACAGACGAGGAACTTAAGGATAATCGTGACGTGATCGTCGTTATAAGGTTCAAACTGACCCGAGATGGGGCGATAGAGGGCTCACCTGTTGTTTCCGGTCAGGGCAGCAATAGCGAAGTGGTCGCGAAAGCCAAAGAACGGGCACTCCAAGCGGTGCTCCGTTCCCAACCGTTCAAGCTTGATCCGGAGAAATATGATCTGTGGAGCAATGTCGAACTGACATTTCACCCTGAATAGGCATCTCAAGTTCCAAGAAACGGAATCTACCTGTAGATTACGGCCATGTTGACGGTATCCACATATCTGCCATCAATAAACACTGCGTCGCGCGCAACCCCTTCCCTTATGAAACCAACCTTTTCATAAAGAGCGATGGCTCGTTCATTGTCAGCATGCACACCGAGTTCAATCCTAACGAAACCCGCCTTTCTTGCTTGCTTCATGGCTGCATCAATCAGCCGGAAGCCGAGGCCCTGCCCGCGATATGACGCAATGATTCCCATGCCGAGAGTTCCCCGATGTGCATGCGCGGCATGAAAATGCCGGCGAATATCACACCAGCCGACGACCCTTTGGTCTGCCAGTGCAACATATTGAGGATTTCCGTCCGCGATCATGGTTGTCACGAATTCACGGAAGCGATCCAATGGAGGAGCTTCAAGAAATGTCAGATATCGCCGCTCACGAGACACCATATCAAGCGCCTGGTGAAAGCTGATGATATTCTCTGGTGTGACAGGTGATATCGTTACGACGGATGACTGGTCCATTGGAAATTCTCGCACGGCATGAGTGGTATTGCGGCAATACACTATTGAGTGATGCCAAGAAACCTTGATTGAAGGAGCCACCTATGTTCCATTGGTGCCTGTTCCATCACTATTACATTCCCCTCAGATTAGCTGGTCTTAATTGGAGTTGCGGAAATGCGGAATCTTTTCGACAGACTTTCATTTTCAAATCCCCTCCGCAGTCGATCATCAACAGATACAAAAATAGAGCAAGAAGCCCAGAAGAAAGGGAAGTACGACTGGAAGAATGCGCCGCTCTCCGTAACGGAGATTGCTGCCATTTGTCTTGATGTCGCTTTCGGTTCGGCAAATGGCGGCCACGATAATGGGTTTGCAGCCTTGGTAAACTCCGGGGCTGATGCGGGGCAAAAGGCGCACGGCGCAAAGACCGGGAAAATCGACGTTCGCCCGAATCCCCTGTTTGTCAGCCATGGCCACAGCACCGGTGATCTGACAATCGAAAGTCCCGCCACCCTCAAATACCTGCAACGGCGAAAATACAAAGAACTTGCAGGAACGGGCGTCGGCATCGCAGGTTCTGCGGCCTCGATAGGATCGCTCGGATACCTGCCAGTCAATCCCGTATCCATTTTGAAGCAATCCAACACGGTTGGCGCAACGTCAGTGCATTTGACAAAACTGAAACAGCTGGCAAAGGAAATAGCCTCGCTGGAAGCAGAGAGGCCGCAGACCCGGCAGACCGCCGAGCAGGAAAGTGCAGGAATTTCCACATTAATCAATCAAGTCATTAAACTGAAGGCGCACAAGGCAGGAATTGAGGGATCAAAGCTTGTAACCAGCGCCATTCCTGTGCTCGGTGAGATCGTTACGGCGGGCGTAAACGCGGGGATCAACGCGACATCGTCGGCAGTGAAGACGTTTGACAAAGCCTATCATGCCAAGAGTTGTGCAAGACTTGCGATGATGCTTCATTGGCTCGCTTACAAGGAGCAGTTTCGTTCGTATTGCCGCAGGAATGGTCTGACCGAGGAATATTTTGCGCGTGAGGATTATCTGGCCCATCCGCGGCCTCCCCGCCTGACAGGTATGGGTCTTAAAGCTGCCAATGAGACGCTGGCAAATGCAGCCCGCCCCCCACGCTTGACCGGGATGGGATTGGCAGCAGCCAGACAAGCATTGGACGAGCATTCCCCGCCATCCAACCGAAAGCCGTCATCCGAATTCGAGACGACCGTCAGAAAGGCGCGTCAAAACTTCTACTTCGACCGGGACGCGGGTAATGCAACCAAAATAGTCAATGAACTTTTCACCCGAAGATCGGCACTGGCCGCTTACGGACATTACGATGTTCTGGCCTTGATTATGGAGCCGGGCGGCTGGGTCGCTCTCACGGACAAGATTTCGTCACTCTGACCACTCATCAATCGTCGGCATTGCCATCCGATAGCGAAACTGCGCCGCGGCAGTCATGGTCAAACTGCCGGGCCCAATTACTTCGCCGCCAAAGCCGGTTGCTGCGCGATCTCTGTTCTGCTTATAATCCGGCACGCCTCCAATAAGACGTCGTTATGAAACAATGGCCGATCCGAGGAAAAACCCCATGAATCGATACAGAAAATCTTTGCGGGCAAGCATAGCTGCGGCATGCCTCATAACGTTGTTTGCAGGAACATCTGGCGCCAGTGCGCAAGAAGCATGGCAGGGAAGTTGGGGCGCCAGCCCGGCATTCCCAATCGGCCCTGAACTCAGCAATGCCACGATACGGCAGTTTGTCCGCATCAGCGCAGGCGGATCAAAGGTTCGTTTGCGTTTCTCCAATGAAACCAGCACGCAGCCATTGGTTATCGGCGCGGCCCGCATCGCCCGTCCCGGCAATGCACCCGGTTCCATCGATCCTGCCAGCAGCCTGACGGTAACATTTGGCGGCGCAAATTCCATCACTGTTCCGCCGGGTGCCCCGGCAGTCTCGGACCCGATTGATCTGAAAGTATCGGCTCTGGACACTTTGGCGGTCAGCTTGTTTTTACCACGCTGGACCGGACCTTCCGTGGTGCATCCATTGGCGGAGCAAACTGCTTATCTGTCCATGTCCGGTGACAGCACGGATACGCCTGCACTACCGGAAGCGACCACGCAAACCATGCGGTTCATGCTTTCACGGGTCGAAGTGATGGCCGAAGGCGGCACCTTGGTTACGCTTGGGGATTCAATTACCGACGGTTATGGCTCGGGCACTGACACCAATCAGCGCTGGCCTGATATTCTGGCTGAACGGCTGGCCAAATCAGGTGGTCCGGCGGTCGGTGTCGTGAATGCCGGAATCAGTGGCAACCGTGTGCTGCACGATTTACCGGAGGCAATGTTCGGCCCCAGCGCCCTCTCCCGGCTGGATCGGGACGTGCTCTCGGTTCCCGGGCTGCGCTGGGTGGTTGTCATGGAGGGTATCAACGATATTGGCCATTCAACATCGGCAGGTCTGTCCGAACAGACAGTAACGCCTGAAGATCTCATTGGCGGACTGAAACAGATTGTTGCCCGCACGCGTGCGCATGGCGTGAAAGCCTATTGCGCCACCCTGACGCCCTATGAGGGCACGGTCTTCGCGCATTATTACACTCCGGAGGGCGAGACAAAACGTCAGGCAGTTAACAGCTGGATACGCACTCCGGACAATTGTGATGCGGTGATCGACTTTGATGCAACCGTGCGCGATCAGGCGAATCCGACGCGTCTTCGCGCCGATTTCGATGTTGGCGACCATCTGCATCCAAACGCCGCCGGCTACAAAGCAATGGCGGAAGCGGTCGACCTCGGTCTCTTTCGCTAAAGCTGTGCCGGAACTCAGCAGGTTTTGATGTCTGGCTATGGCGGGTGGTTCGAACTGATTCTGAAAACACAGTTGAGCGCTTGAAAGAGAGTGGCGATCCCGGCTGGATTCGAACCAGCGACCGTCGGCTTAGAAGGCCGGTGCTCTATCCAGCTGAGCTACGGGACCAGCTTTTTAACCGGCGATCATAGTATCGCCGGCAAATCCGAACAAAATGCAAACAGTCAGTGAGTCCAGGGCTGCTTGCGATCAAAGCGGAAGTTTTCCGAATAGGAAACAACACGCCGTCTGGTTTCCTTGGGTTCCTGCACCGAATAGGCAATGCCGTTCTTCTGCGCGTAGGCGATTGCCTCTTCCTTCGTTTCGAAGGACAGGCGAATCTGGCTCTTCATATCGCCCGATGACGTGTAGCCCATCAGCGGCTCAACCTTACGTGGCTGTTCCGGCTCAAACTCAAGCATCCAGCCATCGGTTTTGGCCTTGCCTGATTGCATTGCTGTTTTTGCGGGGCTGTAAATACGTGCTGCCATCAGAAAAAATCCCTTTGTCTGAAATCCCGATATAGTACAGGCTTCGGTTCAGTACCAGCAGCATCATCGGTCAAAGTGGTCGGAGCGGCAGGATTTGAACCTGCGACCCTCTGGTCCCAAACCAGATGCGCTACCAGGCTGCGCTACGCTCCGTTCCAACTTGAACGTTGTGTGCAATAGAGAGTCGGAACCGGGAAAGCAATAGCCAGAAATAGGAAAACTTATGAAAATCGCATAATTGCTGTGCAGGCGTGAAATAGGGCCGAAAAGCCGCATGCAAAATCCTGCTGATTTGCCCTTTGCCTTGAAATCGCACACCAAATTGTAAGTATTGTTGCGACTCAGGCCCGAATTTTCATACTCCGCTGCGGCTGCCGGCTTATATCTCCTCTCCTCATAGATCGAATGTCGCCTGCCCCTCATCAATGGCGGTCACAACACTGGCAGCCAGCGCACGGGTGATTTTTGATTTTTTCTCCAGCGCCGCACGATCCAGCTTATCGACAATGCGGCTGGCTGTGGAAAGCGAACGCTCAATATGGCTGACAAGGAAGCTGATGACATTGGGGTCAACGGCGATCTGCCGGTCGGCAAAGAGCTTGTAGAGCACCCCTGATAGCAGCATATCGTCCGGCTCACCTATCTCCATCGTCGTTGCCGCCTTCAGGCGCGACGCAAGATCAGGCAGTTTCACCGGCCAGTTGGCAGGCCAACGGCGCGAGGTCATGAGCAAGCTTGAGCCACTCTGGCGCACGGTGTTGATGAGATGGAACAGGCCAGCCTCATCAATGGGGCCATCGCCGATGTTATCGATGAGAAATGGCCCGCTTTTGCCCGACGCGTCACCGATATGCGCGGCGTCAATGACTGTGGCATCCGATTCGGCCTTCCAGACAGCGGCCAGATGGGTTTTGCCCGATCCCGTCGGTCCGGCGAGAATAACGACCGGGGAAATCCACTCCGGCCAGCGATCAACAATATCCACCGCTGCCATGTTGGAGGCGGTGACAATCAGGTCGTCGCGCGAATATCCGGGCTCATGGCCAAGATCGAGCGGCAGTTGTCGCGGTGTATCGGTCATGGCCAGTGAAATACAGTCAATACCGCCCTGATGTCACCGGATTTCTTTGGATTGCTCGATTTTGCGGGGATCGCCTGTGTAGAGCGGGGATTGCCGGTAGCGACTGATAACAAAGCGCACGAGAACACCCATGGCCGCAGCTGTTGGCACCGCAATCAGCATCCCGGTAAAGCCCAGAAGCGAACCGAAGGCAAACAGCGCAAACATCAACCAGACCGGATGCAACCCGACCGAGGAGCCAACGAGTTTCGGCTGAAGAATGTTACCTTCGAAGAACTGGCCGACGAAGAACACGACAGCGACAGCGCCCACATAAAAATAATCAGGCCAGAACTGCACCAGCGCCACGCCAATCGCCAGCACCAGTCCAACAAGCGAACCGACATAGGGAATGAAGCTGATGAGACCAGCGAAAAGGCCGATGAGCAGTCCGAAATTCAGACCAACTATGGTGAGGCCCACGGCATAGATCATGCCAAGCAGCAGGCACACAGTGCCCTGCCCGCGCACAAACCCGGCTATCGCCTTGTTCATGTCATTGGCGATATCGCGCACGGTCTGGACATGATCGCGCGGCGTAAGATTATCGATGCTTTGGACCATGCGGTCCCAGTCAAGCAGCATGTAGAAAGCCACAACCGGGGTCACGACAAAGAGTGCGGCAACGTCAATCAGCGTCTTGCCCGAACTCCAGATCGACTGGAGCAGAGTGGAAAGGAAGCCCGCGCCCTGCTGCAACAGGGAATCGAGGCTGTTGCGGATGACGGAAGCATCAACGCCGATGAAATCCTTCAGCCATTGCGAATCGCGGTTGGCGATCAATTCCTGCAAGCGCGCCACATAGCTTGGCAGACGGGCGATAAAATCGGTCATCTGCGAGGCGAGTATCGGCACGAGGATCATCAGCAGCAGCGCGAACGTGACCACAAACAGGATCAGGATGACGATGGTTGCGACAAGGCGCGACATCCCGAGGCGTTCCAGCCGGTCAGCGACAGGATCAAGGAAGTAGGCAAGCACAAGCCCTGCCACGAATGGCAGCAGGATGGATGAGAAGATGTAGAGGAACAGGGCGAGGAACACGACAGCGCCGGTCCAGAAAACCGCCTGACGGCGCACACTGGTGGCAAGCGTGTTCACCTGCACATCGACGTGGATGTCATGCTCGGCCGGTGTGATCGTCTTCGTCTTACTTACGGATTTGCTCATAGCCTGCCATATGTTTTGTCCATGCCACGAGATAGGCAGTGGAGGACGCTGCGGTCAAGAGTGCAACCACCCATACCAGAATCATCCGGCCTGCGCCGAACGAAAATTCAAACGTCATGTCTGCCAGTGTGAAGGCCACCAGTATGATCTGCAGGGCCGTATTCGCCTTGGAGACGAGAAGCGGACGCATTTCCACCGGATTGGCCATCACCGTCGAGAGCAGCACGGCACCTATAATGAGGATATCGCGCGAAACAACGATGACAACCAGCCAGACCGGCAATTCATTGAGGAAACCGAGAACGACAAACAGCGTCACCAGCAGCAATTTATCAGCGATGGGATCAAGATAGGCACCAAGCTCCGTGCGCTGGTTATAGCGACGGGCAATATAGCCATCGACACCATCACAAAACCGATCAGCGCCGCGCCGACATAACCGGAAAGCAGAGCCATGACGATGAAGGGAACGAGGATAAAGCGAAAGATGGTGATGTAATTGGGAATTGTCACGCTATCGGCTTCCTGGCATTTTCTTCTGTTTATGGGTCTGGTTGGTAGTGTGTGGTTCGTGGTTCGTGGTTCGACAAGCTCACCATGAGGGAGAGTGTGGATGCAAGGCTAATCGCCAGCATTGCAGAATAGAGCGCCCTGCAACCTATCCATCCTCTCATAATGAGCTTGTCGAACCACGCCGTATGGTTCTGCACACTCTATAAAATAGAAGTTGCATCAATATGGTTCGTGGCTCGACAAGCTCACCATGAGGGGGATTGGTGATGAAAGGGAGCTAAACTCTGCAACCTTTGTGATCTGCGATTCCTACGATTATCGTTGCATCCTCACTCTCCCTCATGGTGAGCTTGTCGAACCACGAACCACACACACACACCCTTTTCAGGCTGCCAAACTGTCGATATCTGGTGTTTTCATCCGGCATGAGGCACTCAGAGCTTGCAGCGGCGGCGGAGTCGTGGCATTTCGCCAGCAATAATCCGGAGCTGACAATGACGATCAAAAATGGCCTCACCTATGCGCAGGCAGGCGTCGATATCGATGCTGGCAATCTGCTTGTCGAAAAGATCAAGCCGATCGTGCGCTCGACGCGCCGTCCCGGCGCCGATGGCGAGATTGGCGGCTTTGGCGGTCTGTTCGATCTGAAAGCGGCGGGTTTTACCGATCCGGTTCTCGTCGCCGCCAATGATGGCGTCGGCACAAAGCTCAAAATCGCCATCGATGCGGGCGTACACGACACTGTCGGCATCGACCTCGTTGCCATGTGCGTCAACGATCTGGTGGTTCAGGGTGCCGAACCGCTGTTCTTCCTTGATTATTTTGCCACCGGCAAGCTTGATCCGGATCAGGGCGCGGCCATCGTCACTGGCATCGCCGAAGGCTGCCTGCAGGCCGGATGCGCATTGATCGGCGGCGAAACCGCAGAAATGCCCGGCATGTACCGCGATGGCGATTATGATCTTGCTGGTTTTGCTGTTGGTGCAGCGGAACGCAACCAGTTGCTGCCATCAGGCGATATTGCCGAGGGTGATGTCATTCTGGGTCTCGCCTCGTCAGGCGTTCATTCCAACGGCTTTTCACTGGTTCGCCGCATTGTTGAACTATCAGGCCTTGGCTGGGATGCGGATGCGCCGTTCAAACCCGGTACAACACTCGGACAGGCATTGCTCACCCCCACCCGCATCTATGTGAAGCAGTTGCTGGCGGCAATCCGCGAGACCAACGCGATCAAGGCGCTGGCCCATATCACCGGTGGCGGTTTTCCTGACAATATTCCCCGCGTGCTGCCAAAAGACCTGACAGCCAGCGTTGATCTTTCGGCCATCAAGGTGCCGCCAGTGTTTTCATGGCTGGCAAAGGTCGGCGGCGTCGAACGCGACGAGATGCTGCGCACATTCAATTGCGGCATCGGCATGATCGCCGTTGTCGCGCCTGAACATGCCGACGCCGTACTGATAGCGCTAAAGGCTCAGGGTGAAGATGCGGTGCGGCTTGGCACCATGGTCGCCCGCACTGACACGGGCGTCGTCTATCAGGGCAATCTGGCGCTGTGAGCAACAAAACTCCAAAGAAGCGTGTCGCGGTTCTGATTTCGGGTCGCGGTTCCAACATGACGGCTTTGATTGAAGCGGCCAAAGCAGCCGACTATCCGGCAGAGATCGTCGCTGTCATCGCCAACAAGGCGGATGCCGGCGGGCTGGATACGGCCAGAGCACACGGCATTGCCGCCCATGCCATCCCCCATCGCGACTATCCGACAAAACAGGCACACGAAGCAGCTGTTTCTGAAGCGCTGCACGTGGCTGGTGCGGAAATCGTCTGCCTTGCCGGTTACATGCGGCTGATGTCAGCGGAATTTGTTCAGGCGTGGGAAGGCCGGATGATCAATATTCACCCTTCCCTGCTGCCGCTATTCAAGGGTCTGCACACCCATGAGCAGGCTCTGGAAGCGGGCGTTCGCGTTCATGGCTGCACCGTGCATTTTGTCACGGCGGGCATGGATGAAGGTCCAATCATAGCCCAGACTGCCGTACCGGTGCTTAATGGCGATACGGCTGATAGCCTTGCATTACGGGTGCTATCCGTGGAGCACGAAACCTATGCCGGTGCCCTTGCGCTGGTTGCTTCAGGCAAGGCTACGATGCAAGGCGGACGCACCATTTTCAGCGATTGATAGAGTTCAAGCAGCATCCTGCTTTTTGGTCGCCACAGGCACCAAAGACAGCTTGAGTCCCAATGCGTCAGCCACCTTAGTAATCGTTGCCAATCCAGGATTACCTTCACCGCTCAAAGCTTTGTATAGCGCTTGACGGGTAAGGCCGGTTTTTTGGGCAAGCTCGGTGATACCGCGTGCGCGCGCAATGTTACCCAAAGCGCGGGCTATTTCCGACGGAGTACCATCTTCGCACGTTGCCAACAGATACTCTTCGATCATTTCTTCGGAATCGAGGTGCTGGGCAGTATCGTATGGGCTCAACTTTATCATGATCTTACTTTCCTTAAAGCAGCAGCCATTGTCTTTGCCTTTCTGATATCGCGATCCTGAGTGCTCTTGTCTCCACCACACAACAGGATAATCAAGACGTCGTTTCGCTCGATGAAATAGACGCGGTAACCGGGACCATAATCAATTCGAAGTTCACTGACGCCGTCGCCGACAAGTTTGATGTCGCCGGGATTGCCGTCGATCAAGCGATCAAGTCGCATCGCAATTCTGGCTCTGGCTCTTTGGTCTCTCAAGCCATCAATCCAGCTTAAAAAAGTGTCCGTCTTCTCAATCAATCTCATAGAAAGTGTAAACCACAGTTGTCAAAATGTATAGGTACTTAAAATTTCAATTTCAGAAAAATATAAAATATATCAATAAAATCAATTCACTGCGGGGCGCACCCATACCTTGCTGTCATGGAAGGCAGAGCCGCCATAGGGCGCTGATGCATCGGAGCCGGTGAGCACGTTGATCCCTTCACCGCGCTCGAAAGCGGAGTTGCGGAACAGGCCTTCGGAGATCACGACACCGCGCTTGAGGCCCGTGTGCAGACGGGCGTGAACCACCACCTCGCCGCGCTCATTGCCCACTTCCACACGTGCGCCTTCCTCAATGCCAAGCGTAGCAGCATCATCAGGATGGATCAGCAGTTCCGGACGCCCTTCCTTCAGAACCGAAGTCGGCGTTTCGGCAAAGGTTGAATTGAGGAAATTGTGGGCAGGTGAAGTGCCCAAGCGGAATGGATGTTTTGCATCCGCTACCTCGATGGCTCCCCAATAATCGGGGAACTGCGGCAGGGATTCGAATGGTCCTTGCGTGCCCATGGATTGCGGCGGACGGTTTGGCGATGGACTGCCGGTCCAATCGGGCTTGAAGCGGAACTTGCCGTCGGGCCAGTTAAAGCCCTTTTCGTAATGGGCAGTTTCATAATCCGGCTGAACGTCGAGCCAGCGCATTTCTTTCAGCACGTCATAACCCGGCAGATTGCTGGAAGCCATCATGTTGTCGATCAGCGTCTTGGCATCAAGATCAAAGCCCGGCAGATCGCCTACGCCAAGGCGTTTGGCCAGTTCGTTAATGACATAAAGATTGGGGCGGGTTTCGCCGGGGCCGTCGATGAGCTTGGGGCCAAGCACAATATGCTGCTGGCCACCACCGCGATAAATATCGTCATGTTCCATGAACATGGTGGCCGGGAGCACCACATCAGCCATCTTTGCCGTATCAGTCATGAACTGTTCGTGGACGACCATGAACAGATCTTCGCGCGCCATGCCCTGCTTGATCAGACGCTGTTGCGGCGCGACATTGGCCGGATTGGTGTTCTGGATCAGCATCGCCATAACGGGCGGGCCGCCATAAAGCGTCTCCTTGTCGCCGGTCAAAGCAAGGCCGATTTTCGACTGGTCAATATGGCGAACAGAGGTGTCTTTGAACGCCTGTCCCTCGATTTCCCGCTTATCCATGCGGAAAATGCCTGAATTGGAGTGAAATGCGCCGCCGCCTTCGTGCTTCCACGCGCCTGTCACAGCCGCAATCGACAGTGCTGCGTGCATGTTAACCGCACCATTGCGCTGGCGGGTAAAGCCATAGCCAAGCCGGAAGAATGTCTTTTTCGTCGTACCGACAAGGCGGGCGAACTCTTCGATTTCCGCAATCGAAAGACCGGTCAGAGCAGCGGCCCATTCGGGTGTGCGATCGCGAAGATGCGCCTCCAATCCTTTGGGATCGTCCGTGTAACGGTTGAGATAATCCCAGTCGGCAAGACCATCGCGGAACAGCACATGCATGATGGCACAGGCAAGCGCTCCATCTGTTCCCGGCTTCAGCACCAGCCCGAGATCAGCCTGACGAACGGTGGCGTTCTCATAAATATCGATGGCGACGATCTTGGCACCACGATCCTTGCGGGCGCGTACCGCGTGGGTCATCACATTGACCTGTGTTGCCGCCGCATTGGTGCCCCAGATAACCACGCAATCGGATTTGGCCATTTCGCGCGGATCGACACCGCCAAGCTTGCCCGTACCAGCGAAAAAGCCGGTCCACGCCATATTGGTGCAAAAACTGTCGAACTGGTTGGAATATTTTTTTGCATGGCGTAGGCGATGCATGGAGTCGCGCTGCACCAATCCCATTGTCCCCGCATAAATATAGGGCCAGATGCTTTGTGAGCCGTATTCGGCTTCCGCTTTCAGGAAACGCTCGGCGACGAGATCGAGCGCCGCATCCCAGCTTGCCTCTTTCCAGACGCCCTCACCCTTGGAACCGCCACGGATAAGCGGCTTCAACAGCCGGTCCGCGTGATGGATACGCTCGGCATAGCGGGCAACCTTGGCGCAGATGACGCCCGCCGTATAGGTGTTTTCCTTGGCACCGCGCACACGCCCAATCTGGCCTGAGTCGAGCATTTCGACATCCAGTGCGCAGGTGGACGGGCAATCGTGAGGACAGGCTGAATGGCCAGTGCGAAGGATGACAGCTTTGTTCATGCTTTATGCATAGCGCAGTTTGAACGCCGCTGAAATGGCCTGCATTGTCCTTCTTGTCCCTGTCAGGACGCGCGAAATGTCGCGACAGCGCTTGACGACCGGCTGTTGAATTGATAGTTAAGCAATCACTTTAGTATTTTTATTCGACGCTGGATGGGAGGTCCGACATGTCACTCAAACTGTATTTTCACCCATTGTCATCTTTTTGCATGAAGGTGCTGACCGCACTTTATGAAAACGACACACCGTTTGAGCCAAGCATTGTCAACTTCATGGACGAAAAGGAAAGCGCCGACTTTGCCAAGATCTGGCCCGTCAGGCAGTTTCCGGTGCTACGCGATGAAGCCAGGGGGAAGACCATTCCGGAATCCAGCCTGATCATCGAATATCTGGAACAGCATTTTCCCGGCAAGGTAAAGCTTCTGCCATCGGATCAGGAATTGGCATTCGATACCCGGTTTTATGATCGCTTTTTCGATCTGCATGTGCAGGTTCCGATGCAGAAGATTGTTACGGACAATTTTCGCCCTGAAGGCCAGAATGACACCCTCGGCGTTGAATATGCCAGGCAAAAACTGCGTACCGCCTATGATATTCTGGAAAAGCATCTGGCGGGCCGAACATGGGCCATTGGCAATGACTACACCATGGCCGATTGCGCCGCTTCCCCAGCACTTTTCTATGCCAATTTTGACGTGCCTATTGGTGAGGGATATCCAAATTTGACCGGTTATCTGGAACGCCTGATGCATAGGCCTTCCTTTGCCCGCGCGATTGAAGAGGCAACGCCCTATTTCGATATGCGGCCGGAATAGTTCTCAGGCAAGGCGCATCACGGCAGCGCCAGCGGCAATCAGAGCCACGGCGATGAGGCGTTTCGCACCGATATTCTCCTTGAGAATGAAGGCGGAAATGGCCACGGCGAAAAGGATCGACGTCTCGCGCAGTGCAGCGACGGCCGCGACCGGCGCCATGGTCATCGCCCACAGGGCAAGTCCGTAGGAGCCGAGCGTACCCACACCGCCGACGGTTGCCAGCCGTGTGCGCTTGATAAAATGCGGCCAGAGTTCCCCCTTGCGCGTGACGATGGTCCAGAGGAACAATGGAACGGCATTCAGCGTGAAAACCCACATCGTATAGGCCGCTGGTGCGCCGGAGTGACGAACGCCGATACCATCAATCAACGTATAGGTGGCGATGACCAAGGCATTGATCAGCGCAAAGACCGTTGTGGCGCGATTGGCCCCTGCTCGCCTGCGTGCCTCCAGAGCAAGCACCAGCACGCCGCAGCAAATCAGGGCGATGCCGGACCATTTTTGCGCGGACAGAAACTCGCCAACCAGTGGCCCGCTGGCAATGGCTACAAACAGCGGTGCAGTACCGCGCATGATCGGATAGGCCTGGCTCATGTCTCCACTGCGATAGGCGGCGGCAACGAGCGCGAGATAAACCAGCTGCACGACTGCGGAACCAGCCAGAAACGGCCAACTTTCACGCGCCGGAGCAGGCAGGAACGGCAGGCAAACAACTGCGATCACCCCAGCTGAGGTGACCACAACCACCGTATTGAGAAACTTATCGCCCTCAGATTTGACAACAGCATTCCAGCTTGCATGCAGAAACGCAGCAAACAGGACGATGAGAACAACAGTTCCAGACATGATCAAACCCCGACACGCCAGCTATTTGCGTGTTCCATGTGCTCAATGACACATCTGGGGCAGATGGCAAATTGGATAATCTGACGTTTAACATCAGTCGTTCTAAACGGCGTTGATTGCGTCCACAAAACCGGCAAGACTGTCGCGCAATTGGCCGCCGAATTCTTTGCTTTTGGCGATGCCGTCAGCATCGAGTTTCTTGCCTTTGAGCGGCAAGGTGAGCGATGCATTGATGACCACGCGGGCAGACATCGTCATCAGAACTTCCATAAGCAGCGGCGTGATGCGCTCTGACTGCGGCGACGTATTGATCAGAAGAACCGGCTTTTCCGGAAATTCCACACATGAAACCAGCCAGTCCAGCATGTTCTTGAAACTGCCGGGAATGCCATGGGCATATTCCGGGCAGGAAATGATCAAGCCATCGGCGGCGCCGACCTGTTTTCGCAGCGCTACTATCTTTTTAGGCGGACTATCGCCGTCGAGATCGGGATTGAACGGCGGCAAACCTGCCAAACCCTTGTAAAGAGCGATGCTCACATCAGCAGGTGCCAGTTTCATACAGGCCTCCAGAACACTCGTGTTCATGGAAACGGTACGCAGGCTACCGGAAATAGCGAGAAGCTTTGTCATGGAAAGGCCTTGCAGTGGGAATCATTTTGGGTCATCAGCATAACCGAGTTGCTTGCGATAGCACCAACATCATGACAGAAGCTGAGCCATGAACTACCGCCACGCCTATCATGCCGGCAATTTCGCCGATGTTGTCAAACACATCATCCTGACACGGATTGTGTTGTATATGCAGCGCAAAGACCATGCTTTTCGCGTTATTGATACCCATGCGGGTATCGGGCGCTACGATCTCAAAGGAACGGAAGCGGGCAAGACAGGTGAATGGCAAAACGGTATCGGCCGCCTGCTTGACACCAAGCTTGATGCAACTGTCGCCGATCTGATCAAACCCTATCTCGATATTGTCCGCGCCGAGAATGCCGACGGCACAATTCGCCATTATCCCGGATCGCCGCTGCTCGTGCGGCACCTGTTGCGCAAGCAGGACCGTCTGTCCGCACTGGAACTGCATCCTGATGATGCGCAAACTCTTGCCGCCCTTTTCGAGGGCGATGTGCAGGTACGTGTCACGGAGCTTGATGGCTGGCTGGCGCTTGGTGCGCATCTGCCGCCGAAGGAAAAGCGCGGCCTCATTCTTGTTGATCCACCTTTTGAAGTGGGCGGCGAATTTGATCGTCTGGTTGAAGGCCTTGTTAAAGCCCACCGGCGTTTCGCCGGCGGCACCTATGCTTTCTGGTACCCGGTCAAGGACCGCATGGAGGTGAAGCGTTTTGTCTCAGCCCTGTACGACACCGGCATTCCGAAAATCCTGCGCGCGGAATTGATGATTCGTGCGCCCTCGCCCGAACCGCGGCTGGATGGCACGGGAATGATCATCGTCAACCCGCCTTTCACACTGGACGACGAGCTTAGAACTGTTTTACCTGCGTTGTCGAAAGTCCTCAGTGACGGACAGAATGCGGGTTTCACACTCGATTGGGTCCGCGGCGAGCAAGTTGGTGCTTGACCGCAGGCACCGGCTGTTCGACATTGGTCTCAAATTAATACCTTGTATACCCTATGGAGAGTGACCCCGATGGCACGCGTTTCCACCCTTCTCGCCACAGCTTTTAGCACCGCTCTGGGCGCTGCTCTGGCAGTTTCATCCGTCGTTCCGGCATTATCAGCCGATTATCTCGAACGCGCACCCAGCCAGACCTATGACGACACATGTGGCCGCTCAGGCGTTCTCAACCGCATCGCCAGCCGATTCTCCTATCAGGTCCATCATGTTCCCGGCCTGCAGCAGGTAGCCATTCAGGATTTCAGCGAAGTCCATCAGCAGCGCTATGAGCCAAGCCGCGATCCGGAAATGTCGGCTGTCTCACGCTATTATTGCCAGGCGACCGCACATCTCTCCGATGGCAATCAGCGTCCGGTCTGGTATGTGGTTGAAGAAGGCATGGGCTATGCGTCCATCGGCAACAATGTCGAGTTCTGCGTTGCCGGTTTCGACCGCTGGAATGTTTACAACGGCAGCTGCCGCAGCCTGAAATGAGCCGTGATCACTGATGCAGATCGGCAGGCTGGCCCGCTACGCCCTGTTTGCGGCCCTTCTTGGCCTGTCCGTGCTGACGTATCTGCGCGAACAACAGCCCCGGGAAAATGCTGTTAACCAGCAAACGCCCGAGGCGGTCGCGACAAGCGAGCGGCAAACACCAGCATCGCCAACGGCATCCGTGCCCATTGGCAAGGGCTTTGATTTTTACGTTCTTGCCCTCTCCTGGTCACCAAGCTATTGCGCTTCGGAAGGGTCAAACGCCAACCGGCAGCAATGTTCGACCAACCGCCCCTATGGTTTTGTCGTACACGGGCTTTGGCCGCAATATGAACAGGGTTATCCGCAGGATTGCGACACATCCGAGCGCGATGTGCCGTTCAGCCGGGCAAAGCAACTCTCCGACATCATGCCATCGACAGGGCTTGTCACCTATGAGTGGCGCAAGCACGGCAGTTGTACCGGATTGAGCCAGCAGGATTATTTTTCGGTGATGCGACAGGCGGTATCACGGGTTTCCGTTCCCTCCGCCTATAGTCAGCCGACCCAGCGGGCACCAGTTAATCCGCAGGTGGTGGAACAGGCCTTCATTGCCGCCAACCCCGGTATGAGCAGCGATGCCGTTTCGATCACATGCGATAGGGATTACCTGCGCGAGGTGCGTGTCTGCCTGACCAAGGATCTTCAGTTCAGAGGCTGTCCGGAGGTGGAACGCTCATCCTGCCGCAAACGATCCGTTGATATGCCGGGGCAATAGGTTGCGTTCAGTGTGGCGAAGCTGTGGTTCGTGGTTCGTGGTTCGACATAACAACCATGAGGCCCTTCAACAGGCTCAAGATGAGGGGCGCTAAATTCTGCAACCTTTGCGATCTGTAATCTTTGCGATTAGCGTTGCATCCTCACTCTCCCTCATGGTGAGCTTGTCGAACCACGAACCACAGCTCCGCCACACTGAACATAGCGCTCTGAACGCTTTGCTAAAAACCGACACAGGTTTACCGTCAATCATCGAATCGCCAACTCTGGAGCGTCATTGTGACGAAAGTTCTTTATTCCCCCGCCTCGCCCTACAGCACCAAGGTGCGCATGGCGGCTCATTATGCTGGCATACCGGTTGAAAGTATTCTTGTAGACACCAATGCCGCCCCAGCCGACCTGATCAATGCCAATCCGCTGGGCAAGATTCCAACACTGATTCTCGACGATGGCCGATCGATTTATGATAGCCGCGTCATCACCCAGTATTTCAACCGCATTTCCGGCAACAAGATTTTTCCGCGCAATGCGGAAAAACGGCTTGAGGCGGAACAGCTGGAATCCATTGCGGATGGTCTGTGCGATGTCCTGCTCGCCCATGTCTATGAACGCCGTTTCCATCCGGAAGAGAAAATCCATCAGCCATGGCTCGACTGGCAATGGGCGAAGGCGATTCGTGTGCTCGATTATCTGAACGCAGCGCCGCCGCGTCTGAGCAAAAAACTTAATGGCGGTCATATTGCGCTGGCTGCTGCCCTTGCCTATGCGACATTGCGCTTTGAAGGCAAATGGGAAAAGGGCCGTTCTAAACTCAAGCGCTGGCAGAAACGCTTTGAAGAACTGCACCCGGAGCTTGCCGCACTTTTACCGAAATGAATCCAACCCAACAAAAAAGCCGGACAGTTTCCTGTCCGGCTCTTTTCTGGATCAAATTCTGATTAGAACTTGTAACCGACACCAACGCGAACTTCGTTCGTGGTGATCTTGTTCGAGACACTATCGATGCCACCGAGATCATAGTCTTTCTTGCCATAGTCGGAGTAGCGATATTCAACGCGACCAACGATGTTCTGGGTGATCTTGGCTTCTGCACCGGCACCGGCTGTCCAGCCGATGTGAGTCTTGCTTTCGCTGCCCAGAGGACCGGAGAGCTTGCTGTCCATAATCGCAACACCGCCTGTACCGTAGAGCAGGACCGGATCAAGAGCGATACCGGCACGGGCACGAACCGAACCTTCAACGCCCTGCTTCGCCCGGTAGCCGAAATTGCGTTCCTTGGCACCGGAATAGCCGACGTCACCTTCAACACCGTACACGAACTGGCCGTTCTGCAGGTTGTAGCCGCCGTAAGCACCGCCCTTGAAGCCATCGGCATCAAGTTTGCCGGCGCTGGTCTTGTTCTTGTTCCAGCCGTAGCCGCCATAGGCACCGATGTAAGCACCGGACCAATCGGCCTGAGGCGCCTGGTATGCAGCTTCAGGCGCAGGAGCCTGTTCAGTAATAATGTCAGCAGCCAGAACTGGGGCGGAGAGCGTCAGCACAGCCGCCGAAGCGAGGATCATTGTCTTAAGAGTGCGCATGGCAATCTCCTTATTTGAACTCTTTTACACGGAGCGGGCACTTGGTCGGGGGGAAAAAACCAAAACTTGCGTCCGCTGAACGAGATGGACATTCGCTCCGCATTGTGGCGGCACTTGCTCCGGACTGTGAAAAGAAACTGTCGAGAAAATGGCAGAAATGCGATGTGTTTATTATGCAACATGTCGAATTTACGAATGATTTCAAATGGATAAAAATAACCCAACAAAATAGAATTTGCGAAATATTTGCGTAAAATTTATCGCAAAGTCTGAAAATCGGTGTTTTCAATATAGTATACTTAATGGTTACTTAAACTTTTCATTACTCTTGAACCCGCCGCTCACTTCCCACCGTTATACGTGCTTTGAAAGAGGAAAAATGCCGCGACGGATACGAATGACTTTGATATTTCATTTGTCATTGCAGCTGCAGCCACACCCTCGCGCTTTCGCTATATCCTCCCTATATTCAGGGGTGAATCGCAGCATCAGGAGAGCCACTTGCAGACAGATAAGACCGTTGTTCTTGTAACGGGTGGGGCAAAACGTGTTGGCAAGGCGATTGTAGAAAATCTGGCCGCCAATGGTTTTGCCGTGGCTATTCATTGCAATCATTCGCTGGAAGAAGGTCAGGCGCTGCTGGAAACGGTTCAGGCGGCGGGTGGAACTGCAGCCGTGGTTCAGGCAGACCTGACGGACAGTGCATCGGTACGCGGTTTGATTGGCAGCGCTGAGGATGCGCTTGGTCCCGTCGAAATTCTCGTCAACAATGCCTCGATTTTTCAGGACGATGGTTTTGGCGATTTCGATGATGAACGCTGGAACAGGCACTTTGCGGTGCATGTAAAAGCACCCGTTCTGCTGGCGGATGCCATGCAGGCAGCACTTCCGCACGGGGAAAGCGGCCTCATTGTCAATATTATCGACCAGCGCGTTTGGAAGCTTACGCCCAAATTCATCTCCTATACCCTGTCAAAGGCCGCCTTATGGACGGCAACCCAGACCATGGCGCAGGCGCTCGCTCCGCATATCCGCGTCAATGCCATTGGTCCGGGACCAACAATGCAGGGAGAACGTCAGGAGAGAATCGATTTTGAACAACAAGTTGATGGCCTGCTGTTGAAACACGGGCCCGATCTGTCAGAATTTGGCAATACGATCCGCTATCTCTGGCAGACTCGCTCCGTGACCGGGCAAATGATTGCATTGGATGGCGGGCAGCATCTGGCGTGGGAGACGCCGGATGTCACAGGAATGGCAGAATGAACAAAGCACCCAATCATCCAATCATCGATCCGGTACCACCGCTTTCCCCTGACGGGAACGAGGAGGATATCGGCGTGATGCTGGATGATGAAGGCCCGCTTGCTGCGGAGAACAGTGAGCCGATCCGCGACGTTGCGGCGCTGATCAATGCGATCGAGTGGGATTCCAGCGTTGAAAGCGATGGAACCAGTGGCGCCGATGTCATTGGCGAACTGGTCAAGCGGCTGCCAAACAAGCCTGGTGTCTATCGCATGTTCAATCAGGATGGCGACGTGCTCTATGTGGGCAAAGCGCGCAACCTGAAAAAGCGTGTTTCGAACTATGCGCGCGGTCAGGGACACAATAACCGCATTGCCCGTATGATCCGCGAAACCATGAAAATGGAGTTCGTTGTCACCCGCACCGAGACCGAAGCGCTGCTTCTGGAAGCGAACCTCATCAAGCGCTTACGTCCGCGCTTTAATGTTCTGATGCGGGATGACAAATCCTTCCCCTATATCCTGCTGACAGCGCCGAAACAGACGGATCGGCGGCTTGCACCGGGTATTTTCAAGCATCGCGGTGCCCGATCCTCGAAGGGCGACTATTTTGGTCCCTTCGCCTCGGCGGGAGCTGTCGGGCGCACGATCAATGCCTTGCAGCGGGCATTTCTGCTGCGAACCTGCACCGATTCTTTTTACGAGAATCGCACACGCCCCTGTCTGCTCTACCAGATCAAGCGCTGCTCCGGTCCATGCACCAATGAAATCAGCGAAGCGGAGTATGATGAGCTGGTCAGCGAGACCAAGGCTTTTCTGTCAGGCAAAAGTCAGGCGGTCAAAACCCATCTCTCCGACGCCATGCGCGAAGCTTCCGCCGCGCTGGATTTTGAACGGGCTGCCGTCTACCGCGACCGCCTGTCATCCCTTTCCCATGTCCAGTCGCATTCGGGCATCAACCCGCAATCGGTGGAAGAAGCCGACGTGTTCGCCATTTTTCAGGATGGCGGTGTGACCTGCATTCAGGTGTTCTTTTTCAGAACCGGCCAGAACTGGGGCAACCGCGCTTATTATCCGAAGGCAGACTCATCTCTCTCCAGCGCAGAGGTTCTGGGGGCGTTTCTGGCGCAATTCTACGATGACAAGCCCTGCCCTTCGCTGATCATGCTGTCGGAAACGGTTGAAGATCAGGAACTGCTCGGCGTGGCACTGACAGCAAAATCAGACCGCAAGGTGACAATCACCGTGCCGCAGCGCGGCGAGAAGAAGGACCTTGTGGAACATGCGCTCAGCAATGCACGCGAAGCGCTTGGCCGTCAGCTTGCCGAAACGTCGTCGCAATCCCGCTTGCTCAAGGGCGTTGCAGAAACGTTCGGCTTGGAGAAAACACCACGCCGCATCGAGGTCTACGATAACTCCCACATCATGGGCACCAACGCCATTGGCGGCATGATCGTTGCCGGACCAGAGGGCTTTGTCAAAAACCAGTACCGCAAGTTCAACATCCGCTCGACCGATATCACCCCCGGCGACGATTTCGGCATGATGAAGGAAGTGATCGAGCGCCGGTTCAGCCGTCTGGTCAAAGAGCACGGCACGCCCGAGAACAAGGATATGCCCGATACGGCTGATATCGAGATTGACGAATTCGATGATGATTCCGACGCCTTCCCCGCATGGCCGGATATTATCCTAATCGACGGCGGTCAGGGGCAGATGAGTGCCGTGCGCGGCATTCTTCAGGAAATGGGGCTTACCGACAAGGTAACGGCCATTGGCGTGGCCAAGGGTGTCGACCGTGATGCCGGACGCGAACGGTTTTTCATGGAAGGCAAGCAATCCTTCACCCTGCCGCCACGCGATCCCGTCCTTTACTTCCTGCAACGCCTGCGCGACGAGGCACACCGTTTTGCCATCGGCACACACCGGGCCAAGCGCAAGAAGGAAATGATCAAGAATCCGCTCGATGAGATCGCCGGCATCGGCCCTTCACGAAAACGTGCGCTGCTTCATCAATTTGGCACAGCAAAGGCGATATCACAGGCTGCTGTCGAAGATTTGATGAAGGTAGACGGGATATCGGAAGCAATGGCTATTACTATTCGCGATCATTTTCGCAGTTAGCGCGTTTACTTATTGAAAACGGGACATAATTGCGCCCGACTCCGTGACGATGAGCTTGACGTTTGACGGACAAGCCCGTTTGATCGGCACTGATTTGATTGGTTGGAAATATGCCCAAGAACAACGCTTACTCATTGCCGAACCTGTTGACCTACGGGCGCATTCTTGCGGTGCCACTGGTCGTTCTCTGTTTCTTCCTTGAAGGCAGTCTGCAATCGAGTGATGCAGCCCGCTGGGGTGCATTGGCCATTTTTGCCATCGCCAGTATCACCGATTTCTTTGACGGCTATCTCGCCCGTATCTGGAAACAGACATCAACCATCGGCCGTATGCTTGATCCGATTGCCGACAAACTGCTCGTCTCGGCCTGTCTGTTGCTGCTTGCGGCGGACGGAACCATTGCAGGCTGGACGCTATGGGCCGCCATCATCATCCTTTGCCGCGAAATTCTTGTCTCCGGCCTGCGCGAATATCTGGCGGAGCTGAAAGTCAGCGTTCCCGTCAGCCAGTTGGCGAAGTGGAAAACGACAATCCAGATGTTTGCCGTTGCCATTCTTCTGGCCGGGCCAGCGGGCGACAAGATTCTGCCCTACACGACGCAGTTCGGCATTGCGCTGCTCTGGGTTGCCGCGCTTGTTACGCTTTATACCGGCTGGGACTATTTCCGCGCCGGTCTGAAACATGTGGTAGACTAAGCTTATGACCAAACTCGTTTATTTCGCATGGGTGCGCGAGCGGATCGGCAAGGGGGAAGAAGACATCGAACTCCCCGCCTCTGTCGTGACCGTGCGTGACTTGCTGAGCCATCTCAAAACCCGCGGCGAAGAATATGAACAGGCGCTGGAATATCAGGATGTGATCCGCGTTGCCATCAATCAGGAGCATGTGGATCACAAGACGCCCATCAACGGTGCGCATGAGATTGCGCTGTTTCCGCCCATGACCGGTGGCTGAGCCATGACCGGCGTAATCAAGCCGCTTGTTAAAATCCAGAGCGACGATTTTGATACGGCTACAGAAATTAGCCGCCTGACGTCAGGACGCCGTGATATTGGTGCTGTCGTCACCTTCAGCGGGTTATGCCGCGACGAAGCGGGTACGCTCACTGCGCTCGAAATCGAGCACTATCCCGGCATGGCTGCCAATGAAATCACCAAAATTGCCGATGAGGCCCTTTCGCGCTGGCCATTGACCGGGCTTACGGTCATTCATCGCTATGGCATGATCAAGCCGGGTGAAAACATTGTGCTTGTGGTATCGGCTTCCGCCCATCGCCGGGCGGCGTTTGATGCGGCCTCTTTCCTGATGGATTATTTAAAGAATGCCGCGCCCTTCTGGAAGAAAGAACATCTTGTCAGCGGTGCAGAGAGCATCTGGGTCGAGGCCAAATCCACCGATGCGGCGGCGCTCAAGCGCTGGCACGAGGCCAAATAATGCGGCGGCTTGCCATCCTGTCGCTTATTATCGGCTTTATCGGGGTGATCGCGCTGTTTGGTCTGTCATTCAAGGCCCGCAGTGAGCAGCGCGTACCAGTTATCACCGATGTGACCTGGCTGGCCGAAGACCTCGATGGCGGCGGGGTCATCGATTTTGCCCAGACGACGCTGTTGATTGACCATGACGGCAATGTCAGCGGTTCCGGCGGCTGCAACCGTTTCATGAGCAAGGCCACATTCCGGGGGCTAAAACTGACGTTCACGCCAGCCGCGGCAACCCGAAAACTCTGCCCGCCTGCCCTGATGAATCAGGAGAACAAATTCTTTTCGGTGCTGGAGCAAATCCGCTCCTTTTTGGTGGTCGATGGCAAGCTGACCCTGCGTGGCACAGCGGGAAAAACCATCGCCCGTCTGGCGCGGCAGGACTGATCCTACCCTTCACAAACAAAAAAGCCAGGACAAATCCCGGCTTTCTTTTATCAGTCTCGAAGCAATCAGCCGACGACTTCTGTACCGGAAAACCAGTAAGCGATTTCTTCTGCTGCTGTTTCAGGCGCATCGGAACCGTGAACGGAGTTTTCACCGATCGACAGAGCGAATGTCTTGCGGATCGTGCCTTCGTCGGCATTGGCTGGATTGGTGGCGCCCATGACTTCGCGGTTGCGAGCAATGGCGTTTTCACCTTCCAGAACCTGCACGATGGTCGGTGCGGAGGACATGAATTCAACGAGTTCGCCGAAGAATGGGCGATCCTTGTGAACAGCGTAGAAGCCTTCAGCTTCGCGGCGGCTCATCCAGACGCGCTTGGAAGCAACAACACGAAGACCAGCCTCTTCCAGCTTCTGTGTGATGGCACCGGTAAGGTTGCGACGGGTCGCGTCGGGCTTGATCATCGAGAAAGTGCGTTCAATCGCCATGGAATAAAACCTTGTCGTTAGGGGAATTGGATGGCGGCTCTATAGCCGCAGGCAACTCCTTTGCCAAGGGGCAGTAACCATTTAACAGCCGCCATACTGTGATTGGTGGTTCGTGGTTCGACAAGCTCACCATGAGGGAGAGTGAGGATGCAACGATAATCTCCAACGTTGCAGAATGTAGCACCCCTCATCCTGAGCTTGTCGAAGGGCCTCATGGTGAGCTTGTCGAACCACGAACCGCGAACCACCACCCCCAACCACGCATGACAGGTTTACTCAGCGGCGGTGATCTCGCGCGCGATGCCGCCATGCAGATCCAAACAGCGCTCGAACCAGTCATAAACCGGATCTTTTTCATTCAGCAGCTTGAAGGGCGTGAGAACCCGCACCCACTGGAACGCACCAAACACAATATAATCGCTGAACAAAGGCCCCTCACCGCCAATAAACGGCTGCGACAACAGCATCTTGCGCATAGGTTCGAGACTTCTGGTGAAAGCTTCGTGCTTGGCATCGCGCTCGGCGGCCACATCTTCAAGCGGGCGGCCAAAGATTTTCTCGCGACTGTCACGAAAATAGGCCTGATTGGGCTCATCGAGAATATCATGCACCGGCATCAGGATGACCACGTTCAGGTATGGATGCAGGGTCATCTGCGACCAGCCTTCGACAAAGCGGGCCATGGCCCGGCCACCCTCGCCTTTGAACAGCGATGGCCGGTCCGGATAATTGTCTTCCAGATAGAGTGCGATCTCAAAAGAATCCGCCACCCGCTTGTCACCGTCGCGGAGAATGGGAACTTTCGGCGAAAACGCGCCTTCCAGATCCGGAATGCCTTTGAACGACACCCGATTGCGGTTGAACGGCAACCCCTTATGCGCCAGTGACATCACTGTTTTCCAGCAGTGCGGGCTGAATGGACGGTTCAGATCCGTGCCGACGAGTTCGTGCAGAATGATTCCCATGGAAAGCCACCCTTCTTTGGATATTATGGCAATAAGACTGACTCATTTCAGCGGAAAGTCAATTTGATGGAACAGCATTTTCGCATGTTTGCGGCCTATAACCGCTGGGCAAATGAACGGCTCTATGCCGCCGCCGCAGCACTTGATGACGAGGATTACCGGCGCGATATGGGGGCGTTCTTCAAATCACTGCATGGGACGTTCAATCATCTCATGGTAGCGGATCGCGTCTGGCTTTACCGCTTTACCGGTGAAGGCGAAGCACCCAAGGCCCTTGATGCCATTCTGTTTGAGAACCGCGATGAATTGCAGGCAGCACGCGTCAAGGAGGATGCCCGCCTTATCAGCTGGGTCAATGGGTTGAGCAGCGAGGATATTGCCGGGCGGTTTACCTATACGACGATCACTGACATGCGCACGTTCAGCCAACGCATTGCACCGGCTTTGGCCCATCTCTTCAACCACCAGACGCACCATCGCGGACAGGCGCATACTATATTGACCGCATTGGGAACCTCCGCCCCAGCGCTGGATCTGATGCTGTTTCAGAGGAGTGAAGAAGGCCGGGCATATGCCTGAACCATTGCATTAGCGTGGTTCAGATTCCGTGGTTCGTGGCTCGACAGGCTCACCATGAGGGGGAGTATGGATGCAACGATAATCTCCAACGTTGCAGAATTGAGTTCCCCTCATCCTGAACCTGTCGAAAGGCTCATGGTGAGCCTGTCGAACCACGAACCAATCATGCACAAATCCCCTATGCAGCCCCTATTTCCATAATCTCCCACTAGCACGGCTTGCGAAAAACGCATTTCCCGTGCAAAAGCGCGGCCATGCTTATTCTCAACGACATATCCGTGCGTATGGCCGGACGCCTGCTGATCGATCACGCCAACCTTAATCTGCCATCGGGCACAAAGGCGGGTCTGGTTGGGCGCAATGGCGCGGGCAAATCAACGCTGTTCAAGGTCATCACGGGCGAAATGCCAGCGGAAACCGGCGATTTCTTCCTGCCGAAGAACATCCGCATCGGTCAGGTGGCGCAGGAAGCGCCGGGAACCGAAGATTCCCTGATCGAGATCGTGCTTGCCGCCGATCTGGAGCGCACTGCGTTGCTGGCTGAAGCCGAGACGGCGACCGATCCGAACCGCATTGCCGAAATCCATATTCGCCTCGTTGACATCGATGCGCATTCCGCCGAAGCGCGTGCCGGGGCGATCCTGTCGGGTTTGGGCTTTGACAGTGAAGCGCAAAAGCGCCCTGCCTCGTCATTCTCGGGCGGCTGGCGCATGCGTGTGGCATTGGCGGCGGTGCTTTTTGCCGAGCCTGATCTGCTGCTTCTGGACGAGCCGACCAACTATCTCGATCTGGAAGGCACGCTGTGGCTGGAGGATTATGTGCGCCGTTATCCGCACACGGTCATCCTGATCAGCCACGACCGCGATCTTCTCAATTCAGCCGTCAACTCGATCATCCATCTGGATCAGACCAAGCTGACGCTGTGGCAGGGCAATTACGACCAGTTCGAACGCCTGCGCAGCGAAGCGCTGGAATTACAGCAGAAGCAGCGCACCAAGCAGGAAGCGCACCGCAAGCATATGGAAGCCTTCGTTGAGCGGTTCCGCGCCAAGGCGTCAAAAGCCAAGCAGGCCCAGTCCCGCCTGAAAGCTCTGCAGAAGCTGAAGCCGATCTCTGCCGTGATCGAAGACCATGTGGCACCCTTCCATTTTCCCGAGCCGGAAAAGGTCGTGGCATCGCCGATCATCGCGATTGAAAGCGGTGAAGTTGGCTATACCCCTGGCAAGCCTGTTCTGAAACACCTCAACCTGCGTATTGATGCGGATGACCGCATTGCGCTGCTGGGTTCAAACGGCAATGGTAAATCGACGCTCGCCAAGCTGATCAGCGGACGCCTGCCCCTGCAAAGCGGCCGGATGACCGTGGCGCCCAACCTGAAGATTTCCTTCTTCGCCCAACACCAGCTGGATGATCTGGTGCCTGACGATAATGCCATCGAGCATGTGCGCAAGCTGATGCCCGATGCGCCGGAATCCAAGGTGCGCGCCCGCGTTTCGCAGATGGGGCTGGCCACGGTGAAGATGAACACCGCGGCAAAGGATCTTTCCGGCGGTGAAAAGGCGCGGCTTTTGATGGGTCTTTCGACGTTTCAGGGTCCGAACCTGCTCATCCTCGACGAACCGACCAACCATCTGGATATCGACAGCCGCGAAGCCCTGATGCATGCGCTGAATGATTTTGACGGCGCTGTCATCCTGATTGCCCACGACCGGCACCTGATCGAAGCCACCATGGACCGGCTCTGGCTGGTGCGTGACGGAGCAGTTGCACCTTACGATGGCGATCTTGATGCCTATCGCTCGCTGGTTCTGGCCGATGCCAAGGCCGAGCGATCGGGCGGCAGCAAGATATCTGTCGATGAGGGACAAAAGCTGAGCAAAGCCGACCAGCGCAAGCTCGCCGCACAAAAACGCGAAGCCCTGAAGCCATTGCAGAAAAAGATTCAGGAAGCCGATGCCATGGTGCAGCGCTTCCAGAAGAAGGTTGAAACCTTGCAGGACCAGCTGGCAGACCCGATTATTTACAGCCGCGAACCCGCAAGGGCGACACAGATCGGCAAGGAAATCGGTTACGCCAAATCCTCGCTCGCCCGCGCCGAAGAGGAATGGCTCACGCTTTCAACCGAATATGAAGCGGCAATGGCTGATCTCTGATTGGGTGATGTTGCACGTTGTGGTTCGTGGTTCGTGGTTCGACAAGCTCACCATGAGGGAGATGGGTGATGCAACGCTAATCGTAGAGATTGCAGCATGAAGGGTGCAGAATAAAGCTCCCTGCAACGCACCCCTCTCCGTCATCCTATGGCTCCCATCTCTCCGTCATCCTCAGTCCTCGGGTTTAACCCGGGGATGACCCGAGGACTGAGGATGACGGAGAGAGGTATCCACAGTCTCCCTCATGGTTGTTATGTCGAACCACGAACCACAGATCACAACCACCCACGCATGGCAGGTTTTGCACCGATCATTGGTACATTAAAAAATCACAAGAGAGGGGATTTGCAGGTCGAAATCCTCCCCTCTCCTGGATTTTCCGGGAATTCAGCGGTGTGAATTCCCGAACGGTGCCCGCCCCAATAGAGGGCAGGTTTTCTATGAATTGAGGCAATCGGCGGCGAATACCGTTTTCTTGCGGAATGGCAGGGCAAATCCGGCGATCAGGGCAGCCAGGCCAATCATGGTTGAGACTGCAAAGATGGTCATTGTTGCATCGCGCAAGGCATCCTGGCTGGTTGCCTGCGGATAATTGGCAGCATTGGCGACAAGTCCGGCAACCGCAGCGCCGATAGCATAACCGGCGGACTGCAATGTCGGCAGCAGGGCCGATGCCCGGTCGCGCTCGCCATCACGCGCCGCTTCCATGACGCTTTGGCTTAAAAAGCCCCAGCTGACACCAAAACCGGCGCCGATGCTCATCTGACCGGCCAGAACCACCAGCGGCAGATCGGCAGAGAAACCAAGAACGAGAACGGCAAGCCCCGTGACCAAAAGCGTTGGCCCAAGACGGATCAACCATGAACGACGCCGCGGGTCCTGAATATTGGCGACCAGAATGGCGATTGTGCTCCATGCGACGGCAAAACTTGCACTGAATGCACCGGCCATTGTTGGGCCATAGCCCCACAAATTCTGCAAGGTCATGACAAGATAGACTGATGTTGAAGCCTGCGCGATGGGCATAAGCAACACAACCCAAAGGCCGATACCAACCGTGGATGTAAGCGCGAAGGCATCCGATGGAAACAGCGGCGTGCGGCTGCGGCGATCCATAATCACAACGGCGGCAAGGACCGCAGCGGCACCGGCGACGAACAGCACTTCCATCGTCAAAGTCTGCATGATGCCAGCGAGTGCCACCAGCATGATGCCGCCACCGATGGCTGCGAGCCGCAGGAATGGCACGGACAAACTCCCGGTCTCAGCGCTGGAGCGCGGGACGATACGGAAAACCAGCGTAATGAAGATCAAAGCCATGGGAACGTTGACGAGGAAAGCAGCGCGCCACGATACGGTTTCCGTGAGAATACCGGCAACCAGCGGGCCGCCAAAAGCGGCAATGGCCCACACCACAGCTTCCGCACCAAAGACTTTCGCCACAAGACGCGACGGGAAAAGTTCAGGAATAAGCGCATAACAGATGGCGGCAATCACACCCTCGCCCAGCCCCTGCAGCGCGCGGCCAACAAGCACTTCCGTCATTGATGAGGCGAAAGCGGCAATGAGTGTGCCGACCAGAAACACCAGCGCAGCGCCGACAAGCGCCCGGCGTGGCCCTAATTTGCCTTTCAATAGCGCACCGCTGGCACCACCGACGATGGAGAGCACCAGATAGAGCGTGAAAGCCCATGAGATGAGCGCCAGACCGCCGATTTCGCGTACTGCTGTCGGCAAGGACGTGGAAACCAGAAAGCCATTGAACGCAAACAACGCCACGCCAAGGCAAAGCGTTGTTGTTGCAGCCGAATATTGCGGGCTTATCAGCTCGGACCAGCGTGCATCGCTGGTTTGATCTGTCGACTCTTGCATGGCGTCACCTCAATTAAATAAGTTTTATGTTTTTATATTCTCCTTAATAAAACAAGCAATAGCTTTTTAAAAATATTCTTGTTATCGTCTGGTGATGCAGGATCGTACCACAAATCGCATGCTCTATTCCCTGAAGGTGGCTGGCGCGCAAACAGCCGCATCGCTGGCGGACCGTCTTGGCATCACATCTGTTGCTGTTCGTCAGATGCTGGGGCGGCTGCAGGAGGACGGGCTTGTCGGCTTTGACGACAGCCGCGAGACTGTCGGTCGGCCAAAACGCTTCTGGCATTTGACCGACGATGGCAACCGGCAGTTTCCAGACAACCATGCCGCCCTGACAGCCGATATTCTGGCTTCTGTATCCGCTGTTTTCGGCGATGCTGGTCTCGACAAGCTCATTTCCCATCGTGAAGCCACCACGCTTAATCATTACCGCAACGAGCTGTCCAATATAGATTCCATGGAGCAGCGCGTGGAGCGATTGGCGGAAATACGCTCTGCCGAAGGCTATATGGCGGAGATAAACCGCGATGAATCAGGCGCGTTGATTCTCGTCGAAAACCACTGCCCTATCTGTGTCGCTGCCAAAGCGTGCCAAAAGCTCTGCCGGTCAGAACTGGATGTGTTTCAGGCAGCGCTTGGCCCTGACGTGGAAATCAAGCGGTTCGAGCACATATTGAAAGGTGCAAGACGCTGTGCCTATCGGATTACCCAGAAGCAAACGGACAATCGTCAGCTGACGATGAGGCTGTAGAGCATCGGGCTCATATAGGTGGTTCCAACGCGCCAGTAATCACGCATCGGCCCGCCTTCATATTCGAATCCGAGACGCTCGACAAGTTTGATCGAGGCTGCATTGTCAGGATGAATGATCGCCGAAATACGGTGTATTTTGAGATTCTCCGAGCAGTGATTGACGAGCGCCTGCACCGCTTCCCCCATCAGGCCGCGGCCCTGCCATTCGGTTCGCAGGATGTAACCGATTTCAAGCCGGTGATTGCGCGCTTCGCGGTGATGATAATTGACCATGCCGATGCATTGGTCGGTCGTTCTGTCGGCCACGGCCCATGCCATCGTTTCATAGGGCGACGTGGTCTTGGCCAGCACACGCAGCCAGCGCCGCGTTTCCTCAATCGTCTCGCAGGCGGAAAAATCCCAATATTGCGTCAGCTTTTCATTCCCGAGGCAGGCATGCAGCCCCTTCTCATCCCGGCTTTCAAACTGCCGCAAGCGCAGGCGCGGTGTCAGTAAAGTCGGACAACCATTAAGCTGATGGGTCATTACCGTCCCCATTTTGGTGCAGCTGGTGTGCTGGTGGGCTGTGCTTTGCGGCGTCCCAGCCGGATCAAACCAAAGAGGGCGACGGCAATCATGGTCAGACCAGCGGGGATGACCCACCGGTCAACCGTCGCCGCGCCTTTGCGCAGAACTAGATCAACCTGCGCCACTTCAAGACCATCCACATCACCGGGCCCGATCTTGAATGTATAGTCGCCTGACCCTACCGGATCGATATCACCCGCCCTGTCACGATAAACACGCGGCCCCTGCGGTGATCCCCGGTTGGCTGCCTGTGCGTTGACATAGGTCAGCGTTTTGACCAGCACGTCCTTGCCATCGCGGGTGACGACGGAGGTCAATGCGCTGCGTCCTTCAGCCGGAATAAAATTGCGCAGCGGCTGCATATCCACAAAAACGCGGACAGGTCCGTCGCTATCCTTCAATGCTACGGTGATTGGCTTATATGGCCCGGGTCGGTCAAACACCCGCCATGAACCTATCTCGGCACCGGAAAAATTATAGATATACCAAGGATAACCGATGCCAAGCCCGATGCCAGCAATCAAAAGCAACAGCAGCAGCTTGCGCATGTTAGGCCTTCTTTTCCCAGCGGCCCTCGGCATTCTGCTGCCAATAGGTCAGCATATGCCCCTCGGCCTTCAAAAGCTTCCACTGCGCGCGCGCCTGTTCAAGCTGCATCTGGTCATGCCCGTCAAACATCAGCACAAGCCGTTCATAGGCTTCAACATTGCTGGGCTCGGCACCATCCACCAGAAAGCGCACTGTCGCCCCATTCGGATTGCCCTCACCCGTCGTCAATATGACAGGCTGCTCCTGAGGATGCGGTTCCTGATCCGTGGCATGGGCGAGAAACGACGCGTCGGACCATGTCCACAGATGATTGTCCAGACTGTCACGCCGCTCCTGCGACCCGGTCTGGATAACGACCTTCCATTGGCGGCTGAGCGAGCGCTCGACCAAGCCCGGAAGCGCATTTTCCAGTGTCGATTCAGTCAGATGGTAGAACAGGATTTCGGTCATTTTCACTCATCTGATTGGATATTCGCCACTGGGTTTTGTTGAATGGTTCGTGGTTCGACATAACAACCATGAGGGAGAGTGAGGATGCAACGATAATCGCAAATTTGCAGAACGTGACTCCTCATACCCCACCCATTTCTGTCATCCTCGGGCTTGACCCGAGGACCACGGCCAAGGAGATCAGATTTATCCGTATATTCAGCGCCTTTAAGTTGTGGGTCCTCGGGTCAAGCCCGAGGATGACAGAGATTGGAGGATTGCAGGGAGCTAAACTCTGCATCCTCGGCGATTAGCATTGCATCCCCACTCTCCCTCATGGTTGTTATGTCGAACCACGAACCGCATTATTATCACTTTCTGGCTTTATCAGCCTTCGAAATTATCATGCACCAGCCGGTCCAAAAGGCGCACGCCAAAGCCGGAAGCCCAGGACTGGCTGTATTCCGTTGCCGGCGCGCCCATGGCGGTGCCCGCAATATCCAGATGCGCCCAGGCCGTATCACCGACAAAGCGCTTGAGGAACTGTGCTGCAATGATAGCGCCGCCAAAACGGGTGCCGATATTCTTCATATCGGCATTTTTCGTATCGATCAGCTTGTCATAATCAGGACCGAGCGGCATACGCCACAATTTTTCACCCGTTGCCTGCCCTGCCTCGAACAATTGCGCTGCGAGCGTGTCGTCATTGGAGAAAAGCCCGGCGCGTGACACACCAAGCGCAACCATGATGGCACCGGTCAACGTGGCGAGATTGACCATGAATTTCGGTTGAAACCGCTCATTGCAATAATAGAGCGCATCCGCCAGCACCAGACGGCCTTCCGCATCGGTGTTGAGCACTTCAATCGTCTGTCCGGACATGGAGGTGACGATATCGCCCGGACGCTGCGCATTGCCGTCGACCATGTTTTCCACAAGACCGACAATACCGACCACATTCACCTTGGCCTTGCGGGTTGCGAGCGTATGCAGAAGACCTGTCACGGCAGCTGCGCCGCCCATGTCACCCTTCATCTCTTCCATGCCAGCGGCCGGTTTGATGGAGACACCGCCGGAATCGAATGTGACGCCCTTGCCGACGAAAGCGATCGGCGCTTCCTTGCCCTTGCCACCCTGCCATTCCATGATAGCGAGGCGCGCCGGACGGACCGAACCCTGCGCAACGCCAAGAAGCGAGCCCATACCAAGCTTTTTCATGTCCTTCGGATCAAGGATTTCCACCTTCACATCGAGTTTTTTGAGTTCCTCGATTCGTTCAGCAAATTCGACCGGCCCCAGAATGTTGGCTGGTTCATTGACGAGATCGCGTGCAAGGTTAACGCCCTCGGCCACGGCTTCGGCATTGGCAAAGGCTTTCTTTGCGGCGTGAGGGTCGGCCACAAGAATGGTGATCTTGGCGGAAGATTTCTCTTCCTTGCCCTCATCGTCGCTTTTGCCCTTCTTGGTCTTGTATTTATCAAAGCTGTAGGCGCGCAGCAGAATACCGAGCGCAAAGTCTGCGGCATTTTCGCCCGAGACCTCTGCTTCAGGCAAAGCAAGAACCACGGAAACGTGTTTGGCCTTGCCGATCTTTGCGAATGCGGAACCGCCCAGTTTCAGCCAGTCGTCGGCTTTCAACTCCGCTGGATCACCCGTTCCAACCAGCACCAGACGATCCAGTTCAGTCCCGGCTGGCGCAAGTGTGCTCAGACTTGCAGCAAGTTTTCCCTTGAAATCCGAGACATCAATGATACGCGACAGCAACGCCTGCCCGACGACAGATTCGGCTTCGCCAGCTACCTTACCTTCGGTGGCCAGAAGCAAAACTGCGGTTCCGTTTTCAACGGCAGCAAACTTTGCAAAACTGATGGATGGTCGTTTGGACATGATATCTCCAGATTGAACAAATTGTGACTTCCTTATTCATCACAGTTGATGAATGAAGTGGGTGACGATAAGGATCGCGCGCTAACACCTTGTTAACCAGCTTTCTTCGCCTATTTTTAGCCAAGCCTGACTAGATTGAACATATACCGGGTTCGTCCCATAGTGCGGCAAAATAATGCCATAAGTTGTATGGCATAGATGAAATGGTCGGTCATTCGTGAACGGCAAGTCGACAAACAAGGTGGCGGAACTCTATTGCGAAACATGACATGCGCCTGATCGAGATATATATCTTACGACGCATTGTCGTCATGTTCCTGGCTGTCCTGTTGTCGGCAGTCGGTATTACATGGATTGTTCAGGTGCTCGGTCGCATCAACTTCCTGACCACAAGCGGTCAGAGCTTCTTCTATATCCTCAAGTTCAGTTCCAACCTTCTTCCGTCAGCATTTCCCGTTGTCATGCCGTTCGCGCTGGTTATTGCCGTGACGCAGACGCTTTCAACGATGAACCAGGATTCGGAACTCGTTGTCATCAATGCCTCGGGCGCACCGCGTTCTACGGTCATCCGTCCGGTTATCCTCTTTGCGATTGTCGTCGCCGCCCTTTCCTTTATCATTGCCAACTACATTGCTCCCTATTCGCAGATGAGCATGCGGCAGATGATTGCCGATGCCCGCTCCGACGTCATCAATCTGGTTGTGCAGCAGGGATCGTTCCAGCGGCTGGACGAAAATCTCTATCTGCAGATTGAAAGCCGCGATTCAAACGGCTCGATCAAAGGTCTGTTCGTCTCCGATTCGCGCGATCCGGTGACTGATCTGCTGTATTATGCCAAAGATGGCCTTGTCGTTGACAAGGGCGACCAGAGCTTGCTCGTCATGAAGGACGGCGAGATCGACCGCCGCGACGTAAAGACCGGCAATGTATCCATTATCAAGTTCAACACCTATGCTCTTGATCTGGCTGTGTTTTTGCCAAATGATGATAAAGATCCAACGATTTTCGCCAAGGACAGGCCACTGGATTATCTGATGAATCCGGACCCGAACGACCCGGTTTATCAACAGAAACCCTTGCGCTATACGGCGGAACTGGCCAAGCGGCTGACCGACTGGATGTACCCTATCGTCTTCGCGTTGATTTCACTGGCCGCGGCGGCGGACTCGCGCTCGCACCGGGAAGCCCGCATTTCGGCTTCGTTCACGGCGATTACCTTGAGTCTCGTCGTGTTCTGGATCAGCTATTCCAGCGGCCAGACAGCGGAAAAGAATGAGGATGTTATCCCATTCCTCTTTGCCTTCCCGATTGTGGTTTCATTGCTGGCAATTTATGCACTGGCGACCAACCGTCAGATCGGCGTGCCGGCTTTCCTGAGCAATCTCTTCAAGAATGGACCTGTTACACCACAGGCAGCGCTTGCGGGTGTAAGGACAAAGCTGCTAAATCCCCGCTCCAGACGCGGAGCGAATGAAGAATGATAGGCTGGACACTCGGGCGTTATTTCTTTCTCCGCTACGTGACGATCACCTGCTATTTCCTTCTGGGAAGTTTTGCGCTCGCCCTGATTCTGGATTTCACGGAACTGTCGAGCAAGCTAGCCGCGCTGCCGCAATATTCGTCGATTCAGGCTTTCGGCCTGTCGCTGATGCGTATTCCTTACATCATGCAGCAGGTGTTCCCCTTCATTGCCCTGTTCTCTGCCATGACCACGTTGATATCCCTCAACCGGAAATATGAACTCGTTGTGGCCCGTTCGGTCGGCGTGTCGGCCTGGCAGTTTCTGCTGCCTGCCTGCACGGGCGCATTTCTGTTCGGCCTTCTGGCGGTGCTGGTGGTCAACCCCCTCGCCGCCTATGGCTTTGAGAAAAGCGAAGCGGTGCAAGCGAACTGGCGGAGCGGAAAAACCAACGATACAACCGATGATCGTGTACCCTGGCTGCGCCAGAAAACCGATGAAGGCGAGACGATCATTGGTGCCAAGAGTATCGTCAATCGTGGCCTGCGACTTGTCGATGCTAGTTTTATCCGTCTGGACAAAAACAAGGACATTATCGAGCGACTCGATGCCGGAACTGCCGACCTTAAAGAAGGTTACTGGCAGCTAACCAATGTGACGAAATTTGTGCTTGGTGAGACCCCTGTTTCACCGGGCGATGTACAAATTCCAACCCATCTTCGCCCTGAATTTGTTGAAGAAAGCCTCGCGCGGCCTGAGACAATTCCTTTTTTTGAGCTGCGTAACAAAATTGCCGCAGCTCGTTCTTTTGGCTATCCAGCCAATGCTTTTGACATGCATTTCCAGTCTTTGCTGGCTTTGCCTGCACTTTTAATGGCGATGACCCTAATCGCTGCGACAGTTTCGCTAAAATTTGTGCGCTTTGGACAATCCGGGACAATGATTCTGGGTGGCGTCCTTGCGGGCTTCGTGCTTTATGTCGTCACAGTCGTGGTCAAGGCATTCGGAAATGCGGGATTTGTCCCGCCTTTCGTTGCCGCTTGGACTCCGGTCCTGATTGCGACTTTTTTTGGGGTCTCCTTTCTACTGCACAAGGAGGATGGTTAGAGTGGGATTGAATGTAACGCGCTCGGTGTTGCCGACGTGGCTCGCACGGCTTATGTGCGGGACGGCCGTGCTATGCCTTGCAGGCGGGATTTCGTTCCCAGCCGTGGCCCAGACCAATGATGCCCTTGCAGGTAATTTCAAGACGAATCCAAATGCGCAAATGCTGCTGGAATCGGATGAGCTTGTGTATGACATCAACGCCAAGACGATTTCGGCCGTCGGTGGTGTACAGATCGATTATGACGGCAACCGGCTGGTTGCCCGGCAGGTCACCTATGATCAGAAGACCGGGCGCCTGAAGGCCATGGGCAAGGTCGAGATTGTCGAAAAAGACGGCAACCGCATCTATGCGGAAAATCTCGATGTGACCGATGACTTCAAGGAAGGCTTCATCAACACCTTGCGGGTTGAATCAGCCGATAATACGCGGTTTGCTGCTGAAAGCGCCGAGCGTATTGGCGGCGAGATTACAAAGTTCAACAACGGCATTTATACCGCCTGCGAGCCCTGCCGCGACAAACCCGGCAAAGCTCCGCTTTGGCAGGTACGTGCCCAGAAAATCATCTGGAACGGCAAAAAGAAGACCATCCGCTTCGAGCGCGGCCGGTTTGAGTTGTTCGGTATGCCTCTGGCATTCATGCCAGCCTTCGAAATCGCCGACCCGACAGTGAAGCGCAAGAGCGGCTTCCTGATGCCAAGCTATAAGTATGAGACGGATCTCGGCTACGGCGTCAGCGTCCCCTATTTCTGGGCGCTTGCTCCTAATTATGACCTGACGCTAACCGGCACCGGCTATACAAAGCAGGGTTTCCTAGCTGAAGCGGAATGGCGCCATCGTTTGGCCAATGGTGAATACAGCATCAATCTTGCTGGAATCAGCCAACGCGATCCTAGGGAGTTTTATAAACCAACGCCTGGTGCTGATCCAAATGACGATAATCATTATGAGGATTGGAATAACAGAGCACGCGGTTTGATTGCTTCAAAAGGTGCGATTCATATCAATCCTCGTTGGACTTTAGGCTGGGATGTGATGGCGCAATCAGATAAGGCGTTCGCCTATCGCTATGGCATCGAGAACTATGCGGACTACAATAAGACCGATCAGATATACCTAACTGGACTGCATGATCGAAACTATTTCGATTTAAGGTTTTATAAATTCCATGTTCAAGAAAGCATCAAGGAATCCAGTGTAAATTCCTACGAACCCAAGCAGCCTTGGGTTCTGCCAAGCCTCGACTATGCCTATATTCCCACGCAGCCACTTGTTGGCGGCGAGTTGAATTTCAACCTCAACTTGCAGGCGTTGAGTCGTGACAAGGTGGATGGGACAGCAGCGACTGGCCTCAGCCGCACCGGCTATCTGTCCGGCATCAAAGGCAATGACGGGCGCATAACCGGCGAAGTCGAGTGGAAGCGTACGTTTATTACGGATAGCGGCCTTGTTCTGACACCCATCCTCGCATTGCGCGGTGATGGCATGTATGTGGATTCGGATACGGTAGGGGTCAATCGTGATCAGGCCTTCCGCGGCTTGGCAACGGCAGGACTTGAAGCCAAATATCCGATCCTGTTTACGGCAGCCAATTCAACGCATGTTCTTGAGCCGACAGCCCAGATTTTTGTTCGCAACAATGAACCCTATGCGGGTCAGATGCCGAACGAGGACGCACAGAGCTTTGTCTTTGATGCGTCGAGCCTGTTTGAGCGGGACAAATTCTCCGGTTACGACCGGGTTGAAGGCGGTACGCGTGCCAATCTCGGCATTCGTTATTCCGGTACATTCAACAATGGCCTGTCACTCAATGGTATTGCCGGTCAATCATTCCAGCTTGGTGGCCTGAACTCTTTTGCAACGCAGGACTTTGTCAATGCCGGTGCAGAATCAGGGCTTGAATCGGCGCGATCCGACTACGTTGCCATGATCGGTGCAAATTACGGTTCATACAATCTGACGACGGGCGGTCGCTTCGACAAGGATACGTTGGAAATGCGCCGTGGCGAAGTTGCAGCAACAGCAGCAGGTAAATACGGAACACTTTTCACCAAATATGCTTTCATTGATGCGCAGCCCACCTATGGCTTCACCGAGGACAGACAGGAAGTCACGCTTGGTGGTTCCCTCAAAATCACACCAAACTGGCGCGTTTTGGGTTCTGGCACCTATGATATTGTTCACGATACACTCGTGAAGCAGGTCGCGGCATTGGCCTATGATGACGAGTGCTTTACCTACCAGATGTCCTATTCGGAGCAACGGCCAATCAACAGCAACGGCACTCCGGGCGACAAGACAACGACATTCGGCTTTAACATTTCCTTCCGCACCCTGTGGGAATTTGGCAAGCCGGTGAATATTGGCGGTATTTAATCATTTCTTTTCAACTGGCCGCACTTGCGGCCAGTCATGCTTTTGCCTTAGTAAAATTGCACTAGGGAACGGAATTAAACTCACAGGAATGGATTTTGCTGATCATTTTTGTCAAAATGGCCAAAAGAGATTCATAAATGATCGGATAACGTGGAAGATGATGGTGAGGAAGCACATTCTTGCGGCGGCGATAGTGACCGCTTTGGGTTCTGGTCTGACGGCAGGGTTTTCGCTGCCTGCACAGGCAAGTGACGTCAAGGTCATCGTCAATGGATCACCAATTACCGATTATGACATTGCCCGTCGCGCGGCCTTTTTGAAGCTGCAGCGCAAGAAGGGCAACCTCACGCAGATGGCGCGTGAGGAACTGACCGACGATATGCTCAAGCGCCAGGAAATGCGGCGGCTGAATATCGTTGTTTCAGATACGGAAGTGACCCAGGCTTTTGAACGCTTTGCCACGAACAACAAGATGACGCTCGCCCAGCTCAACGGTGTCCTCGACAAATCAGGCGTTACGGCTGATCACTTCAAAGAATATATCCGTCTGCAGATGGGTTGGGGCCGTGCCCTTGGCACCCGCGGCCGCTCGCAGGGTGGTAGCCGCGTTTCCGAACAGGACGCCGTGCAGCGCATGTTGAAAGATGGCGGCAAAAAGCCTGTATCGACCGAATACACGTTACAGCAGGTGATTTTTGTCGTGCCTGCCGCTGATCGCGGCAATCTGGCAAAGCGGCGCAATGAGGCCAATGCCCTGCGCGCAAAGTTCAGCGGATGTGATTCAACACGCGATATCGCCAAGGGTACACTTGATGTCACAGTGCGTGACCTCGGCCGTTTCGTCGAGCAGGAACTGCCGCCGGAATGGTCAAAGCAGGTGACAGCTACATCTGTTGGCCATGCCACCGTGACGCAGGATACTGACAAGGGTGTGGAATTCCTCGGTGTCTGCGCAACCCGCCAGATTTCCGACGACCGCGTTGCGCGTCTCGTCTTCTCGCAGGAAGCAGCGGCAGCCAACCAGAAGCCTGATGCCACGGCAGAAGCCGTTAACAAAAAGTATCTCGACGATCTCCGGAAGAAGGCATCCATCGTCAATCGGTGATGGTATTGCCCTTTCATGAACAACGTCCTTGCTGTCAGTTCTGGTGATCCATCCGGCATAGGGCCTGATATCGCGCTTACAGCTTGGACTTTGCGCAGATCGGCCCATCTGCCTGCCTTTTTTCTTCTTGGCGACGCGACGCTTATTGCTGCACGCGCGGCGCGATTGGGCCTCGAATGTCCTATCGAAATCACCACACCGGACAATGCCCGCCAGGTTTTCGGTCGCGCACTGCCGGTTGTTCCATTGCGAAATCCGCAAATCGACCGCCCCGGCACACCATTGGCAGACAATGCCGCCGGAACAATCGAGGCGATTGAACGGGCTGTTGAATATACCCTTTCCGGTCAGGCGAGCGCCGTTGTTACCTGTCCCATCGCCAAGAAGCCGCTCTATGAGGCCGGTTTTCGCTTTCCCGGCCATACGGAGTTTCTCGCGCATCTGGCCGGAGAGCATCTTGGCCACGAGGTAACGCCTGTCATGATGCTGGCCGGGCCGTTGCTGCGCGCTGTGCCCGCAACCATTCACATTGCGCTCAGCCGCGTTCCGGAAGTGCTGGATATTGCCAAGATTCTCGCCATATCCCGCATCACCGCTGAAGCGCTCAGGAGCCAGTTTGGTATTGCCAAACCGCGCCTTGCAATTGCCGGGCTTAATCCGCACGCGGGTGAAGGCGGCTCAATGGGCTTGGAAGATGAGGAAATCGTGCGTCCGGCAATTGAAATCCTGCGAAGCGAGGGGATTGATGCCCGCGGCCCATTGCCTGCGGATACCATGTTCCACGCCGCTGCGCGCGCCACCTATGATGCCGCAATCTGCATGTATCATGATCAGGCTCTCATTCCGGCCAAGACACTTGGATTTGACGATAGTGTAAATGTGACGCTCGGCCTGCCCTTTGTGCGCACTTCACCGGATCATGGCACCGCATTTGATATTGCGGGATCTGGCAAGGCCAAGCCGGACAGCCTGATTGCAGCCTTGCGTCTTGCCGACGAACTCTCCTCCCACCGCTCCAGCCAGAATCGCGCCATCGCATGAGTATTGACGACCTCCCTCCTCTGCGTGATGTGATTGATCGCCATGAACTTATGGCGAAGAAATCGCTTGGCCAGAATTTTCTGCTCGATCTCAACCTGACCGCCAAGGTTGCGCGGCAGGCGGGTGATCTGCAAGGACAGACCGTCATTGAAGTCGGCCCCGGCCCGGGCGGCCTCACACGCGCGCTTTTGGCGCAAGGGGCCAATGTCATCGCCATTGAACGCGACGAGCGCTGCCTGTCGGCTCTGCAGGAAATTGCCGATCATTACCCCGGCTGTCTCAGGGTCATCTTCGGCGATGCAATGGAGACGGATTTCAAGGCATTGGCGGGCGACGAGAAAGTCAAAATCATTGCCAATCTGCCCTATAATATCGGCACGCAACTGCTGATCGGCTGGCTGCTCAGCGAGCCATGGCCGCCCTTCTACGCCTCACTGACACTGATGTTCCAGCGTGAAGTGGCGGAGCGTATCGTAGCAAAACCGACCTCAGATCCCTATGGCCGCCTCGGCGTACTGGCGGGCTGGCGCACCGAGGCAAAGATCACCTTCGACGTGCCGCCGCAGGCCTTTACACCACCGCCAAAGGTGACGTCATCGGTGGTCCATCTCGTTCCACGCGCAACACCGCTCCCATGCGACGCAATTATGCTCGGACGGGTGACACAGGCCGCTTTCGGCCAGCGCCGTAAGATGCTGCGCCAGAGCATCAAACCGCTTGGCGGCGAAACGCTGCTGGCCAAGGCAGGCATAGACGGCACCCGCCGCGCGGAAACTCTATCAATTGAAGAGTTTGTGGCCCTCGCCAACGCGCTTTGAGCGGTGGCTTAAAGCCAATATCGGCCACAGAGAATCAACCCACCCCAACGGTCAGTAGTCCTACGAATTGTCCGCGAAACCGTGGCATGCACTGATGTGCTGGCGCTTAATGGTGAGCGCCCTTTGTCAGGAGCTGAAAATAGTCATTCCTTGCGTTACGCGCAGTATCGTGCAGCCGACGGCCGGATGATCCCCGGACGCGATTTTCGCGCCCTCTGGGCGGCATACACGATCTCAATTGTAGGTGATTGGGCCTATCGCCTTGCAATACCATTGGTAGTCTATGATCTGACCCAATCGCCCTTTTTGATGTCGCTGTCCTATGCAGCAACCTTTGCGCCATTCATCATTGTCATGCCTTTCGGCGGCGTGCTGGCCGATGCAGTAGACCGCAAACGCCTGTTATGGATCGCGGATTTTGTCTCGGGGTGTATTGCGCTTGCGATCTGTCTTTACCTATCGCTTCCCGGCGCAAACGCCTATTGGCTCATGCCGGGGCTGGCAGTTCTGGGCGCCATATCAAGTATTTCTCACCCGGCCTTTCAGGGATTTCTTCCCAGCACCGTGCCCCCACAACATCTTTCACGTGCAAACTCATTGATCACGACAAGTGATAGTGTTCTCAACCTTGTGGCGCCAGCGATTGGAGGCTCGCTTGTAGCCTTACTCGGTGCATACAACGTGCTTTGGCTGAATGCCGCATCGTTTTTTCTTTCCATGGCACTCATCTTGATCATTCGCGCCCAAAACCCTGTTGGTGACGGCACTCTGACACTATCGGTTTCCTCAGTACTTCATGGCCTGGGTCAGGGTCTGAAAACCACTATACATTACCCGATCGTCAAGTGGGGCACATTCCTATTCATTCTGGTCAATTTCTCTTCCCACCTTATCCTTGGAAATATCATTTATTTTCTCACACAGGACATCGGACTTAGTCCGGAGCTGGCAGGTCTTGCCTTGGGTCTCTCCGCCATTGGCGCAATCATTGGGTCTCTGATCGCGCCGAAATTGATGCAGCGCGTTCATCCGGGTCGGCTTATGCTGGCATGTGTGTTCGTGTCCGCGATCGGAACGGCAACCCTTCTGCTGGCGGAACACCTTGGCTTTTGGGGTGTTGTCGGCGCGCGATCAATCACCATGGCTTCTGAAGCTGTCATCGTTGTGACGATGTTCACAGAGCGGCAACGGGTGGTGCCAACACAATATCTAAGCCGCGTCGTCGCAATCACCAGAACAATCAGCTACGTACCTGTTCCTTTGGCCGCAATGCTTGGCGGTTACATTCTGGCCATGCAGTCAGGAAATATGTCGATTGTAATTCTGTTGAGCGTGATCGTGCTTGTTACATGCGTTGTGATCGGCATTTTCACCCCATTTGTGAAAACGCGGACTGACGCGATATTGGAACAAAATGTGGTGGTCTAAGCGCAGTCGGCAATCTGACTGGCGGAATATGAGTAAGAAAGTAAAAATTTGGCAAAATAAAACGGTTCTTGTCACCGGCGGGACCGGCGGTATCGGACAGGCAATAGCCAGTTCATTCGTTAACGAGGGAGCGAATGTGGTTGTCACCGGCAGCAATAGCGGCGCACTGGCGACGACAACAAAGTGTTTGGGTATAGGGCTCGACCGGTCTGTTCAGATGGACGTAACGAAGGTGGCGGATTGCGAGAGGACCATTCGTACCGTCATTGACAGGACAGGACAGCTCGACCTGCTGATCAATTCAGCCGGAGTGTGGACTGAGGGATCATCTGACGAAGCGACTGAAGCCGAGTGGGATCGTGTCGTTGACGTCAATCTGAAAGGCACATTTTTTATGTGCCGTTACGCCATACCATTCCTGGAAAAGACGGGTGGGAATATAATCAACATCAGTTCGGATGCCGGCATTCAGGGCAATAAGGAAGCGGCGATATATTCTGCGTCGAAAGGTGGTGTAAATTTACTCACCAAATCTTTGGCTTTGGAGCTGGCGCCACGTGGCATACGCGTCAACGCAATTTGCCCCGGTGATGTCGACACGCCAATGATCGAATATCAGGCCAACACTTTTGGGAAAGGCGATCCTGATGGATACAAGCGTCAGTTGTTATCAGCCTATCCTCAAAATAAGCAGGCTCGATTCGCGAAACCCGAAGAGATAGCAGCTTTGATCTCTTTCATAGCATCACCAGCGGCCGCACCGATAACTGGTGCGTGCCTTCCCATCGATTTTGGTCTGACGGCTGGCTCCTAGCGCCCTCTAATCGATCTTTTCATCCAGCAGAGTGCTGACGAAATCAAACAGGCCGGGGCAACGGTCGCGGCGCAGGCGCTCGGCAGTCACAATTGACTGGACCTGATGATAGGCGCGGTCGAGATCCTCGTTGACGATGACATAGTCATAGGATCGCCAACGCTCGATCTCGTTGCGTGCATTGCGCAGGCGCACATCGATCACTTCTTCCGTGTCTTCGGCACGGCGATGCAAGCGGTGCTTCAAAGCGGCCATCGACGGCGGTAGAATGAAGATGCTGACGACGTCGCCCTTCATTTTCTCCTGCAATTGCAGCGCGCCCTGCCAGTCAATGTCAAAAAGCATGTCCTGGCCATCGGCAAGGGCATTTTCCGCAGCTTCCCGGGGGGTGCCATAGAAATTGCCATGCACCTCAGCCCATTCGATCAGTTCATCGCTGTCGCGCAGGCGCTCGAACTCGCGCACGGAAATGAAATGATAGTGGACACCCTCAATCTCGCTGGCCCGGCGCGGACGCGTGGTCACACTGACCGACAATGCCAGTTCCAGCTTCTCTTTATCATTGAGCAACAGCCGGGCGATCGTTGACTTTCCTGCGCCCGATGGCGAGGACAGCACCAGCATGAGGCCACGTCGTTTGATGCTGTTGGATGCGTTGAGCATGATTACTCCAGATTCTGTATTTGCTCGCGCAATTGATCCACAACCGCTTTCAGGTCAAGTCCAATCGACGTGATCGAGGCCGCATTGGCCTTGGAGCAGAGTGTATTTGCCTCGCGGTTAAATTCCTGTGTCAGAAAATCCAGCTTGCGGCCGACCCCGTTTCCGTTGCGCAGAAGCGTGCGCGCGGCGGCCACATGCATATCGAGACGATCAAGTTCTTCCTGAATATCGGCTTTTGTCGCCAGAAACGCCGCTTCCATATGCAGGCGGGCTTCATCAAGTGCCGGAGACGCATCCAGCAGCAGCGCCACCTGCGCGGCAAGCCGCGAGCGAACTGCATCGAGTGTGCGGCTTGGATCGCGCCGCGCCTGCTGGGTGAGCAGTTCCACCGCATCGATCTGTGCGCTCAATATGTCGCCGAGCGCCTTGCCTTCAATCTGGCGATTGTGTTCGAGTTGCAAAAGCGTTTCGTCAAGAACAGCCAGAACGGCTTCCTCAACCTCAGCCTGATCTTCCGGCGATAACACGTCCTGCGGCGCCTCCAGAACGCCGCGCAGCGCCATCAGGCCCTCCGGTGTTGAAGGAGCCAGTTTGAAGTCCTCGCGCAGCTGTGCGGCAATCCTCGCCAGTTCCTTCAGCAAAGGCTCGTTGATGAGAGCTTTCGCATCACCGGCATTGCGGGTCACGGTCAATGCAGCCTGAAAATTGCCGCGCTTGAAACGCTGGCCAAATAGCGCGCGCGCCTTTTGCTCCACAGCTTCAAAGCCGGTGGGCAGGCGAAATCTGACATCAAGGCCCTTGCCATTGACCGATTTGATTTCCCATGAAATCTGCGCCCCGGCATCGTTCCGGAGGTGACGGGCAAAACCCGTCATGCTTTGCAATGACATTATTCCCCCCAAGAACGAAGGCCTGATCGCAATCAGGCCCCTGCAGAATTATTGTTGTGTTGGCTCGCTGTCATCCGCGGCATCAGACGGATCGGCATTCTTGTCACCGGTTGCCGCCTTTGCTGCCTCGTCAATGCGGTTCTTCTCGACCGTGCGCCAGCGCTTCACATTGTCATTGTGGTCATCAAGCGTTTCGGCAAATACGTGACCGCCCGTGCCATCGGCGACAAAATAAAGATCCTTGGTCTGCGAGGGATGCGCGACAGCTTCCAGCGCATCGCGACCGGGATTGGCAATTGGCCCCGGCGGCAGGCCGTTGATCGTATAGGTGTTGTACGGCGTCGGCTTTTCCAGATCGGATTTCAGGATTGGGCGGTCAGATGGTTTGCCCTTGCCACCAAACAGGCCATAAATGATCGTAGGATCGGACTGAAGGCGCATGCGCTTGTTCAAACGGTTGATGAACACGGCAGCAACGCGCGGGCGCTCATCGGCCTTCCCTGTCTCTTTCTCGACAATCGAGGCAAGCGTGACAAATTCTTCAATGGTCTTGAGCGGAACGCTTGGATCGCGGCGCGCCCAAATCTCGTCAACCAGTTTCTTCTGGTCAGCCTGCATTTTCTTGACGATTTCCTCACGCGTTGTGCCGCGGGAGAAGCGCTGCGTATTGGCAAAGAGCGAACCTTCGTCCGGCACAACCGCTGGCAATGCACCAGTCAGCACGTCATCCTCGCTCACGCGCTGCAGAATCTGATCAACAGTAAGCCCTTCCGGAACAGTCAGCGAATGCAGGACTGACTTGCCGCTGCGCAGCAAATCCATGATATCGCGCATCGAGGCATGCGCCTTGATCTCGTACTCACCCGCCTTCATATCGCGCTGATAGCCATAGGCCTGGACGCCATATTTGAAAACCCGCGCATCGGTGATGATGCCGCGACGCTCCAGCCCATCGGCAATTTCAACAATCCCTGTGCCATTCTTGACGACATAATCCGTCGTAACGTCTGTCGGACCGGGCTCGTTGAACGAAACCTTACCGAAATAAACGGCGGCAGCGGCGGCAAGAACCACCAGCACGACCAGCGACAGCATGAAATTGGCAAAGACAACGATCTGGCTGCGGGCACGGCGCGACCGGCGCACGGGTGCTGGCGGGGGTGTCCCCGGCTCTGGCCGCAAGGCTTCAGATGCCGACTGCGGAACAATCGGTTTACGCTCCGGCGCGTTGGCGGCGGGCGAACCGTTCGTCTCTTCAGACTGCTGATCTGAGCTCACGCAAACACCTCGAGCAAGTTTTTCCGGCAAGAATGCCGGTAAATTTGATTGTGATTATGGCGAAAGCGCGAAAACGCTTCCGCCATTGCTGCAATCACTGTTGAAAACGCCGCAAAACCAGCGAAGCGTTGGTGCCACCAAATCCAAAGGAGTTGGAAAGCGCCACGTCAATCTTACGATGCCGTACCTTGTGCGGCACCAGATCAATTTTGGTTTCCACCGATGGTTTGTCCAGATTGAGCGTAGCCGGGGCGACATTGTCACGAATGGCAAGCGCACAGAAAATGGCTTCGGTCGAACCGGCAGCACCGAGAAGATGGCCAATGGATGACTTGGTGGACGACATCGAGACTTTCGGAGCAGCATCGCCCAGAACACGCTCGACAGCACCAAGCTCAATCGTATCGGCCATGGTCGATGTACCATGGGAGTTGATGTAGTCGATCTGATCCGGTGTGATGCCCGCGCGCTTCAGAGCCATTTCCATGGAGCGCTGCGCACCCTCACCGCTCTCGGACGGAGCTGTAATGTGATAAGCGTCGCCGGAAAGGCCATAGCCGATGACTTCGGCATAAATCTTTGCACCGCGTGCCAGAGCATGTTCCAGCTCTTCAAGCACAACAATACCGGCACCCTCACCCATAACGAAACCGTCGCGGTCATCATCGTAAGGGCGGGAAGCAGCTGTCGGATCATCGTTACGCGCTGTGGACAGCGCCTTGCAAGCCGCAAAACCGGCCAGCGAAATACGGCTGACGGGCGATTCCGTACCACCGGCAACCATAACGTCAGCATCGCCAAAAGCGATCAGACGCGATGCATCACCAATGGCATGCGCACCGGTCGAGCAGGCGGTGACAACCGCATGGTTCGGGCCGCGCAACTTATGCTTGATGGATACCTGGCCTGAAGCCAGATTGATCAGACGACCGGGAATAAAGAAAGGCGAAATGCGCCGGGGGCCTTTGTCGCGCAGCGTATAACCCGCTTCGACAATGCCTTCGAGGCCGCCAATACCCGAACCGATCAGCACACCGGTGCGAATCTGATCCTCGTCGCTTTCCGGTGCCCACTTGGCATCGGCAAGCGCCTGATCGGCAGCACCCATGGCGTAAATGATAAAGGGATCAACCTTGCGCTGTTCCTTTGGCTCCATCCAATCATCAGGATTGAATGTACCATCGGTGCCATCACCAACCGGAATCCGGCAGGCAATCTTGCAAGGCAAATCTTCAACTTCAAACTCTGTCACCAGTCGGGCAGCACTCTTACCAGCCAGAAGGCGGGACCAAGTAAGCTCAACACCGGATGCAAGAGGAGAAACCAGCCCAAGGCCGGTTATGACAACGCGCCTCATGGCCGATCCTTCAATGTCATATTCAGCATGATCTTTTCCAACGGCCCCGCGCAGGTCCCGACAGGGGCTTCTCGCCTCCTGTCATGATTCCTGCGCTGCCAGGCCGAATGAAAATCAGGCAGATGCTTTGTCGATGAACTTGACGGCATCGCCGACTGTCAGAATCGTCTCGGCAGCATCATCAGGAATTTCAACGCCGAATTCTTCTTCGAAAGCCATCACGAGCTCGACAGTATCAAGGCTGTCTGCGCCCAGATCGTCGATGAAGCTCGCACCATCGGTGACTTTCTCGGCATCAACGCCCAGATGCTCAATAACGATTTTCTTGACGCGTTCTGCAGTATCACTCATGTGGAAACCTCAACCTGTTTGTTTTTCCCTATGCCTTGGTTAGCGGCACGGATGACTCTAATCAAGCAATAAGATGGCACTTCAGCCCTGTTTAACAGCTAAAACACGCATCCTCGCGGCTTATTCCTTGCGGAAAGGAAAGGGCATCAAATCGATTTGATGTCCTGACTTGGTGCGCGACTTATCACGCTTTATTGACGGCCTCAATCTCATAAATGTGATTGCACCCTTTACACCCGGCTGAATTGTATTGTCCGGGTGCATTTTATCAGATCATTGCCATGCCGCCATTGACGTGGATCGTCTGGCCGGTGACGTAGGATGCTTCGTTGCTGGCAAGGTAGATTACAGACGACGCCACTTCCGCCCCTGTACCCATGCGGCGCATGGGAATGGCGGACATAATGGTTTCTTTCTGCTTGTCGTTCAGCTTGTCGGTCATCGCCGATTCGATGAAACCCGGTGCAACACAGTTGACCGTAACGTTGCGGCTGGCGATTTCCTGTGCCAGCGACTTCGAGAAGCCGATCAGACCGGCCTTCGATGCCACATAGTTTGTCTGGCCGGGATTACCCGTTACACCAACAACAGAGGTGATGTTGATGATGCGGCCATAGCGGCGGCGCATCATCGGGTGGGTCAGTTCGCGCGTCAGGCGGAATACGGCAGTCAGATTGACCTCAAGCACGCTATCCCAGTCAGCATCGGCCATGCGGACAAACAGCCCATCCTTGGTGATACCGGCATTGTTGACGAGAATCTCGACGCCTTCGAGTTCGCTCTCCGCCTTTTCGCCCAGCGCCTTCACTTCGTCGCGGTTCGACAGGTTTGCCGGGAAAATCTTGACCCGATCACCAAGCTCGCTCGCCAATGCCTCGAGTTTCTCGACGCGTGTGCCATGCAGGCCAACAATCGCGCCCTGCGCGTGCAGTGCGCGGGCAATGGATTCGCCAATACCACCGCTGGCACCAGTAATGAGAGCCTTGCGGCCTGTCAGGTCAAACATTGCTCAATCCCTTCCGTTCAAATGTTCAGAGCGGCAACAGCCGCTTCAATATCGTCAGGCGTGCCAACCGCGACACCTGATATGTCTTTATTAATACGGCGTGCGAGACCGGTCAGCACCTTGCCCGCGCCAATCTCATAAAGCGTTGTCACGCCATTGGCACCGAACCACTCGACTGTCTCGCGCCAGCGGACCTGCCCCGTCACCTGCTCGACCAGCAAAGCTGCGATCTCATCAGCCGATGTGACCGGGGTTGCCCGCACATTGGCAATGAGCGGAACAATCGGGTCTTGTTTGGATACATTGGCCAGCGCCGCGCGCATGGCTTCAGCGGCTGGCGCCATCAGGGTCGAATGGAAGGGTGCGGAGACCGGCAGCATGATGGCGCGCTTGGCACCTTTTTCCGTCGCAAGCGCTGCAGCCGCTTCAACGGGCGCTTTCGAGCCTGAAATAACGATCTGGCCACCGCCATTATCATTGGCAATCTGTACCGGGCCTTCCAGCGCCGCATCGGCGCAGACAGCTTGCACCACATCATGCTCAAGCCCGATGATGGCAGCCATGGCGCCTGCCCCGGCAGGAACCGCCTGCTGCATGGCATTGCCGCGAATACGCAAAAGCCGCGCCGTATCGGCCAGTGAGAATGTCCCGGCAGCACAGAGCGCCGAATATTCACCGAGCGAATGGCCAGCCACATAGGCCACTTTGTCCTTGATCGAAATGCCGCGCGCTTCAAGAACCCGGATAACCGCAATGGAAACAGCCATGAGGGCGGGCTGTGCATTGGCGGTCAGCGTCAGGGTTTCTTCCGGTCCGTCCCAAATAATGGAGGAGAGCTTTTCCCCCAGCGCATCATCCACCTCGTCGAAAACAGCCTTGGCTTCGGCGAAATTGTCGGCCAAAGCCTTGCCCATACCAACCGTCTGACTGCCCTGACCCGGGAAGGTAAATGCGATGGACATGCGGGGCGCCTCCAGATTTTTGCTTTATTTTCGATAATGTGCCGCGCGATGTGCCTATCAGCAAGCCCGAAGTCAAGCTTTCATGCGTTGTTCCCCGCTTGCATGCACATTAATACCCCACCCCATTGCCATCATACCCCACTCCACTGTCATCCTTGGACTTGACTGTCATCCTCGGGCTTGACCCGAGGACCCTCAGCAAAGAAGCAACCGATATTCAGGTTCTCGAATCGAGGGAGGTGGTGCATCGCCGATTTGGAGCCGTGATTGACGCAACGCACTATACAAGTGGGGATATTGCTGTTCTTCAACGGTGGGTCCTCGGGTCAAGCCCGAGGATGACGGAGGGTACGCGCCTTAGTATACGGAGGGTACGCGCCTCAATATGGAGAGTAAGTGCCTTGGCATAACGGAGAGATGGATGCATCAAGATGAATGCGGGGCAGCCACCCCAGCTGCACCCGGTTTTGCGTTGCAATATAAAACGGTCCATGCGGGTTGCTTCTTTTCAGATTTGCCCGTATAAGCCGCCCGTTCATTGCTCGGCGTCAGCTGGGGGCTGAACGGAGGGCCGGATTTTATCCGTGGAAGCATAAAAGCTTCAGCCTCCCGTGTCTCCGCTCTCGATCGTCTCCATCAGCGTCCTTTCTTCGCCGGTTTCCGGCAGAGAGATTCGCAGAGGTTTACCGTTGATTCCGGGCAATATTAACGAAGAAAGGCAAAGACAATGGCTCTTTATGAACATGTGTTCCTTGCTCGACAGGACATTTCGCAGCAGCAGGTCGATGCGCTTGTAGAACAGTACAAGGGTATCATCGAGGCCAATGGCGGCAAAGTCGGGCGTATTGAAAGCTGGGGCCTGCGCGCCCTGACATATCGCATCAACAAGAACCGTAAGGCGTATTACTCGCTTCTCAACATCGATGCTCCGGCAGCTGCCGTTGCAGAAGTTGAGCGCCAGCAGCGCATCAATGAAGACGTTCTGCGCTTCATGACTGTTCGCGTTGAAGAGCACGAAGAAGGCCAGTCGGCCATGCTTGCACGCCGTGACGATCGCCGCGAACGCGACGACAAGTTTGGTGGCCGTGATGACGATCGTCCGCGCCGTCCACGCCGTCCGCGTGACAACGAAGCCGGTGAAGGAGCAGAATAATGGTTGATATCAATCAGATCCCGACCCGTCGTCCGTTCCATCGCCGCCGCAAGACCTGCCCGTTCTCGGGTGCCAATGCGCCGAAGATCGACTACAAGGACATCAAGCTCCTGTCGCGCTACATTTCCGAGCGTGGCAAGATCGTTCCTTCCCGTATTACAGCTGTCAGCCAGAAGAAGCAGCGCGAACTCGCCCAGGCGATCAAGCGTGCCCGTTTCCTCGGCCTGCTGCCTTACGTTGTGAAGTAAGACAATCTGAAGGCGGCAGGATTTCGTCCCGCCGCCTTCAGCCTTCGGGCAGATAAAGCCTTCCGCGATGGGCGCGGTCAGGCAAATTAAAAAACCCAAGTTGAGGGATCGGTTTAAAAACCACCTCTAACTGCATGAATAGCGTATAATCCTTATCCAAAAACCAAAGATGATTTTGGGGGTTATGCGCAAAGCAGGACAGCGAGCGAAATGAAACTGACTGGCACAGATATTGGCGTTGGAGTGTTGGCGGGCCTTGCGGCTGCGCTGCTTTCGATCGGCCTTGCCAATCAGTCGATTATTGGCTTTCTCCTCGTCCTGTTTACCCCACTACCGATTTTCATTGCAGCGCTTGGCTGGGGCACGATAACCGGCTTCATCGCCGCGGCCACAATGACAATCGCAGTTTATGTCATTTCGCCATCGCTGGATGCGGTGGCAGATATACTCTTGATGGCTGTTCCCGCCGCTACGGGCGCATATTTCATTGGTCTGGCACGACCGGCTGCTGAAATCGGCGGGCCCAAAGACGTCTTTGTCTGGTACCCCCTGGCTGACACATTGCTGCGCCTCTGTCTGGTCATAGCCGTCGGTGTGATCATTATCGGTGCGCTGATCGGCGAAGCACAGATGAGCGCGCTCGTGCAGGCCGTGACCAAACAGATGAATGAAACCAACCCCCAGTTGGCTGCAAATCCGGAAGTCGGTCAGTTGCTGGTACGGATTATGCTGCGTTTGATGCCCATTATCGCATCGGCAGCGTTTGTGATGTCTATCGTCGCCAACCTTTATGTGGCCCTGCGTATCACTGCTGCCGCTGGCAAACTGCAACGCCCCCGGGATGATTGGCCCCGCGCACTGCGGTTGCCCCGGCCTGCACTGGTAATTTTTGCCATTGCCTGCGCAATGGCTTTCCTGCCGGGCGCGCCCGGCTATGTGGGAAGCACCGTTGCTGGCGCCGTTGGAGCCGGATTTTCAATGGCAGGTTTCGCCATGCTGCATGCGCGCTCACGCGGCGCGACATGGCGGCCATTTGCCCTGTGGTTTGCCTATACCTGCGCTTTGATCTTCAGCTTTACGCTCATCATCTTCCTTCTGGCCGGTCTGTTTGACACATCGCGCAACGCGCCGGTCTCGAAGGCTGAAATTAAAACACCACCCAATAACGACAATTAACGACCAATTGAACTTGAAAGGAAAACTCAAATGGAAGTCATTCTTCTCGAACGCATCAGCCGCCTCGGCCAGATGGGTGAAACAGTCAAGGTAAAGGACGGCTTTGCCCGTAACTTCCTTCTGCCGCAGGGCAAGGCTCTTCGTGCCAACGAAGCCAACAAGAAGAAGTTCGAAGGCCAGCGCGCCCAGCTCGAAGCACGTAACCTTGAGCGCAAGACCGAAGCTCAGGCAATCGCTGACAAGCTCAACGGCAAGACATTCGTTGCTGTTCGCTCCGCCGGTGAAACCGGTCAGCTCTACGGTTCAGTCACGACCCGCGACATTGCTGACCTGATCACTGCAGAAGGTTTCTCGATCAACCGCAACCAGGTTGAGCTGAACACACCAATCAAGACGATTGGCCTGCACAAGATCGTTCTGGCTCTGCATGCAGAAGTCGAAGCAACTGTTACGATCAACATTGCCCGTACTGCCGATGAAGCCGAGCGTCAGGTAAAGGGTGAAGACCTCACCTCTGCTGAAGCCATCTACGGCATTGAAGAAACACCGCTTTCTGACGAATTCTTCGACGAAGACGAAGAAGGCGAAGAAAACGCCTGATTTTAAAGCAGAAACCACTCCTTGCGAGTGATGTTTGCTTTACCATAAAACACCCGGCAGAGATGTCGGGTGTTTTTTTGCTTTTCAGAATCAAAAAAACAGGTAGATTTATTTATCCTACCCCACGCCCGACCTTGGCTCTCCCTTGAGCCTCATAATGGCCGAGCTCTATCGTCAATGATGGAGATTGTTCATGAATGCCATCCTTAAGGCCGCCCTCTCGCGGCTTGTTCACACTGGTACACTTGTTATCACTGACTCCTCCGGCCAAAACCGCACCTTTGGTGATGGAACCGGAGAACCCATCCATTTCCGCATCAATACGGCCGCTGCCGAACGGCGGATTGCCTTTGATCCATCCCTGCATTTCGCCGAAGCCTATATGAACGGCGAACTCGATGTTCTCGATGGCGATATCTATGACGTCCTCAAGATCATCTTCGAAAATACCGGGGCAACCGTTGCCCGCGAGCCATGGATGCTGGCGCTGGAGGGCATTCGCCGTGCCACCCGCCGCCTGCACCAGATGAATACGCTTGCCCGTTCATCAAGCAATGTACACAGGCATTACGATCTGTCTGAAGACCTGTACCGGCTGTTTCTCGACACGGACATGCAGTATTCCTGCGCCTATTTCGAACATCCGGATGCAACGCTGGAAGAGGCACAGCTGGCAAAGAAACGGCACATTGCCGCCAAGCTGCTGGTAGAAAAGGGTCACAAGACCCTCGATATCGGCTGCGGCTGGGGCGGTCTGGGTCTTTACCTTGCCCGCCACCTTGATGCCAATGTGCAGGGTGTTACCCTGTCGCACGAACAGCATGGCATCGCCAACAAGCGGGCAGTGGACGAAGGTTTATCGACACAGGCTCGCTTTGACCTGCGCGATTACCGCACCATTGATGACAGTTTTGACCGGATTGTCTCCGTGGGCATGTTCGAACATGTTGGCGTCGGGCATTTTGCCGAATATTTCCAGCATACGGCCCGGCTTTTGAAGAAGGACGGCGTTTTCCTTCTCCATTCGATTGGCCGTTCCGATGGCCCGTCCTATACGAATGCCTTTATCCAGAAGTACATTTTTCCGGGTGGTTACATCCCTGCCCTTTCGGAAGTGCTTCCGCATATTGAAAAGGCTGGCCTCGTTATCACCGATATCGAAATCCTGCGGCTGCATTATGCCGACACGTTGCGCATCTGGCGTGAACGCTTCATGGCCAACCGCGATAAGGCAAAGGCGATCTATGATGAACGCTTCTGTCGCATGTGGGAATTCTATCTGGCTGCATCGGAATCGGCATTCCGCTGGCAGAACCTGATGGTGTTCCAGATACAGCTGGCCCACCGGCAGGAAGCTGTGCCGCTAACGCGCAGCTATATCGAGAAAGAAGAAAAGCGCCTCAAGCGACTGGAAAGCGAGCGCAGCTGCGCCAATACGCAGGTCGACAACCGGGAATCGGTTGCAGGACGTTAACGTTCGCGCACTTGAATAAAATTGGCCCGCCATGATCGTGATGATCGCGGCGGGCCAGTTGCATTAACCTTCAAGCCTCCGATGCTGTGGCGCGCATCCGCACGCGCCCCTCGCTGACAGAGTACCTCCCTCACTGTCATCCTCGGGCTTGACCCGAGGACCCAAAATCAAGTCGAAGTGAGCCAGCCGTTATCGCAACGTGTTTCGCCATGATTTGAGCCGCCGCATCGTGCCGCTTACTCGCTTCTATTGTAATCTTTTATAGCCCTCAGTCCGTTGCTGTGGGTCCTCGGGTCAAGCCCGAGGATGACGGAGAGGCAAGTGCTTGGTGAGATACCGAAGAAGGAGATGCTCCATATCATCGCCGACGGAAGTGCTGATGTGTCAATAGTACCAGACCAAGGAATAAAAGTTTTATCCCCCAAGGCTGTTAATAGCGGGAATCATGGTACCGTTTCGTTCGGACCGTCATTGGTTGTCCAGAGCAGCTTTACACGCCATTTTTAACTGCTTACTGCGGAACAGGTATTGGAATCGGGGCGAAAATTAATATGGCTGAGGCAGCACGCAAATTCCTTGAGGTACGCGACAGTGGAGATAAGCTCTACCGCGAAGCGCCGAACAATATCGAAGCCGAGCAGGCGCTGCTGGGTGCCATTCTCATCAACAATGATGCGTTTTACCGTGTTTCCGACTTCCTGAAGGCCGTGCATTTTTACGAGCCATTGCATCGGAAGATTTTCGATGTGTCCTCGGACATGATCCGCATGGGCAAGATGGCGAATCCCGTCACGCTGAAAACCTTCCTGCCGACGGATGAAAAAGTCGGCGAGATGACGGTGATGCAATACCTCGTCCGCCTTGTCACAGAAGCGGTTACGGTCATCAATGCCGAGGATTATGGCCGCGCCATCTATGACCTTGCCACGCGCCGCGCGCTGATCACCATTGGCGAGGATATGGTGAATATCGCCTATGACGCGCCTGTTGATGTAATGCCGCAGGGTCAGATCGAAGATGCGGAACGTCGGCTGTTCGAACTGGCAGAAACAGGCCGTTATGATGGTGGCTTCCAGACCTTTACCGATGCGGTGAAAACCGCCGTGGATATGGCGAATGCCGCCTTCATGCGCGATGGTCATCTTTCCGGCGTCTCTACCGGCATCCATTCACTTGATAACCGTATGGGCGGTCTGCAGCCGTCGGATTTGATCGTGCTGGCAGGTCGTCCCGGTATGGGCAAGACCTCGCTTGCCACCAATATCGCCTTCAATATCGCTGCGGCTTACGAGTCTGAGCAGTTGGCGGATGGCACGATCAAGGCCAAGAATGGCGGCGTTGTCGGCTTCTTCTCCCTCGAAATGTCGTCGGAACAGCTGGCAACCCGTATTATTTCCGAGCAGTCGGAAATCAGTTCGTCAAAGATCCGGCGCGGTGAAATCAACGAGGCGGAATTTGAAAAGCTGGTCGCCTGCTCGCAGCATATGCAGAAAGTGCCGCTCTATATCGATCAGACGGGTGGTATTTCCATTGCCCAGCTTGCCGCCCGTGCCCGGCGCCTCAAGCGCCAGCGCGGCCTTGACGTTCTGGTCATCGACTATATTCAGCTGATGCAGGGGTCTTCCAAGAAGGCTTCGGAAAACCGCGTGCAGGAAATCACCGAAATCACCACGGGTTTGAAAGCGCTCGGCAAGGAACTCAACACACCGATCATTGCCCTGTCACAGCTCTCCCGTCAGGTGGAAAGCCGCGAAGACAAGCGTCCGCAGCTCTCCGACTTGCGTGAATCGGGATCAATCGAGCAGGACGCCGACGTGGTGATCTTCGTTTACCGCGATGAATACTACATCAAGAACAAGGAGCCGAAGGAAGGCACCGAAGAGCATTTCAAGTGGCAGGCAGACCTCAAGGAAGCCATCGGCAAGGCGGAAGTCATTATCGCCAAGCAGCGTCACGGCTCCACAGGCACGGTAAAGCTCGCTTTCCAGGCGGAATTCACCCGCTTTACGGATCTTGCGGAAGAATCGCACCTGCCGGAGCGGTTTGAGTAGGGTTGGTGATTGTGGTTCGTGGTTCGTGGTTCGTGGTTCGTGGTTCGACAAGCTCACCATGAGGGAGAGTGTGGATGCACCGATAATCGTCAACGTTGCAGATCACAAAGGTCGCAGAATTTAGCACCCTTTCATCCACACTCTCCCTCATGGTGAGCTTGTCGAACCACGAACCACGAACCATCCAAAACAACCAAGGCTCTTTACCTTCCATCTAGTATCCAAATGAAAAGCCTCATACCATTTTGACCAGTTTAACCAGTCCGGACCTCATTCACTTGACCAGCACACAGCCCCACATCACCACCGCAGGCGCTGACCCCCGTCTTGCGGGCGGGCGGCTTACCATTGACCTTGATGCACTTGCCGCGAACTGGAAGCTTCTTGCCCAAAAATCCAAGCCAGCGCAGACAAGTGCTGTCGTCAAGGCGAATGCCTATGGGCTTGGCATTGAGTATGTCGTGCCCGTGCTTTGGGACGCCGGATGCCGCACATTCTTTGTGGCGCTTGTTGAGGAAGGGTTGCGAGTTAAAGCAATTGCACCGGAAGCGCGGGTTTTTGTTCTCAATGGCCTGTTTGCCGAGGCCCGTTCTTTCTTTGAAACGTCGGGGCTTGTTCCCGTTCTTGGCTCGCACTATGAAATCGACCTCTGGGCCCATGCCAATGCCAGCAGCGGATTGAATCTGCCCTACGCACTGCATGTGGATACCGGCATGAACCGGCTGGGGCTGACTGTTGCAGAAGCAATTGATTTTGCCACCCAAGCCAAAGACATGCCTGTTCTGGTCATGACCCATCTGGCAACCGCCGATGAGCCGGGACATCTTCTCACCCAGCGGCAGATTGAGTCATTTCAACAGCTTCGTACTGCTTTTGCAGGCATTGAATCAAGCGTGTCCAACTCGTCAGGCATTTTCCACCCAGTTGGTATCGGTTCCGATCTGAGCCGACCGGGCATCGCCATGTATGGCGGCGAACCGCTTGCGGGCGAACCCAATCCAATGCGCCCTGTTGTGACAGTCGAAGCGCGGGTTGTGCAAATCCGCACCGGCCTCAAAGGCGAGACATCAGGATATGGTGCAACAGCGCTGCTTGAGCGCGACACGCGCATTGCAATCTGCTCGACCGGCTATGCGGATGGTTATCTGCGCTCAGCCTCGGGCAGTGGCACACCGCTGCGCATTGCTGTACGCAAGGGTGGTGAGGGTTTTGTTGCCGGTCACAAAGTGCCCGTTATCGGGCGGGTGACGATGGACATGACATCCTTTGACATCACCGACCTGCCTGAAGATGCCGTCAAACCCGGCGACTATATCGAACTGTTTGGCCACAACATTCTGCTTGATGAGGCCGCGCGCGCCGCAGGCTCCATCGGCTTTGAACTGTTGACCGGGCTTGGAAACCGCTACCACCGTCGCTACCTCTATTCCGGAAAAGGCGATTGATGGCCAAGGCAAGAATTCAATTCATCTGTCAGAACTGCGGAGCCGTACACACGCGCTGGGCTGGCAAATGCGATGCCTGCGGCGAGTGGAACACGCTTGTCGAGGAAGGCACAGCGGGCGGAATCGGCAGCGGACCCGGCAAATTGTCGGGCCGTAAGGGACGTGCGGTCGCCCTCACCTCTCTTTCAGGCGAGATCGAGGATGCGCCGCGCATCCAGTCCGGAATTGGCGAGCTTGACCGTGTAACCGGTGGCGGTTTCGTGCGCGGCTCGGCCATTCTCGTGGGCGGTGATCCCGGTATCGGCAAATCAACCCTGCTCACCCAAGCTGCCGCAGCATTGGCGCGGCAGGGCCACAAGGTCATCTATGTATCGGGTGAAGAGGCGGTGGCGCAGATCAGATTGCGGGCACAGCGCCTGCACGCCGCCGACACGGATGTGCTTCTGGCCGCCGAAACCAATGTCGAAGATATTCTCGCCACCATTTCCGATTCCAAGCGGCCTGACCTGATCATCATCGATTCGATCCAGACGCTATGGACCGACGCCGCCGATTCGGCACCCGGTACGGTCACGCAGGTGCGCGCCGGGGCGCAGGCGATGATCCGTTTTGCCAAACAGACCGGTGCCGCCGTTGTTCTGGTTGGCCATGTCACCAAAGATGGTCAGATTGCCGGACCGCGCGTGGTCGAGCATATGGTCGACGCGGTGCTTTATTTCGAAGGCGAAGGCGGCCACCATTATCGCATCCTGCGCACGGTCAAGAACCGTTTCGGCCCGACTGATGAGATCGGCGTGTTTGAAATGTCCGATCGCGGCTTGCGCGAAGTTGCCAATCCGTCCGAGCTTTTTCTCGGCGAACGCAATGACAAATCGCCGGGAGCCGCGGTTTTTGCCGGGATGGAAGGCACACGCCCGGTACTGGTGGAAATTCAGGCGCTGGTCGCACCCTCATCGCTTGGCACGCCGCGCCGTGCGGTCGTTGGCTGGGACGGCAACCGCCTTTCGATGATTCTGGCGGTGCTCGAAGCCCATTGCGGCGTCAGGTTCGGCCAACACGATGTTTACCTCAATGTGGCGGGCGGATACCGGATTTCTGAGCCCGCAGCCGATCTTGCGGTTGCATCTGCACTGGTTTCATCCATTGCTGGTATTGCCCTTCCGGCCGATTGCGTCTATTTCGGCGAAGTCAGCTTGTCTGGCGCCGTTCGCCCGGTGGCGCATGCGGTGCAGCGGCTGAAGGAAGCAGAGAAGCTTGGGTTCAAGCAGGCAGTTCTTCCTAAGGGAAGCAATGACGTGCCGAAAGGACGCAACGCTCATCTGACCGAGACGGCCTCGCTGCCGGACCTTGTGGCCCGGATTGCGGCGTCGGGACCTGCGCATAAACCCAAAAATCCTGTTTGATTTTTGGAAAGGGTTATGCGCCGCTAAAAATGCTACTGCGACCTTTACGCGTCCGAGAGGATGCGTGGCGCAGTAGAAAGGCAAAACGCGACGACTGACCTGATACCGCCATTATCTAAAGGCTGTGTGGGTCAGACTTGGATTGGGGATGCATGGAAATGCCTATTACGTTGCTTGACGGAATTCTTTTGGGCATCACTCTCGTTTCGGCGGTACTGGCCATGGTGCGCGGTTTTTCGCGCGAAGTGCTGTCCGTTGTCTCATGGGCAGCGGCTGCGGCTGCGGCCTATCTCTTTTACAAGCCCGTCGTGCCTTTCCTTGCCCCCTATATCAGCAATGAAACCATTGCCCAGATTGCAGCGGCCGGCATCGTCTTCATCGTTACGCTGATTATCGTCTCGGTTATCACCATGAAGATTGCCGATTTCATCATCGACAGCCGTATCGGCGCGCTGGATCGCACACTCGGTTTCCTCTTCGGCGCTGCCCGCGGTGTTCTGCTTGTGGTTGTCGCGATGCTGTTCTTCAACTGGCTCGTGACCGAGAACCAGCCTGCATGGGTTTCACAGGCAAAATCCAAGCCAATGATCGACTCACTTGGCGCAAAGCTGATGAGCCTGCTGCCTGAGGACCCGGAAGCAACCATTTTGAAGCGTTTGAAGCCCGGATCGACGACGGCTCCGGACGCGACAACAGCGCCTGAACCCAAGGAAGATATCCCGCCTGAAGGCACAACACCCAAGCCTTAACAGCTTTTTGGGTGCGACAAAGGGTTAACTTGGCGTTTGCGTGGTAATACCCCACATAGTGTGGCATAATGGAATGACAGATCTTACAGTTGAATCTGCGGCGAAAGGCTTGCGGTAATGACCGACATTTTTCGTGATGAGACCCCTCTCATGTCCCTTGACGACGACACACTGCATGAAGAGTGCGGTGTGTTTGGCATTTTGGGGCATCCGGATGCCGCAACGCTGACGGCGCTGGGGCTGCACGCCCTGCAGCATCGCGGGCAGGAAGCGGCAGGTATCGTCTCCTATGATGGCAAGCAGTTCTGCTCGGAACGCCGTATGGGCCTCGTCGGCGACCATTACACCAATCCTGCGACACTGGCTCAATTGCCGGGTGATCGGGCCATCGGCCATGTGCGTTATTCCACAACCGGCGATCCTGCGCTTCGCAATGTCCAGCCGCTGTTTGCGGAACTGGAAATCGGCGGCATTGCCATTGCCCATAACGGCAACTTCACCAACGGCCTGACCATGCGGCGCAAGCTCATCGCTGATGGTGCCATCTGCCAGTCCAATTCCGATACGGAAGTTGTCCTGCACCTCATCGCCCGCTCGCGCAGCACCACATCGTCAGACCGCTTCATTGATGCGATCCGCCAGATGGAAGGCGGCTATGCGATGCTCGCCCTCACCCGCACCAAGCTGATTGCGGCGCGTGACCCCATTGGCATCCGTCCGCTCGTCATGGGTGATCTGGACGGAAAGCCAATCTTTGCCTCCGAAACCTGCGCGCTTGATATTATCGGCGCGAAGTTTGTCCGCGATATTGAAAACGGCGAAGTGGTTGTCTGCGAAATTCAGGCTGACGGTTCGATCAGCATTGAGGCCTTCAAGCCGCAAAATCCGAAGCCCGAGCGTATGTGCCTGTTCGAGTATGTCTATTTCGCCCGGCCTGACTCCGTGGTTGGTGGCCGCAATGTCTATACGGCGCGCAAGAATATGGGCGTTAATCTCGCCAAGGAAGCACCGCTGGAAGCCGATGTTGTGGTTCCGGTTCCCGATGGCGGCACCCCTGCTGCAATCGGCTTTGCGCAGGCGAGCGGCATTCCGTTCGAACTCGGCATCATCCGCAACCATTATGTCGGCCGTACCTTTATCGAACCAACCCAGTCGATCCGGGCTTTCGGCGTCAAGTTGAAGCATTCGGCCAATCGGGCAGTGATCGAAGGCAAGCGCGTTGTGCTGGTGGATGATTCCATCGTGCGCGGCACCACTTCGGTCAAGATCGTCCAGATGATCCGCGATGCGGGCGCACGCGAAGTGCATATCCGTGTTGCCAGCCCGATGATCTATCATCCTGACTTTTACGGCATCGACACACCGGATGCGGACAAGCTGCTGGCAAACCAGCATGCGACGCTTGCCTCCATGTGCAAATATATCGGTGCAGACTCGCTCGAGTTCCTGTCGATTGACGGGCTTTACCGGGCGGTCAGCGGAGCGCCGCGCGACGCAAGTTCGCCGCTGTTCACCGATCATTACTTCACTGGCGATTATCCGACCCGGCTTGTTGACCGGGACGGTATCAGCAATGTGCGCCAGTTCGCGCTTCTCGCAAATAACGGCTAACGGTTGAGTTTCCATTCATGATTTCTGACGGCAGTTTTCGGCTGGACGGCAAGCTTGCGCTTGTAACCGGCGCATCCCGCGGCATTGGCTATTTCCTTTCCAAAGAACTTGCAGCGCGCGGTGCGCATGTGATTGCCGTTGCCCGCACGGTGGGCGGGCTTGAAGAACTCGACGATGAAATCACCGCCGCCGGCGGCTCGGCGACACTGGTTCCGCTTGATCTGACCGACATGCCCGCCATCGACCGGCTCGGCGGCTCCATCTATGAGCGCTGGGGCAAACTCGACATTCTGGTTGCCAATGCGGGTGTTCTCGGCACGATTTCTCCGATTGGCCATGTGGAAGCAAAAGTCTTCGACAAGCTGATGAATATCAATGTTTCCAGTGTCTGGCGGCTGATCCGCACCACAGACCCGCTGCTGAAGCTCTCTGACGCGGGCCGCGCGCTTCTGCTGTCATCGGGCGCTGCACATTCGGCCCGCGCCTATTGGGGCCCCTATGCGGCTTCCAAGGCCGCTGTCGAGGTGATGGGCCGCAGCTGGGCCGATGAAGCCCGCCAGACAAAGCTGCGCGTCAATTCAATCAACCCCGGCGCAACCCGCACCGCGATGCGCGCGCAAGCTGTTCCGGGCGAAGACCCCGAAACTTTGCCAACACCCGCCGAAGTTGCCGCCAAGATCGCCCTCATTCTTGATCCGAAGATTGATGATACGGGCAAGCTCTATGATGTGCGCGCCGGTAAGCTGCTGGGCTACAACAATCCGAGTTAGTGAGTGGATAGTAGTGAGTAGCGAGTAGTTCGTGGTTCGTGGTTCGACAAGCTCACCATGAGGGACTTGGGTGATGCAACGATAATCGTCGAGATTGCAGATCACAAAGATAGCCGAACTTGGCTCCCTTACAGCCTCACTCTCCCTCATGGTTGTTATGTCGAACCACGAACTACTCCCTACTCCCTACTCACCACTCACCCAGCCAACCGAATAACCGTCCCACCTGAGTTATCCCGCGCCAGAGCATTGGCCCGCCATGCCTTCGGGCTCAGACCGGTAACGCGCAGGAACTCGCGGTTGAAGTTGGATTTGGTTTGAAACCCGGCATCAAACATGACGTTGGTAACTGATAGCTCCGTATCAGCCAGCAGACGACAGGCTTCCTTTACCCTGAAGTCATTCACATATTGCGAGACGCTCATCGCCTTGACCCGGTTGACGGCAGTGGAAACCTGCCGGGCTGACAGGCCCATCTTGCGGGCAAGGCGGTTCAGATTAAGATCAACATCGCGGTAGAGTTCACGTGACTGCATCAGGCTGTCGAGCGCGGTGGCGATATCCGTATCCTCACCGCTCGGAGCCACCGGCAAAGCGCCCTCTTCCGCGCTAGTGTCAATGCGCTCCTCCGGTCGGCTGGTCCCGGCAACCGTCGCCGCCGCACCCAGAACCAGCATGGCAAGCACATTGCCAATAGCAACGATGCGGCCTGAATGCGTGCCGCCTGACTCGGCAAAATCCCAGCTGATGACAACATCGATGATTGCAGAACTGGCGATGGCAAAAGCTGTGATCTGCAGCGCCCTGTAGGCACTGATAACGCCATCCAATCGGGATGAGCCCAGTGCATCGGGTCCGCGCCATGCCAGACGGCAAAGCGCAATTCCATAGCCTGCAAAAATGACAATGATCGTCAGAGATATCGGCGCGGGCCAGAAAGCGATCAGGCCAATGATCAGCAATGTTGGCAAGACATGCAGCAGGAGAAGCGGACGCTTTGTTGGAGGGCGTTCGGTGCGCAGGCCTTCAAAGCTCAACCATGCGAGCGTTGCAATGATGACCGCAAGAACCGCCTGCAGTGGCAATATCTCCAGCATATTATAACCCCAGCGGACACCGATCACGACCGATTGCAAGGCATAGACCGAAATCAAAGCCAGAAAGAATGGATTTGTAACGCTGCCATCATTGCGCCTGATCATTTGGATCAGGAGAACGACGAGCAGGACAGCAACCACAAAGGGCAATGGAACAAACAGCATGAAGATGTCCGGCATGAGTTGACTGCCCGCACTATGTCCTGAAACGCGATCCCGGACGACCTGAATTGTGATCAAGGTCGAGATAACGGTGAAAAGGCCCCCCTGTGGCTCCAACGCCAATCATCAGGAGCGCACCATGCTAAACCTTCTCACCGCCATTCTGTTTCTCTTCGGAACGATAACGCCAAGTGCGGCACAGGCCGGTTCGCTGCTTGATATCGGGCAGATCAACAGGGTCGCCATATCAGGCGAAGCAAGCCGCATCGAATTTGCTACAAGCAACACCGAGCCCTATCAGGCACGCATTATCAGCACCCGCTCCGGCTGGTTTTCCGGTTGGTCTTCAAGCTGGTTTTCCAATGAATGCGCCACCCGCACGACCATGGAGATCAGGGATCAGACCTTGCTCATCCACGTGGTGAACGCACCATTTCTCAGCCTCTCCGATTGCGAAGTCTCGATCCGCGCGAACCTGCCAGCAAATGCCAGCATCAACATTGAGCAAGCGGCGCTATCCGCCCGGCTTACCGGTGAATACGGCAATGTGTTTGTAAAAGGCCATGCGGCTGATTTCTCACTGGATGGCCATGCCTCCAACGTCGATATCTCAGGCGATGCAGTGCGCAGCGACTTGCGTTTTGCCCATATCAGCAACACCGAGACGATCCGGCTTGATTCCCATGCGCTCGATGCGTCCTTCACCTTCGGCGGTGATGTGCCGATCAATTACACCGTGGATGCCAAGGCTTCGTTCATCGACAGCAAACGGGACAGCACGCCCGGCGCCAAACCCTCCATCGTGATCAAAAGCAACTATGCCCGCGTGACGATCCGCTAGTCCTATCAATCATCAATCAAGGAACACCATCATGAAAATGCTCAAGCTTGCCGTATTATCAGCCTGTTTCACCATGGCTACACTGCAAATGGTATCCGCAGCAGGGCTGCAATTCATTGATGTGCCAGATGATAGCCGTGGTCCTGCACTGGATGCGGCGGTGTGGTACCCCTGTACCGGTGAACCAGCGCCGGTGGATATTGGCTTTGATTATTCAACAGCCGTGAAGGACTGTCCCCTGACGGGCGAAAAACTCCCACTCATCGTCATCTCACATGGCGTCGGGGGTTGGTACGGCAATTTCCACACCCTTGCGGAAAAGCTTGCCGATGCGGGCTTTGTTGTCGCCGCCATCAATCATCCAAGAGACGGCGGACGTTCCAAAACGCGCGACCCCGGCGATATCGCCTCAATGACCCAACGCCCCGTTGATATGACGCATATGCTGGACTTTCTGCTGGCGTCATGGCCGGATCATTTTCGAATCGATATGGCCCATATTGGTTTCTTCGGTTTTTCCCGAGGCGGCTTTACCGGGCTTGGCATGATCGGCGGCAATCCCGACTGGAAGAAACTGCTCGACAACTGCCCTGTTTATCCGGGAAATCGCTTCTGCGAACAAATCCGCGCCGGTGCCATTGCCCCACTGACCGCCGATCCGCGCATCCGTGCCGCTGTCATTGCCGATCCGGCGGGCGGCAGCCTGTTCACCCCGGAGAGTTTAGGCCGTGTGACCGTACCCGTACAACTCTGGGGTTCAGCATATGGCGGCGACGGTCTATCCCCTGCCGATGCAGCCGCCGTCGCAGAACGCTTGCCAGTCAAGCCCGACTATCACCTCGTGGCAAACTCCGGCCATTTCTCATTCCTGCCACCCTGCTCCGAGGCCTTTGCCAAACTCGTTGCAGACTCTGGCGACGGAGAACTCTGCACCGATGCGCCGGGCTTTGACCGCACAGCCTTCCATAAGCAGTTCAATACGGATGTCCTGGCGTTTTTCCAGACGCATTTGATGGGTAAGGAACCAAGCAAATAGGGAGGTGGTGTGTGAGGATGCAAAGCCTCAGCAGCGTGGTGCGTGGTTTGCCCTTCGACAAGCTCAGGAAGCTCACCATGAGGCGCAAACCTCTCCTCGTCATCCTCGGGCTTGACCCGAGGACCCATGACTAAAGAGTTCAAACAAATCAGCAGGCATTGCGTTTTAAGATTGTGGGTCCTCGGGTCAAGCCCGAGGATGACGGGAAGGTATGTCCCTCATGGTGAGCTTGTCGAACCACGAACCACGAACCACTCACCATGACCACGAACAACCAGCGAACCACAGAACCTTGCAGTCCACTCTCAGGGAGCTGCTGGCGTCTCTGAAACAGCAACGGCAGCGGCATCAGCAGCTTCGTGGCGTTTCCATGCCCGGGCGCTGAATGGCAGGGTGATAAAGAAGCCGATGGTCGTCAGCGTCAGTGTTTCCCACGTATAGCTCATCAGGAAAGCAACATAGACAACAATGGCCAGAAAGCTCGGCATTACCCAGTCAGAGCGCAGTTTCGTTCCAGCGGCCTTGCCGCTGAAAACAGGCAGGCGGCTGATCATCAGGATTGCCACACCCACCGTATAGGCTGCACCGGCAAAGGCCAGCGGGCGTGTTGGAGCAAGCCCTAAAAAGCCGAGATAGACAGGCAGCATCACCAGCATCGCGCCCGCAGGGGCCGGAACGCCGGTGAAAAAATTGTTCTGCCACAACGGCTTGCCGACCACATCCAGCATCACGTTGAAACGGGCAAGGCGCAGGCAGCAGGCAATGCAATAAAGCAGCGCCGCGATCCAGCCAAAGGACCGGGCCTGATCGAGCATATAAGCATAGAGAACCAGCGCCGGTGCGACACCGAAATTGACAATATCGGCAAGCGAATCCATCTGCGCACCGAATTTCGTCGAGCCCTTCATCATGCGGGCAATGCGCCCGTCAATGCCATCAAGGAAAGCGGCGAGCAGAACCATCGAAACTGCCAGCTCAAACCGGTTCTCAAAGGCCAGCCGGATACCGGTAAGGCCGGCACAGATGGCCAGAACCGTGATCACGTTGGGAATGAGATAGCGCATGGGAATGCGCGAGCCTGTCGGCTCCTTCACCTCAGGCTTATCGTCAAACAGCGGATCGGTATCAGCTTCGCTCATGCCGCGCGCCTCAGCTGATACGGACCAGCAGAGCGCTGGGCTCGCCGCCGAATTCCGCAAGCACACTTTCACCGCCAATGGCTGTCTGACCAACCGCAACGCGCGGGGCAAAACCTTCTGGCAGATAGACATCAACGCGCGAGCCGAAGCGGATCAGGCCAAAGCGTTCGCCAATCGAAATGGAATTGTTTTCATCCGCCCAGCAGACGATACGGCGGGCAACCAGACCGGCGATCTGCACAACCGCGACCTGCCCGTTGGGGCTGTCGATCACAAGGCCGTTGCGTTCATTCTCGGCGCTGGCCTTGTCGAGTTCAGCATTGAGGAATTTGCCCGGCTTGTGAACGATTGTCGTGATGCGGCCGCGCACTGGCGCGCGGTTGATGTGGCACGAAAACACATTCATGAACACGGAAATGCGGGTCATTTCCCGGTCGCCAAGATTAAGCTCACGCGGCGGAACCGCGGGACCAACCGCGGAAACAAGGCCGTCGGCGGGGCTTATCACCAGTTTGTCGTCCGTGGGTGTCACGCGCTGCGGATCGCGATAAAAATAGATGCACCAGGCCGTGAGGATGAGGCCGATCCAGAACAGGGGTTCCCAGAAATAGCCGAGAACCACGGTCACACCGGCAAAACCGGCGATGAACGGATAACCCTCCCGGTGGATGGGTACCAGCGTGTTGCGGATGGAATCGACAAGGCTCATTGGTTTGTTCCTGACAGCGCCAAATACTCGCCCGGCAGCATATACGCGCCACCGGAATTGCGCGTTACTTATCGGAGATTGGCAGCGGGAGCAAACCTTTCAACCCGGCCTGGACAATTCATCAGCAGAATTATTCATTGGCCGGGTTTTGCTGGGCGCGACGTTTTAAGGTTCGACGGCGACATCCAAAGCTGGCTTGCCGCGCACGACGACGCCAAGATCGTCCTCCTCGCGCACCTTGCGCAGACGCTCTTCAGCCTCAGTTGCTTCACGCTGACGGTTCCACATGGAGGCGTAAAGGCCGTTCTCTGCCAGAAGTGCCGTATGCCTTCCCCGCTCGGCAATCACACCATCCTTGAGCACAATGATTTCATCAGCGCCGATAATGGTTGAGAGACGATGGGCGATGACCAGCGTCGTGCGGTCACGGCTGACGAGATCAAGCGCCGCCTGAATTTCATGTTCGGTGGCGCTGTCGAGCGCCGAGGTCGCCTCATCGAGGATCAGGATGGGCGGCGCTTTGAGAATGGTGCGGGCAATCGCAACCCGCTGCTTCTCGCCGCCTGAGAGTTTTAACCCGCGTTCGCCGACCATGGCGTCATAGCCCTCGGGCAGGCTTTTGATAAAACTGCCGATCTGGGCAAGATCAGCCGCATTGCGCACTTCTTCTTCGCTCGCCGTGATGCGGCCATAACGGACATTATAGGCGATGGTATCATTGAACAGGACCGTATCCTGCGGCACCATACCAATCACCGCGCGCAGGCTCTCCTGCGTCACATCACGGATATCCTGACCATCAATGCTGATCGATCCGCCCTGAATATCGTAGAAGCGGTAGAGCAGGCGCGACAATGTCGATTTGCCAGCGCCGGACGGGCCGACAATGGCGACGGTCTTGCCAGCGGGTACCTCGAAGCTCACCCCTTTCAGGATTGGACGCTTCGGATCATAGGCAAACATCACATTGTCAAAGCGCACCGCACCCCGCTCGATAACCAGCGGCTTGGCATCAGGCTTGTCAGTGACTTCCTGTTCCACATCGAGAAGGTCGAACATCTGCTCAATATCCGTCAGGCCCTGCCGGACTTCGCGATAGATAAAGCCGATGAAATTGAGCGGGATCGAGAGCTGCATCAGCATGGCATTGATGAAAACGAAATCGCCAAGGGTCTGCGTGCCAGCCAGAACCTCCCTGCCCGACATGATCATCATCACAGCCATGCCGATACCGAAAATGACGGCCTGACCAAAATTCAGCCAGCCAAGCGATGTCCAGATGCGGGTTGCCGAGATTTCATAACGCGCCATGGCCGCGTCGAAACGCTTGGCTTCCATCTGCTCGTTGCCGAAATATTTGACCGTCTCGAAGTTCAGCAGCGAGTCAATCGCCTTGGTGTTGGCGTCCGTATCGGAGTCGTTCATGTCGCGGCGGATGTTGATGCGCCAGTCGCTGGCACGGATCGTAAACCACGTATAAAGCCAGACCGTTGCCACCACTACGGCCAGATAGGACAGGCCGTAAGCAAAGGCGAAAATCACGGCGGTCATCAGAAATTCGATGATCGTCGGTGCCGTATTGAGGATGGTGAACCGGACGATGGTTTCAATGCCCTTGGTGCCACGCTCAATAATGCGCGACAGACCGCCCGTGCGCCGTTCCACATGGAAGCGCAGCGACAGATTGTGCATATGGACGAAGGTCTTATAGGCAAGTTTTCGCACCGCATATTGCCCGACGCTGGCAAACAATGCATCGCGCAGCTGGTTCAGGCCAGCCTGAATGATCCGCGCCGCGTTATAGGCGGCAACCAGCATGAGCGGGCCCACCAGAATGAGCGGCACCAGATCGGAGGCCACGAACTTGCCATTCAGCGCATTGGTTGCCCATTTGAAGAAGTACGGCACCAGAATGAGCACAATTTTGGAAATCAGCAGATAAAACGATGCCCAGACGACCCGCATTTTCAGGTCAGGTCGCTCATCGGGCCACATATAGTCCCAAAGATTGCGAATGGTCTGGAGTGTTTTGCCAGACTCGGAAGAGACGGTTTTTTCAGCCACGGTTATTCCTTGATGGCCGCAGCGTTTACCCGCGCTGCCGGCACAATAATATCGGGTGGACAGCAAAGATTGGCCATATCGCTGACAAGGGCGGCGACATCGGCAAACGCGTCCGGATTGATGCTGTAATGGGAACTCTGACCTGATTGCCGGTAATTCACCAGTCCGGCATCAACCAGTATTTTCAGATGTTGCGATACGGTCGACTGCGCCAGATCAAGCGTGGCGACAATATCCTTGCAGCAGGAGGTATTCATCCCGGCAAGCTGCCTGATAATGCGCAAGCGGGCCGGATGGGCAAGCGCGGTCAGTATCCGCGCCGTCTCCACATCAGACATTGCCTGTTGAAATCGATTGCTGCATTTCATCGTTCATCGGCGATAAACGATATAACTTTCTAATGCAAGGATAAAAGAAAGGCCGCCTTTGCGCAAAGACGGCCTTCCTCGAGCAGATAATTCTATTGCGGCGCCGTCTTGTCTTTTTCAGGCAGGGCAAAAACCTGACCGGGGAAAATCACATCCGGGTTCTGGATCTGCTCTTTGTTGGCAAGATAGATCGTCGTGTAGCGGGTTCCCTCACCATAGGTGCGGCGGGATATCGTCCAGAGATTGTCGCCGCGCCGGATGATGACGGAACCATCGACATTCTTGAGCGCCGCACCGGTGTCATTGCTCTGAGCCTGTTCGGTTCCAGCTGCTGGCGCTGTTTCGGTTGAAGCCTGCGGCGCTGTCGCCGGAGCTTCGGTGGCTGGTGCAGGCGCAATGGCCGATACACGTTCACCGGCTTCGCGCTTGAACGGTACGGCGGCCCGCGCAATGACTGTTACCCCATCTTTCTCAACCATATCGGCGCGAATGATATAGTCACCCACCGGCAAATCGCGCGTGGTCTGTACAAGGAAATGTCCATCTGCACCTGTCTTGGTCGAGCCAATGAGATCGTCATTGGCATAGAGCTTGACCGTTGAACCCGCATCGGCAATGCCAGCGATGAAAAGCTTGCTGCCTTCAATTTCAACAGCTTCGACGACAATGCGGGCCTTGGCAGCTGCCTGCTTGACCGGCTTATCGCCGGTGGGTGCCGCCATTGTGGCTGGCGCATTCAAAGCGGCCTGTGCGGGCACTTCAGGCTTGGTGATCATACGGCTCGGTTGGCCCGATTGTTCGACCAGCGCCAGAACCTGCCCGGATTTGGTTTCCGGAATGGATACAATCGCTGTCTCAAGCGAGGTCATTGCACTGCCATCCGGAGCAGTTGAGCGCAGCACAAGCTGATAATCGCCGGGCTTCAACGGATCATCGAGAACGATAACGAATTCGCCTGACGGCGAGGCTTTGGTGCTGCCGATCACTTGCCCGCGCGCCAGAAGATCGACTTTACCGTCATTTGCTGCCTTACCGGCAATAACGATCGTCCCTTTGGGATCAACACGCAGAACATCAAAAGCGGGCACACCTGGCTTTGCGGGAGATACATCCGCGGGTGCTGGCGCCGTTCCGGCGGCGGGCGTTGTCGCATCAGCAGATGTCGCCGGGGCAGGTGCAGCAACTTGCGGCTGTTCGGCTGGTTTTTGTGCCGGTTCGGCTGGCTTTGGAGCAGCCGGCGCAGGCGCTGTTCCATCGGCTGTCACAACGGGCGCACCGGGAGTGGGCTTACCCGGAACAAACCCCAGATAGGCGGCAACCAGACCCAAAGCGACAACAACTCCAAATCCCAGCAGTGCAAACTTGTTCTTGATCATTATTCCCCGACCCTCTTGATGTTTTTGGTCTAGCGCCTTTTCTACCTTGCTACAAGAAAACCCTTTAAATTCAGCCTTATTCCCTGTGATTATTAGACTGAAATGGCAATTCGAAACTTTTGTCGCATCTGCAGAAGCTTGACGTTTCGCAAGGCAGGAGGCACCACTTTCCAAATGAGCAAGATTCGATCGATTTGTGTTTACTGCGGCTCCTCTCCGGGCCGTGATCCGATTTACAAACAGAGCGGCAAGATACTGGGCAAGTCCATCGCCGAAAACGGGCTTGAACTGGTTTATGGCGGCGGCACCAAAGGCATTATGGGTGCCGTGGCAGATGGCGTCATGTCCGCAGGCGGCAAGGTCACAGGGATCATTCCGAAGTTCCTGATGAACAAGGAAGCCACCGAACATGCGCTTGGCCAATTGTCAGAGCTGATCATCACCGAGGATATGCATGAGCGCAAACACAGGATGTTTGAACGCTCCGATGCTTTCGTCACCCTGCCCGGCGGCATCGGCACGGTGGAAGAGATTGTCGAGGTCATGACCTGGGCGCAGCTTGGACGTCATCGCAAGCCGATGGTTTTTGCCAATATTAACGGTTTCTGGAATCCGATGCTGGCGCTTATCGATCACATGAAGGCCGAAGGTTTTGTCCATACGTCACATTTGGTCAATCCGCTTGTGGTAGACCATGCGGAAGATATTGTTCCGGCGATCCTTGATGCGGCAGCAAAGGGTGATCGGGACGGCGACGAAGCAATCATCGAACGGCTGTAGCTGAAAGGAACGGGGATTTCATGGTTCAAACATTGAGCTTAGATCCCCAACCGGACGCAAAACGTCTCAACAATGATGATTTTGTCATTGCCTTCAGTTTTGGTGCCGACGGTTCGCTGCTTGTTGAGCCGGTCGCTACAGCTGACAGGGCGTGGACATGGAAAAGTTACGCGCTTGCTGATGCGCGGGCGCGTCGCAGTCTCGAAACGGACAAAGCCCTATCGGAAAGTGTACGCGAGGCGTTCCTCTCCTCCGGCGACCAATGCCAGATCAGTTATGAGGATGGATGGCTCTTCGGTGAATTGCCCGATCTGCAACACGAACATTATGGCGATCCGCGTGAACTTGGCTATTTCCGCTTTGCCTTCAACAAGAGCCTTTTCATCAGTGGCCGCCGCCATCCGCTGCAGTCGGTCGATGATGTGCGCCAATCCATCAATCGCGGCAAGACCAAGCCCGCCTCGCCCATAGCGCTGTTCAGTGCCATCTTCCGGCGCTTCCTTGATCTCCTGAAGGCTGAAATCACCCAGCTTTCCGAAACGCTCGATTCCATCGAAGATCATATCGTTGGTGAGAACTGGCAGGGTGAGCGTGAGCGGCTGGTGCCGGTGCGCCGCCAGATTGTGGTTTTCCATCGCTATCTCACCGCCGCAACCAGTCTGTTCCGCCACATCGACCATGCGGACCGGCGAGCACTGCCTGAGGATCTTGACGATCTGATTGAGGGACTGTCAATCCGCGCCGCCACGCTGCATGCGGAAGGCGAACAGTTGCAACAACGCGCGAGACTGTTGCAGGACGAACTTCTGGCCAAATTGACCGACCAGTCCAACCGGTTTCTCTACGTCTTGTCCGTAATGACGGCGGTTCTCTTGCCAAGCACTGTTATAACGGGCCTGTTTGGCATGAATACAGCTGGCCTGCCCTTTGCCAACAACCCGCATGGCTTCTGGATCGTTGGGTTGCTTGCGCTCATTATCTCAGGGATGGTTTATCTGCTTGTGCGCAAGATCGGTGGCTCGGGGCGATAAGCTGGATGGGCTTTGCAGGCTGCATCACCGGATATGCGCCCTTCGATAAGCTCAGGATGAGGGAGTGTGTGGATTGCAATGATAATCGCCGAAGTTGCAGATCACAAAGGTTGCAGAACTTGGCTCCCCTTACCACCCACCTCTTCCCGTCATCCTCGGGCTTGACCCGAGGACCCACAATTAAGAGCGCCAAGCATTCAGGTTAGTTTGACCTTGTTAGCCATGGGTCCTCGGGTCAAGCCCGAGGATGACGGAGGTGAGTGTTGAGGGTGGGGAGCCAAGTTCTGCAACCTTTTTGATTTGCAACGTTTGCGATTATCGTTGCATCACCCAACTCCCTCATGGTTGTTATGTCGAACCACGAACCGCGCACCAGGGCACACCAGTAATGATACTGATTAAACGGCTAGCGCCTTCACCTTGCGCGATTCACGCAGCATGGACCAGGTGTAGATCACCAGCGCCGCCCAGATCATCGCGAAGGCAATGAATTGCTCATGGGAGAATGGCTCGCCAAACACAAAGATGGCGCACAAAAACACGATGGTCGGCGCAAGATATTGCATCAGGCCGATGGTGGTGTAGCGCAGGAGCTTGGCACCAAAAGCATAAAGAATAAGCGGAATGGCCGTGGCGGGACCGGCAAACAGCAACAGCCCGATGTCATGGCTGCTGCCATTGACGAAATGGCTTGTTCCCTGTGCTATCGTCCAGAAAATGAAACAGAGCGACGGAACGGACAGGATCAGCACTTCCAGCATGAAACCCTGTGTTGGCCCGATGGGCAGCGTCTTGCGGAAGAAGCCGTAAAAACCAAAGCTGAAAGCCAGAACCAACGAAATCCATGGCAAGCCACCGGATGAAATCGTCAATAGCAGGACAGCGCCAGCCGCCAGAGCAATGGCAACCATCTGCGGGCGCGTCAGCCTTTCCGACAGGAAAACACTGCCGAGCACGACATTCACCAGCGGATTGATGTAATAGCCGAGCGCCGTATCAACCGCGTGCCCCGCGCCGATGGCCCAGACATAGGTGCCCCAATTGATGGTAATGAGCGTTGCCGTCAACGTCGCCATGGCCAACATGCGCGGCGTCTTGAACGCGGTTTTCAGATCATCGAAGCGGCCAAGCCACCAAAGGACGACGCCAGCAATTGGCACCGACCAGACAATGCGGTGCGAGACAACCTCAAGGGTTGGCATGTAATCAACAGCCTTCAGATAAAACGGCAGGATGCCCCAAAGCAGATAGGCAGAAAGCGCAAAGATAAAGCCCTTCCTGCCATCGGACATTCCCGGTTGTGCTTCAGTCACTATTGTTCCAGCGCCAAGGCTGCTTTGATTAATCTGTTCGCTCATGGGGCGATGATCTATGCTTATCGCCCCACAACGTCCATTGAATTCCACTGATCATTCCATCAAGGCTCTTGATGTTTTGAGCCAATTTGAATGAAAATCATGGAAACCTGACTACTCAGCAGCAATTTTGCCGGCAAGATCGCGATTTTTCATCAATTTATAGACGACAGAGTCCATAAGTGCCTGAAACGACGCATCGATAATGTTGTCGGAAACACCCACCGTCCACCAGCGCACATTGCTGGAGTCACTCGATTCGATCAGCACGCGGGTAATGGCTTCCGTGCCCCCATTGAGGATACGCACCTTGAAGTCTGCCAGCACCAGATCATTGATCTCGTTCTGGTAGCGTCCCATGTCCTTGCGCAGGGCCAGATCGAGCGCATTCACAGGGCCATGCCCTTCGGCAACGGACATGCGATGCTCGCCATCAATTTCAACGCGGACCACGGCCTCCGAGACAGTCTTGATATTGCCATTGGCATCAAAGCGGCGCTCGACCATGCAGCGAAAGGAATCCACCTTGAAGAACTCAGGCACTGTGCCAAGCGTACGGCGGGCGAGAAGCTCGAAGCTCGCATCAGCACCCTCATAGGCATAGCCTTCCGCTTCGTGCTCCTTGACCAGTGCAATCAGCGTATCGAGCCGTGGATCGTTTTTGGCAACGGATATACCACGCCGCTCCAGCTCATTGATGAAGTTGGACTTGCCGCCCTGATCCGACACCATGACCTTGCGCCGGTTGCCGACTGTTTCCGGTGGCACATGTTCGTAAGTCGCGGGCTCCTTGATCAGCGCCGAGGCATGAATGCCAGCCTTGGTCGCAAAAGCCGAGGTGCCGACAAAAGCCCCCTGCGCATTGGGAGCACGGTTGAGCAGCTCGTCAAAACTGCGCGACAGGCGTGTGAGGCCCTTCAGTTTTTCCGGGCTGATACCGGTTTCGAAACGGCTCGACCATGCGGGCTTGAGCGCCAGCGTCGGGATGATGGTGATCAGATTGGCATTGCCGCAGCGCTCACCAATGCCATTCAGCGTGCCTTGAATATGGCGCACGCCTGCATCCACTGCTGCGAGTGAATTGGCAACCGCCTGCTCCGTATCATTGTGCGCATGAATGCCGAGGTGATCACCCGGTATGACTTTGGTCACGGCGCGAACAATCTCGCTGACTTCATTGGGCTGCGTGCCGCCATTGGTGTCGCACAGCACCACCCAGCGCGCGCCCGCCTCATAGGCCGTTCTGGCGCAGGCCATGGCATATTCAAGGTTGGCCTTATAGCCATCGAAAAAATGCTCGCAATCGACAATGGCTTCCTTGCCTGCCGCAACGGCTGCTTTCACGGATGCATCGATGGATTCCAGATTTTCCTCGTTGGTACAGCCAAGCGCGACACGGACATGATAGTCCCAGCTTTTGCCGACAAAACAGACCACATCCGCCGAGGAGCCGATCAGCGCCGCAAGGCCCGGATCATTGGAGACGGAAACACCAGCGCGTTTGGTCATGCCAAATGCGGCAAACTTTGCCCGCCTGGTGCGCTTTTCCGCGAAAAATGCCGTATCGGTGGGATTGGCGCCGGGATAGCCGCCTTCAACATAATCAAGGCCGAATTCATCCAGCAGATCGGCAATGACTTTCTTGTCCTCAACCGAAAAATCGATGCCCGGCGTCTGCTGGCCATCGCGCAATGTCGTGTCGAAGAGATAAACGCGTTCTTTTTTCACTTGCCCGCCTCCCCCAGCGGCCATTCATCCGTATCATAATCGGGATGCTGGTTGGACTTCATTGTTTTCAGGAACCCGGCTGACTCCAGATCGGCATCAGACCGATGGCCGGGCAGACGATGCAAATCATCGACATAGGGCAGCTTGTCCTCAATGCCCCATTGCACGATTGGCGCCAGCTCCTCCGGGTGATCGAAAGCACCAATGGCAAGCGCCACGCCATCAGGTGCCTCATAGGTCAAAGGCGTGCCGCAGCTTTCGCAGAAACCACGCTGGACGTGATTGGACGAACGGAAACGCTTTGGCTCGCCGCGCGTCCATTGCAGATGTGCTGTACCGACAGAAACCAGCGGCGCATAGAAATTGCCAAATGCCTTTTGACACATCCGGCAATGGCAGATGGAGGTATCCGTCAGCGCACCTTCGATGCGAAACCGAATGGCGCCGCACTGACAGCCCCCGGTGTAAACGGGCTTGTTATCAAGACTCATGTCGCTGGCTCCCATTCAGCGCAACGCTGACGATATGCTGGCACACGCCGTCAATATCCCGCAAAACATCATCATTCCAGAAACGCAGCATTGTCCAGCCATCCGCTTCCAAACGTTGGGTTCTGTTGAGATCGTATTTCAGATCAATGTCATGACCATGCTGCGAGCCATCTACCTCCACGATCAATCGACGTGTAGGGCAGGCAAAGTCGACAATATACCCGGCAATAGGCATTTGCCTTTTAAAGGCCATTCCCATCAGCCGATGTGCGCGAACCGCATTCCAAAGCTTCAATTCAGCATCGGTCAATGCTTTGCGCATTGACTTGGCATTGCCACGAATTTTTGGAGAGACGGGGGTATGTGATGGCATGGTGCTCACCCCCCTCTGTCCTGTCGGACATCTCCCCCACAAGGGGGGAGATCAGCCTTCAGTATGGCCTTCGCGAAATTTGAGACGTTCCCTGTTGTGCAAAGGCGTTGATGCCAATGTGATCTCCCCCCTTGTGGGGGGTCCGAAGGACGGGCGAGACCCGTGGCTCGCCCCGGAGTCCGACAGGACAGAGGGGGGTGTAACGATGTCAAACTCACCTTTTCACCTCCCAGCTTGTCATGCGCTCGCCGGTTTCGGGATTTTTGCCGTCCTTGAGCTGGATGCCCTTTTCCAACAGTTCATCGCGGATGCGGTCAGCCTCGGCAAAGCTCTTTGCGCCGAGTAGAGCCAGACGCTCGCTTATCTTTGCATCAAGTTCAGCCTTGAAAGCATCGGACAGATTGGCAGCCGTTTGCCCAGCCACATCAACACCGAGCAGTGCGAAAGCAGCGTAATAATCTTCCGGGCTCACCGAGCCGGATTTGCGGATGGACGCCAGCCAGTTGATCAGGCTTGGTGTCGCCAGATCATCCGACAGAATGGTGATCGCATCATCCGGAATCGTCCCGACAGGAGCATCGCCCACATATTCGCGTGCCTTGACCAGAATGTTCTCGGCTTCCTCCAGCCGGTTGACGGTAAAATCAATCGGCTCGCGGTAATTGGTCATCAGCATGGCAAGGCGCAGCACCTCACCCGGCCATTTGCGGTCGCCAAAGACTTTGGTTTCCAAAAGCTCATTGATCGTGAAGAAATTACCGGCGCTCTTGGCCATCTTCTGGCCTTCGACCTGCAGAAAGCCATTATGCATCCAGATATTGGCCATGCGCTCGGTACCCAGAGCGCAGCATGACTGTGCGATCTCGTTCTCATGGTGCGGAAAGACGAGATCAATGCCACCCGCATGGATGTCAAAGATGTTCTTCATCGGATCATCGCAATAAAGCCCGCCGCCGAATGGTTCCAGAAGCTTGGCCATGGCCATGGCGGAGCACTCGATATGCCAGCCCGGACGTCCCAGCCCATCAATCCCCGCAGGCGAAGGCCAGCCCGGCTCATCAACCTTGGATGGCTTCCATAAAACGAAATCCATCTCGTCGCGCTTGTAGGATGCGACGTCAACCCGAGCCCCGGCCAGCATGTCATCGGATGAACGACGGGCGAGCAGGCCATAGCGCGGGCCGTTGCGCATGTTCATCGCCGACGGCGAGAACAGCACATGGCCATCGGCCACATAGGCGACGCCCCGCTCCACCAGACGGTCAATCATCGCAACCATCTCTTTGATGTAATCGGTCGCCCGTGGCTGGTCGGATGGTTCAAGATTGCCCAGCGCCTTCACATCCGCCTGAAATTGCGCATTGGTCTTGTCGGTGACGACCCGGATAGCCTCATTCAAAGGCAAATCAGGATAGTCCCGTGCGGCACGCGCGTTGATCTTGTCGTCAACGTCAGTGATGTTGCGCACATAGGTAACGTGCGCCTCGCCATAGACATGGCGCAAAAACCGGAACAGCACATCAAACACGATGACCGGGCGCGCATTGCCAATATGGGCATAGTCATAAACAGTCGGGCCGCAGACATACATGCGCACGTTTTTCGGATCGATCGGCACGAAGTCTTCCTTCGTGCGGGTGAGCGTGTTGTAAAGGCTCAGTCTGTGCGGCATGTCTCTGATCTCAAATTTAAGGTTTCAATGGTGAATACGCATATCATTACGCTGGTCTGGCGACCGGTGCGTTTCACATCTTTGGATCAAATTTTGAGACGAAAACGGCCGGGGCCAGCGAAGCGCTAGCTGATAATAATCCGACAGGTAATAATCGTTACGGACGACGTTTTCATGATTGCATTTATGGTTGAGCGGAAGCGCGACGTCAAGCGCAAGCTGTCGGCAGTCACCTGTGACAAATTTATCAGTTTTGAATTGGTTAATCCAAATTAACCGGAAAGCCCAAAATCCTCCCGGAAAGTGCCTTTTTTCCGGCCCAATTGACCGGGATTCCTGCATCCGAGATCACCGGGGAATTGTCCCCGCGACACAGGACCGGACCCATGACCAACACTTCCGTAGCGGCCAAAGCCCGCGACACCGTATTCGCCGATCATCTGGCCGCACAATATCGTGCGATTGGCCCGGCAGCCGTTCAGGCCGCCGTTTTGACCAAGCCACGCCAGCGGCCACTGTTGAACCTTGCCTCAACCGTGCAGGAAACGGACTAACAGGCTGAGGGCGATCCCGGCCATCACAAGGCCGATAAGGACGTCAAGCACGCGCCATGCGGCCGGCTTTGCAAAAACCGGCTGCAACAGCCTCGCGCCATAACCGAGACCAAAGAACCAGACGAACGAAGCAACCGCAGCGCCACCACCGTAAGCCGCGCGATTGACACCCTCGAAACGCGCCGACAGGCCGCCAAGCAGCACCACCGTATCGAGATAAACGTGCGGATTGAGGAATGTCAGCGCCAGAACCGTGGCTATCGCGGTTTTCAAAGACCCCTCACCTGCCTTTGCCGCCTGCATGGCCTCGGGCTTGAGCGCACGGCGAAACGCCACGGATGCATACCAGAACAGAAATGCGGCACCACCCAGCGTGACAAACGAGATCAACTTGGGTGACTGGGCGATAAGTGTGCCAAGTCCGGCCACGCCAGCGGTGATCAGCAGCGCATCGGATAGGGCGCAGATCAGGCTGAGAATGAAAACATGCTGCTGCAAAAGCCCCTGACGCAGAATGAAGGCATTCTGTGCGCCAATGGCGATAATCAATGAGGCACCGAGAAGGAAACCGGACAGAGCGGCGGAAAACATTGGGAAAATCCTGAAATTGAAGAAAGCTTGAAACAGGGGGATCAGAAGAGCTTCATCTGATCATCAGACTCTGGCGGCTTCTGCCGCGCCGGTTTTTTGATCTCCGCCATCCCCTCGACAGCCCGCTCCAGAATATCCGGCCCCATATTGGCAACCTTGTTCACTCTATCGGAAACGGGGATGGCTTCAAAGAAATCCGCCTGCGCAGGTTTCATGAGATCGGCAACGTGGCGCGGTTCCTGCGTCTTGCAATCGAGCCAGCGGCTGAAATCCTTGGGCTCGATGACAACAGGCATACGGTCATGGATGGGGCGCAGGGTTTCATTGGCGCTGGTGGTCAGGATTGCGCCCGTATCCATTTCCGAACCTTCCGCATTGGCCCATGGCTCGTAAAGTCCGGCGAAGGCGATGACACCGCCATGTTTGGGCCTGATCCAGAAGGCCTGCGATTTCTTGTTGCCATCACGGCGCCACTCAAAGAACCCCGAGGCTGGGATCAGCGCGCGGCGATGGCGCATGGCGGCGCGAAACGACGCCTTGTCAGTGGCTGTTTCCGAACGGGCATTGATCATCAGCGGGTAATTGGCGGTGTCCTTGACCCAGCCCGGAATGAACCCCCAGCGCACCAGCAGCGCGCGGCGATCCGGCCTGTTGCTGCCGGGCGGTGGTGTTTCGCCGGAAACAATCATCAGCACCGGCTGTGTCGGCGCAATGTTATAGCGGGCGGGAAATGCCTCCACATCCATCGTGCCCATCAGGGCTTCAATCTCTTCCGGGGTTCCGAGGAGGGCAAAACGTCCACACATGCAATGAAAGCCTATTTGAATTGGAATGGTGATCTTCCGGTTTTTCCATGCCGGGTCAAGGTGGATACAATTAATCTATATGATGTGTAGTTCGTGGTTCGACAAGCTCACCATGAGGGAGAGTGAGGATGCAATTCCAATTGCAAAGATTGCATTGCAAAGGTTGCAGAACTTGGCTCCCCTTGCCCCCCACCTCTCTCCGTCATCCTCGGGCTTGACCCGAGGATGACGGGAACAGATGGGGGTGATGCGGGAAACAGGTGGAGGTGGAGAGTCAAGTTCTGCAATCTTTGCGATTATCATTGCATCACCCCTCTCCCTCATGGTGAGCTTGTCGAACCACGAACCACACCATCCACCCACCCTTGTCAAAAACGCTCTCCCGGCATACCCCTAACCCATGGCACAGATTCCCCTCTCCCCCACTGTTGATGGTGTTTCGGCGGTTTGCATCCGCAACGAAGCGTTCCTTCTGGTCGAACGCGGGCGTGAACCTTCCAAGGGCTGGCTGGCCTTTCCCGGCGGACGGCGCGAGGAGGGAGAAGCACCTGACGCAGCGGCCATTCGTGAACTGTTCGAAGAAACCGGCATAATCGCGACCGAGGTTTCCTATCTCGATACTGTCGTCTTTGATTATTCAACGCCCGAATTTCCTGCACCAAAAGCCTATCATCTGGCGGTCTTTCTGGCCCACGATCCCGTGGGTGAAGCGGTTGCAGCCGATGATGCCGCCGCGGTTCACTGGTTGAAATTCGAGGAAATGGCGGCTTTTGACGTTACGCCAAGCGTGCTTGAAATGGCTGATACATTAACCCGAAACTTTAAAAGTTGAGGGTTGCCGCCTATTGCGCCTTGAAGACGCCTTGCTTTCCAGTCACAACCATCAGCGGGGAATCCACCACCATAGGGTTAATACGTGCGCTGCAGAGCATTGATATCAGCATTTCTGTTGGCAATCGCCACCGCAGTGCCCGCCTATGCGGTTGATCCCTTGTATGAAACAAAACTGATCCGTCTGGCTGAGGTGCTGGGCTCGATTCACTCACTGCGCAACCTGTGCGGCGAAAAGAGCAGCCAATGGCGCGACCGGATGGATTCGCTGCTGGCGGCGGAGAATCCGGACCCTACCCGGAAGGCGCGGCTGATTGCCAGTTTCAACCGAGGCTACCGGACTTTTACCGAGACCTATACGACGTGTACGAGCCAGGCGATTGCGGCGATTGACCGCTACCAGACCGAGGGAGAAAGGCTTTCTTCGGAGATCATATCGGGCTATGGAAATTAACCAGGCTTTAACTGTTGAAGCCAATGGACCGCATTTTAAGCAAAACTTATGGTATTGTTTAGCGGCAGTGTAAGAATTGGTTTCGGCCAAGGATGGTATAATCATGAACATGACATCGGCAGACCTTGATAAGCTGGTTGCAGAAGAAAAAAAGCTGGTTGCGATCGAATATCAGAATGAAGTCTGGGCAGATGGCACGCTTGAAGGTATCGAGCCCGAGATTATGGCCGAAGCTGCTTTTGCGACCGCATTGACCGAATTGATCCGTGATAACGGGGAAGTGTCCGCATTGGCCTTGCTTGAGGTGCTGCGTGAACGTATTTCTGCAGGCGAGTTCTCATCGAATCGCATTCTGCAATAATTCAGAGCATTCCTGTCACAAATGCTCTAACTCGGGGTGATCCTGTATGCTCGACAAGCTCGCTTCCGTCTCTGTGATAGCCAGAACAGGTTTTCTAGCTGCAACTCTCTGCGCTTGCGCTGTTCCTGCCTATGCAGCCGGTTTTGATAAACCTGTGCTGCTGGCACTGAGCGAGATCAAGAAGGAAGAGCTGCCCAAGGCTGCCGAAACAGCACCGGCAAAGCCTGATGACAAAGCGCCCGCTGGAGCAACGCCGCCTGCGCCCCCTCCGCCCGCTTCCGACACCAAGCCTGCGACAACACCGGAAAAACCCGCAGCCCCAGCCGCAACGCCTGACAAAAAAGCGCCGGAGGCACCTGCCGCCAAGGAAGGCGATGCAGCGGGAACCCGGGACAATCTGGCACTGCCGAATGTGCCCGAGGGCTCTGCGCCTCCGCATGTGGAATATGACGTCACCAAGCTGCCCTTCCCTGTGCAGAAGATGCGCGAGTTGATCCTTACAGCCGCCAAATCCGGCTCGCTGGAAGCTTTGCGCCCGCTGATCGGCTCTGGCGATGACGTTACCCAGCTTTCACTCGCCGATGTTGACGGCGACCCGATTGCCTATCTGAAAAGCCTTGCTGGCGACACGGATGGTCAGGAAATCCTTGCCATTGCGGTCGATATTCTGAATTCGGGCTATGTGCATCTCGACGCAGGCACGCCCGATGAGCTTTACGTGTGGCCCTATTTCTTCGCCTATCCACTCGACAAGCTCGATGCCAAACAGCGTGTGGAACTCTTCCAGATCGTCACCGCTGGTGATTATGACGAGATGAAGCAGTTCGGCACTTATGTGTTTTACCGCCTGGGCATCACGCCGAAAGGCCGCTGGCGCTTCTTCGTCAATGGCGACTAGAGAATGCTAGTCTCAAAATAGCGCGTGGGCGTGACGCCAAACACGCGGCGGAACATCGCGATAAACGCGCTTATATTGTTGTACCCGACATCCAGTGCAATTGTTGTGACCGCCTCTCCGGCGGCCAGCAATTCCAATGCCCGCATCAATCGCGCGCGCTGACGCCACTCCGTAAACGTAAATCCCGTCTCGACAACGAATTTTCGCGTCATTGTGCGGGCGGGGATACCAGCCCAGTCGGCCCATTCTTCCGCCTTTCGCTCATCAAGCAGATTGTCGGCGAAGGCTTGCGCAATGCGCAGAAGCCTCGCATCTCTCGGCAGCGGCAGGCCGAGATTCTCGTGCGGCAGGCTGGCAATCTCATCAAGAATGACCCGGGCAATGCGCTCCTGCACAAGGTTGAGTTCGTCGCCCTTCCAGCTTGCCGCCCGATTGACTGCCTCGCGCAGCAGCCCGGAACTGCGCAATGTGCAGGGAAATGTGGGCAACGCGGCACATTCAGGCTCCGCCACATAGACACTCCAACCAAAATAAGGACCGTGCGAACGCAGCGAGTGCTCATGATGCGGCGGTATCCACACCGCATGAATGGCGGGGACGACCCATTGTCCCCGCTCCGTTCCAACCGTCAGCAAGCCGGTGCTGGCCCCGAGCAACTGCCCGCGCGCATGGGCATGAAAGCCAACAAAGCGCGGAATATCCTCCTCCTGCTTACCCGCGATGATGATTGGCCCTTGGGAAGACCCGGCACGATCAGGCGTGATGAAATAGCTCATTTTGGCCTCAACACCGTATTGAATGGCACTGATACGATAGCAGCGCCAATCCTGTTTGGATAGTTTGATCGCATTACATTCCAAAAGGAGATGAATATGCGTGCGCAGGACCTTTTACCCGATGACATCAATCTGCTTCACTTCAACGATGTACCCGTGCGCAAAGGCACGGTCGGCGCATTCCTCGCCAACGCCCGGCTCTGGCTCAATCCGGCCGCCCCACAGGAAGAGCGTGACGCGGCAGAAAAAGACATTATCGAAGCCCTGCCCGCTCTGCAGGCGCTGGGGGTGTTCGAATTCATGTCCATTCGCAACCCGCAGCTTAGCGAACTCGTCGTCACCCATCTCTGATCCATACGGGCGGACTGCCGCTCGTTTTCCATCATGGAGACCGTCATGCTCATTGATCTCAAGGAATTTCCGCTTGTTTATATGCGCGCAGATCAGGACAGCGGCGAAAGTCCTGAAGCGCAGATCAAGGCGCTGTTTGCCCGCGGCGAGCGTTTCGTCATGATTGCCGATCATTCGCCTGAACATCATCAGGAAGAACCGCATGAACAGCGCAAGGAACGCGCGCAGGTTCTCAAGCGGTTCCGCGACCAGCTCAAACGCTGGTGCGCCGGGGCCATCGTCATCGAGAATGGCGGGCCCATATCCAAGCCGATCAAACTGGCAGCACAGGCCTTCGGCAATGCCTTTGGCGTTTCCTTCGCCTTTGTCAAAGACGATGAAACGGCGCGAAAAATCGCGCGGCGCATCCTCGTGCCGCAGGCTTTTCCACTTGGCTGAAAAAGAATTTAAAAATTTTCAAGGACGATGTCACATCGGGCTTTCCTATCTCGTCTTGAGTGCAGGCAACTGAATGCCAAACAAGGAGACTGATGATGAAAGCCCGATTGAACCCTTATAACTACCCCGTCATGAAGCCGATGCTTGCCATGGAAGAAACAGTTGTGAAGAGCGGGCTGGAACACAGCCTGATTGAACTCGTCAAGATGCGGGCTTCCCAGATCAACCATTGCGCCTTCTGCATCGACATGCATTCCAAGGATGCAATCAAGAATGGCGAGACCACCCAGCGCCTGTTCCTGCTTGATGCCTGGCGGGAATCGCCGCTTTATAGTGACCGCGAGCGCGCTGCTCTCGGCTGGACCGAGGCCCTGACGCTCGTCGCCCAGACCAACGCACCTGATAGTGACTTTGAGGCTCTCAAGCCGCATTTCACCGAGGAGGAGATAGTCAAGCTTACCATGCTGATCGTGACCATCAACGCATGGAACCGGATCTCTGTCGGGTTCCGCTCTGTCCATCCGGTAGACAAATCCCGTGTCCCAGCCTGACGCTACGGAAACGTTTAATCGTCTGCGCCCTCGGCTGATCCGCATTGCCTATCGCATGCTCGGGTCAGTCGCGGAGGCGGAGGATATTGTGCAGGAAGGTTTCATTCGCTGGTATCAGGCCGACCGGTCGCAGGTGCGCAGCGAGGAGGCTTTCCTTGTACGCACCATATCGCGGCTTTGTCTCGATCATCTGAAATCCGCGCGTGTCCGCAGGGAAACCTATGTGGGGAGCTGGCTGCCGGAACCCATTTTCGATCCAAGCGAAGAAGAGGCTGACAGCGATATCACCCTCACCCTGATGATGGCACTGGAACGCCTGTCGCCGCTGGAACGTGCCGCCTTTCTGCTGCACGATGTTTTCGGTCAGGATTTCAATCAGGTTTCGGAAGCCATTGGCCGCGATCCTGCGACGTGCCGCCAGCTTGCCAGCCGCGCCCGCACCCATGTGCAGACGGCAAAGCCACGCTTTCCAGTCTCGCACGAGCACGGCAAGGACATAGCCTCAGCCTTTTTCAACGCCTCGCGCAGCGGCGACACGCAAACCCTGCAGGCATTGCTTGCCGATGATGTGACACTCTACACCGATGGCGGCGGCATTCGTCCCTCGGCCATCAACCCCGTTTACACGCTGGACAAGGTTTCACGCTTCTTCGCCGGTGTTTCCCGCCGCGAGGAATATCATCAACCGCCGATTGTGCATCGCGGCTTGATTGATGGTCTACCGGGCTATGTCACGCGTGAGGCCGACGGCCTGTTGCAGACCACGGCGCTTGAAATCGAGGATGGAAAGATCAAGGCAATCTACATTGTGCGCAATCCGGAAAAGCTTGGGCACGTATCCTTTGTCAATTGAGACACGGACAAACACCGACATAAGCGGTGAGACTTCGTGATCGGAAGACCAACCACGAAGTCTTGCGCACGTGCCATAGTTCAATTGCTCAAAGGAGCAAGCATCACCTTTCGCTGCAAATCCTGACGTATGATGATCGCCGCCTTTTTCATGTGCTCGACTTCGTCGGGACTGCAATAGCCCTTATCGATAGACATAATGTAGTGGCGGTTGACCCTGATATTCTGACCGTCTTTCTTGTATGTCGAGCGATATTGAATAGGGCCATCGTCAACGGACAGGTCTTTTGGAAGAAACTGGACAGCGACCTCTTTGGGAAGCGTGATGTCATAGGTCTCCGTAAGATCGCTTGCAGCACAGCCAGTGCCATAATGCGGTTCTGTGGCATCGTTGGCGAAACTCGTCATGTCAGCAATCGAATATCCGAGCGCCATTGGCATCTCGATCGGCAAAGCTTCGGGATTGGCAAGATCAAGGCCTGTCTGTTCTACGGAGAAACCGATATCGACTGGATAGCCGATATCATCGCTGGAAGGATCACCAGCCGTAAATTCACCCTTTCCGTTCAAACCATTGCGCGCCAGCAATTGCTTTATCAGGTCGGAACGCCGGAGGGGGTCCACACCCGCAACAACGGAACGACGGTCAAACGCAATGCCGCCATGAGATAGTTCGTTCAGCTTGCCATTGATCGAGCCATCCAATCCAATGGATACGGTCAAAGATGTCGACATTTTATTATCCGTCGCCGTCATTGCCGGGGTTGTCCGGGTTCCGGTCGATGCGTCGACATGCAGGACAGATTTGCCGGCCAGCCAATAGGCCTGCCCACCAAATGGCAGATATTGCGCCGTTGAATCGAGATAGAGATCAAGCGCCGGTACGTAACTGATAATGTGGTCGAAATAATCAGGGATCGCTTCCGGCGTCAGTTTGTACAGCTTTCCCGACGCGATCAAAACACCATGACTATCAATGCCCTTGGCCCTCAGAAGGGCCTCCAGCAGAACAACATGGTCCTTGCAATCTCCGTATCTGTTTCGCAGAATATCGCCAGCGGCATGAGGAACATACCCGCCCTGAGCCAGATATAATGCGACGTACCGGACATTGGCCCGCACCCAATTGTAGAGTATGCGGGTTTGCTCCCGTTGGTCTGAAACTCCCCTCGTCAAATTGTCTGCCAGCGTTTGAATATCCGGCGTTACCGCAACCTTGTCATTGGCCCGGGCCTGATAAGCGTGGGCAATCGCCTCCCAATTTGCAAATGTCGTGACAGTTACATGCGGACTGTTCATAAAAACATCCGTCTTACCATCATCAAACGACCGAACATCAGGCTGCGCGAAAGTCCAGCTCCACAGCTTGTCGCCATTGGCATCGGTCTCGCGCACCTCTTTCATCGCACTCACTTCACTGCGTAAATTCAGGGATTGCGGTGCTTTGAGCACGAGTTTGTAAGCCAGCACGCGTTCATCGGGATTGAAAGAATCGGAATAGGTGAAGTTTCCGGGAAAGTCCGATTCTGTCTGTGTTTTGCGAACGCGATAATGAATGGTGTCGCCAACTTCGATGTCGGGGAAAATAATGGATTTCTGCTTGCTCGTGCTGAAGACTGGCATGCCCGTGGCGGCCGGATCTTCCTGCAATCGAATCTGATCCGGCTGGACCTGTATGCGCCGTCCATCGGCCTTGATCGTCTCAGCCTCTATGACATCGAGAGTTGAGAGCTGGTCGTTAAAGCGAAACGTCTTTGTCGCCAGCTTGTCCCGTCCGCTTGCATCAAGCAGGCGGCGTTTTGTTTCCCATTCACTGACGAAACGGCCATCCGCTTGCACCGCGATCGTTTCGAAGGCGGATATGACTTCTTCCTTGACTGCGGGAGTGCTGTCCGCTGCCAAAGCCGATGCGGAAAGCACGGATATGGCCAGCGCCAGAATCGGTATTGATTTTACCATGAATGATTTACCTTGACGCATTTGATGGGCGCTGTGCCCATGAGTAATGCGCTCAATCTATTTTCCCATCGGCAAGACGCCAATTGGCAATCATACCTATAGTGTTTGATCTGCCGGGCCTGATCATTCCAGCCCCGACATCGCACCTGTTCATTGTCCCAGGTATATAAGTCCGTAGCGGCGATGGATTACCGGGGTGACGCCAATTCGTTTTCAATAATTGCCGACATCTGGGCAAGCGAGAGAGCGCCGACATATTTTTTGCCGTTGATGAAGAATGTCGGTGTGCCGGTGATGCCAAACTCTTTGAGCGCACGCTCCCGCCCGGCATTCACCTTGTTCAAAAGGTCCTGATTGGCCAGACAGGCTGTGAATTGATCCTGTGTAAGACCCGCCAGTTTTGATGTCTGCAGCAAATAGCTCTTTATATCGGCGATCTGAAGCCATTGTTCCTGATGACCAAACAGCGTCTCGATAAAGGGATAATAACGCTCCTTGGTCACGCAGCGCGCCAGCATGAAGATGCCGGTTGAGCGTGACTCCAGCGGGAGTTCCCGGAAGATCAACTTTGCCTTGCCGGTATTTATGTATTTCGCCTTGATCGCTGGCAGAGTGTGCGCTGTAAAATCGGCACAATGTGAACATCCCATCGAGGCATATTCGATAATGGTTACGGGAGCATCGGCCTTGCCCATGACCATATCTTCGAGTGGGCCCGCTTGCATGAGCTTGGTCACGTCGACGCTGCCTACTGGTTCAGGTATCGCCTCGCCAGCGGCCATTGCGGATATGGCCAATCCACTCCCGGTTAGCGCCACAACAGCCCCAAGCAAAGCATCCCGGCGATTCAGCATTTATGATTTTCCTGTCTCACGATTGAACAAATTTACCGCGCGCAATGACAACACGCTGGTGGTTTTCCTCGTATGATGAGCCATGGCAGCAAGAACCACCGCTTGTCCATCGGCCATAATGTCCATGGTGTTCATCATCAGGGAAAAACTTGTCACCATCACAGGAAAGCACAGGCGATAGGGAACGTCTATGATACTTTGTTCAAATACCAAGACATCATTTTGCCCGCGTATCATGACACCTTCCACAGAACGGAATCCCCATGCCAGAACTGACGATGTATCAGGTCGATGCCTTTACCTCAGAGCTTTTCCGGGGCAATCCGGCTGCCGTGCTGGTGCTGGAGGACTGGCTGCCTGTAGCAACCATGCAAAACATTGCCAGCGAGAACAATCTGGCAGAAACGGCGTTTGTGCGGCCCAATGGCTGTGGATTTGACCTGCGCTGGTTCACACCTGTGCATGAGGTGGAGTTCTGCGGCCATGCTACGCTGGCAACATCGCACGTTCTCGTTCATGAACTTGGCACGAAAGGCCAGCTTGTATTCGAAACGCGCGTTGGAACCTTGCGGGTTGACCCCAAAGATACCGGTTATCAGCTTGATTTTCCAAGTTTTCCGCCTGAAACAGTGACAGATATTCCTGCCCCGCTCAGAGCCAGTTTTGGTAGTGGACCAATTGAGGCGTTTCGCAATTTCGAGAATATGTTTGTCGAGTTGGCCAATGAGCAAGCCGTCATCGACTTTATCCCTGACCTAGCGGAAATCGTGAAACTGCAAGGGCAAGGGCTTGTTGTGACGGCCAAAGGCAACGAACATGATTTTGTTTCGCGCTACTTTGCGCCTTTCGCCGGGATTCCCGAAGATCCTGTCACCGGCTCCACCCACGCGACACTGGTGCCCTACTGGGCGGAGAAGCTCGCCAAGACAAAGCTGTCAGCCTTCCAGCGCTCCAGCCGCGGCGGACATTTGTTGTGCGAATTGAAAGGCGACCGCGTGCTGATCACAGGTCAGGCGGTCACCTTCATGAAAGCGCAGATTTATCTGCCCTGACCGAGAGCCTCGCCGAACAGGATTGGTTCGCCCTGGGATGGCGTGACAATTTCGCCGTCCCACATTACCTTGATGCCACGGACAATGGTACCGACAGGCCAGCCGGTGACGGTCTTGCCGTCATAGGGCGTCCAGCCCGCCTTTGAGCCGACCTGTGCATTGGTGATGGTCTCGCGCCGCTTCATATCGACGATGGTGAGGTCCGCATCATAGCCAACGGCGATGCGGCCCTTGCGCGCCATGCCGAACAGACGGTTGGGGCCGTGCGAACTCAGATCCACAAAGCGCTCGATAGACAGGCGCCCGGCATTGACGTGATCAAGCATGATCGGCACCAGCGTCTGCACGCCGGTCATCCCCGAGGGCGATGCCGGATAGGGCTTTGATTTTTCTTCCAGCGTGTGCGGCGCGTGATCAGAGCCGAGCACATCGACGATCCCCTGCCCGATACCCTTCCAGATGCCATCACGATGTCTGGCATCACGCACTGGCGGGTTCATCTGCAACAGCGTTCCAAGCGTGGCGTACTGGCTGGCATCCATGGTCAAGTGGTGCGGCGTGGCTTCACAGCTTGCCACATCCCTGTGATCGGCCAGAAAATCAATCTCTTCTGCTGTTGAAATATGCAGAACGTGAATGCGTGCGCCGGTTTCCCGGGCGATGCGAACAAGCCGCTGCGTACACTGAAGCGCGGCAATCTCATCGCGCCAGACCGGATGCGATGATGGATCATTGGCAATGCGGAAACTTTCGCGCTCGCGCAGGCGGAATTCGTCTTCCGAATGGAAGGCGGCGCGGCGGCGCGTATTGCGCAGGATCGAGGCAACGCCTTCATCATCCTCAACCAGAAGGTCGCCGGTGGACGAACCCATGAACACCTTGATACCGGCAGCGCCGGGCAGACGTTCAAGTTCCGCCACATCTTTGGCATTGTCGCGCGTACCGCCAACCCAGAAGGCAAAATCGCAATGCATACGGTGATGGCCGCGCCGCACCTTATCCTCAAGTGTATCAGCCGATGTGGTCAGCGGCTTGGTATTGGGCATTTCAAAGACAGCGGTGACGCCGCCTAGAACCGCTGAGCGCGAGCCGCTTTCCAGATCTTCCTTGTGCTCAAGGCCGGGCTCACGGAAATGCACCTGACTGTCGACAACACCCGGCAGAATGTGCAGGCCCGCCGCATCGATGATCTCTGCGGCGGAAGCACCGCCGAGATTGCCGATGGCAGCAATACGGCCATTGGTGATGCCGATATCGCGCAAGGCCACACCATCCTGATTGACAACCATTCCGCTTCTGAAAATCGTATCGAACGTCTGAGCCATTTGCTTTCCATTCCTGCCTTGCGAACCCTTCACTTGCGGCTTACGTAACGGTGACAGGAAAGGCAAGGGTGAAGCGATGCCATCGGCAAACTTAAGCGGAAGAGTGGTTCTTGATGTTACCGGGGATGATGCAGAAAAGTTTCTGCAGAACCTGATTACAACCGATCTCGATGGCCTCGACAAGGGTGATCTGAAACCCGGCGCGCTGCTTAGCCCGCAAGGCAAAATCCTGTTTGAGTTTCTTGTCGCCCGCACGCCGGATGGTCTGCTACTCGACACGCTGGAAACTTCTGTCAGCGATTTAACCAAACGGCTCACCCTCTATAAATTGCGCGCCAAAGTGCAAATTATCGTGCAGCCTGAATCGGTTATCCAGGTTTCATGGGGAAATAAGTCAGGCGCTTCAGAAAATGATTCAAGCGTGCGTGACCGCCGCTTCCCCGATGCCCTGAATGTCCGCCGCCACTATGGCACCGAGGCCGCACCCACCGCCGATGAGACACAATGGATGGCGCTGCGCATCGCGCACGGCGTGGCGGAAGCGCCCTTTGATTATGCCCTTGGCGATGCTTTTCCGCATGACGTCAATCTGGATCAGATATCAGGCGTTTCCTTCAAGAAGGGCTGTTTCATCGGGCAGGAAGTGGTGTCGCGCATGCAGCATCGCGGCACGGCACGCCGGCGCATCCTGATCGCCTCGGGAAATGCCAATCTGCCCGAAACCGGCACCGCCATCACCGCCGATGGGCGCGACATAGGCACTCTTGGCAGCGTGGTTGGCAATGCCGGGCTGGCGCTCGTGCGCATCGACCGGGTGAAGGACGCTGTGGATGCCGGTACGCCGATCCTGTCAGGAGAAACCACGCTGACGCTTGCCATTCCGCCCGAACACCGTTTTACATTTCCCGTGACGACCCATGAGGCTTAACCTCAGAATCTATGGTGAGGTTGGTGCTTTGCTGTGAGTTGTATGAGCATGGTTCCATGGTTCGCCCTTCGAAAAGCTCAGGAGGCTCACCATGAGGGAGAGGGGTGATGCAAGGCTAATCGCAAAGTTTGCAGAATAGAGTTCCCCTCATCCTGAGCTTGTCGAAGGCCCTCATGGTGAGCCTCCTGAGCTTTTCGAAGGGCGAACCACGAACCACGGAACCACGAACCACCAGCCACGCATAAATCAGATCGGGAGAATCCATGCCCAAAGCGGCAACACCTAAAGCATCAAAGAATGACATGCGGGCATGGCAGCGGATGTTATCTGGCCGCAGATTGGATTTGCTTGATCCCTCGCCGCTCGACATTGAAATCGAAGACATTGCACAAGGGCTTGCGCGCGTTGCCCGCTGGAACGGCCAGACCGTCGGTGATCATGCCTATTCGGTGGCGCAGCATTCCCTGCTGGTTGAGCAGATTTTCGGGATGATCGTCCCAGATGCAACGGTCGAGCACCACCTTGCAGCCCTTTTGCACGACGCGCCTGAATATGTGATCGGCGACATGATTTCACCCTTCAAGGCCGTGGTGGGCGGCGATTACAAGAGCGTGGAGCTGCGTTTGCAGCAGGCCATCCATCTGCGCTTTGCCCTGCCGCCTGCGGTCACTCAAAATCTGCGCAGCCTGATCAAGCGGGCTGATGCCATAGCCGCCTATTTCGAGGCTACCCGGCTTGCGGGTTTTGCCGAGACGGAAGCGGTTCTTTTCTTTGGCCGTCCACGCGGAATCGACCCGCAGGGTCTCGACTTGACCGCCTTGGCAACCCAGAATGCGCAGAATGCCTTTTTGCAGCGTTTTGCTGTATTGGAATCACAACGCGCCAGCAGAAGGTGAAGGCCATGCCGCATATCATCGTCACTCCCCTTTCCCGCCTCGCCGAAACGGCGACGCGTTCGGGCGCGCGCGATATGGTGACACTGATCAATATGGGCACGCCCGTTGAGCGACCGGTTGAAATCACTGAAGCACGGCATCTGTTTCTCGGGTTCAACGATATTGTCGAACCGGCAGATGGCATGACGCCACCCGGGATTGACCATGTGCATAGCCTTATTGCATTTGGCCAGAAGTGGGATCGCCAGACGCCACTGCTTGTCCACTGCTATGCCGGCATATCGCGCTCCACGGCAGGCGCCTATATTACGGCACTGGCGCTCAACCCTGAGCTTGATGAAACGCTATTGGCGCAAACCCTGCGCAGGAATGCGCCATCGGCCACGCCCAACAGCCGGTTGATTGCACTTGCCGATGATATTCTTGGCCGCAAGGGGCGCATGGTCGATGCGATCAAGGCCATTGGCCGGGGCGAAGAAGCTTTTGAGGGCACGCCCTTTAGCTTGCCGCTTGTGGTGATCCAGCCGCGATGACAACAGCTGCGCCCAATGCTGTCGAGATCAATCTGAGCGCTGCCATTGCTGCGGTCGCCGACAATGATCCGCTTATTCTGACGACACCGGCCAGCGACGATGCCCAGCGGGATGAATTGCCGTTTGGTCCATTCAACCCGCTTGCCCACCGCACATTCGAGACCGGCTTGCGCGAATGGGTTGCCGAGCAGACACCCTTGCGGCTTGGCTATGTCGAACAGCTCTACACATTCGGCGACCGCGGCAGGCACAAAACGGCTGAGGATCGCGACCTGCATATCGTCTCTGTCGGCTATCTGGCGCTGACCCGGATCACCGACGAAAACCGGGATGCCTTGCGCAAATCCGGTGCGCGCTGGCGCAGCTGGTATTCGTTCCTGCCATGGGAAGACTGGCGCGGCGGCAAGCCCACCATGATTGATGACACGATCCGTCCAGCACTTTGCCGATGGGCCGAGCAGGGCAATTCCCATGCGCGCATGAGCCGTATCAGGCTGGCCTTTGGCGATGAAGGCATTATCTGGGATGAAGAGCGTGTGCTGGAGCGTTATGAATTGCTCTACGAGGCAGGTCTTGTTGGGGAAGCCGTGCGCGATGGACGCGCTGACCCGCCTGCCCTGTCTGGCAATCTCGGCCTGCCCATGAGTTTCGATCACCGGCGCATTCTGGCGACAGCAATTTCACGGCTGCGCGCCAAGCTGAAATACCGGCCGGTGGTTTTCGAACTGATGCCGCCGACCTTCACACTCACCGCCTTGCAGGAGACCGTCGAAGCCATATCCGGCCGTCACCTGCACAAGCAGAATTTCCGCCGGCTGGTGGAAGGTACCGAACTGGTTGAACCAACCGGCGCTGAACAGACACAGGCACGCGGCAGACCCGCCGCGCTTTACCGTTTCAGGCACAATGTGCTGGAAGAGCGTAGTGTCGCTGGCCTGCGCGTCGGCGGACGGGGATAGGAGATAGAATGACTGACAAGAAAAAACCCACCTCCGTGAACGCGGAAGGCATTTTCGAGCCATTTTCCGTAGAAAACGTGCCTTGGGAAAACTGGTCGGAGAACACGCGCTACGGCTCACGCTCCCGCTATCTATCGGGGTTTGGTGGTGCGAGCCATGTGGGCGTTGCCATGGAAGAGCTGGCGCCGGGCATGGAGTCGACCCTCAATCACTACCACATGCTTGAGGAAGAACAGGCGCTGATCCTCGCGGGCGAAATGACGCTCAAGCTTGGTGAGAAAACCTATCTCGTCAAAACCGGCGATTATGTCTGCTTCCCGGCAGGCCAGAAGGCCGGGCATTCCTTCTACAATCACAGCGATGCACCCTGCCGCTTTCTCATAATCGGCGAAAAGAACCCGCATGATGTGATCGTCTATCCGGAAACCGGCCGCGTCAGCGTGCGGCTGACCGGTGAAGGCTACGACAAATCAGCGACAATGGACTATTGGCAGGGCGCCGATACGAACAAGAAGAAATAAGACTATTTCAGCATATAAACATGCTCGTCGCCGGGGAATGTCCGCGTGCGAACATCATCGGCATAGGCTTTCACTGCCGCGTCGATGCCGGCGCCGACTGCACCATATACTTTGACGAATTTGGGCGGTTTTGGATTGTAGCCCAGCATATCCTCCAAAACGAGGATCTGGCCGTCGCACTCGCGTGATCCGCCAATGCCGATGGTTGGAATGAGGATTTCCCGCGAGATTTCGGCAGCCAGCGGCTCGACAATGCCTTCCAGCACCACGGAAAAAGCGCCCGCATCGCTGACAGCTTTTGCATCCGCCTTGATCAATGGCCACAGCGCCGTATCGCGCCCTTGCGTCTTGAAACCGCCAAGCGTGTTGACGGATTGCGGGGTCAGGCCGATATGCGCCATGACGGGAATGCCACGTTCCGCAAGAAACCGTATCGTCTCGGCCATGCGCACGCCGCCTTCGATCTTCACCGCGCCGCAGCCGGTTTCCTGCATCACCCTTGACGCATTGCGAAACGCCACCGCAGGGCTTTCCTCATAGCTGCCGAAAGGCATGTCCACGACAACCATGCCACGTTTGGACCCACGCACCACCGCCCGGCCATGGATGATCATCATGTCGAGCGATACGCCAAGCGTCGAATCCATGGCATAGAGCACCATGCCAAGACTATCGCCGACGAGCAGAATATCCGCATGATTGTCGACAATCCGCGCCGTATTGGCGTGGTAGGAGGTCAGCGCAACGATGGGTTCTCCGCCTTTGCGCGCGCGTATCTCAGGTGCAGTGACCCGGCGAATGATGATTTCCTGGCTCATTGCGTCCCCCGCACTTTCTATCCGATAACGCGCTGATCGATCAGCCGCACCTTGCCAAAGCGTACCGTGAGCAGAATGACCACGGGCTGCCTGAATTTACCTGATACTGGATCGAGCGTCTGGGCATCGCGAATATCGACAGCTTCGACTTCGCCCCGCTTCTCGCTCTCCAGCAGCGAGCGAACGGCGTTGCGAATGGCTGCAACGGAGCGCTGGCCCCTTACAACCATCTCGTCGGCAAGTTCCAGCGACCGCGGCAGGATCACCGCTGCCCTGCGATCTTCCTTCGTCAGCATGGCATTGCGCGACGAACAGGCGACGCCGTCTTCCTCGCGCACTGTTGCCACCCCGGTAATCACAATCGGCATGTCGAGATCGGCAACCATACGGCGGATGATCGTTAATTGCTGATAGTCCTTCTCGCCGAAGAATGCATGATCGGGCTGCACGATATTGAACAGCTTTGTGACCACCGTGCTGACACCCCGGAAATGTCCGGGCCGTATCTTGCCGATCAGAATGCGTGAAAGAACCGGGTTCTCGACAATCGTATTGGCACCGGCCCGGTAGACCTCTGCCACCTCTGGCGTAAAGACGTAATCGACACCCTCGGCCTTCAGCTTGGCGAGGTCTCCCGCCATGTCTCTGGGATAGCTCGACAGGTCCTCATTGGGCCCGAACTGCGTCGGATTGACAAAGATGGATACGGCAGTCACGTCGCAAGCGGCGCGCGAATGGCGCACGAGCGTCATATGCCCGATGTGCAGATAACCCATGGTCGGCACAAGACCGATGCTCTTGCCCTTCAGCCGTTCGACTTTCAGGGCAGCTCGCAATTCGGCGATGGTGGCGATGACTTTCATTTCAGTTCTATGTCCAGTCCGATATCCAGCGTGGGCGCTGCCATGGTGATTTTCGAGGTAGAGATGTAATCGACGCCGGTTTCAGCGATGGCCTTGATCGTATCCAGTGAAATATTGCCGGAGGCTTCAAGCTTCGCACGTCCGGCATTGATTTTCACTGCTTTTTCAAGCAGTTCCGGCCCCATATTATCAAGCAGAATCACATCGGCATTGACAGACAGTGCCTCATCAAACTGCTCAAGACCATCCACTTCAACCTCGATCTTGACGAGAATTCCGGCATAGGCGCGCGCCGCCAGAATGGCCTTGGCCACGCCGCCCGCAACAGCGATATGATTGTCCTTGATCAGGATCGCATCATCGAGACCGAACCGGTGGTTGATGCCACCGCCGCACTTCACCGCATATTTGGCGAAGCCGCGCATACCGGGGATGGTCTTGCGTGTATCGCAGACCCTTGCATTGGTATGGGCGATCAAATCGGCAAACTTCGCGGTATAGGTAGAAATACCGCTCAAATGCATCAGAAAGTTGAGCGCCACCCGTTCCGCTGACAGGAGGGCGCGGGCATTGCCTTCAATGACGGCGATCCTGTCTCCCGGTTTGACCCGAGCGCCATCCTTGACCATCGGCGTAAATACCACCCATGGATTGACCAATGTGAACGCCTTGCGGGCAAATTCCATTCCGCAGATGGTACCCGCCTCGCGGCTGGACAGAACCGCTCTTGCCGTCACCTCTTCCGGCAGTGTGGCGTTGGTGGTCAGATCGCCAGCCCTGCCGAAATCTTCAAGCAAAGCGCCACGCACGGCATCATCAACGAGCAAGCCCGGCAATGAAGGCGGAAAAGCCTTCTGCGCGACAGTGGTTTGCGGGGAAACGTTCATGTCATCTTCCTTCCAACTACGCTCATTATTTCGTTTTCCGGCTACGCCGTCAGGCTAAGTTCCATCATATCGCCGACATAGGCCCGCGCGTCATCCAGCGTCAGGAATGTGCGGTGCTGCCATTCCCCACGCTTTTTCGGGAAATCCGTGCGGAAATGGCCGCCACGGCTTTCCTCCCGCCGCAACGCACTGACGGCCACCAGCTTGGCCGTGGCAAGAACATTGCGAAATGCCGGGTCGCGATTGTTCTTTTCCAGTGTCAGAATGGTTTTCAGTCCGGCAATCATGTCCTCGCGATTGCGGATGACGCCGAAGCTGGCGCTCATGGTTTTGCGCAGCGTCGCCATGACCGGAGTATCACCTTCCGATTGCAGATCATCCCGGTCGACGGAACCAGCAGCCCAATTATCGGCTGGCTTTGCGCCATCCTTGCCGATTCTGGCGGCGATACGAGCCGAAAAGACCACCGCTTCCAGCAGCGAATTGGATGCGAGCCGGTTTGCACCATGGGCACCTGTCGATGTGCATTCGCCGCAGGCCCACAGGCCCTCAATCGAGGTGCGCCCTTCAGCATCGGTCATGATACCACCCATGAAGTAATGGGCTGCGGGAACGACAGGAATAGGCTGCGTAACCGGGTCAATGCCCGCATCACGGCAATAGCGATAAACGGTTGGGAATTCCTCAGGGAAAGTCGCACCGACAGCCGTGGTGCAATCAAGCCAGGCACCTCGCCCAGCCATCACCTCGGCATAGATACCGCGCGCCACCACATCGCGCGGGGCAAGCTCTCCTTCGGGGTCGATTTTCAGCATGAAACGCTCACCGTCGCGGTTGATCAGCGTTGCGCCATGGCCGCGTAGTGCTTCGGTAGCCAGTGGTGCCGGGTCCTTGTGTACATCGAGTGCTGTCGGATGAAACTGCACGAATTCCATATCCGCCATCATGGCTCCAGCGCGGGCAGCCATGCCAATGCCCTCGCCGCGCGCTTCGGATGGATTGGTGGTGACGGCGTAGAGATGGCCGATACCACCGGTAGCAATAACCACAGAGTGGGAAGCAAGCTGCACTTTCTCGCCCCGTCCCGCATCAGCACGGGCGATCACACCCGTCACAGCGCCTTTTTCCGTGGTGATGTCTTCCACCACATAGCCTTCCATCACGCGGATAGACGGGGTGTTTTCGACGGTATGCACCAGCGCCTGCATGATGGCTCGGCCCGCCATATCGCCGCGCACGCGGACAATACGGCTTTCGGAATGGGCAGCTTCGCGTGATACCTGAAGCTTTCCCTGCAGATCACGATCAAACGGCACGCCATAACCGAGCAGGTCATGCACACGGGCCGCGGCTTCCGTTGCCATCAACCGGGCAATGTTCTCGTCAACAATGCCATCACCCGCCGCAACCGTATCGGCCACATGTTTTTCGATCGTATCGCCTTCGGAGACAGCAGCGGCAATGCCTGCCTGTGCCCAGGCGGATGAAGCGCCCCGGCCTATCGGTGCTGCCGCCAAAATGGTGACGGGACGCGGCGCCAGTTTCAGCGCGCAGAAGAGGCCAGCCAAGCCGCCGCCGATTATGATGACAGGTTCTACCTGCGTTGAAGCATCGGAAAATAGTGCAGTCATCGGATATTACCCCCTGTTGCCCAGCCGGGCAGTTGGGTTGAAGGCCAGACAAGATTTGCTCTAATTCTTCAGGTTCACCATGCGCTCCACGGCAAGGCGAGCGCGTTCTCCAACCAGCGGATCAACGTGAATCTCCTCGCGCATATAGAGCAGGCTCTCAAGGATGTTCGGTAGCGTGATGCGCTTCATGTGCGGGCACAGGTTGCACGGCTTGATGAACTTCACATCAGGCACTTCGGACTCGATGTTCGACGCCATCGAGCACTCGGTGACGAGAAGCACCTTTGCCGGACGCTGATCTTTCACATAGTTGATCATGCCGCTGGTCGAGCCGGTATAATCGGCAATGGCAACGACCTCTGGAGGGCATTCCGGATGCGCAATGATCTGAATATCAGGATCGGCGGCCCGGTAAGCCAGAAGCTCATCGGCGGTGAAACGCTCATGAACTTCGCAATGGCCCTTCCAGGTCAGGATTTTGACATCAGTCTGTGCTGCAACATTCTGGGCCAGGAACTCATCGGGAATGCACAGGACACGGTCAACGCCAAAGCTTTCCACCACCTGAACCGCATTGGCCGATGTGCAGCAGATATCGCTTTCCGCCTTCACTTCCGCCGATGTGTTGACATAGGTGACAATCGGCACGCCGGGATAGGTTTCCCGCAGCAGGCGCACATCAGCGCCGGTAATGGATTCAGCCAGCGAGCAACCTGCCCGCATATCCGGAATGAGCACGGTTTTCTGCGGGTTCAGCAGCTTTGACGTTTCCGCCATGAAGTGTACACCGCACTGGACGATAATCTCGGCATCAACGCGCGTGGCTTCGCGAGCCAGTTGCAGCGAGTCACCCACAATATCGGCCACACAATGGAATATCTCCGGCGTCTGGTAATTATGCGCAAGTATGACCGCGTTGCGCTGTTTCTTCACCCGGTTAATGGCAGCCACATAGGGCGCATAGACAGGCCATTCGATCCGGGGAATATGGTGAGCAACGCGCTGATAGAGGTGTTCGGTTTCTTCAGCCACCTCCGGGGTGAAAGACAGATCAGGCATTTTGAGAACGCCAAAACGTTCCGCTGCGGATGGGCCGGAAATATGGCCGTTCGTGTTGCGAGCAATGCTGGTCATCGTCATTTCCTCCTAAGGCAACCTCCTCCGGTTGCCTGCTGCCGATCATTTATACTCAATATGAGCATATTTCTGATCAAAAGAAAAACGGCAAGGCCGTCACGGAATACATAGGCCAATATTTCGATGGCTTCAAGAGGCAGATTTTCAACAATCGGCTAAAGGTTGCTTTGGGGGTAATCACGCCGAAACCATTCCGGCGGAAGACTCTTCCCGGTCAGACACCGATCATTTCTGATGGTGCCAGACCATTTCCCTGATCGATTTCACACACTTATGCGCCGTTGTAACCGCCTCGGCGACGATAAAACTCCCGGTCCTGCCGATCACGTTTGGCCGGGCTATCACCGCCCAGACGCGGCGAACAGTTTGTAAAAATCTTCGCATCCATATCCGACGGGCGATCACAAAAGACCAGAGGGCTGATGCGGTCCGAATTGGCACAACCGGCTAGGGTGACTGTGCCCAAAGCCAAAATCGATAATAAAAATCGCATACGATAAGTCCTTTGTTCTGCATGTCTGGCTCGCGAAAAACGCGCAACTCATCAAATACGCTGAAGTGCCAGTTCACATCTATTCAATTGATTGCGATCTTAAATAGGGTAATCCTCTCAAGCTTGTAAGGGGGAGAGACCATGTCAGCGATTCAATCGAACGCCGCAAAGCCGTCGGGTATACCGTGGCTGATCATCATTGCCGGTTCGCTCATTGCCGTCATGACTTTTGGCCCGCGTTCAGCCATGGGTCTTTTCCAGTTGCCGCTTCTGCAGGACAAGGGCTGGGACCGCACGACCTTCAGCATGGCTATCGCCTTGCAAAACCTCTTTTGGGGTATCGGCCAGCCATTTTTCGGCGCCATCGCTGACAAATACGGCACATGGCGCGTTCTGCTCATGTCGGCGATTCTCTATGCATCTGGTCTTGTGCTCATGGCATGGTCGACCACTCCCGGAATGCTCTATATTGGGGGCGGCCTGCTTGTCGGTCTTGGTATTGCTTCAGGATCGTTCGGAACAATCCTGTCCGCATTTGCGCGGAATGTCTCGGCGGAAAACCGCACTTTTGTTTTCGGCATCGGCACAGCTGCAGGTTCTGCCGGAATGTTCGTGTTTTCGCCTATCAGCCTTGAATTGATCAAGCATTATGGCTGGTCGGATGCACTGGTTTATCTCGGTATAGCCATGGCAATCGTGCCGCTTCTCGCCATTCCGCTCCGGGGCAATTCCTCCAGTGGCCTGATCAGCGAAGCGCAGTATAAGCAGTCCATGGGTGAAGCCTTGCGCGAGGCGCTTGGACACAGAAGCTATGTGCTGCTGACAACGGGCTTTTTCGTTTGCGGCTTTCAGCTTGCCTTCATCACCGCGCATTTCCCGGCTTATCTCAATGATATCGGCATTGATGCCAAATATGCGGTGCTGGCGCTGGCGCTTATCGGCTTTTTCAATGTAATCGGATCGCTGGCCTCCGGTGTCATCAGTCAGCGCTATTCCAAGCCAAAATTTCTTGCCTATCTCTACATTGGCCGTTCGGTGCTGGTTGCGGCATTCCTGCTGCTGCCACAGACTGGCGCGTCGGTGGTTGTTTTCGCAATTGTCATGGGACTGATGTGGCTTTCAACGGTACCGCCGACAAATGCCCTCGTTGCGATCATGTTCGGCACGCGCTACCTCGCCATGCTGGGCGGCATCGTGTTCTTCTCGCATCAGGTCGGCTCATTCCTCGGCGTCTGGCTTGGCGGGTATCTTTACGACCATTTGGGCAGCTACAACCCCGTCTGGTGGCTGAGCGTTGTGCTTGGCATTTTAGCCGCTATCGTGCATTGGCCGATTGAGGAACGTCAGGCGGATCGCCCTACCCTGCAACCGGCCGAATAATCGTCAGGGCTGGAGACGCTTGCGGATGGGCTCGAATTCGGGCGTTGCCTTGCGCTTCACCGGGTCAGGCTCATTGGCGTCGATAGCGTCCCAATATTTCCAGTTCACTTTTTCCGAACCAAGCTCGTAGTCCATACCGTCCCAGCTATCCTCGCGAAAACTGTAAAAAGCCCAGTGCAGCTTGTTGCTGTCGAGCGCAGTCAGCACGTCCTCCAGATAAGGCTTGCAGCCGGGAAGCTGGCGCATACAGCCATATTCACCCGCCACCATTCGGTTCAGCGGCACGCCATGCGCTTTCGCCCAATCTACAGGCCTGGCAAGATACTCGGTCACTTTCTGCGCGTTCCACATAACCTTCGATCCGGCATAGGGCACCTCGCCCGGATAGGCATAGGGTTTTTTGCGCTTGATATTGGGGGCGCTGGTCGCTTCATAGGGTTCATACATGTGAAAGCTGTAGATGACTTTCTGGTCATCCAGCGGTTTCGGCCAATAGCTGAACGCATCGGCTGCCGCATACCATCCGGCATCGGCCATGATGGGCGTTACCGGATCGACCTTCCTGATCTCGGCAATCACCATATTGTAGAAGGCAATCAGATCGCGGGAGCCACCCTTTTGCTTGTCATACCAAGCCTGCATATCCGCAGCTGAAGCATGTTCGGCAACGCCGCCCATCTTTTCCGGTGCGGGTTCGTTGATCAGATTATAGGCGGCAATAGCGGGGTGATCCTTCAGCGCAGCGGCAAGATCGTGCCAGAACTGCGCGGCCTCCTGCCACTTTGCCTTGTCCTGCCAAAGCCGGTCATCAAAGCTGCCATTGTTGTTCTGGGCCCAGCGCATGGCCGGAAGCGACAGCGGCGTAATGACCACTTTCAGCCCCGCCTTGTCAGCCCGATCCAGCGTTGCTTTGAGCGTAGCGAGATCGGAGGCCGGGATGCCCTCATAATGATCGGCATCGCCAATCAGAAAGTCGCGTTTGGCCGGTTTCCACTTGTCGTAGGACAGCCGCACCCAGCTTGCGCCATAATCTTTCAGCGCATCGAAATAGGTCTGATCAGGTGGCAGCCGGTTGAAACTGTTGCCGCCATGCTGCGGCTTATCCCAGAAACTGATGAGATCGGCTGCATTGGCAGCACAGGTCATGGTCAAAGACAGAAACAGGGTCGTCGCAATACGCATGGGAACTCTTTCGGATCAGTATGGTCAGACCAATTGCTTGAGCACTGCGGCGAGAATGGGTTCCGTTTGGCGCGGATCTATGGCTATCAACAGAAACCGCCGCCTGACGGAGCAAGCGGCGGAGATTTCAGTTCCGGCGATAGAAATATCAAGCGCGTAAAACCGCCTCGATTTTATCGAGCGCTTCAGCCTTGCCGATACCGGTCAAAAACGCGAGCGTCGTGATAACAGGCTTGCCAAGGTCCTTCGGCAGTTGCGCCGTAGAAACAACAAGGTCAACATCATCGATCTGCCCGGCCACCTCGGCCACCTTGCATTGCCGCGCGTTGAAACTGATGCCGCGTTCCTTCAATGCATCTGCCACCGCATGGGCGACGACGGTTGATGTGGCGATACCGGTTCCACAGGCGAAAAGTACAGTCTTTTGTTTGGTCATTGGTCCCTCTTCATCCCGAATAGCCTAAGCCAGCAGCCGGGCTACATCCTCTGCCGTGTTGGATTGCATCAGGGCGGTGATCATCTCGGCGGACTGAATGGTCATCGCGATCTCCTGCAGCATTTCGATCTGCTGGTCCTTATCACTGAGCGCCATGAGGAAAACCACACTGACCTGCAGCTTTTCATCCGGATCTTCCATGTTGGAAAAAGCCACCGGCTTGCACAATGTTGCCATGGCAAGGCCGGGTTTCAACACATGTTCAGGGTCCGTATGCGGAATGGCCACATTATTGTCCGAACCCAGCGGCAAGCCTGTCGGCAGCTCCGCCTCGCGGGCAAGCACCGCCTCGGCAAAGCTTGGTTTCACATAGCCCAGACTGTGCAAACGGTCGGAAAGTATCCGGATAATCTCCCGATCATTTCCCGCCTCGACCCCAAGGATAATTGCCCCCGGATCGAGATAGTTCATCAAGGCTTTCGCCATTCAATTCACTCCAGTATGCGTATTTCAGGCTGTCTTGTCTGCGTTTTCATCGGCACCCGCCGCCCGTTCCCACGCGGCGGTATTTCGATGATAGGCCCAGAATGCACCGGCAATAATGATGGCAATAAGCCCGAGACCTGCCGCGCCGAGGCTGCGGATTGCAGCAATCACCGCATAGGAAACCCACAGGAACCCATCAACCACACTGGTAATCTGCACCGCATTGGCAGGCATCTTGAAGCCGGATGACTGGGCAGCGCTGGTAAACAGCGGCGCCAGCGCATTGGCAACATAGAAGCCGACAGCCAGCGTGAACGTGCCGACAATGACCATGCGGAAGACATTTCCCTTCAACAAGGGCGCTGTCATGGCAACGATGAAAGGAATAACCGCAAGATCGGCAAAAAGGATGACGCGATTACCCGGCAGGATGATCGACAGGATGATCGCGATGGGCACGAGGATCAGCGATGAGGAAATCGCGGCGGGATGGCCGATCAGGATTGCCGAATCGAGGCCCACCAGCAGTTCGCGGTCGCCTGTCCGTTTCTTGACGAAAGCCTGTGCCGCATCGGAAACCGGCAAGAGCCCCTCCATCAATATCTTGACCATGCGCGGCAGCAGCAACATCACCGCCGCCAGTGTCATGCCTGTTTGCAGGACCTTGCTCAGAACCACGCCGAAATCCCCGGCGTTATAATAGGCGATGACACCCAGCACGAGACCGATGATCAGCCCGAGAATGACCGGCTCGCCAAACACGCCGAAACGCTTTTCGAACGTCTCGGTGTTGATTTCGATCTTGTTGATGCCGGGAATGCGGTCGATGATCCAGTTCAGCACAATGGCAATCGGCAGGATTTGCGCCGACGCCAGATGCGGCACGGAAATGCCGGGGATGCCGTAGAATTGCTGCACCGCCTTGGCTGACCAATCGGCAAAAAGCAGGCAGAGCGCCACCATCAGCGCCGCAACGATGAGACCATAGACCAGACTGTCCGTGGCAGCGACGGCAAGCGAGCCGATGAAGGCAAAGTGCCAGAAATTCCACACATCAACATTAAGCGTACGCGTCAGGCGTGTCAGAAGCAGCACGATGTTGACAGCGATGCCAATCGGGATGACCCAGAGGCCGACAGATGATCCAAAGGCAATGGCGGCAGCCGATGGCCAGCCCACATCAACAATATCGCGCTGAATGCCGGTATTGGTCACAATCGCCTTGGCCACATCGCCAATCGAAGTGAGCATCAGACCGAGCACAAGATTGATACCGATGAAAGCAACGCCGATGGTCACAGCGGCACGGAACGCGCGCCCCACCTTGGCGCCAAGCACCACAGCAATGATAAAGATGACAATCGGCAACAGGACCGTAGGCCCCATTGTATCGACGGCAGCCTTCAGGCCCGCCAGAAAACTATCCATTCCAACCTCCCAGCAGTCACGTTGGACCGCACATTCCCCCAACGCTTATGTCTGCGTCGCGCCAATGTTTGACAGGATATGCGGGAAAAACCAGCCGGTTTTCATATTATTTGACGGGAATTCACACTTGTACGCAGCAATTTTGTGCAAATTACCGTTTCACAGACAAAGTGGTCCAACTTACGGGACTTCGCCAATCCGCGCATCATCTTCGGGATGTTGGTGATCACATCATTGATCGCTTTGTCCGTTGTCCCCGCTAAAATGCGCCCAAGGTGGTTCTCATCATCACAGGACTTTCGCTTGCCGGGCTTTAACCGGTTAAGGCGTTTTAGCGGTGTTGTCAGTGGGCCCCGACCGGCAATGTGACAACCAAAGGACCGTTACGGGTTGCAACCACCGTATGCTCATACTGGACAGTCAAGGCGCGCGGTTCACTGTACAATGTCCATGCATCGTCGCCACCTTCTGCAAATTCGGCACCCAATGACAGAAATGGTTCGACTGTGAATACCAATCCCTCGTTCATGAACCGGCGTTCGGAATGATCGGGCCACGTCGAAATTTCAGTCGGCTCTTCGTGCAGAGAACGGCCAACACCGTGGCTAGCCAAATTACGCACGAGTGTATAGCCATTCTTGCGGGCAAATGTGCCAATTGCATTGCCAATCCCTGCAATTGGCTTGTTTGCACCGACCTGCCGCAAGCCGGTCCACATAGCACGACGGCCGTCACGGCAAAGGCGTTCTATAACGCGCGAAACAGGTGGCACAGCAAACGACGCTCCGGTATCGGCAAAAAAACCATTCTTCTCAGCGGATACGTCAATATTCACAAGATCGCCAGCAGCGATGCGGCGGGAGCCTGGAATACCATGAGCAATTTCTTCGTTGACACTGATACATGTTGCTCCCGGAAATCCATAGGTGAGTTCCGGCGCAGATCGCGCCCCGGCTGCATCAAGAAGCTCCCGTCCAAGCCCATCAAGCTCGGCTGTGGTCATTCCCGGTTCCAGTGCCGCACCCATGGCCGCCAAAATATCGGCAACAATTCTTCCAATCTCCTGCAGCTTGATCAGATCGTCGTCATTGGAAATTGTCATTCTCGAACTCGCTCTCCATAGCCCCATACAATGTGCCTCAAATAAGTCACTGTACCGGGACAATCAACAATCCGAATTGTATCTCGCCTGCTGATTCAACCGCCGCGCATAAAACTTTCAAGCGGGAAAATTGCGCAGGTTTCAGTGCCGTGGGCCAGCAGCTTGCCATTTGCGTCACGCAGGAAGGCTTCCGATGTTGCCAGCGTGCGGCCGCGATGCACGAGCTTGCCCTCGCAGAAAACCGGGCCCGTATCGGGCGAGACAGGGCGCACGAGGTTCACCTTGAATTCGACAGTCGTATAGGCCTCGCCCAGTTTCAGCGTGGTCATGACGCAGCAGGCGAGCGCCGAATCCATCAAGGTTGCAATCCAGCCGCCATGAATGCCGCCCATTGGATTGAGGTGTTCGCGCGCTGGAATGCCTTTGAAAACGACCCGGTTCAGCTCCACCTCATGCAAATTAAAGGTCAGCGTTTTGGCGATGGGCGGTGCAGGATATTCGCCCCGGAGCATGGCTTGCAGGATGTCGAGGCCGCTGCGTTTGGCCAGATCGGCAAGGGGCAGCGTACCAATGCCGCCGGGAAATGCGATAGTCTCTGGACTCATGGAAGCACGGACCTTTCCTCGGTGGCGGGACCCTGCCCTGCCGCCTTTGATATCGATCTTGAAACAGCGGTCAGAAACCCGTCACGCGACTCCGGCGCTTTAAGCGCCCTTGGCTCCCAGACATGCCGGGTAAAGAAGAAACTCGTCAGGCGAAACGCATCGACAAGTTCCGTCAGCGATGCGACCCGCACCTTTGAACTGACCATGAAGGGCGGCATCACCAGAAGCTTGTCGGCCCATGGTGCGCCCGCATCGCGCGATACGGCGCGGCCAGATTTGGGCGAGACATAGGCAAGGTTCTCGTCGCTTCCCGTCGAAGCACAGCGTTTCAGATCAAGGCCGAAACCCAACTCCTCCAGCATCATCACCTCAAAGCGCAGGAGAAGCTCGCCCGAGATCAGCGGGTCGTCGCAATGCTCAAGGATAATGGCGAGTGTTTCAAAAAGGCCCTGATGCGGATCGCGTTCCGGCAAAAGTCTCAAATGGGCGGCGGCCAGTTGCAGCGCATAAAGCCCGACGGGCTGCTCGATCAACCGCGCGGCGGCAAAGGATACGGGTTCGATCTGCATCATGCCGAGATGTTCGTCGATACGCGCACGCCAGATCACATCCACCCGGTTTCCCGCCTGCAGCAGCGGTTGCATACGCCGCGAGCGTCCGCCGCGCACCAACCCCATATGGCGGCCATGCTCGCGCGTCATCAGTTCGAGGATCGCACTGGTTTCCCCGTGCCGCCTCGTCCCGAGTATGATTCCCTCATCTCGCCATTCCATCAGGCGAGACTCGCGCTATCCGTGCGGGAATTCAAGGCCCATTTCGCGGTAACGTTCCGGGTCATTGCCCCAATTGTCACGAACCTTGACGAACAGGAACAGGTGAACCTTCTGTTCGAGGATTTCCATCAGTTCCTTGCGGGCCGCCTGACCGATGGACTTGATCGCCTGACCTTCGTGGCCGAGCACGATCTTCTTCTGGCTGTCACGCTCGACATAGATCACCTGCTGGATGCGGACAGAGCCATCAGGCTTTTCCTCCCAGCTTTCAGTCTCAATGGTCGATGAATAGGGCAATTCGTTATGCAGACGCAGAAAAAGCTTCTCGCGGGTGATTTCCGCTGCAAGCATGCGCATTGGCATGTCGGAAATCTGGTCTTCGGGGTAATACCAAGGACCTTCTGGCAGATTATCGGCCAGATATTTCAGCAAATCCTTGCAGCCATAGCCTTTGAGCGCCGAAATCATGAATGTCTTGTCGAAGTTGATCTTCTCATTGGCCTTTTGAGCCAGTTCCAGAAGTTTTGGCGCTTCGATACGGTCGACCTTGTTGAGAACGAGGATGACCTTGCGCTTCTTCTCGTGCAGGCTGGCAAGAATGGCTTCCGCCTCTTCGTCAATGCCCTGTTCGACATCGATCAGCACCAGAACAATATCCGCATCCTTGGCACCGCCCCAGGCGGTTGTCACCATGGCGCGGTCGAGACGGCGTTTTGGTTTGAAGATACCGGGCGTGTCGACCAGCACCATCTGGGTGCGGTCGTGAATGACAATGCCGCGCACCAGCGCCCGCGTTGTCTGCACCTTGTGGGTGACGATCGAAACCTTGCTGCCAACCAACTGATTAACCAGCGTCGACTTGCCGGCATTGGGTGCGCCAATCAAAGCAATAAAGCCCGAACGTGTCGGGCCTTCTGGCTGTGCCACCTCCGGTGTTGCATCCTGATCGGTCATTTCTGTTCCTCTTCCTGCGTCTTCTGACGGACGCCTTCCCGGTAAAGCAAGGCAACGGCAGCTTCCTGCTCGGCAATACGCTTGGAGCGTCCCATGCCGGTGGCAGGCGCAAAGCCCTTCACCTCTACCTTTACCGTAAATTGTGGGTCATGGTCAGGCCCGGTGCGCTCGACCACGCTGTATAAGGGCTGGGCGCCATCCTGCTGATGCGCCCATTCCTGTAGTTCTGTCTTGGGATCACGCTGCGCCGAATTGATCTCGCGCGAGCGGGCATCCCAGTAACGCTGGATGAAAGGTTGCGCCGCTTCCAGCCCGCCGTCCAGATAAATCGTTGCAATCAGCGATTCCACCACATCGGCACGCAGGCTTTTCAGCCTTTTGTCAGCCAGCCCCTTCACATCGGAACCGGTGCGGATGAACTCGTGCAGGCCGATTTCATCGGCGACGGCAGCACAGGTATCGGCATTGACGAGCGAGTTCAAACGAAGCGAAAGCTCGCCCTCGCTGGCCGTCGGATAGGCGCGAAACAGCATTTCCGCAATAACCAGCCCAAGGACGCGGTCGCCCAGGAATTCGAGCCGTTCATAATCCGATCCAACCGACTGGCGGGCACTGGCATGGGTCAGCGCGCGCTCAAGGCGGCTAAGATCGCGAAATGTGTGGCTCGTCTGCTCCTCCAGCCTGCGAACGGCGTCTGCGGACAGGTTCATAGGCAGCTCATTGGCTCTTCGGAGTGAAGGAGGTTCCATTCACGCTGCGCAGCAATCGGTCGAAGCGCATTTCCGTCGGCCAGCGCCAGATTTCCAGCGGGCTTGCCTTGTCGGCAATGGAGAAGAAAATGATGTTGGCACGGCCGATGAAATTCTCCAGCGGCACGGTTCCCAGCTCAAAACGGCTATCGGCGGAATTGTCCCGGTTGTCGCCCATCATGAAAAACTGACCTGCCGGAACAGTGAACTCCCGGGTATTGTCGCCAAGACCGTTCGGGATCAGATCAAGCGTATCATAGGTGACGCCGTTTGGCAGTGTTTCGCGATAAACATCAATCGGAAAAGGCTTTTCAGTCACATCAGGATTGTTGATCTGGCCAACTTTGACACGCGGTACCGCAACGCCATTGATGTAAACAACGCCCTCACGCACCTGCACCTTATCGCCGGGCAAGCCGATCACGCGCTTGATGTAGTCAATGGACGTATCAGCAGGCGTGCGGAAAACGGCGACATCACCGCGCAACGGTTCGCTGCCCCAGATGCGGCCTGAAAACAGGTTGGGCGACAGCGGAATTGAATATTTCGAGAAGCCATAGGAGAATTTCGAGACGAAGAGATAATCGCCCTCAAGCAAAGTCGGGCGCATCGAGCCGGACGGAATGTTGAACGGCTGGATCAGCACAGTCCGGATAACCAGAGCGAGCAGCAGAGCCTGCACGATAACGCTGATCGTCTCGCCGAGACCACCAGATTTTTTCACAACAGATTTGTCGCTCACGCTCGTCATATCTCCAAATTTGTAACGTGCCCCCTCTTAACGGCTGAATCCGCAAGGGGCAATGCCGCTTGGTCAAGCTCAATGACCTTTGAATACGGCTATTCCACGATTTTCAACGCTTCAATAATCACGAATGCTTGTGCAAGTGGAAAATCATCGGTGATGGTCACATGGATATGGGCGGTGTGACCGGCAGGCAGAATCGCCGCAAGGCGCTTGGCCGCACCATTGGTCAGGCGCATGGTCGGCGCACCGCTTGGCAGGTTCACAACACCCATATCGCGCCAGAAAACACCGTGGGAAAGACCTGTACCAAGCGCCTTGGCGCAGGCTTCCTTGGCGGCAAAGCGCTTGGCATAGGATGCCGCACGCAGTTTGCGCCGCTCGGATTTGGCTTGCTCGACCGATGTATAAACCCGGTTGATGAAACGCTCGCCATGCCGTTCCAATGTCTTTTCAATGCGCCGTATATCGATCAGGTCACTGCCGATCCCGATGATCATGACGGTTCAGCGACCTTTTCCAGACGAAACCCGGCCTTGCGGCGATTCTGAAAGCTCGCAACGATCCAGCGGGTCGGGAAATAGACAATGAGGGCGGCAATCAGCCCCAAAGGCACAGCGCCGATCAGCATGGGTTTAACAATCGGTCCCCACAATTCGGCGAAATCCAGATGCCGCAGCATATGACCGAGATGATGCGGGAAAGGTTCGTCGCTCGGACCGCCACTCAGGATAAAACGTCCGACTTCCAGCGTCGCGCCCCAGATGACAGGCAGAAAGAGCGGATTACCGAGCGTCGTGCCGAGAATAGCGGCGGCTATATTGCCGCCGATGATCCACGCAATGGCCAGTGCCACAGCAATATGCACGCCAAGAATGGGAATGAATGAGGAAAAAATACCCGCTGCAAGACCTGCCGCAATGGCATGGGGCGTCGCCCGCAGCCGCAGCACGCGCTTGCCAAAATAGCGCAAGGAGCGGCCAACGGAGCGGCGTGGCCACAGCGCAATACGCATCCGCTCACGGAAGCCCGGTTTGATACGCCGTTTGAAAAGCATTGGTATTCAGGTTCCTCGACACCGGAGTCAGCGCGTGTGCAACTGACTCAGGGTACTCACGTCTTCTTGGTTAATCAAATATTACGACTACCGGGCTTAACGGGCGGAATTGCGGCAAGCTCGGGTGGTAATTGATCCGCAGGATAGGCCGGTACTTCGTATTCCGCCAGTGCGATCAGCGGCACGCCGACATTTGTTTTTCCGGCAGAGCGATCGATGATGCAGGCAGCGGCCAGAACATCGGCCCCCAGTTCCTGCAAGGTGGTGACAGTCTCGCGGATCGACAAGCCCGTCGAGACAATATCTTCAACGATAACAACGCGGGCACCTTTGGCAATCTCGAAGCGGCGCAGCCGGAACACACCATTCTCCCGTTCGACCCAGATGGCGGGAACGCCGAGGTGGCGTGATGTCTCGTAAGCCGGAATAATGCCGCCAATAGCCGGCCCGACCACATAATCGATATGGCCAAGACCAGCATCCCTGATCTTGTCGGCAAGAGCCCGGCAGACACGCTCGGTCTTGTCGGCATGCATGAACACGCGGGCCTTTTGCAGGAATGTCGGGCTGCGCAAGCCCGATGTCAGGATAAAGTGCCCTTCGAGCACTGCCCCTGCTTCGCGAAATACCTGAAGAACTTCATCCGTGTTCATATGTACCCTCTATCCGTTCACGCGCTGCGCATCACTGACGCATTTGCTTTCCTTGAGTTTCGACAGAATCCGATTGAGATGTTTCAGATCCCAGACCTCCAGATCGACGATCATCTGCGTAAAGTCAGGTGCCGTGCGAACCATGGAGAGATTATGAATATTGGTTTCATTCGCCGCAATGATTTCGGCGATCTCCGCCAGTGATCCCGGTGCATTGATCGCGGAAATATTGATCCGTGCCGGGAACCGGTCCCGCCTGCTCTCGTCAATATCCCAGCGCACGTCGATCCAGCGCTCCGGCTGATCATCATAGGCCATGAGTGCCGATGACTGGATCGGGTAGATCGTCATGCCTGACCCCGGCTGCAGAATACCGACAATGCGGTCGCCGGGCACTGCGCCCTCAGGCGAGAAATGCACGGGCATATCAGGGCTGGCACCCCGGATCGGCAGGGCGTGCGGGCCGCCCGGCTCCCAGCCTGTCGTGCCCTCACTGCCTTCGGGTATCTTGAAAATCATGCCCGAAGTATTGCGGAAATTGACCCAGCCTTCCTCGCGCTCTGTTGGTGTCGGCTTGGGCTTTGAATCCTGATATTCAGGATAAACAGCCTTCATGACATCGGAGGATGGCAATTCACCGCGACCAACGGCTGCCAGAACATCATCGATTTCCTTGCGTGCCAGACGCGGCAGGCCCTTCTTCAACTCGTCGCGTGAATAGACCTTGCCTGCCCGTTCAAAGGCCCGTTCAAGAATCTGCGTGCCAAGGCCGGAATATTGCTTGCGCACGGCAATACGCGTTGCACGCCTGATAGCAGCCCGCGCCTTGCCGGTAACAACGACAGATTCCCATGCGGCTGGCGGTGTCTGCGCCTTGGAACGGATGATTTCCACTTCATCGCCATTATGCAATTCGGTCATCAGCGGCATGATGCGGCCATTGACCTTGGCACCAACGCAGCTGTCGCCGATATTGGTATGTACCGCATAGGCAAAATCAATTGGCGTGGCCCCACGCGGCAGGGCGATAAGCCGGCCCTTCGGCGTGAAACAAAACACCTGATCCTGAAACAGTTCAAGCTTGGTGTGTTCGAGAAATTCTTCCGGATTGTCGCCTTCCGCCAGCGCCTCGATGGTCTGGCGCAGCCATGCATAGGCATTGGTCTCGGTCGAAATCACATGCGGATTCTGGGCACTGCCGCGATCCTTATAGATCGAATGGGCAGCCACACCATATTCGGCAATATCATTCATTTCACGTGTGCGGATTTGCAATTCGACACGCTGGCGCGAGGGGCCGACAATGGTCGTATGGATTGACCGGTAGTCGTTCTGCTTGGGCGTCGAGATGTAATCCTTGAAGCGCCCCGGAACCATGGACCACGTCGTATGGATGATCCCAAGCGCATTGTAGCAATCACCAACCGTATCAACGACGACGCGGAAGCCGAAAATGTCCGAGAGCTGTTCGAAGGACAGCCCCTTGCTTTCCATCTTGCGGAAGACTGACCATGCCTTCTTCTGGCGGCTTTTGACACCGGCCTTGATGCCGTGTTTTTCGAACAGGCTGGAAAGATCGGCCTCGATCTGCGCCAGCGTGCTGCGATTCTTCTCCATCAGCTCGGCGAGCCGGTTGGTTACAGCATTGAAGGCTTCCGGATTGATATAGCGGAAAGCCAGCTGCTCCAGCTCTTCGCGCATGTCCTGCATACCCATGCGGCCCGCAAGCGGTGCATAGATATCCATGGTTTCTTCGGAGATGCGCAGGCGCTTGTCCGGCGGCACATGATGCAGCGTGCGCATATTGTGCAGACGATCAGCAAGCTTGACGAGCAACACGCGTACATCGTCGGAAATGGCCAGAAGCAATTTGCGCAGATTTTCCGCCTGAACCGCTTTCTTGGAGACAAGATCAAGCTTTTTCAGCTTGGTCAGACCCTCGACCAGCTTGCCGATATCGGGCCCGAACAGCGTGTCTATTTCCTGCCGCGTCGCTGACGTGTCCTCGATTGTGTCATGCAGCAGCGCGATGGCAATCGTCGCCTCGTCCAGATGCATATCGGTAAGGATTGCGGCAACTTCGAGCGGATGGGAAAAATAAGGATCGCCCGATGCGCGCTTCTGATGCCCATGCTTCTGCATGGCATAAACATAGGCTTTGTTGAGCAGCGCCTCATTAACGTCAGGCTTGTAACGCTGAACACGCTCGACAAGCTCATACTGACGCATCATGGACGGTAGCCTCCAAACTCAAAACTCTAAATTATCAAGCGATATATGGTAATTGCGTTACCAAGACGCAAAAATAATGCGCCGCAGAAAGACTGCGACGCATCAAGATAGCCCAAACTGGCAATCAGCCGCGCTTCAGCGCGACATTTGATTAATAGTCGTCGCTTTTTTCCGGAGCTACCAAGCCCTCGATACCGGCCAGCAATTCTTCTTCCGACATGCTGTCGAAGGAAACATTGTCGTCTGCATCTGCTTCGATAATTTCGCCGCCTTCGCTGTCACCGGATGTGACCTGCGCAACAACGGCAACGGCTTCCGGCTCGTCCACTTCCACATGCTTCTGCAGCGAGTGGATGAGATCTTCCTTAAGATCGCCGGGCGACAAGGTTTCGTCGGCGATTTCACGCAGCGCAACAACCGGGTTCTTATCATTGTCGCGATCGATGGTGATCGCTGCACCCTGCGAAATCAGGCGCGCGCGGTGACTGGCGAGCAAAACCAGTTCAAACCGGTTTTCGACCTTGTCAACGCAATCTTCAACAGTGACGCGGGCCATGAACTGCCCCTTTCATTTTTAACTGAATTAACGGATTAAGCCGGACATAACGCGGTTGCGCAGAAAAAACAAGCAAAAGCCGTCGAGCTATTGCATAACATCTGTTGAGCGACCAAAAAATGATCACCATATATTGAGCACATCTGTCCAAATTTCGGACAAATTTTCCGGCGAGGTATTGGCTTTTAGCTGAACCCGACGTAGTAAATATCCTACTTACGTATAAGATCAGATCGAGCTGTATTACTGCCAAGCTGATTTGAAATTGAAGCTCACCTTTTTGAAATGGAACATTATTATGTTTGATCCACGTGAAAAGATCGTCTTGTTTATCGATGGTGCAAATCTCTACGCAGCCTCAAAGGTACTGGGATTTGATATTGATTATCGCAAGCTTCTTTCAGCTTTTCAGAAAAGAGGTTATTTGCTTCGTGCGTATTATTATACTGCGCTGGTCGAAGATCAGGAATACTCTTCCATTCGTCCTTTGATCGATTGGCTCGACTATAACGGGTACAAGGTCGTTACCAAGCCTGCGAAAGAATTCACTGATTCTGCCGGCCGCCGTAAGATTAAAGGCAATATGGACATCGAACTTGCTGTCGACGCCATGCAGTTGACCGATACGGTCGACCATTTTGTTATCTTCTCTGGCGATGGCGATTTCCGCTCGCTGGTGGAAGCCTTGCAGCGCAAGGGCCGCAAGGTCAGCGTTGTCTCGACCCTTTCGACCCAGCCGCCAATGATATCGGATGAATTGCGCCGTCAGGCTGATCATTTCATCGACCTGACATCGTTGCGCACCGAAATCGGCCGCGAGCCGTCGGAGCGGGCACCGCGCCGTGTCGAAGAAGAACAAGTCGACTATTGATATTTGCTGAAAGACGTGGAGATGCCGCATGGAAAACCGTGCGGCATTGTGCTTTCTAGCGCCCTATGACCGTAGAACCCTCCCCCGATTGCCCGATCTGTCCCCGCCTGCATGATTTCATCGCCGGATGGCGTGTGAAGGAACCGACCTGGCACAATGCCCCGGTTCCAGCGTTCCTTCCGGCTGGCGGTATTGAATCCGTGCAGCTGCTGATCGTTGGATTGGCCCCGGGTCTGCGCGGTGCCAACCGGACGGGCCGCCCATTTACCGGCGACTATGCCGGTGATTTGCTCTACGGCACCTTGTCCGAATTCGGCTTTTCCCGCGGCACATTTGCCGCGCGCCCGGACGATGGCCTGCAACTGCTCAATACATCGATCGTCAATGCAGTGCGCTGTGTTCCGCCTGAGAACAAGCCTGTTGGCAGCGAGATCAACAATTGCCGGCGGTTCTTGACGCCATCGATCCAGCAATTCCAAAATCTGCGTGCCATCGTCACTCTCGGCACCATTGCCCACCAATCCACCGTGCGTGCGCTAAAACAACCGGTTGCCAAGTTTCCGTTCAGCCATGGCGGGCAGTCGGATATCGGCAATATCAGAATTTTTTCCAGCTATCACTGCTCGCGCTACAACACCAACACAGGGCGATTGACGGAAGCCATGTTCAAGAGCGTGTTTGCCGCCGTGCGGACGTATTTGGATGAGGTGGCGTAGAATAGGGATTTCCCCCTCTGACCTAGCTCACCATGAGGGAGATGGGTGGGTTGCACAACCATTGTCGCGCCCTTCGACAGGCTCAGGATGAGGGATGGTGTTGGCTGCAATGCTAATCGCTAACGAGTGCAGAACTTGACTCCCTGCAATCCTCCCTCTCCCTCATCCTGAGCTTGTCGAAGGGCGCGGCTATGGTTCTGCAACCACCCATTTCAAAAAAAATCACACCAACTTATCCAACACCATCCCACCTCGTTTATTCTGATGGTGTCCTTTCCGGCGGGAATGCTCCGGAAAACTTTCTGAAGTCAGGAAAGGATCGGTGATTTCGTCTGCGGGGAGAAACCAACCGCAGGGGAAAGGTTTTATCTCACAAGGGTAAAACCAGTCATCGGGACGGGTGATCCTGAAGTTTTCTTGGTTGAAACAGGAAAACCTCCGGGGAACGCACCAACTACACTACCAATACCAAGACACCCGCGTTCCCTTTGGATCGCCCGTCTTTCCCACCTCATCAATAGCCAGACGCAAAAGCGGGCGTGGTAATGGGAAATGATGTTCCGCAACTGCAATTGGAGATGCAATCACCCCGGTAGTCCGACAGGACAGAGGGGGGTGAGCACTGCCACAACGGCCCTGCAAATCAAACATACTTCACAACCAGAATAATCAGCCGCGATCGCGTAGCAGGCGGGATTTTTCGCGGTTCCAGTCGCGTTGCTTTTCCGTCTCGCGTTTGTCGTGCAATTTCTTGCCGCGGGCAACCGCGAGTTCAAGCTTGGCCCTGCCCTGATCATTGAAATAGAGCTTCAATGGCACGACCGTCATACCTTCGCGATCAACCGACTGTGCCAGCCGAGCCATTTCGCGCTTGCTGACCAGCAGCTTGCGGTGGCGGCGCGGTGCATGGTTGAAGCGATTGGCCTGCAGATATTCCGGGATATAGGAATTGATCAGCCAGAATTCGCCATTCTCAAGACTGGCATAGCTTTCCGCAATATTCGACTGATTGTTGCGCAGGGATTTCACCTCGGTGCCCTGCAGCACAATGCCAGCCTCCATCGTGTCGAGAATCTCGAAATTGAAGCGCGCTCTGCGGTTCTCGGCAATGATCTTGCGAACCGTTATGGGTTTTTTGGCAGCTTTGGGCTTATTCATGGAGCTTATATAGTACTTTCCAACTGAATTATCAGTTGATCAGCCCCGCATGTTTCATCGCCTGATCAATACGTTCGGCGGTTGCCGCTTCAATCGGGACGAGCGGGGAACGCAGCGAATTGTTCATCTTGCCGAGCTTGGCAAGGGCATATTTCGGACCGGTTGGATTTGGCTCGATAAAGAGCGCCTTGTGCAGCGGCATCAGGCGATCCTGAATGGCCAGTGCTGCCGGGTAATCGCCCCGGAGGGTCGCAGCCTGGAATTCAGCGCAAAGGCGCGGAGCAATATTCGAGGTTACGGAAATGCAGCCAACGCCGCCATGGGCGTTAAAGCCGAGTGCGGTCGCGTCTTCACCCGATAGTTGAATGAAATCGAGGCCGCAGGTGATGCGCTGTTCCGAAACGCGCTCAATCTTGCCGGTCGCATCCTTGACGCCAGCAATATTCTTGAAGTCATGCGCCAGCTGGCCCATCGTCTCCGGGGTCATGTCGATGATTGAACGACCGGGAATATTATAGATGATGATCGGCAGCGAGACAGATTCGGCCACTGCCTTGTAATGGGCATAGAGACCACGCTGGTTCGGCTTGTTGTAATAGGGCGTCACAACCAGAATGGCATCGGCACCCGCCTTTTCCGCGTGCTGAGCCAGTTCAATCGCTTCACGGGTGTTGTTGGACCCTGCACCGGCAATAACGGGCACCTTGCCCTTGGCTTCCTCGATGCAAACCTCAACCACGCGCTTGTGTTCGGCATGGGACAGTGTTGGCGATTCGCCCGTCGTACCGACAGGAACGAAACCATTCGTGCCTTCAGCAATCTGCCAGCCGAGAAATGCACGAAAGGCTTTCTCGTCAAACGAGCCGTTTTGGTCGAATGGCGTGACGAGAGCGGTGATTGAGCCTTTCAGCATGGTGAACTCCAAGAAAACAAGATTAGGTTCATGGCAGAACCGATACGGTACCGACCATAAGGTGGCGCACCATAGTCGTGCAACCTTCGCCGGGCAAGATGATTTCCTTGATGAAAAACAGCAAAGCAATTGATGATTTCGTCAAAAGCAACGGATCGTGATAACCTTTCGTTAAGAGTGCCTTCACACGTCCGCCATTATTATCTGATCCAACAGTTCCGGGTCCGGGGCTGTGCTGCGACCCCTTTCGAATAAACTGGTTGTCTGAATGCTGAGAACTTCTGTTTTGCGTCATGTTCTTCTTGCGTCATCGCTGCTTGTGACGACGGCTTCGCTTGCGCAAAATTCAACGCCGCCCGTACCAGCACTCAATCCCTTTGCACCAACACAGACACGCAGCAGCCCGGCGGCACAGATTCTGGCAAAGCCAGATCCGGTCACAACCGCAGGGATCGCCCAGCCATCAAGCCCCACGGCCATTGCCGGTAGCCTGAAAACCGGTCTGGATGCCCTTTCCAGCGGGGATGTGCAGCAGGCGCTGGGCATTCGCAACGGCCTGCCCGTCAATGCGCTGGACCGGCATATTCTGACATGGGCCATTGGCCTGTCGAATGCACCGGGTATTCCCAGCTCCGAAATTGCCCACGCAGCCGCTGAACTGCCGGGCTGGCCGGGAATGGCGACCTTCCGCAACAATTCGGAACGGGCGCTCTATAAGGAGAATCCGGCACCAGCCACCGTCATCAGCGCCTTTGGCGGCACCCCGCCACAAACGGCTGAAGGCACCATCATTCTTGCCCGTGCCTTTGTCGCGACCGGCAATATTGCCCGCGCCCGGCAGGTTCTCGGCCCCTTCTGGCGTACCAAGAAGCTCGATGACACACAGGAAGCGATGATTCTGAAGGAATTCGCGCAGGTTATTCCGCGCGAGGACCATCTGATGCGCATGCTGACCATGCTTTATGAGGGCAAGGCGAAATCTGCCGGACGCGTTGCCAAGCTTGCCAATGCCGAGCCGCTTTACAGTGCTTTTGCAGCCGTTTTGCAGAAGTCGCCTGATGCCGCCAAGAAGCTCGCCGATATCAATGGCTCCATGCAGTCCAATCCGGCCTATATCTTTGCCAAGGCGCAATATCTGCGCCGTCAGGAACGTTTCAAGGAAGCCGCTGACGTATTGGCCACCGCACCGCGCGATGCGGCATCGTTGATTGATCCGGATGCCTGGTGGGTGGAGCGGCGCGTGCTTTCGCGTGAACTCCTCGACATTGGGGATGCCAAGCGCGCCTATACAATCGCAGCCATGCACAGTGCCGAAACACCTTCTGTCGCTGCGGAAGCCGAGTTTCATGCGGGCTGGTATGCCCTGCGTGCGCTGAAAGACCCGCAAACGGCCCAGCGCCATTTTGCCCGTATTGCGGAAATTTCGTCGCGCCCCATGTCCGCCTCACGCGCCTATTACTGGCTTGGCCGCTCCGCCGAAGCTGGCGCTGGCGGCAATGCCAAAGATTATTACAGCCGCGCGGCACGCTATGGCACCACATTCTACGGCCAGTTGGCGGCAGCGAAGCTTGGGCAGTCAAGCCTGCAACTTCCCTATCCGCGTCCTTCCGATGCCGATCGCGCCCGCTTTGCCCAGCGTGAAGCGGTGCGTGCTATCCAGCGGCTGGAAGATACGGGTTATGACCAGCGCGCCGCCATGCTCTACACCAGCCTCAGCCAGGAACTCGACAGTCCCGGCGAACTGGCGCTGCTGGCTGTCATGGCAGAGCGCAAGAGCAACCACTTTGTTGCGCTGCGTGTGGGCAAGACAGCGGCCCAGCGCGGTATTGATGTCGGCGCACTCTCGCACCCTATCGGCGCCATCCCCACCAATGCCAATATTTCCGGCTCCGGTGCCGCCCTCGCCTATGCGATTGCCCGGCAGGAGAGCGAATTCAATGCCGGTGCGGTTTCCAGCGCCGGTGCGCGCGGCCTGTTGCAATTGCTGCCGGGCACCGCAAAAGAGGTGGCCAAGCGCGCTGGTATCTCCTATTCCAAGGATCGTCTCACCGGTGATGCAGCCTATAATGCGACGCTGGGCGCACGCTTTCTGGGCGAGCAGATCGCCAAATTCGATGGCTCCTATGTCCTGACATTCGCCGGTTACAATGCCGGACCCAGCCGTGCCAATGAATGGGTTTCACGCTATGGCGATCCGCGCGGCAAATCCGTCGACGAAGTGGTCGACTGGATCGAGCGCATTCCTTACACCGAGACACGCAATTACGTGCAACGCGTGATGGAAAACTACGAAGTGTACAAATCCCGGCTATACGGCAAGGCTCAGATCGAGAGCGATCTGACCGCCGGAAGGCTGCAACGCTAAGATAAGCTCCCAGCAACAGGATTGCAGATTGGCCGATTCAGTTCGTGATATTCATTTTAGCGCCCCCGACGGCCTGCAACTCTATGGCAGGCTGTATCAACCGGAGGTGAAAACCGACAATTTGCCCGTTGTCTGCTTGCCCGGACTGACCCGCAATAGCCGCGATTTTCATGAACTCGCGCTCTACCTGTCGCAGCATCCGCAAACGCCGCGCCCTGTCATAACCTTTGATTACCGTGGACGCGGCCGCTCCGCCTATGATCCGGACTGGTCGCATTATAATATCGGCGTCGAAGCCGGTGATGTCATTGCCGGTCTTGCCCATCTGCAAATCCATCAGGCTGTCTTTCTGGGCACCTCCAGAGGTGGTCTGATTACCCATATTCTGGCGGCTATTGCCCCGCAATTACTGGCGGGTGTCATCCTGAATGATATCGGGCCGGAAATATCAGTCGAAGGGTTGCAGCAGATCGGCAGCTACCTCAACGGCGCGCGTCAGCCGAGGAACTGGAACGATGCGGCCGAATTGCAGCATCAGGTGCATGGCGCATATTTTCCTGCTTTGACCAGTGAAGATTGGCAACGTTTTGCCCGCGCGATCTATCGCGAAGACAATGGGATTATCCGCTCGGACTATGACCCTAACCTTCTGAAAACGATGGAAAACATTGATTACACCCAGAAACTGCCTGATCTGTGGGCGCAGTTCGATCTGATGAAAGATTTGCCACTGCTGGTTATCCGAGGCGAGAACACCAAGCTGCTTGCACAGGAAATCGTTGAGGAAATGCAGCGGCGGCACAATTCACTGCAGGTGTTCAACGTTTCAGGTCAGGGCCACGCGCCATTGCTTGAAACCGGACGTATCCCTGATCTGATCGCGGCCTTTGCCGCTGGCGTCGACCTGCGCGAATAATCAGGGTTTTGCCGGCTTTTTGGCAGGAACCTTCGCTTTGGCTTTCGCCGGAGCTTTTGATTTGGCTGCGGCCTCAGGTGCGGACTTTACCAGACCCGCCGCCTGCTTCATCCAGTTTTCGCGATGCGCGCGACCGGGAAAACCGATCTCCCGGCTGACCCATGCCGCCTGATCCGCATCCCAACCGGCAATCTGGTCGAAATGAAACACGCCGAGGGCGTAAAGTTCGGACTGGATGACATTGCCGATACCGTCGATGTCCAGCAACTGGTCCGGCTTGCCGCGCCGCGCATTCTTCAAAATTGCCGGGCGATGTTTGTCGTCTTCAGTCGTCCTGACCGGACGCGCCTGCAGGCTTTTTGCAGCGGTCTTCCCGGGGGCTCTGGTCTTCGTTTTCGCCGCTGCGCTGCTCGCCGTGCCTGCGGAAGAAGCCAGTGCAGGAACCGGTTCCGCTGGAGGTATCATCGCGGCTGCCGGTTTGCTTATATCGTCATTGGCGGGGGTGACGGCTGCTGCCAGACGCACATCGGCAGCGCGGGTTGACTCTTCAGACACGGAATCCGTTTTCGGAGAGAACCGTTTGAAAACGCGCCCTAAAATGGCGCCGATGAGAAAGGCCGCCGCGATGAGCAAAAGGGATTGAACAAGAAAGATAACCATAGCTCTTTACCCCAATTTCAACGACGTTCAGTTGCGCTTCTCGCCTGCGGTCGACCAGCCAACATAAAAACCGACGAGAATAGCCACCAGCAGAAAAAACCATAGCTTGGTGATGAGATACATCATTGTTCACGCTCCTGTTGAGTAGGCTGCCCTGTGATTCTCATCCGGCATTGCTGGCGGCGGGAGGTGCGAGTTTTACGTCACCGACCTTACCATTACCCGGCAGTTGTGTCTTCAATGCATTGGTTATGGACTCGTAATCGGCTGCATTTGCGGCTGTTCCATCGATGCTGTAGCTCTCTCCGGCGAGGCTGACCTCCCCGCTTACCAATTGCGATGCCTGCTGCAAAGCGAAGTTGGCAAGTTCAATAAATCCCTTCGGCGCACCGCGCGCGACCGCCATCTCATCAATGATATCAATGCCGGGCATGGCACTTTCGGCTGCTGCCAGAAGTTTGGCGCGCGTATCACCATAGGGAACATTTCCAGAAAGAAGAATCCCCTGATCGGACTTTGTCACCACAAAGCTGAAAGGATCAATCAGCGGCAAAAGCGTTGCCGCGTTTTCAACCACACGAATGCCGTTGGTTTCATTGGCAATTTTCAATGCGGATGCGAGCGCTTCTTCGGAGGGCGCGACGCCTTTTAAGGTCAGATCCCGCCCTTCGACCTCGATACTGGCCCAGCCATTGTCGACTTCCAGCGCTGTGCTGACCGCCTCGGTCAATTGCCGGTCAACGGGTTCGGCGAGAAACCAGCCGGCGAGTGTCGTCAGACATGCAACGGTAATGATACCGGGCCAAAACCAGCTTTTGACAATGTGCATGTGGGGCGTGTTCCCTTATGGCAATCAGACAAGATGCTGTCTTGCCCCATGTCACCTAGAATATCAACACGGCGCCCGGCGCATCAACAAGGCAGGCACAAAGAAAAACCCGGCAGCTTGCGCTGCCGGGTCTTGAACGACTTAATCCTAAGAAGGATTAGAAGTTGCGCTGGAAGCGGATCATACCGCCGATTGCGTCGTCCTTGTTGCCCTTCAGGCCTTCAGCGAACGTCTTACGATCGCCGTCGAACTTGGTGTAGCTAACTTCAGGAGTGATCGTGAAGCCAGGAACCAGTTCGTATGCAACGTTTGCAGTTGCTGCCCATGTGCCTTCGGATTCGTAAGCAACCTGTGCGCTAACAACGGCCTTCTCGGAAACCTTGGCTTCGATGCCGCCCCAAGCTGCCCAGTCACCTTCCCAGGTGCCGAACCAGTTGCGCTGACCGGAGTCATGCAGGTCGTCCCAGTTGGACTGATAGCCGCCCATGACGAAAGCCGACACGGTGTCTGTGAACTTCACATCCAAGCGCACTTTACCAGCGAATTCTTCTACAACTGAGTCATAGGCTGCAACACCGGAGATCTTGCCCCAAGCCTGTTCGAACTTCGCACCGACCAGAGCGTGTGGCATGTAGTCGTCAATACGATAGTCGTAGTTGTAGTAGTTGTTATCCATACGCTGGCCCTGTTCAGCGGCGATGATCGCCGAGAAACCGTTGCCGCCAGTGAAGGTATAGCTAACCTGGTTGGATGTGCCGGACTGGTAGTTGATCACGTCATCGTTGATGATCTTGCCACCAGCATAATCGGTCCACGAACCGAAGATTTCGTCGGCAACACCGATACGGAAGCCGCCGAGCTGAATGTAAGCCTGAGGAATCAGACCGCCGCTGTTTTCACCGTTCGTGTAGTTGAAACGTGTTTCGATGAAGGACTGCAGTGTGCCGAGTTCTGTTTCCGAACGAGCGTCGAAACGAACAGTTGCACGTGTCTGCTTACCCCAAGTACCGCGTTCACCACCGGCATAAACTTCGTCGCCGCCCTTGGCGTCGTAACGCAAGTAACCGCCGATTTTCAAGCAAGTCTCGGTGCCTGGGATGTAGAAGAAGCCTGCGCCGTATGCGTCGCAAACGCGAACGTATTCGACAGCTTCTGGCTCAGCGACAACAACTGCGTCTGCAGCGCGGGCGCCGGTTACTGCAACGAGAGCTGCAGCGGAGCCGAGTAGAAGGCTCTTGATGTTCATTTCTGACCTCCAGTCAAAGTTAAAAATGGGTCTGGGCATTCCAATTTGGCTGAAGGACAACCTTGTCCCCATCCCCTAAGTCCAAGAAGAAATGCGGCGAACGCCCTTCCTCTGCGACCGAACATACTCGCCATCTCCGGGGTTTCAACCACGAATGTCGGCATCCACACCCCGAGGGGGCTCTATGCCTTATCCCTGTTGCACAAATGACACGAAATCGCCGCGGGGCCAGCGAAATCTTTACCACTCATTAATATAGGTAACCGGATTTTCATAAAATCGACCCTACCGATGGCGGAAACAGAACGGCATTTTGGGGCGGAATCGGGCATGAATTGCCAGCATATTTAGTGCGCGTGAATCGAATCGAACCGATTGCATGCTGATTCTGACAGGTGGTCTGCCATGACTTATTTCTATCTTGTTATAGCCATAGTCTTTGAAGTGGCCGCGACGTCTGCGCTCAAACAAGCTGATGGTTTTACAAAGCTTTGGCCGTCTCTCATCTGTCTGGCGGGCTATGCGGCAGCGTTTTATTTCCTGTCCATCCTCGTCAAAACCATGCCCGTCGGCATTGTCTATGCAATCTGGTCCGGCGCAGGAATCGTGCTCATCGCGGCTATCGGCTGGTTCTGGTTTAAACAACCGCTTGATCTACCGGCTATCATTGGCCTCGCCCTCATCATATCGGGCGTCCTGATCGTCAATTTGTTCTCTGGAACTGTTGGGCATTGAACCCTGAACTGACGTCCAGATTGCGGGTCTGATCTCCTGTAACCAACCCGGCTTCCCGTCAAACTTTGACTGGAGGTCAGAAATGAACATCAAGAGCCTTCTACTCGGCTCCGCTGCAGCTCTCGTTGCAGTAACCGGCGCCCGCGCTGCAGACGCAGTTGTTGTCGCTGAGCCAGAAGCTGTCGAATATGTTCGCGTTTGCGATGCATACGGCAAAGGCTTCTATTATATCCCAGGCAGTGCAACCTGCCTGAAGGTCAGCGGCTATGTGCGGTTTGAAGCCAAGGGTGGCGATGACGTCTCCAAGGGCGGCAAACTCAACACGTGGAAGTTGAAATCCCGCGCGACCGTTCGCTTTGATGCCCGTTCGGACACGGAACTTGGCACTTTGCGCTCCTATGCCGAAACACGCTTCAACTACGAGAATGGCGAGAACAAGGGCGCGGAGATTTCTCACGGCTATATCGAACTCGGTGGCTTCCGCATCGGCACCACAGATTCGCTCTATGATACCTGGACCGGCTCCGCCGGTAACGTGATCAATGACGGCGTGATCGCCTATGCCGGAGATCAGGACAATCAGGTCAGCTATACCTTTGCCGGTGGCAATGGCTTCTCGGCCTTGATTGGTCTCGAACAGGGCGACAAGGATCACCTGATCACAGACTACACGCCGCATATTGTTGCTGGCGCGAAGTTCGAGCAGGGTTGGGGTGGTATCTCCGGCGTTGTCGGTTACGACTCCGTTGTTGAAGAGTTCGCCGGCAAAGTGCGCTTGGATGTGAAGCTCACCGACACTCTCTCTGCCTTTGTCCTCGGTGGATACCAGTCCGGTTATGGTGATCACGCCAAAGAGAAGCGTACCGGTTCCTACTACGGCACATGGAATGGTGATTGGGCTGTTTGGGGTGGCTTGACTGCCAAGGTGTCCGATAAAGCAGAGGTCAATGCCCAGTTGGCTTACGAGTCCGAAGGCACTTATGCCGGAGCGTTGAACGTTGCATACGAACTGGTGCCCGGTTTCAAGATCACACCTGAAATCAACTACACGAAGTTCGATGGCGCTCGCAAAGATGCGCTTGTGAAGGATAACAAAAGCGACGACGCGTTCGGCGGTATGATCCGCTTCCAGCGCAATTTCTAAATACTGAGACGCGAACAGCCAACGCCGGGTTTTTCCGGCGTTGGATTTTCCCAATACATACTTATTCAAACATCATTTTTTCAGCGTTCGTTATCGCGCGCACAGACATTTAACAGAGAAGGAATCCGAACCGGTCGCGGGCCGAGGAGATATTGAAATGTTTGGACAATACCGATGGGCATTGGTCGTTGATGAGGTTGTGCAAGGCTTCATCAAACGGGATTCTATTAGCCTAAGGTCGTATAAGACACCCGATTGCGCTTTTCTGAAAGACGATTACAACTCGTTGTATATTTTCTTTATGCATATTTTTCAGATTTAGAGTGCGATCATTATGACAGTGTCACCTATGGGTATCGGGCAGCCGGATGTGAATTTCCCGCTGCGGTTTCAATATAATCTCACCTACGCATCGACGGATCACGCAACCAAACGGCTGGTCAAGGATCATTCCCTCGACGAATTGACGGCACATTATATCAGCATCCTCTGGGATGAAGGTTCGCACAAAGGCAATGTGAAGTCTTTTCTGGGAGAGATCAGTGAGATTTTGGTCGGCGAGCGTTTCAGCGTCTTTACGCAGGAAATGCTGGACTCTGTGATCGGCACGCTACGCGAACGCGGCAATAGCAACGCAACCATCAATCGAAAGATGGCTGCCTTGAGCAAATTGCTCCGGAAAGCGTGCAAGATGGGCGATATTTACAATCTGCCGGAATTCCGTCGCCAGAAAGAGCGGCAGGGCCGTATTCGCTTTCTGGAAGCGGAGGAGGAATTGCGCCTGTTTTCGGCCATCAGGGCCAAATGCGAGGACAGCTATCGCCTCAGCGTCTTTCTTGTCGATACGGGTTGCCGGCTGGGTGAAGCGATTGGGCTATGCTGGAATGATTTGCAGGAAAGCCGCGCGACATTCTGGCTGACCAAATCCGGGCGCAGTCGCACGGTTCCACTGACGAGACGCGCGCATGAGGCGACGCAGATTGCGCGTGGACGCCTGAAAGGCCCCTTCTCCATGCATAATCAGGTGCGTTTCCGCGCTATCTGGAATGAGGCCAAGGCTGAGGTGGGATTGGGCGCGGATGATCAGGTCGTCCCGCATATTTTGCGGCACACCTGCGCCTCACGGCTGGTGCGCGGCGGGATTGATATCAGGCGTGTGCAGATGTGGCTCGGGCATCAGACATTGCAGATGACCATGCGCTACGCCCATCTGGCGACGAATGATCTCGATTCATGCGTGGTGGTTCTGGAGCAGAACTAAGCAATGCCGGCTGGTATGGCTGTGCAATCCGATAGGATGGGCGATTTCTCAAGCAAGCCATGCAATAAAACTGTTTGTGTGCCGCTATCCATAGATATTCTGATTGAATGGACCGCAACCCGGCACTCATAGCAATTGCGATCAAACGGAATGGATCGAAGATCTCTATGATGGCTGCGGTCACAAAGGGGGAAGCGCAAATTGTTCGAGGTAAACGCATCAAATATTGACGCATATTTTGAGTTTGATCCGTCGCGCGAAAGCGATCTTCGGGCCGTTGACGAGATGATACGCAGTGCGGTGCCTGATTGGACCAGATGGTTCGTCGCCGGTACGCCTCCGGGTAAACCGGGCATGCGGATGTCCATGATTGGTTATGGCCGTTTTGCCTACAACGTCAAATCATCCGACCGTCCCATCGCGTGGCCCATAGTTGGGCTGGCACTGCAGAAGAATCACCTTAGCCTTTACCTTGCTGTAAAATACGAAGGAGCGGCTGCGGCTTCAAACTGGGCTGATCGCCTGGGCAAGGTTTCCGTCAGTAAAATCGGCGCCATCAGATTTGTGCATGCATCGGATATTGAGGCGCAGGCCTTTCGCATGATGTTGCAAACTCTGGAGAAAGACCTGCAGGACGGGCAGGCTTCGCTCGCCTACGCACACGTGCAGTCAAATTAGATCGTCCATCAGGCGATCAAGAGCAAAACCAGACCGGCAATGGCAAGACCGAGCAGTCCGAAGACTGTTCCGAGCCCTGCCCTGATGACGGATCGATCATGCGCCAATCGCGCGCGCTTATCAGGCAGTTCAGGATGAAATGATCGGGCTTTTACGATCAACATAATGATGCGGATGAACGCCCCGCCGATCCCCGCGAAGATGAATATGGCGCCCAATGATGCAAGTATAATCGACATCTCGTATCCCGCTCAAATATTCATCGGCCCAGCAGCAGCGCTGCGTGCTTGCTGTAAATGTAGCGCAGCGCGTATCGATTTGGCCAGTTCCCGCATGCCTGTTATTGGCGGCGGGGCATATCACGCGGCTGGCGGAAAACCGTTATGCGCATTGCATTGGCCGGTGTGCAGCAGCCGGAAGACGCTTGAGCATTGATCCTCCAGATAGTATCAGGATTCTAATGATAAGAAGGGCCGACGCTTGACGCGCATCAATTGCATTCCACCGGTTGAACTCACTGGTCCACATCTGGTTGCAGAGTATCGGGAGCTTCCGCGGGTGTTCGCGCTCGTCAGAGCTGCGATAGTCAGGGGTGAAACACCAACTGATAGACGCAATCCGTTGCACTACACACTTGGCACCGGTCACGTTCGGTTTTTCTATCCTCGGCTTGGTTTTCTTGCCAAACGACAGTCCCATTTGATTGCCGAGATGCTTGCTCGCGGATATGCGCCGCAGTTCGCCAACACGGATCAATTGCTTGTCGGATTTCCATCGGAATGGTGCGCTGATTGGGACCCGACTGACGAAGCAATGCTGATAAACCGGATGCGCATTGCGGAGCGGCTTGCGAACAGCGGAAGAGCATGAGAATCAGATAAGCGGCAAAGATAGGTGAAACTTGCCGCGCCTTGCCTTATGGCATTGGCCGCAAAGTTTGGGTTCGCTTTCACTGATGAGAACGAAGAGAGATCAAACTTTACGGAAATGACCTGTCTCCGGCGTTTGCTCAGGTTTTCCGGCATCAACTTCACATTCACAGATTTTTCCAGGAAGCTGCATAAAGTCCTTGCCAACAAAGGGTTTCATCTTTAGTCAGCGTCCTTGGAGAGGTGGCCGAGTGGTCGAAGGCGCTCCCCTGCTAAGGGAGTAGGCCCGTTAAACGGTCTCGAGGGTTCGAATCCCTTCCTCTCCGCCACCACCCTGATTTCATTTGTATTTTATCTGATTGAACAGCGTTGCTCGCGGCAAGGCCTGTTGCAATCGGACAGGCTCGATTTCGTTGGATATGTGCCGCGCGCGCCAGCGCGTTGCCAACAAATCAGACGTTCGCGGGGATGCGGGCGATAACCTTGATCTCAAAGTCAAAGCCAGCAAGCCAGTTCACGCCAATCGCTGTCCAGTTCGGATAAGGCCGCGTGCTGAAAATCTCCTGCTTGACGGCCATGATGGTTCCAAACTGGTTCTCGGGGTCCGTGTGAAATGTCGTTACGTCAACGATGTCGTCAAGCGTGCAGCCCGCCGCGGCCAGCGTCGCTTTGAGATTTTCGAAGGCCAGTTGAACCTGCCGTTCGAAATCGGGCTCCGGTGTTCCATCGGAGCGGCTGCCAACCTGCCCGGATACAAACAGGAGATCACCGGATCGGATAGCTGCCGAATAGCCATGTTCCTCATAAAGGGCATGCCGGTTTGCAGGAAAGATTGCTTCACGTTGGGTCATTCTTGATCTCGCTTCTTCGCCGTTGAATGGAAAAACTAGGGGCACGGTGCGACGGAGCTTCACACAGGGCCACTTCATCTGATATACGATACGTATGTGAAATAGACCGCGCAGGCATTGCCTGTCAAGTTGATATACGAAGCGTATATGAAATTGAGGAAAGAATGGTAAAGCGACGGGCCGAGACGATGGAGGAAAACCGGATCAAGCTGATTGCGGCCGCACGAAAGGCATTTGCCGAAAAGGGTTACGCGGGCGCCTCGATGGACGAACTGACCGCCGATGCCGGTCTTACCAGAGGGGCGCTCTATCACAATTTCGGCGATAAGCGGGGGCTTCTTGCGGCAGTTGTTGATCAGATCGATTCGGAGATGGCGGCCCGCGCGCAAGAGATCGGTGCCCGTGCCGGTGATGACTGGCAGGGTTTGCTTGACGAAGGCGCTGCCTACATCGAGATGGCGCTTGATCCGGAGGTTCAGCGCATTGTCCTGCTCGATGGCCCCGCCGTGTTGGGTGATCCCTCGCAATGGCCGAGCCAGAGCGGTTGCCTGCAAGCAACCAAGCAAATAGTGGAGCGTCTCACCGCACAGGGCATCCTCAAACCCGTTGACGCGGAAGCTGCGGCGCGGCTGCTCAACGGCGTTGCACTCAATGCGGCGCTCTGGATTGCTGCCAGTGACCATCCACAGGACGTGCTGCCAAAGGCCATCGAGGCGTTCCATGCACTGGCTGCCGGACTTCTTGTGAAATCCATCTGAACAGCACCATTTCCGTGTGCATGAAACGACATGGGCGGACATGCGATGCACGTCATCGCCCCCACTTGCAAATGACTACTAAATGCATTTAACTATTTGATTTTACTTGACTTTTTTTCTGATGATCCCTACTTGCGGGTTGTCAGTTGCGAAAAATACTGATGAAGCAATGACGATCTCGTGCGCAGCGGACGTGCGGATTCGTCGAACAAAATACTCCGCCCGGCGCTTATCTCATGTCTCCAATTGCGATCATTGTCTTGGCAATCAGCATGTCTGTGGATGCGTTTGCGGTCTCGGTGGGCCGCGGAGCTGCGTTGGGGCGACCGCGCTTTTCCGAATCCATCCGGACAGGCGCGGTGTTCGGCATCGTTGAAGCAATAACACCGGTGATCGGCTGGGCGGCAGGCGTTGCTGCCAGCGGCTTTGTTCAGGCTATTGATCATTGGATTGCGTTTGGACTTTTGGGAGCCGTCGGCTTTCGTATGCTGTATGCGGCCATGTCTCGGAAAGCGCAAACGGAAGAGCGCGTTGGAAACTCCGCCTATATGTTGCTTGCAACCGCTGTCGGAACCAGTCTTGACGCCATGGCGGTGGGTATCTCCCTCGCCTTCCTCAACGTGAACATATTGGTGATTGCGCTTGCAATTGGTATTGCAACCTTCCTGATGTCATCGGGCGGTATGCTGATAGGCCGGTTGATTGGCGAACGGTTTGGCCGCGCGGCGGAAGCTGTCGCAGGTTTCGCGCTGATCATACTGGGCTCATCGATACTGTTTGAGCATTTGACAGCCTAGTTTTTCGGCCCGCCCCCTCTTCATTTTTGGGAAAAAGACCGTGCATGTGAACAGCCACCTTGTCAAATCCATCTGAATTCCTGCGCTGATGCCTTGCGCCAAAATTGTTGCCACAGATAATTTAGCGCTTGCAGGAGTTTGATGAAAACCAATAGACCTGCGGATAGCATTCATACTCGGCCTTATGGGGGGATACATGAAGGGTTACGTGAACATTCTCGCGGGTGACCCCGCTCCCTGGTTTTACCAACGCACCTCAACCAATCCGCGGTACTCATTCAATACCGCCGGCGGTCGCTACATTGTCCTGTGTTTCTTCGGATCAGCTGCGCATGAACACAGCCGGGAGGCAATTCTGGCGGCATTCTCAAAAAGCCATCTCTTTGATGATGACAGAGCTTCTTTTTTTGGCGTGTCTGTTGACCTGATGGATGAGAAAGAAAAAAGAGTAGCTGACCGCTATCCGGGTTATCGGTTCTTCTGGGATTCTGATGGAACGGTAAGCCGGGCCTATGGATCAATTCCGATTGACGCAAAATCCGGAAGCGGACCGGTACCGGTTCGGCAGCAATGGATGGTGCTCGACCCGACGATGCGCGTTCTCAAAGTCATCCCCTTTGCCATGGATCGCAGCGATATCAACGATGTTTTGTCTTATGTCGAGGGCTTGCCGCCAGTGGGCTGTTTCACAGGCATGGAGATGCAGGCACCCATTATCATCCTTCCAAACGTTTTCGAGCCAGAGTTCTGTCAGAAATTGATTGATCTCTATGAGAAAGATGGAGGATCTGAATCCGGCTTCATGCGTGATGTTGGCGGCAAAACCGTGGAAATTCAGGATCATAACCACAAGCGCCGCAAGGATTATACCATTGATGACCCGCAGATCATCACGCAGGCGCAGGATTTGATCAAACGCCGCATTCGACCAGAGATCGAAAAAGTGCATCAGTTTACCGTCACACGCATGGAGCGTTACCTTGTCGGGTGCTATGCGGCTGAAGACGAGGCACATTTTCACGCCCATCGCGACAATACTACAAAGGCCACCGCGCACAGGCGTTTTGCCGTGTCGATTAATCTCAATAATGATTTTGACGGGGGCGAAGTGAGCTTTCCGGAATATGGCAACAGAAGTTACAAGGCACCGGTCGGCGGCGCTGTTATTTTTTCCTGTTCCCTGTTGCATGCGGTATCAAAAGTTACGCGCGGCCGCCGCTATGCATTTTTGCCATTTCTTTACGATGACGCTGCTGCAAAAACCCGCGAAGCCAATGCTTCGTTTCTTTCAGACAATGATGCAGTTGCTGATCAAAGGGCCGTCAAAGCCTGACTAGGCTCCCCATATTCCCACATTCAAAGAAAAAGGCGGCCCATATGAGCCGCCTTTTTCATATCTGATGGGTCTTTGTCTTAGAGACGGAAGATTGCCAGCGGATACCAGTAACCATCGCTGTGACGGCGATAGCCGCGGCGATATTCACGGTAGCCGCGATGGCCATTCCAGTAACCGGGACGTCCGCGGCGGTTGTCAAAACGAGGGCCACGGCGATCATCGCGGCGATCCCAGCGGCGGTCGTTACGACGATCCCAGCGGCGATTGTCGTAGCGGCGCTTTTCAATGTACTGCGCCTTTTCCACATTCGAAACCACTGGCGAGGTCTGCGAAGACACCGGCGCTGCATTCGAAGAAACGACCGAAGTCAATCCAACGAGAACCGCAAACAGTCCTGCGGTAAACAACGAAACAAGATTTTTCATGAGTCACTCCTATCGATTCATACCTGCAATAGGTGCGCCTTCACTGATGAACAGAGTATGAACAGTTCGGCATGGAACTTTAATGTTACCTGCGCCGTTAGACCCGGTCTTTACAAGAGGAATTGGCAAATTAAACGCCGCCCCAAACAGGAAATGACTAAACAGCGCCTCCCGCCTGCTCCCTGCCCGCCCCATCCAGCAGTGTCTTCACCGACGCGATCCGCTCATCGGCAATATCGCAGATATACTGAATTGCCGATTGCTGCCGCTCATTGTTGATATCGGTAGCCGCCATAAACAGCACCTCGACAAGGTATTTGACTTCGGTCAAAAGATTACAGGCATCAATGACTTTGCTTGATTCATTGCTCATAATAAGCCTCAATAAAAATGGATGATTCTTTAAATTTTATGCATATTTTTGGCTGCTGCCTGAACGTATGGAAGCGCGCACAAAGACCTAATAATTGCCTTAACCTTATGCGGATTATATAATCTTAGATTACCGCATTGGTCAATATAAAATATTCAAGGTTGATGAAATATGATAATCTCACCAGCTCAATGCCGTGCCGCACGCGCGCTAATTGGATGGTCGCAGGCGAAGCTGGCGGAAATAGCAAAAGTGGCACCGGCGACCATTGCGACCTTCGAAGCAGGAAAGCGCTTACCTTACGACCGAACGCTCGATGATCTCAAAGACGCGTTGACAGCCGAAGGCGTTATTTTTCTTGATGATGGCGCACTGACCGGTGGAGGCCAAGGCGTGAGGCTTAAATAGAACGATTGTCACAACAAAGGAGAAATAGCGTTACATCGCATTTTAGTAATTACAGCCAGGAATATTATTATCCCAACCATGCAAGCTGAATTTATTTATTGTCCATATAGACTTAGGTATAATACCAAAAACATTTACTATGAGGCCATAATGCCTATTATCGGTAATCAGATCAGAGCGGCGCGTTCACTCATAGGCATGGAGCAAATTGCTCTCGCCGAGAAGGCGGGCGTCAGCGCCAATACAATACGCAATATGGAAGCCTTCGGAGCCAACAGAGTGAAAGTGCGCACCGACACTCTGGATGCTGTAACGGATGCTCTCAGAGCAGAAGGTGTCATCTTCCAACAGGACGGCGAGACAACAGGCGGCGGTCCGGGTGTCAGATTAATCAAATGAATTCTCGCAAACATTGACTTTGAGCCAAGCATTCCATGATTACACCAGAACAAATACGCGGAGCGCGGGCAATGCTGGGGCTGACGCAAGCAGAGCTAGCAAAGTTGGCCGGTCTCTCCACAACTGGCCTGAACAATATCGAACGGGGCGTAACCGATCCCAAGGCCTCCACATTGCGCTCCATTCAATCGGTGCTTGAAGAGAAATCGATTGTCTTTCTCAGCCCGGGGCAAAATGTCAAAGGCGGCCCGGGCGTGAGGTTCAAATGATCGCGCTCGCAAAAGCCGCAACGGTGTTACGAAGATGATCCGTGTCCAATGCAAAATGGCCCGTGTGGCCCTCGGACTTGGGGTGCGGGACCTCGCAGCACTCGCCCAAGTGTCATCAGATACAATCGCCCGACTGGAGCGTGGCGAGAAGCTGAAACCCGCCACGCTATTGATTATCCGGACCGCTCTGGAACAAGCGGGCGTTATATTTGAAGCCGAGGGGGAAATGGTGGATGGTGGTCCGGGGGTAAGGTTGCGCCAAGAATGAAGCAAACTGCATGCCTTACCGATTGACGTCACCATAGGGGAGGCCATAATGCCAAAAATGCTTTGGAAGGAGTAGAATCCAAGCAATGGACCAATATGTAACGCCACCTGTCGGCATAGGCTTTTACACCGCAAATGATGCCGCGCGGTTGCTAAACATGCCTGTACGAAACATTCGGCGATGGCTTGGCGGTTACAATTATTCGCAAAATGGCGAAACCTTCCATATGGAGCCATTGTGGAAGCCTCAATTGCCTCAATTCGAAGATCATATCGAACTTGGGTTTCGCGATCTTATCGAATTGAGATTTGTGAAAGCTTTCACCGACGCCGGACTGGGTTTGAAGACAATCCGGCATTGTCTGGACTACGCAAAAGAATGCACCCGGGATGGGCATCCATTTTCAACACGCCGCTTTCAAACGGATGGGAAGACGATATTTCTGGACAGCGCCAATAAGGCTGATGATGGCAGTTTGCTTGATCTCAAACAAAAACAATACACCATCAAAGTTGTCATTGAGCGTACATTTAAGGACCTTGATATCGATGATGATACTGTGCGCAGATGGCGTCCTTTTAAGGGTAAACAGTCGATTATTGTAGACCCTGAATTGGTATTTGGTCAGCCTACGACGGCAATTTACAACGTTCCCACCATTGCACTCGCCCAAGCTGTTCAAGCTGAGGGTTCTGAGAAAGCCGTGGCAGACATATATGAATTGCCTCTTGCTGTCGTCAGAGACGCCGTTGCCTTTGAGGATTCGCTTGCAGCGTGAAGGTCTTGTTTGATCACAATCTGCCTCCCCGGCTTGCAAGAGGCCTTCAGATTTTGTTGGGAGAACAATACAAGATTGTCGCATTGCGCGACAGATTCGAGCCAAATATCAAGGATATTGACTTGATAAAGGCGTTGGGTGCGCAAGGCGGATGGGTGCTCATATCCGCAGATCGCAGAATTACCCGCAACAAAGCCGAAAAGTCAGCTTTCCAATCATCACGCATAATCGGAATGTTCCTGTCGCAGGGGCTGTACAAAGCACCAATGTTGAAACAAGCGGAACGCCTCATCGCGCTTTGGCCCGTCATTGAAACCACAGCGTCCACCATGAAGGGCGGTTCAATGTTTGAGCTTCCCATGAAGTCATACAAACTTTCCCCGCTGCGATAATCGGCCCACCCTACCCCCTTCCAAGCTCCGCCGCTGTTGCCTCCAGCCCTGCCAATGCAAAGCGTTGAAAATGCGCGATGATGGCCGCCTGCGCTTCCGGGGCGGGAGAGGCCAGATCCGGCAGGACTTGTGCAACCAGTTGCCGGTTGCCGACCAGCAGCATGGCAATGGGTGAGATGACGCTGAGCAGGCAGCGTCCCACTGCAGGATGATCGGCAGGCACGCCGAGAATATCGGCCACAAGCCCCGTTACCACCTGCTTTTTCGGTAGAATTTCCTGATGCAGCAGAACCGGAAATGCTGAGGAGGGCGACAGAAGCTCGCGGCTCAGTACCCGTAATACCCAGCTGGACGGCCCCGGCGCCGTGACTGCTCCGGCAACCAGCCCGATGAGGATTTTCAGCTTATCGATGGAAGCCCCCGGCCCTTCGGCCAGCGCCACCAGCCGGTCATAGGTCAGGAGCTGCCGGTGTGCCTCCACCAGCACTTCGGCATAAAGCCCTTCAATGCCGCCATAATAATAGTTCACCGCCGCGGAATTGCTGCCTGCCCGCTCGGCGATCTCCTTGCCGGTGGCGCGGTCAAAGCCTTTTTCGGCAAAGATTGCGCCCGCAGCCTCCAATATCTGCGCCTTGGTCGAGGCACCGTCTTCACGGCGTCCGGGAAGTTTTCGAGGTGTTTTGCGTATCATAACAGCACTCTAGCCCAGTTTTGAAATGATTGAAAGTTAAAATTGAAATTCAAATTTGACTTAACGCACGGTGTGATTGTATGATGGCACATGAGCAAAATTCTTCGCATCCTCGTTCCACTTATTATCATCGCAGCCCTTGCCGGTGGTGCCTGGTGGTATTTCCATCGCCCCACGGACAAGGATGACCTGACGCTTTATGGCAATGTCGACCTGCGGCAGGCGTCGCTGGCGTTCAATGGCGCCGAGCGTATCGCCGAAGTGCTGGTTGAGGAAGGCGACATGGTGCGCAAGGGTCAGGTGCTGGCCCGGCTCGATACCAGCCGCCTTGCGCCGCAGGTACAGCAGGCAGAAGCGACGGTTGCAGCCCAGCAAGCCGCCCTGCTCCAGTTGAAAAACGGCAGTCGCCCCGAGGAAATCGCCCAGTCGCGCGCCAATCTGGAGTCGGCACAGGCCGATGCACTAAACGCCAAGGCGCAGTTTGAGCGCATACGCGTGTTGACCGCCAATGCCACCTCAAGCAAGCAGGATCTCGATACGGCCAAGGCTGCAGCAGCGGTCGCCGACGCCAAGGTGGATGTGGCAAAAAGTGCGCTTGATCTTGCCATTGCCGGGCCGCGTGTTGAGGAAATCAGCCAGAGCGAGGCGCAGTTGCGCGGCAGCGAGGCGCAGCTTGCACTTGTACATCAGCAACTGGTCGATGCGGCCTTGCTTGCGCCCTTTGATGGTGTGGTGCGCTCGCGGCTGATGGAACCCGGCGAAATGGCTGCGCCCAGCAAGCCGGTGTTTTCGCTGGCCACGCGCGGCGTAAAATGGGTGCGCACCTACGTGTCGGAAACCAATCTTGGTCATTTGCGCTCGGGCATGCGGGCCAAAATCACCACGGACAGTTTCCCGGACAGGCCGCTTGATGGCTGGGTAGGCTTTATCTCGCCTGTCGCCGAGTTCACGCCGAAAACCGTGGAGACAACGGATTTGCGCACCAGTCTTGTTTATGAAGTCCGCATTTTTGTTGACGACACCAAGGATGTGCTGCGGTTGGGCATGCCCGCTACGGTTGAGCTTTTGCCGGGTGAATCCCCTCACGCAGCCACGCCCGAAGCGGACGCCAAACCATGATTGCCGCCGCGCCAGCCTCCCCCGTCACGGCGCGGTCCCTCCACAAGACGTTCCACCGCGATACCGGCGAGACGGTCAAGGCGCTGGATGATGTCTCCTTTGAAGCGGCGCACGGCACAGTGACAGCACTTGTCGGGCCAGATGGCGCGGGCAAGACCACGATCCTGCGGCTGATTGCCGGGCTGATGGCTGCGGAAAGCGGCGCGCTTGATGTGCTAGGCATTGATGTCGCTGCCGATCCGCAGGCGGTGCAGAACCGCATCGGCTATATGCCGCAGAAATTCGGCCTCTACGAGGATTTGAGCGTCCAGCAGAATCTTGATCTCTATGCGGATCTGCACGGTATTTCCCACGAGCAGCGCAAGGAAATTTACCCCCGGTTGATGGAGATGACCAATCTTGGCCGCTTTACCGAGCGGCTGGCGGGAAAGCTCTCAGGCGGCATGAAGCAGAAACTTGGCCTCGCCTGCACGCTGGTTCGCTCGCCGGAGCTTCTGCTGCTGGATGAGCCGACCGTTGGTGTTGATCCCCTGTCGCGGCGTGAACTTTGGGAGATCGTTCTCAAACTGGTGCATGAGGACGGGTTGACCGTCATCGTCAGCACCTCCTATCTCGATGAAGCGGAGTTTTGCGACCATGCAGTCGTCATGCATCTGGGCAAGGTGCTGGCGCAGGGCAAGCCCGATGCGATCACTGATCATGCCAAGGGCAATGTATTCATCGCCACACCGCAGGATGGCATGAGCGCCCGCTCATTGCAGGCACGGCTCTTCCGGCATGAAGGCGTGGTGGATGCGGTGCCTGAGGCCGGCAAGGTGCGCATTGTCCGGCAGCCGGGCTCGAAGGGTAAACTCAGCATTGACGACAAGACTGTGGCGCTCACCGCGACACAGCCGCGTTTCGAAGACGGGTTCATGGTGTTGTTCAGCGCGGTCGCCGGTGAAGGCCATTCCAGCAGCCTTGAGTTGAAACGTGCTGATACCGCCCGCAAGGATGAGATTTCCGTCGAAGTGCATGATCTCGTGCGCATGTTCGGGGATTTTGCCGCCGTGAACCATGTGAGCTTTCAGGTGAAACGCGGCGAGATTTACGGGTTGCTTGGCCCGAATGGCGCGGGAAAAAGCACGACATTCCGTATGCTGTGCGGTCTTATTCCAGCAACAAGCGGCACATTGCGGGTTGCAGGCGCGGATTTGCGCACGGCACGGGCGGAGGCACGCGAGAATCTCGGCTATGTCGCACAGAAATTCTCGCTCTATGGCGATCTTTCCGTGGATGAAAATCTGGATTTCTTCGCCAGTGCCTACGGCCTGCGCGGCGCAAAAAAGCGCGAGCGCATCGACTGGTCCAAGGATCAGTTCGAACTGGGTGAGCTGGCAACCCTGCCGAGTGGCCAGCTTCCCGGCGGCTTCAAGCAGCGGCTGGCCATGGCCGCAGCGCTTTTGCATGAGCCTGACATTCTGTTTCTCGACGAGGCAACCAGCGGTGCCGATCCGCTGGCCCGGCGCGAATTCTGGGGCCGGATCACCGCGCTTTCCGAACAGGGGGTGACTGTTATCGTCACCACCCATTTCATGGAGGAGGCTGAATATTGCGACCGGATCATGATCATGGATGCCGGGCGCAATCTGGCGGAGGGTACACCCGCCGATATTCGCGCCCATGCCAAGCCGAAGGACGGCCGCGAGCCTACCATGGAAGACGCGTTCATTGCCATTGTCGAGGAATCGCGGCGTGACGCTGAAACACAGGGCAAGGCCGCATGAGTACGCCCGCTCCCCAGCATTATGGCAGCCTGCGACGCATTCTTGCGCTGGTGCGCAAGGAATCGTGGCAGGTGATCCGCGATCCCAGCAGCATTATTGTCGGCATCATCATGCCGATGATGCTGCTCATCCTGTTTGGCTACGGGCTGTCATTCGATCTGAAAAACCTGCCTGTCGCTCTCGTCATGGAGGAAAATTCAGCCGAGGCGCGCGGCGCGATATCAGGCTTTGAGCTTTCCGAATACTTCAAGACCTATCCGGTGAAAACCATGGCAGAAGCCGACCGGCTATTGATGGACAAGACCGTCAGCGGCATTGTGCGCATCCCGCCGCAATTTGCCCGGGATGTCTCGCTTGGTGATGGTGAGATACAGGTCGTCGTCAACGGCACCGATGCCAATACGGCACGCATTTCACTGGCCTATGCGCAAGGGGCTGTTGCCACCTGGCTGGCGCGCGAAGCCGCCGAGGGCAAGATCGCGCCAAGCGCTGCCTCGGTGGATATGCAGACGCGGCTCTGGTTCAACGAGGCCAATGAGAGCAGCTATTTTCTTGTGCCGGGCCTGATCGTTCTGGTCATGACGCTGATCGGTGCGTTGCTGACCGCCCTTGTCATGGCGCGTGAATGGGAGCGCGGCACTTTTGAAGCCCTGTTTGTGACGCCTGTCCGGCCGGTGGAAATCCTGCTCGGCAAGGTCGTCCCCTATTTCATTCTCGGGATGCTCGGTCTGGGCTTGTCTGTGCTGGGCAGTCAGTTGCTGTTCCACGTTCCTTTGCGCGGTTCGCTGTGGATTCTCATCATCGTTTCGATGCTTTATCTGACTGTGGCGCTTGGCATCGGGCTTCTCATCTCATCAGTAACCAAAAGCCAGTTTGTCGCCAGCCAGATCACGCTTGTTGCAACCTTTCTTCCTGCGATGATGCTGTCCGGCTTCATGTTTGATATCCGCAGCATGCCGGTGGTCATCCAGTTCATCACCTATATTTTCCCCGGCCGCTACTTTGTCAGCGTCCTTCAGACGCTGTTTCTCGCTGGCGACATCTGGGGGGTGATCCTGCCCAATGCTGCCGTGCTTGCGGTGATGGCGACGGTGCTGATGGGCGCGTCCGTGCGGGCAACGCGCAAGAAACTTGGATGAGGCAGCCATGATCCAATCGCTTTTCCGTATCATCGCCCTTATCCGCAAGGAATTGCTGGCGATGCTCAAAGATCCCAAAAGCCGTATCACACTGGTGCTGCCGCCGATCTTGCAATGCCTTATCTTCGGCTATGCCGCGAGCTATGATCTCAACAATGTGCCCTATGCGATCCTCGATCATGATCACAGCGCGGCATCGATTGCGCTCATCGCCAAGCTTGACGGTTCGGGCACGTTTAGCCGCATCGCCACCCTGCAACGGACAAGCGATATTGCCAGTTTTATCAACAATAAGCGTGTGCTTCTGGTGCTCGTCATTGATCAGGATTTCGAAAAGAACCTGATGGCTGGCATGCCGGCCAAATTGCAGATGATCGCCGACGGGCGCAATTCCAATACTGCCGGCACCGCACAGGGCTATGTGAGTTCGATTGTTGGCGACTTCACCACCCGCTGGCGTGAAGAAAACGGTCAGGCTGCCAATGCAGGTGTCAAGGTAACAACCCGCGCCTGGTACAATCCAAGCCTTGAAACGCGCTGGAATATGATCCCCTCACTGATCGGCACCATCACCATGATGATGACGATGATGCTGACGGCCATGTCCGTCGCGCGCGAGCGGGAGGCCGGAACGCTGGACCAACTGCTCGTCACACCCTTCCGCCCGTCGGAAATCATGGTGGGCAAGGCCCTGCCCTCGATGATGGTGGGGCTGACGCAGTCAACAATGATCCTGCTTGTGGCGCAGCTCTGGTTCCAGATTCCCTTCTCCGGCTCCTATCTCATCCTCTATATGGGACTGATCCTGTTTCTGGCCGCAGCGGTGGGAATCGGCCTGTTTCTCTCCTCCCTTGCCGCAAACATGCAGCAGGCGATGATTTTCTCGTTTGTTCTGCTGATGCCGTTCATGCTGCTATCGGGCCTGACAGCGCCTATCGGCAACATGCCGGATGTTTTGCAATATTTCACGCTGATCAATCCGCTGCGCTATGCCATCAGCATCACGCATCAGGTCTATCTGGAAGGTGCGGGAGTTGGTCAGCTCTTACCGGAAATGCTGGCGCTCATCGCCATTTCAGCGGTGACACTGCCAGTATCATCATGGCTGTTCCGGCATCGGTTGGTTTGAGGGTTATGCTCGGGACGTTGGGGTTCGTGGTTCGACAGGCTCACCATGAGGGGCTTGGGTGGATGTAACGATAATCGCAGAGATTGCAGCAGAAGGGGTGCAGAATGCGGCTCCCTGCAGCCCACCTCTCTCCGTCATCCTCGGGCTTGACCCGAGGACCCATAATAAAATAGTGCCGAGCTCCAAGTTCGTTTGAGCTTCTTAGCCGTGGGTCCTCGGGTCAAGCCCGAGGATGACGGAGAGGTGGGTTGTGGGGAGCCAGATTCTGCAAGCTTTGCCGTCTGCAATGTTGACGATTATCGTTGCATCTTCACTCTGCCTCATGGTTGTTATGTCGAACCACGAACCACTATTATTGCAGCCACAACCCCAATAATCTGATCAGCTTGGCCAGGAGCGCATGGCGATATCAATCAGCCTGTAAAGCTCGTCACGCTCGGTTCCGCTGGATGCCTGTACCGCAGTACCTTGGGATATGGTCATAATAAAACGGGCCAGATCTTCCGGATCGCACTCGGTTTTCAAATCACCTTCGCGCTTGGCACGGGCAAAACGGCGGGCAAGCGCCTTTTGGCCCATCTGGCGTTTTTCAATGATGGTTTTCTGGATGGCTGCTGCCGCATCGCTGCAAGCCATGGCCGCATTGATGCCCATACAGCCGGAAGGATTGCAGTCGCAGGTCTGCGCATCGGCAAAGCCGTGCAGAATGTCCATCGCCACGGTGCGCGCATCGGATTTTTCCAGTGCAGCCCAGAAGAAGGCCATATAATTCTGCTCATAGCGCTCAAGCGCCATACGAAACAGTTCTTCCTTATTGCCGAAAGCACCATAGAGACTTGGCTTGGTAATGCCCATGCCATCGGTCAGGTCAGTGATGGATGTGCCCTCATAGCCCTTGCGCCAAAAAAGTTCGAGCGCAGTCTGGAGTGCCTCATCGGCATCAAATTCCCTCGGCCGTCCCATGGACAAGACTCCCTAGAAGAAATATACCGGACGGTATAAAATTAATTGACAGCCGCTGTATCGCAGCCTTATATCTGTTTTATACCGATCGGTATCGATCGTCAATGATCGAATCTCTATGCCACTCCCAATGGCAAGACAACTTTCAAAGCAGGATGACCACGATGTCAATCAGCACTTATAGAAGATCACTCTATGTCGGCGGCTTTATTGTGGCACTGGCAGCTGCGGGCTCCACCCAATTCTTCGATCTTGGCAAAAGCCATGCCGAAACTGCCAAGCAGGCCGCACCGGCTGCTACCCCCGTTTCCGTTGCTGTCGTCCAGCCCAAGCTCATCACCCAATGGAGCGAGTTCTCCGGACGGCTTGAAGCGATTGATCAGGTTGAACTGCGTTCGCGTGTCGCCGGTGCCATCCAGTCTGTCGCGTTCAAGGAAGGCGCACTGGTCAAAGAGGGCGACCTTCTCGTCAAGATCGACCCCGCTCCCTATGAAGCCGAAGTGGCGCGCGCCAAGGCTGCGGTCAGTGCTGCCGAGTCGCGGCTGGCTTTTGCCAAGAACGAGCTTGAACGCGGCAAACGCCTGATCGACTCGCGCACCGTATCCCAGAGCGATTATGACCAGCGCATCAACGTCCAGAGTGGCGCCATGGCCGATCTGGAAGCGGCACAGGCCAGTCTCAAGACTGCCGCGCTCAACCTTGGCTACACGGAAATCCGTGCGCCCATCAGTGGTCGTGTTGGCCGTATCGAGATCACCTCGGGCAATCTGATTGCCGCTGGTCCTACCTCCCCGCTTCTGACCACCATCGTTTCGATCAGCCCGATTTATGGCAGCTTCGAAGCCAATGAAAACGTTGTTGCACAGGCGCTTGCGGATCTTCCGCAGGGTTTGAACAGCCGCGATTTCTCCGACCGCATCCCCGTGGTGATGGACGTTTATGGCCAGCGCGACGTGAAGGGCAAGCTGCAACTGATCAACAACACGGTTGATACGGCCAGCGGCACGGTCAAGGTGCGTGCAGTGTTTGACAATACGGACGGCAAGTTGATGCCGGGCCAGTTTGCCAAGCTGCGCATGGGCACTGCCAACGAAAAGCAGGAACTGCTTGTCGATGAAAAGGCCGTGGGGACCGACCAGAACAAGAAGTTCGTCATGGTGGTCAACGACAAGAACATCGTTGAATACCGTGAGATCGCACTTGGCGGCCCGGCAGAAGGACTGCGCATTGTGACCAGCGGCCTGCAGCCCGACGAAAAGATTGTCGTCAATGGCTTGCAGCGTATTCGCCCCGGTTCGCTCGTGGTTCCCGAAATGGTCGCCATGGGTGATGCCGCGCACAATTTGCAGGCTTCGGCAGCCGATCCGGCCAAGGCACAACAGTAATCGCATAGAAGCCCCGCAACGGGCAGGCGGACAGTGATATGAATATTTCCAACTTCTTCATCGACCGCCCGGTCTTCGCGGGCGTTCTTTCTTTCGTGATTTTCCTCGGCGGCCTGATCGCCCTCACGGCCATGCCGGTTTCGGAATATCCGGATGTTGTGCCGCCATCCATCGTGGTGCGCGCACAATATCCGGGCGCCAACCCGAAGGTTATTGCCGAAACCGTGGCAACGCCTATCGAGGAACAGATCAACGGCGTTGAAGGCATGCTCTATATGGGCAGTCAGGCAACAACTGATGGTCAGATGACGTTGACCGTTACCTTTGCCATCGGCACCGACCCCGATAAGGCACAACAGCTGGTGCAGAACCGCGTTTCGCAGGCGGAACCCCGCCTGCCGCAGGAGGTGCGCAGCCTTGGCATCACCACGGTGAAAAGCTCACCTGATCTGATGCTGGTGGTCAACCTGATCTCACCGAACAACCGCTACGATATCACCTATCTGCGCAATTACGCGCTGATCAACATCAAGGACCGGCTCGCCCGCATCAATGGTGTTGGCGACGTTCAGCTGTTTGGTTCTGGTGACTATTCCATGCGCGTGTGGCTCGATCCGCAGAAAACAGCGGAACTCGGGCTTTCGGCAACGGATGTCCTCAATGAAATCCGCGCTCAGAACGTACAGGCCGCAGCGGGCACTATCGGTGCGTCCCCCAGCCCCAATGGCGTTGATCTGCAATTGTCAGTAAACGCGCAAGGACGCTTGCAGACCGAGGAAGAGTTCGGTCAGATCATCGTCAAGACAGCCGCCAATGGCGCGATCACGCATCTGCGTGACATTGCGCGTATCGAACTTGGAGCCGCCCAATATTCGCTGCGCTCGCTGCTCGATAACAAGCCGGCGGTGGCCATTCCCGTCTTCCAGGCACCGGGTTCCAACGCGATCCAGATCGCCGATCAGGTGCGTGCAGTCATGGACGAGATGAAGCTGACCATGCCTGAGGGTGTCAGCTACGAGATTGTCTATGATACGACGCAGTTCGTCCGCGCTTCCATTGAGGCCGTGGTCCACACACTGCTTGAAGCCGTGGTACTCGTTGTTCTCGTGGTTATCCTGTTCCTGCAGACATGGCGCGCCTCGATCATTCCTCTGATTGCGGTTCCAATCTCCATCGTCGGCACATTCGCCGTCATGCACCTCTTCGGCTTCTCGGTGAATGCGCTCAGCCTCTTCGGTCTCGTGCTTGCCATCGGCATCGTGGTGGATGATGCGATCGTGGTGGTGGAAAACGTCGAGCGTAATATCGAAAACGGCCTCGCACCGCGACAGGCAACCATTCAGGCCATGCGCGAAGTGTCGGGCCCGATTATCGCTATTGCCCTGGTGCTGGTTGCGGTGTTCGTGCCGCTTGCCTTCATCAGCGGCCTGACCGGCCAGTTCTATCGCCAGTTCGCGCTGACCATTGCGATCTCTACGGTTATCTCCGCCTTTAACTCGCTGACGCTTTCCCCTGCTCTCGCCGCCCTGCTTCTGAAGGGTCACGACGAGCCAAAAGATGCGCTGACGCGGTTTATGGACAAGACCCTTGGCTGGCTGTTCCGTGGCTTCAATGCCGTTTTCACACGCGGCGCCAATGGCTACAGCCGGGGCGTGACCGCCGTCATCTCGCGCAAGACGGTGATGATGGGCATCTATATCCTGCTGATCGGCGCTACCGCTTTCATGTTCAAGAGTGTTCCCGGTGGTTTCGTGCCGCCGCAGGACAAGCAGTATCTGGTTGGCTTCACCCAGCTGCCGGATGGTGCAACGCTTGACCGGACAGAGGCAGTCGTGCGCCGCATTGGTGATATCGCCCTGAAGATTCCGGGCGTTCAAAGCACCATTGCGTTCCCCGGCCTGTCGATCAACGGTTTCACCAATAGTTCCAATGCCGGTATCGTCTTCGTTTCGCTCAAGCCGTTTGAGGAGCGCAAGACACCCGAATTGAGTGCCGGTGCGATTGCCAAGGCGCTGAACATGCAGTTGTTCGGCATCAAGGAATCTTTCAGTGCAGTGTTCCCGCCTCCCCCGGTTCAGGGTCTGGGTGCAATTGGTGGCTTCAAGTTCCAGATCGAAGACCGCAATGGTCTTGGCTATCAGGCGCTTGATGATGCAACCAAGGCATTCCTTGCCAAGGCTGCCACCGCTCCCGAACTGATAGGCCTGTTCTCCAGCTATCAGATCAATGTTCCCCAGCTTTACGCCGATGTGGACCGTGCCAAGGCACGCCAGCTCAATGTTTCGCTGCCGGAAATCTTCAATACGCTGCAGATTTATCTCGGCTCCGTCTACGTCAATGACTTCAACAAATTTGGCCGTACCTATTCTGTCCGTATGCAGGCAGATTCCAACTTCAGGGCCAAGGCGGAAGACATTGGCGATCTGAAAGTCCGCTCCGGTTCAGGTGACATGATCCCGCTCTCGGCTCTGCTCAAGGTGGAGACCAGTGCAGGACCTGACCGTGCCATGCGTTACAACGGCTTTCTTGCCGCCGATGTGAACGGCAATGCTGCCCCCGGCTTTTCCTCCGGTCAGGCTCGCGCTGCCGTGGAACGTATCGCCGCCGAGACATTCCCCGCCGGTATTGGCTATGAATGGACTGAACTCACCTATCAGGAGATCATTGCGGGCAACTCCGCCTATCTGATCTTCCCGCTGTCGATCCTGCTGGTGTTCCTGGTTCTGTCGGCACAGTATGAAAGCCTGTCCCTGCCGCTGTCGATCATCATGATCGTTCCGCTCGGACTGCTGGCCGCCCTCTTCGGTGTCTGGCTGACCGCCGGTGACAATAATGTGTTCACGCAGATCGGGCTTATCGTGCTTGTGGGGCTCTCCGCCAAGAACGCGATCCTGATTGTCGAGTTTGCACGAGAGCTGGAATTTGCAGGGTCAACGCCCTTCAAGGCGGTGATCGAAGCCAGCCGCCTGCGCCTGCGTCCGATCCTGATGACATCCCTTGCCTTCATCATGGGTGTTGTTCCGCTCGTCACATCGACGGGTGCGGGTTCGGAAATGCGCAGTGCCATGGGTGTGGCGGTGTTCTCTGGCATGATTGGCGTGACCCTGTTCGGCCTGTTCATGACGCCGGTCTTCTACATGCTGGTGCGTGCAATGACAGGCAATCGCCCGCTCAAACATGCGAGTCAGGGCAGCCATTTCGATGGTGAAACCAGCCACAATTCGGGCACGATTATCCCGGCTGCAACGCCCGCGGAATAAAAAAACGCCGTGGTGCGCAGGTTTTTTTGCCTGCGCACCACGCGAATCAAGTCACTGAAAGCACATCGTTTTCCCCAGCTTTCCAGTGCAAAAGACATGCTAAAAATGCTGTCCACAGGATGAAAATCACTTTTTGGGGTGACAAAAAGTTTCAAACTGTTACAGTCTTGTGACCAGCCGAATTTCGGCACTGACGAGCATGACCGGGTTTCGCATTTTGCGGGGTCGTTTAAATCAGGAGCAGACTTTGACAAGCGTTGCACCAGCCAATGACAACCGAAAGATCAGCGACGGATTTTTTCCGCTCGTCGTGTTTCTCGTGGTTACAGAAATTGCGGCAACAGTGCTGCTGACTTTGCCAAATTGGTATTGAAACCGGAACCCACCCAAGCCAATGTTTCCATCCTGCCTTTGCTGGCAGGGCTGATTATTATTTTTATGATTGCCGGTGCCCTCATCGCCTGATCAAACCTTATTTCCCAAGCGCTGTCGTGCTTTTCGCCCACATTAAAATCGTTCTTCTTATCAACCAATTGGGATAACACGAGCCAAGGCTTCGTGATAATCTCGACTTCATTGAAGTGATTTGTCGCAGCCCGTTTTGGGTGGCGTAGCGACATGGAGGTCATAATGAAATTCGCAACGGGATCTGTCCTTGCGCTTGTTCTTTTCGTTGCCGGCTGCCAGACGATAACGCCGGAAGAGCGCCGGGCCATTGATGGCAGGACCTGCTCTTCCTATGGTTTCAAGCCGAAGTCAGAAGCTTTTGCGCGCTGCCTGCTTGACCTCGAACTTGACCGCCGTGCCACCAGCCGGGCGCAATTTGACGACATGCGTTTTAACAATCCGCCCATTATTTTCTATGGCGGCCGCCATTATCGCTGGTAAAGGGCAATTGGGGGACAACGCTGTCCCTTGACGGGTTTTGAAACTTCACGAGAAGTGCGTGAAAAATTTCGGCACCCGAAAAAACACAGACGACTGATGAGGGACACTATTCATGCGAAGCCTGTTTTTTGCCGTGGCAATGGTTGCGGGACTGATGGCTGCTGACAGCCAGGCGCAAGAGGCGCCGGTTGTTAACACCGTTGCACCCGATGCCAGTTCGCAGACCCTCCCGCGCGTGTCCAATCAGGATGCCGCATCGGCAAGGCTCAGAAAAAATCGCCCTGCCAAACGCTCCTACGCCCGCGAAGAAAGCAGACGGCAGTTGACCGCCGAATATAATCGCCGCGCCCGGGTTTTTGGCCGCGCCAGTGCCGATCGCTGGCTGGCTATCCAGCGTCAGTAAATAGCTTTTGCATCCATATTGTTGTTTACCAGTTCATCCCCGCCGGGTGAGCTGACCTGTATCATGTGCCTGATATTGACAAATGAACATGGTTTGCAGGATTATTCGACTGCTGCGTAGGGCGCATCGGCATTTGAACTTTCTGGATGAAGTTTCTGGGGTCGAAAGGGCAATGCCCACCTGTCTCACATGACAATGGTTGCGCCTATGCCGAATCTCGAGAACATCAGGAAACAAGCCAAGCAATATCTGCGTTGGCACCGTGAACGATATTATCCCGTCGCCGCTGAAATCCGGGCAAACCTGCCCCGCTTTCAGCATCTCGATGATAACGGGATATTGGACGCAAGTTTCAAGCTCAGCGATGCGCAGGAACTCATCGCACGGCAGATGGGATTCGAGGGATGGCAGGCGCTCAAATCGGGAGCCCAAACCATGAGCAGCCACAGCAAACAATCCGCACCACGCCCGGTCCTCAGTTCAACCTCGGCACAGCTCTTTGTCGCCGATATCAAAACCGCGTGCGACTTTTTCACTGAAAAACTCGGTTTCACCGTCGATTTTGTTTACGGTGAACCGCCCTTCTACGGGCAGGTGATCCGTGACAGGGCGCAACTCGCCCTGCGGCTGGTGTGTGAACCCGTCTTTGTCGGCAATATTCGGCAGCGCGAACATTTGCTTTCCGCCTCCATCACGGTTGATACCACCGACGAGATCAAACACCTGTTTCTCGATTTCCAAGCTGCCGATGTGCCGTTTCATCAGCCCTTGAAGAAAGAGCCGTGGGGTGCGCGAAACTTTATCGTGCTTGACCCCGACGGCAATCTCATCCAGTTCGCCGGTCCGGCGGAATAGGCTCTAGCGAACCCAGACGACCCGGCGTGTGCGCTTATCAACCAGCGCCGGGCCGCCATCCACATAGATATAGGCATAGCGCGGCTGGGAAGGTACCGGAGCCAGATCAACATCATCAGGTACAATTGCGCCTGTCGTGATATCGTCAATGGCGACCGTATCAACGGGATTCTGCTCGACATAAGTGATGACATCATCGGGAACCGGACCATCGCGGCTATCGGAGAGATAGACGACTTCGCGATTCTCCAGCGAAACGATCACGGGGCGGCCATCCACATAGATGTAGCCATAGCCCGGACTATCGGGAATGGGCCTGACTGTAACAGTCTGCGGCACCACATAGCCTTGCGACAGCTCACCATCGATCACAACGGGATCAGACGGGTGCGCAATGACATAATCACGGGCGGGCTGCGGAACCTCGACATAGACCTTGTCCTGCGCCCATGCGAAACCGCTTGTGGCTAAGAATGCCGATGCGGTGAGTATAAGAACCTTGTTCATTGTTCTGCCTCTCTCTGTTGCTTTTCTTCGCCCCAGCATAGGGAAAACCACAAAAAACGGAGTTTGGTTCCGTAAAAAGAGCCGGGCAAAAGCCTGCAGCGTGAGAGAAAGGCGGAAAAATCAGCGCAATTTCACAGCTTGTTGTTTTGTCAACGGCGCGTTTCTGCTGATGTAAGGAACTGAACAATCAGGGAAAATGAACGGCGTGATGAAATTTCCATGGAATGACCGGGCAGGCAAATTGTCGGTCCTAAAAATTGCGGCCCTGATTGCCGCTTTTATTCCGCTTGTGTTCATCACCACGGGCTACAAGGCCAATATTCTCGGCCCACGGCCAATCACCGAAGCCATCCACCAGACCGGCGACTGGGCTATCCGTTTCTTTCTCATTTCACTTGCGGTCACACCGCTGCGCCACATCACCCGCTGGAACAGGCTTATTCTGATCCGCCGCATTCTCGGCCTTACGGCGCTTGCCTATGCCGCCCTGCATTTCTCGCTTTATATCGTTGACCAGAACTGGAACCTCCTGCGGGTCGCCAGTGAGATCTGGCTGCGTATCTATCTGTTGATCGGCTTTACCACCCTGCTTGGGCTGACTGCGCTCGGTGTTACCTCCACCGACGGCATGATCCGGCGAATGGGCAAAAACTGGAACCGGCTGCACAGCCTCGCCTATCCGCTGGCGGCGCTGGGTGTCCTGCACTTCTTCATGCAATCCAAAGCAGATGTCACGCAGGCAACGCTGATGGCGGGGTTTCTCATCGCCCTTCTGCTCTATCGCTTTACCCATGCGCGGGGTTTTTCGCTTTCCTCCATCTGGACCCTTTTGGTTGTAGCGGTATTGGCGGCACTTGGGACCGCGCTTGCCGAATATCTGTGGTTCGCACTTGCAACGAAAATTCCGCCAACACGGGTGCTCTTCGCCAACCTGTCGTTTTCCTATTCAATCCGTCCCATGTGGTGGATATTGATGGCGGCACTGCTTCCAGCCCTGTGGGTCGGCATAAAACCGGCGACTCATTCACAAAGCCGCAAACTCAATCCTCTGGCGCAGAAATAAGAGACAGGTTTTGCTTTTCACCGCCGGAAAAAATGATATCGCTGTGGCCATGGAACCGCAGCTTACTCCCCTGATTGAATCGCTCCCCTCCACCGTGCCGTTTGTCGGCCCTGAGACCCTGGAGCGCAAACGCAACCGGCCATTTCGCGCCCGTCTTGGCGCCAATGAGAATGGCTTTGGACCGGCACCATCCGTCATAACAGCCATGCGGGATGCCGCGCCTGATGTCTGGAAATATTGCGATCCTGAGAATTTCGATCTGAAAGCGGCGCTTGCCGCGCATCTGGCTGCCACACCCGGTGCAGCAGCACCGGGTGCTGCTGCACCCGGTGCTATAGCACCTGGCAATGTGGTGGTGGGCGAAGGGGTTGATACGTTGCTGGGGCTGACGGTGCGCCAATATGTGCGCGAGGGGACACCGGTTGTCACATCGCTCGGCGCCTATCCGACCTTCAATTTCCATGTGGCGGGCTTTGGTGGACGGCTTGTTACTGTACCCTACCGGAACGACCATGAAGATCTCGATGCACTGCTCGACGCAGTGCGCCGGGAAAAAGCGCCGCTGGTTTATTTCTCCAACCCCGATAATCCGATGGGGACATGGCATGAAGCTTCCGAGATCGAAACCTTCATCGCCGCCTTGCCCGAAACCACCATGCTGATTCTCGATGAGGCCTATGGCGAAACCGCTCCGGCCTCTGCCCTGCCCGCTATCGACACTTCGCGGCCCAATGTCCTGCGGATGCGGACATTCTCCAAAGCCTATGGTTTGGCGGGTATGCGCTGCGGCTATGCCATCGGCGCTGCAAGCCAGATCACGGCCTTTGATAAAATCCGCAATCATTTCGGCATGAACCGCATGGTGCAGATTGCCGCCATCGCCGCTCTCAAAGACCAAAATTACCTCCGTGAGGTAGTGGCGCGCATCATAGCGGGCCGCGACCGTATCGCCGCCATTGCCGCGCAGAACGGCCTTGCCGCCATTCCCTCCGCCACCAATTTTGTCACCATTGATTGCGGTCGCGATGGCGCCTATGCCGCCAATGTTCTCAACGACCTCATTGAGCGCGACATTTTCGTCCGCAAGCCCATGGCGCCGGTGCTTGACCGCTGCATTCGTGTCAGTGTGGGACTCGACGGGGAGCTTGACCTGTTTGAAGAGACGCTCGCCGAGACTTTGGCCGCATTGAAATAGGCTGTGGCCTATATCGAAACAAGGTCAGGATCATACTGACGCAGGATGGAAACAGACATGGCAATCGATGGTGACAACAGTCCGCGCGCAACCCGGCAGCACGATATTTACCGCCCCGATATCAACCGGATATTCGCCGCTCTCGCTGGGTTGATCGGCGCAGCGGGTATTGCCGCCTATGCGGGCGCTGCCCACAGTGCCAGCCCGCATCTTGGCACCATCGCGCCCATCCTGTTCATCCATGCGCCAGCATTTCTCGCGCTTGCAGTCCTCGCCAAAATCAACCGTGCGGCTTATTTTGGTGGACTTGTGCTGCTGCTCGGCCTCATGCTCTTCATCGGCGACCTCGCCTCGCGTGATATTGCTGGCGACCGTCTTTTCCCCGGCGCAGCACCCGTCGGCGGCACGCTCCTTATTCTCGGTTGGCTCATCATTGCCGCCACGGGACTTCGAGCGTTCGATTTCAGGAAGTAAACCTCCTCAAAGGTCCCACAGGCTCCCGCTCCAGCACCGGACCTGATCCGATAGATCAGGTCTTGCAGATCAGGTCTTGCCCTTCAACTTGTCATTGCAAAGCTTGTAATAACCGCCGCCCTTTTGAATCCATTTGGTGCCACCCAGCGCATTGTTGTCCTTGTTGATGTGATATTGCTCCAGACATGTGTGCATGCGCGCCTTGGCCGGTTTCTCCGCAGCAAATTTGCTCGACACAGCAGACGGAAACACAAGTGATTTCGTATCGCCCGCAGCTTGGGCATCTTTCGCAGCAGCTTCCGTTTTCATCTCGCTGACAGCCGCGTCACTCTCCGGCGCGGGCGTAGCCGATATGTCCTTCGCACATTGCTGCTTGCGGAACTCGTTCCAGCTTGCCGCACTTCCCGCTGCCTGCGCGGCCTTATATTTTACACTGCACTCCTTCATGGAAATGGCTTGCGCCGGCATGCCCCACGCCAGCAAAACCATTGCAGCGACCAGCGCAAGCACTCGTTTCTTGAATTCTGAAGCATTCATGAGTTTCAGCTCTCATTTCTCGAAAAATATCATTTAATCAAATGCATAGGGAAAATTGGCAATGTTTTGAATCTAGCCGGTTTTGATTTCGATTGCTACGGGATGCATCTTATCACTTCGTTTAACACCCCCTCGCCCTCAAGTTGTGAAAGCCGATGCTGCCAGCTGAATTTACCACTTGAATGAATTGAACGTTCGTTTTATTAACACGCCATGGCGAGGACGATTGGCTCAGACGGGGAAAAGACGCAGGCAGCGATTCATATCGCGGCACGGCGGCTTATTGCGCGGATGGGTTATGAGGCCATGTCCATGCGCCAGCTTGCGGAAAAGGTTGGTGTACAGCCCGCCGCGCTCTACCGTTATCACCCCACCAAGCAGGAACTGCTTTTCGCCGTGATGCGCGACCATATGGACCGGCTCCTCGCTGCCTGGCGGGATGAAAGCCAGAGCCTTGCCGCGCCACTGGATCGCCTTGCTGCCTTTATCCGCTTCCACATCCGCTATCACGTTGAACGGCGGGATGATGTGCATATCGCCAATATGGAACTGCGCAGCCTGCAGGGTGAAAAACTGGCCGTTCTGGTGGAGCTGCGTGCGATCTATGAAAACGAACTGAGGCTGATTCTCGACTCGGGCAGCCAATCCGGTCAATTTGATATTGATGACATTCCACTGACAACCCGGGCCATCATTGCGATGACCACGGGCGTGAATGTCTGGTTTCGCCCTGACGACAGGCTTACTGTCACGCAGATTGCGGAAAAATACGTCACTATGGGATTGCGCCTTGTTGGCGCCAAATAATTCGCGACAAAGGACATGGGAGATTGCAATGTATCAGTCAGGTCTGAGATTTGGACTTTCGGAAGATCTCGAAGCTCTGCGGGAGACAGTGCATCGATTTGCGCAGGAAAGAATCGCGCCGCTCGCCGCTGAAACAGACCGGAGCAACCAGTTCCCTGCGCATCTCTGGCAGGAGATGGGCGCGCTTGGTCTGCTTGGCATGACGGCGAACCCGGATTTCGGCGGCTCAGGCCTTGGCTATCTCGCCCACGCCATTGCGGTGGAAGAGATTTCCCGCGCTTCCGCCTCGGTCGGGCTTTCCTATGGCGCGCACTCGAACCTTTGCGTCAATCAGATCAACCGCTGGGGCACGGACGAGCAGAAGGCAAAATACCTGCCAAAGCTCTGTTCGGGCGAGCATGTGGGTTCACTGGCCATGTCTGAACCCGGAGCCGGTTCCGATGTCGTGTCGATGAAGCTGCGCGCCGACAAGAAGAACGACCGCTATGTGCTGAATGGCAACAAGATGTGGATCACCAATGGTCCCGATGCCAGCACGCTTGTGGTCTATGCCAAGACAGACCCTGCGGCGGGTTCGCGCGGCATGACCGCATTTCTCGTCGAAAAAGGGTTCAAAGGTTTCAGCACGGCGCAAAAACTCGACAAGCTGGGCATGCGCGGTTCCAACACCTGCGAGCTGGTGTTTGAGGATTGCGAGATACCTTTTGAAAACGTACTCGGCGAAGAAGGTCAGGGCGTGCGCATTCTGATGTCCGGCCTTGATTATGAGCGCGTGGTGCTTGCCGGTGGGCCGATCGGCATCATGGCTGCCTGTCTCGACGTGGTGGTGCCTTACGTGCATGAACGCAAGCAGTTCGGCCAGCCGATTGGCGAATTCCAGCTGATGCAGGGCAAGCTTGCCGATATGTATACGACGATGAACGCTTCGCGCGCCTATGTCTATGCGGTGGCGGCTGCCTGCGACCGCGGTGAGACGACACGCAAAGATGCTGCGGGCTGCATTCTTTATGCGGCGGAAAAAGCCACATGGTGTGCGCTCGAAGCCATTCAGGCGCTCGGTGGCAATGGCTATATCAATGATTACCCGACGGGCCGGCTGCTGCGCGATGCCAAGCTTTATGAAATTGGCGCGGGCACCAGCGAAATCCGCCGTATGCTGATTGGCCGCGAAATGTTCGGCGAGAGTGCGTGAAGGCTGGCATTATCCCCGACCAATGGCAGCCGCAAACGCCGAACCACAAGATGTATAGAAAGATGGCGAGAATCCTATGACCATACTTCAGTCCCAGATCACCACCACATCGGAGACCTTCGCCGCCAATGCGCAACGCATGCGTGCGCTTGTCGATGATATCAAGGCAAAGGCTGATCTGGTGACAAGGGGTGGCACGGATGAGGCGCGCAAGCGCCATACGTCGCGCAACAAGCTTCTGCCGCGCGACCGGCTGGCGCAACTGCTCGATCCCGGTTCGCCCTTTCTGGAAATCGGCCAGTTTGCGGCATGGGACATGTATGGCGACAATATTGCTTCCGCCGGACTGATCGCGGGGATCGGGCGCGTTTCCGGCAAGGAAGTCATGATCGTCGTCAATGATGCCACCGTCAAAGGCGGCACCTATTACCCCTTGACCGTGAAGAAGCATCTGCGCGCGCAGGAAATCGCGATGCAGAACAATCTCCCTTGCATTTATCTTGTCGATTCCGGCGGGGCGAACCTGCCAAATCAGGACGAAGTTTTCCCGGATCGCGAGCATTTCGGCCGTATCTTCTACAATCAGGCAAATATGTCTGCCGCAGGCATTCCGCAGATCGCCGTGGTCATGGGTTCCTGCACGGCTGGCGGCGCCTATGTGCCTGCCATGTCTGAAGAAACGATCATGGTGAAGGGTCAGGCGACGATCTTCCTCGCCGGGCCACCGTTGGTGAAGGCGGCAACGGGCGAGGATGTGTCGGCGGAAGATCTGGGTGGCGCAGAGGTACACACGCGCGAGTCAGGCGTGGCTGATCACTACGCGATGGATGATGCCCATGCACTGGCCATTGCCCGGCGCATCGTTGGAAATCTGAATCGAAAGAAGGAGATAGGCCTCGACCTTCGCAAGTCGATTCCGCCTCTTTACGATCCACATGAACTCTATGGCATTGTGCCCACCGATCTGCGCCAGCCCTACGACGTGCGCGAAGTCATCGCCCGCGTGGTGGATGGTTCCGAATTTGATGAGTTCAAGCAGAATTACGGCACCAGCCTGATCACCGGTTTTGCCCATCTCTATGGCATGCCAGTTGGTATCATTGCCAATAATGGCGTGCTGTTTTCCGAGAGTGCCTTGAAGGGTACGCACTTCATTGAATTGTGTACCCAGCGCGGCATTCCGCTCGTGTTTTTGCAGAACATCACCGGCTTCATGGTCGGTCGGTCCTACGAGGCAGGCGGCATTGCCAAGGACGGCGCCAAGCTTGTCACGGCGGTCGCCACCGCGCGCGTGCCAAAGGTGACGATGATCCTTGGCGGCTCATTTGGCGCCGGTAATTACGGCATGTGCGGGCGCGCCTTCTCGCCGCGCTTCCTGTGGATGTGGCCCAACGCCCGTATTTCCGTCATGGGCGGTGAACAGGCGGCAACGGTGCTGGCACTGGTCAAGCGCGATGGTATCGAGCGCAAAGGCGGCGACTGGGCCGCTGAAGAGGAAGCAGCCTTCCGCGCGCCGATCCTTGAGAAATACGAACGCGAGGGCCACCCGCTCTATTCGTCAGCGCGTCTCTGGGATGATGGGATCATCGACCCGGCAAAAACCCGCGACGTGCTCGCCCTTTCGCTTTCCGCAGCCCTGAATGCACCCGTAGAGGACACCAAGTTCGGTGTCTTCAGGATGTGATGGGAGATGTTTGGTGAGTGGTTGGTGAATAGTGAATAGTGAGTGGTGGTTCGTGGTTCGACAAGCTCACCATGAGGGAGAGAGGTGATGAAAGGGAGCCAAGTTCTGCAGCCTTTACCGTCTGCGATCTTCGCTGCCGTCTGCAATCTTCGCTGCTGCCTGCAATGTTCGCTGCCGTCTGCAATGTTGACGATTATCGTTTCATCACCCCTCTCCCTCTTGGTGAGCTTGTCGAACCACTACTCACTACTCACCACTCACTACTCACCAACCACGCACCAACACACACCGTACACCCAATGAATGAGGAGCAAAAATCATGACAAGAATGTTCTCCAGAATCCTCATCGCCAATCGTGGTGAAATTGCCTGCCGGGTTATCCGTACCGCGCAGAAGATGGGCGTTGGCACGGTTGCCGTCTATTCCGATGCGGATGCCAATGCGCTGCATGTGGCGATGGCTGACGAGGCTGTCCATATTGGCGGCTCGTCCGTATCGGAAAGCTATCTGCGCGCCGACCGTATCATTCAGGCAGCCATCGACACCGGCGCGGAGGCCATTCATCCGGGCTACGGATTCCTGTCGGAAAACCCGGGATTTGTCGATGCGGTGGTCAAGGCCGGGCTCGTCTTTATCGGTCCGTCGGCGGATTCGATTCGGGCCATGGGCCTGAAGGATGCGGCCAAACGACTGATGGAAAAGGCCGGGGTGCCTGTTGTTCCGGGTTATCATGGCGAAGCGCAGGAACTGGTCGTTCTGGCCTCCAAGGCACGCGAGATCGGCTATCCCGTATTGATCAAGGCCCGCGCCGGTGGCGGCGGCAAAGGCATGCGCAAGGTCGATAACCCCGAGGATTTTGCCGAAGCACTGGGTAGCGCGCGGCGCGAGGCCAAGAGCGCCTTTGGCGATGACCGTGTGCTTGTTGAAAAATACGTCTCCAAGCCGCGCCATATCGAGGTGCAGGTGTTTGGCGACAATCACGGCAATGCTGTGCATCTCTACGAACGTGATTGCTCGTTGCAACGCCGCCACCAGAAGGTGATCGAAGAAGCCCCTGCCCCTGATATTACCGCCGAAATGCGCGCGGCGATGACTGCGGCGGCGGTGAAAGCGGCCAAGGCCATCAATTATTCAGGCGCTGGAACCATTGAATTCATCGTTGATGCCAGCCAGGGCCTGCGGGCTGATGGCTTCTGGTTCATGGAAATGAACACGCGTTTGCAGGTGGAACACCCTGTAACGGAAATGATCACCGGGCTTGATCTGGTTGAATGGCAATTGCGGGTTGCGGCGGGCGAACCCTTGCCGCTGACGCAGAAGCAAATCCCGCTCAACGGCCATGCGGTGGAAGCGCGTCTTTATGCGGAAGACCCGGCCAAGGGCTTTTTGCCTGCGATCGGCACCCTGCATCACCTGACTTTTCCAGCATCTGTTGCGGAAGGCACAGTGCGCATCGAAACCGGTGTGCGCCCTGACGATACGATCTCGCCCTATTACGATCCGATGATCGCCAAGATTGTCGTACACGCGAAAGATCGTCCGGCAGCGCTGCGCGCCATGGAAGATGCCCTGTTGCAGACGGAGATTGCGGGTACAGTCACCAATGCGGCATTTCTGGCGGCACTGGTGCGGCACGAAGGCTTTGCGGCTGGCGACGTGGATACCGGGCTTATCGACCGCGATCTTCATAGCCTCGTTGTTCCCGTGGCAATGCCGGCAGGCGCCAAAGAACTGGCTGTCCTGCATGCCAGCGGCCTTCTGACAAAGGTTGCATCCGATGACCCTTGGACGGCGCTGCGCGGTTATAGCCACCACGCGCCGTCCCACTATCCGGTGACGCTGGGCGAACCCGGCGCATCTGATGCGCCGGGGCAGACAACCCGCTATAACATTGCCGTTCTCGGCGATGATCGCTTTGAAGTTGCGACACCAGATACTGCCATTGAACTGCGCGTCCGGCGCAATGGCGAAAGCTGGCATATCACTGGCAAGGGCATCAACCTGACAGCCAAGACAGCAGCGATACCGCAAGGTGTCGCCGTGATTGCGCGGGGTGTGGTGGCAACGTTCGCGCTCATCGATCCGCTCCAGCGGGCCGATGAAGCGGGCGGTGCGGGCGACCGGCTGATCGCGCCAATGCCGGGTCTGGTAAAATCCGTCCGTGCAGCGGCGGGTGATCTGGTAAAGAAAGGCCAGATACTTCTGGTTCTGGAAGCCATGAAGATGGAACATACCATCACCGCACCGCATGACGGCAAAATCGCTGAAATCGTCAAGGAAGGGGCGCAGGTGAAGGAAAAGACCGCGTTGGTTCGCTTTGAAGAACTCGAATCCGCCGAGTTGACCAATAAGTGAAGCAGAAATGACAAGTAGCCATGCTAGTCATATGTCGCGACCAGCACCGTTCGCGTGCCCAAGACGGAAGCGTTTCCCGTTTATTGTAGAGGAGATCGACCATGGCTACCAAATCACTGCAGACGATCAAGCGAGCCCCCACGGCAACGCCCAGCGATCTGGGCACCGAGGCAACACGCGATATCGCGGCGGCTGTCAATGCGCTGCTTGCCGATACATTCGCGCTCTATATGAAAACAAAGAACTTCCACTGGCACATGAGCGGACCGCATTTTCGCGATTATCACCTGATGCTGGACGAGCAAGCCGCGCAAATCTTCGATATGACCGACGTTCTGGCGGAACGGGTACGCAAGATTGGCGGCACGACGCTGCGCTCCATCGGGCAAATCTCCGCGCAACAACGCCTGCTCGATAATGACGCGAATTTCGTCACGCCGGAAGATATGCTGGCGGAACTGCGCGACGACACAAGAACCTTTATTGGCTACCTCCGGCAGGTGCATGAACTTTGCGATGAATATCACGATAGCGCCACCACGAGCATCATCGAGAATTACATCGATGAATCGGAACGCCGCCATTGGTTTCTGTTCGAAGCAACCCGGACCGGACCGGCGGGTGTCTGATTTTTCTGGGAGCTGATTATTGAATGGATGTTTGAACTCCAACGCCTCAAGCAGTTGGAGTTCAGGCCGTCTCAGTCATTGGCCTTGGTCATTTTTGCACGCTTGGCGCGGCTTTGCGTATCGGCAATAAGCCCCTCAACGGCGGAGATATTCAGGGCCAAAGTTGCTATTTTCCTCAATGTATTATTGTCAGGAAATGCATTGGTCTTTGCAGTCAAGACTATCAACTCTTTTTGAGCATCGCTCAACTTTGATAATAACTCTCCAAGCTCGTCCTGCATAACTTCCCCGTAATTTTCAAGAATCAGAAAATTCCACAAACCGTTTACTTAACTGATATTTCAGCCTTCGCAACCCCACAGAGTTGTGAAAGATTGCACATAAAACCATATAACCTCAAAACAATGATCACATTTTTCATGATAAATTTTATCATAAAAAATTGTTATACTTAGAATATAAAGTTCACATCGTTTCAAAAATTGAATAGTACATTATGCGAAATCTTTATACAAAAAGCGTCACTCATATTTAAACTTTGAGTTATTTAAATTAATTCAAATATGAATCATATTTACTACGAACAATGAAAGTATCAATTCGTCCGTATAGCGCTTTTGGAAGCTCCCTCCTGACTTGGATTCGATAATTCCTGCATACCGACTTACCATTCGCCCGACATGCTCGCTCTCCTTCGCCACCGGCCAAACTAGCGGAGAGGTTGCAATCAGTACGACAATCTCGTCCTGATTGCGTCAATAATGTGGAGATGTCGAAGAAAGTGATGCGTAAAACGCATAGCTTCGCAGACCAATCATCGGGTCCAAAAGCGTGTCAGAAATGCCAGTATTTGCTTCGAACGGTAGCAGCGCAGGATGTCTGCCACGTTCTGCCGCGTCATCCCTGCATCTTGCAGCAGATGTTCGCCCGGTTTGCGCTGTAAAGTCTGCAATTGGCGAGCGTCCCGGTCTGCGGCTTTCCAGACTTTCCAAAGATTTGAAAATAAAGGGAAAACGGACATTGTGCATTTCCAGCATGACGAATAGGCACAATGCTTGATCCAATCGTTGACATATATCAAACGAATAGAAATTATGTCTGTCATTCGAAATTTTTATCACGAGTGCAGCTATGAACCCTCCTCTCGACAGTGATCTGCTCCGCACATTTCTGGCGGTGGCCACGACAGGCAATGTTACACGCGCCGCGGAGAAAATCGGGCGGACGCAATCGGCGGTGAGTATCCAGATCAAACGACTTGAGGAAGTGCTGGGCGAAAGCGTTTTCGAACGCGGTTCACGCGGTGTCACCCTGACACCCCAGGGTCAGACGCTGCTCGTCAATGCCAACCGCATTGTCGGTCTGCTGGATGAGACCATGGCGTCAATCAGAGCCAAACCGCTTGGTGGACCGGTGCGGATCGGCCTTCCTGAAGAATATGGCTATACGGTACTGCCTCGCGCGCTTGCCGCCTTTGCCAGCCAGCATCCGCAGGTGCAGGTGACGGTCAAATGTGACTATTCGGCAAAACAGATGGCCGCCCTTGAGGCGGATGAGCTGGATCTGGCCGTGATTTTCAACTGGGAGCCGCCAACAATGGGCGAAGTGCTGTTTGTCGACCCAACTGTCTGGGTCACGTCGGAAGTGCATTGCGTGCATGAAATTACGCCTGTCCCGATTGCCGTTTATCAACGATCCGACTGGTGCCAGAAATTCGCCATTGGGTCGTTGGACAGAAACAAGATCAATTATCGCGTGGCCTATAGCTGCGATACGGGCGGCGGTTTGAAAATAGCCGCGGTTTCGGGCCTTGCGATTGCGCCGCTGGCACGCAGCAATATTCCGCCGGGCTGCCGCGAACTGACCGAGACGGAAGGCTTTCCGGTGATCGATTCATCGAATGTGGTGTTGCGGCGCAATCCACGGATGACAAATCCGGCGATCGAAGGCATGGCGAAAGTTATCCGCGATGCTTTCCAGCCCATGGGGACGGCGGCTCTTTAGCGCCGTCACAATAATGGTTAGTGCGATGTCATCCATTCGCGGGCTTCGCGCATTGCCGTAGCCAGATCCACCTTGGTCATGGTCTTGACCAGTTCGGCCCGTAATTCCGCAGCGCGTTCGCTGCCCTTGATTGCAGCAATGTTGAACCATTTATGCGCAGCAACGTGATCAACTTCGCAGTCGCGGCCGGTGGCGTACATGATGCCCATCTCAAAGAGAATGTCCGTTTCCGCTGTTCCGCCGACGTGTCCGGCATCGATATTCTGAAGATCAAAGCGTGCCATTTTACCGTGTCCCTGTTTAAACCGATAAGCCCTGTTAGACTTCTGAGAACCGCCTGATTTGTTTGTTTTGGCGTGCTCTTTCGATGCTTTTGAGAATGCCACACAGCTCTCAAATTGCTGTTAAAAGGCATGATTAACTGGACCCAAACAAAACTAAAACAACTCGTAAACTTCGGAATTCATTAAATATATTGCCCCAGCAATTGCGGGCATTTGGGTCAAATTTGCCTAAAATGCATTTCTTCGATTTCAAGCCTTTGCTAACCAAAGAACAGCTTCTTTTTGTCTGACATGGTCACGATCCGGCCGAGGTATCAGCGATTTCCGTAAATTGCAGACACGCAAAAAACCCTCCATCTGCCCGTGTTTGAGGCTTTCTTTCGCCTATTTTTTGAATTACGTTTACGTAAGGGACATGCAAATGGACGAGGAGAGACCCCATTTGCCGCACAACCCTTATCGGGAGGAAAATATGAATCGCAAATTTTTGTTGGCATGCGCTGGCGTCGTACTCATGGCAGGACCAGCCCTTGCCGAGGAACCAATTGTCGGCACGTGGAAACGGCCAACGGGCACGCTTATTCAATATGTATCCTGTGGTGCAGACAAATATTGCGGCACGGTCCTGACGGGCGAATATAAAGGCAAGTCAATCGGCGAGATGTCCGGCAAGGGCGGGTCCTATAAGGGACAGGTCAACAAGCTGGACGAAGGCAAGACATATAATGGCAAGGCCAGCGTCAGCGGCAATACCCTGTCATTGTCAGGTTGCGTGCTCGGCGGACTGATCTGCAAGAGCGAAAGCCTTACACGTCAATAGTTTTCAGACTGCATGAAACCCGCGAGACGGTTCTGATCTCGCGGGTTTTGCATATCCTGATCAGATATGTTCGGCGATAAGGCTTGCCACTTTCTGATGGATGGCATTGCGGCTGTCAGCCGTTCCCTTCGGATCATAGAGATAGACGGTCAGCACGATCGGCTTGCGATCCGGCGGCCAGATCACCGCCACATCATTGGCCATGCCGCTATCGCTTGTCCCAGTCTTGTCGCCCACCTTCCAGTCCTTTGGCAGCCCTGCCCGCAAACGTTTGTCACCAACCTTGTTGCCGATCAGCCAATCGGCGAGCTGTTTGCGCGACTGTTCCGACAGAGCGGTGCCCAGCACAGTCTTTTCAAGATTTTCGCGCATGGCAGCCGGAGTGGTCGTATCGCGCGGATCGCCCGGTGTGGCTTCGTTGAGTTCGGTCTCGCGCCGGTCCAGTCTGGTGATCGTGTCACCGAGGGACCGTGCATAGTCCGTCAGCCCCTTTGATCCGCCCAGTGCATCGAGCATCAGGTTGCCAGCGAAATTATCGCTGTAGGTGATCGCCGCCTCACAAATGGCTGCAAGCGACATCCCCTCACCCACGCGTTTTTCCGTGACCGGCGAATAGTCAACGAGATCGGACTTTTTATAGGTGACTATCCGGTCGAGCTGTTCCTTCTTCTGGTCAACGCGCGCAAGAATGGCCGCTGCCGCGAAAAACTTGAACGTGCTGCACATGGCAAACAGTTCTTTTTCACGATAGTCGATACGCTTACCGCTGCCGGTATCGTGCGCCGAAACCCCAAGGCGCGCACCGGTTGCTTTCTCCAGTTCTTTGAACGCGGCTTCGAGAGATGGTCCAGTTGCCGTGGCCGCCCCCGCTGATCTCAACGACAGTGACAGCGCCGGAACAACCAGCATGGACCCAACAAGCGCAGCGCGGCGCGTAATATGACCTGACATCCCTCATCTCCATCTCCGACATAATGAATCGCAAGGCATTGCCTGCTGCGCGGAAACTGATGTCCGATGTGGCGCTTTCCAAGGAAAATTTGTGACGCAAAATGGAAATGCGTGGAATGTTGACGTTCATAAAATGACCGTGTATTAAACCAATAGGTTATTTAACCTTATTGTTACGTACTATGCGTTCTGAAGGTGGAGGAAGAGAAACATGGTCGCAGCGCTGGCAGCCCGAGATAAGGACCGCGAACTGACAATCGTGCGGGTTGTCGATGCGCCCGTAGGGCTTGTATTCAAGGTGTGGTCGCAGCCGGAACATATCGTTCGGTGGTGGGGGCCGAAGAATTTCACCTGCCCCAGTTGCGAGATGGATTTCCGGGAGGGCGGCGCTTACCGTTCATCCATTCGCTCGCCCGATGGGGAAGACGCCTGGATGGTCGGTCATTACAATGAGATTGTCGAGCCCGAGCGGATCGTTTTCACTTTCGCCTGGGAGGACGCCGATGGCATGCGCGGGCCGCAAACATTGGTGAGCGTCACCTTGAGTGCTGAAGGCGAGCAGACCAGGCTCGTTTTCCATCAGGCACCATTCGATTCAGTTGAAGACCGTGACTCCCATCAAAATGGCTGGACCGAATGCATGGAGCGTCTGGAGGCCTATGTCGAGCCACTGGGCCACGCCCACTGATGCGGCTATCACAGGCCGAAGCTTTATCGACTGATAATCGCTGTCATTGATCGCCAAGAGAAGAGAGAACCGATGAAAAAGACCTATCATGGCAGTTGCCATTGCAAGACGGTGCGTTTCGAATGCGATGTTGATCTGGATGCCGGTACGAGCAAGTGCAATTGCTCTTTATGTGCCAAGACACGCTATTGGAAAGCCTTTATTGGCGGCGATGACCTGCGAATGATCGCGGGCGCCGACAATCTGACCGAATACCAGTTCGGTGGCAAAAACATCACGCATTTCTTCTGCAAGACCTGCGGTGTGAAGCCTTTTGGCCGGGGAGACCTGGAGATAATGGGCGGCGTGTTCTACGGCCTCAATCTTTCGGTTCTTGATGATCTCTCACCGGAAGAACTGGCAGCGGCCCCTTTGCAATATCAGGACGGGTTGCATGACAACTGGGGAGAGGTCCCGACGGAAATCCGGCATTTGTAGGATTGGAGTCAGCTGCACTAGTTCGTGGTGCGTGGTTCGACAAGCTCACCATGAGGGAGAGTGATGATGCAAGGGAGCTATATTCTGCAACATTTGTGATTAGCGTTACAGCACCCCTCTCCCTCATGGTGAGCTTGTCGAACCACGAACCACGCCACCACCCACCACACCCAAACCGCTTGTTAAAGCGCCCTTTGGCCAAACAGGATTTTCTGGGCTTCCTTATCCTCTGCCAGATTACGGCGTGCTTCCTTGCCAAGCTCCCGGCCACGCTGAACAGCGGGGCGTGCTCCCACTGTTTCAAACCAGCGCTTCAGATTGGGGAAATCATTGAGGTCCTGCCCCTGATTTGCGTGGGAAATAACCCAGCCGAACGATGCCATATCAGCGATGGAATATTCATCGGCAAGATAGTCGCGGCCTTCCAGACGCCGGTTCATCACACCATAAAGCCGGTTCACCTCATTGGTATAGCGATTGATGCCATACTCGATTTTCTCCGGCGCATATTGGCGAAAATGGTGTGCCTGCCCCGCCATTGGCCCGAGACCGCCCACCTGCCAGAACAGCCATTCCTCAACAGCAACGCGCTTGCGCTCGTCCTGCGAATAGAATTTGCCGAACTTGCGGCCAAGATATTGCAGGATCGCACCGGACTCGAAAACCGAAATGGGCTCACCACCGGGACCTTCCGGATCGATAATCGCTGGCATGCGATTGTTCGGGGCAATTTTGAGGAATGAGGGTTCGAATTGTTCGCCCCGGCCAATATTGACGAGCTTGAGGTCATAGGGAACACCAAGCTCTTCCAGCATGATGGAAATTTTCCAGCCATTCGGCGTCGGCCAATAATAAAGTTCAATCGGCTTCGTCTGGGTGGTCATATCGGTCTCCATGAGAATGAATCCATCTTGTCAAACATAGGTTCCTGACGACTGATCGCAATAGCCGGAACCCGATTTCCAACCGTCTTCGGCGCTATGCTGACACTGAATTGAAATTTCAGGCTTTTTGCCATCTCCCAACTGACATCTGATTTGACTATATTAGGGAGTATGAACAATCGAATCGGAACAAAAAAACCCGTCGCCATCAGCATGCCACCCCATGTTGAACCCGAAGAATTCACCGACGCTAAAGCCGCCGTGCAGGCACTGATCGTCCTTTACGAGCGAAACACGCAGTTTCTGCGGGATGGCTTTGACAAGGTTGCCAAGGGTGAAGTGGAAAACAATACGCATTTTCGCGCCTTCTATCCGGAAGTGCGCCTTTCCACATCAAGCTATGCACAGATCGACTCCCGCCTCGCCTTTGGCCACGTCTCGGCACCCGGCCAATATTCGGCAAACATCACCCGGCCCGATCTTTTCGAAAACTACCTCGAAGAACAGATCAGACTGCTGATCCGCAATCATGGCGGCCCTGTTACCGTGCAGGAATCGACAACGCCGATCCCCATCCATTTCGCCTTCCTTGAAGGCACCTATGTGGAATCCTCCGTTGCCGATGCTTTCCAGCGTCCGCTGCGCGATCTCTTCGATGTGCCTGACCTGAATGCCACTGACGACAGGATCGTCAATGGCGAATATGAGAGCGACGATATTGATGGCATCATGCCGCTGTCACCCTTCACGGCACAGCGCGTCGACTATTCGCTGCATCGCCTGTCGCATTATACGGCGACGCGCCCGATGCATTTCCAGAACTATGTCCTTTTCACCAACTATCAGTTCTATATTGACGAGTTCTGTGCCCTCGCCCGGCAATTGATGGCCGATGGCGGCGGTGGCTATGAGCGGTTCATCGAGCCGGGCAATCTGATTACAGAAGCGGGCAATGATGCGCCGACATCTGGCGTGCCGATCGGCCGGTTGCCGCAAATGCCCGCCTATCATCTGGCAAAGAAAGACAATGCCGGCATCACGATGGTCAATATTGGTGTGGGTCCATCCAATGCCAAGACCATCACCGACCATATCGCCGTGCTGCGTCCACATGCATGGCTGATGCTCGGCCATTGCGCAGGGCTTCGCAACACACAGGCGCTTGGTGACTATGTGCTTGCCCATGCCTATGTGCGCGAAGACCATGTTCTGGATGACGATCTGCCCGTCTGGGTGCCGATCCCGGCACTTGCGGAAGTACAGGTGGCGCTGGAACAGGCCGTTGCTGAAGTTACCGGTCTTGAGGGCTACGATCTCAAACGCATCATGCGCACGGGAACAGTCGCTACAATCGACAACCGCAACTGGGAACTGCGCGACCAACGTGGTCCGGTGAAGCGCCTGTCGCAATCGCGTGCCATAGCACTGGACATGGAGTCGGCAACTATCGCCGCCAACGGCTTCCGCTTCCGGGTGCCCTATGGAACGCTGCTGTGCGTTTCCGACAAGCCTCTGCACGGCGAACTGAAATTGCCAGGTATGGCAACCGAGTTCTACAAGCGTCAGGTCGCCCAGCATTTGCAGATCGGCATTCGCGCGCTGGAGAAGCTGGCGGAAATGCCACCCGAGAAACTCCACTCGCGCAAGTTGCGTAGCTTCTTCGAAATGGCCTTCCAGTAGTAAAGACGGGGATTTTTTCCCGTTTGGTCCTGCAATTCAACCAATTGTTGTTTGGAAATATTGGCAGAAATTGCTATATTGTCCCTGGAGTGGGAGCGAGCTTTCACCCGCCCCCGTTTCCTCAAAGAGCAAATCGAACCCGGATCACCAGCGTCCAGCCGGTCCGGGTTCTTTTTACTTCAAGGGTGATGCTGAGTGGTTTACGCCACATCATGTCACCTCCAGTTTTGAGAGCAAGGCCATTGCCATGGTCGGGAAGGCCCATCTCCCCAATACACCTGATGGCTCGGTGTGTGCTGCTTCGCTCTCAAATGCGAGATGGCCAATCTTGGCAAATTCCGCGCGAACGACAACAAATGCAGGGTTGAAAAGGCGTCAGCGACCGCATTTAGCGGTTGTTTCAGCATGCATTTTTGACAACGAAAGCGAGTTGTTTGGGGAAATTCGACTTGGAAAAGCGAGTAAAATACCTTACTCTTCTGGAGTGGAGGCGGGCTTTTGCCCACCTCCGTTTGCTAGGACATGAATTGGACCCGGAGCGTAACTTGCCAGCTCGTCCGGGTTCTTTTCATTTCCAGTGTGATGCATAGCGGTAGATACCACATTGCTTCACCTCCAGTTTTGAGAGCAAGGCCATTGCCATGGTCGGGGAGGCCCATCTCCCCGATACATCGGCTGGCTCGATGTGTGCTGCTTCGCTCTCAAATTCGAGATGACCAGTCTTGGCAAATTCCGCGCGAACGACAACAAATGCAGGGTTGAAAAGGCGTCAGCGACCGCATTTTGCGGTTGTTTCAGCATATGTTTTCAATGCTGAGAGCCTGTCATTTGGGGAAATTCGACTTGGAAATGCGGGAGAAATGCACTATTATTCTGGAGTGGAGGCGGGCTTTCGCCCACCCCCTTTCCTAGAAGTTGAATCGAACCCGGAGCGTGACTTGCCAGCCAGTCCGGGTTCTTTTCATTTCTAGGGTGATACTCAGTGGTTTACGCCACATCGTGTCACCTCCAGTTTTGAGAGCAAGGCCGTTGCTTCCGGTCAGGAGGCCCATCTTCCTGATACATCGGCTGGCTTGATGCGCGCTGCTTCGCTCTCAAATTCGAGATGACCAGTCTTGGCAAATTTCCGGCGCACGACAACGAATGCAGAGTTGAATATTCAACGGGTTCTACAGTTGAGAGTTGTTTTCTCATCCATCTTGATTGCGTCGCAATTGAACGTTTAATGCGTGACCATGGTAACAACGACAAAATCGTCCTGGGTGAAGCTTGCCGCGGTTCTGGTGCCGGTTCTTCTATCGGTGCCTTTGGTTCTCGGTTTTTTTGGTTCCGTTCATCCGGCTTTTGATGCTGTTGCGCATTTTCGCATGCATCTTGCTGCGCTGATGATCATCACGGCTTTGCCAGCCCTGTTCATGGGTCTTTGGCGCGAGGGCCTGATGGCCATTGTCCTTGCCGTCATGGCCCTCTCGACCGTCCTTGCGCCTACGCCGTCACCTGCATCTGCCGGAACATCGCGTGCGGTGGAACCATCTGGTCAGCCTGAATACAAGCTGTTGCAGCTGAATCTTCGCTTTGACAATGTCGAACAGACTGACGTGATCCGATTGATCGCGCAGCTGGCCCCTGACGTTATCACCTTGCAAGAGGTCTCGGATAATTGGCGACCGAAGTTTGCGGCAATTGAAGCGCGCTATCCCTATAATATCTATTGCCCCAGCACGAAGCGCATCGGCGGCGTTGCCATCCTCTCGCGCCGCCCCTTTGCTCTTGGCACCACGCCGCAATGCATTGGCAATGCGCTCGCAGGCATGGCGCGTATCGATTTCGGCGGACGCAGTGCATTGATCGCAGCATTGCATCTTGAGTGGCCGTGGCCGTTCACGCAGGCAGAAAATGTCGAGGAGTTGCGGCCCTACTTCGAGCGGTTGCAGGGGCCAATGATTGTCGCCGGGGATTTCAACGCCGTGCCATGGAGCCAGACTGTTCGCCAGATTGCAGACGCCAGCAAGACCCGCTCGGTGGATGGCTTGCGTCCAAGCTGGCTCGTCAATGGCACTTTGGCCAAGGCGGCGCGCTGGATTGGCATGCCGCTCGATCATATCCTTGTCTCGGATCGCATATCGGGCATGCATGTCGAAACGCTTCGGCCCGTTGGATCAGATCATTTGCCACTGCTTCTGCGGTTTACCGTCGATGGAACCGACGAGGACAGCCATGATCTGCAGACTGTTATGCTGACAGACCAAGCCATCACCTCAAAGCCATAAAACCGGCAGCAACGATCAACAGACCGCCCGCGCCACCTTCGACCATTCTCCGGCTGCGATCACTAAAATTACCCCGCCGACCGGCCCCGCCAATGACCGTGCTCAGGATTGTATAGACGATCCCGCACAGCGCAACGAAGATTGCAGACAGCAAGCCCGCCTGTAGAGCAATGCTGCCCGTATGGCTCATGAACTGGGGCAGGATGGCGAAGTAGATCATCATGCCCTTGGGGTTGAGAACGGCTGTGAGAAAACCACGCTGCAGGATGGCACGGCCCGGTTCCGGTGACAAAGTAAGCTTTCCGGTCATTGTCGCTGACCGTATGAGCTGGAACGCCAGATAGATGAGATAGGCCACGCCCAGCCATCGCAATGCTTCGAACAGCACAGGCGAAGCTGCAATAACAGCCGCGACACCCAGCGCCACCAGAATCGAGTGTACCACATAGCCAAGGCAGATTCCCGCGGTTGCCTGCAGGCCCGCGGCTGGGCCTTCTGACAGCGATTGCGATGCCACGAAAAGCATATCGGGGCCGGGCGTGCAAATCAGCGGCAGGACTGTCGCGGCGAATAAGATGATTGTCGTGGTTTCCATGATTGAAATCATAGACCAGACCGCCAGCAATTGGATTGCTAAGATGCCATATAGTTCTATAATATTAGCATTATCAGCGTAAAAACATGATTATCTTGATACAGGATGCCAATGCAGCTTGATGATATAGACAGACGCATTCTCCGCGCGTTGCAACGCGACGGCCGGATACAAAATACTGAGCTGGCCAAAGAGGTGGGCCTGTCACCCTCTCCCTGCCTGCGGCGGGTGAAGCTGCTTGAAGAGGCTGGTGTTATTGATCGTTATGTGGCTGTTCTCAATGCGGTAAAAGTGGACCTCGGCCTGTCGATGTTCGCGCGGGTGTGGCTGACCGCACAGGATGCGGAAACGATCGACCACTTTATCGAAGCAATGAAGCAACTGCCGCAAGTGGTGGAGTGTTACATTATGCTTGGTGAAAGCGATGCGTTGCTGCGTGTTGTCGTGGCTGATCTAGATGACTACAGGCGCTTTCAATCTGCGCATCTCACCCGTAAAAACGGCATTCAGAACGTGAAGACAGATGTTCCAAGCCAGACGGTCAAACAGACCTATGCTTTGCCGCTCCCATGAAAAAACCGCCCGCAATGATGCAGGCGGCTTCTGATTTCACGCGGGAACTGAACTCCAATCACATGCTGGTATAGACAGGTCCCTCGCCGCCCTGCGGTGGCACCCAGTTGATATTCTGGTTCGGGTCCTTGATATCGCAGGTCTTGCAGTGAACACAGTTCTGCGCATTGATCACGAATTTTGGACCGGTGCTTTCCTCGACCCATTCATAGACACCTGCCGGGCAATAGCGCGTGGACGGTCCCGCATAGACATCATGCTCGGATGACTTTTGCAGTGCTGCATCCTTGACGATCAGGTGAACAGGTTCGTTCTCCTCATGGTTCGTGTTGGACAGGAACACGGAGGACAGACGGTCAAAGGTCAGTACACCATCGGGTTTCGGATAGGCAATCGGCTTGTGCTTGGCTGCCGGTTCCAATGCTGCCGCATCGGACTTGCCGTGTTTCCACGTTCCAAAAGGCGACCAACCACCGAAAATCGTGTTCAACCACATATCAAGACCGCCGAGCACCACACCGCCGACGGTGCCAAGCTTGGACCACATCGGTTTGACGTTGCGCACGCGCTTCAGATCCTTGCCGATCTCGCTGGTGCGCCAGGCATTCTCGTAAGAAATAAGCTCGTCATTGGTGCGGCCGGCGGCCAGCGCTTCCGCTGCATGTTCGGCAGCCAGCATGCCGGAGAGCATGGCATTGTGCGAACCCTTGATGCGCGGGACGTTGACGAAACCGGCAGAGCAGCCAATCAGCACGCCGCCGGGGAATGACAGTTTTGGCACGGACTGCCAGCCGCCTTCGGTAATCGCGCGCGCACCATAGCCAATCCGCTTGCCCCCTTCGAACGTACCGCGAATGGCCGGATGGGTCTTGAAACGCTGGAATTCCTCGAATGGCGACAGATAGGGGTTCTTGTAGTTGAGGTGCATGACGAAGCCGACGGCAACCGTATTGTCCTCAAGGTGATAGAGGAACGAGCCGCCACCTGTCTTCAGGTCAAGCGGCCAACCGAATGAATGCTGTACCAGCCCAAGCTTGTGTTTTGCCGGATCGATCTGCCATAGCTCTTTCAGGCCGATACCGAATTTGGCCGGTTCCTTGCCTTCATCGAGCTTGAACTTGGTGATGAGCTGCTTGGCGAGCGACCCGCGTGCGCCTTCGGCAATGAGCGTATATTTGCCGAGAAGCGCCATGCCCCGCGTATAGGCTGGGCCATGCGATCCATCTTTCTCGATGCCCATATCACCGGTAGCAACACCGATCACCGCGCCATTATCATCATAAAGAACTTCAGAACCGGCAAATCCCGGATAAATCTCGACGCCCAGTTCTTCCGCCTTGGTGCCAAGCCAGCGGCAGACATTGCCGAGCGACACAATGAAATTGCCATGATTGTTCATCAGTGGCGGCATGGCAAAATTCGGCAGGCGAACCGAGCCAGCAGGTCCGAGAACGAGGAAATGATCCGCAGTAACAGGCGTCTTGAAGGGATGCCCCTCCTCTTCGCGCCAGCCAGGCAGCAGCTTGTCGACACCAACGGGGTCAACCACGGCGCCTGACAGAATATGGGCACCGACCTCGCCGCCCTTTTCCAGCACAACGACCGAAAGCTCAGGGTTGATCTGCTTGAGCCTGATGGCCGCAGACAGGCCCGATGGACCGCCGCCGACAATCACGACATCAAACTCCATGCTCTCCCGCTCTGGAAGTTCGGTTGTCTCGCTCATAAAACCCTCCTGAATGCTCTGCCCCGCAAACACTTCGCCTGTGTTTTTCCCAGTTGTAGCGCAACAATAGCCGTATGACAGAGGCTAGCATCCATTCAAGATGCGGCCAATTGCCCTCATCCAACGACCATACATTGGTTTTTTAATTTACCTTAACGTAAACGTCAATATTATGAGGCCCAGTGCGACAGATTATCCGAGTGGGGAAGAGGGACAAGGTTGGTGGTGAGTGGTTCGACATAACAACCACGAGGGAGATACTCCCATCGCCCTTCCCATCTCCGTCATCCTCGGGCTTGACCCGAGGACCCACAGTCTAAAAGCGCCAACAGCCAAGTTCGTCTGATTTCCTTAGCCATGGGTCCTCGGGTCAAGCCCGAGGATGACGGAGATGGGTACGGCAAGTGAGCAAGTTCTGCGCCCCTGATTATATATTGCAACTCACCCCTCTCCACGCACCTCACCCCCACCTGTAACCCATCTCTCTCCCTCATGGTTGTTATGTCGAACCACGAACCTCGCGTGATTGCTGAGGGTTCTGCAAAAACCAGTAGATCTACCGCTATTACACAACCGTCATAGAGAGAACTGCAACCGGCAATCATGCCCAGTTGCGACTTTACACATTTCGTTCATACTCGCTCCAATTGAAATGTCTCGAATAATAAACTGCTGGTGGACTGGGGATAACCAACAAGCGGAGACGGGATGAGATCGCTTCGGATGATCTGGATATTGGGCGGCTTTCTGGCCGTCAGTATGATTTTCAGCCATTCATCTGCTCAGGAGCAAAAGATCTGGACTGCCGGGCAGTATAATTTTTCCGACGAACTTGGCGGTTTCACCATACGCTCGATCAGCGGAACCGGCTCTGCCGACGATCCGATTGTCATTACCGAAGAACTGAATGCTATCGCACCGGTCACTTTGGTCATTCGGACGGAGAAGCTGGAGCAGCTCAATCCCACCACGGAAGAAGGAGGCATTCTGTTCCATTTGCAAGTCAGAACAATCAATGGGAGCGGCCATCCATGGGTGGAATTCGTCTTTGAATTGCAGGAAATCCTCGGCAAACCGAGCGACTATGGTGACGGGCTGTCCTTTTACCAGCCTGGCGACAAGACAGGGATGATCCATTCCAATCTTTTTGCCACCTATGACGATAATTTCGAACCCTATGACCGCATGATCTTCCGGGATGGCAAGGTTGATCCCAACGCCAATGCCAGTTTCGATTTTCCCGTTGGTGACTTTACCCCCAAGCGGACATTTTATCTGGTGCAGGAGCCGCGCATTCCCTCCACCTGACCTTGCAATCCAGCGCGCAATTTGCGACTTGAAAGACAAGCCCACTCAAATCCGGGCTAAAGGATTGTCCATTGCCTGACCTGCGTGAACTCTTGCACTTTTATGCTGAAGCCGGTGTCGACACACCGCTTGGGGATGAACAGGTCGATCGCTTTGCGGCAGTGGAGCCGGTGCGGGCACCTGTTCAGGCACCGCCGGCGCGAACAGCACCTCAGCCAGAACGATCAAGGCCAGAGCCACAGGCCGCGGCTGCCCCTGTGCTGAACAAGACGTCCGTACCCGACGACACCAAGATTGCACTGGCGCGCCAGCTTGCTTCCAGCGCCACGACACTGGAGCAGTTGCGCGAGCAGCTCGCCGCGTTCGATGGTTGCAATCTTAAATTCACCGCCAAGAATCTGGTCTTTGCCGATGGCAATCCGAATGCGCCCATCATGTTTATTGGCGAGGCACCCGGACGCGAGGAGGATCTGGAAGGCGTGCCGTTTATCGGGCGTTCGGGGCAGTTGCTGGATCGGATGTTGGCGGCCATTGGCCTTGATCGCACCGGCGTCTATATCGCCAACACCATTCCATGGCGCCCGCCGGGCAACCGGACCCCGACGCCGCTGGAAACCGAGATTTGCCGCCCGTTTTTTGAAAGGCAGATCGAGCTTGCCAATCCCAAACTGCTCGTTGCCCTTGGTGGTCCCGCCGCCAAGGCTTTGACCCATGCGCCAGAGGGTATTTTGCGGCTGCGCGGCAACTGGAAAACCCACAGGACTGCCGCAGGCATCGACATCCCCGTCATGCCGACCCTGCACCCGGCCTATCTCCTGCGCAATGCAGCGCAAAAGCGCTTTGCCTGGCGGGATTTCATCGCCGTCAAAATGCAGTTGCGCACATTGACGCAATAATCCATATGCCATGGCGCAAAACTGGAATGACGGTGTCGTAATTTCCGGCTCTGGAGCCCGGTGAACCCTGTACTTTCGGTATGGAAACGCAGGGTACCCATATGTTTCGTCAGCTCTTGCCGATCACGGCGCTTTTGACCAGCACCTTCCTGATGCTGACCGCCGGAGGTTTGGCGGGAATTCTCCTGCCCCTGCGCGCGGGAATTGAAGGCTGGTCGCCAACTACGGTGGGTTGGCTCGGTACCGGCTACGCCCTCGCCTTCACCGGCGGCTGTATTGTCGTCCCCCGCCTCGTGCGCCGGGTCGGCCATGTCCGCGTCTTTGCCGTTCTTCTCACCCTGCTCTCCATGTCGATGCTGATGCATGGGCTCATCATCGATCCTTGGGCGTGGACCCTGTTTCGTGCGCTGGCCGGGTTCTCGCTGGCAGGCAGCTACATGGTCATCGAAAGCTGGCTCAATGAGCGTGTCACCAATGCGACGCGCGGCATGGTGTTTTCGATCTACATGATCGTTTCGATGATCGGGCTTCTGGTCGGGCAATATATTCTGCCGTTCGGCAATCCGGCGACGCAGGCGCTGTTCATGATCGGCGCGCTGATCTATGCCGCCGCTCTCATTCCAACCGGGCTTTCCAATGCCCAGTCACCCCGCCCGCTGACACAGGTTTCGCTTGATCTGCCCGGCCTTTACCGCAAATCACCCGCCGCGATGATCGGCTCGCTGATTGCGGGCATCATTGCAGGCGCATGGAATTTCCTCTCGGCGATCTATGGCCGCGAAATCGGTCTTTCCACTTTTGACATTGCCACGATGATCGCCAGCGCCATGATCGGCGGCGCGATCTTCCAGTATCCTATCGGGCGCATTTCCGACTTTGTTGACCGGCGCTATGTGATGGTGGTGGCGGGGATTATCGGCGTGTTCCTGTCAGTGACAATGATCATTGTCCAGCCTGTTACGCCGTGGGTCATCTATTCACTGATGTTTGCCTTCGGCACGGTGCTGTTTCCGATCTATTCTCTGAATGTCGCCCATGCCAATGATTTTGCCGAGCCGAGCGAGTTCGTCAAAGTGTCAAGCGGACTGCTGATCGTCTATGGTATTGGCAGCATGATCGGCCCGCAGATTGCCGGACGTTTGATGGATGTGAGCGGTCCGTCCGGGTTCTTCATGACCATGGCAGGCTGTTATGCGGCCTATGCTTCCTATGCCTTCTGGCGCAGTCTGCGGCGGGCGCGGCAGGTGCCGTCGGAGCGTCCGGATTTCGTCTATCACCCGCATGATCGGCCGCAGACACCCGAAACACTTCAGCTCAATCCGGCACTCGGTACAGCGAAAGAGGATTGATCAGCCCTGTGGCGTCGAGACTTTGCGGGCCCTCGCCCGGGCAAGACCGAGCCGATGTTCGCGATAGATGATGAAAATGCCTGCGCTGATCACAATGACAGCGCCCGTCATCATCTCGTTTGACGGGATATCACCAAACAGCAGATAGCCGATGGCAAGGCCAAGCAGCATGGACGTATATTCGAATGGCGCGATGGTCGACATATCCGCATGGCGGTAACTTTCCGTCAAAAGGATTTGCGCCACACCGCCGGCAATACCTGCCATGACAAGGAACGTCGCCTGCGCCGGGCTTGGCCAGACCCAGCCGAATGGCAGGCTGACCAGCGCGATGATGCTGGATGCGATAGAGAAATAGACAACGATGGTCGGCGTCCGCTCTGTTTGCACCAGCCGTCGCACCAGCAGCATGGCGATGGCGGCAAGTCCTGCGCCGCACAGCGTTGCCAATGCGCCAATAGCCTGATCACCGCCAAACTCGCTATCCCCCGTGAAGAATGACATGCGCGGCCATAGGATAATCAGCACGCCGGCCAAACCGATAAAAACCGCAGTCCAGCGATAAAGCCGCACAGTCTCACGCAGGAACACCGCGCTGCACAGCACAGTCAGCAACGGCGTGGCATAGCTGATGGCAATCGCTTCGGGCAATGGCAGCTTGGTGAGGCCATAAAAGCTTGCGCTCATGGCGCTGACCCCGACGAACCCGCGCCAGAAATGGCTGAAAGGCTCGCTTGTCTTGAACGCCACGTTGAGCTGGCCTTGCCAGGCGATAAAGATGATGACCGGAAAAATGGCGAAGAAGGAGCGGAAAAATACCAGCTGTCCCGCCGGTATTCCGTCCGAGGCTTTGAGCAGGCTGGACATGCAGACGAACACACAGACCGAAGCGACCTTGAGGCCAATTCCGAGCATGACATTGGTGCTGCGCACGGTATCCACGAGGGGTGGTCCACCATCTTTCTGGTGAACAATAGGTGCCACGACTGGTATTCCTTGAGGGAGCGACGGAGAAAACGATAATTGATATATCTGTATAGGCTGCTTTGCCGTTTGGCACCAGATGGCAGAACGATCACGTTGCATGTATCGAGCACATACGGAAGTGAACAAAAGCAACGGCATACGCCGAAAAACTAATCGCTTTTGTTGTGCATGGGAGAAAACACGGTTAGGGTCCGGCACCACAAAAAGGACAGTTCCCCGATGCGTACCGATACCGGCCAGGTCTTTCATCTCGAAGATTACAAGCCAACAGATTTTCTTATTCCCGAAACCCATCTCGAATTCTCGCTTCATCCCGAGCGCACCATTGTCAAGTCGACATTGCACATTGAACGCCGGCCGGGCGTTTCCGCTGGTGCATCACTTATCCTTGATGGTGACGAACTGAAGCTTGTCGATATCAGCATCGATGGCGTGGCGCTGGGCGACAATGCCTATGTGGCGACGCCTGATCGCCTTGAAATCAGCGCCCTGCCCGAGAGCGGCACGTTCAAATTGCAGATCACCACGGAAATCAATCCGACCACCAATCGCCAGTTGACGGGGCTTTACCGCTCCAGTGGTGTTTACTGCACCCAGTGCGAAGCGGAAGGTTTCCGCCACATCACCTATTTCTATGATCGCCCTGACCTGTTGTCCGTCTATACGGTGCGGGTTGAAGCTGGCATCAAGGAAGCGCCGCTGCTTCTGGCCAATGGTAATCCGGGCGAGCAAGGTGCGCTTGCCGATGGCAGGCATTTTGCCGTCTGGCACGATCCGCATCCCAAACCCGCCTATCTCTTCGCGCTTGTTGCGGGTGATCTCGGTGTCATCACCGACAGTTTCACCACGGCTTCGGGCCGCCATGTCGATCTCGGCATCTATGTTGAGCACGGCAAGGAGCCGCGCGCGCTCTATGCCATGGATGCGCTCAAGCGTTCGATGAAATGGGATGAGGATGTCTTTGGCCGCGAATATGATCTCGACGTCTTCAACATTGTGGCCGTTTCCGACTTCAACATGGGCGCGATGGAGAACAAGGGCCTCAACGTCTTTAACGACAAATATGTTCTGGCTGACCACGAGACCGCGACCGATACGGACTATGCCGGCATCGAAGCCGTTATCGCCCATGAATATTTCCACAATTGGACCGGCAATCGCATCACCTGCCGCGACTGGTTCCAGCTTTGTCTCAAGGAAGGGCTGACCGTTTACCGCGATCATGAGTTTTCGGCTGACATGCGCTCGCGCGCCGTCAAGCGCATTGCCGAGGTCAAGGGTCTGAAGGCACATCAGTTTCCTGAAGATGCCGGGCCGCTCGCCCACCCCGTGCGCCCGCGCCAGTTCCGCGAGATCAACAATTTCTACACCGCCACCGTCTATGAAAAAGGTTCGGAAGTGGTGCGCATGATCCATACCATTCTGGGTGCCGAATTGTTCCGCAAGGGCATGGACCTCTATTTCGAGCGCCATGACGGCGATGCAGCCACTATCGAAGACTTCATCAAGGTATTCGAGGATGCCTCCGGCGAGGATCTGAGCCAGTTTTCGCTCTGGTATGAACAGGCCGGTACGCCGAACCTCGCCATTACCTATGATTATGATCAGGCAACGCAGACGTTCGAAATCGAAATCGAGCAGTCACTGAAAGCCACACCGGGACAGTCGTCAAAGAAGCCGATGCACATCCCCGTGCAGTTTGCCCTGCTGGGTGCCAAAGGGCGCGAGCTGAAGCCGAAATCGGTCAAGGGCGGCACAGTCAAGGGCGATGTCATCCATCTGTTCAAGCGCAAGGAACGGCTAAGCTTCTCCGGCATTACCGAGCGCCCGGTGCCCTCGCTGCTGCGTGGCTTTTCCGCACCTGTTACCTTGACCAGCGAACTGACCCGTTCTGACCTCGCTTTTCTCGCCCGCCATGATGGCGATGCGGTCAATCGCTGGCAGGCGCTGACACAGCTTCTGGCTGCAAAGCTCACCAGCAATTCAAAGCGTGTGCGCGGCGGCAAACCGGCGACAATTGAAAGCTCATCGATCAAGCTGCTCGGCGAAATCGCGTTCAATGGCAATCTCGACGAAGCGTTCCGGGCTCTCTGCCTGAGCCTGCCGTCGGAAAGCGATATAGCGCGGGAACTTGGCAGCAATATCGACCCCGATGCCATTCTGGGCAGCCGCGAGGCATTTATGCGTGCTGTTGCCGAAGCACATGCGCACAAGTTCGACCAGCTCTATGATGATCTTGACCATAGCGGCCCGTTCAAGCCCGATGCGGCCAGTGCCGGACGGCGCGCATTGCGCAATGTGCTGCTTGATTATCTGAGTGTAGCCGAGGGCAATCCAAAGCGCGCTGCGGCCCAATTCACCCACGCTGATAATATGACGGACCGCGTGGCGGCCCTTGGTGTCCTCGTCCAGCGTTTTGGTGACAGCGAGGCGACCAAGGCGGCGCTCAAGGCATTTGAAGAGCGTTTCGGCAATGACCCGCTCGTTATGGACAAGTGGTTCATCGTGCAGGCCACCCAGCCGGGTGCCGATGCCCTGACACGCGTGCGCGCTTTGATGGCACACAGGCTCTTCTCGCTCGACAATCCAAACCGGACACGCGCTTTGATCGGTGCCTTCTCCAGCGGCAACCAGACTGGTTTCAACCGTGCCGATGGCGAGGGTTATCGCTTTTTTGCCGAAACGATCCTCATCATCGACAAGAAGAACCCGCAGCTTGCGGCACGGCTGCTGACCGCCATGCGCTCGTGGCGTTCGTTCGAAGCAATCAGGCGCGAGCATGCGCGGGAAGCGCTGGCTTCCATTGCGATGGTTGAAGGCTTGTCCGCCGATGTGCGCGATATCGTTGAAAGAACACTCGCCTAGGTTTCTCCCCGGTGCTTCCCCACCCTCCCCATATCGGGGAGGGTAAGCACGGTGTCTCTTGCATCTCTTCGCTTCAAGTGTCTGCAAAGCCATACCGCGTGGTTCGACAGGCTCACCATGAGGGAGAGAGGTGATGAAAGAACAATCCCCATCTTCGTCATCCTCGGGCTTGACCCGAGGATCCACGGCTAAAGAGATCAAGCGAACCCGAGTGCTCGGCGTATCTAAATGGTGGGTCCTCGGGTCAAGCCCGAGGATGACGGAGATTGGGAGCCGGTGCCAAAATCCTACACCATTGGTCATTGGCGCCGCAGCACCCGTCTCCCTCATGGTGAGCTTCCCAAGCTTGTCGAACGGCGAACCACGCACCATGCTGCTGCAGACATCTGACGCGAAAAAGATGCGATAGAGAGCCCTCTCATCCCCCCAACATGGAGCCACGTCGAGCCTGGCACGGCCCGCCTTTGCGCAAAGATTCGGCTGCCGTTTCCGCATTTCAATGCTCCAACCAGTTATCCACCGGCTGGGGCATAATTTTACCCCCGCAGGCGATTTTCCGGTCTTGGAGTCTTTTCAAAGGCTTAGCGGAATCGGCTCGTGAACTGATTCACGGCTGCCACAATGATTGCTAAATATTTAACAAAAGGACTGGACACAGCGAATCAGTTTTGATTCACTACAGGTGCTTCGGATGTGCGGCGTGGCGAAGCAAATCACTGATTATAAAGGCAATTGAGGGGGCCATTCGATGGCAAATGCGGACGCGTATCGCGCGCCGACGGGGAAGACTTATGCCGGAAAGCGGGAGACTGCGCGGGGGCGCACCCGTCTTTCCGGACATATCAAACTTCTCGCGGACCCTGCCTATGGCAAGCTGCTCGCTGCCGAACCCTACCTGCGCCGGGCCATCCCGCCGCTGATCATTATTTTCCTCATCATCCTGGCCAGTGCCCGTGCGATGTCGCTGCTGTCGTGGCGCGACGATACGGAACGCACGGCCCGTGCCACGCTGTCGCTGGCCGCCAGCCACATGGCCAGCATTATCGACAACCGCATGAAGGCTGGTCAGAAACTCGACAGCGGCGAGTTGCAGAACATTATTGCCGAGATGCGTTCCAACGATCTCATCCCGCAAGGCATGTGGATCGCCATTGCATCGGGTGAATCGAAGATCGTCGCCTCTTCGGAGGGTGGCGATCGCTGGCGCGACAAGAACCTCGAAAGCTTCGTTACCAATGGCCAGCCGCTTTTCCTCTTCGGCGAGCGCGCCGGGGTGATGGAAGTGCGCATGAATGGCACCGCAGGCCTCGCCGCGTTCAGCCGTACCGGCAACGGCGGCTATTCGGTGTTCGTGATGCATCCGGTTGACGCGATCTTTGCTGAATGGCGACGGATGATCTCGGTCAATGTCACCCTATTTGCCGGAACGGCCGCCATCATGCTGGTTGTCCTCTACGCCTATTTCAGCCAGTCGGCCCGGGCGCAGGATGCGGACGCGCTCTATCAACACACACAGGCACGGGTCGATACGGCGCTGGCACGCGGGCGCTGCGGATTGTGGGATTGGGACATGGCGCGCGGCAGGGTCTACTGGTCGCGGTCGATGTACGAAATGCTTGGCTATGAGGCCTATGACGCGATCCTATCGCTCGGTGACATCTCCTCCATCATTCACGAGGATGACGATAAGCTTTACAGTCTGGCAGCGCAGGTGGCGGCGGGAGAGATTACCCAGATCGATCGCGTGTTCCGCATGCGCCACGCCGAGGGCCATTGGGTCTGGATGCGGGTGCGCGCCCAGGTTGCTGATGCAACGGTTGGTGACACGCATCTCGTCGGCGTTGCCGTGGATGTCAGCGAACAGCACCGCTTTGCTCAGCAGACCGCACAGGCCGACCAGCGCATCCGCGAAGCCATTGAAAGTATTTCCGAGACCTTCGTTCTGTGGGATGCGGATAATCGCCTCGTCATGTCCAACAGCAAGTTCAACCAATATTCCGGCCTTGCCAATGAATGCCTGCTTCCCGGTATCAGCCGTGAGGAACTGGAGCCGCGCATCCGCGCCGTCGCCTTTGAAAAGCGCATGGCCAATGAGCATGGCCGCGCTGGCGCCCTCACCTTTGAGCGGCAACTGGCAGATGGTCGCTGGTTGCAGGTCAATGAACGCCGCACCCAGGATGGCGGGCTGGTATCCGTCGGTACTGACATTACCCAGCTCAAGGTGCATGAGGAGCGGCTTGTGGACAGCGAGCGCCGCCTGATGGCGACCATTCATGACCTCAGCCTTGCCCGCAAATCGGAAGTGGAACGCACGCTCGAGCTGACGGAACTCAACAGCAAATATGCGGTCGAAAAGGAACGCGCCGAAGCTGCCAACCGGGCCAAATCCGAATTTCTCGCCAACATGTCGCACGAGTTGCGCACGCCGCTCAACGCCATTATCGGCTTCTCGGAAATCATGCATTCCGGCACATTCGGGCCGCTTGGTTCGGACCGCTATGAGGAATATGTGCAGGACATCCACACCAGCGGCAATTACCTGCTAAACGTCATCAATGACATTCTCGACATGTCAAAAATCGAAGCCGGGCATTTCTCGCTGGACCGTGAGGAGATTGATCTTTGTCCGCTGATCAATGAGACCGTGCGCGTTGTCTCGTTGCAGGCATTGAACAAGAATGTGAAGGTGGAGACGAAGATTGCTGACTGCGTCACGCTCAATGCCGACCGGCGCGCCATCAAGCAGATCCTGATAAACCTTCTATCCAATGCGGTGAAGTTCACCGATACGGGCGGGCGCATCTCGGTGCGCGCCCGCAAAGTGTCAGGCGCGCTGGTTTTTACCATTGAAGACACCGGCTGCGGCATCCCGAAATCGGCGCTCAAAAAAATCGGCCAACCCTTTGAGCAGGTGGAGAATCAGTTCACCAAGACCCATACGGGCTCAGGCCTTGGCCTTGCCATTTCCCGCTCGCTGACGGAGCTGCATGGCGGCGCATTGAAAATCCGCTCCACGGAAGGCGTCGGCACCATTGTCTCGGTGCGCATTCCCACCCGGACCGTTGGTCCGGTGCGAGAGGAATGGCGGGTTTAAAGTACTCTACTTGCCATTGGACTTACTGCTCTTTGCTCCGCGTAACACCGCATTGAACGTCTTGCGAACGGATTTTGCCGTGTCTTCCAGATGGGTCTCGACGCGGGCAAGGTCAGGCAGATCGCAGGCTCGGCAGAGAAGATCGCCAAGGCCGGGCGGGAAATCCTCGCGCCTTGTATCGCTGTTGAGGCAAAGGCGGATGATCTGCGTCAGCTCCGTATAAAGATTGGCAGCGGCTACCAGTTCATCGGTCACAACCGGCTCAACGAAACCGGTCTTCAATCTAGTCAAAACTTCCGCCGTGGAATGGGCAATGACTGGCCCTTCGACATTGCCTGTCAGCACCGCAAACTGGGCAATAAATTCCAGATCAATAATGCCGCCGGGTACCAGCTTCATGTCCCAGCTGTCGTGTGGTGGCTTTTCCGTTTCCAGCAAGGCACGCATTTCAGCCACGTCCTTGGCGATTTTTGCCGGATCGCGTGGCAGAGCGAGGATTTCAGCGATTTCTGTCTCGATCTCGCCGAAAAAGGCATTGTCGCCAGCCACCGGCCGGGCGCGGGTCAAGGCCATATGCTCCCACGTCCAGGCTTCCGTGCGCTGATATTTGCGAAACGAGTCGATATGGGTGGCGACCGGTCCCTTATTACCCGAAGGGCGCAGGCGGAAATCCACCTCGTAGAGTACGCCTTCCGCCGTTGGGGCAGAGAGCGCCGCAATCAGGCGCTGGGTCAACCGCATGTAATATTGCGACGGCGCCAGCTGCTTTTCGCCATCGGACTCTTCCGCATCCGCGTCGTGATCATAAAGGAGAATGAGATCAATGTCAGAACCAGCAGTTAGTTCACGGCTGCCGAGTTTACCCATGCCAAGAATGGCAATACGTCCGCCTGATACCACGCCGTGCTTGCTGGCAAATTCATCGATCACCGCCTGCAATGCCCGGTCGATGACCAGATCGGCAAGATCGGAAAAAGCCTTGCCTGCCCTGATACCATCGATAGCGCCGGTCAGAAGCCTTATGCCGATGAGAAAGCGATGTTCCGCTGCGAAAATCCGCAGGCGGTCGAGAATATCCTCATAGACCTTGGCGGGTGCGAGAAAGTTTTCCAAGCGCTCCGCCAGATAGGCACGGGTGGGAATATCGGCGAAAATTGCCGGGTCCAGCATGCCATCGAAAACATGCGGCTTGCGGGTTATGATATCGGCAAGGCGCGGCGCGGCGCCCATGATCAGTACAAGCAGGTCGAGCAGGCGCGGATTGGACTGCAACAGGCTGAAAAGCTGGATACCCGCAGGCAGGCCCTTGATCATCTCATCAAAGCGCATCAGCGCTTCATCGGCCCGGCTTGTCGCTCCGAAGGCCTTGAGCAGCACGGGCGTGAGTTCGGTCAGACGTTCACGCGATTCCGCCGATTGCGTTGCGCGATAGCGGCCAAAATGCCAGGTGCGGATCACACGGCAAATGTCGCTTGGCCGTTCGAAACCGAATTTTGCCAGAGTCTCCAGCGTATCGGGATCATCCACATCGCCGGTAAAGACAAGATTTCCGGCCTCACCCGCCAAATCCTGCGCCTGTTCGAACAGCGCCGCATAATGCGTTTCGACTGTTTTCAGCGATTGCCGGAAATCCGCGGCAAAGGCCTCGCCGTCGCGATAGCCCATCATATGCGCCACCCGCAGAAAATTCTCATCATCTTCAGGCAGCATGTGGGTCTGTTCGTCGGCGATCATCTGGATGCGGTGTTCCACATCACGCAGAAAGCCGTATTTTTCGACAAGAGTGTCGCGCGCCTCTTCGCTGATCCAGCCAAGGCCGGTGAGTGCGGCCAGCATATCAACCGTGCGTGAACCGCGCAGTTGCGGAAACCGTCCACCGGCGATCAATTGCTGGGTCTGCACGAAGAACTCAATTTCGCGAATGCCACCGCGACCGAGTTTGACATTATGACCGCGCACGGCAATTTCGCCGTGGCCCTTATGGGCGTGGATTTGCCGTTTGATCGAATGCACGTCGGCAATCGCCGCATAATCGAGATATTTGCGCCAGACATAGGGTGCAAGTTCGGCCAGCACCTGTTTTCCCGCTGCGATATCACCAGCGACCGGGCGTGCCTTGATCATGGCGGCGCGCTCCCAGTTCTGGCCGCGCCCTTCATAATAGTTGAGCGCCGCACCGACGGGAATTGCCAGAGGCGTTGAGCCGGGGTCCGGGCGCAGGCGCAGATCGGTGCGGAAGACATAACCATCCGCCGTGCGATCCTGCAGGATACGCACCAGACGGCGGGTCAGCCGCGAGAAGGTCTCGACACATTCGTAGGGGGCAGGAATGGCGGGGCTATGCTCGTCAATAAAGACAATCAGATCGATATCCGAGGAATAGTTCAACTCGAATGCGCCGAACTTCCCCATGGCAAGGATAATCCAGCCGGATTGTTTTTCCGGATGTTCTGGGTCGGGGAGTTTGAGCTTCCCGGATTCATGCGCATCGCGCAGCAGGAACCGCACCGCAGCGCGGACACTTTCTTCCGCCAGCTGTGACAGCCAGCGGGTTGTGCCCGCCGTGTCGAACACGCCGGAGAGATCACCAAGGGCAATCAGAACATGCCCTTCCAGCTTTAACTGGCGCAAAACAGCCATGATGCCGGTTTCAGTAATATTCTCGCTTTCCGAACTCGCCGCTACATCCCGCATCAGCGCTTCCAGGCGCTTGGCCAGCGGCATGGCAAACAGCGGCTCCAGTATAGCGGGACGGCGGATCAGCACATTGCGCAGATAGGGAGAGAGATCGAGAACCGCGGAGAGAAAACCGGCGGCTTTCGCATTGTTTTTCACATCAGCGGTCTCAGGACATTCTTTCTCGACAGCACTCTCGATGAGTTCGCCGAGAAAGGCCGCTGCTGTTTTCTTGTCGAGTGGCGTCAGCGAGCGCAGATCGCGGGCAAAAAAAGCCGCATCTTCATTCATTTAGTCTCCTCCCCCACCGGGAAAGCGAGCACAGCACGCAACCCCGGAGCATTGTCTTGCAATTCCAGAGTGCCACCGTGCAATTTCATCACCGCCTTGGCAAGACTGAGACCCAGTCCTGACCCCGGTTGCGAACGGCTTTCCTCAAGACGGACAAAACGCTCCGTTGCCCGATCCACCTGATCCGGCGGGATGCCCGGGCCATTGTCCGTGACAATGACGCGGACCGTGTGATCCTGCTTTTCCACAGCAAGGGAAACTTCCACCGGCTTTTCACCGCCGCCGGCATATTTAATGGCGTTGTCGACGAGATTGGAGATGGTTTGGCCCACCAGTTCGCGGTTGATCCGCACTGGTGTTGCGTCCTCGGCTCCAAGCGTGAAGGCGATACCTGCCTCCTCCGCCGTCGGTTCATATAATTCGTAAACATCCTGCACCACTGTCGACAGCGGCAGAAGTTCCATTGTCTCCGACGAGTATCCTGATTCAAGCCGTGAGATCATCAAAATGGCGTTGAACGTGCGGATAAGCTGATCGGAGTCGGCAATCATACCGTCCAGTGCTGCGCGGTAGGCTTTCGTGGTCCTGGCATTGGCAAGGGCGGATTCCGCCCGATTGTGCATACGGGTCAACGGCGTTTTCAGATCATGGGCAATATTGTCAGAGACGTGGCGCACGCCCTCGTTCAGTTCCTGAATGCGGGCCAGCATGCCGTTCAGATTGGCGGCGAGACGATCAAACTCATCGCCGGACCCGCTGACCGGCAGACGCCCGGCAAGATCACCGCCCATGATGCGCTGCGAAGCCACGGAAACCTCGTCGATCCGGTGCAAAGCACGGCGACCAACAAAGAACCAGATGAGAAATGCGCCGATACCCATAATCCCGAGCGCCGCACCCAGCGAGCGGCGAACCACAAGCCGTATCTTTTCCGGCTCGCCCAGATCACGGCCAACCATGACGCGAATACCATTGGGCATGACAATGATCCGCGCAATGGCCGTATGGACCTGCGGGTCATTGTTCTCGCCGTAGCGCTCATAGGCAATCGGACGCTTTATCCAGCCATCCGTCTGCAACACGCCCGGCTCGATGCTCTGCACATTGCCAGCAACGATCCGGCCAGCGGGGTCGGTAACGAGATAGAGATAGGCACCCGGCTGCCGGCTGCGACGGTCGATGGAGCGGACAAGCCCGGCTATGCCAGCACGTTGATAGGATTGGCCGACGCTTTCGATTTCCTCGTTAACGGCGGCTTCCGTCTGGGATGTGAGCAGATTGACCGAAAGGCTGGTCATGTAAAAGACCAGAACAATGGCGCAGACAGTAAAAAGAAGCAGGTAAAGCGCTGACAGCCGGACGGCTGTCATTTTCATCATGGCAAGAAAGCGGCTCATGCATCGATTCCGCCGGCCTTGAGCATATAGCCAGCGCCGCGCACCGTGTGCAGCAGGGGCGTTTCAAAACCCTTTTCGATCTTGCCGCGCAGGCGCGAGACATGCACGTCGATCACATTGGTCTGGGGGTCGAAGTGATAGTCCCAGACATGCTCAAGCAGCATCGTGCGGGTAACGACCTGTCCGGAATGGCGCATCAGATATTCAAGCAAGCGGAATTCGCGTGGTTGCAGGATAATGCCCTGCCCGGCCCGCTTGGCGGTGTGCGACAGGCGATCAAGTTCCAGATCACCGACCCGGTATACCGTTTCCGCTTCTTTCGGACTGGACCGGCGTTGCAGGACTTCAACCCGCGCCAGCAATTCCGAAAATGCATAGGGTTTGGTGAGATAATCATCGCCACCAGCGCGCAGGCCAGTTACCCGGTCATCCACCTGACCCAGTGCAGAAAGGATAAGGGCCGGTGTATCAATGCCCTGAGCGCGCAGCGCGGCCACGACAGAAAGACCGTCACGGCGCGGCAACATGCGATCGACGATCAGGGCGTCATAGCTGCCCTGCTCCGCCAGCGTGTAACCGGTTTCGCCATCACCGGCGACATCAGCCGAATGGCCAGCCTCGGCAAAAGCCTTCTCCAGATAACGGGCCGCTTCGCGGTCATCTTCAATAACGAGAATCTTCATGGCGTTCATACTAAGCCGGTTTCGAGACAGAGGTAAGCACCATATGAATGATGCTCTGGATGGCAGGCGGGCAGCAGATAGGGAATATCCGCTGCCCGTTTTCGTTGGTGCCGGCCTTAGCCCTGATTGATGGGCAGAGCCACGAACCGCGACTGGTCGTTGGTCTGAACCTGCAACAGGACTGCCTTGCGGCCACTCTTTGATGCTTCAACGATAGCCGCATCGATATCAGAGCCGCTCTTAACAGGCTTGTTGTTGACCGAGACAATGATATCGCCGGTTGTGATGCCCTTGTCGGCAGCATCGCCGGAGCGATCGACATCTGTGACCACAACGCCCTTGCCATCATCGGATGGAACAACGGTCAAGCCATAATCATCCAGCACCGAAGCCTGATCCTGCGTCTTGCTGTTGTTGTCGCTCTTGGATGCCTGCTTTTCATCGCCGGGCATGGAGTTGATCGATACCTTGACGGCCTTGGCCTCGCCCTTGCGCCAGACGCTCAGTTCGGCACTCTGGCCGGGATTGATCGCAGCGATCTTCTTGGCCAGATCACGCGGATCGGAAACCGTCTCGCCATTAACAGCGGTGATGACGTCGCCAGACTGGATACCGGCCTTGGCGGCTGGTCCATCGGACTGCGGTTCGGCAACCAGCGCACCCTTTTCCTCGGAAAGACCGAGCGATTCGGCGATTTCCTTGCTGACCGGCTGTATCTGCACGCCAATCCAGCCACGGGATACGGTGCCTGTCTTGATGAGCTGATCAACGACCATCTTGGCCGTCGTTGACGGAATGGCAAAGGCGATACCCACACTGCCACCGGATGGGGAGTAGATTGCTGTGTTGATGCCGACAACTTCACCGTTCAGATTGAAAGCGGGACCACCGGAATTGCCTTTGTTGACGGCCGCATCGATCTGCAGGAAGTCATCATAGGGACCAGCACCGATATCGCGGCCACGCGCCGAGATAATACCAGCTGTCACGGTGCCGCCGAGACCAAACGGATTGCCGACTGCAACGACCCACTGGCCAACGCGCATCTTGTTATCATCGCCGAAGGACACATAGGTGAACTTGCGCTTGTCATCGACCTTGAGGACGGCGAGATCGGTACGCTTGTCCTTACCGATCAGCTTGGCATCAAGTTCCGTGCCGTCATTGAGGACAACGGTATAGGCGCTGCCGTCTTCCACGACGTGATCATTGGTGACGAGATAGCCATCTTCAGAAATGAAGAAGCCGGAACCCTGCGCTGTCGGACGTACACGGTCCGGACGGTTCTGGTGGTCGCGCTGACCGCCTCTGCGTTGCTGCATACCGCCCTGACCGTTTGGCCCGCCGAAATCACGGAAGAAACGCTTGAGCGGATGATCGTCGGGGAGCTGATCAAATCCCGGAATGCCCGAACCATCATCGGAGGTCTGCTGAACTGCGCTCTTGACGCGAACGCTGACGACGGCGGGGCTGACCTTTTCAACAACATCGGCAAAGCCGGGCTGCTGCGCACCATCAACACGCACCGCTTCAGCCTGCGCTGGCGCAATGGCTGCAAGCGGGCCGGTTGCCAGCAGTCCCCCGGCGAGCGCCGAGGCGAGCAGCGCGGCAGCAATGCCCTTGCGGTAAGTGGAGGACGTACGATTGTTAGACATAAAACTTTCTCCTTGGACGCCCGATCGGAAATCCGACCGCTTAATAACCAACAGTGATACAGATAAGAACGTTACGCCGCCATTTCCGCAACATGACAAATTTGTAAGATAACTCTTTGGCGCCACGATTCGTTGATCACTGGAGATAGTTCAAATGGCATCCATGCCGCCGCTCGGTTCCACAATGCGGGTTCACCAGCCCTATGAAGGTGTCTACGCATTTTATGATGGCAGATTAGATGGAGTTCGCGCCTATTCCGCCGAACCAAACTGGCTTGACGATGGCGCCTATGCACTTGGCGTCTGCTCCTATGCCATCGTTTCCGGTGAGGAAGCACTCGTTTATGACACCAGCATTTCCAATGCGCATGCCGCGCTCATCCGCGACACGCTTGTTCAGGCCGGTGCCCGGCACATCCGCGTCGTGCTCAGCCACTGGCATGTGGATCACGTGGCAGGGAACGCGGTTTTTGCCGATTGCGAGATCATTGCCAATGACCTCACGGCAAAGGCACTCAGCGACAACAAGAACACATTGGAGAATCGCACACCGCCTGTCCGCCCGCTCGTCATGCCAAACAGTATCTTCAAAGATCAGCGCGATCTGAAGATTGGAGAGATCGAGGTGCAATTGCGCCATGTGGATATTCACAGCCATGACGGCACCGTGATGATCATACCGCAGCTCAAGCTGCTGTTTGCAGGTGATACACTGGAAGAACCAATCACCTATGTGGCCGAACCCGAGCGGCTGGAAAACCATTTGCTCGATCTGAAGCGCATGTCGACCTGGGGTATCGAAAAAATTCTACCCAATCATGGTGCCGAGGATGTGATTATTGCCGGTGGCTACGGGCCGAAACTGATCGCCGCAACGGAACGCTATGTCAGCAAGCTTATGCGCCTGCGCGACGAGCCGGAGCTGGCAGATGAGGATTTGCTCACCTTCATCGCGGAAGATTTTCGTTCGGATGTACTGACCTATTACGCGCCTTATGAACCTGTCCACATGCAGAATGTGGAATCGATACTCAGGGCATCCGGCAAATAGTTCTAGTCGTTGGGAGCAGCCAGAAGTTTCTTCAGCTGCTTCTTTTCGCTATCCGATAGCGGGGTGGTTTCGATTGGCGAACGACGACGGCGTAGAATTGAAACGCCAATCGCGATGGCACCTGCCAGGAGAGCGGCAATGGGAAATCCCCAGAGCAGGATTGTGCTCAGCATCAGCCGTGGTTTTAAAAGAACGAATTCGCCATAACGGGCAACGACGAAATCCAGCACCTGCTCGTCCGTATCACCCGCCGTCAGCCGCTCGCGCACCAGAACCCGTAAATCCCTGGCAAGATCAGCATTGGAATCGTCAATCGACTGGTTCTGGCACACCATGCAACGCAGTTCGGTGGAAATGGTGCGCGCGCGCGTCTCCAGCGCCGGATTGGGTAGTACTTCATCGGGCGAAACCGCCTGTGCAGCCGTTGCGCCGAGATAAAGGGCGGTTAGCAGCACAAAAAAGACTGCAGATACGCGCCTCATGCCATGGCACCTTTCGCCCGGCCCGTCTTTGCGGCTTTGGCCTTGCCCGGCGCACCAACCCGCAACCGCCGGTCTGCCAGTGACATGGCACCGCCCGCCATCATGACCAGCGCACCGAGCCAGATCAGTGTCACGTAGGGTTTCCACCAGACGCGCACGACAATGCCACCATCCTTGGTGGCATCACCGAGCGAAACGTAAAGCTGGCTGAACAGGAATGTCCTGATACCCGCTTCCGTCGTCTGCATCTTGCGCACGGGATAGAAACGCTTTGACGACATCAGCGTATCAACGTCGCGCGCTGCACTGTCGAGAATGGTGAACTTGCCCTGATCTTCGGTGAAATTCGAATCTTTCACCGGGTCGATGCGATCAAAGCGCAGCGTATAGCTGGCAACCCGCAATGTTTCGCCCGGCTTCATCACCGTCACGTCTTCCGTGGCAAAGGTTGAGACAGAGACAATACCCAGCAGGGTTACACCAAGGCCGAAATGCGCGAATGCCGTACCGAATACGGATTTGGGCAACCCGGTCAAACGGCGCAGCATGACGGCGAAGGGAGCCTTGCCAATACCGGCCTTCAAGGAAAGATCGGTCAATGCGCCAAGCATCAGCCAGAAAGCGAGCCCAATACCGAACGCGGAGAAGATTGCCGTGCCTGATGTCTTGTAGAGAACCACGGCCACGACAAGCAGCGCAACGAAGAACGCCACCATCAGACGCTGGGCAACGCCGAGAATATCGCCGCGCTTCCAGGCCAAAAGCGGGCCAAATGGCACAGCGGCAAGCAGCGGGATCATCAGCGGGCCGAAGGTCATATTGAAGAAGGGCGGGCCGACGGAAATCTTTTCGCCTGTTAATGTTTCCAGGAGCAACGGATAGAGCGTGCCGATCAGCACGGTCGCAGCCGCTGTCGTGAGGAAGAGATTGTTGAACACCAGCGCCCCTTCGCGTGAGATCGGCTGGAACAGGCCGCCGGGTGCAAGTGTCTGCGCGCGGCGGGCAAACAGCGCCAGCGAACCGCCGATGAAGAACACGAGAATGGCGAGAATGAAGAGGCCGCGCCCCGGATCGGTCGCGAATGTATGGACCGAGGTGAGCACGCCCGAACGCACCAGAAATGTGCCGAGCAGCGACAGGGAGAAGGTGAGAATGGCCAGCAGCACTGTCCAGATTTTCAGCGCCGAGCGCTTCTCCATGACCAGAGCCGAGTGCAGCAGCGCCGTTCCGGCGAGCCATGGCATGAAAGAGGCATTTTCAACCGGGTCCCAGAACCACCAGCCTCCCCAGCCAAGCTCATAATAAGCCCAGTAGGAGCCCATGGCGATGCCACCGGTCAGAAACATCCATGCAGTCAGCGTCCACGGACGTACCCAGCGCGCCCAAGCCGCATCGATACGCCCATCGATGAGCGCTGCAACGGCAAACGAAAAGCATACGGAAAAACCGACATAGCCGAGATAAAGCAGCGGCGGATGGATCGCGAGGCCGATGTCCTGTAGGATCGGGTTGAGATCCTGTCCCTCAATCGGTGCAGGTGTGATGCGGGTGAACGGATTGGAGGTGGCAACGATGAACAGCAGGAAGGCAGAGCCGATCCATGCCTGCACACCGAGCACATTGGCTTTGAGAGACGGCGGCAGATTGTTACCGAAGAAAGCAACCAGCGCGCTGAAGAATGCGAGTATCAGCACCCACAGCAGCATTGAGCCTTCGTGGTTGCCCCAGACACCGGTGATTTTATAAAGCAGCGGCTTTTGCGAATGGGAGTTTTCCCAGACATTCTGCAGCGAGAAGTCCGAAGCGACATAGGCTGAGGTCAACGCCACAAAGGCCAGCGCAATCACTGCAAAGACGGTGAAGGCAGCCGGAACGGCAACGGCCATCATGCGGTCGTCATTGCGCCGTGCGCCCCAGACCGGCACGACAGCCTGTATAATGGACAGGGCAAGCGCCAGAACCAAAGCGAAATGTCCGAGTTCCGTCATTGCTGCTTGTTCTCCCCTTGCCACACACCCTTGGCCTTCAGACTGTCGGCAACTTCCTTCGGCATATAGTTTTCATCGTGCTTGGCAAGAACGCTATCAGCTGTAAAAGCCCCACCTGGCGCAAACTTGCCTTCGATCACCACACCCTGATCTTCGCGGAAAAGATCGGGCAGAATTCCATCATAGGTTACGGGAACGCTTTTGATATGGTCAGTGACCGCAAAGGTGATTTTTGTTCCCTCGCCGCGTACCACACTGCCTTTTTCCACCAGTCCGCCGAGTCGAAAGCGCGATTCCGATTGCAGGTCGGCAGCGGCAATGTCGGATGGCATACGGAAAAACGCGATGCGCTGTTGAAGCGCAAACAGCACCAGTCCAGCAGCGCAGGCCAGCACCACCAGGGCGCCGCCAATCACTGAAAGCCGTTTCTGTTTGCGTGTCATCACTTCTTCTCCGGCCTGGTATCCCCAGGCTGCTCCGCCAGACCGAGATCATCTGCGACCGCATCAAGACGCGCAAGCTTGTCGCCGCTCAACACTTTGCGAGCACTGGCCAAGGCTTCCAGCGCATCATTGGGCCGGTTGAGAACCACATAGGAGCGGACGAGCTTTTCCCAGCCTTCCACATCATCAGGCGATTGCTTGAGCTTTTCGGCAAGACTGGCAACCATGCCTTCGATCATGGCAGCACGATCCTGCACATTCATGGACGCGGCAGCATCCACCTGCGCGGCATCGGGACCTGTTGCCCGGTCGATATCGCTGACATCGGGTGCGTCGCCGGCGATTTCCTTGTCGAGACGTGTCAGCGCTGCCTGCGCTTCGTCACGCCATGGCACGTCACTCGGTGCATCAGCAAGCAATTTGCGGATCAAATCACGGGATTCAACGAGTTTGCCCTGCTGCATCCAGCCATTGATAATGAAGAATTGCGGGCGCATATCACCGGGATTGAGAGCCAGCGCACGGTTAAAACTGGCTTCGGCTTCCGGCGTCATCGTACCCCCGGCAACCGCAGACAAGGCTTCGCCAAGACCAATCTGCCGGGGACCACTGTCACCGTTCAACCGTATGGCGTTGCGATAGGCAGTTACCGCATCAGCCGGACGGCCGGTGCGCAGATAGATGGGCGCCAGCACTTCCCAGCCCTGACCATCATCAGGATTGAGCGTGAGATGCGCTTCGGCGCGGGCGATCAGCTCGGCAGGGGTTGCCTGATCCGCTGGGCGTGCGAGACGTTCAGCCAAAGGCTGCGCGGGCAGATCAGGTGAACCAGTCTTGGCATAAATACTCCAGGAAATCAGCGGAATGGCCAATACTGTTGCGAGCGTTGCCCACTCGCGGGTCGCGCTCTTTTGCGGACGGAAAACTGATTTGTCAGCTTCCGCTGCAGCGGCGGATTTCAGCAAACGCCGGCTTATTTCTGCACGCGCCTGTTCGGCGCTTACCGCATCGATGAGGCCGCGCTTTTCGTCCGCCTCCAGTTCCCGCAACTGATCGCGGTATACTTCGACATCATATGTATCGTCCGAGACGCTTGTCTTGACGCGTCGCGTGAGGGGTAAGAGCACGACAAGCGTTGCGACAACTGTCAAGAGTGCAGCGGAAATCCAGAAAATCATGAGCTGAGACATAGTCTCCAAGCGCTGCAAAATCCAAATGGATTTCGCAGATAGGGCAATTCGCCGCAAAGCGATTGAATGATTAGGCTAAGACTTAGTTGAGGGGCGTCCAGCTGCCGTCCTCATTGCGGCAGGCTGTTCCGCGCGCTGTCTGCGGCGTTCCATCGATGCGGATCGTATGGGTGTACTGCCGGCAGTTCTGCGAACCGACCTGATAGGGCTGCGCTGCAACCACTTCACCGCTGCGGCTCCCCGCGCTGTTTTTCCACTCGATAGCCTTGCCCGCAGGGGAATATTCCAGCGCCTGATATTCCGCCTGTAATGCGCGTTTACGATCAGCAGGTTCAAGTGACGCATTGCCGATCAGTCCTCGGCCCAGAGCGGCCAGCACATCCGATGTGGCGGGCTCAGATGATTTGCCGGTCAGGCGGGCGAATGTGCCTCCGCCAGCCTTGGGACCTGACGTGGTCGAACAGGCAGACAGAAGAAGGACGGCAACAAGCGAAAGAGCAATCTGGGATTTCATCATGGGTCCGTTTTTACGGGGCCTTGTCATATAGGCAATAGCTAGCAATTACTTATGACCTGATTGGATGCATAGTTGCAAGCGCGATTCAGTCGCCGGCAACCGGAAGCACAATGCGAGCGCACAGGCCGCCAAGTGCTTCGCTTCGCTCGAGACGCAAGGAGCCGCCATATTCGCGCACCGTGTCGTGGACAATGGAAAGGCCGAGCCCTGTTCCCGGTTTGCTTTCATCAAGCCGCTTGCCGCGCGTCAAGGCATCCTTGATCTGCCCCGGCGCCAGACCCGGACCATCGTCCTCAACGCTGATGTCGAAGGCGTTTTCCATCGTCTCCGGATTGGCCACGGACAGGGTAAGCCGAATTGCGCTGCGGCCCCATTTACCGGCATTTTCCAGGAGATTGCCGACAATTTCCTCAAGATCTTCCTGTTCGCCGGCAAAAACAGCTTCGGGCATCTCGTTGACAAAACTCAGGTCCATGCCCGGATTGAGCTTGGCGGTAACGCGCACCAAACGGGCGAGAATGGGCGTCACAGGCGCGCGGAAAACCACGCTGTCGCGTTGTGCCGCCACTCGCGCCCGTTGCAGATAGTGCTGGATCTGCACCTGCATGGCGGCACTTTGTTCGGCAACAATCTTGCCTTTTGCCCCACCAATCGTGCGGCTTTCATTGGCAAGAACCGACAGAGGTGTTTTCAGGGAATGAGCGAGATTACCGACCTGCGTGCGCGAACGGTCCATAATGCGGCGGTTATTTTCGATGAGCGCATTCATTTCCCGCGCCAACGGTGCGATCTCGATAGGCAGATCCTCGTCGAGGCGAGACACCTTGCCCTCCCGGATATCGGCAAGCGACTGACGCACACGATCCAGCGGTCGCAGACCGAACAGAATCACGGCCGCATTGATGAGTGTTCCGCCTACACCGAAAAAGCCGAGATAGAAGTAAAGCGTATTGCGGAAATCAGCGATCTCCCCTTCCAGTTCGCTCAAATTGCCCATGACGCGAAACCGTGCGACGCGGTTTTCCGCATCCAGCACAACTTCCGTCTCGACAATGGAAAGTTCTTCGCCCTTGAGACCCGGCTCCGTATAGGAACGCTGGAACGATGTATCGAATGGAACCATCAGGGTGGAAGGCGAATCGACGGTTTTGCCGCCGAGCGAGATCGAGCGCAGCGACCCCTTCAGATTGTCCGCAACGGGGTCAACAGACCAGTACCAGCCGGAAAATGGGCTTGAATAGCGCACTTCGCCCGGATCGGGCCGCCCGACAAGCGTACCATCATTAACACTGACCGAGGCGATAACACTGAACAGATGCGCGGAAAGCAGCTGCTGAAAGCTGTGCTGGCGTGCTTCGCCATAGAGTGCCGAGATGATCGTGGCGATGGCAACGAAGGAAACAATGGTCCAGAGCGTCGAAAAGAGAATAACGCGCAGGGAAAGCGAACGGAAATTGGGAAGATAACGGGTAAATCGTATATTCACGCGTTTGCCCTGCTCCCGCCACTCAGGCTTTGCTGTCCTGCGATTTGATGCGGTAGCCCATGCCGCGGATCGTTTCGATCAGATCGATACCCATTTTCTTGCGCAAACGTCCGACGAAGACTTCGATCGTGTTCGAATCACGGTCGAAATCCTGATCATAAAGATGCTCCACCAGTTCCGTGCGTGAAACGACCTCGTCCATATGGTGCATGAGGTAGGATAGCAGACGAAATTCGTGTGAGGTGAGCTTCAGCGTTGTGCCGCTGACAGTGGCTTTCGACGTCTTGGTATCGAGCCGTAGCGGTCCACAGCTGATTTCTGACGACGCATGACCCGCCGCGCGGCGAATCAAGGCACGCAGGCGCGCCAGCACCTCCTCAATATGGAAAGGCTTGGCCACATAATCATCGGCACCGGCATCAATCCCGGCAACCTTATCGCTCCAGCGGTCACGCGCAGTCAGCAGCAGTACCGGCATGATGCGACCATCACGGCGCCATTTTTCCAGCACCGTCAACCCGTCCATCTGCGGCAGGCCAATATCGAGAATCACCGCGTCATAGGGTTCCGTATCGCCGAGGAAATGCCCCTCTTCGCCATCAAACGCGTGATCGACCACATAGCCCGCCTCGGTCGTCGCTTCGACAAGCTGACGATTCAGATCACGATCATCTTCAACGATGAGTATTCTCATGCGCACTTTCCCCCGCCGGATAAGCTGAAAAACGGATCAGGCAACATCCGGTTCAGTTTGCTGGCACCGCAACCTCGACACGGCGCGGACGTTCACCGTCCTTGCCGGGAATGAGGACCACGATCACGCAAACCTCGCGACCATTCTGCGTCTGGGACGTGGCGCGGGCAAGGGTTCCACCCTGTGACTCCGCCACCTGCTGGCCGACTGCAGAACAGTCAGCCGCCGCCAGCTGAAGCAACGCACTGTTCTGCGACGCATCAGGCGCAATCGGAACCGCCCCGGCATGAAACACGCCGGATGCTGAAATCAGGGCCGCTAGGGGCAAAGAGAAACGTGTGTTTTTCATCATGGCGTCATTATTATCAATTGCTGTCTGAACGATGCATGAACAGTTGGACGTGGCACGAACCATTGGTGCCACAGGTCACGTCTTTTAACATCATATTTCTTTACGTGAAATGAGCGTCGTTGCACTCAATCGACCAAAAAATGCGGCGATTCCGCTGAGCGCGGTCAGAAACTGCATAATCGTATCGGCAAGATGAGCCTCGACGTCATGGTCGAGCGAGACATTGAAGAAGCTCGAACAGGACAAAACAACAGTGACAATCGAGGCCCAGATGGTCTTCGACAAATACCAGGGCTTTTCATTGGTCATAATCAATTCCTTTCTGAAACAGTTTGATTCTAAAGGGTTTTTATCTATCAACTCAAAATCATCCGGGCGAATCTGCCCGTACCAATGGTGCCGGAAATCATGGCCACACGAAAATCGACAGGCGCCGAAAGACTGGCGAAATCAGGCAAACGTTCTGCCACCGGATAAGTCCACTCCGGCTGCGCGACCTCGACAGACCGGATCAATTTGCCGCTGTTGCGTATTTCAATCCGATAAATTTCGCGGTCTTCGCCCAAGGGGATATCCACCGCCAGCCAGCTATCCGCATCAATTCGGCCACGGCGAATCCATGAAACATGCAAGTCACCATTATCGTGCAGCCTGCTCCTGATATGGACTGGTTCGAGCGGTTCAAGTGCCCTGACGCCGCCTGTTGCTGTTACGGTGCTGAAATAACGGTCTGACAAATCCTGACCCGATGCACCGACACGCCAATGCAAAGCCAATCCGGTTTCGCGCGCCTTCAATCCGGCTGGCAATACCGCTCCATCCAGCAGAATGAACACCGCACCTTTTTCTCTTGATTGAAGAGCCTCCCGCTCTGTTCCGCATTGCCCGCGCAATAGCCCCGTCAACCGCCAGTGATCGGGCGCAATTTCCTGCGCATTGAGGAATTGCAGGATTTCCCAGTGGCCATCCGGCGCTGCGAGGAGTGCCGAATTTGCTCCGTTGAACAGTTGCGCCAATGTGGTGGATCGCAATTCGCCAAAGTGGAGTTCGACCTCAAGGCTGGCGCTGTTCAGTAAGCGGCCACTAACACCGCCGGGCAGAATGTCCACCAGCCTGCCAATCGCTGCACGATCTGCCACCACCGTCCGTGGCTCAAAGCCGGTGTCCTCCGGAGAAGCGTAGATACTGGCGCCTGTCCATGGCCGGGCAAAGGCGGCAACACGCAACTGAGCGACGGGCGTTTCAGCGCCCGGCCACATTGGCAGGTCGCACAGATGGAAGCTGGGGCGCCCGAACACCGCCGATGCTCCCGCTTCGGTCGAAGCTGGCAATGGCGCATTGTTCGGATAGCTGACATGCCGGGGCAACCCCTTCGCCTCGATCCGCCGTGTCGCCCCATCTTCGATTGACGTAATGATGTAGTCCTTTACCGGCGCAGTGGTATCAAGCCGGATACGGTCACCCGCTTTGAGCGCTGCATATTTCCACGGCAGTTCGAAATTTGCGGTACGCCGCGCCGCACGGCGGCCCTGCATCCAGTTTTCCGCAAGAGATTTTGCCTGCCCCGCATCGAGCATGCCGGGAAGAGCCATGTTTTCCGTTCCCTTGCCGTCCAGCCGCTCCGCCGATACCATTGCTGCCTGATAGTCCAGCATCGGATCGCGATAGCTGATTTCGACCCGCGCGGGCTGCTCCATTATTTCGTGCAGTTTCCGGCTGACCGGTCCCGCGTCCTCAGGTTCGACAAATCCATCAATCAACGGCTTTTGCTTATGCATCCGCGATGCGCTCTGGAAAACCAGCGTCGCTCCCTCTTCGAAGGCATTGACACCGAAAACCGCCAGCAGTGGTTCAAGAACGGCTCGTGCGCTGGTCGGTTCTTCGACGATGAAACCGCTGACAAAACCATCGGCCCCTTCAGCATCCACCCGTGTGACGCCGAAATCGGCAAGAACCGCACCGATCAGTTCATCGAGTGCGACACCTGACAGCCTGCCGTTCAACCAATGCCCTGTCATCCAGTGATCGCCGTCAGACCAGAGTTTACGGTTGAGCGGAAAGGCGGGAAATGGTCTGGTATCCCAAGCCCAGACGTAAATACGGCTTGTATCCAGCATTGCGCCGCCATGGCTGCGCCAATATTCGAGATGCGCGCGCAAAAAGCGGTTCTGTGCAATATCACTGCGCCCGCGATCGGAGAAATAGGGAAACGCACCCTCTGACGACTTGGCATCGGGAAAGACATTGGGCTGGTTTGGCCCTTTGTCGACTGCGGGACAGCCAATCTCGGTGAACCATAATGGTTTTCCCATTGGACGCCATTCGGTTGGCTTGGCGCTCTCGATTCCAGCCTTGCGGTTGAAATGAGCGTTCTTCCACCAGCTCGCTATATCCTTATAGCGATAGACCCATGGCTTGCCGGAACCATCCGTGATGGGTGTGCGGCGGCGCGACGTTCGATCCGCATCCGACGCGTAGTACCAGTTAAAACCCTCGCCGCCCGCAATCTGGCCCTGCAATGCATCGAGATCACAGGGAGCGGCAAAACCGTCCGGCCCCGAAATACTGTAATCCTCGTCGCGCCAGTCGCTGAGTGGCATGTAATTGTCGATGCCAACAGCCCCGATGGCCGGATGTGCCCAGAGCGGATCAAGATGGAAATAGACATCTCCGGAACGATCCTGCGGATGGTGGCCGAAATACTCGGTCCAGTCAGCGCCATAGGTTAGGGTGCAGCTGCTGCCGAGTACCGCGCGTACATCACCAGCCAAAGCGCAAAGCCCCGCGACAAAGGGAAAGCGGTTATCCTCGTCCCTGATAATCGTCAGACTGCACAGCTCCGAACCAAGCAAAAACGCGTCGACACCACCGGCGCAAACGGCAAGATGAGCCAGATGCAGGATGAAGCGGCGATAGCCCCAGTCATCAGCCTTGCCGTGATAGCCGACATTCTCGCCCTTCACCCGGAACGCGCCGGCGTCGACTGTACCCAAAAATGCGGCCACTTCCCGCGCAGCAGCAGCCGTACCGTTTACACTACCCTGATGATAGGGTGCGGGATGACAGGTGATGCGACCGCGCCACGGATAGGCCGCCTGCCTTACCCCGCCATAGGGATCTGGCAGGCTATTGTCAGCCTTTATGTCAAGCATGACAAAGGGATAGAGCGTGACTTTCAGCCCCCTCGCCTTGGCCGAACGGATCGCCTCGACGACGCTGCGGTCCGACGGCGTACCGCCATAGGCGGCGCAATCATTAACACGTGAAAGCAGATGCGCCTCATGGCGCTTGATATCGCCAGCCCGCCACTCCTCGCTCTCGCCATAGCCTTTTCTGTCCATCACACCCGGCCGGACGGCGCAGTGCGCCGCGCGCAGGTCCGTGCCGAACCACGGCACAACAATGGCCACATGCTCAAGACGAGGGCAAAGCGATTGGAGTTCATCCAATGAAGCCTGCCAGTCAGTCGCACTCTGCAGGCAATTGCGGTTCAGACCGCGCGTTTCACCATGTGACGGTTCGCAGGTGACGAGTGAAGGCGACAGACCGAACTCGGTCGCTCCCGGAATGAGCGCGACTGCTTTGAGGTTCTGCGCCAGCGCTCCGACGGCGCGCACCACTTCAAACTGAAACTGCGGAACACGATTGCCATGGACTTCAAGCGGAAAGCGCTCAAAAACCACATAGGCTGTGTTGCGATAGGCGGGCGCATTGCCCGTTCCCTGCTTGGCTTCGATGAGCGGATCGGGCAGTTGCGATGCTGTACCCTTGTAGACACGCATATTAATCGCGCTCTGGTCCACTTCCTTTCCATCGGCCCAGATACGCCTGACAAAGCTGATTTCCCCTTCCGCAAGGGCAATCGCAAAATTGGCTACATAGGAATAGTTCGTCACCTTCGGCCCGCCCTTGGCGCCGCTTCTATGGCTGGATTTCACCTCTTCAAACCGCGTCGCCCAGATGAGAGTGCCTGCCAGCCGCACAGCGCCATAGACTTTCGGCAGCGCAGCGCCTTCCTCGGCGGTCATAGGCCGCATTGATGATAATCGTGCGCCCTCGATATGCTTGGTGCTGGAAAGAGCACGGTCGATCAGATAACCGCCCGCCGAAAGCAGCGCCCCGCCAATATATGCACCGATCCCCTGAAGAATAAGCGTTGCCATTCGGATGAATCCTATTGGTGATCGGGAAAGGCGAATACTGCCGCAATGCGGTTGCGCCATTGCGGTACGAGAGCGGATTCCATGACCCGGTGGCTCTCATAAGCATGGATGAAACGATCCGCACCGGTGACAATGCCAAGATGTTTGGCGGCCATCCCATCGCGCCAGCGGAAGATGATAAGGTCGCCCTCCGCCATCTCGCCAATAGTCTTGGCGGGCATATGCCGGCTGGCCGCCTCAATGAGCGGATCACCCTGCCCGGCCTCCGCCCAGTCGGCGGAATAAACAGGAACGCATTCCGGCTCGCAGCTATAGAGCGTGCGCCAGATGCCACGCACCAACCCCAGACAATCGCAGCCCACCTGCCATGTGGAGCCACCATGCCGGTATGGCGTGCCTATCCAGCGCCGTGCCTCGGCGACCACTTCATCAGCAATGGTCATGACACCAGTGCCCCACCGTCAAAATTGCCTGTGCCGTCAGCATAGTTGTAGGCGGCGTCATTGCCGGGAAGATGCGGGAAGCCGCGGAAATTGGTTGCATTGGCAAACTTGGCCTTGCAGGTGGCAAAGCTCTTGTCGCAGCCCGGCAGAAGCGAGAATACGTCACCAACTTGCATATCAGGAATGGGACCGTCGCGCAGGTCGAGGCGCATGCCTTCCGCTGACTGTTTCTGGCCGATCACCACCGTGGAACGGCCAGATTGCCAGGTCAGCAAGCCGTTGCGAAACCAGTTCGCATCATGCGCCTGCAACCCGCTGACAACCAATGCTCTATCCGATATCACGCGAACAATGGTTCCTTTCTGCGCACCGCCCCGATAGGTGCAGCGTGCGTCCCCAAGCTGCGCATCGCAGAGCCGCGTTATCCGCCGCCCCTTCACCTTGTCCAGATCGACAGCGCTGCTTTTCAGTTCCGCAACAAAACGGCTGCCTGACCGGGTGACTGTGCCTATCCTTGATCGCCGCAACAATATGCGCTGATCCGGAGCAGTCCAATTGACCAGAAATGTTTCAACGCTGGCATTGTCGAAGGCGCCAGCCTCCACATCTCGTTCGGTGATACTGAGCGACGACAGGGCGCCTTCAACCTCGGCGCTGTCCACAGCCAATCCCAGAGCACTTGTTGCTTCGCTGGCGGTCAGGCCAGTTTGCGGCTCACATGCCACGCCATCTATCGTGAGCACCTGATCATGATCGGTGAAACCATGGATAATGCCGTCCGCCCGGCGAATGACCCAGCAAAAACAATGGGTTGTTACATCTGCCGAAAGATGTGATTCAAGCGCGGCAGGAAGGCGGTTCATGCCTTTACCTCGATGATGGGAATGGTCGGGATTTCACCCGCCTGAAAGGATTTGATACTGAGGGTCAGCCTGTCCACATCGAAGCGAACGGGAACATCAAAGGCGAAGCCTGCGGTCACAACAGACCCGGCAGGCGGTAATCGTCCCGGCTGAAACACGATCCTTCCCGTCAAGACATCAACAACAAAGTCGGTGGGCTCCCGCTTCTCCGCGCCTGCGACCGCAACCCGTACCGAGCCGACCTGCGGCTTGGTGATCGGGCGGATATGATCGCCATAATGCTTGCGCAGCTGGAAGATCGCCTGTTTTCCATCGCCTTGTCCCAGCGCCTGATCTGTAGCGGCAATCGGCTTTCCTGCCGTAGAGGATTGATGATCAAACGGATCGCGAAACCGGAACGCATGCAGCGAACCGCGCCGCGCTTCAAAGAATGTGAGTACCGTTTCCAGATCGGCCAGCGACCGCACGCCCGTTCCCGCATCGTAGTGGTGGCGCGAGGCGGCCCAGCGCGCATTGCGCTGTTCGTGCCCTGAGGTCAGTGACACGATTTCGTTCTTCCATTCCGGACCACCCGTTGCGCCAAAGGATACGCCGAGCGGAAACCGGATATCATGAAAAGCCTGCATCTCATTGTTCCTACAAAGTGCGCGCGCCGCGACGCACGGCACGCGCCAGCATGCCGGTCAATTGCGCTTCGGATTTGCGGAAGGAATTGGCATCCGGTGTGTTCACATGCATGACCACCTGCATGGGCGAGGCACCGCCTTGTGCGGCAACGCCCAGCCTGCCATCGGCACCGCGAGTCAATGGCATGACAGCCTCTGCACCGGCCTCGCCCATCAGTCCGAGCGATCCGCCTCCACCGAAATAGGTTGGTCCGGAAACCACGCCGCCCTTGGCAAAGGGCTTTGCGCCGCCCAGCGCCCCGATGAGGTCTGAGAACATGGATGAACCCAACCCCTGAAGAGGTTTCATGCCTTCCGTCAAAGCCATGTCCAGCATGCTCTTGCCCAGCTGACGCAGTACATCCCCGAGATCTTTGCCGCTGAGGGCAGCGCTTTTCAGAGATCCGGATAGAGCGCGACCGAACTGATCGGAATGGACCTGCAAGTCCGACAAGGCCTTTTCGAAGCCTGATGTATCGGCATCAATCTGCACCATCGTTTTCTCGGTCATTCCTGTTCCTTATTCATAGTTGGCCCATCGGGAAATTGCTGCATCATCAGCTCGAGAACGGGCCGCGAGGGTCCGGCGTCCCTTGGCGGCGGCCCGAACGCCGAACAGATTTCCCGTGGTGTCATTGCCCAGAAATCGCGTGTGGAAAGCCGCAGCAGCCCGAATCCTGCTGCCATGATGGTCGCCCATGGAAAAGCAGCGGTGGAATCTGCTGCGGCATTCAAGGGTTTGCGGTGGATTGCTCCGGTTTTGATTCACCGAATGTCGCCGCCAGCAATTGACTGACGATATGCGCAAAACCTGCCGCACCACCCTCGACCTGCATCTGCGCGACCTCTTCCAGCGATAGGTTATTGCCACCACCTTTCAGCCCTGCCGCAATGATTTTGGCTGCATCCCGTGCGGAAAGCGGACTAGTTGAAAAACGCTTGAGCAAAGCGCCCATATCACTTGCGGCAAATGCGTCTTCCAGTTCCGCCAGTGCGCCAAGCGTCAGACACAGTGTCCATTCGCTACCATCCAAGATCGCATTGATTTCACCGCGATGCCGGTTCGCCATCAGACAAGCTCCGTGAAACCGATCAGACCGGCTGACTCCAGGGCGATGTCAAAGGTGACTTCGGAATCGTGTTTGCCTGAATATTCAAGCGCCGTGATCTGGAACGACCCCTGCAGGGAACCGAAATCCGGCAGGATGATCTGCCATGTCAGGATATTGCCCGCGAAGAATGTTCGCCGGATCACCGCATCGGACTGCGCATCCTTGAACAGCCCCGAACCGCTGATCGAAGCGCGTTGCACACCGCTGCCACCCAGCAACTCACGCCAGCGTCCCGCTGCATCCGCGTCAGTAACGTCAACCGTTTCCGTGTTGAAAGCGATACGGTTGGACCGTAGCCCCGCGCAGGTGACGAATTTACCGCCCGAATCCTGCACTTTGAGCAAGATATCCTTGCCTCTCTGAGCGCCCATTTTTGAACCTCCTTCAATGCAAAAAGGCACCTCAATGGGCGCCTTGTTTCACTCGATATATCAGGGTTAAAGCTCTTCGGTCATCGCACGGTACCGCATGATACCCGCATAACCGCCGCGGCTTTCGGCGGAAAAAGTCTGCGATTGTTCGAGGGTGAAACTGACAAGTCTGTGCCCTTCCAGCTTTAAGGCGAGCAATAGGGCCAAGCTGTCCAGCCTGCCCATGATCTCAAACACTGTTTTCCTGCCGGTGCCACGATTCCAGATATGCAGCGTCAGAAAATGCTCGCTGCCGCGCTCGGTAAACGTGCTCCAGTCATAGGTGCTCGTCGTCCCGAAGGTGATATAAGGAAACACAGCCTGCTCCGGCACATGGTCATAGATGCGTCTATGTACCCATTCATTCAGAGCAATATCGGTTGTCAGCACCTTGAGCAGCGCTTTTTGCAATTGAAGCCCGGCGCTGGTCATCGTTCTGGCTTTCGCTTGCCGCCGGCTTTCGGCTCGTCCCGGATCGGTCGCGACGCGTCTGCTACCTCTTCACACAGCTCAATTTTGCGCCAGCGCAATGTCCGGATGAGATCCGTGATCGTCATCTGCATGCTGAGTTTCATAGTCCCTCCTCCCGTGCGCGGCAGATGAGATAACGGCCGGTTTCATCGGGATCATGAATGGTGATGAGCTGGAAGAAGCGGCTACCCCTGCGCAAGCGCATGCCGCTTTGCAGGTCATCGCGTGACCGCATGGTGATGCGATGGGTAACTTCTGGCAGGCTTTGTTCGCCAAAGAGAACCGTTGCCGCCCCTACCGGTTCGATATGGACCCAAAGGGTTGCGATTTCACGCCACTCTTCGACGCTGCCATTCACATCGTCATCGACGAGAACGGCGCGTTCCAGCTGCAGCTCATGCGCCAGTTTACCCGGATCGATAAACAGCGTCGGCATCACAGGGATATCCTTCGCCACAGGCTTACAGCGCGCTCGAATGCCGGTGTCAGAGAGACAGGATGATCGGCGGGGCCAACGGCACCACGAAACTCGTACCAATGGGCAACCAGGGTCATGAGCGCGTGCTTGAGCGCATCCGGCACGTCAAGCGCCGTTTCCCCGAACCCTGCGATGAAATCAATCTCCAGTCCGCCCAACCCGTCAGCCTCATGGTGCAGGTGAAGCCGGGCCGGACGCGTAGCTGTTTCCAGATGCATCTGAGCGATGGGGAGAATGACCGGCACGCCATCCGGCTCGTAAGCCGTGACGCAAACAATTGACCGCACCGGATGGCGGTCAATTTTGACCAGACCATCTTTTGGCCATTGATCGACATAAAGCCTCTGGGTCTGCTTGATCAACGCAAGCCCGGTCTGGGCTTCCAGCGTTTCCCGTGCCGCCTTTAGCAGACCGGAGAGCAACATATCTTCGCCTGTCCCGCTCAATCGCAAAAACTGGCGCAGATCCGCCAGCGCCACCGGCTCCACAGCCGGTGGCTTCACTACAGTTATGGTCATGGAATTTCCTGAATTAATGAGGCGATTGCATAATCAACATGCGCCCTCGTGGTTCGACAGGCTCACCATGAGGGAGATGGGTGATGAAAGGGAGCCAAGTTCTGCAACCTTTGCAATTGGCTTTGCAGTCACCCATTTTCCTCATCCTGAGCTTGTCGAAGGGCGCACAATGTTCATGCAGCGCTAAGGATCAAGCAGCGAATTTCAGCAGCTTGATCGCATCGAAGTCCTGCACACCGCCACCCACGCGCTTGGTTGTGTAGAACAGCACATAGGGTTTGGCTGAATAGGGATCGCGCAGGACCCGAACACCTGTGCGATCGACCACCAGATAGCCACGGGCAAAATCTCCAAAAGCAATGGCTGCCGTGCCTGTCGTCATGGCGGGCATGCCTTCGGCCTCGCTCAGCCGGAAACCGAGCAGTGATGCCTGTTGGCCCGGAGCGGCAGGTGGGGACCAGAGATAGTGCCCATCATTGTCCTTGAGTTTGCGCACAGCTGCCTGGGTCTTGCGGTTCATCACCCAACTGGCATTCTGCCGATAGCCGGCCTTCAGCGTATAGACCGTATCAAACAGAATGTCCGATGCGCCCAAAGCAGAAAAGCCACCGGCAATGCCGGTTGAAAGATTGCCAAGCTTGCCCCAGCTCCAGTTTGCGTCGGCGACGCTTTCATAAGTCAGGAAACCTTTGGGCTGGGTGGTGCCGTTGCCATTGATGAAAGCCTGTCCCTCCTGCTCGGCGAACGCGGTCTCTACCTCGGCGGAAATCCACTGTTCCACGTCAACTGCCGCATCATCCAGCAATGATGACGAGGCGGCCGGCATAGCGTACAGTTCCATGGTGGGAAACTGAAGTTCCGCCAGTTTTGAGGCTTCGGTCTGTGGCCGGGCATCGGTTTCGCCAACCCAGCCAACCACCGGGCCTTTGACCGCAAATGGCTTCTTCAACACGGAGCCCGATACCTGCCGTACAGTTGCCAGTGCGCGGATGGGCGACAGTACTGCCAGCCGCGTTCCAATATCGCGTTCCAGCTCCGGCGGGACAAGGTAGCCACCATCGGGCGAAGAGCCGATGGATAGGGCCTTGGCTTCAATCGAGCGGACGCCCTGCTCGTCGCCGCGCCTGATATAACCCTCGAAGGCGTTTTTGTGTTCCAGTGAAAGCAAGGGACTAAACCCCGTTTCCAGAGCCGGGCGGGCTTTCTTCAGCAGCATATGATCGATGACACGTTTCTGCTCATCAAGTGCGTGATTGATACGCTCGACCTTGTCATGCGTCAGAACATCGGCGCTGGCGCTTTTTTCGATCTGTTTGATGCGCTCGTCATTGCTGTGGCGGAACTCTTCAAAGGCATGCATGAAGTCGTCGAATGCCTCGGCGACGTTTTGTGTACCTGCGCTCTTGGTTTCGGGTGCCAGTGTTGATGTTGGTGTCGAAAATTGTTCGGTCATTTCAAATCCTTTGTGTGTGAAGTGAATAGAATGATTCAAGCGCGGATACGCCGGGCGGCGGCCCGCAGGCTTACCGCCAGCACCGCATCAATCGGATGCAGTGCCTTGACCTGCCCCACCCGCGCGGAAGGCAGCATCGGAAATGTCACGACAGAGATCTCCCACAGATCGGCCTCGAGAATGCGCCTGACGCCAGCGCCGTCAGCCCTTGCCTTTACGGTGCGAAAGCCAATGGAGAGCCCATCAATTGCCCCTGCCCGCATCAGTTCCAGCACCTCGCGGCCACGCGTAACGCCTGTTGTCAAACGCCCCTCGACATAAAGGCCGCGTCTGTCCTCATTGATACGTGTCCAGATGCCGATGGGTTCATTGGCATCGTGCTGCCAAAGCATCCGGATGCCGGAGACGCCGCGCTTGCGAATGGACGCTGCAAACGCACCCGGAGCAATCACATCCTTGCCAAGATCGACTTCGCCAAACAGGCTGGCATAGCCGGAGAAGCTTCCGTCCAGTTCGACCCGTTCTATTGCCAGTCCGGCAAACTTCTTCTCAATTCGCTCATTTTCCAGCATTGGCGATATCCCTTTTTGTTGAAGAGCTTGGGCCATCCAGCGGAGATTTTGATTCACCCATGCGCGCTGTGATACGGGCAAAAATGCCAAGTGCCGTCCACGCCGCCAGACTGGCAGCGGCAGCGCCCATCAGCATCAATTCGCCATCGCCAAGCTGGCCGCCAATATCAAGTTCGGATGCAATCTTCACGCCGGCCAGTCCGCCAAAGGCGAGCCCGCAGACAATCCCAACGATAAAGCGGATGGCTGCCTCGCTCTTGTCCTTCGGCAGCATATAGGCAAGTGAGACGGCGGAACCTGCAATGGCACCAGCCGCCTTTGCCGCCAGAATCCAGGCGGCATCGGACCAGTTTGTCATATTCTTTCTCCCGAAAATTCAGTCAGGCTTACGGGCATATCCCACAGCCTCTCTCTTCTCGTCATCGCTCAGGAATGGCGCTGCAGATATACGCTGCCACAGCGCATCCCGCTCCATGGACAGCCCATCAATGCGATCGAAATCCGGTTCCAGCCGCAACCGTTCGCCATAAACAGGGCCGAGCCAGTTTCCGATTGCCTTGGCCGTTCGAGTGATCAGCGGAATCACCGCCAGACGATAGAATGCGCGATTGGCTTCGGCATAATTGGCATAGGTATTGTCACCGGGAATGCCGAGCAGCATCGGCGGAATACCGAAGGCCAAAGCGATGTCGCGGCTGGCAGCATTTTTAGCAGCAATGAAGTCCATATCGCGCGGCGACAGGCCCATGGATTTCCAGTCAAGCCCGCCTTCGAGCAGTAAAGGGCGTCCCGCCTTGGCTGCGCCGGTATACCCCTCTTCCAGTTCTGTCTTCAGCCTGTCGAACTGAGCTTCGGTCAAACGTGCCGTGTCCGCAGGCGCATAAACCAGCGCGCCTGATGGACGCGCGGAATTATCGAGCAGCGCCTTGTTCCAGACGCCAGACGCGTTGTGAATGTCGAGCGCCATCAGGGCCGCTTCAAGCGGCGCAAAGCCATAATGATCATCAAGCGGATGAAACAGTTTGAGATGCAGCGCCTGCCCGTCATCAAGTGCAATGGTGCGCTTACTGGCACCAACGCCGTAGCCCAAAGCCACCGGCCATCCATTATCACCGGTGATGATGCGCACGCGATCCGGGCGCAGCAGATGCAATTCGGCTGCACCATTCCCGGCGCTAACCCGCTCTATGTAGGCGTTGCCGGAAAGCAGAAGATGACCGTACAGCGTTTCCAACAGGCTTGCTCCGTCGGCGCCGCGATGCGGATTTGACAGCAGGTCAAGCAATGGATGCTGCGTATGTTCCGTCCGCCCTTCGTAGAGTAGCCAAGGTGTGGCGGCGGCGGCTTCCGCCAGAAGACGCACACACCGGTAGACAATCGGGTTGCGCATAAATCCTTGCCGCGACAGACCCGTATATCCACTCTGCGACCAGCGTGCCTCCCGGTCAAATTGCAGCGCTACAAATCCTTGCGCTGCCTTGGTGTTAAGACGCGGATGTTCATTCGCGGCGCGCCAGCGCCACGGCCAATGAAGTGCCATGGAAAATATTCTCTCTGATTGTTGAGATAGGTCAGATCACGAGGACAACCGCGTGAGGAAAATCGCGCTGTCGTTTCAACCCTGCATTCGTGGAATTTCGCGCAAAACCCGGCAATGTGTTGAACCGGAACGAGTTTTGAGAGCGAAGCAGTACACACCGAGCCAGCCGGTGTATCGGGACGATGGGCCTCCCGACCACAGCAATGGCCTTGCTCTCAAACTTGGAGGTAAATGATGTGGTATCTGCCACTTAGCATTACCTTAGAAATGAAAAGAACCCGGAGCAGCTGGACACTGTCAATCCGGGTTCAATTCATCATCTAAGAAACGGGGCGCGGGCGAAAGCTCGCGTCCCACTCCAAGACCTTACAATAATTTCCCGGTCTTTCCAAGCAACCCAGAGTGGACGCTCCATTCAACGGGTTGAATTCCCCGATCTCGAGACAACCCAGTTCCGCCAGAACGAACGCAATTGCAACTCTGCATTCGTGGTCCTGTTCGAAAAACCCGGCAAAATGGTGAACCAGAACGAGTTTTGAGAGCGAAAGCAGTACACGTCGAGCCAGCCGGTGTATCGGGACGATAGGCCTCCCGACCACAGCAATGGCCTTGCTCTCACACTTGGAGGTGAATGATGTGGTATCTACCACTTAGCATCACCCTGGAAATGAAAAAGACCGGACGAGCTGGTACCTCGTAATCCGGGTCAATTTCATACACTAGGAAAAGGGGTGCGGGCGAAAGCTCGCATCCCACTCCAAGACCATACAATAATCTCTCCACTTTTCCAAGCAACCCGAGGTTTAGTCCATCACGCGAATACGCGGACTGATGTCTTTTTTCAGCATCAGTTCGCTCAGAGCCCAGACCAATGCATCCACACGATCCGGCGAACGCCCGTTTGATAACCCTGCATGGGTGAAATCGCACATCTCATCCTCCAGTGCCGGAAAGCGGCCAGCGTGCCTGATCCTATCCTGTTCATACAATGCGGCGATGGGTTCAGCCCGCAGCGCTTTGCCGCGATTAGCACGCACGCCGCGAACTGGCACAGTGTTATCCTCAGCAGCGATTACAGCGGCAACCATATCGCCGCCCTGGTTTATCTCAGCCACGATCAGATCGGCCTCCAGCCTGTAGAACAGCTGGATGGAACGTTTGGCCCATTGAATAGGTTTGGCGGGAGCGAAACTCTCATCGGCGAGTATCCAGCCTATACCTTCCGCATCAACCCCTGCAGCAACGATCCCGCAAGCGTCGGACTTTCGCGTTGCGCTGGCTGGCGGATCGATAGTGACGACAATCCTCTGCATTTCCGGGACGTCGGCACGATAAATCTCTTCCATCATTGACCGCGACCACAGGGCATCACGGCGCTCCTCAATCAGTTCGCCATCAAGCTCCTGTCGTCCCAGCCGCGTTCCACCATAGAGCTTGCCCATATGTGCAAGAAAGCTCTGGGCCAGATTGGCATTATTCTCGGCGGTGCGCATCCGGCTCACCAAAACAGCACTGTCGTTCATCAAAGCCTTTAGCAAGGCGATCGGCTTTGGTGTTGTTGTTACAATCTGCTTCGGATTTTCGCCCAGCCGCAAACCAAATTGCAGCATGTCCCAGGTTTCCTGCGCATGTTTCCACTTGCCCAACTCATCACACCAAGCCGCACCAAATTGCGGTCCGCGCAAACTATCCGGATCTTCGGATGAAAACATTGCCGCCGTTGCGCCATTGGCCCAGACAAGCCGTCGGCGCGTTGCCTCAAAGCGCGGGCGGTCAGTCCTAGACACCGCCATGATGCCGGACGGTCCGTCAATCATGACTTCGCGCACATCCGCAAGGGTTTCACCAACCAGTGCGATGTTGAGCGCGGCTGGCGGTTTAAACGGCGGAAATCCATGCACAATGCTGTTCACCCACTCGGCTCCGGCACGTGTCTTGCCGGAACCGCGCCCGCCAAGGATCAGCCAGGTACGCCAGTCATGATATGGTGGCTGTTGGCTCGCCCGCCCCTGAAATATCCATTCATTGGTCAAGGCCTGTATCTGCACGGGGCTGAGATTGTTGGCACACCAGTTCATCCGCTCGGCATAGGGCAAGTTCATGGATTCTTCCATCAATGCGAACCAGCGCTTCCCGCAGTTCATCCGGACCGAACATTACGATAGAGCGTTGCTGTTCGGTCCGCTTCTGCTGCATTTCACTGAGCCGGTCCATGGTCCGTGCCAGTTGCGCCAAGGCATCCAGTCGCGTTTTGGCTGAGGCCGTTTCATCCCCCAGTTGCAACTGGTCCAACTCCTTGCGCAAAAGCTCCATGAGATCGCGAATAAGGGCAAATTCACTATTTTGACTTTCGAGATATTGCAGCGTCAGCCCATCGTCGACGACCAGTTGCTCAAGCGCCGTTTTACTAACCCCAAAGACCGGTGCCATTTCATCAGCTGATATTCCGTAATGCCGGCAGAGATCATAGGCATGCCGTCGACAGAGCGATTGCTCCCCGCGCGTCATCATTGTCATGGATAATCCTTGAGGATGTCAGTTCGTTCTCGGGTTGAATTTTCCGGACACATTTCTGACGATAACCAGAACCTACAGGAGTCCCGTTACGCAGTCAAGGACTATTTTCCTAAATATGATTATTTTCTTTTGTACTTTGAATGGTCAGGCGGCTTTCTTCCAGCCCAGTGCCAGCAGACCCGCCCCAATCATCAGTGAACCGCCGGTGCGATTGACGATGCGCTGGACCTTTGGCTTGCGGATCGTCTGACGCGCCATGGATGCCATCAGCGCGTAGGTACCAGCATTGAGTGTAGCGAGCACAAGGAATGTCGTTTCAAAGATCGCCATCTGGGTAAAAACCGGACGTGTCGTGTCGAGAAACTGCGGCAGGAAGGCCACGAAGAAGATGATGCTTTTCGGGTTCAGCGCTGTCACCACATAGGTATGCAGAAAAATACGCAGCGCACTTTCGTTCCTCTCCGGAGTATCACTCGTAGCGGTATCGGTAACTGGAGCACGCCAGAGTTTGATACCGAGATAAATCAAATAGGCTGCACCGATCCATTTGAGTACAGTGAAGATGGCCGCAGAGGTAGCAAGCAGCGCACCAAGGCCGAGCATGGAGGCGGTCATAGCAGTAAAATCGCCCAGCGCCACACCCGCAACGGTTGCAGCGGCAAAGCGACGGCCATGGCCAAGCGCATAGGAAATAACAAGCAGAATGGTTGGTCCGGGAATCGCCAGAAGGATTGCCGATGCCGCGACGAATGCCAGCCAATGTTCAATAGACATGCTTGTTTTCTCCCAACCTAAAAACACAGCAATCCATCGCCGCGAAACAATTGCAAGTGGAATTTTCGGCGGAATTTTCGAAAGCCCGAAACCCATCAAATCTTGGTGCGAATCCCCCTACCCCTTGTGGCATGCCAATAAAAAGAGTTAGATTTTTCCTGATGATGGGAAGGAATGAAACGGACTGCCCTGCGTTATAACGGTCATCATAAGAAGCTGTTAAGCGTAATCGGCTACACCATATCTTCGCGGGAAGACGTGGCTGACGACAGGCAGACAAGAGATTGGCATGATGAACGAGCCTCAGGCCAAAGACACTCTGGCCAAGAACAAACGCAAGCGATTCAAGGTCTCGCCACTGCTTGGACTTGATGCGTGGATTGATTCGTCGCTCTACGAGTTGCGTTTCCGCCTTGCCGAATTCTGGGAAGATACAACCATCTTCTTCCGCCGCTTCCACGTCTCAGGCTGGCGGCGCGCGGTCGTGGAGGTTCTCAGCGAAGGTTTTACCTGGGGCACCGCCGGTTCCGTGGTGATGCTGACGCTTGCCATTCCTGCCTTCCACGACACCGAAAAGAACTGGCGCACGCGCGACGATTTTGCCATTACCTTTCTTGATCGCTACGGCAACGAAATCGGCCAGCGCGGCATCCTGCATCGCAGCGCCGTGCCCATCGATGAATTGCCTGATCATGTCATCAAGGCTGTTCTTGCGACGGAAGACCGCCGCTTCTTTGACCATTTTGGCATTGATTTTCTTGGCCTTTCCCGCGCCATGACGGAAAATCTGCGTGCCAATTCCGTGGTTCAGGGTGGTTCCACCATCACGCAGCAGCTGGCGAAAAACCTGTTCCTGACCAATGAGCGCAGCATTGATCGCAAGATCAAGGAAGCTTTTCTGGCGCTGTGGCTGGAATCCAACCTTTCCAAAAAGGAAATCCTGCAGACCTATCTCGATCGCGCCTATATGGGCGGCGGAACGTTCGGCATTGCGGCGGCCTCGGAATTCTATTTCGGCAAGAGCATCAAGGATGTGAATCTGGCTGAAGCCGCCATGCTCGCAGGCCTGTTCAAGGCGCCGGCGAAATATGCACCGCACGTCAACCTGCCTGCTGCCCGCGCGCGCGCCAATGTGGTGCTGAGCAATCTTGTGCAGGGCGGACTGATGACCGAAGGACAGGTTGTCGGTGCCCGGCGAAATCCCGCAACGGTTGTGGATCGCGGCCGGTCCGAAAGCCCCGATTATTTCCTCGACTGGGCGTTTGATGAAGTGCGCCGCGTTGGCCAGAAACTGCCCTCCCATACTCTGGTGGTGCGCACGACGCTTGATACGGGCATCCAGAAAGCCGCCGAGGAATCGGCTGAATATCATCTGCGCCAGTTCGGCAAGGAATATAAAGTCACGCAGGCGGCCGTCGTGGTGCTGGAGAACAACGGCGCGGTGCGGGCAATCGTTGGTGGCCGCGACTATGGCGAAAGCCAGTTCAACCGCGCCACGGCAGCGTTGCGTCAGGCGGGTTCCTCATTCAAGCCCTACGTCTATGCTGCGGCCATGGAAAAGGGCATGACGCCCAAGACCATGATTTCAGGCGGTGCTGTTTCGTGGGGCAACTGGTCGCCACAAAACTATTCCCGTCAATATCTCGGGCAGATCGATCTGACGACCGCACTGGTCAAATCGATCAACACGGTTCCAGTACGTCTCGCCAAGGATTATCTGACAACCGCGCCGATCGTAGCGCTGGCCAAGGCCATGGGCGTGGAATCGGTGATCAGTTCGCACAAGACCATGGTGCTCGGCACGTCAGGCATGACCGTCATGGATCAGGCAACGGGCTATAATGTGTTTGCCACCGGCGGCATTGCCGGTATGCGCCATGCCTTCACCCAGATGAGCGACCAGAACGGCAAGGTTCTCTGGGACTGGAAGACTGATGGTGATGCGCCGCATCGCGCCCTTACGGAAAAGGCTGCATTCAATATGAACATCATGCTGTCGCAGGTGCCCGAATGGGGCACCGGACGGCGCGCGGCCCTGCCAATGACGCGCGTGGCGGGCAAGACCGGCACCACGCAGAGCTATCGCGATGCCTGGTTCGTCGGCTTTACCGGCAACTACACCGCCGCCGTCTGGTTCGGCAATGATAATTTCACGCCGACCAAGGAATTGACCGGCGGCATCCTGCCCGCCATGACATGGCAGCGCTTCATGAATTATGCACATCAGAATATTGATCTGAAGGCCATTCCGGGTATCGATCCCACCATGCCGAAACAGGAGAAGGTGGCCGCAGCCAAACCGGCAACGGGTGACGATGTTGATGCCCTCAAAGCGCAGGAGCGTCCGCGGGTTTTGTCCAATGCGACCGTTACCTCCTTACGTGAAATCGGTCAGGCCCTGAAGGAAGCACCCGAACTGAAACTGCCCGTCCTGCCAGCGAAAGTCTCTGCGCTTTGATCGCGCAGTGCTTGCTTATGACCAGCGCTCCCGTGTAGTCCTGACTCCATGCTTCGAAATGTGCTCCTCGTCCTCATTGCCCTTGTGATTGCCGTTGGCGGCGGAACGCTGAGCGCGTGGTATGCCGTCAACCGCTTCGACGGCTTCGGCACGCTGACCGTTGGCCAATGGACCGGCTATCCCGATGCGGGTACACCGCAGTCTGACCCCTACGCCAAGGCGCGGGCAGCGCGCGAGGGGGCATTTCCGCTGGGCAGTGCGGAAGGGCTTGCCTTTTATGCCTATCGTGATGATCAGGGTCAGGCTCTCAACCGCCGATGCACCTACATTATTGATGGCAACAGCCCCAATTCTCGTTTCTGGACGCTCTATACTGCCGATCTGGCGCTTATCCCGCTTGATCCGGGTGCGGACCGGTTGCCAGCCCTGCACTCGCGCCAGATTTTCCGCAGTGAAAGCGGCAAGTTCGTCGTCAACGTCTCGCCGAAGGCACAAACAGGCAATTGGCTTGCCACCACAGGCGACGGCCGCATGGTGCTGGTTATGACGCTTTACGATACCCCCGTCGGCAGCAATTCCGGTCTGGTCGATATGACCTTCCCAATGGTCAAAAAGGTAGGCTGTGATGGGTAAATTCCTCCGCGCCCTGCTGTTTGGCCTCGTTGGCGCCGGTCTTGTCCATGTCGCCGTGGTGCTGCTCGTGCCCTATTATTCCGATCGGAATGCGTGGTCACGCATATCTGATTATGGCGAGGACTGGGCATTTCACCCGGTGGTGCGGCAAGCCACGCAGGAAACAGTGCCGCTCGCGCTCGATCCGCTGTTTGAGGCGGTGGCCTGCCGCTTCGACATCACCGATCTTCCCGCCCATATCACCGGTGTTGGCACGGCGCCTTACTGGTCGATTTCGGTTTATAACCGGCAGGGCGAGAATATTTATTCAATCAACGACCGCACCGCCATTGCCGATCAGCTCGATCTTGTGGTCGCACGACCCTTGCAGATGATCGAGCTTAACAAAACCAAGCCCGTTTCAGCAGCCAATTCGGTGCTGATCGAAGCGGATATGGATGAGGGTTTTGTCGTGGTGCGCGGCTTTGTGCCTGATCAGTCGTGGAAAGCGCAGGTTGACGCTTTTCTGAAAAGCGCCAACTGTTCGCCGCTGCTCTGATCAGTCGAGCAGACCTTCCAGCCCCTTCTGCACTTTGGTCGCCACGAATTGCTGGATATCATAGGTCGCCAGTTTCTTCTGCCAGAACGGATCTTCGGCAAGAATCGCGCGTAAGGCTTCTTCGCTCTCGCTTCTGGCGAGGATGACGCCCCCGGTGCGCGGCACTTTGCGGCCCGATGCCAGAAATGTCCCTGATGCATAGTGACGGTCGAGAAAGGCGATATGCCCATCGATAACCGCATCAAGCTCTTCAAGCGGGGCGACGTAATTCAGCGAGACAACGTACATGGGGAGGACTCCGGGGGATTGTAGTACGGATTTCATATAGGGGTGCTAGAGGATGAACAGAACAGCACAATTTCAAAAAACATCCGATTTTCGCCGATTGCAAAAACCATTTCGCCGGTTAACCTATCCGTAGAAAAAACATTCAACGCTGCAAAGAAAGCTCTCATGAAACGTCTGATCATTGCCGGAACTGCCGTCCTTCTCGCCCTTACGGTCGCACTGCCTGCCCTCGCCTTTGATCCGCAAAATGCCGAGCGTATCAAGACTTTGGTCGATACTGGCATGCAATATTACTGGAGTGGCGGCGACGTCAAAAAGGCGGAAGCGGAGATTTTCAAGGGTATCACCCTGCATGGCCGCTATGATGTGGTGGAGCAATCCTTCGCCGAAGCTTCGAAACTTGCGCCCGAACAGATGAATTTCCGTTTTGCCGTGGCCTCCTCGCAAATCCTGCAAAAGAAAGTCACCGAAGCCCGAGCCACCTATGAGGACATTCTGGCAAAGGACCCCACCTCCTTCGATGCGCAGGCGTGGATCGAAGCACTCGCCCGTATTGGCAATGACGAGACGGGAGCGGCCCTCGCCCATCAGGCGCTTTCAGGGCTCGACCGTGACAAGGCGGAAGCCTACCGCCAGCGTTTTGTGCGCGCCGAACAGATCATTGCGGAAAAACCCAATGCGGATATTCCTGCACTCAAGGGCAAGGTTATGATCGTGGCGCTTGGCTATGCACTGGCCAAGGACGGCACAATGGAAAAGCCGTTGCTTGACCGTTTGGATGTAACGCTGAAAGCCGCGCAGGCGAACCCGACGGCCCGCATCATGGTCACAGGCGGCCAGCCGCAGGCCGGTGTCACCGAGGGCGATCTCATGACCAAATGGCTGGTGGAAAAGGGTGTTGACCGCGATCGCATTCTCATTGAGGACAAATCCAAGGATACGGTCGGTAATGTGCTCAATGTCGCCAATCTCCTGAAGCGTCATACGGCTGACAGCGTTATTCTGGTGACGAGTTCCAGCCATATGCGCCGCGCCCGCACGCTGCTGGAAGATGTGCTGAAGCAATATGATATTGGCGCCAATGTTACGCCTGTCGTGGCGCTTGATGCACCGACACTGGAGGAAGCGGCAAAGGTTTCAGCGGATGAGCGGCTGGTGATCTATCGCGATCTGATGCGCGTCTCGGGGCTTTGGGCCTATCCCGGTCTGCAGCAATAAATTCCGCAAACATGGAAAAATGCCTGACTGTTTGAAGGATACCCGCCGGAGTTTCCCCCGGCGGGTTTGTTTTGTGCCTGTCCTTAGAACCGGACTGTCAGATCAGCCTTGAGGGCATTGTCGTGAGCTTGTTGCGAGAACTGACCCGTATAGGTGACACCGATGGTTGTGGCTTTGCCGATATCAAAGGAAAGGCCAGCTTCGGCAAGCGCTGTGTCCTGTGCCAATGGCAGACCCGCAACCAACATGCCATCAGCACCGGCAAGTGCCACCGAAACATCGGGAGCCCGATCACCATAGGCGTGGCGCCAACCCGCCATGCCCCGGGCGGTGAGCACAGTCGTCCCGCTCAAGACGAAGCTGTGCGAGGCCCTGACACCCAAGGTCGTTGTTGTGAGGTCCGTTGTGCCGGATAGGCCAGACAGAGCCGTGATACCGCCAAGTTCGGCAAAATCATTGGCTTTGAGGTGGGTATAGGCGGCAGCGGCAAAGGGTTCGAGTGCCGCATAGGGTGTATCAATGCGATAGGCAGCCTCGCCAAAGACCTGCACCGTGTTGGCGGCGTACTCGGCTTTGTCCGTCTCGGCGATGGAACCGAAAGCAACCTTGCGCCGCGTGCTGATCTCATGATGGGCAAAGCTGGTACCGAAGCTCAATGTCAGCGCATCCACTTTCGTGCCGCCATAGACACCGACCTGATAGGTATCGACAGAAGCGTGACTGCGATCTGCATTCAGCGATGTATTGCCATAGCCCGCAAGCAGACCAAAGCGCCATGTTTCGGCAAGAACGCCATCAAGACCGGTGATGAGCCCGCCAGTGTTGCGGCTGAAACCAGCGGCATTGCCATCACTGCCCGCATGGTTCCGCGAACCATAGGCTGTGCCCCAGAGCGCAGTGGTTGACGCGGCAGGTTCAACGGCGGCAAAGGCTTCACCTGCGACCGCATTGCCCCGTTTTGTTTCAGGACCATATGGCAGAGTTGGCGCTGCCTTGCTGCCTGTGGCATCACCAAAGGCGGCACGGATACGGTCGCTTGCCGCATCACGCACAAACTGGCTGTCCTTGGCCAAAGCCCCTCTGAGCGAGGCGTGAATATCGCCGCCCAGAGCATCATAATCTATCTTCTCGCCAACTTTTGAGAAGAGAACCGTGTTCAGAAGCGGGTTGCCGAGATCAAACGTCTTGATTGCAGCCCCCACACTCTTCTGGTTATTCGTCACGGTATCGACGAGAGCGAGATTTTTCACCCGTTCTTTCAAAAGTGCTGTTTTCAGGCGGTCGGCCTCTTCCTCGGCTTTGCGCTGATCTACTGGCTGCACCGCGGTTGCGACCGGTGCCACAACCTTCGGCTGTTCGACCGGTGCTTGTACTGGCTGAGCAGGTACGTTTGCCACGGGTGGCTTTGGTGCATCAACTGGCGTTGACGCAACCACCACCGGTGGCTTTGGCTGCTCGGCAGGTGCCGGTACTGGCTGAGCAGGCACGTTGGCCACGGGTGGCTTTGGTGCATCAACTGGCTTTGGCGCAACCACGACCGGTGGCTTTGGTTGCTCGGCAAATGCCGGTACTGGCTGAACAGGTACGTTTGCCACGGGTGGCTTTGGTGCATCAACTGGCTTTGGCGTAACCACGACCGTTGGCTTTGGTTGCTCGGCAGGTGCTTGTACTGGCTGAGCAGGCACGTTGGCCACGGGTGGCTTTGCTTCATCAACTGGTTTTGACACTGGCGGCACCAGATCAAAGCCCAGAACCACTGCCTTATCCGTATAGGCAAGCGACGGGCTGATATAGTTATAGTGAGGAAAAACGTCGTCGAATTTCCCGGTCATCTTGCCTGCTGTCAGAATGACATAGTTCTTCTTGAACAGGCTCTCGACCGTTTCCTTTGTCAGGAGTGCCTTGTCGCCTTCCAGACGGACATTCACGATACCGCCCAAAAGATGCGCCTCTCCGTCCACGGCGATTTGGTCCGTACGGGATTTATCTTTCGTGATTTCCACGTCAAAGATACTGCCCTGTTTAAAAATTGCATCGCCTGCTTGCAGCGTACCAACGGAATTGCCCGGCGCTGCTGTACCGCCCTTCTCGACGATCAGACTGCCAACCCTGCCGGAGCCACCCAGTTTTGCTTTGTCCTGAACGGTTACGACACCGCCCAGCTGACCATTGACCGCCAGTGTTCCGGCCGCCACTTTTGTCTGTCCTTTATAATCACCGCTTTGCGCATCAAGGATCAGTTTTCCGTCTCCTGTTTTGGTCAGCCCGCCAGCGCCTGAGAGTTTTGTCGAGAGAAGGACATCAAGATTTTGGGTGTCGATGGTGGCACCGCGCTCCTTGAGGTCAAGCGGATCGGTTATCTGCAATGCCGAGGCCGCCTCATATCGCAGCGTTCCGCCATCAAAAGTGAGTGACGTCAGGTTGGAATCGCCTGTTATGTTCCACACCGCATTGTTTTTCAGAATGAGATTGGCGAAGGATTTGGCATCCACCACCGCTGTGCCTGTTAGCTTGGAGGCAGCGTCGGCCGTCAGATCGAGAATGCCGCCATCTTTAACACTCAACAGCCCGCTCGCGCCGCTGACCGTTGATCCGGTGAGATGTGCCGTCAGGGTTGTACCAATGTCCTTTACGACAATACCGACGCCTTTGTCCGACCGCAGCTTTGCATTGGTGATCGTGGCAATATTGGGATTGCTCATGTCGGCAAAAGATTGCGAAAACAATGCCGCAGACCGGTCGCCTGATACAGTGATTGAGCCGCCGATTATTGTTAGCTCGCCGCATTCACTCACTGCCACACCATATGTATCGACACCGCTGGTTGAAGTCTCGACACCATTGGCGGTTAACCGGCTGTCTTTACCAGAGGAAAGCAGACCGTGAGCATAACGGCCTGTTGTCGTGACCTTTCCGCCAGTCAGCTCAACCACCCCCCCCTCTTGCGCCTGAGCGCCGTTTACTTGGTCTCCTTTGGTTGAAAGGCTGAGATTCTTCCCCGAAATGTGCGATTGGGAACCAAATGAGGAAAGCGCTCTTGCGTAAGGTCCCGATGCTTCCACCGTGGTGCCTTCGAGTAAATTGATCGTTCCACCGTCCAGAGCCAGCACCCCGTCAGCCTGCTTGCCTGACGTCACGACCTTTCCGCCTGTCAGTGTAATCGAGCCACCCTTCTCCGCCATAACCCCGACTGCTTCGTCTCCCTTGGTGAAAATCTCGGCACCCTCGGCCGTTATTTGGCTGCCTTTCTCAAAGGAAACAAGACCGTCAGCTTGCCTGCCTGTTGTCGTTACAGTTCCTCCGGTCAGCTTAACCAACCCTTCACCACTGGCCTTAGCGCCATCTGCGGTCTCTCCCTTGGTTAAAATTGTAAGATTTTCCCCCGAAATGCTCGACCGGGGATCCCATGAAAGAAGCGCTCTTGCATTGTTTCCCGATGTATTGACCGTGGTGCCTTCGGATAATGTGATCCTTCCACCCTTCGCAGCCCATACCGCGGTGGCGTCGTTGCCGCCAGTGATGATCTTCAGCGGCGCGGCACTGGTGATGACACCCTCCTTGTTGCTGGCAATCAACGCGCTTCCCGCTCCCCCATCGGTTTTGCCAGTGTTGTAGGTTCCGCTTGCGATTTGCGTCTTGCCGTCGGCAATCACGTTGACTGACGGGAGTTGGACCTTATCCACGACCGGTTTCGGCTGCTTATCGTTAGCCGGTTGCGGCTGCTGACCGTTAGCCACAACCGATGGTGGCTGCTTATCGCTAGCCGGTTTCGGCTGCTGATCCTTATCCACGACCGGTTTCGGCTGCTTATCGCTAGCCGGTTGCGGCTGCTGACCGTTAGCCACAACCGACGGCGGCTGCTTATCGCTAGCCGGTTTCGGCTGCTGATCCTTATCCACGACCGATGGTGGCTGCTTATCGCTAGCCGGTTTCGGCTGCTGATCCTTATCCACGACCGGTTTCGGCTACTTATCGCTAGCCGGTTGCGGCTGCTGACCGTTAGCCACAATCGACGGCGGCTGCTTATCGCTAGCCGGTTTCGGCTGCTGATCCTTATCCACGACCGGTTTCGGCTGCTTATCGCTAGCCGGTTGCGGCTGCTGATCCTTATCCACGACCGACGGCGGCTGCTTATCGCTAGCCGGTTTCGGCTGCTGATCCTTATCCACGACCGGTTTCGGCTGCTTATCGCTAGCCGGTTGCGGCTGCTGGCCTTCGCCCGTCTTCACCGAATTCTCACTGGTTTTGATCGGGTTCTCACCGGTCTTGACAGGGTTGTCACTAGCCTTGATTTTGTCGCTGTCCAGCTTTTGCTTAGCAGCCAATTCTTGCTGCTCTTTGACCAATTTTTGTTCTGCTTCGGTCTTGGCAGCAGGTGTCAGATCAAAGCCCAGAACCACTGCCTTATCCGTATAGGCAAGCGACGGGCTGATATAGTTATAGTGAGGAAAAACGTCGTCGAATTTCCCGGTCATCTTGCCTGCTGTCAGAATGACATAGTTCTTCTTGAACAGGCTCTCGACCGTTTCCTTTGTCAGGAGTGCCTTGTCGCCTTCCAGACGGACATTCACGATACCGCCCAAAAGATGCGCCTCTCCGTCCACGGCGATTTGGTCCGTACGGGATTTATCTTTCGTGATTTCCACGTCAAAGATACTGCCCTGTTTAAAAGTTGCATCACCTGCTTGCAGCGTACCAACGGCATTGCCCGGCGCTGCTGTACCGCCCTTCTCGACGATCAGACTGCCAACCCTGCCGGAGCCGCCGAGTTTTGCTTTGTCCTGAACGGTTACAACACCACCCAGCTGACCATTGACCGCCAATGTTCCGGCCGCCACTTTTGTCTGTCCTTTATAATCACCGCTTTGCGCATCAAGGATCAGTTTTCCGTCTCCTGTTTTGGTCAGCCCGCCAGCGCCTGAGAGTTTTGTCGAGAGAAGGACATCAAGATTTTGGGTGTCGATGGTGGCACCGCGCTCCTTGAGGTCAAGCGGCTTGGCTGTCTGCAATGCCGAGGCCGCCTCATATCGCAGCGTTCCGCCATCCAAGGTGAATGACGTCAGGCTGGAATCGCCTGTTATGTTCCACACCGCATTGTTTTGCAGAGTGAGATTGGCGAAGGATTTGGCATCCACCACCGCTGTGCCTGTTAGCTTGGAGGCAGCGTCGGCCGTCAGATTGAGAGTGCCGCCATCTTTAACACTCAACAGCCCGCTCGCCCCACTGATCGTTGATCCGCTGAGATCCGCCTTCAAGATTACACTAGCGTCCGTTACAGTAATGCCGACGCCTTTGTCTGATCGCAGCGTCGCATTGGTGATGGTGGCAGTGCTGGTATTCATCACCTTGCTAGAAGATAGCGCATGCAACGCCGCAGCCTTGTCGCCTAACGCAGTGACTGAACCGCCGGTGATCGTTAGCTTGCTGCCATCCGATACTATTGCACCATGTGCTTCGGCACCGCTTGTTGACAGCTCGACATTATTAGCCGTCACCGTGCTGTCTTTACCCAAGGACATCAGACCGAAAGCACCCTTGCCTTTTGTGGTCAGCTTTCCGCCGGTCAGCTCAACCGAGCCTCCATCTTGCGCCGTAGCCCCGGCTGCTTCGTCTCCCTTGGTTAAAATGGTGAGCTTCTTCCCCGAAATGTGCGACAGGGCGCCCGATGAGAGAAGCGCCCTTGCACCCTTTCCCGATGTGTTGACCGTGGTGCCTTCGAACAATGTGATCTTTCCACCCTTCTCACCCCATACCGCGGTGGCGTCGTCACCGCCAGTGATGATTGTCAGCGGCGCGGCACTGGTGATGACGCCCTTCTTGTTGCGGGCGATTAACGCGCTTCCGGCAACCCCCTTAACTTTGCCAGTGTCGTGGGTTCCGTTTGCGGTTTTCGCTGTGTCGTCAGCGATCAATGACGGTACCACCTTGTTAGGGGTTAGCTTGGTTGCATTAATATTAGCGAATGTATTCCCATGATAGCTCGACATCTTGCCCTTCGCCGGTTCTCCCCCCTCACTGGAATAGGCAGCCGTGAGCAGCAGCGCTACACAGACGCCGCGCAGGAGATGGTTGCGAAATCTGGAATGGCAACGGGAATTTGGGCGCACAGGAGCAGCCGCAGCTTTGGCGTGAAAAGACATAAAATATGGTTCCCAACATAGGTGACAGATGAAAAACAAAGGCCGTTGAAATACGAATCAATATGATTTTTAATACCACCGTTAAAATCAAATATATTGTTATGCGTCAATGACTTATTGAATATCCGCATAGGATTTTAGTCGTACAAGACATAAGGCTAACGCCTCTTGACCCTGAATATCCGGCTGAGGACACTGCCCGGTAAACTGGTGGTAAAACCTGTTTCACGCATAAAAACCCGCCGGAGTTTCCCCCGGCGGGCGGCATTTCAGTATGGGTCCTAGAACCGGACTGTCAGATCAGCCTTGAGGGCATTGTCGTGGTTCCGGTCGGAAAACTGGCCGGCATAGCTGACACCGATGCTGGTGGCGTTGCCGATGTCAAAGTCGAGGCCAGCTTCGATAAGCGCTGCATCGCGGGCCGTGCCCAGCCCCTTGATCGAGAAGGCGCGGCCGCTTGCAAAGGCCATGGATGCATCGGGCGCCGTATCGCCAAAAGCATGTTTCCAGCCCGCCATGCCACGGGCAGTGACCATGGTCTTTTCGCTTAAAGCGACGCTGTAGGAGGTGCGCAGCCCAAGGGTGGTCGTGGTCAGATCTGTCGCGGCCGACGCGCCTGACAGGGCAGCAACCCCACCGGTTTCCCTGAAATCATCGGCTTTCAGGTGGGTATAGGCCACGCCAGCAAAAGGCTCGAACATCACATAAGGTGTATCAATGCGATAGGCGGCCTCGCCAAAGACCTGCAGCGCATTGGCGGCGTAGGATGCGCTGTCGGTTTCAGCCATGCGGCCAAAGCGGAGTTTGCGGTTGGTATCGATGGCATGATGGGCAAAGCTGGTGCCAAAGCTCAAGGTCAGCGCGTCCATTTTCGTGCCGCCATAGACACCCAGCTGATAACTATCGGCGGAGGCGGACGAACCGGCACCATGCAGCGATGTGTTGCCATAGGCAGCCAGCACACCCAGCCGCCATTTTTCCCCAATCCTGCCATCCACGCCGGTGACAATGCCACCAATATTGCGGCTATAGGCAGCGGCATTGCCATCGCTCTGCGCATGGCCCCATGAACCATAGGCATGGCCCCATATATCCGTGGTGGGAACAGCCGAATTGAACCCAACCGCCGGGCCTTTGACCGTGCGTTCCGTCAGCGCGGCGTGATAACCTGAGGCATCGGTGAATGCCGCCCTGATCCGGCTATTGGCCGCATCGCGGATAAAGCGGCCATCTTCGGCCAGAACGCTGCGCACCGAGGCATAAATATCACCCGACGGCGCATCATAGTTCAAAACCTCATTTTTGCTGGAAAAGAGCACAGCGCCCAGCAGAGGATTGCCAAGGTCAAGCTGCTTTATGGCTTCGCCTACACTCTTCTGGTTGGGTGAGGTTGCATCTGCGAGAACAATATTTTTAACCTTTGCCTCAATACGCTGCATTTTCGACTGATCTGTTTCAGGCTTTGTGCCGCCATCCGGATGACCGCCGGGTTGCGGCTGTTGATCCGTCGTCCCTTCCAATGGCTTGCCGGTGTCCGGATCAATCAAATCAAAGCCAACAGCCACGGCACTGCCATCGGCGGCATAGGTCAGGGATGGAGAGATATAATTATATTGTGGGGTGATGGTTTCAAAAGCGCCGTTGATGCGCTTGTCCGACGTCAAAATCGTATAGTGTCCGAGAAACAAATCCTGCATCTGCTGCTCGCTCATGGGCGCTTCCTGACCGGCAAACCGCAGATTTACGCGGCCGCCCGAAAGTGTGACATCGCCCGCAACGGCCAAACGATCCGAAAGGCTTTTATCCGGAGCAATTTCGACATCGAAAAGACTGCCCCGGTCAAACGTCGCATTACCCGTCACATGCAGCGTGCCGACCGGATCTCCCGGAGCAACCGTGGCACCGGTATGCGCTGTCAGATCGTGTACCGTGCCATTGCCCAGAAGCAAACCGCCGGCGTGGACAGTAACATCCTGGCTGTTTCCGCCAATGAAGGCTGTGCCGCCATTAACGGTAACATTGCCGCTCACACCGCTGGAATGAACGCTCAATAGAGTGTCGTCATGGACCTGAATGTCGCCGCTGGTGCCATAAATGAGCGCGCTTCCGCGATGCAGCACCACATCTTCAACCGTCCCTTTGGCACCAACACGCATCTGCCCGCCGCTGATTGAGACGTGCCCGGCCTTTCCATCGACAAAGGCATCGCCGCTATTCACGGTCAGAGCGCCGATCTCGCCCTCATCCTTGACATGCAAAAGCCCGCCAGTGTTGACAAATGTATCGCCGCTTAGACCGTAAATGTAAGCATGGCCGCCATCCACGAGCAGATCATGCGTTTCGCCCTGTTCGCCGACAGTCAAAATTGCGCCTTTCCCAACCGCAACATTGCCGGTCTCCCCGTCGACCCAGGCAGCTCCATTGTTCGGCGTCAGATCACCGTGCATATCCCCATTGTCTACCAGCACATGGCCGTTGCCCTCCACGGTGATGTTGCCACTTGGGGCGTCCAATAGTTTGAGCCCGCCGCTGAACCTGACATTCTCAAACATTTTCATTTCCCCGGGAGCCACCGGGCCGTCCGTGTCATCAGAACGTTGAGACCCGATGAGCATATTTTGCTCAACGACTTCTATTGATTGCAGCTCCGCATCGTTGCCCGTATTTGCCGCATCCGATGATGGGATTTCCTGCGCCTTTGCGGCGCTGAAACCCGCAGTCACGATCAATGCGGCGCAGGCGCTTTTCAACAACTGATTGCGTAAGGTTGCGGTAAGGCTGTGACGTGCGGATACACCCGCACTTTTGGCGTGAAAATACATTGAAATATCGTCCCTAATATTCGTTGCTGTTCAAAAAAGATGGCGACAGGCCAATCGGTATTCGTGCGTACTACTATAGTTCAAAGAGACGATAATTGCCGTGAATGCGCAATCGGTGAATCTACCTAGTACAACCTGCGGTCATGGTTGCCGCGAGAAGATTGTGAGAGGTTCTCGTTTATTTACAGATGCTTAGAAATATTATTGGGACAATGCGCTGTATAGGATTGGCGCAATACCGGGGCTTTTAAAGCGCTCGGTACTATTCAAACGAGATCAAATGACCGGGGCCTGTCATCACCGGGCGGGATAGCGCAAGCAAATCTGGTCGGAATTTCGCCCCGACGAACCCTATCGCGCGGGCGAACCTCATTCAGCTTGGTTGCGGTGTCGGATCAAAAAACCGGCTGCCCGGCTTGTCCTTGTCACGGGTGCGATTGTCCTTCGCAACGCGCTCATAGCGCACGCCCGGAAAAATCATGATCTGCGCGGGTGCGGTCCGCGGTTCGGATTTGGTTGCCATGCGCTGGCGCATGGCGCTGCTTGGAAAACTGATGACAAAACCCATTTCATCCATCCGTCTGCTCTGTTGATCTCCTTGATACGCAACGCTTCATGCTGCTGCCATCTGGCCAGGGCGCTGATAACGCGGCAGCCCCGCCACCCCTTTGGGGTGCTGATCAATCCCGATCAGCTCGCGCGCGTTTATTTCGCGCATAATTTCATTAGACACCCCGATGGTTAACGGGTTGCTAACGCTTCGTGGCTAATTTTAGCCATGGTTTGATAGCGTCCTTGAGTGTTCGAGTGGAGTGTGTTCGTGAAGTATCCTGAGTTTCGGGCACTTGAAGACCGCAATGGCGGCAGCAAGGCTGACGATCTCCTGACCGCGTCCATCACCGCCTTCTGCTGCGTCGCAAGACCGGCAAAGAGCGATGCCCGTCAGCTTGAGGATCTTGCCGTTCCGCTTCTCGCCCTCGCCTCGCCGCGCGTGCGCCGTCATGCGGCCGCCGCCCTTTCCGAAATCCCCCACGCGCCGAAACGTCTGATTCTCGCGCTTGCCGCGGATGATGTGGATATTTCCGCGCCATTGCTGCTGCGCTCGCCGGTTTTGAAACCGGCTGATCTCATCGGCCTTATCCAGCAAAAAGGCATCGGCCATGCCCGCGCCATTGCGCGGCGGCAGATCGAGGATGCTGCGCTTCTGCAAACCCTGCGTCATTTTCACGACCCGGCCATTGACCGCGCCCTGGCGCTGCAGACCGGATTGCCCGTCAGCCAAGAGGAAGAGCCTTTGGACCGTGTGGAAACAGAATCGCCGCGCCTGCGCGAAACCCGTGAGGCACTGCGCGCCCTGATGCGCGATACGGATGCCGGGCTTTCCACGGATCAGGCGCTGGCGGACCATTTGATTGATGCTGCACTTCTCGACCAAACACACTTCTTCCGTGGCGAATTCGCCAAGGCGCTCGATCTCGACAATGAAACGGCTGAGCGTATCATCGGCCATAGCCTGAATGCGGAGCTGACAATTGCGCTGGCCTCGCTGGGCCTATCAGCGGAAGCGGCGCATCTGGTGCTGACAGGGCTTTTCGGCCTCGTACACAAGGATCTGCACTCGCTGCGCCTCTTCGTCCAATCCTACCGGCAGATCGATCAGGACAAGGCGCAGGCGACCATCAATCGCTGGAAGACCGAGGAAAACTCGCAAAAGCTGCGGCAGAAATTGCGGGAAATGGCGGCGGATTTCGAGCGTGGCGGCACCGGGTCATCAACGCGCAAAGTATCCTGATCGCAATCAGTCCTTGGCGAGCGGAAACAGTTCGCTACGCTCGCCGCGATAATCCTCAATCTCGATAATCCACAAATCCCGATCCCAGCGCTTTTGCTTTTCCAGATCGGCGTCGACATCGCTTTCGGCAGTGGATGATTTCAACGGGGTGAACTGTCGCTCATCCGGCTTTGCCTCGTCATAGACCATTTGCGGCGCCGGACCGAACAGGTCATAGGTGCCGTCAGGATTTCGGAATTTGATGAAGATCGCGCCAGCTTCACTCGCGCCTTTATTGCTGAGGGCGGCAAAAGCACCCGTGCCATTGATACGGCGCACCAGTGCGGAAACCCAGAACTCCGATGTCAGACGCATTGCACTTCTCCAGTAACCACCCCGATCAGTTGATCAGGCCGATTTCCTGCATTTTGGCAAATAGTTTCGCATCCGGCTGGCCAGTAACCGGCAGCTTGAACAGGGTCTGGAACTCCTTGATGGCGTTCTTCGTATTGGCACCAACCTTGCCGCTGATCTCCACCTTGTCATTGCCGAAGGCGCGCAGGCCAGCCTGAATACGGACGATCTCCGCCGGAGCAAGATTGCTTGCAGGTTGCTCGGCCGTATTTGCCGGCATCTTGTCGTCAGATCTGGCTGAGACGGTCTGAACGGTTGCCTTCTCCTGACCATGATCAGGCTTGGCCGCCGGTATGGCGATGCTGGCAGTGGTGTCGCTGGCATTGCCGACAGCGGGCTGGGTCTCGATCCCCATTTCCGCCGATGCCTTGCGGTAGGCCTCGATGGCGGCGCGGGTTCCCTTGCCCGCAAGGCCGTCCACGGCACCGTTGTAGAAGCCGAGCGCCAGCAATTTCTGCTGCATCTTCGCCACTTCCGGATCACCGCCGGGTCCCAAAACAGGGTCGCCATTAATGGCCGCAGCTACAGGATCAGGATTGGCCTGCGGCACAGGCACCGAATTGACTTTTCGTATGGGCGCGTCAACAGAACTCTGCTTTTGCGGGGTACCGAATACAGTGCCGTCATGCTTGATCGGCTTGAACACCAGTTCCGGACGGGTGCGGAAGAACACTCCGTCATGGCCCTGCGGCTGATACCACAGCGCATTGGCCGATATGAAACCAAGGGTTACAAGAAAGGCTGTTGCACCCCCTGTGATAGTCGGATTGCGGGCAATCAGCCCGCCGATTCCAATGGCAATAGCGGCCATACGGCCGCGCTTGGGGGCGCGGCGCTTTTTGCTGTCAGGCCGATTTACGGGCTTCCGCATGGGAACCTCCCTCACTGTCGCTGTCCGCTCTGAACTCAACAATATTGACCGGTTCAAACGGAACCGGCTCGATGCGCGGACCGGCGAGTGGAATGAGAACATTGACCACCGTGCCCTGTCCGGGACGGCTGCGAATATCCATCTGGCCGCCATGCAGGCCGATCAGGCCCTTGACGGTTGCAAGACCGAGGCCGGTGCCTTCGTGCTTGCGGGTATAGTCATTCTGCACCTGACGGAATGGCTGGCCCAGCGTCTGCAGATCGGCTTCGGCAATGCCGATACCGGTATCGCTGACGGAAAAGGCCAGCATGTCATCATGGATGCCCGCATCAATGGTGACTACACCACCGCTTTCGGTGAACTTGACCGCATTGGACACCAGATTGATCAGCACCTGCTGAATGGCGCGCTGGTCGGCAACGACGGCGCCGATATGCCTGCCCACACGATCACACAGGGTGACATTCTTCTGCGAGGCCTGATGCGCCATCATGTCATGCACCATGGTCACGGCATCCTTGAAGGCAAAGCTTTCGGCCATGATCGGATAGGTTCCAGCCTCAATCTTCGACACGTCGAGGATTGCATTGACCACGGAAAGCAGATGCGTACCTGATTGGTGTACAAGCTCAACATATTCGCGCTGGCGGGCATCCGGCAGCTTGCCGCAAATCTCCTGCAGCAGCACGTCGGAGAAACCGATGATGGAATTCAGCGGCGTGCGCAATTCATGGCTGACAGAAGCAAGGAAGCGGCCCTTGGTGATCTCGACCGTTTCTACCTGCGTGCGGGCTGCTTCCAGCGCGAAGCGGTCAGCAACGGTGCTCGAAATATCCGACGCCACAACCACGAAACCATCACTCTGACTGTGCGGCACGGCGGACAGGCGGTAAGTGGCAAAGCGAACCGTATGCGCTGCGCTTGCAGCCACACAGCGCAACTTTACTTCCGTGGAAGCTCCGGCCACGCCGGCGCGCAAATCCGACAGGAAGGAAAGGAAATGCACGCGATCGGATATATGCACACGGTCGAGCAAGGCCGTGCCGATCAAAAGGCTGCGGGCCATGCCGAAATGCGCCTGCGCCTTGCAGGAAAGCGAATTGATCATGCCGTCACGGCCAAGGCCGATCACTACACCTTCAATGGCATTTTCAAGATCGGCCACCCGATCATCGCGGCGGGCTGCATGGCCACGCGCAACCAGCGCGCTGGCTGTGCGGGCGAGCAATGAAGCGCCGTAACCAAGCGAAGCGAGCAGCGAAAACGCTGTCAGGGTGACATTGCCGCCCATCCACATCGACACACCGAAGAGGATCGCAAGCACGGTGGCGGCGATAGCTGCCGATGTAACAAGGGATTTCTGCGAGCGATAAACAAACCAGGCTTCAAGCGGGATAGCAGCAGCCATGATCCAGAGCAGAAGATTGGCTGATGGTCCGGTGCCACCGATCACACCAATCGCAGCGCCATAGGATGCAAGTGCAGCCAGAGCCAGTATTGTGCTGTTGCGCACAAGCGAAAGCGCGCCGCAGAAAATCATCGGCAGGGCAAAAACCCCGACGCCAAGGCTCAGCATGCCACCGGCTTCACTAAACAATGTATGGCTGGTGAGAAGAGCAATCGCCAGCAACACAGGCATAACCAGAAATGCACCGGCCATGCGGGCGTCCCTGTCGCGTTCGGCGGCGCCGGCAACAGATGTGCTCACCCAGCGCTTGCAGTGGCGCCTGAAGGCATCAGCAATCTTGGGCAGTGTGACGGAATGAATCGGCACCAGTTTTTTCCTGCTATCCGTAAGATCCAGCCGGGGCCAAATGCTTGACGGTCATTTCAATGTCGCCGTTAACCTTCGCAGACGAGGCTTTAAGGAAAGGATAAAACCGGGGCACCAGATGCCTCTCACAACCGGTTTCGGGCGAATGTGGGAGGGCTTTTCAATGCATGGTAAATGAAGAGTTTCGGGTTGCCGCCCATTTGCCCGTCGAATCGGGAAAGCGGCAATTTCGCCGCCAAGATTTCTTAATCCTTGGTTTCTATGATCACTCAAATGCAAAACCGCGTCGCAACGGGTTTTTGCCGTCTGTGTGGCAATGTCGAAAGCAAATTGGGTATCGACAGAGGATTTTGAAATGTTCTTCCTGATCAGGTTTGCGATCAAGTTCTGCTTCTGGATGATGCTGATCTCGCTGTTCATTCCCGGCGGGCCGAGAGACAATCCGCAAGGGACGCCACAGCCCGGCCCGCTTGAGGCTTTCTTTGCTGCGCGCGCCACGATCAGCGATCTCAGCCAGTTCTGCACACGCAATCCAGATGCCTGCGAAACGGGCAAGGCCGCGCTCAACAATGCAGGCGTTCGTGCCGGCGAGGTTGCCAAAGTCGGCTATCAGTATCTCGACACACAGCTTGGCAGCAAGACAAACAAGGCTGACGCGGCGGTAGCTGCCGCACATGGAGACGCCGAAGCCAAACCTATCGCAGCCTCGACGAGCCAGAGTGATCTGATCAAAGCAAAACTGCGCGAGATGGCGCTGCGCGAAATTCTCGACGTCGCCATTCGTCAGCGCGAACAGTCGGGTGCCGTCGACAACAAAACCACCGGCACCATTGTAAAGAAGTAAGCCCTGCGACAGGAAAAACGGTGACGTGGAGGCTTCCCGTCACTATATGTGCCTAATCACAGCAGAGACTTGTTTTATGGCACAGACAATTGACGACATTATCGCGGATTTTGACTTTCTTGACGATTGGGAAGACCGCTACCGCTATGTCATTGACCTTGGCCGCGAACTGAAACCTTATCCCGACACCGCCCGCGATGCGGAGCATAAGGTCAATGGCTGTGTCAGTCAGGTCTGGCTGAAAAGCACATTGAGCGAAGGCACGGACCCGGTGATCGAATTTGTCGGTGATTCCGATGCGCATATCGTGCGCGGTCTCGTGGCGATTATGATGGTGCTCTATTCCGGCAAGAAGGCATCGGAAATCCTGGCCGTCGATCCGGAAGCGATCCTGAAGAAACTGGGCCTGAATGAAAACCTCACGCCCCAGCGTTCCAACGGATTACGCTCCATGATTGGCCGTATCCGCAGCGAGGCGCAGGCTTCCCTCGGGTCAGCCCACGCCACACAGCATTGAAGATACAAGACTGGTGATATGGTTCGTGAGAGCGCACCACCACGCCTGATTTTTCTGCAAGTTTCCACCCCCCTCTGTCCTGTCGGACATCTCCCCCACAAGGGGGGAGATCAGCTGTGTTACCGTCTTTGCACAATCTGAAACAGTTCCGGTTGTGCAAAGGCGTTCATGCGAATGTGATCTCCCCCCTTGTGGGGGAGATGCCCGACAGGGCAGAGGGGGGTGCATATCTCATCCCAACGCCGGAGCGCTCGTAGAACAATCCCCACACCCTACTGCATCGAAGGGCGATAATCCTCGGTTCCCCAGTGAATAATGCGCTGAGATCGCCGTGCCGGTGATGGCGGATAGTAATGCCGATCCAGTACCGCCAGCGCTGTTTTCAGGATCAGCTTCGCCGAACGAACGGGCCATTGACGTTCGCGCTCGATAACCTCCAGCCCTTTCAGGAAGCAGCAGACATCGATCAATACGCCTGACAGTTCAGGCCCGACTGCTTCCAGCGCCCGCTCCACCCGTAGCCGCGCCGCCAGTGCGGCATCGGTGATTTCAAGCACACCATTGCCACTGCGATGGCTGACGCCTGAACCGGCAACATTCCAGTTGACGCCGAGCGACGGCATCAGATTGCCCAGCGTGTAGTCACTCCGCAGCCGCTCGCCAGCCTTAAATGCTGCGTCGCTGATCAAAGGCTTGCCGGATGCATCCTTACGCTTGTGCAACAGGCCAAGCGGAGATTCCGCTTCGTTACGGCGCACATGCACCGAACCATTGTTGTCATCAAGCACAATGACTGCATCGCTGCGATGCTGGGCGGCATAAGCATCTGCTCCACCGTCCAAGCGGCGCAGGAACGCCCTGCCCGTGCCGGTGATTATAAGCTTGCCGCCGCGTGAATGGGCCAATTCTTCGCGAACAGCATGATCAATCGTCGACCGCGCGACGGAAATTGCACCGCCTGCCGCACTCTCGAGCGTGCGCTTTGCATTGCCTGATGCAACGACCTCCGCCGGTGCCTTGAGGAGGAAACACAATAATCTGCGCACCAATCGCCCGTTGCTGACCTCACTCATCGGCGTACCATGCCGCTGCGCAGGAAGGCGGCCCTCAGAATATTCTCGATGGTATTGATGATGCGGTCAAACTCCGGCTCGTCGCGCATATCCTCAATGAGATGGCAGGCATGATTGACCGTGCTGCGGTCACGTCCAAAAGCGCGCCCGACCTCTGACATGCTCAGCGACAATGTGACATGAGCCACATACATGCCGATCTGCCGGACCCGCGCCACCGAACGCTCACACCGGGAGTGCGAGCGAAGATCGCGGCCGCTGACATTGAAAAAGCCCGAAAGAATATCGATAACACTGTCGCAGACCTGAAAAAGACGCTCATCCAGCGGCTCATTATTATCGGGAATGAATGGCTTGATTGCCCGCTGCCTTGAGCGACGCTGACGAAGAATATCGATCATCGCCCGCGCTTCGGTGACAGAGCTGATCAAATGAGGGAAATTCTCGGACATTCTCGCTCCACTTCATTTATAGGAATATCTTCTTATAATATTCCCATCAAGACCGTGGATAAGTTTTGCCTGACAAAAGCGTTAATGCATTGTTTTGTAATATATATTTCTTGCATCTGCGTCATTTTATAGGACTTTTGTCCTACGCTCGTTGCAACACTCCATAATGCCCCATCCCACATCAAGGATGGAACCATGGCGCATATCGACTGGATAAAAGAACGGCAGGCTTTTCTGGCCACCAGAGAAGCCGAGCGTGCGAGCGCGCGGCAACGCCTCGCATTGCAAATTTTCTGCGGCGAGGACCTCGACACCATAATCACCTTCAGCGCTGCAGACAGGTTGAACTATTGCAGGCGATTAAAGCGACTGATCGAGAGAGAAAGGATAAAGGGCGGCAAGGGACACTGGAGCTATGATCTTAACCGCCATATCGGCCTCAAACAGGCTCTGGATACATTGCAGAAGTCCATGCAGGTTTCCGTCCGTGCGGATTGAGGCACAAACAAAAACGGCGCCCAAGGGCGCCGTCTTTGCAAATCATTCGTGAGCAGCTTATTAAGCGGCCTTCTTGCGCTTGCGGCCGAGGCCCATGTTCTTGGCCAGACGCGAACGAGCAGCGGCGTAGTTCGGTGCAACCATTGGATAGGATGCATCCAGATCCCACTTTTCGCGGTACTGTTCAGGGGTAAGGCCATAATGGGTCATCAGGTGACGCTTCAAAGACTTGAACTTCTTGCCGTCTTCGAGGCATACGATGTAATCGTCCGCTACGGATTTCTTTGGGTTGATTGCAGGCTTTGGCTTTTCCTGAATCGTGACGACTGCTTCTGCACCACTACCGACCCGACCAAGAGCAGCGTGAACATCAGCAATAAGCGCCGGAAGATCGCCAGATGGCACTGAATTATTGCTTACATAAGCAGCAACCAATTCAGCGGTCAGCTCCAGAAGAACATCACCGGCAGCTGTGTTTGAATTGTCGAATGTTGTCATCAAAGTCCAAATCCTTCATCTAATTTGAAAAGTGGGTATTACTCGGGAAAGCAAGCAGTATAAATCTGCAAATATCAGAAATCCTGACACTGATGGCCACACTGTATTCAGGATAGAGCACAAATTGTCAAATCAATACTTCACCAAAAAAAGAAATATTTGTAATTTTTCCTTGATATAGAATTTACTTGGGCCTTCACGGTGATTAAGGCAAGAAAGCCAAAATCCGATTAAACATGTGATAACATAAATGTTCACACGTGAACATCCATACAACACCACTAAGACCAAAAATGGCGAAAATGAGGAACCAATCCTCATTTCACAAGCATTCTATAATAACGGATATTGCTGAGTGCGGTTGCGAAACCTACGATAGAATAACTCATGACAATATTCTTCGAGTTCTGTTTTTGACCAAATAGACAATTTACGCGCAACATGAACAAAAAAACCACAAAACCACGTCAACCGGCCAAAATATCTCGCTAAATCAGCCGAAACTGCCCTTTCACCAGCCCATATCAACGCATTTGCATAAATAACGGCAGTATTGTTGCAAGAAATTATGTGCAACATTTTATTTATGAAGATGTTCGCTCCACTGGTAAAACAATCTGGAATAGAAAAAGGCAAAGGTACGGTATTGCACGTAATGGTTGTAGTTCTGTGCCTCCGCTCTGCTTCTTAAGCAGGATTGACGAATCCTTTGCAGATGTGGTCATCGTATGCCTTGGCAAGAGTCTGATATGCTGGCGCGATCGGCGTCAGCCCATCCTGCCCATCCTATCCACTGCCCGTCCTATCCACTGCCCGTCCTATCCACTGCCCGTCCTATCCACTGCACCTGAAAGCATTTTATGACCAACACATCCCGTTTCGTCACCCTTCCCGCTCCCCAATCCGCCAAGCACCCGGTTTCCGATACACGCCACGGTATTACGCGCGTGGATGACTATGCGTGGATGCGTGCTGAGAACTGGCAGGAGGTTTTCAAGGACCCATCGACGCTCGATCCTGCGATCCGCAGTCATCTGGAAGCGGAGAACGCCTATCAATCGGCATTGATGGCCGATACCAAGGCATTGCAGAGCAAACTTTTTGAAGAGATGAAAGGCCGCATCAAGGAGGATGACTCCTCGGTTCCGTCAAAGGACGGACCTTATGCCTATGGCACTTCCTACAAAACGGGCGGGCAGCATCCACGTTTTTTCCGCACACCACGCGATGGTGGTGAGCAGACCATGCTGCTGGACGGCGATCTGGAAGGCGATGACAAGGCCTATTTCAGTCTCGGCTCCGCCGACCATTCCCCTGACCATTCAAAAATGATCTGGGGCTTTGACGATAAGGGTTCTGAATTCTACACGCTCAAAGTGCGCGATCTGACAACGCTTGCCGATGCGGATGATCTTGTCAGCGATACATCTGGCGGCGGTGTATGGAACGCCCACTCCAACGGCTTTTACTACACAAGAGTGGATGCCAATCATCGCCCTTCACGTCTTTTCTATCATGAACTTGGCCAGCCCGAGAGCACCGACCGCCTGATCCACGAAGAGAAAGACCCCGGTTTCTTCATGGGCGTCGGCGGGAGTTCGCTTGATGATTTTATCTTCATCGATTGCCATGATCATGAAACTTCCGAGGTCTGGCTGCTTGATGCCAGAAATGCCGCTTCGGAACCAAAGCTTGTTGCTGCACGTCAGACCGGCGTGGAATACAGCCTGACCGAAGGCGGCGATGTTTTCTACATCCTGACCAATGCCGATGGTGCCAAGGATTTCAAAATCATGAGCACGCCGGTCACAGCGCCGGAGCCGGAAAACTGGACCGAAGTGGTTGCCCACAAAGCGGGCCGCCTGCTGCTCGGTCATGGTGCTTACAAGGATCATCTGGTTTGGCTGGAGCGTGAGAACAGCCTGCCCCGTATCATGATCCGCAATCGACATTCGGGTGAAGAACATGCCATTGCCTTTGACGAAGAGGCTTTCTCGCTCGGCCTGCAGGGCAGTCCTGAATATGACAGCGAGATCATCCGCTTTTCCTATTCATCGATGACCACGCCTTCGCAGCTTTATGATTACAATATGCGCACGCGTGAGCGGACGCTGCTGAAAACACAGGAAGTGCCCTCCGGCCACAACCCGGATGATTACATCACCCGGCGTTTGCTGGCTCCGGCTGCTGACGGCGAAACTGTGCCGGTTTCCATCGTCTATCATCGCGATACGAAGCTCGATGGCTCGGCGCCCTGCCTGCTCTACGGCTATGGTTCTTATGGTGCCACAAGGGCGCCCAGTTTCAGCACCAGTCTTCTTTCCCTTGTTGATCGCGGCTTCATTTATGCCATCGCCCACATTCGCGGTGGCAAGGATAAGGGCTATGCCTGGTATGACAATGGCAAACGCCTGCACAAGAAGAACACGTTTACGGATTTCATCGCCTCGGCCCGCCATCTGGTTGCGGAAGGCTTTACCAGCCATGATCGCATCGTCGCACAGGGCGGCTCGGCTGGCGGTATGCTGATGGGCGCGGTGGCCAATATGGCGCCGGAAGCTTTTGGCGGCATCATCGCCGAAGTGCCCTTCGTTGACGTCATCAACACGATGCTTGACGATACGCTACCGCTTACCCCGCCGGAATGGACCGAATGGGGCAATCCGATCACCTCGCCAACAGATTACGCCTACATGGCTTCCTACTCGCCCTATGACAATGTCCATGCGCAGGCCTATCCGCCTGTTCTCGCGGTGGCCGGGCTGACCGATCCGCGCGTGACATATTGGGAACCGGCAAAATGGGTGGCGAAACTGCGGGAGCTGAAGACCGACGACAATCCCGTGCTCTTCCGCATCAACATGGATGCAGGCCATGCCGGTGCGTCTGGCCGGTTCTCGCGGCTGGAAGAGGTCGCCTATGTCTACGCCTATGCCCTCAAGCTGGTTGGCAAGGCAGCGGTTTAGTCATCCACGGCTGTAATCAAACCATCCGCGAAAACCCGCGGATGGTGGTAGCGCAGATGTGTAAGATATTGCGCCGGGTCGCAGTTACAGAGATCGCTGTTTCCGCTATAAAGGCATGAGGCGCTCGTGGGGAAGCAACATTGGACTGGTTCACTGCAGGAGGTTGTCATGATGAAACGAAGCGCACTTACCCTGATGCTCGGTCTTGCTTTCGCCGCCCAGCCGGTAATCTCCCTCGTGGACATGGCTGAAGTACAGGCCGCAGTTCGCAAGAACGTCAGCGAATATGCTGGCCAACGCTGCGATACGCCGCCGCGCGGTTCGGGCGTCGTCGTCGGGCGCTATTCAGGCACGACGGACAATCCGATTATCTCCATGGGCGGCGACAATGTGCCCGTATCAGACTATCGCTGCTTCCGTTCGATGGAAGAATGCCGTGGCTGGCTCTATACGATGCGCAGCAAGTATACGGATGGAAACTCAGTGCTGATCGGCTGCGAAAGGCGCTAGAACAGGCGGGGCGGTTCACGCCTCACCGCTCATCAGCTTTCTGAACAATTCCAAGCCATCCTCTGACGAGCCCGCGGCGAGGACATGCATCGCATCATCGGCGGCTGTTTTTGCGCTTGCGAACATGACGTTCTCATAGGCCTGAACCGCTACGCTCCGGTCGCCGCCTTGTGTCAAGGCATCGGCCAGATCAGCGGCATCCCGCAGTGCGAGGTTAGCGCCTTCCCCGGCTGGCGGCATGAGATGCGCTGCATCCCCGATGAGCGTGATGCCGGCATGGTGTACCCAGCGGTGCCCGGCAGGCAGCGTGTAAACCGGCCATGGCCGCACATCCTCGTTGGCCGCATGAAACAGCTGGAGCAAGCTGGCATCCCAGTCTGCGAAATGCGCGAGAATACTCTCTTTTGTCTCCACGATGCCCAGCTCATCGGCGCGCGGCAGGGCGGCATAGACACGGATAAGCGCGTTGGAATTGCGCTGGGCGAAAATCGATTTGCCATCGCCCTTGGCAATGGACGTACCCTGGCCAACAAGCGCCGCAACGTCAGGGTAACGCCTGTCAACATCAGCAATCGACAATTCGAAATAGCTGAGGCCGGTATGCTGAGGTTTTGACGTTGATACGAGCGGGCGGACCTTTGACCATGCGCCATCAGCCCCGACGACAAAATCAAACTGCCTGACGACACCATTGGAGAAACGAAGCTCAACAGCGCCATCGGCAAGCTGCACGGCCTCGCTCAACCGGTATCCCCAGAGAACAGATTCCTGCGGAAACGAGCGCAACAGCAGGGTGCGAAGCTGGCTGCGATCAATTTCGGGCCTGTCGCCATCGGCAGAGTCGTCCTTGAATACCAGTGTCCCGTACTTGTCATAAAGCCGTATGCCCTGATCTTCGTAACGGGCAAAGCTTTGAAACTCCGTGAAAAGCCCTGCACGTTTCATCGCGTACTGGCCGGTTTCCGCATGCAGGTCGAGCATACCGCCCTGCCCGCGATGCACAGGCGATTCATCGCTCTCGAAAACCGTGAAGGCAACGCCCTTCAGATGCAGCATGCGCGCGAGCAGCAGACCGCCGGGGCCACCACCTATGATAGCAATATTTGAATTCTTTGACATTTCCATATTCTCTTTGATAGATTGCATAGGGTCCTATTTAATATAACATAGGGTCCTATGCAAGGAGAATCGCCATGTCCAGTCCGGATACCAGACAAGCCCCGTCCTTCCTGATCAAACAGGTGGCGCGGGAACTGATACGCCGGGGCGAGGAACGGCTACGGCCTCTCGGGCTTGGAACGGCCTATCTTCCGATTATGGTGGCGGTGAAAAATGGAGATGCGGCAACGCAGGCCGACCTTGCACGGCTTTTGCGGGTGGAGCAGCCGTCCATGGCGCAGCTGCTGGGGCGGATGGAGCGCGATGGGTTTATTCGGCGCAAGGTCGATCCCAGCAACAGGCGAAGCCAGATCATCGAGTTAACAGCGCTCGCTGTCGAGCGCTTGCCGCAGGCCTATGCGGCTCTCAACGAGGGCAATATTCTCGCCATGACGGATTTTACCCCTGATGAAGAAGCGCAATTCGTGGCGTTCCTCAACCGTATCCAGATCAATCTTCGCAGCGATGTCTGAGACCACTCAGGAAGGCTGGCCCTTCCAGACGATACTACTGATATCAAGTTTCTTCGGAATGATTTTAAGATCATAGAACTCGTCTGCCAGTGCCTGCTGATAGGCAACCGCTTCTGGCGTTACACCTGTTACATCGCCGAGCCGCAGGCCTTCGCGCGTCAGGGTGATCCTCTGGATATCCTCTGGCACACCGGTGATTTTCGATAGAGCAGCAACCGTCTGGTCAAGATTGTCCTGCGCCGCGCGGCCTACTTTTGCCAATTCGTCCAGCACTTCGGTCAATACATCGCCATGGGCGGCGGTGAAATCACCATTGCTGAGGAAATAGGACCAGGTGTCAACGATGCCCCTGCCTGTCGCCAAAATCCGCGTTTCCGGGCGCTTTTCAGCCACGGCAAGATAGGGGTCCCAGATTGACCACGCATCGATCTGGCCAGACGAAAAGGCCGCGGCGGCATCTGATGGTGAAAGGTCTGACGCCTTGATGTCATTGACCGACAGGCCGACCGTGCGCAGAGCCTTGACCGTGAAATTATGGGCGCTTGATCCGCGCTTGAAAGCGACCCGTTTGCCCTTGAGATCAGCAAGACTTTGAATCGGCGAATCTTTTTGCACCAGAATGGCTGATCCGTCGGGTGAGCCCTTATAGGTGCCCGCATAAACAAGATTACCACCGGCGGCCTGCGCAAAGAGCGGCGGCACATCACCGGTTGGCCCGAAATCAACCGCACCCGCGCCAAGAGCTTCCAGCAACGGCGGCCCGGACGAGAATTCGGCCCAGCTGACAGCTATGCCGCGCGCTTCAAGACGTTTCTCCAGCGCGCCAGTGCCTTTGGCCAGTGCGAGAACGCCGCCCTTCTGCCAGCCAATGCGCAGGGTTTTCAGCGGCTCGGCATTTGCGCGGCTCGTCAACGGTATGAGCACTGTTACGGCACCAGCGCCAAGCAGGGCGAGTGTCTGTCTGCGGGTCAACATCGATGCCATCCTTTCCGTGTCACACCATTGATCAAAGGATGATGCAAACGGCTGACAGGATCGACGTCATAAATATTGAACAATCGATCACACCGGGAAAATCATTCCCCGACAACCCGGGCAATATGAAATCATTTAGCCGAAGACATTATCCCAGCCCTGGATGTTCAGGGTTTCGGAAAACCATTGGGATGGGCAGGAATCGCCTTGAGATAGGCAGCAATCGCGTCACGGTCAGCGGCGTCCAGATGTGCCATATTGAGTACGACATCGGTCATGGAACCGCCAAGCGAGTCGAAATCCGGCGTAAAGCCGCTTTCCAGTGCATAGGCGATGTCTTTTTGCGACCAGTTGTCGATACCGCCCTCGCCGCCGGTTATGTTGGGAACGACACCCTTGCCCTCGGGCGCTTTTGCACCCGCAAGCCAGCGTGTCTTGTCGAGCCCGCCAATGGCATTGCGCGGTGTATGGCATTCACCGCAATGACCGGGGCCTTCCACCAGATATTGGCCGCGTTTGATCGCATCCGTCGCATCGGCAATGGTGAGAACCGGCTCTGGCGACAGATAAAGCCGCTTCCATAATCCCAGACCCCGGCGAACCGTGAACGGGAAACTCAAACGGTGATCCGCCGCCACATTGTCCGATGGCGGCAGGGTTTTCAGATAAGCATAGAGATCGGCAATATCCTGCACCTGCATGCGCGCATAGGAGGTGTAGGGAAAGGCCGGGTAATAATGCCGCCCGTCCGGAGAGACACCGGCAAGCATGGCATTGGCAAGGTCTTCGAATGACCATTTGCCAATACCCTTGTCCGAAGGCGAAATGTTGGGGGTAACGAACGTGCCAAATGGCGTGACCAGTTCATGGCCGCCTGTCAGCACCAGTCTTGCATCACCAGTGGCACCGGGAGCCGCATGGCAGGAGGCACAGCCCCCCGCCCAAAAAACGCCCTCTCCACGCTTTGCATCACCGGGAGCCACAGCAGCAAGCCTTGCCGGATCAACCCGCGATGGGGCAGACAGGAGCCAGAAAACAGCTCCGCCTGTTATCACGACCACAATGATGAGCAGCAGAAGCTTGCGGATCAATGGGTATCCCCCGGTTTACGCAATCAGTTCTTCTTGATGCGGAATGTCTGATGGCAGGCTCCGCAATTCTGCGACACCTGTGCAAAGGCAAGCTTGAAGCTGGCAAGATCCTGCGGCTTGGCACCGGCTGCCGCGGCAGCATCAGCCTTGTACTTGTTCACCGCAGCAACAAAACCGGCATTATCTTCCCAGATTTTTGGTGAAGCGGTGGTATCGCCGCCGGTTTCCGACCCAGCGGGAAAGAGTGCGACCGGATCGATCTTCTGCGCATCCTCATTCAGCTTGGTAAGGGCTGCCAGCACCGTAGCTGCATCAAACGGCTTGTCGCCTTTGGCAATGGGCGCAAGACTGCCGATCGCCTTACCCTGATCTTTCATCAGTGCCTGCCGGTCAGCAATCGGATCGGCACCAGCGGCAGACGAAAACACCGCAAGGGCCAGCAAAGGCGCCGCAGCAAAAGCAATCACTCTCTTCATGAATGTCTCCCAACTCTCGTGGCTTCAAAATATGTGGCTTCAAGGGTTTCCATGGGCACTCTAGAGTAAACATCTCCGATTGCACCCGCATCATACGATCACATTTTCGTATGACAAACATTGGCGCAGATACGAAAAACCCCGGCTTGCGGCCGGGGTTTTTCTGGTCTGTCCGTTAAATCCGGCGCCATCTGCGATCATAGCGATGATGCCAGCGTGGGCGATCCCAACGGCGATCATAGCGATAATAGGGCCGATCCCAGCGGCGGTCCCAACGACGGTCCCACCGGCGATCATAACGACGGTCCCATCTGCGATCCCAGCGACGATCATAACGGCGGTCCCAGCGACGGTCATAACGGCGATCATAGTCGCGGTAATACTGAACTTTCAGTACATCGCCATTTGCAGCAGCTGGCCCTGATGTGGTGATCGGCTTCTCGACAGTCATCGGCGCGGCGGAAACCGGTCCGGCTGCTCCGAGGGCTCCGATCGACATCACCACGGCAAAAAGAGCTGAAATCAACTTTTTCATAGTGCCTCCAGTGAAATGCGCCTGAGTGGACGTGCATTTCGACGTTTTAAGTCCCTAGAGAATAGACTTAAGTCTAATCCCATGAACCAGAGATGAATAATCAATATGGCGGAGCAAAGGCATAGCGGGAAAGGCCGATCACATATAAAAACCGGCCGTGCAAATGCGTGAAAGCTGCATCCGCACGGCCGATTTGTGGTGTCTTAGAGCAACCCTTCAGGTCGCAGCTTCATTCAAGTCCCGTCAATACCTGATGGGCTATGCGGACCCGCTCCACATTGGGAAAGTTCTTGTTCGCCAGAATGACGATACCGATCCGCTTTTTGGGCACGAACGCCACATAGCCACCGAAGCCGCTTGTTGACCCCGTCTTGTTGATCCACACGTCGTCGCGCGGTGCCAGTGGCGGCGTCAATTGCTTGACCGGCAACTGCTTGAGCATGTCTGGTCCATTGCCCTGCTGCAACGTTTTCAGGGTCGCCGGATAGGCATATTGCTCCCATATCAGATCCTGTGTCATCGAACCGACCTTGAAATAGCCCGTATGCGTATCGGTGATTGCCTGCTGCAGCTTTCCATCGAGCTTGACCATTTTCATGTTTGCCTGAAGCACACGGATCAGATCGGTGGCGGTGGTTTTCACCCCATAAGCCTCGGAGGAAAGCACGGCTGGTTTCACCCGCACCGGATCATCCTTCGCCGTGTAGCCTTGGGCATAATCAGCCATTTTGGTTGCCGGCACTTCAACATAGGTGCTTTTTAGCCCGAGAGCCGGGAACAATTCCCCTTGCATCAATGCGCCGAAATCCTTGTTCATGGCTTTGGCGGTGATGAACCCCAGCATCCCGATGCTCGGATTGGCATAGGTCCGGGCTGTTCCGGCCTTGTAGGTGGGCTTCCACTTTTGCAGATAGGTCATCAACTGATCATCGGTCGTGACCTCATCGGGCACCTGCAACGGGAAGCCTCCTGCGGTATGCGTGCCAAGGTGCATCAGGCTGACCTCGCCAAACTCTGTCCCCTGCATGGACGGCAGATACTTGCTCGTCTTGTCGGACAGGGAAATCTGGCCATTGACCTGCGCCCAACTCGCCTGTGTTGCAACGAATGTTTTGCTGATCGATCCGATCTCGAAGATCGTATCCCCGGTAACAGGCATTTTGGTCTGGCGGGAGGCAATGCCGTAGTTGAACAGATATGAGTTTCCCTCAACAACCACACCAACAGCCACCCCCGGAACACCATATTTTTCCATGATCGGACGCACCGCCGTATCGACCAAATCCTTGATCTCGGTTTCCTGTTCCTCGGCGGCATGGCTGACGGCCATTGATGCGCCTGTGACAAGCATGGCGCATGTCAGTAAGCTGGTTACTTTGGAGATCATTATCGGGCTTCCTTTTGCTGGTCGCGCGAACAGCGAGGCATAAGCTGCCTGCCGCTTGGCGCATCAATTTTGCTGAGCGATCTCTATTTATTCCACTGTATGGGCCTGTCAAAACATGATATCTCGGGGCAGACATAAGAAAAACTAGGCCATCCATGGTTCGTCCCTTTCTCCCGCTGAACGGCCTGAGAGCCTTCGAGGCATCCGCACGGCACCTGAGTTTCACCCGCGCCGCCATCGAGTTGTGCGTGACGCAGGCTGCGGTGAGCCAACAGGTCAAAAGTCTGGAATTGCGCTTGGGCGTACCTCTGTTTCAGCGCCTGCCGCGCGGCCTGAAAATAACAGCTGAAGGCGAAGCGCTTTTGCCTGTCGTCACCGGTTCCTTCGATCACATGGCGGATACGCTTGAACGGATCGAAGGCGGCCATGTGCGCGAACTGCTGTTTCTGGGTGCAGTGGGAACATTTGCCGTCGGCTGGCTGCTGCCCAGATTGCCGGATTTCCAGCGGCAATTTCCGTTCATCGATATCCGCCTGTCGACGAACAACAATCGCGTGGATATGGCCGCCGAAGGGCTCGACTTCGCCATCCGCTTTGGCAGCGGCGCGTGGCACGGCACCGACGCGACCCGACTGTTTGAAGCGCCGCTTTCGCCGCTATGCGTCCCGGCATTGGCGCAAACGCTGAAGGAACCAGCTGACCTTGCCAATCACACGCTTCTGCGCAGCTATCGAACTGACGAGTGGAACACGTGGTTTGCGGCGGCTGACGCGCCCGCCGCACCGCAACTGAACAGAGCTATTGTCTTCGACTCGTCTCTGGCAATGATGGAAGCCGCCTTGCAGGGGATCGGCGTGGCGCTGGCACCGCCCATGATGTTCTCGCGGCTCCTCACTGCAGGTGCCATTGAACAGCCATTCCAGACGTCGATCTCGCTTGGCAGCTATTGGCTGACGCGGCTGCAATCGCGTCAACCAACGCCAGCCATGCTGGCATTTTCCGAATGGATCGTTTCAGAACAATAATCAGGCCGAGGCGGTCTCGTTTTTCAAGACCTTGCCAAGATTGTCGAGCATGGAACTCCAGCCTGCCTGACGGTATTCGGGCTTATCCTCATCATCAAGAAAAGCCGCCTGCTCCGTCAGAACAAGATGGCAGCCCTTGCCCTCAGGCGTAAGCTCGACCGTTACAACGCCGCTGGAAATCGATGTCGTCTCACGTTTCATCGTGCCAGAGGATATGATCCGCCTGTTCGGCACAATGTCCTGATAAGTGCTGGTATTGATATAGGTTTCGCCGCCCGTGCGGCCGAACCGGCAGATTTCACCACCACCGACGCGAAAATCGAACTGGTCATAGGCCATATACCAGCCCTCATCCATGGCGTTCCAGCGCAGCAAAGCTTCAACGCTGGACCAGGCGGCAAAGACACGTTCTGGCGTGGCTTCATAGGTCCGCTCCACGACGATGGTTGCATGTTTGACAGAACGCTCGACCATGACTTCCTCCTGAATAGCCATTTCATTAAGTGACTGCTTAAGTAACACGACGACCCTGACCTTGCAAGTGATAGTACAGTAATTACTTAACTGTTAGAACAGCCAAAAATGTCCATGTGCTAGAGCACCGCGACATTTCTTGGATGCCGGGCATTTCTTGGATGCCGGGCATTCAGGTAAACTTCATTGTGCCGCTGAGTCGAAGGAAATGCCCGTGAAGAAAAAACGTGCTGACCACATCTGGGATATCCCGCCTTCCGCACGGGGCAAGCCTGCTCGGTTGACCGTTGCGACCTGCCAGTTTCCCGTTTCCTACGATATCAATGCCAATCTGAGCCATATGCTCGATCTGATTGGCCGCGCTGCTTCTTCTGGTGCCGACGTCGCACATTTTCCCGAATGCGCCCTCTCCGGCTATGGCGCGGCGACATGGCCGTCATGGGATGATTTTGAATGGGCAACCCTGAACGCTGCCATGGACAGGATAGCCGAAGCTGCCCGCGCCCATGGCATCTGGATCGTCACCGGCTCCGTCCACTGGGACGATGCGCATACCCGCCCCACCAATTCCGTGTTTGTCTTTGATGACAAGGGGGCCATTGCCGGGCGCTATGACAAGCGGCGCTGTTCAATCAATGATCTGCGCGCCTTTGCGCCGGGTGACAAGCCGCTGACCGTCGATATCAAAGGCGTGCGCTGCGGTTTTCTCATCTGCCTTGACTGGGCGTTTCCCGAGCTGTGGCAGGAGCATGCGGGAAAGGTCGAGATGATCTTTCATTCCTGTTATACGGATAATGTGGCGCGGGACCGGATCGAAGCCCATACGATACAGCCCCTGATTCAGGGTTATGCCTGGCTCCATCAATACGCCGTCAGTTCGTCGAATTCCTGCCGCCCGCGCCAGAATTTTCCGAGCTTCTGGATCGAGCGCACCGGGCACCACGGCGGCAGGGCAATAGCTGATGAAACCGGGCTCATCCTGAATGCCCTCACTGATGATCCGGAACTTGATGCCTTTTGCCAGCGGGTTCTGGAGTTCCGCCGTTCAGCCACTGACGGCAGCCTCTACGCGCCATATCTGGAAGCCCAAAAGGTGTAATGCAACCACTGCCAAAATATGGCATGATCTGACAAACCACTCTCACATGTGAGCCAGACTTGTCCCGATCAGAGCGCCTTCTTGATCTCATCCAGACCATGCGCCGTTATCGTCGTCCAGTCAGTGGCAAGGTGCTGGCGGAAGAAACCGGTATCAGCATACGCACGCTCTATCGGGATATCGCGACCTTGCAGGCGCAAGGCGCCCATATCGAAGGCGAGCCGGGGTTTGGCTATATCTTACGCCCCGGCTTCATGCTGCCGCCCCTGATGTTTAGCGAAGAGGAAATCGAGGCTTTGGTGCTTGGTTCGCGCTGGGTGGCAAAGCAGCCTGATAACCGCCTTTCCACCGCCGCGCGCGACGCGCTTAACAAGATTGCGGCTGTCTTGCCTGACGATCTGCGTGAAAGTGTCGATGCTTCCGCCCTGCTCGTTGGGCCGAGCGAAAGCTCGACAACTGACGGGATCGATCTTGCCAGCGTGCGCAAGGCCATCCGCAGTGAGCGCAAGCTCGATATTACCTATCGCGATAGCAATGGCAGTCAATCGAGCCGGCTGATCTGGCCGTTTGCGCTGGGTTTTTTCGAAAAGGTGCGCGTTATCGTTGCCTGGTGCGAATTGCGGCAGGATTTCAGACACTTTCGCACCGACCGCCTATCGCGGCTTGAACCCACCGACATCCGCTATCCACGTCGTCGTCAGGTCTTGTTGAAAGAATGGCGCGACACGCAGGGCATCGCCCAGCCCAGTTAATCACTACTGCCAGAAACTGGCAGTATGTCGATCTATGGTTGCTCCATCACAACCTGAAGGAGACACACCATGGCCAACCCCAATCTGATGATACTTTACGTTGCCAATGCCCCTGTCAGTCGCGCTTTCTATGCGCAACTGCTCAAGCGCGAACCGCTGGAAGAAACAGAAAACTTTGCCATGTTTGCCCTTGATTCCGGCCTGCTGTTCGGTTTGTGGGCGAGTGAAAAGGTCCAGCCTCCTGTTACCATGACCGGCTCCGGCACCGAACTCGTTTTCAGCGTGGGTACCGATGATGAGGTCGAAACCGCACATCGCGACTGGGCGGCGCGCGGCCTGACGATTGCACAAGCCCCGGTTCTGATGGATTTTGGCTACACCTTTGTCGCGCTTGATCCGGATGGCCATCGCCTGCGGATGTTTGCCGCGCCGGCACAGGGAGCGGAACAATGAGCGCGCACTGGATCGCAGTGGCTTCAGCCGAGCATGTGCGTCGCGGCCTGCAGGAGGGTTTCATGCAGGTCTGCCATGGCAAGGAAGGTCCACTCAAGCGGATCAAGCCCGAGGATAAGGTGATCTACTATTCGCCAACCGACGTGTTGGGCGCCAAGGACGGGTTGCAGTCTTTCACCGCTATCGGCGCGGTACGGGAAGACGACGCCTATCGCCACGACATGGGCGGTGGTTTTGTGCCATGGCGCCGCAACATTGACTGGTTTGATGCAACAGAGGCGGAAATCCGCCCCCTGCTCGACCGGCTGAGTTTCACCAGAGGCAGACAGAACTGGGGCTACCAGTTCCGCTTCGGTGTTCTTGCCATCGACGCGCACGACTTTGAGATTATCGCCGCAGCCATGAATGCCCGCATGCCGCAGATGATCGATCATCCCTGACGATTGATTGCATCTGATGGTGTGAGGTGGCGGGTCATTACCCAGAAAATCAGCGCCAGCAGGCTGATGCCCGCACCTGCCAGACTGACACCTGCCCAGCCCGCATAGGCGTAGATCAGCGTTGAACCGAGCGATCCGGCGGCGCTGCCGATGGAATAGAAGATCATATAACCGGCCGTCAGGCGGCTTTGGGCTTCGGGGCGCACCCGGTAAATCAGGCTCTGGTTGGAGACATGCACAGCCTGCAAGGCGAAATCAATTGTCACAACACCGATGATAAGAAACCAGAGCGACGATTGCATGAACGCAATCGGCACCCATGACAAAAGCATGATCGCCAGTGCAATGCCTGTGGTGCGCTGCGCATGGCCGCGATCGGCCCATCCGCCTGCCTTTGAGGCAGCCAGCGCCCCAGCCGCTCCGGCAAGACCGAACAGTCCGATTTGTGTGTGTGACAGCGAAAAGGGTGGCGCGCCCAATGGCAGGACCAGTGGTGTCAACAGCATGGTAATATCAGCAAAGATGAACATGGCGATGACGGCACGGATGCGCAAAACCGGCTCTTCAACAAACAGCGAGAACACCGATTTCATCAGTTGCAGATAGGCAATTTTTGCGCGCTTGGCTTCATTGCGCGGCAGAAAATGGAACAGCAACCCAGCAATAACCAATGTCAGCACGGCGGACACCGCATAGACCGAGCGCCAGCCCGCCAGATCAGCCATGGTTCCAGCAATGGTGCGGGCGAGCAGAATACCGAGGACGATGCCGCTGGTGATGATCCCCACCACCTGCCCGCGCTCATACGGCTTTGCCAGACCGGCGGCATAGGCGACCAGCGCTTGCGTCACGACGGCGAGCAGCCCAATCGAAGCCATCGCCACAAGCAGCGCAAAGGATGTCGGGGCAAAACAGACGGCCAACAGTGCCAGAGCGGACAAGACGGATTGGCCCGCAATCAGGCGGCGGCGGTCGATAAGGTCGCCCAACGGTACAATCAGCAGCAGGCCAATTCCGTAGCCGACTTGCGAAATTGAGACGATCAAGCCTGATGTGGCATGGCTCATACCGAAGCTATCGGCAATGGCATCGAGCAAGGGCGGAGCGAAATAAACATTCGCCACCGCCAGCCCGCAGGCTATCGCGAACAGAAATGCGAGGGGGCGGGAGAATTTTGCAGCCTTTGATGCGTTTATTGGGCCATTTTCAGCAGTTTCACCCCGCAAGACAGCTTGTCCGGCGGCAATGAGCAGATTATCGTCCTGTTCAAGCTTCATCGTGTTCCCTGCGAATGTGGTTGCAAATTAAAACCTATTGCCTCTTAGCGATTCTGGTTTTATTATGCAACCGCCCTTCGCGGAATGCTCACAGATGAGCACTGCTCTGCGACGACTATAAAAGGGGGACAACTATGGTCAAGCGAACGAGCCACAAGGATGATCCATGCCCGGTGGCAAGGCCACTGGATGCCATCGGGGACTGGTGGTCACTGTTGATAATTCGCGACGCGTTTGAGGGATCGCGCCGCTTCGGGGAATTCCAGAAAAGTCTTGGTCTGGCCAAGAATATTTTGTCGACGCGCCTGCGCAATCTGGTTGCACACGACATTTTCACAATAAAGCCCTGCGCGGATGGCAGCGCCTATAGTGAATATGTGCTGACCGAAAAAGGCCGGGGGTTATTTCCGCTGCTTGTCGCCCTGCGGCAATGGGGTGAGGAATATTACACCGACAGTTACAAGGCGCAGGTCCAGCTGGTCGATCGCGAAACTGGCAGGCCCGTGCGGCGGCTCGAATTGCGGTCCGATGACGGGCGCCTGCTTGGCCCTGACGATACGGTCGTGGTTGGGCATTAGGCCCACGCCCTACTCCATCTGGATTTAACAAGGTCTATGCCCTTGCAGCATGAAACGTGGCCCCGTCACTTAAATGCAATTGCAAATCATTTGCAATAAAACTTGACGGCGCGTTCATTCTTCGTATTCTTGCTGAGCCATGACAAAGACCGGATGACCAGATGCTCTTCATTCCAGATAAGGTTCGACGCCGCCTGCTGTCTGAACGTGACCGGCAATCCGGTTTCTCCGCAGTAGTCAAGGACCGCATCAAGGCGGCGGGTCTGAGGCCGACAAAGCAGCGCATTGCGTTGGGCGAGATTCTGTTTCGGGACCATCAGGGCCACACAACGGCGGAACAGCTTCACCGGCAGTCGATCAAATCCGGCGTGCGGCTTTCGCTCGCGACTGTTTATAACACGCTCAACCAGTTCGCCGATGCCGGATTGCTCTCAAAGGTCAATCTCGATGGCGAACAGAGCTATTTCGATATCAATATCAGCGATCACCACCACTTTTACATTGAGACACAGAATCTGCTGATTGATATTCCGGCTGATGAACTGACATTCGGAAAACTGCCCTCCCCGCCAAAGGGCTATCGCATATCGAAGATTGACGTGCTGATCGGGTTGGAGCCTGTCAGCGCAAAAGGCTGTCCGGGTCAGCTTTCGAGTGACTGCGCGGCTTGCAGTGGATGTTGCTCAAGTCCAAAGCTGCACCTGCTGAATGAAAAAGGGCCCCGTCCATGACGAGGCCCATTTATCAATTTCAGTCCGAAAAAAGCCTGTCTGGCTTTGCCCGAAAAAGCTTATTTTGCTTTTTCGTAGAGTTCGAGGACGTAATCCCAGTTGATGAGACTGTCGACGAACGCTTCGAGGTATTTTGGACGGGCATTGCGGTAATCGATGTAATAGGAATGTTCCCAGACATCGACGCCGAGGATCGGCGTTGCGCCATGCACCAGCGGGTTTTCGCCGTTTGGTGTCTTGGAGATTTCAAGCTTGCCGTTCTTCACGGAAAGCCATGCCCAGCCGGAGCCGAACTGTGTGGTACCGGCAGCGATGAAATCGGTGCGGAATTTGTCGTAGCCGCCCAGATCCGAGTCAACAGCCTTTTCGAGAGCGCCCGGAAGCTTCTTGCCGCCGCCGTTCTTTTTCAGCCAATGCCAGAAATGCAGGTGGTTGTAATGCTGGCCGGCATTGTTGAACAGGCCGGCATTCTTGCCATAGGACTGCTTGACGATCTCTTCGAGCGAGAGATTTTCAAGACCGGCTTCGGCAGCCAGTTTGTTGCCGTTGTCAACGTAAGCCTTGTGGTGCTTGTCATGATGATATTCCAGCGTCTCGCGCGACATAAAGGGGGCGAGTGCGTCGTAATCATACGGCAGTGCGGGCAGTTCGAAAGCCATGGAAGTCTCCTCTTCGATTCAATCTGTGATCAGGATTGGTTAGCCTATCCGGGCACGCGCCAATCCTGACAAAACCTGCGTTCGTTACATAGGTCCGTATTTCCTCGGGGGCAATGCGGAACGGATCAATATTTCAGTTTGATCCGCTTTCAGCGTTAAATTTTCGGCGTGGAGTGGGCGAACTCCCAATAAAGCTCCCGCGCCTTCTTGGCGATCGGACCCGGCTGCAGGTCGCGACCCTCAATACGGGTAACGGGCACAACCTTGGAATGGTTCCCGGTGGAAAATATCTCGTCAGCGGTCAGGAAATCCTGAACCGTCAATGTCGCTTGTGTTGTGCGGAAGCCATAATCGGCAAGCACATCGATGGTGCGGGCGCGGGTGATGCCTGAGAGGAATGTGCCATTGGGCGCCGGGGTGAAAATATGCCCGTCCTTGACCATGAAAATATTGGAGCTTCCGGTCTCAGCCACATTACCAAGCATATCGAGAACCAGCGTATTGTCGAAACCGCGTGATCTCGCCTCGAGAATAGCGCGGCCATTGTTCGGATAAAGACAGCCCGCCTTGGCATTGGTCGGCATCGTCTCGAAACTCGGACGGCGGAATGGCGAGACAGTCAGGGAGAAACCTGTCGGCTCCTGCATGGGCGATTCATAGAGGCTGAGGCAAAAGCGCGTTGAATCCGGATCAGCGGGCACGCCCATATAGCCGCCATGCTCGGCCCAATACATCGGGCGGATATAGACGGCGGTCTTCCCGTCGAATTTCTTCAGGCCATCACGGGCGAGACCGGCAATTTCATCTGAACTCATGGTCGGGCTGAGCCCAAGAGCTGTTGCCGACGCATTGACGCGGGCGCAATGGCGGTCAAGGTCCGGCGAGACGCCTTCAAACCAGCGTCCGCCATCGAACACCGTCGATCCCAGCCACATTGCATGGCTGCGCGGGCCGATCAGGGGAATGTTTCCCTCATGCCAGTCGCCGTCGACATAGGTCCAGGTGATTGATTGCGCTGCTGTATTGACTGCCATGAGAATGATTCCGTCGCTGTGTGTCTGTTGGCCTATCGAAGGGTTATTCAACTGTAAGGTCAATGCTTCTGGCACAAATGGAAGCAATTTACGACAAACACAGCGCATCAATCGGCGCTTTTTGAGGGTTGAAACGACGATCTTATACTTTAGACGAATTGCGCATAGCTGCATAACGGATCAAAAATCCCGTCATGGCTTTGGATAACGCTGTCAGTTGTGGTTTCAAAAGCCGTGAGAAGCTTCCGCGTCAGTTTCCTTCACCCCCGCTCGATGCGGATGGCAAGCAGGCCCCGCCTTATCGCGGGGTCTGCTCCTCTTCTTTCAAATCAGTCTTAGCAAACAAAAGGCCGAAGACGCTGAGCCTCCGGCCTTTTGGTATGGATGGAATATCGAGAAGCTACATGACCAAAATAGGCGTCTTGTTTGGCACACGATCATAGAGATCAATAATGTCCTGATTGATCAGACGCACGCAGCCTGAGGAGACTGCCTTGCCGATGGACCACCATTCCGGCGACCCGTGCAGACGATACAGCGTGTCCTGACCATTCTGGAAGATATAGAGCGCGCGGGCGCCGAGCGGGTTGGTCAAGCCGGGCTGCATGCCGCCATTGCGGGCACTGTACTGCACCAGTTCAGGCTGACGGGCAACCATCTCATCCGGCGGTGTCCATGTCGGCCAATGGCGCTTCCACTGGATGACCGCACGGCCAGACCAGGCAAAGCCCTCACGACCGATACCAACACCGTAGCGGATCGCCTGACCACCTTCGCGCACCAGATAAAGGAACTTGTTGCTGGTATCGACGACGATGGTGCCGGGCTGTTCGCCGGTCGGGTCCTGAACGATCTGACGCAGATAGCGCTTGTTCATTCTTTTGATCGGAATGGCTGGCAGCTGATAGCCGCCATCCTCACGCGCCGCATACATGGCATCGTAGGAGCCAAATGCAGGATCGACATCGGCCTGCGGCGAAAGCGGCTGGCCATTATCATCGACCTGAATAACCGGCATATCCGGGATTGCGGCACATCCGGCGAGGCCGACGGCCGCTGTTGCGGTCAATGCAGTCAGGAAACCGCGGCGGGAAATCGTGTTTTGCATCATTGAACCAATTTATCGGTGGGAGATGGGTTGCGAGATAACGTGGATCGGGTTTACCGCCCTTAAACGCACATAAATTGTGGCAGCGAACCGTTGGCAATAGGGCATAAACAAGGCGGCCAGCCGAGTGTTGCGCTGCCGCAACAGAAACGCCATGTGCAACCTGTTTTGGCCGTTCAACAGCCGATAAACAATTTGTGAGGCCACTCCGTCCTCGCCGTTCTGCCCGACTCACTTGATATCATAACGGAAATCCGAGACGCCCGGCAGATCGGCAATCTCCTTGAGGGGCATGCCCCTGGTCTTGCCTCTGACATAGCGATCCATAAATGCGAGGCTTGTTTCGACAATGCGCTTGCGCGTGAAGAGGCCAAGGTCTGTCCATGTCAGATGACCAGCCCCGGTGAATTCAACATAGTATTTCGGCCGTTTCGACAGATCATACCCGCCGCCCGGCCTTCTCACCTTGGGTGTTACAAAGATATCGCGCGTTCCGCCCTGATACATAACCGGCGCTTCCAGATGCTGCAGGGAGTCTTTATCAAGATAGGGACCGACATAGGGCGACAGGGCGAGCGTTGCCTTGACGCCGGGAATGCGCCAGCTTTGGCGGGCCCCGCTCATGCCCAGAACTGTATAGCCGCCAAGCGAATGGCCAACGAGCCCCATCTCGTTCCAGTTGATCCTGCTGTTCCATTGCCGGTCGCTTTTCAGGGCCGATATGACCTTCATGAAATCATCGGCGCGGTTGCGGAAAGTGGTGTCTTTCCAGCGCTCCGGCTTGCGCAGGGAAACCTGCGGCTTATCCCAAATGTTCTGATGGCCATTGTTGCAGGTCGCATCGCGGTGGTTCGGTGCAAAGACGATGTAACCAGCCTCGGCAAAAGCCCGCATCAGGAATTTCGATTGGGTTGAGCAACCATGAAACCCATGGGAGAAGAAAATCACCGGCTGGCGCGCCGTCATCAGCTGGTCCGGCTGCCAGACATGGACATTGACGCCGCCGATTATCTCTTCGCTGTCATTGGCAAAGGCTGCGCCAGTTACAGCGAGCAGACCAGCCAGAACAATGGCAATGAATCGAGAGAGATTTCGCACAAGGATATGGGCTCGTATTGCTTGTCTCATTTTGCCTTGCCTGAAATGTTTATATGCCGTTCGCTGAACGCAACCCACGCACATTGGTTGCGAAGGATCGAGAACACAATCGGATGCGGGCAGATTTTGGGCACAGGCCCGCGACAAAGCAAAAGCCGGGCAATGTTTCCATTGCACCGGCTTTTCGATGACTGATTCCTCGGCCTGTTAGCGGCGGCTGAGGCTTCCCAGGATGCCGCGCACCAGCGCACGGCCAAGCGAACTTCCCACGGAGCGGACGACGGATTTCATCGCTGCTTCCGCTACGGTCTGGCGGGCACGGGGCTGACCACCGCGCGGGCCCGGTTTGCTGCTGCCACCGCCCAGAATATCCGGCAGGCTCCAGCCGCTGGTGCTATCTGCTTCCTGCCCTTTTTCGGCTTCTGCCTCGGTCTGTGTCTGAGCCGCCTTCTTCTGCAGTATCTCATAGGCGGATTCGCGGTCAACCATTGTGTCATATTGGCCAGCGACCGGGCTGCCGGTGATGAGCTTTTGCCGCTCATCCGGTGACAGCGGTCCGATGCGTCCCGATGGCGGGCGGATCAATGTACGCTGCACGACTGATGGCACACCCTTGTCCGCCAGTGTCGAAACCAGCGCTTCACCCGTCGCCAGATTGGTAATGGCCGCGAAGGTATTGAAATCCGGATTGGGGCGGAATGTATCAGCGGCTGTCTTCACCGCATTCTGCTCACGCGGCGTATAGGCACGCAGCGCATGCTGAAGGCGGTTGCCAAGCTGCGCCAGCACGGTTTCCGGCACATCGAGCGGATTCTGCGAGATGAAATAGACGCCGACGCCCTTGGAGCGGATCAGGCGAACGACCTGCTCGACACGATCAAGCAGGGCCTTTGGCGCTTCATTGAAGAGAAGATGCGCTTCGTCAAAGAAGAAAACGAGGCGCGGCTTTTCCGGATCACCCACTTCAGGCAGTTCCTCGAAAAGCTCGGACAGAAGCCAAAGCAGGAACGTTGAATAAAGCCGCGGATTCATCATCAGCTTGTCGGCTGCCAATACACTGACCACACCGCGGCCATTGGTATTGGTGCGCATGATATCGGCAATCTTCAGGGCCGGTTCACCAAAAAATTTCGTGCCGCCCTGCTGTTCAAGCACCAGCAGTGAACGCTGGATCGCACCAACCGACGGTTTGGTCACATTACCGTAGCGCGCGGAAATTTCCTCGGCACGCTCGGCAATGTTGACCAGCAAGGATTGCAGATCCTTCATGTCGAGCAGCAGGAGCCCTTCTTCATCGGCGATCTTGAAGGCAATATTCATGATGCCTTCCTGTGCGTCGGTGAGATTCATCAGACGCGACAGCAGCAGCGGCCCCATTTCCGAAATGGTGGCGCGGATCGGATGGCCCTGCTCGCCGAAAATATCCCAGAAAATAACAGGCGAGGCATCAAGATCATAGGGATCAAGCTTCACATCGGTAGCGCGCTTGACGAGGAAATCCTTCGCCTCACCCTTGGCACCGATGCCCGACAGATCGCCCTTGATATCAGCGCAGAAAACCGGAACACCAGCGCGCGAAAAACCTTCGGCCAGCACCTGCAGCGTCACGGTCTTGCCTGTACCCGTTGCGCCGGTGATCAGCCCATGCCGGTTGCCGTATTTCAATAGCAGGGCTTCGGCCTGCTGATAGCTGTCATCGGGTTTGCGGCTCGCACCAAGGAAGATTCTGTCGTCAGCTGCCATGTGGGTTGATCCTCTTCAATGCGATGTCTCGTCCTTCCGATATAAAGGCCCGATGCCGGAGGGACAATGGTTTACTCGTCCGCTTGTGAATATGATTGAAACAGACGCCGGAATCATTGACGTTTTCATGTCATCTTCCCATGCGACAACCGGGCATCCGCCACCCGATCCCGATCAGTCCAATTGATCCAGATTGACGCAGTGGCTTGCAAGGTCGAGAATATCCGCATATTACGTAAACGTAATTCATGACAGACGGGAGATTAGGCTCATGGACGAACTTATCGCGCGCATTTCCGCCAATGTTGGCACCGATCCGGAAACGGCACGCAAGGCCGTTGGCCTGATTCTGGCATTCCTTGAAAAGGAAGGCCCTGCCAAGGCCTCCGAGCTGATCAGCGGCATTCCGGGTGCAGATGCAGCCATTGCCGACGCAAAAGATGGTGGCGGCTTCCTATCCGGCCTGATGCCCGGTGTTATGGGCCTCGGCTCCAAGCTGATGGGCGCTGGCCTCGGCATGAGCGAAATCTCTGGTATTTCCAAGGAAACCATTGCCTTTGCCCGTGAGAAGGTTGGCAGCGAAACGGTTGACGAAGTCGTCAACTCGATCCCGGGTCTCAGCCAGTTCGTCTAAGACGCACGGCTTTGCCACTCAAAAAACCTGTTTCAGGCGCGCGCCCTTTGGCGCGCGTTTTTGTTTGTTTACCTGGCATCGGCCCAATGTGCGTGGTTCGTGGTTCGACAAGCTCACCATGAGGCCCTTCGACAAGCTCAGGATGAGGGAGAGTGAGGATGCAACGCTAATCACCAAGATTACAGATCATAAAGGGGACAGAATTTAGCTCCCTTTCACCATCCCTCTCCCTCATGGTGAGCTTGTCGAACCACGAACCACACGCGATTGTCTCGCCAAGTTTCACCCCCCTCTGTCCGATAAGGCAGTGGGGTGAAAACTCATCACACACCCGAGCGCGCGTAAACTACTCTCAAGCGGCCTTTCTTGCGGGAACCGTCACGAGATTGACGATCACAGCCACCACAATATTGGCGGCCAGTGCCAGAAGCCCGATATAGACAGTAAACGGCGCGCCGCCGAGGCTGATTGCCTGCAGTGGCTTCAGGCCATTGATCCACACCAGATAGGTGCCACCGAAAAAGCCAACCAGCCAGCCGGCCAGCAGACCGGGTGCGCGGAACCACTTTGAGTAGAGGCCGAACACCAGCGCCGGAAGCGTCTGGAGAATCCAGATACCCCCGAGCAATTGCAGATCAAGGGCGAACTGCGTTGGCAGGAATGCGATCACCAGCAGCGCGCCAATCTTGACGACCAGCGACGTAATCTTGGCAACTTTCGCCTCCCCGGCATCGGTCGCATTGGGATTGACATAGGCCTTCCAGAAATTGCGGGTGAAAAGGTTGGAGGCACCAATGCTCATCACCGCCGCCGGAACCAGTGCGCCGATAGCAATCGCCGCAAAAGCAAAACCGGCAAACCAGCTTGGGAACAGGGTCTGGAACAGTGCCGGAACCACCTGATTGGGGCTGGAGACATTGAGATGCGCCGCATGGCCCATATAACCAAGCAAGGCAAGAAGGCCAAGCAGCAGCGTATAGGCTGGCAGCATAACCGCGTTCTTGCGGATGGTATTGCCGCTATTGGAAGCGAAAATACCCGTGAGCGTGTGCGGATACATGAAGGCGGCTAGCGCCGAACCAAGCGCAAGCGTGGCATAGGCCACATATTGATTGCCACCCAGAAGAAGACTGCCCGAGCCCTTTGCCTGGAACGCCGCATCGGCTGAAGCGAACACATTGGCATAGCCGCCAAGTTTTGACGGGATAAGCGCAACGGCGGTGATCACCACAATATAGATCATGATGTCCTTGACGAAAGCGATCAGCGCCGGGGCACGCAAACCAGCCGAATAGGTATAAAGCGCAAGGATGATGAAGGCGACCGCCAGCGGCAGTTCGCCCGTTAATCCCAGCGCCTGCAGAACAGTCGCCATACCAACAAGCTGCAGCGCGATATAGGGCATGGTGGCAATCACGCCCGTCAGCGCCACGGCAAGCTCAAGCCCGCGCGAGCCATATTGCCCGAACACCACGTCACCGGCGGTCACATAGCCATTGTCCTTGGCGCGCTTCCACAAAAGCGGCATCACCATGAATACAAAGGGATAAACAACAATCGTATAGGGAAGTGCAAAGAAGCCATAAGCGCCAACCGCATAGACCAGCGCCGGAACCGCGATTATCGTATAGGCGGTGTAAAAATCGCCACCAACGAGAAACCATGTGATCCACGTGCCGAAGTTTCGGCCACCCAGACCCCATTCATCGATATGCTCCATGGTCTTTGGCGCACGCCAGCGCGAAGCGACGAAGCCGAGGATGGTCACAAGTGCGAAAAAGAAGACAAAAACCGAAATAGCTACCGGATCAAGATTAGTCGTCATGGCTCGTGCTCCGATAGACAATCCAGGTGATGAATGCAGTCAGCGGCACGAAGGCAAGCTGATACCAGTAAAAGAAGGGGAAGCCGAGCAGTTCAGGTTCGCGGAAATTATAGAAGGGAACCCAGAGTAGCCCGATGTAAGGAATCACAAGCAGCCACAATATGGCCCTTTTTGAACCTTTTTCCATGGATATGTCCTCTTGAAATTACATTGTGAGGCAAATGAAACCCGTAGGTTTCATTAATAGGCCACCTTGTCGTTTGCGCAACATGTCTTTGGTACGGGCGGCGCACTGATTTGTATCCCAATGTAGATTATCAACAACGTTCTTATCCGGTCTGTGGCAATTCGTGATCAACAAGACGTCGATACATAAAGAAATTAGTAACCAAGATTCTTCATGCTCCAAGCCAATCGGCAAATGACGCCAGACACGCGTGTTCCGTGCCTGATGGTTTGTATTGGCCGTGGTGCCCCCTTTGGGGCGCGCCGCAGGTTTGAGTAAGCGTTTGGAAAAAGAGTACGATGGCGTTCGCGACCGATACATTCAGTCAGGGTGGCTCCTTTAACGGTTTTGTTTCTCGCGCGGGCAAGTCGCGCGGCACGCTGGTCAGCGCGCTTGCCATCGGCGTCGGGATAGCAGCAACCGTGTGGATGTTTGCAACTGTCAGCACAACACAGAAAATGGTTTCCACCCTCGCTTCGGGTCCAACTGTCATACGGCATGATCTGCGGGCATTCGAGACCATTGCTCTCGTCAATCCGCGCGATCAGATCGCACACCGGCCAAGCAGCGGCGCTCTGGCAATGCTCAGCCCCGATTTGAAGCACCGCATTCCCCACAATGCGCAGCACACAGCAAAAAGCGCTGATACGGCAGACCGGGTCGTTGTCACTTACGATGATGCTTTTGCCGAACCCGCGTCCGCTCTTGTGGTGATGGAAACATCGCCGCTATCGGAATCCGATGTGACAACACTTCTCAATAAGCCCGCCGGTCCAGTCGACGCCGACGTGCAGAACGCTATTCAGTCTGCCATAGCCAACCGCGCATTTGCGCTTGCGGTAAACGGCAGAGCGTCAACGCTTGATACAAAATCGGTCGGATCGATTCCGCTGCCTGAGGACGCGCCCAAGAGAACAGCTCTGGAGATTGCCGCAGCGGATGCCGCTCTGGCATCCGCATCCAACGATCCGTTCAGCGCACAGCCAGATCTGGTCGACAAGCGGCGGGGTGAGCCTCAAATACCGCTGCTGGCAAGCTACGCGCCGTCGGCAACCGAGAGCAATCCGTTGATCGGACCACTGGCACCGGATCTGGAAGTCGCGGTTCCTGTACCCGAGAATGCGCCCGCCCGGGATACGGCCAGCATTGCGCCAGATGATACGCAATCTTCCGATGACGGACAGGACTCGATAGACGTTCCCCTGCCCGTGCAACGGCCAAAACTTGCGACGGAAAGCTTTCCGGCAGCACCGAATGCACCGGCAAAGCAACAGCCAAACGCAAAACTCGCTTCGATCCGGCCAGATGATGCGGTGATCGAAGCCATGCCGCGCACCAGACGTTTGTTCGGGTCAATATTTGGCGGCTCGCGCAATGGTGTTGCGGTCTATGACATTTCCGCACGCACGGTTTATCTGCCCAATGGCGAACGGCTTGAAGCTCATTCGGGCATGGGGCACATGCTTGATAATCCCCGGTACACACGCGAGTCGAACCGTGGGCCGACGCCGCCACATACCTATAATCTCACCATGCGTGAGGCGCTTTTCCACGGCGTCGCTGCGATCCGCCTGACACCCGTCGACGGCCGGAATGCCTTTGGCCGCAATGGTCTGCTTGCTCACACATATATGCTCGGACCGCGCGGCGATTCGAACGGATGTGTGGTGTTCAAGGATTATCGCCGGTTCCTCAAGGCTTTCCAGCGGGGCGAGGTCTCACGCCTTGTCGTGGTAGACCGCCTGCCTTCTTCCTCACGCATTGCCACACGCTGATTTGCCGGTGATCGATTGAAGTAATGCCTCCAGCGGCTAAGTCAGCTGGAGGATTCCGCGTTGTGTCCCACAGATTTTCGCAACGAACTTCCGGTCCAGAAACAACAATAATCTGGCTGCCGCCACTATTGCCTCTGCATCTCCAGTGGTGTTTTCGAAACAAAGAAATTTGAGATTCATAGAAATCTACGGGTATTCTATCTGCAAATTTTATTGCACAGTGCGACGAGAATAAGCTCTTTCGTCTAATCTTCGGAGTAATACGCCTTACAGGAGGAAACATGGGCCCGAGTGATTTTGGATTTTCCGCTGCCGCCCGCGCCGGGATGATGCAGGAAGCCTATCGGCAACAGGACGAGTATAATCGCCAGCGGCAGGAGGTCCAGAATTATGCCTCTTCGATCAATAGTAAGCGGACGGACTGGAATCTTGTTGATGCCAAGGAGCTTGGTGTTTCGGTCAGCACGCCTGTTGCCAAATTAGGCGTCTCGCTTGGCCGCATTTCCATTCCCATGGTGAACCGGAAAACCGGTGAGCAGATTGTCTTCACCGGTGGCGGTCTCGGCGGAACCCTCGGCATTACCTTCGGCTTGAGTGTGCTGACCGTGAAGGTCAAGGATTTCAAAGTCAAAGGCTCCAACGAACTGGCAAAGCTGCCTTCAACCGGCGAGGCGATCGGCCCCGTTCCCGGAACACCTGTCATTGATGGAGAGATTGGCGTGCCAATCTTCAAGGGCCCCTATTGGAAGGATTCCGATGGGTCGGATCAGTTTTCTGGCGCTGTCGGCATTACAACCGGCACACTCATGACCCCAAGTCGCGAGTCGATTGGCATTTTCAATCTCGTGTCCAATCTGTTCAAGGACCCGAAAACACTCATACCGAAAACGCATAATCTGGTGGCGCTGACCTTCTACAACTGGAAAGCTGTGCCATTCCTGCTCAACCCGCCCATGTCGGCTATGGCAAACTACTATATCGAAGCGATTGCCCTGTGTACCAAGGAAGGCCATGGGGGCAATCTTGCGGGCATTCAGGGCAAACAGGCTTTTTTCAAAGTTTCGCGAGGGTGAGCTTCAAAACTCAGTTGGGGTCATGCGTCTAACGACCGCCACCCATTTCTGACAGCTTCTGGCGGGCATTGGCATGGCCCTGCCTCGCCGCTGTCAGATACCATTTCATGGCTTCTGTCCTGTCCACAGGCAAGCCAATTCCCTGCTCATACACAAGTCCCATGTTGTACTGGGCTTCTGCATAGCCTTGTTCAGCTGCCTTGCGATACCATTTTGCCGCTTCAGCCTTATCAGCGGTGAGGCCGATTCCGTCATAATACATCTTGCCAAGGTAGTTTTGTGCTTCGGGACGCCCCTGATCGGCGGCTTTACGATACCAATTGACTGCTTCGGCTTTGTCTTCGGCCATGCCCTCGCCGTTGTAATACATGTTGCCAAGGTTGGTTTGCGCGAAACTGTTTCCGTGATCGGCAGCTTTGCGGTACCACTCGGCGGCCCGTTGCAAATCTTTGGCTACGGCGTTCCCGTTATAATATAAGGTACCCAGATTGTTTTCTGCGCTCGGATAACCCTGATCCGCAGCCTTGCGGTACCAGCGCACCGCCTCCATACCGTCTTTCTTAACGCCTTTGCCTTCAATATACATCGTGCCAAGATTGAATTGCCCCTCGGCCCAACCCTGCTCAGCGGCCTTGCGATACCAGCGAACTGCCTCGATTGGGTTCCTCGCAACGCCCTGACCAAATTCGTACTTCAGACCCAAATTGCTCTGGGCTGTTGGATGTCCCTGCTTCGCTGCTTTGCGAAACCATTTTACCGCTTCGCTCTGGTCTTGGTGAACCCCTCTGCCATTGTCATACATAACACCAAGTCTGCTTTGTCCGCCTGCCAGTCCCTGCTCAGCGGATTTGCGATACCAGCGGAAGGCTTCAGAACTGTCTTGTACAACGCCTATGCCGCCATCATACATACGGCCAAGATAGAGCTGTGCCTCCGCATATCCCTGTTCAGCAGACTTGCGATACCAGCGGACGGCTTCAGCCTTGTCTTCCACGACACCGGCACCATTTTCATACAGCACACCCAATTGCAGCTGTGCCTTGGCGTGTCCTTTATCGGCTGCCTTTTGATACCATCTGGCGGCTTCATAATTGTTCTCCGGAACCTTTGTGCCGGTCTGATAAATATCGCCAAGTTTGTACTGCGCGTCGACATCGCCCTTCTCGGCCATGCCACGCAAAAGGTCGACTTCCGCCGGATATTCGCCATTTCTGAAAGGGCCCGCCGCCTCGGTGGAATAGGCATGTCCGTTCAGGCACAACAAGAATCCAGACACCAGTAATAGCTTGCCAAGCCGCATAAGATGCCCTCAAAATCTGGTTTCGCAGCACCCCCTCCTTATAATGCCTGTAGAATTACACTTCGGAAAGATCGCAATCAGCATATTTTCCAGCCATATCAACCACGGCAAAGGCGATTGAAAGCTGCCCGGGGGAATGCTATGGGAGTGCCAAGCTCAATTTTAGGAAAGGAGGGCTGCGCATGAATACGTTCTTCCGGCATCATCGCCAGCGTGGCCCCGTCAACGCCCTGCAGATACGTTTGCAGGGCTGACCGGAAACAGCTTTTCCATACCCATTCCAGGTCTGCCCTTCGTGGTCACGCAGCGCCAAGCTCATTATTCGAGCGGCCTTGCGTAACGTCACAACCCACCGAGCCAGATGGTCATTGCCCGCATGGAGGCTGACCATCCAGTGCAAAACCGACGGCACAAACAGAATACCGTCAATGCACATGGCCCGGCAGACCAGAGAATTAAAATGGCACTCATCAATGTAAGAAACCTGGGCGTTACCCTCGGAGCCCCGCTTTTTGTCAACCTCAACCTCGTCATCGGCGCGGGGGACCGTATCGGCATCGTCGCTGCCAATGGCCGGGGCAAATCCTCCCTGCTGCGCTGCCTTGCGGGAACGCTCGATTCCACCACCGGCGATATCACCCGCACGCGCGGCCTGCGCATCGGCACTGTCGAACAGGCTGTACCTGATAATCTCCTTACCACCTCGTTCTACGATATGGTGTTGCAGGCCCTGCCCGCCGAGCAGAAAGAGACGGAAAGCTGGCGCGTCGATGTCGTGCTTGCCTCACTTGACGTGCCCGATGCGTTGCGCGAGCGTACCCTTGCCCAGTTGAGTGGCGGCTGGCAAAGACTTGCCTTGCTTGCCCGTGTCTGGGTGACAGACCCTGACGTGCTGCTGCTGGATGAGCCCACCAACCATCTCGACCTTGCCAAGATTGCGCAGCTGGAAGACTGGCTCAATAGTTTGCCGCGTGATGTGCCTGTTGTCATCTGCAGCCATGACCGGGCTTTTCTTGATGCCACGACCAACCGCACCCTGTTCCTGCGGCCGGAGAACTCGCATGCCTTTGCCCTGCCCTATACACGGGCTCGGGCCGCACTTGATGAAATCGATGCGGCGGAGGCACGCCGTTACGAGCGGGATATGAAAGTGGCGCAGCAGCTGCGTCAGCAAGCCGCCAAGCTGAACAATATCGGCATCAATTCCGGTAGCGATCTTTTGACCATCAAGACCAAGCAGCTGAAACAGCGGGCGGAACGGCTTGAGGATGCTGCGCGGCCTGCCCATCAGGAACGCTCTGCCGGAGCAATCAGGCTCACCAACAGCGGCACCCATGCCAAAGTGCTGGTGACGCTCGACGATGCATCGGTGGAAACGCCTGACGGTACGTTCCTGTTCAAGACAGGCAGGAAATGGATATGTCAGGGCGACCGGATTGTTCTTCTCGGGGCCAATGGTGCGGGCAAGACACGTCTTGTCGGCATGATCAGGCGTGCCATCACGGAGCCGCTGACCTCGCCTGATACAGTCAAGGCAACGCCGTCTCTGGTGCTCGGCTATGGTGATCAGGCACTGGCCGACCTGCCGGATCGGGACACGCCGTTTGATACGATCAGCAGGCGCTTCGATATTGGCGACCAGCGCACCCGCACCCTTCTGGCTGGAGCGGGACTTGGCATCGATATCCAGAGCAAGCCGAACAGGGTTCTGTCAGGCGGGCAAAAGGCGCGGCTTGGCATGCTGGTGCTGCGGCTTGCCAATCCGAACTTCTACCTGCTGGATGAACCGACCAACCATCTGGATATTGACGGTCAGGAGGCGCTGGAATCGGAATTGATGGCCCATGAGGCAAGCTGCCTGCTGGTCTCGCACGACCGCAGTTTCGTCAGGGCAGTCGGCAACCGCTTCTGGCTGATTGAAAAGCGTCGCCTGATCGAAGTGGAAAGCCCGGAGGCGTTTTTTGCCGCCGAGCGACAGAGATGAGTGGAATGCCGGGCCGCCTCGATACGGCGGCCCGGCACTTGTTCAATGGACATGGGCGGCCTGAGCTGTGACGATAGCGTCCGCCTCCTTGCCGTAAAGCTCCTCAAAATGATCGAAAGCTTTGGAAAAACTGCCGATGCCCTGCGTTGCCGAGCGCAGGGCACGCGCCAGTTCATCCAATGCACTGCCGGGAATGATGGCCCGGAAGACATCCCAGCCCTTGGTATTATCGTCCCGGTCAAAACCCAGCACCTGCCCCTTGAAGGCGGAAATAATGGGCACGAGATTGCCAGAATAAACAGACGGGATATGAATTTCGATGCGGAACACCGGCTGCATGAGAACAGCCGCCGCTTCCGAAAGCGCCTGCTTTACCCCCATTTTTGCCGCAGCGCGGAAGGCAAATTCCGAACTGTCGACTGAATGGTGCTGGCCATCGGTCAGCATGACGCCGACATCGATGACCGGCAGCCCCAGTGGCCCTCGTTCCATTGCCTCGCGTGAACCCGCCTCAACAGCGGGTATGTAATTGCGCGGAACAGCGCCGCCCTTGACCGTTTCGGCAAAGGAAAAACCTTCGCCGCGCCCGTTAGGATGCACGCTGAGCTTCACATCGGCGAACTGACCGGCGCCACCTGTCTGCTTGCGGTGCCGGTAATGAACCTCCGCCGGTTTGGAGATGGTCTCCCGGTAAACAGGGCTCGGCATCCGGTCGGTGACATTGACGTGGAAGACATCGGACAGCATTTTGGACAGATCACGCAGATGCACCGGACCCTGCACGCTGACAAGCTGGGCACCCGTGCCTTCCTCCTGCATGACCTTGAGACCGTGATCCGTCTCCGCCAGTTTTGCCAGTGTTTCAGACAGTTTTGTTTCGTCCCGTTCGCTTTCGGGGACAAGGATGCGCTCCAGCATCGGCGTCGGCGGTGTGGTCCATTCAGGTGCCGTGATCACGGCATCGAGGCTAAGCAGGGATGGCACCGGCAGATGATCGGACTTTACGGTGGCGAAGACATCGCCGGGTACAGGAATTCCCGATGGGGTGGGCTTTCCGGTTCCCGGGTCCTGTACCGGCCCAAGCCGTCCTCCACCCAGCAGGCCACCCTGCTTCAGTCCGTCTTTCAGCGCGCGCACCAGAACAGTCTTGCCGATATTCTGGCGATGATAGGCGTGGAAGCTGACAGCCGCCAAGGCATTTTCCGGCGTGCTGTTTGCAGCGGCAAGGCGCTTGCGCAACGTATCAACAGGCGGGGCTTCGTGGCGCAGCGCCTTCATCAGGCGCAGAATGCCATTGCTGTGGCTGGCAGATCCAAGCAGCACCGGGATGATCCTGTTTTCGCGCAAGACACGCGATGAAATGGCAAAAACCGCGTCGCTCGGTGGTTCACGGTCCTCGATCAGCTCTTCCAGCAGCCAATCATCAAATTCGGATAAATGTTCGAGAAGTTCGGCGCGCGCCTCGTGTTCCCGCTCAAGCTCGCTTTCCGGTATCTCGATCAGGGCGGATGTCTGCCCCTCGCGATAGCGCCAGGCGCGCTCGGAAATCAGGTCGCATGTGCCGACAACCTTGTCACCTTCGCGGATGGGTATCTGCCGGAGCACAAGGGAATGGCTGCAATAGCCTTGCAATGCTGAAATGACATCGCGCACCCGGCCCCTTGGCTCGTCAATGCGGTTGACGAAAACAATGCAAGGCGTGCCCGATGCTTCGATGGCCCTCAAATAAGGCGCGGCCAGCACCGCATCTTCAGGCGCAGGTGAAACACACAGGATACAGGCATCACTGGCCAAGAGTGCATCCTGCGCGTGCGCAAGGGCTTCGTTGGCACCCGGTGCATCCAGTGCGCACCATGTTTCATTACCGAAAGTGAATTCCGTCAGATTTAACCCGTAAGGCGAGACCGACTTCCTTGGCGCGCCCTCCAGCGCGCCGAGTTTTTCCACGAGCGTGGATTTTCCGGTCTGCGAGGGTCCAAGTACCGTAAAGCAGCGCATTCGCGTCCTCCCCTGCTACGATCAAAGTCCGATGACAGGATGCCTCAACATGGCCAAAAGCGCTAGTGGAACGATTCGATGCTGCCTTTGTCGGCAAAAAAGAAACAGGCCGGATTTGCATCCGGCCTGTTTCATTCTGTTCTGTCATCGTGGACCGCCACCGGGGCGACCCCGCTGGCACCAGCTTTAAGCGGCGCTCAGCTGATCCGCTGACATTTTGCCCGACTTCTTATCGCGCACCAGTTCATAATTGATTTTCTGGCCGTCGTTGAGATCACGCAATCCAGCGCGCTCAACTGCAGAGATGTGTACGAATACATCTGCACCGCCATCTTCAGGCTGAATGAAGCCGAAGCCCTTTGTAGAATTAAACCATTTAACTGTGCCTGTGGCCATAATGAACCTCCGTAGGGCAGATGTATTGAGTGTCGCACAAAGTGAACGACGCACCCTTGTAACGATTTTTTATGGAAGCCGTAAAGCCCATATGCGCGAAAGTGTTAACGTGTCATGCAACTGTTTTATTACAATGGCGCTTCAAAGACAGTTTTTGCAAAAGTTCCTGCGCCGAATGATCTTGTACTCACCACACGTCCGGGTCATGAGTGAACAGCAGTATTTCGGGTTTGGACAGGCATATGCAACGCAAAACAATCGCGATTATCGGTGGCGGCCCGGCGGGCCTTATGGCAGCCGAAGTGGTATCAGCAGCCGGACATGACGTAACGGTTTATGATGCGATGCCGACTGTCAGCCGTAAATTCCTGCTTGCGGGCAAGTCAGGCCTGAACATCACACATTCGGAAGATTACGCGCGTTTCGTTACCCGGTTTGGTGTTGCATCCGAACATATGCGCCCTGCTCTTGATGGGTTCACACCCGAAGACGTGCAGGCATGGGCGGCAGAACTTGGCACGGAAACATTTACTGGCTCATCAGGGCGGGTGTTTCCCAAGGCGATGAAAGCCTCACCGTTGTTGCGTGCATGGCTGCGACGGCTGGAAGCGCAGGGTGTGACCATTCTCACCCGTCACCGCTGGACGGGTTTCACCGGAAATGCTTTCACATTTGAAACACCCGTGGGGATCAAGACCGTCGAATGCGACGCAGCGTTGCTGGCACTTGGCGGCGCAAGTTGGCCAAAGCTCGGTTCCGATGGCGCATGGACCTCGTGGCTGGCCGATAAGGGCGTGGAAATTGATGTGCTGCGCCCAGCCAATTGCGGCTTCGACGTGGATTGGGACGATGGTTTCAAGGAGCGTTTTGCCGGAATCCCGGTAAAGTCCGTCACGGCCACTTCAGGTGCTGGTACATTTTCCGGTGAGTTTGTCATCACGCAGGATGGTATCGAAGGCAGTCTTGTCTATGCCCATGCGGCCAGTCTGCGCGATCAATTGCAAGAGCAAGGCAGCGCGTCGCTCGTGCTTGATCTCGCGCCCGGACGATCAGCCGAAAAGCTGGCGCGGGACCTCGCACGACAGGACAGCAAGGCGAGTTTCGCAAATCGCTTGCGCAAAGGTGCAGGGATTGAGGGCGTGAAAATTGCCTTGCTGCGAAAATTTGCCGATGCAGCTGATCTTTCCGATCCCCAACGGCTGGCAAGACTGATCAAGGCGCTACCGCTGGTTGTAGTGCGCCCTCGCCCCATCACCGAGGCCATATCCTCGGCTGGTGGCGTTCGCTGGAGCGCCATCGACAATACATATATGCTGAAAGCGCTGCCTGGTGTTTTCGTGGCCGGGGAAATGCTGGACTGGGAAGCACCGACCGGGGGCTACCTTCTGACAGCGTGCTTTGCCACCGGCCGCGCCGCAGCGCATGGGATAAACACCCGGCTGAACCTGTGACTAATATTTGTTGAAGACGAGCATTTTCATTCGCATACGCCGCCGCATTCTGCGCATCGCAGCCAGCAGATGCGCCTGGGCGGTCTCACTGCGCCCATATGCCTGAACAACGATTTTGTTTTTGTAATTCTTCTGATCGACGTAAGTAATCTTTGATCGCACGAAACAGTCTCCTCACAGTCTTTTGACATTTTATGAGAGATGCTTCTTATGCTCTATTCCGCTAAACTTTAGAATAGCTCTATTATTAGTAACCTTAACGGGGTTTCTGCATGTAAAACTTGAAGTATTTATCTTCAAAATTTGGAGAGACTCGACGGCACCGGAATTTTGAAGGACAGGCGACCGTCGAGCCTCGTGCTGGCCCCACGACAAACCAGCATCGCCATGGTGGAGCGGCTGTCTTGCCGGGTCAAATTACAAATCGGCAATGATGCCTTTGCAGCCGGATTCTAAAGGAACAGCTTGAATGCAACAGGGATCGCAACGCCAATCATGAAGATTGCGAGCGCACAGGTGCGGCAGACGAAATCTGTCCAGATACTGTCGTTGTCGTTATCGCTTATCATCGGACCAGCCTTCACATCCAACGAGGGCTATGCGCCCTCCAAGGCCCCAAGAGTAAGCCTGCATGCTTAACGACAGGTAAATCTACGGTTGTAACGGCAGCGCAGATCATGGGCATTTGGTTGCCGCCCGCCCCTGATCTTCAGATATCGGCGCTTTTCGGCCAGAACCGACAGAAGCTGTCTGAGCAATATAACTGACTGATAATAAAGGGTAATGCCGCCGCAATGTAGGCGATGCTGAATGCCGGCATGGATTTTACGATGAGAGCTAAAAGTATCCGTCAGCATCGTTGGCAGGGAGGCGGTCTTTGCAAACGCGCGGCAACGGTCACGGTTATTCTTGTTGGACGTGCTTCCGATATTGCGAACAACCCAATCGGGTGACCGGAAATCCTAGGGATGTCATGTGTTCAAAAAGGGTTTCTTATGGCTTTGATCAATCTGAATCTCATCAACAACACGACCACCACCATCAATTCCAGCAATTTTCACTCCGGCGATACGGTTGCTCTCGGGCTTGTTTCGAGTGCCACGCTGATCGTTGACGGCGTCAATGCCGACGTCACGTCATTTGCCGGTGTCAGCGGCCTTTCCAACACGACATTCAATGTCATCAACGGCGCCACACTCACCGTTGAAGCACAACTCGCATCTGTCGGGGCGGGTTCGTCCTTTCATTACATCATCGGTGCCGGCAGCACGCTGAACCTCAATTCCGCACTTCTGGGCGTAGACGTGTTGCAGACGACGACAGTGGATTTTGCCGGTTCGACTGGAACAGGCCATTTCGTCTATACCCCGCCAGCTATCGGCCTCTCCCTGCTTAGCCCCAACCCGACCATCGTCAATGCGAGTGCGGGAGATCGCGTCACGGTCAATGGCGCTTCCAGTGTTTCGCAGTCCGGAAATATCATCACATTCCACGGGGGATTGCTTGGCCTTGGCACGCTTGCAACCTATGTCATTCCCGCTGGTGCCACCTATAATTTCAACGATGCGACCGATACACTCACCTTCATCACGCCATGTTTTGTCCGTGGCACCATGATCGCGACCCCTGAGGGCGAAGTACCTGTCGAAAAATTGAAAGTCGGCGACAAGGTTCTCAGCGTGATCAAAGGTATTGCCGAGGTGACATGGGTGGGAAACCGCACCATCGACCCGAAAAGCCTCGACAAACCGCGCGACGATTTGCCGATCCGCTTCTGCACCGGGGCTATTGCCGAAGGCATTCCGCACAGGGATCTACTGGTTTCACCCGACCATTGTGTTTTTATCGGCGGCGCACTGATACCCGCCAAGCTCCTGATCAATGGCACGACCGTGACGCAAAGATTTGTGCTCACGCCAATTAATTACTTCCATATCGAACTGGAAAAACATGATGTGATCTGGGCGGAGGGTGTAATGGCGGAAACCTATCTGGATCTCGGCAACAGGAACGTGTTCCTTGAACCGGGCGTCCTGCAATTCACATCACCCAAATTGAAGCAGGCCAAAGCCTGCTATCCCCTCACCTATTCGGGATCTGCGGTCGACAGGGCGAGAGACATGATTGCGCAGCAGGAATTGGCGCTTGGTAACAATACCACCAAGGCGAAGGCGTCCTGAAACAATGTATGGGCCGTGCTCCATTGAGCACGGCCCATACATTTGCCGCGCGAAGATATGAATGCCTATCCGCGCGCCTTGTCGAGAGCCCAGCTGCCCGGACCGGCGGCAGCCAGATAGAGGAAGACAAAGCAGAAGAGCACAGCGCTTTCACCGTGATTGACAATCGGATAGAAGCCCTGGGGTGCATGCGCCATCCAGTAGGCAACGGCCATTTCACCCGACAACAGGAATGCGATCGGACGCGTGAAAAGACCGAGAGCCAAAAGTATGCCACCGACAAATTCAAGGATTGCAGCCACGCCAATCAGCGACATCAGATTGGGAGCCGGGTCCATTGCCATGGGAAAACCAAACAGCTTGGACGTGCCATGCGCCACAAACAGCAATGCCGTTATGATGCGCAGGACAGAGAGAAGCCGGGGTGCCCATACCGTTTCAAGTTCAACTCGGGAGATCATGTTGCCTCGCTAAGAACGTTGGAGGCTGAAGAATGTCGGGCTTCAGGTTGAAATGCAATGCCAACCCGCCGATGGCGCGCACAATATACGCGCCATCAACACATCATGTGTTGAACACGGAAGTTGTGAGGCTCGACACCGGCCATTGCATGTCACTACCATGGAGAGCACCGAGCCTCGACTGACTGTAAACGATCCGGGGCACTTTCGTCTTTGGGGGACCAGGTTCAACAGATCGCACACTTACCATCAGCATGCTTACATTTATTGAATGGGCTATTCTGTCAACGGAATAGCGCAATGTACCCAGAAATGTCCGGTAAAGTTCGTGTGAGATTAACAGAGAAATACTGGTTAAAAGAACATATGTTTGCGAGCTGGAAGACCTGTACTTTGTTATGATAGTAAATCTCTACGTTCCGGGTCCAAATATCCCAACCATCATACAAAAAGTATAAGAATCGATATTTCCCGGGCATCACAGTCTTGTCCAAAGCATCTCCCAATTAAGCCGCAATCCGCCGTGAAACATAGGCATCGGATCAACGTTTGGGGGAATCCATGTATCGTTCGCCGCGTCTTCTCGTAACAGGTTTTGCTGCAGGCCTTGCCATGACCGCGCTGGCCTCGCCGGTTCTGGCGCAAAGCAATATCAAGGGCCAGCGCATCGAGGTTGCCTTCGTGCTCGACACAACAGGCTCCATGGCCGACCTTATCGATGGAGCCAAGCGCAAGATCTGGTCAATCGCCAACACGATTATCGACGTCAATCCCGATGCGGATATCCGCATGGCACTTGTTGCCTATCGCGACCGGGGCGACGAATATGTGGTCAAGTCCTTCGCCATGAGTTCCGATGTACAGGGGCTCTATGGCAAGTTGATCAAGCTCGAAGCTGATGGCGGCGGTGATACGCCAGAGTCCGTCAATGAGGCGCTGGATGAGTCCGTGCGCAAGCTGGAATGGACCAAGGGCGGCGATGCAAAACGCATTGTCTTTCTTGTTGGCGATGCCCCGCCGCATATGGATTACCCCAATGGCCCCCTGTACCCGAAGGTGCTGAAACGGGCGCAGGATGAGGCGATTACCGTCAATACAGTGCAGGCAGGTGACGACCCAGACACGACGAAAGTCTGGCGCGAAATCGCCCAGCTGGGACACGGCCGTTACATTGCCATTCCGCAGGATGGCGGACGCATCACTGTAATCGAGACGCCATTTGACGGCGACATCATCATCCTGCAACAGAAGATCGACAAGACTGTCATCCCCTATGGCAGCGGGGCGAAGCAGGCTGATTTGCGCACCAAGATGGAAACAAAGGCCATGGCTCCGGCCTCGGTGCAGGTCGACAATTCCCGCTATTATTCGAAAAAGGGTGGTTCGAAAGAGGTCGTTACCGGTGGCGGTGATCTGGTCGCGGATGTCAAGAACGGCACGCAGAAACTTGATGCACTCAAGGATGCGGAATTGCCGGAGAATCTGCGCGGCAAGTCCAATCAAGAGAAACAGGCTGTCCTCGATCAGCAATCGCAGGAACGCGGCAAGCTGGAAGAAAGCATGGCCGAACTGGTGAAGAAGCGCGATTCCTATGTCGCCGAACAGACGGCCAAGCAAGACAAGGACAAGGGCAGCGATTCCTTCGATATGGTGGTGAAGGAAACGCTGCGCACGCAGTTGAAATAACTCTTACGTCCGGTTGACCGAGACGCCGCCATCCACCAGCATGGCCGAGCCGGTGGTAAAGCTTGACGCATCAGAGGCAAGATAGAGTGCCGAGCGGGCTATCTCGATCGGCTGCGCCCGCCGTTTCAGGGCATGCAGCCCCTCAACAAAGGCCAGCTTTTCCGGCGTATCCACCCAGGCTTCAGCCAGAGCGGTCGCCGTTCCCCCCGGCAGCAGCGCGTTGACGCGGATGCCCTGTGGACCAAACTCCACCGCCAGTGTTTTCATCAAGCCAAGAAGCCCCGCCTTGCTGGCGGCATAGGCAGCTGTGCCGGGCATACCTGCTGTGTGGCCAACAAAGGTCGAGGTAAAAATCAGCGAGCCACCGCCACGCCGCTGCATGGCTGGCAACTGGTATTTTGCCGCGAGGAAAGCCGATGTCAGATTGACATCAACAGTGTTTTGCCAACCGGCAAGCGAGATGTCGGGCGTTGGCCCCATCTCACCATTGGTTCCGGCATTGTTAAACGCAATGTCCAGCCCGCCAAATTTCTCTTCGGCCAATTCCACCAGAGCTTTGGCACAGGTTTCATCGCTGACATCCCCAGCGAGCGCAATAGCCTTGCCGCCATCAAAGGTGATCTCGGCAACAAGCTTATCCAGCCCATTCTTATTACGGGCCGAGACAACGACGCTCGCGCCTTCGCGGGCAAAAAGCTTTGCCGTTTCGTAACCAATGCCGGAGCTTGCGCCGGTAATGATAGCGATTTTTCCATTCAAACTGTTCATTTTGCAGCCTCTGTGATCTCGGTGGGAAGGGCACGTTAAACATGCCCGCGGCGCAATGAATGGCCTTACCGGTTCCAAGCCGCCACCCGAAACCTGCCGCCCCTCTTGTTCGCCTCAACACGCCTTGACGGCCTCGGGCTTCACTCCCATAATTGCTTCATGCAACCAGAAACTCCCCGGCTCCGACTGCGCCAATGGCGTGCGGAAGATCGTGCGCCATTTTTTGCGCTCAACAGCGAACCTGAAGTCCAGCGCTATCTCATGCCCCTGACGCGTGAGGGTTCAGACGCCATGCTTGATCGCATTGACGCGCAGTTTGCTGAAAATGGCTGGGGCTTCTGGGCGCTTGAAGAGCGTCAGAGCGGAACGCTGATCGGCATGTGCGGACTTGCCCATATCCCATGGCAAGCGTCCTTTACCCCGGCAGTTGAAATCGGCTGGCGGCTTTCGACGCCATGGCACGGCAAGGGTCTGGCACGGGAAGCAGCAGAAGCCGCGCTTGCCTATGGCTTCCAGGTCTTGAAACTCGACCGTATCGTCAGTTTTACCACGCCCGCCAACACCGCCTCCTGGGGATTGATGCAACGGCTTGGCATGCAAAAGACGGGTGAATTCGACCATCCCAGCCTGCCAAAAGATCACCCGCTGTGCCGCCATGTGCTTTATGAAATAACCGCTCAGCAGGCAGGAGAATCGCGATGAGCAATGAACAAATCTGTCATGTGGCGGTCAGCCAGAAGAACGATACGAGCTGGTACTATGTGCTCGTTGTCGATGGGGAAGCCGGTCCGCAGATCGGTCCCTACAAGACAGAGCGGGAAGCCCAGACTGCCGGAGAAAAAGAGCTTGCCGATCTGGATCTGAGTGCGGATGAATAACTGACAGATATCGACGCTCCATCCAACAGCAAGGATTCCCATGTCTGACGCGCGCAACAACGATACCGGAACACCGGGTGTATGGGACGATTCACGTTCGCATAACTGGATTGCCTTGCAGGCACCGCTGGAGCGGATGCTTGCGCCGCTGGGCGAACAGGCAATCAAAGCTCTTGCACCACAAAGGGGCGAGCGCTTTCTGGATGTGGGCTGCGGCTGCGGTCATACTTCTCTGGCATTGGCCCATGCTGTCGGACCGGATGGCAGTGTAACGGGTGCTGACCTGTCTGCCTCCATGCTTGCTGCCGGTCGCAACCATGCGGCGGAGAAAGGCCTCGGCAATCTGCACTTCATCGAAGCCAATGCGCAGACACATAGCTTTGGCGCCGGTGAGTTTGACGGATTGTTTTCGCGTTTTGGCGTAATGTTCTTCGATGACCCTGTTGCGGCCTTCACCAATCTGGGCAAGGCGCTAAAGCCGGGTGGACGTCTTGCCTTTGTTTGCTGGCGTGACCGGCCCGAAGTCGAATGGTTTGAAATGCCAATTCAGATCGCCAGCAAACATGGCGTGCCTGCCCCGGATTTACCGGGAATCGGTCCGGGCGCCTTTTCGCTCGCCAATCCTGAACGCGTGCGCACGGTTCTCGGCGCGGCAGGCTTTACCGATATTGGCGTTACACCACTGGACCTCAGGACAGGTGGCGGTGATATCGACGAAGTGTTGAGCATTCTTCACATTGGTTTCGTCGGTGAGCACATCAAACAGTTCCCCGACAAGGCAGACGCCGCGTGGGAGGCCATACGGCAGAACCTTGAAGCTTACCGGACGCCGGATGGCGTTTTCGTTGGCACCGGGACATGGATTGTGACTGCCCGTCTGATGTAGGCAGCAAAGCGGCAGCTTTTGACATTGCCGCCGCTTTGAGCAAATTTCCTCTCCCCGCGATTCGAAAAGCAGACCGTCAGGTTTGATTCATCAACATCGCTGCCAAGGCATTGACCGCAGGCAGATATAGAAGGCTGACCCCATCCATGAAAAAGCCAATGCTCCTGTTCGCAATCCTTGCGCTGTCCCTGCAATCCGCATCGGCGATGGATACGAGGATGGAAGTCGGACTGGAAAAGCTTGATCCGCAGACCCGGCTGGAACAGCGCTGCGACGTCGAGGCTATGGAGCGCATCCGCAAGGACGAACATGACTACAATCCCGATAAGGTGCTTGCCTATGCCTTTGCTGATCCGAAGGTGGATGTACATTCGATCAAGTCGCGCGGCGCAGCCTTTCGCAGCCGAGGCGAATGGTATCATCTGGCATTCAAATGCATGACGAATGAAGACAATATGGAAATCGTCGCCTTCAAATACCGGATCGGCGACAAGGTTCCGAAAAATGAGTGGGGCCAGCACTATCTGGTTCCCTAAGCATATTCCTCCCGGTTCGACGGGTATCTGTCATGACGAACATTCCTGTTCTTGAAACAAGGCGGCTTATCTTGAAGCCGCTTGAGCTTTCGGATGCCAACGCCGTTCAGAAGAATTTCCCACAATGGGAGGTGGTAAAATACCTGAACGTAGCTGTGCCTTGGCCGTACCCCGAAGACGGCGCTTTGACCTACATACGCGATATTGCCTTGCCGGGCATTGCGGCAGGTAGCCAATGGCATTGGTCGATCCGCCGCAAAACTGCACCGGACGACCTGATCGGTCTCATCAGCTTGACCGATGGCGAAGAGGATAATCGAGGTTTCTGGCTTGCGCCTGCATGGCAGGGACAAGGTTTAATGTCCGAAGCATGCAACAGAGTTACGGATTATTGGTTCGACACACTTGGAAAAATGGTGCTGCGTGTACCAAAGGCGATCGCCAATACGGCCTCACGCCGAATTTCCAAACGCAGTGGTATGCGGGTAATTAAAACAGTGGAACGTGATTACGTCTCCGGTCGCCATCCTGCTGAAGTCTGGGAAATCACCGCTGAGGAATGGCGGAGTTATCGTCTCAAAGGCGAATGATAAATTCGTTTTGATTGCATGCAATGTTGGCGCAATGGGAATCACCGATGTTCTCTGGGTCCGGTGCGGATCAATGATCGCACCACATCCGGAGAGCCAACATGCCCAGTCTCTTTCGTATGCTCCTGCCCGCTGTGCTGCTTCTGAGTTTTGGCCCTGCCATGGCTTCCACTTCACCCGTGGCGGAAACGGTTCCGGCTGCCAACGGCTTCCATCCCAAGCCGCTGGTCCGCTTTGTGCAATATGACAATCCCTGCACCGATGGCCGTTACAACGACGGCAAACCGCGCAGCTGCCGTGAGCTTTTGCGCATGCTCGACCGGCGCGAGCGCCATCGGGAAAGGCGGGACGACTATCGCGAGAGACGCGAGCGTTACAACCCCTGCACTGACGGCAGGGTCAGCGATGGCAGGCCTCGTAGTTGCCGTGAAATAAAGCGCTGGTTGGGTGAACAGGACGATGAAGATGACTGGCGACGATACAAACGCTGGAAATAGCGTGGCGGGCGCGGAACAAACCGCACGCTGCACCGTTTCAATCGTCGCGACTGTTCGCAACGGAGGGAAGTAATATGGGAACTGCAGGTGTAGGCTGGATTGCTGCCATTATCATCGGTGGTCTGGCCGGATGGCTGGCCGAGATGTTCATGAAGAGCAATACCGGCATCATCATGAATATTATTCTAGGCATCGTTGGTGCGGTGCTTGCTAATGCCATCCTGTCGGTATTCGGCATTATTCTCTCAGGCTGGATCGGCTATCTCATCGCCGGTTTTGTCGGCGCCTGTATCCTGATTGCCGTCGGGCGCGCTGTCCGCCGATAGATTTATCTGCCGTGGCAGAGTATCTGCCCGGTCGTCGGAGCGACCGGGCAGTTCTCCCCACCCTAACCGTTGGCCGCTGCAATAATGCGGCAGATGGCAGTGCGCGTTGTGCCTTCGGGTGCGATCTGTCCTATCGCAACCATGAAAACCACATCAATCCGGCTTCCCTTGCCCGCCTTGCGCACGACGACACGCAATGTCTGCGGGCGGCCCGAACCAGTGACTTCCTGCTCGGCCGTGATTGCGCCAAGGCTCTTATTCACATCAATGCCGGAAAAACCTTCAGCAGCCACGGCTTGCGCGAGATTGCTCAACGCCGTCTTGGGGACGAGCTTCGGGAAAACCTGCCAGCTCTTGTAATTTATGGCAGTGATAAGCGGAATGCCTTCCGTCTTGAAATTACCTGCACACGTCTGTGCCTGCGCGGATGAGACGGCCAATGTTGCAAATGCGATGCCCGCAAGAAGTTTCCTGATCATGCAATCCCCTGTAGCAAATAGGGCCCGACGATGTCAGGGCCCCTACCCCTCGATGCACCCGGTGTGTTCTGGCTGGCATCCGCTTCAGTGCATAGCACTGGGTTGGCAAAATTCCACGGGTAAAAAATGCACTAGTGAATCATAATTGACCGTCAGTCCGCCGGAGCGTGCAACCTTGGCTGGCCCATTTTGAACCAGGCTTTGGCTATCTTGCCCTTATCGATTTCATAGATGGCAATAACATCCACCTCGCCGGGACCCTCAGGAAACGTGCGTGTAACGACTTCCTGATCGATGACCATCGTGCCGACAGCCATACGCTTCAGCAGTTTCCCCTGCAGATTTGGCTCCTTGAAACGGACGATATGCCGTTCGCGGATTTCTGCGGCGCCATTGGCGAGCAATTCATCGGGAAAAGCATAATATTGGCAATCACCGGCCCAAAACTGCATGAATGTGTCAATATCGCAGGCATTATAGGCTTCAAGCTGCCCCTGAACCGGTATGGTTGCATCAGTGCTGTCTATAGTTGAATTCATGTATTGCATCCTTATGCATGGCCGTTGCTTCGCGTGGCCGCAATCGGAGCCATCCCGCGCATTCGTTATTGCATTCATGCCAATGACACGATTGATTAGCTCGGTAAACATTTGACGGGGCAAGCATGAGTTTGTTGGCATGGACCGATGAACGCTGGTACACACTGCGCAGCGGATATCGCGACCTCTATAACCCGTCCGAGGCGCTTCAGGCACTCGAACAGGGCGATTTCACGCTGGCCTGGGATGAGCTTTGGAATAATCTGATTTACAAGCGGGATGTGGATACGGCTGCCTATGCTTCTGTTCCCGAGATTGTCCGGATTGCCTGGCAGTTGAAACTCGCCGACTGGAATGCCTTCGCGCTCATTGCAACAATCGAAGAAGCACGCCTCAACAATGATCGCAACCCACCTATCCCTGAATGGCTGATGGATGCCTATGAGCGGGCATGGATCGATATGGCCACGCTTGCGCTGCAAATCTATCCAAAAGCCGAAGATCCTGCACTGGTGACGAGCCTGTTGTCTGTTCTCGCTTTTGCCAAGGGGAAGACAGCTGTCGGAACCTATGCGGTTGGCTTGATCGAGGACGAACAGGCCCCGTTGCTGCATATTGATAGCGACGACAATTAGCATCTTGCCGGTCAGGCAGTATTTCCCATTCCATCATTCAGAACGGCATAAAAATAAGCCGCCATTAACCGGCTGATGGCACACTCTCTCATTGAAAAACATGAGGGACGTCCAATGCTTATTACCCGCCTGAGCAAAACCGCGTTCGTTGCGGCAATCGCTTTCTTCGCCACGCTCGTGGCTTTCGGCAATATCACTGATTACGGCTCCAACTTCGCTTTCGTCCAGCATGTGCTGCTGATGGATACGATATTCCCCGATGCAACCATCAAGTACCGTGCTATCAGCAGCCCGGCACTGCACAATGCATTCTACATTCTCATCATCGCCGCCGAGACCCTGACAGCTGTTCTGTGCTGGATTGGCGCTTTCAACATGATCGGCCGCGTTGGAGACAACGCCCGTGCGTTCAACCGTTCGAAGAAATGGGCCATTGGCGGCCTCGCGCTTGGCTTCCTTGTCTGGCAGGTGGCGTTTCTGTCCATTGGTGGGGAATGGTTCGGCATGTGGATGTCGTCAACATGGAACGGCATCGAATCGGCCTTCCGTTTCTTCATCACCATCATTGCGGTGCTGATCTTTGTAACGATGCCGGATAGTGAAACCACCGACTAACAAACCTAAAATTTTTGTAATGCCGGAACAGAGCGCCCGGCCTGTGTATTGTGTGATCGTCAATAGCTTAGAGGTACGACATGAAAAATCTGATCATTGCTACAACGATCGCCCTTACATCTCTGGTGGCGTTCAATGCACCATCCCAAGCCGCACCATTTACCGCAGTTCTGGCCGGCAATACCGCAACCGAAGTGCAGAATGTTGATTATCGGCCCGGCTACCGACACAGCCACCGCAAGTGGAATCGCAACTGCTTTGTCAGGACAGAACGGCACCGTGTTCATGGCCGTATCATCATCAAGAAAGTGCGCGTCTGCCGCTGAATCTTCGCAAAAAACAAATGCCCGGCAAATAATCCTGCCGGGCTTTTTTGCATTTCAGAGGCCTTTTATGTGGACAGTTGGCAGAGGAATTTGACCCCCGACCCGATTGCTGCCAAAAAACTACTTCACTGTTACGTCAACGTCACAATGGAGATGCTTGATGAGACACAAATGCCTTGTGATCGGCGTACTTGTCGTTCTGTTTGCCCTTCTGGGAACCCTCGCTCTGTTTTCCAGAAAAGATTCGAGGCCCGGCCAAATACCCGCACATTCGCTTCAGGACCCCTTGCGTGCGCCCTCCTGAGTCTGCAGCGCGCCCATCAAACACCCGCTTGAAATGGCTCGGATTTGGCATTCTCGTTGCCGCCCTGCCCTTGGCATTTTTTGGGGCCATACTGCCCATCAATGAATACAAGGCTCAGGGGATCGATGCTGTTGATTGCGACGGATCGCTTCAGGTGCTGCTCTTTGCAGCGCCGGCTTTGCTGATTTATGCGCTGGGTGCTTTTCTCAATGCACGATACCCGCGAAAGCCGCTGAATCTGGGTGTCGCGGTGATCTGTGCTTTGCTCGTCATCGCTGTCGGGCGCAATGTCATTGCATCCATAGAGGAACAGCGCCTGAATACAGCCCCGGAAACGTGTAGCAGCGGCCTGTGAGAATTGCCGGGAGACTTGCATTCCCCGGCTGAACGCGATTGGATCAATGTTCATCAATCAGGAGCGTAATAATTGGCATTCCAGTGCGATCTGCCCGCAATTCCCACCGTTCAGCAGGATGATGACGCCGTGCGCATAACCCGCTGGGATTTCCAGCCGGGCGCAGTGACTGGCTGGCACGAACATGGATGGCCCTATTTCGTTGTCATGCTCATGGATGGAACGCTGCGAATTCACAACGGAACTGATATCACCGATGTCCCGCTCGTGGCAGGACAATCCTATCAGCGCCCCTCCGGCATCCGGCATGATGTCATGAACGGCTCGCCCCATCCGATTGCCTTTGTTGAGATCGAGATCAAGAAGCCGGAGGCGCTCATCACCTAAGGAACTTTCACCGCTGCTGACTGGTTTATTGTCCTGGATGACGCCCTGTCTCAATGGGAGAAAGACATGAAAGTCGATGGTTCATGCCATTGCGGCAAGATCAAATTCGAAGCTGAAATAGACCCCAACAGCGTTACAATCTGCCACTGCACCGATTGCCAGAGACTGACTGGCACCGCCTTCCGGGTTTCGGTCCCTGCGGCGGCAAGCAGTCTGCATTTCATCACAGGCATGCCCAAAACCTACCGAAAAACCGCCGATAGCGGCAGGCAGCGCATGCAGGGATTTTGCGGCGATTGCGGCACTCCCATCTATTCTACAAGCACCGACGAACACCCGACTCATTATGGTCTGCGGGTAGGATCGCTGGCCCAGCGCAATGAGCTTGTGCCGCGAGCGGAGGTGTGGCTGCGTTCTGCCCTGCCCTGGCTCCCAGACATGCCTTGCGCAAAGTCCTATGAATGCGAGAGTTTCTAGCCATTGCCCGGAGTTATCCACAAGGTGGAATTTTCAAGGCTTGGCATGGCTGTCATTTGCCGTAAAATTGACACTCGCACTTCAATCAACACCAGGAGGACCAAGTGATCGATCCGTCTGATGTCAATCGCGACGCAGAAACAATCGTGCTCACCCTCGACGGCAATCTGGCTTCAACCGAGCATAAATACCCAAGCGTCGATCAGGCGTGCATGGCAATCCCTCAGCTCCGGGACATATCCGGGGTCTATATCAATGGCGATACGCCCGTAGATGCCACAGAATTTGTGCAACTCTGCAGAATACTCGACAAGGGGCCAGCTGTTCGCTCGTAACGACATACTGCCCGCTTGATGAATTCGCGCGGGCAGATAGATTGCCGGTCATGATTCCAGACCACAATCCTCTTCCCATCAATGACATCATTACCCCGCGCCTCGTGCTCCGGCTTATGGAAGGCGAAGATCTGTCGGCTTTGCTGGCTGGACAGATTGCGGACGTCGAACAACGATTGGGTGTCAGAATACCGGGTGAAGTGCTGGATCACGCAAGCTCATTTCGATTTGGTCTTGAGCAACTCGAAGCAGATCCGCTTTATCGGCCATGGTCATCGCGAGCGGTTATTCTGCCAGGCGAAAACAGAATGATCGGACATGTAAGGTTTCACACACGCCCCGACCCTGATTATCTTCGCAAATATGCCCGCAATGCCGTCGAGTTTGGTTACCGGATTTTTGGCAATGATCGCGGCAAAGGTTATGCATCCGAAGCGGTGGGAGCCATCATGGATTGGGCGCGGGATACACATGACATCAGCCAGTTCGTCTTATCCATCTCCCCCGACAATGTACCGTCGCTCGGGATCGCGCGAAAGTTCGGTTTCGTCAAAGTGGGCGAGGAAATGGACGACATTGACGGAATGGAGCATGTCTTTCTGCGTGTTGCGGGCTGAAACTCACCGTTACTGCACCATGCGGGACACGATTGATTACCAAAACAGTACAATTGTGACCATTAATCTGGCGCAATACGCTTGAATGCACTGGCAAGCGATGACGATTTAAGGAACCATTGAGCACTGAACTTGTTTGAAGAAACAAGATGACGTTCGCCGGGAGTAAACACGATGTCGATCAAGTCTTTTATCTTTGCAGCCATGATAGGAGCCTCAAGTTTGGCGCTCTCCGGATGCGTTGAAGGCAGTGGCGGTTATTACGAAGGATATAGCGGCTATGGTGGTTATGGCGGCTACAACGGCGGCTATTATGACTCCTATTATGATGGCCCGCGCTACGGCAGGCGCTATGACCGCCGCGATTGGCGCGACGGGAGACGATGGGATCGTCGTGACGACAGAAGATGGGATCGTCCGGGACGTCCCGAGAATCCGCGTCCGATCGTCAATCCCGGTCCACGGCCTGACCCCGGTCCACGGACTGATCCGCGGCCACGCCCGGTTATGCCGCCACGCACCGATCCAGGCCCAGCCCCGGATGGCGGCGGACGGATGCGCCCGCTTGGTGACACTAGCGGGTCTGATTCCGGTGGACGGATTATCATGCCCCGTCAGGGAGACAACCACTAACGCATAATGCAGTGCTGCCAGAAACTGACAACAGTAAGGCCTACGAATTTCCCCTGTGCGTCTGTGACGGATGCACAGGGAGTTATCGAGACGGACAATTTCAAACAATTTCCGATATTTCGGACAGGGTATCCGGCATAGGTATCACAGCGAGGAAACTATGATTGAAGCCTCGTGCCACTGCGGTGCCGTTCACCTTGAGCTGTCGGAACGGCCAAACGTCCTCCAATCCTGCAATTGTTCCATATGCCGCCGTGTCGGCGGTCCGTGGGCCTATTATCATCCCAAAGATGTGACTTTCACCAAGGGTGGAGGCACGACTGTCGCCTATATTCAGGGAGATCGCACGCTGGCGATGCACCATTGCCCGACCTGCGGCTGTGTGACCCACTGGGAAAGCACCGACAAGGAGAATGCGGACAGGATGGGCATCAATGCGGGCCTGATGAACCCGGCTGATATCAAGGGTATTCGCTTGCGGCACTTCGATGGCGCCGATACGTGGACCTTTCTGGACTAGCCCAATATCTCCACGCCACATATTTTGTTTTATTGCGTAGCAGCATAACACCCCGTAAAGTTGGTAGAAAATATCGGGCTGCGCATGGATTGCGTTATTTGAGCCTGAAAACCAACAATTACGCCGGTTTTCTGCCGAAATGATTTCATTCGACGGGAAAGCGGTGCGATTCGACCGGGAGTGAGCATGGACGCGTCTATACTCAAGGATACAGCCTTTGCGGCAACAAACCACGAGGGCTGGGTCAAACTGGCGCAGAAGGCCCTCAAGGGTGCCGATTTCAAGGAGACACTTGTCTCCCGGACTGACGATAATATTGCTATCCAGCCACTTTACGAGCGGCGTCGGAAAGCACAGCTGACTCCGCGCCGCAATCCGGCGCAGCCATGGCATATTGTGCAGCGCATCGACGATCCAGACCCAGTCCGCGCCAACAGACAACTTCTGGAAGATCTGGAAAACGGCGCAACCGGTATTTCACTGGTTTTCGAAGGCGCGCCCAATGCCTTTGGCTATGGTTTGCCTTCAACGCGCGAAGCTGTTGATCAGGTGCTGCGCGGTGTGCATCTGGAGATGATCCATCTGCGCATGGATGTGCATCCGAGGAGCCGTGCCTGCGCCGACTGGTTCGTCGATTATATGCGCCCGCGCAATGTTGATCCCAAGACAATGAGTTTTTCGCTGGGTATTGATCCGGCTGCCACACTGGCCGGAACGGGCCGCCTGCGCATGACGCTCGCCGCCCTGAAGGCTTCGCTGCCGCAATCGCTGGCTGGTTTCTTCTCCACCGATCTGCCGGGGATTGTGCTGGAAGCGGATGGGCGGGTCTATCACAATGCCGGTGCCACGGAGGCACAGGAACTCGGCGCCATGCTGTCCATTGCAGCCGGACACTTCCGCCTGTTCGAGGAAGCACGCCAGCCAATCGTTTACGCCGCGCCGCATATCGGTTTTTCCATCGCCGTTGATCAGGACCAGTTCCTGTCCATCGCCAAGCTGCGGGCATTGCGCCGCCTTTGGGCGCGGTTGCAGGAGGCTTGCGGCATCAGGCCATCCGAGGCAACCATCCACGCGGAAACCTCGTGGCGCATGATGACGAAGCTGGACTGTGAAACCAACACGCTGCGCACGACCATAGCGGCTTTTGCCGCGGCGGTCGGGGGTGCCGACTCACTTGCTATTCTGCCCCATACCATTACCCACGGCCTGCCCGACCAGTTTGCCCGCCGTCTTGCACGTAACACCCAGCTTGTGCTTGCCGATGAAAGCAATCTTGCCTTTGTTGCCGATCCCGGCTGTGGTTCAGGTGCTATCGAAGCCCTGACCGAAGCGCTCTGCGAAGCCGCATGGAAGGAATTCCAGATGCTGGAAAAGGAAGGCGGTATCCTGCAAAGCCTCGTCGAAGACCGGTTCCAGCAACGCATTATTGCGGCGCGCGAGGAACGGAGCCGGGACTATCGTTCCGGCAAACGTGCCATCATCGGAACGACACTTTTTCCGGCGAAACAGGAACGGCCCGTGACGGTGCTCAATGCGCCCCACATGCCCTTGCCGACGGATGGCGTGGTTCATTGCGAGCCGCTTACCTTCCCGCGTATTGATCAAACATTGCAGGCGTCCGAATAATGCGCGTTCCAGATTTTACCGAGATCAATTGGCAAGAGCCTAAATCTGCGCCCCGCAAACCGGAAGCCGGAGTGTGGAAAACGCCCGAGGGTATTCGTGTCAAACGCGCCTATGGTGACGCGGCGCTGAAAAGCCTGCCGCATCTGGATACATTTCCGGGTTCTGCGCCGTTCATTCGCGGCCCCTACCCGACCATGTACGTTCAGCAGCCGTGGACGATCCGCCAATATGCGGGGTTTTCCACTGCCGAAGAATCCAATGCGTTTTACCGGCGCAATCTGGCGGCTGGTCAAAAGGGCCTTTCCGTCGCCTTCGATCTTGCAACGCACCGGGGTTATGACAGCGACCATCCGCGTGTGGCTGGTGATGTCGGCATGGCGGGTGTTGCCATCGATTCCATTCTCGATATGCAGCAGCTATTCGACGGTATTCCGCTCGGCGAAATGACCGTTTCCATGACCATGAATGGCGCGGTACTGCCCATTCTGGCGCTCTATATTGTTGCCGCAGAAGAACAAGGCGTCGACCAGAAGCTGCTCGCCGGAACCATTCAGAATGATATTCTGAAAGAGTTCATGGTGCGCAACACCTATATTTACCCGCCACAGCCTTCGATGCGGATCATTTCGGACATTTTCTCCTATACCTCGCAGAACATGCCGAAATTCAACTCCATCTCCATTTCCGGCTATCACATGCAGGAAGCCGGAGCGACGGCTGATCTTGAGCTAGCCTATACCATCGCCGACGGCATCGAATATGCCCGCGCCGGTGTCGCTGCCGGGCTTGATATCGATACATTCGCGCCACGCCTTTCCTTCTTCTGGGCCATCGGCATGAACTTTTTCATGGAAGTGGCCAAGATGCGCGCCGCGCGCCTGCTCTGGGCCGTGCTTTTGAAGAAGAACTTCAACCCCAAGGACGAGCGCTCCCTGTCGCTGCGTACTCACTCGCAGACATCGGGCTGGTCGCTCACCGCGCAGGACCCTTACAACAACATAATGCGCACCATGATCGAAGCCATGGCGTCGACGCAGGGGCATACCCAGTCGCTGCACACCAATTCCTTCGACGAGGCGCTGGCGCTGCCGACTGACCATTCGGCCCGTATCGCGCGTAACACACAGCTGATCCTGCAAAAGGAATCCGGCACCACAAGGATTATCGATCCATGGGGCGGTTCCGCCTATGTGGAGCGCCTGACCCATGATCTTGCTACCCGCGCGCTCGCCCATATCGAGGAAATCGAGACACTGGGCGGCATGGCAAAGGCTATCGAACAGGGAATTCCCAAACTGCGCATTGAAGCCGCAGCAGCAAGAACGCAGGCGCGCATCGATAGTGGCCAGCAACCGGTGGTCGGGGTCAATTCCTATCGTCCGGTTGAGGATGTCAAAATCGATGTTCTGAAAATTGATAATGCGGAAGTGCGGGCGCGGCAGCTTTCCAAGCTGCAACAGCTCAAGGGCACCCGTGACGTATCAGCCCTGGAAAGTGCGCTGACGACGCTCACCAGCGCAGCAAAATCCGGCACCGGCAATCTGCTCGATTTTGCCATCAAGGCTGCACGCGCGCGCGCAACAGTTGGCGAGATATCCCTGGCGCTGGAAAAGGCCTATGGCCGCCATGTTGCCGATATCCGCACCATATCCGGCGTCTACCGCAAGGAAATCGGCAAGAGCGCGGTTGTCGACCGGGTTCAGGCCAAGGCTGCCGCCTATGAAAAACGGACAGGCGAAAAACCGCGCATTCTTGTCGCCAAGATGGGTCAGGACGGCCATGATCGCGGCCAGAAGGTGATCGCAACGGCCTTTGGCGATCTCGGCTTTGACGTCATTGTCGGCGCGATGTTCCAGACACCCGATGAAGTGGCTGATCTCGCCATCGAGAGCAATGTTGATATTGTCGGTGTATCCTCACTGGCGGCTGGACATCTCACCCTTGTTCCCGAGCTGAAAGAGGCGCTCGGCCGCCGTGAGCACGACGATATCCTGATCATTGTTGGCGGCGTCATTCCACCTCAGGATTTCGATGCCGTGCTCAAGGCTGGTGCAGCAGCGATTTTTCCGCCGGGCACGGTGATTGGCGAAGCCGCAGAAAAGCTGATCGATACCTTGCTGGATTCATTGTGACATGATCGTTTTATATACACTCGAGGAAGACCATCTTCTCGCCCGCCCCGCCAAGGTGGGCGATACCTTGCCTGAAAATACGGTCTGGATTGATCTGCTCAATCCGACCCATGACGAAGATATCCAGACAGAGACCTGGACCAAGACCACCATTCCCACCCGCGAAGACATGGTGGAAATCGAGGAATCCAGCCGGTTCTATACGGAAAATGGCGGACAGTATCTGACAGCGCCGATCCTCTATTTCACCGAGCACAAACACCACGCCATCAGCCCCGTTTCCTTCATCCTGACGGGCTCGTTTCTGGTGACTGTACGTTATGCTGAACCGAAGGCATTCAGCCTTTATGTGAGCCGCGCCACGAAACCCGGCAATGGCCTCATCAATGAAAAATGCAGTGGCGTGACCATTCTGCTCGGCATTGTCGAAGCGGTGACGGACCGGATCGCCGATATTCTTGAAGGCGTCGCCTCCGATATCGACCAGAATTCCCATACGATTTTCCGTCGCAATGACACTGACAAGCCAATGACGACGAAGAATTTCCGTGACAGCCTTACCCGCATTGGCGGTCAGGGCGCGTTTCTCTCGAAGGTAAGGGAAAGCATTGCCGGTGTGAGCCGCCTGCTTGTCTATCTCGCCGCGATCACCGAGCAGAACAGCTACAAGAAAGAGACAAAGGCCTGGATCAAGTCGCTGGAGCGCGACACGCAATCGCTCAGCACCTATGTCGACTTCCTCTCCAACAAGATCACCTTTCTGCTCGATACGGTTGTTGGCCTCATTTCCATCGAACAGAATGCCATCATCAAGATCTTCTCCGTCGCCGCCGTCGCCTTCATGCCACCAACGCTGGTCGCCTCGATCTACGGTATGAACTTTGCCTTCATGCCCGAACTCAAGGAGGCTTGGGGCTATCCCATGGCCATCGGCATGATGATCGCCTCGGCCGTCATCCCGCTTTTGATCTTCCGAAAAAAGGGCTGGCTCTAAGACGAAGTGATGAGATCAATGGCCTTGATGAGCGTCCTGACAGATGTTGTAATCTGCTTACGACACTGGGGTACGGATCATGTGTGTTACGCTGATACAGATTGGAGACGAAGTAGGCTTTATCTTTCCAGATGGGATACTAGAGCGCTACAATCTCAAAACCGGTGACGAGCTTGAACTTATCGTGACTGACTACGGGTTTGAACTTATACCGATCCGCAAGGCCTCTGAAAGCTGTTCTAAATAAACGCGTTAGCCCGCGTTCCTGCCATACCGATTCACGTTACGGTGCCGTATTGATCGCGGTGATTTCCCATTCATGGGTATTCAGCACAAAGCTGTCGCCAATTGATTTGCCAAACATCAGTTGCGCCATGGGTGAGACATGGGAAATCTTGCCATGGCTGGCGTCGGCTTCGTCCTCACCGACAATGGCCCAGACCTGGCTCTTCTCGTTCTCGTCAATGATCGTGACAGTCATACCGAAGCGCACGACCTTGCTGGCGGGATCGGGATGCGACACCTCCGCAGTCTCGCGGCGGGCTGTCCAATAGCGCAGGTCACGCGATGCCCGCGCAATCAGGTCGCGGTCAGCCTCGGCGTTACCCTTGGCAAGGTCCTCATGTGAAGCGGCGATTTCTGCATCGATCAGCGCAAGACCGTTTTCGGTCACAAGATTCCGGTGCGGACTGATGGGACGCTCGCCCAGATCAATCGAGGAATTGCTGTCATCTTCCTTCGTGAAAGCTCTGCTCATCGGGTAAAGGTATGCCTTGCCTGCCCCTGCTGCAAGTGCCATCAATCGGATGGTCAGAGGGCTGGTCTGTCTTGACTGGTTTGAACGCCGATCGTGAGGAAAAGTCCGTGATCAACAGACGTCTTGTCTTTGGTGCAATGACCGGATTGGGTGCGGCAACATTGTTGCCCGCACGCGCTTTTGCTGCGCCTTCGGCAGGACTGAAACCCGGCTCACCCGATGATCAGGGAAAAGCGCTGAACGCACTTTTGCAGAAGGCGAGTCATACTGGCGAACAGATATTCCTGCCGCCGGGAACCTATATTGTTTCAGGTGTCGATCTTCCTTCGCGCGCCAATCTTGCGGGCATTCCCGGTGCAACACGGCTCGTCCATGGCGGTGCAGGTTCTTTCCTCAATGCCAGCAATGCCAATCAGGTCCGGCTGGGCGGGCTTGTCATCGATGGTGCAAGCCAACCACTTAGCGGCAAAGCGCTGGTCGATTGCACCAATGTGTCCGAACTCGTCATCGATGATTGCGATTTCACTGCTTCCAGCAAAAATGCCTTAGCGCTGTACGGGTGCGGTGGCAGTATCCGCAACAGCCGTTTCAGCGAGGCCAAAGATGCGGGTATTTTTGCCTCGCAATCCGGTGGACTGGAGATAGCTGCGAACCATGTTCATGATTGCGGCAATGGCGGGATTCTGGTGTTTCGCGATGCGCAGGGGCCGGATGGAACAATCGTCACCAACAATCGCGTCGAGCACATCCGGGCGGATGGTGGCGGCACTGGCCAGAATGGCAATGGCATCAATGTGTTTCGCGCTGGCAATGTGCTGGTTGCCAATAATGTTCTCAACAAATGCGCCTTTTCCGCCGTCCGCGCCAATGCCGGAAACAATGTGCAGATCATAGGCAATAACTGCCGTAACAGCGGCGAGATGGCACTTTACTCGGAGTTTGCCTTCGAAGGAGCGGTCATTTCAAACAACATCATCGATGGCGCGGCCAGCGGCATTTCCATGGTCAATTTCGATGGCGGCGGGCGCATGGGCACCTGCACCGGCAATGTGGTGCGCAACCTCACCGCAATCGGCCCTTATCCCGCCGATGCACCGGGCTTTGGTATTGGCATCAGCGTTGAGGCAGATATTTCCGTAACCGCCAATGTTATCGAAAACGCGGCGCTTTATGGCATCAAGCTTGGCTGGGGGCCCTATCTGCGCAATGTGGTGGCGACGGGAAACGTCATCCGGCAGGCAGGCACAGGCATTTATGTCAGCGTGGTCGAGGGGGTTGGTTCTGCCATTGTCACTGACAATATCATTGAAAAGGCACCACGCGGCGGCATTGTCGGCCATCGCTGGATGGATGCAGTAACAGGCGACCTTGCGAGGCAAAATGCCAGTGGTAATAGTCGCCTGATCGTTGAGCGTAATATTCTTAGTTGATATCGGCTTCCGTCAGAGTATCGGCGGGGCTGACAACACCATAGGTGATGCCGTTCCAGTTGCGCATTTCCCGGTCGGCAAACCGGTCGAGTTTTGATTCCAGTTCCGCATCATTGCGGAAAATCCTGGAAAGAACCGATGCGATCATTGCTTCGGATGCGCGAGTAGCGCCGTCATCGCATTTCAGAGCAATGCCAAGACCGAACTCCGGCAGGGCGGCGACAAACACGCCTTCCGCGCCGGTTTTAACGAAAATCCGCCCCGGTGCCATTTCCATCAGGCGGGTGCAGGCGCGGTTGGTACCCGCGACGTAATAGGGCGCGGCCATGGTGGCATCGAGCAGACGCTTGGCAGCCTTGGCACGCACCGGCGGCAGGCCGGTGCCGGTTGCCATGCGGGCAAAGCCATGGGCAAGGCTTTTGAGCGGAATGGCATAGGTCGGGATCGAACAGCCATCGGTACCGCAATGATCGAGCGAATGGACCGCCCCGGTCACGCTCTCCATGGCCTCGCACACCATATTCTGCGACTGCGAGCCAAGGGATGAATAGCCCGAGGTCGGGATACCCAAATGCACGCAGGTACACAGAAAGCCGGAATGCTTGCCGGAGCAGTTATTGTGCAGTGCTGTCGGCTCCTGCCCGCTTCTGGCAAGGGCAATCAGCACCGCCTGATCCGATGACCAATGCGCACCGCATTCCAGCGCCGAACCATCAAGCCCAGCCCGACCAAGCATATCGGCAGCCTTTTTTACATGCAGCGGTTCGCCTGAATGGGAAGCGCAGGCCATCGCCAATTCCTCATCACCAAAGCCATAGGCATCCGCAGCACCGCTTTCCACCAGCGGCAGCGCCTGTATTGCCTTGATTGCCGAACGGGGAAAAGTCGGACGTTCAATATCGCCGACGGAATAGACAATCTTGCCATCACCATCAGTGACAACGATAGCCCCGCGATGGCGGCTTTCAACTGTTTCACCGCGAAAAACTTCAACCAGAACAGGATTGCTCATGACGTCCACCATTGAACAGGAAATTGACCGAAATCGGCCCGAATCGATGGTCTTATAGGATGCTCTGTTTCCCTTTCCAATGGAGAAAGCTGCTTGCGCAAATTATTCATCCGTCTGGCACTTGCGATCGTCGTTCTTTTCATTTTTCCCTCGCTCGTTGCTATCGGCTGGTGGATGACACAGCCCCATGATGATAATTGGCGTGTGGCGGACTGGAGTTCCAGCGGGGTGCTGCCTGCCAAGCCAATGGTTGATGATGCAGCCATCTACGTTCTTGCCGCCCGCACTGGCGGACTAAAAGGTGCCTTGTCCCTGCATTCATGGCTTGTGTTGAAAAAGCCGGGAGCGGCCTCCTATGATCGTTATGATGTTGTTGGGTGGGGAACACCTGTTCGCAAGAATGCTTATGATTATGATGGGCGCTGGTACTCGAACACGCCTGTCATTGTGGGCGAAATCCACGGGGAACAGGCGGCGGCTCTGATACCTCATATCGAGAAAACGATTGATACTTATCCTTATGCGAAACCTGGAAACTATGTGATTTGGCCCGGTCCCAATTCAAACAGCTTCGTTGCGCATGTCCTGCGCGCCAATCCGCAAACGGGAATGATGTTGCCCTCCAACGCCGTTGGCCGCGATTTTCCAACCGAGGGACGGCTGCTGTCCATTGACGATGACTGGAAAAACCTGCGCCTGAGCCTCTTTGGGTATCTCGGTGTTGCAGCGGGCACCAGCAGCGGATTCGAGATTCAATTCATGGGCTTGGTCGCAGGATTTGATATCCGGAATCCGGGTCTTAAAGTGCCGGGCTTCGGCACTCTCAGCCTCTAGGCCGCTGGCTTTTCCCATTCCATGATCAGGAAATAGGGCACGCGGCGGTAGCGGTCGGCTTTATCAGGATCCCCGCCATACGGGGCGGGTTCGGCAAAGTGACGCAGGGTGAGGCCTTGGCTGAGCAGCAGTGACATATAAGTGCTCAAGGGGCGGTGCCAATTTTGGATGCGAATGCCGCGCCATTCCACCCAGTCGACGCGCTCTTCCAGATAATGATCGACATAGAAGCGTGGGTCGCCATTGATATCCGGCTGCCAACCAGCGGGTTGTCCCGCCGTGTTGAAGCTGTTGAGATTGGCAATCAAAAGGGTACCGCCCGGCGCGAGCACGCGGGTCATTTCGGCAATGGCTTTGCGCAGATAGGGAATGTCGATAAGGCTGAGATAGCTTACGACCAGATCGAAGGAGGCATCGGGAAATTCCAGCGCCTCCGCATAGCCGAAGCGATAGTCCCCCTGCGGGTCTCGGGCCAGTGCCTGTTCCAGCAGTTCCTCGGTGGGGTCAATGCCTGTTGATTTAATCCCGAGGTCTTTGAGGATGCGGCAGAAGCGGCCTTCGCCGCAGCCGACATCAAGGGCGTTTTTAAAGCCGCGACCGCTGATGCGTTCCAGCATGGGCCGGTCGAGGACATAGACACGGCCATAATCGCCATCATCAGCCTGTTCGGCGATCCAGGCGGAGGCCGATTCTTTCCATCCGTTCGACATGACGTTCCCCTCTGCCGGAGAAAGATGATTCAATTCATGGATTTATGATGTGCTTTTGAAACAAAGAATCCGGGACTTCAAGTCCCGGATTGAAAACGGCTACTAAGGCTAATGCCTATTTGATGCGTTCGAGGATCGACACGTAGTTGGCAACCGCAGCGCCGCCCATGTTGAAGATACCGGCAAGCTTGGCATCCGGCACCTGAATGCCACCCGCTTCACCTGTCAGCTGCATGGATGAGAGCACATGCATGGAAACGCCGCTGGCGCCAATGGGGTGGCCCTTGGCTTTCAGACCGCCGGATGGATTAACAGGCAGACGCCCACCCATGGCTGTCTGGCCTTCAAGTGCAACCTTGGCACCCTCACCCGGCTTGGCCAGGCCCATCGCTTCATACTCAATGAGTTCGGCAATGGTGAAGCAGTCATGGGTTTCGACAAAGGACAGATCGTCAATCGTCACGCCCGCCTGATCCAGCGCACGCTTCCAGCCTTCGGAGCAGCCTTCAAACAAAAGGATGTCGCGCTTAGAGATGGGCAGGAAATCCTGCACATGTTGAGCCGCGCGGAATGCAACAGCGCGCTTCATCTTCAACGCAGTCTGTGTATCGGTCAGCACCAGCGCCGCCGCACCATCAGAGACGAGCGAGCAATCCGTGCGTTTCAGCGGTCCGGCAACGAAGGGGTTCTTTTCGCTTTCCTGACGGCAGAATTCATAGCCCAGATCCTTGCGCATCTGTGCATAGGGGTTGTTGACGCCGTTCTTGTGGTTTTTGGCGGCAATCGTCGCCAGGGCATCGGACTGGTCGCCATATTTCTGGAAATAGGCCGCCGCAATCTGTCCGAACACACCGGCAAAACCAGCAGGAATATCGCCCTCTTCCGGTAGGTAGGAGGCTTTGAGCAGGTTCTTGCCAATCTCGGGTCCGGGGGTCGATGTCATCTTCTCGACACCCACGACCAGTACAACCCTCGCAGCACCGGCGCGAATGGTCTTGATACCCTGATGCACAGCCGCCGAACCGGTAGCGCAGGCATTTTCCACCCGTGTGGCGGGCTTGAAGCGGAAGGCATCACTGGCCTGCAGCACGAGGCTGGCGGTGAAATCCTGCGGCGAGAACCCGGCATTGAAATGACCCAGCACAATCTCGTCCACATCCTGCGGGCCGATACCCGCATGATCAAGCGCAGCAACCGCCGCCTTGACGATGAGGCTTTCGACGCTCTCGCCTTCCAGTTTTCCGAAAGGCAGATGCGACCATCCAACGATACAGGCTGTCATGTCATTCCTCCAAAATGTCATTCTTGTTGAGGTAAGCATGAACCCCCTGTGCTTCAAGGTAAAGGGGTTTGTTGCAGTGCAATACCGAGATGGTGTGTTTGGCAATTATCGTGCTGGTGGGGAGGGTGAGGAGAGTCGTTTATTGCTTTGTCAGCTTTGTAGCTGGTGGGATGAACGTGGTTCGTGGTTCGTGGTTCGACAAGCTCACCATGAGGGAGAGTGGGGATGCAAGGATAATCGCAGAGATTGCAGATTACTAAGGCAGGATACCAACCAGGCAGACCTTGGCACCCTGCACCCTGCACCCACCCCTCTCCCTCATGGTGAGCTTGTCGAACCACGAACCACGCAGCGGTGGTGTTCACCCCCTACCACCACAAACTTTTTTATTGATTGATCAGTCAATCAAGAATAATATTTTCTCCGAACGAGGTAATCCACATGCCCAAAGTCGGAATGGAACCACTGCGCAAGCGGGAGTTGATTGATGCGGCTATCCGCACGATTGGCCAGCGCGGCTCGCTTGATGTGACAGTTGCGGAGATCGCCCATGAAGCGGGTGTTTCGCCGGCGTTGGCGCATCATTATTTTGGCGGCAAGGAACAGCTGATCCTCGCCACCATGCGGCATCTCCTCAAAGAACTCGGACAGGATTTGCTCACGGCGCTGGTTACGGCGCACACACCAGCCCAGCGCATTGCGGCGATCATTGCGGTGAACTTTTCCGCCTCGCAATTTGCGCCGCAGACTGTTGCCGCATGGCTGGCCTTTTACGTTCACGCCCAGCAATCGGATGAAACCCGCCGTCTGCTGCGCGTCTATGCGCGGCGGATGCATTCGAACCTTGCCCATGCGCTCAAAGCGATGACCGATCGCGCCACCGCATTGCAGATTGCCGAGGGCACCGGCGCGATGATTGACGGGCTCTATATCCGCCATGCGCTGCGCAATGGCGCGCCTGAGGCAGCCTCGGCAATTGCGCTTGTGGAAGATTATGTAACGACGAAACTTGCCGCTGCCGGAGCCACCCAATGACAAGGCCGAATATTCTTATCCTGATGGTCGATCAGCTGAACGGGACATTGTTCCCGGATGGTCCTGCTGATTTCATCCATGCTCCGCATCTGCGTGCCCTTGCCGACCGTTCAGCCCGCTTTGCCAATACCTATACGGCCTCGCCGCTTTGTGCCCCTGCCCGCGCGTCGTTCATGTCCGGGCAGCTGCCATCGCGCACCCGCGTCTATGATAATGCGGCCGAATTTGCCTCTGACATTCCAACCTATGCGCACCATCTGCGCCGGACGGGCTATTATACCGGTCTATCCGGCAAGATGCATTTTGTCGGTCCGGACCAGTTGCACGGCTTTGAGGAACGGCTGACCACCGACATCTACCCCGCCGATTTCGGCTGGACCCCTGATTATCGCAAGCCGGGTGAGCGGATCGACTGGTGGTATCACAATCTCGGCTCTGTCACTGGTGCGGGCGTGGCCGAAACCAGCAACCAGATGGAATATGATGACGAGGTGGCGTTTCATGCCACGCAAAAACTTTATCAGTTGTCGCGCACGTCAGACGATGCGGCGCGGCGCCCGTGGTGCCTGACCGTCTCCTTCACCCATCCGCACGATCCCTATGTGGCCCGGCGCAAATATTGGGACCTCTATGAGAATTCCCCGGCGCTGGAACCGGCTGTTGCTCCCATTGCCTATGAGGCACAGGACCCGCATTCGCAGCGGTTGATGCAAGCCTGTGACTATACCAAGTTCGACATCACAGCTGATAATGTGCGCAAGGCGCGTCGGGGCTACCTCGCCAATATTTCCTATGTGGATGACAAGGTGGGCGAGATACTGGACGTGCTGCGGGCAACACGGATGCTCGACAACACCATCATCGTGTTCACATCTGACCATGGTGATATGCTCGGCGAGCGTGGCCTGTGGTTCAAGATGAACTTCTTTGAAGGCTCCGCGCGCGTACCGCTGATGATCGCGGGTCATGGCATCAAGCCGCAACGGATCAGCCAGCCGGTCTCAACGCTCGACATCAACCCGACACTGGCGGCGCTGGCTGGCATCGATATCGCCGCCGTCAAACCTTGGACCGATGGCGAGGATTTGAGCAGTGTTATCGCGGGCGGCAAACGGCAGGGCCCGGTGCTGATGGAATATGCGGCTGAAGGTTCCAACGCCCCGCTCGTCTGCATTCGCGATGGCCAATACAAGTTCGTGCATTGCGAGATCGATCCGCCGCAACTGTTTGATCTTGAATCAGATCCGCAGGAGTTGTCCAACCTTGCCGGTGATCCTGCCCATGCGAAACTGCTTGCCCAGTTTCAGACGGCGGCCAGAGCGCGCTGGGACATGGCGGCTTATGATGCGGCAGTGCGTGAAAGTCAGGCGCGGCGCTGGGTTGTCTATGAGGCACTGCGCAATGGCTCCTATTATCCGTGGGATTACCAGCCGCTGCAAAAGGCCTCCGAGCGCTACATGCGCAATCACATGGATCTGAATGTTCTGGAAGAAAACGCGCGCTTTCCGCGCGGCGAATAGGTGAGAGCTATGGAAGCAGATTTCGTCATCATCGGTTCCGGTTCAGCCGGATCGGCCATGGCCTACCGCCTGTCGGAGGATGGCAAACATTCGGTCATCGTCATCGAGTTTGGCGGCACGGATATCGGGCCGTTCATCCAGATGCCAGCGGCTTTATCCTTCCCGATGAACATGAGCACCTATGATTGGGGGTTTTCCTCCGAGCCGGAGCCGCATTTGGGCGGGCGCACGCTGGTAACGCCGCGCGGCAAGGTCATCGGTGGCTCCTCCTCCATCAACGGCATGGTCTATGTGCGTGGTCACGCGCATGACTTTGATCATTGGGCCGAGAGCGGCGCCACGGGCTGGTCCTATGCGGATGTGCTGCCCTATTTCAAGCGCATGGAACATTCCCATGGCGGCGAAGCCGGATGGCGCGGCACGGATGGCCCAATGCATGTGCAGCGCGGGCGGCGGGACAATCCCCTTTTCCATGCCTTTGTCGATGCGGGTAGAGAGGCCGGTTTCGAAGTTACCGAGGACTATAATGGGGCCAAGCAGGAAGGCTTCGGCGCCATGGAGCAGACCATCCACAATGGCCGCCGCTGGTCCACCGCCAATGCCTATATGCGCCCGGCGCTCAAACGCAGAAATGTTAACCTCGTCAATGGCTTTGCGCAGCGTGTGGTCATCGAGAATCAACGGGCAACCGGCGTTGAAATCACCCGGCGCGGCAAGACCGAGATCATCCGCGCCCGCCGTGAAGTAATCATTGCGGCCTCGTCGATCAACTCGCCAAAGCTGTTGATGTTATCAGGGATTGGCCCGGCCAAGCACCTGAAGGAACATGGCATTGCCGTGGTCGCGGATCGCGCCGGTGTCGGCCAGAACCTGCAGGACCATATGGAAGTTTATATCCAGCAGGAAAGCCTCAAACCCATCACGCTCAACTCAAAGCTCGGGCTGTTTTCCAAGGCGCGGATCGGGGCGCAGTGGCTGTTCTTCAAAACGGGTGACGGCGCGACAAACCATTTTGAATCCGCCGCCTTTGTGCGCTCCAAGCCCGGTGTTGATTACCCTGATATTCAGTACCATTTTCTCCCCGCCGCCATTCGTTACGATGGCAAGGCGGCTGCGAAGGGGCACGGCTTTCAGGCCCATGTGGGGCCGATGCGGTCCAAATCGCGCGGCAGCGTTACGCTGCGTTCATCCGATCCGTTCGAGAAGCCGAAAATTCTTTTCAACTATATGTCGCATCCCGATGACTGGACCGACTTCCGTCATGCGGTGCGCCTGACCCGCGAGATTTTCGGACAGGCGGCCCTGACGCCCTATCGTGGCCGGGAGATTTCTCCGGGTGCGCATGTGCAGTCGGATGAGGCGATTGACGATTTTCTGCGGGAACATGCGGAAAGCGCCTTCCACCCCTGCGGCACCTGCAAGATGGGTGCGGCTGATGATCCGATGGCGGTTGTCGATCCGCAATGCCGGGTGATTGGTGTCGAGGGTCTGCGGGTGGCCGATTCCTCCATCTTCCCGCGTGTGACCAATGGCAATCTGAATGGCCCCTCCATCATGATCGGCGAAAAAGCATCCGATCATATTCTTGGCCGCAATCCCCTGCCGCGGTCCAATCAGGAACCATGGATCAACCCGCGCTGGGAAGTGAGTGACCGGTGAAAGAGTATAGATGGCGCCGCCTTACCCTCCCCCAACGTGGGGAGAGTAAGGCGGCGCCTAGTACGCTTGCCTTCCGGTTCCCAAAAGGGAGATGTCTGGCGTCAACACTTGCGATAATTACCACCAGGATTGGTGAAATAAGCTATCGATGAATAAACCCAAGGAGAACACCATGCGCGCGCAGCCCAAGGCATCGCATTTTATCAATGGCCGCTTTGTTGAGGACAAGGCGGGCAAGCCGCTGGATGTCATCTATCCCGCAACCGGCGAGATCATTGCAAAACTGTTTGGTGCAACGCCTGCGCTGATCGAGCAGGCTGTGCAAGCCGCTGCAGCCGCGCAGCCCGCATGGGCAGCGCTGAAGCCGGTGGAGCGCGGGCGTATCCTGCGCCGTGCCGCTGATCTGTTGCGCGAACGCAATGCTGAAATCGCCGAACTTGAGACGCTCGACACGGGCAAGGCCATTCAGGAAACGCTGGTAGCCGATCCCGCTTCGGCCGCCGATGCGCTGGAGTTTTACGGCGGCATCATTGCCGGATTCAATGGCGAGATGATCGAGCTTGGCGGCTCCTATGCCTATACCCGGCGCGAAGCCCTTGGTGTCTGCGTTGGTATCGGTGCGTGGAACTATCCCATTCAGGGTGCGGGCTGGAAATCAGCTCCAGCGCTTGCCGCAGGCAATGCCATGATCTTCAAGCCTTCGGAAAACACCCCGCTTTCGGCGCTGGCGCTCGCCGAGATTTACAAGGAAGCTGGCCTCCCCGATGGCCTCTTCAACGTGTTGCAGGGTTTTGGCGATGTCGGCTCGCAGCTTGTTGATCACCCGCTGGTGGCAAAGGTGTCACTGACCGGCTCGGTGCCAACGGGCAGAAAAGTGCTGGCGCAGGCCGGTTCGCACATGAAGCATGCAACGATGGAACTCGGCGGCAAATCCCCACTGATCATTTTCGATGATGCGGATGTGGAAAATGCCGTGGGCGGCGCGCTGCTTGGCAATTTCTATTCGACGGGACAGGTCTGCTCGAACGGCACCCGCGTTTTTGTGCAGAAGGGTATCAAGGAAAAATTCCTCGACCGGCTGGTGAGCCGCACCAAGGCGATCCGTCTCGGCGATCCGCTCGATCCGGAAATCCATCTCGGACCGCTGATCAATACAGCCCAGCGCGACAAGGTGGTTGCCTATATTGAAAAGGGTAAGGCCGAGGGTGCCACGCTGGCCTTTGGCGGCGGCGTTCCCAAAATGCAGGGCTTTGAGGCGGGCTGCTATGTGGAGCCGACGATTTTCACCGGTGTGACCGACGCAATGACCATCGCGCAGGAAGAAATCTTTGGCCCTGTCATGGCGGTTCTTGATTTCAACGAGGAGGACGAAGTGGTTGCCCGCGCCAATGACACGGAATTCGGTCTGTCAGCCGGTGTGTTCACCAAGGACCTCTCCCGCGCCCACCGTGTCATCAGCCAGTTGAAGGCCGGAACCTGCTGGATCAACACCTATAATCTGGCACCCGTGGAAATGCCGTTTGGCGGCTTCAAACAATCGGGCGTTGGGCGTGAAAACGGTCTGGCGGCACTTTATCACTACAGCCAGATCAAATCCGTCTATGTGGAGACGGGCAAGGTCGAAAGCCCCTACTGAAAAACGAAAGGCGGGGCATGCCCCGCCTTTTCAATCAGTTGCCGTAAATGGCGTCGCGCACCCCATCGGGGAATGCGCCAATCATGCCCGCATAAGCCGTATTGGTCAGCGCGACGACGGTCAGCTTGCGCACGGGATCGACAAACCATGACTGGCCATAGACCCCACCCCACCTCCATGTTCCTGCCGATTGCGGTGAGCCTGCAGCTGCCGGGTCTTTCACGATAGAAAACCCAAGGCTGAAACCCGTGCCGGGAGGTGCGACATCCAGAACAAGATCGCCAATCTGGCTGCTTTCCAGAAGTTTCAGACTGTCGGCCTTGAGCAGAGGCGAGCCACCATTCCTCAGCGCTTCAAGGAAGCGGATATAATCATCGGCGGTTCCGGCCATGCCCGCCCCGCCTGACGCATAGGAAGCTGGATCAAATATCCGGTCCGTTGCAAAACTCACGTCGCCATCGATGAACGGCACACTATGGGCTTTGCCCATGCGCACAGGTGGTTCGCCATCGCCATAGGCCACGGCCAGTCTTGCCATGTCGGTAACGGTAAATCCGGTGTCATCCATGCCGAGCTTGCCGGTGACATTTTCCTTCACCAGTTCCGGCAGGGATTTGCCCGTTGCCTTGGCCAGAACTGCGCCCAGCACATCAAGGCCCACCGAATAACCCCATGCGGTGCCGGGTTCATGGGACAGGGGCACACTGGCAATACGCCGGAGATTTTCCTCGATGGAAAGACCCGGCTGATCAAGACCATCGGAAACACCAGCTTTCAGATAGGGGCCGTCGGCGGGCTGGAGAAAGCCATAGGTCAGACCAGATGTATGGCTCATCAGCTGGCGGATCGTGATGACTGCTTCCCGACCATCGGCTGTCTTTGGGCGGAAATCCGGAAGATAAGTCGTAACAGGATCATCCAGTTTCAGCTTGCCCTCTTCCACCAATCGCAGCGCGGTGACGGCGACAATCGGCTTGGTCAGCGAAGCAACGCGGAAAATCGTATCTTCCTTGATCAGGGTCTTTGCCTCGCGATCAGCAAAACCGGCAGCGCGGCGATAGACGATATTGCCATCCTCGGCCACCAGAATGACCGTGCCTACAATGGTCTGGTCGGCAATGGCCTCATCAATCACCTTGTCGAGGCGGCCTTTGAAACTGGCCTCAACGGCCAGTGTCGGTGTGATCGGAGAAAGTGTTGTCAGGGAGGCGGCAACTGGTATGTTCATAGGCCTGTTCCTTTTTCATAGTGGTCACTATATAAAAGAACTAACACGCGCTTCCTTTCTGTCAACTAATTTATTAGTGGTCACTATGAAAATAATTGAAGACTCCGCCAATTCGCCTGAAGAGCCCGCCCGCAGGCGTGGGCGTCCGCGCAGCTTTGACCGTGAAACGGCCCGCGACAAGGCGATGATGCTGTTCTGGCAGCGCGGCTATGAGGGCACGTCGATCAATGATCTGACGGAGGCCATGGGCATTACACCGCCCAGCCTCTACACGGCGTTCGGATCAAAGGAAGAGCTTTATATGGAGGTGCTGTCGCTCTACAAGATCGGCCCCGGTGCCTACTTCACCGAAGCACTCGCCGAGGAAAAGACGGCAAAAGGCACCATATCGCGCCTGCTCCATGGTGCCGCCTCCAGTTTTACCTTTGGTCCCGGCGGCTGCATGATCTCGACAGCCGCACTTTCCTGCGCGCCTGATGTCAAGGGTGTTGCGGATAAGGTGGCGGCCATGCGCAGCGGCACGCTTGGCGTTCTCACCGCCCTTGTGCAACGGGCGATAACGGATGGTGAGGTGCCCACCTCAACCAATGCTCAACATCTGGCGCGGTTTTACGGCGCCATCATTCAGGGCATGTCGGTGCAGGCGCATGATGGCGCGACGGTCGATGAGCTAACGGCGATTGCGGAAACGGCGATGAGCGCCTGGCCTGAAAAAGCTTCAGACTAAGCCTTGCCGATATAATCCACATACTGCGTCAGGGCACAGACCAGATGATAGAAGATCGAAGCGGGCACATCTTCCGCCCGCGCCCGGCCCTTTTCATCAATCAGGTCAATCCACAGGCCTTTGGGTGCCTGTTCGATATGCCAGCGGAACAGCCGCCCTACCCGCGCTTCCACCTCAGGCTTCAAATCCGGCCCACCATTGCCATCAAGCGCGATAGCCGCTTTGACAGCCTCGGTCTGCGGCCAGCTGCGTGAATTGGTATCGAGCGGCAGACCATGGCGGGAAACCGCACCATAGGCCAGTTCCGTGGTCCGGTTCAGACCATTGGCGATGGCCGAAGCATAGAGTTTGCGCGCATAGCGGATGACATCTTTCTGGCCTGACGCGGCGGCGAAATTGGAAAGCAGATAGGCCCATTCGAAATGATGCCCCGGCTCCGTCCATTCGCCCTTCTCGCCCGGTGCGCGCTCCCAGTCATCGGTGAAAAATTCGCCGAGCGTCCACGTTTCCGCATCGAAAAAGTGATGCCGGAACAGATCGACGATACGCGCTGCACGTTGGAGATAATCCCTGTTGCCGGTGACATCGTACCAGGCGAGAAATGATTCCAGCAGATGCATATGCGGGTTGGAACGGCGAAGGCCGGTATCCCCCGGCATTTCAAGGAAGCCGCGCAGCTTTGAATCGGCAAGATATTCGTCAATAAAGGCAAAGGTTTCCGTGGCAAGCCCCAGCGCCTGCGGATGACCGGCGCGATGCGCATGGGCCAGCGCCAGAAGCACAAAGGACTGGTCATAGGCATCCTCAGCCCCGTCGAGAACCGTGCCGTCAGGATTGAAGGTTTTTACCCAGCCGCCGCGCTTCGTCCGGCCATTGGCGGTGATGAAGCGAATGCCATGATCGATCAAATCATTGGCCGGACCATCCCATCCCATTTCGTGGGCGACGGCAAAAGCATAAATCTGCCGCGCTGTAGTCCTCATGCGTTTTGTCCGGGTGATCGGCGTGGCATCGAAGGTCAGCGCCTCGTGAAAGCCGCCATAGCGCGTATCAACACCCACCGTGGACCAGAGCGGCAGTGTTTCTTCAAACAGCCAGTGGCGCACGCGCTTTTCATAGGCGCCCACCTGCGGCAGGCGGTCCTGCGCCGGGGTAAATTTTGTTTCCAACCGACCTGTCTTTTCCAGCTGCTCGACGATCTTGCGGACATTCTGGCTTTCGGTGACGGGTGCAACGAATGTTGCATCTGAAGTCGACACCACAGCCAGATCACGCAGGCCAATGGCAGAAAGCAGCCGGCCATTGCTGCGCAGATAGCTATTCTCGCAGTCGATAGCGACCACATCGCCGACAATCACATTGCCGCTGCCATCGGTCGAGCTGACTTCCAGAAGCGATTGCCACGAGCCCAGATCATTCCAGCGAAAGCGCGCAGGAACCAGCGCAATATCCTTGGCATGTTCCATGATGGCATAGTCGACTGAGATGGACGGCACTTCCGCATAAAGATCATGCGGCAGATATGTCCCCGATATGTTGCTTGTCGCTTCATCAAGCGCCGCAACGGCACCATCCCAGATTTTCGGCGCATGCGCCCGGAATGCATCGCGCATGGCGCTGGCACGGAAAAGAAAAATGCCGGAATTCCAGAGAAAGTTCTTTGATTCCAAATATTGAATCGCGGTTTTCTCATCGGGCTTTTCAACGAACCGGATCACGTCGCGCGTATTGTCATTCCCGGGGCCGACCTCGATATAACCGTAACCGGTTTCCGGCCTATCAGGCTGGATGCCAAAGACGACGATTCGTCCCGCCATGGCAGCGTCGGTGCCCGCCTCTACCGTATTCCAGAAGTCGCGATCGGTCGTGATTTCATGATCGGACGGAACAACAAGAACGAGATCATCGCCATGCTCGCGCAGCGTAATCTCGGTTGCGAGCACCACCGCAGCGGCCGTGTTACGGCCCATGGGTTCGAGAATCGCACGGCCACCGGCCAGATCAACGCCGGATAGATCCTGGCTGATTCTATCCGCATGACGCTCGGAGGCCAGCAGATAGACAGGAACCGAGGTTTCGCCGCCCCGCGCACTCATGCGCTTGACGGTGCGCAAAAGCATGGAGCCCTGACCGGAAAGATTATGAAACTGTTTTGGAAAGTCTTCGCGCGATAAAGGCCAAAGCCTTGAACCGACACCACCACTCATGACAAAGCTGATAATACGCTTCATTCCCGACGTCATTGCATGCAACCTCATTGTTTCAGTCGATATCTCGTCCGATATACAATTCGCGATCTTTCGGCAGACTTTGCGATACCTCGCATCACCTGTGTTTTATCGATACAAGACTTTCATTGACGATCACAAGACCGGTTCCGCCATTTCCAGAACATGGTTTATGTTTGCACCGCTATAATTCAAAAAGTGCTGACGAAACGACTTGCAGGCGCAAAAACGCGGCGGTATATAGCCCGGCATCGCTGGTCACGGAGTGTAGCGCAGCCTGGTAGCGCACGTCGTTCGGGACGACGGGGTCGGAGGTTCGAATCCTCTCACTCCGACCAGTGTTTAAATCACAAAAAATTATTGTACTGAAAATTTGTGTCCTTTTCCGTGTCCTTACCACTTCCGTAATGAAGAGGGTGGCGGATGTGTCTATAAAACATTTGAGTTCATCGAAATAGCTTAATAATCGAAATTCAGTTTGGCCAGAAACTACCGCCGAACGACGTTGAAATTCTCATTCAGTTCCTGCCCTACCCTATATTCAGAAGGATATGAAATCGGCGAGGAAAACCTCGCCTGTCTCAGACTCGAATAGTGTTGTTTTTAAATGCCTTTCCATTAAAATGGATATCTTTTAATATCCTTTTTATCACTTAATGCATATCTATTGATATTCTTTTTATCGCAGTTGAATATCAATTCATTGCCTTTTTATCTTATTTGGGATATTTATTGATATTCAAATACGCAGGACACAAACCATGAGTGTAAAAGACACCGTGGCGCGCCAATATAAAAAATTGGCCGATCATGGCCTACAGCAGGTTAGCGGGCTTCTTGTGCCGCCTGAGGGGTGGATCGCGACATTGCGCAAGGCTCTGGCTATGAGCGGTCCGCAACTGGCAAAAAGAGCAGGCATAACAAAAGCTGCTATTTATCAGGCTGAACGCAATGAACGCGAGGGAGCAATTACCCTCAATCAGATGCAGAAAATGGCAGAGGCGCTTGGCGGACGATTCGTGTATGCTGTTGTGCTTCATGAAAGGGTTGAAGATGTTCTCAAGGCTCAAGCTTTGGAGAATGCCGAAGGTATTGTCAGACGTGCAAGTTCTCACATGGCTTTGGAGCAGCAATCTTTATCTCCGGAACAGACACAAATTGAGATTGATAGGCTCGCCGACAGCATGATCCGGCATATGCCTCCCAACTTTTGGGAAAAAACTTAGTGTTCGAGGCAGCAAAAGGCGCCACGCCCCTCGAACCTGATGAAATTCATGGACTTAAATTCAGTCACATCACGACACGCGGTGAGCTTGATGAATTGGAACAAGCCAATATTGAGCAAGGTCTCATGTGGCTTGCGCGGCGACGTGGCGGCGACATTCTGACCGATAGCTTTATCCGGACCTTGCATGTTCGTTTATTCGGCGACGTCTGGAACTGGGCAGGTAGCTACCGGCGAAGTGAAAAAAACATTGGTATCGATCCGTTCCACATTTCCATGCAAGTTCGCATGCATTTGGACAATGCCCGCCATTGGGCAGAAAATGCCGTCTACACACCCTTGGAGGCAGCGGCTCGATTTCATCACCGTTTGGTTCAGATTCATCCATTCCCAAACGGCAACGGTCGACATACACGCATTGCTGCCGATGTATTTCTGGCTGATTATTACGACCATTCGCCAATCCAATGGGCAAATGGATTTGACCTGCAAGCCGATAACGAGCGGCGAACAACCTATCTAAAAGCCTTGCGAAATGCGGATGCAGGAGATTTCGAAGCACTCCTGATCTTTGTGGGGGCATGATGTTGCGACGGCCTTCGATCTTCGGCCTCGCTAATGCAGTGTCTCTCCGCCCTCTGGATCGATGAGGCTTGCAAGGCCTTCGTCTTCGACGGCCCGTAAGAACTCATCAAATGCGGCCTGATCCGTCTCGAAAGGATCATCCCAGATGATCGAGTCCTTGTCTTCCGTCACCACCTCCAGCGTCCATTCGCTCTGCTCTGCAAGGCGATAAATCTCGACGCTCACGGTGATTCCGTCGCGGGTAAACTCTTTCGACAAACGCGACACGACCAGTTCGGGTTCTTCATCATCCATCATGTGCCCCTTGGGACCTCAAGTTGTTTTTTCAATCATCTTACGACGGAGCGGGAAATAGCAAGCCAGAAAATGGAAATCCTTTCCATTCCGGGCTGCATCTTTCTTAGCGGCGCAAATATCCGCATAATTTGTGACAATTGAAACTCGCGGCGGAGAAGAGCCAGTCTATTATGATCGGCCCGGGAAAAGGCGGCGGGCAGCGAAGCCGTTAACTCACCTTTTTCAGCGCATCCATGACGAGACAGGTTTCCGAACCGTGGGCGACAAGCCTGCCGCTGCTGTCAAAAATCTTGCCTTCAGCGCTCGCTGTCCGGCTGCCGGAATGCAGCATAATGCCTTCGCAGCGCAGATTACCCGTCGTTTCAAGCACGGAACGGACGAATGTCGTTTTCATTTCCAGTGTCGTATAGGTCTGGCCCGCCTTCAGCGTTGACTGCACCGCACAGCCCATGACCGTATCAATGAGCAGGGAAATCCATCCGCCATGGACGAAACCCATGGGATTATAGAACCGCTTTGATGGCCGCGCCTCAAACACAACCTTGCCCGTTTCAACCGAAATTGGCCAAAGATCGGTGGTTTCAGCAAATGGCGGTGCGGGATAGGTGCCATCCAGCAATCCCTGCAGAAGATCGAGCCCGGAAAGCGTGGCGGCAACCTCGGGCGGAACCAAAAGTTGTATTGAGCATCTCGGACATATCTGGCTCCTGCAATGGTTGCTGGCGGGTTGGATAGGCTTCATATTATGACCATCATATGATATGTCAATCGCCATACAACTGGTAGACGAGGTAGGCTGATGCGCTATTCCAAGGACCACAAGGCCGAGACACGCCAGCGCGTTATAGAGGTTGCGTCAAAACGCTTCCGCAAGGATGGGATCGAGGCAACGGGTCTGGCACGGCTGATGGCTGATGCGGAACTGACCCATGGCGGTTTTTACGCGCATTTTTCATCCAAGGATCAATTGGTGCAGGAATCCATCACGGCGGCGGTGGATTCAGCCCGGGATTATCTGGTGCATGCGGTAAGAAGCGCGCGGGCGCGCGGTGCCGACGGGATGGAGGCTATCATACATGCCTATCTGCGCCCTGCACATGTGAAGCACCCGGAGCTTGGCTGCGCCATTCCATCGCTGGTCGCGGAGGTTGGCCGCCTTTCGCCTGCAATACGCGAACGTTTGGTGGAGATCGTCGATGCGCTTGTTGATCTGATCGCGTCAGTATTGCCCAAGCATCTTGAAAAAGAAGCGGCAATCGAGAGAAGCCGTGCGATATTGGCCTCAATGATCGGCACCCTGCAACTGGCAAGACTGGTGACAGACGAGGAAGCATCCGCGACTATTCTGGCTTCGGGCCGGCAAGCCGCTCTTGCACTGGCGCGGCAAGCCTGATCCCGATGATCGACTAGCAAGCTATTCGCCTTGCGAAGACATATTGTTTCATTATCATTCCGAACAAACGCGCGGGCATGGCCAGAGGCCAATGCCCAATGAGAGATATGACTGGAGCTACCATGTATAGGCCACCTGCATTTCGCGAAGATCGTCTCGACGTCATGCACGATCTGATCCGCAAGCACCCGCTGGCTATGCTGGTGACAGGCGGCGAGCACGGGTTGATGGCCAACCTCATTCCGTTTGAAATCGACCCGGATGGCTCGCCAAACGGCACGCTTCGGGCCCATCTTGCCAAAGCCAATGAGCAGGTTGCGGCGCTGCAGGCGGGGGCGGAAGCCATGATCATCTTTCAGGGACCGAACACCTATGTGACGCCCTCGTGGTATGCGACGAAGCGCGAACACGGCAAGGTTGTCCCTACCTGGAATTACGTGGTTGTGCAGGCTTGGGGAACGCCGCACGTCGAAGATGGCGCGGAGTGGCTACGCCGCCAGATCGGCAGCCTGACGCGCACGCAGGAAGCAGGCCGCGCGCAGCCATGGGCGGTCGAGGACGCGCCTGAGAATTTCATCGCCGGGCAGATCAAGGGCATTATCGGCATTGAAATCCCGATCACGCGCATTGAAGGCAAATGGAAGGTCAGCCAGAACAGAGGCGAAGCTGACCGAACTGGCGTGGCTGAAGGCTTGCGGCAGGAAGGCCCGGAAGCCGAGGCCATGGCGCGGATCGTCGATGAACGGGGGAAGCTCGGCGGCAATTAGGCAAGCTGCCAAACAGGAGGGGATATCATGCGCAGTGCTTTACTGACGGGATTCATGTGCCTTGCGGCGATATCCACGCAATCTGCGTGGGCAGAGAACGGCAAGGGATTTCAACTCACCATTGATGGCAAACAGACCGGTATCAATGTTGGTGAGACAGTGACCGTCACAACCGGAGACGGCAAGGAAGTAAAGGTATCGCTGGAGCGTTCGAAATTTGCAACGGCCTCGGGAGCATTGTTCTCCTTTGATCATCCGGGGGATCTCAATCCCGCGAAAACCGAAATCAGCCGGGGCATCACACAATATTTCCTGACATCCGCCACCGGAACATCGGTTATCGTGCAGGAATATGACCGCTCGGACGCGGATGCCATCGCGTCCCGGATGATCAAGGGATTCACCAATGATGACCGAAAGGCCGGAGCCAAGATCAAAGAAACGCTAACCGAGCGCAAACTTGAATCGGGCAAAACCCTTAAAGGCATGAAGGCGGTGATCGGAAGAAAGTCCACCCATCTGATCAGGGAGGCATTCTCCACCGTCAACGGCAACAAAGGCATCGTCATCCTGACACGCTTCAATGAGGATAACGGCCCCGCGGAAGAACGTGCCGTCATCGACATGTTCTGGAAAAGCCTGAAGATCAATCTGTGATTGCGCCTGGGCCGCAATCGATGCCTGTTCGATGCGGTTGCGGCCAAGGCGCTTGGCCCGGTAAATCGTCATATTTGCTGGTTCGCAAAGACCCCTTACGGCTGGAGATAATGGCGGCTCAATTCAGGCTGAAAGCCGCCGTTCGACAATCCGGGCAAGAAGGCTTGCCCCAACCGGAAGAACGCCTTCATCGAGGACAAAACCGGGATTGTGAACGGGAATATTGCCGCCATGCCCAATCGTCCCGTAAACGCCCGGCCGCAGATGCAGCATCTCGGCGAAATCCTCACTGCCCATCACAGGCTGTTCTTTCAGATAGACATTTTCCGCACCGACAATGTCGCGGGCTGCCTGTGCAAAGCCCTCGACAAGCGCGTTCGTATTGACCAAAACGTCCGTAAGGTTGCGAATATCGACATCGATTGTCACATCAAAACTCGCAGCAAGCCCGGCAGCAATGGTGCGCATGCGCTCATGGATAGTTTTTTGCACCTCTCGATCCAGATACCGAATAGTTCCTGATATCCTCGATTCCTGCGGAATGACATTGTAAGCCGTGCCGGAATGGATTTGCGTTACGGAAAGCACCGCCGCTTTCAACGGCTGTACGTTGCGGCTGACAATGGATTGCAGTGCCTGTACCAATGCAGTGGCGACAATGATGGGGTCCTTACAGGCCTCAGGTTTTGCACCATGTCCTCCACAACCATGAACATACATATCAAAACGATCACTGCCTGCCATTGCCGGTCCCGGTTTAATACCGATTTTGTAGGGTTCATCAGCCGGGGCATTGTGAACAAAATAAATTTCATCGCAGGGAAAGCGTTCGAATAACCCGTCCTTGATCATGGCGCGGGCACCACCCAAACCTTCCTCGGCCGGTTGAAAGATGAAAACAGCCGTACCGGCAAAGCCGTGGTTTTCCGCCAGATAACGCGCAGCGCCGAGCAGCATTGTGGTGTGGCCGTCATGTCCACAGCCATGGAAGCGCCCCGGAATGCTTGAACTGAAGGCAAGGTTGGTCTGTTCGTCCATCGGTAGAGCGTCCATATCGGCCCTCAGGCCGATTGTCCTGCCATTGCCGTTGCTGCCTTTGAGAATGCCGACAACACCAGTTTTGCCAATTTCGGTATGAACCTCGATCCCCCAGCCAGCCAGTTTTGCAGCAACGATCCCGGCAGTTCGCACCTCTTCAAACCCAATTTCGGGATGCTGATGAATATCGCGGCGAATAGCGATAAGTTCGTCTTGGTATGCGTTGATTTTTTCCAGAACAGTCATTTCAATTCCTTTAAGGTATCGTCCTCTTTGAAATGCCAGCGCGCTTTGAGCGCGATGGGCACGACGTTCAAGCACCCGCCGCAACCGGCACGCCTGCGCTCACTTTTTCCGTATGGGAGGCCTTATCCAAGCCGGGCTCATCGGGCACAAAACGCACAAACCAAAGGCTGATCAGGCCGATAAAGCACATTGCAACAATGTACAAAATCCAGGAGAGCTTATCGCCCGTGGCGCTGATAATTGCCGTAAAGACAGCCTGTGCCGTTCCGCCGAACAGCGTAACTCCCAAAGCGTAGGACGTCGCAAAACCAACGGTGCGCACAGCCACCGGAAATGCTTTGGGCGAAACACTAATCCCTGCCCCGGATGCAATCGAATGAACAGCCATCAGAAAACCGAAACCGGCAATCAGAAGGATTGGCGAATTCATTGATAGAATAAAGTGCATGACGGGATAGAGGAGAAGAACGAAGATCATGCGCGCGGTAAAAAGAACATTTTTGACGCCAAAGCGATCACTCAGCACCCCGCCAATGAGGGCAAACACAACTCCCACAGTTCCCACAGTGAAGGTAATTGTCATTGCTGTTGATTGAGGAAGACCAAGGGTGGCAATGGCGAAAGCTGTTCCGAAAAGGAAGAAAGCAGTAGATACCATTCCTCCCGTTGTCACCATCATACACAGCAGAATGGCCCGCCAATGCTGTTTGAACACAGTCGACAGAACCGTCGACATGGTATCAAGTCTTTCCTCTGCATCGAGGGTTTCCTCGAGTTTGTGGCGAATGTAAAAGCCGATCGGTGCAATGAGAATCCCGATCAGAAATGGCACACGCCAAGCCCATTGTTCTGTCGCATCGGCGGGGAGCATCGTCGCCAGAACAATACCGACCGTGCCGGATAGTACAGTACCCATATTTTGACTTGAAATTTGCCAGCTTGCAGCAAAACCGCGGCGGCCGCGAGATGCACTTTCAATCAGAAAGGTTGTCGCCGACCCCAGTTCGCCTCCGGCCGAAAAGCCCTGAATCAGACGGGCGATCACCAGAAGCATCGGTGCCGCATAGCCAATTTGCTGGTAGGTGGGCAGCAGCCCGATCATTCCGCTTCCCAACGCCATCAAAAGGATGGTCATCGTCATCGCCGGTTTGCGGCCATAACGGTCAGCATAGGCCCCCATCAGGATAGCGCCAAGCGGCCGGGCGACAAAGCCAACGCCAAATGTTGCGACCGAAAGCAACAGGCTGGTATTGGGATTTGCCGACGGAAAGAATACGTGGCCAAGAACCACGGCAAAGGCCGCATAGACCCCGAAATCATAGAACTCCATGGCATTGCCAAGCACGGCGGCTATGATAGTTTTTGTTTGATTGTTATGTGGACGCCCGGAATTGGGTTTTTGGGCAGCTAAAGCGTTTGTCATAGTTCCCCTTTATTATTTTGAGTATGTTTTGGCAGATGAAAATTGATTGATTTCGAATGATGCAGGGCCGATAATTTTTCGGTTTTTCTGGATAGTTTTGTCGAATATAACGCGGAAAACCGCAGATATTTCAGTCTGTTAACAAGCGATAAATTTCAGGCTGACTTTACCCGATCAATGTAACCGGCAAACTATATTCGATTATTAGAGGAATATTTCTGAGCCCTCTATAAGCAATTGGTATGAGGGGTATTGCAACGACACGGGCGTGCAATTCTGGCGCGCGGGTGGCGAGATCTTCTCTCGCCCCGTGCCTTATACTAGGCCGCTATCGATGCCAGTTCGATGCGGTTACGGCCAAGGCGTTTGGCCCGGTAAAGCGCGATATCGGCTTCTTCGATAAGCTCTGTCAGAGACTGGTGCCGGGAGGTGAAGGTCGAAACACCGGCGCTGACGGTCACATGTGCTTGCGTGCGCCCGAAATCGAAGAAGGTTTCGTTGACCCGCCGCCGGATTGCTTCGGCCATGGCCATGGCTTCTTCGGCGTCAGCCGTGGGCATCAGGATGGCAATTTCCTCGCCGCCATAGCGGGCCACGAGATCAGATTTGCGCACCAGCGAGCGGATGATGGTGGAGATTTCAACGAGCACCAGATCGCCGTTGGAGTGGCCCCAATGATCGTTGATGCTCTTGAACGAGTCGATATCGATCATGACAAGCGAAAAGACATCGCCACCCGTTGAAGCCGCCTTGCGGAAGGTACGGCGCGCAACCCTGTCGAACAGTCGCCGGTTGGCAAGATTGGTCAAGGGGTCGGTGTAGGCGTCCACCTCCAGTGTTTTCACGCGATCAACCCGCAGGCGTTCGCGATGCAGGAACAGGGAGATGAGAATGATCCCTGTGACACTCAGCGTCAGCATTGGCAGGGCAATACGCTGGAAAATCGGCAGCGCCTGTTCGAATGGCAGGACAAATATGCTCAGCGTGTAGAGCGGAACAGTCAGACCAAGGATAATGAAGTGCTTCCAGGAATAGGTTTTTGGCCGGTACACCTGCGTAAAGATCAGGCTGATCAGACCGATGATCACAATGCCGACAACACCCGCATAAACACCATTACCCCCGATGAGGATGCGGGAAATAATTGTTAAAGTTGTAGAGACCAACACTGCAACCACGCCGCCAAATGGCGCGCTGAGCGCAAGCAGAATGGAACGGGCATCAACAATGATACCATGGTCGACGATAACGGGATCAAGCATGGAGATAACGGCCGAACAGCCGAACAACAGCCCCACCATGAAACTACGCTTCATCGGGGTGTGGAAGCCGCGAATAATCGAGCCATAGGCCATGCTGACCAGCGCTACGAGGCCAAGACGGTGGACGAGATCCGCGACGATGGGGAAATATTCAGTGTACAATTACCAACCTCAATTCCACTCCCTACGACTATAGCTTTGCCGGGCTAATTTCGTACGAAGGACATCCGTAAAAATTGAACTACCTGAGGGTCTAACATAAATATTCTACCTTAGGTTGTATTTTTTAGCGATTCATGAAGCCCATTTTTCAAATATGAATTTCTGTGAGAACTCTATCAGGCTATCGGGAACAGAAATCACAACAAGTTTGGAAACAGGAAAGAGCCGGCAGTGCCGGCTCCTCTCAGACTTATCTATGGCGAGCCGCGGCTCTCCGGAAACTTTGTCGACGGTGCCTGATTGCCACCATTGGCGTGGCACTAAACCCGGACTTGCTGCGCTGCAATATGGATATGGACTGGTGCCACCGTTTCCTCCGCGCTCGCGAACAGGCCGTTCACGAAAGCAGATAATCCCCGTATTTCCTGATGTTTTGTGAACAAGCCGAGATAATTCAGACCCAGCTTTTCAGGCGCGGCACCGCATCGATCAGTGCCCGGGTGGCTTCTGCCCGCGGTGCAGCCAGAACCCGTTCCGTTTCACCACTTTCGACAACCCGCCCCTCGTCCATCACAATCATGCGGTCTGCAATCGCGCGGACCACGGCGAGATCATGGGAAATGAAGAGATAGGCCACGCCAGTCTCTTCCTGCAGGTCGAGCAGCAGATTGAGGATTTGTGCCCGCACCGAAACATCCAGTGCCGAGACCGGCTCATCGAGCACAATCAGATCAGGTCTGGTCATAACAGCCCTGGCAATAGCGACGCGCTGGCGCTGTCCGCCGGAAAGCTCAAGCGGATTGCGTTGCATCAGATCGGGGCTCAGCCCCACCCGTTCGAGGGCGGCGGCGATAACCTCGCTGTAGTTTTCCTTTGGAGCCAGATCATGCAGCCGCAGCGGGTCTTCCAGAATCCGCCTGATATTGGCGCGCGGGTTAAATGCCGCCAGCGGGTCTTGAAACACCATCTGGAAGCGGTGACGCAACAGTCGCAACGCCCCGCCACGCATGGCGGTGATATCATGTCCGCACAGATGAATTGATCCGGCGTCCGGCTCGCTCAACCGCATGACAAGCCGCGCCAGCGTTGTTTTGCCGGAACCTGACGCACCGACCAGCGCCAGCGTTTCGCCGCGCCCCAAGGTAAGATTGATATCTCTGAGACCCGATGCATTGCGGTCGCCAAAGCGTTTGGCGATATCGCGCACATCAAGAACGATGGAATCGGCTTCGCTCATGGCAGGCTCAGACTGTCGGGGTTGATTTCGGCAAGGCGTCGCTGGCGCGGTGAATCCAGCGACAGATGCGCGCCGATCAGCGCTTTCGTATAGGGATGCACGGGCTTGCCCAGAACATCCGCCGCACCGCCGCACTCGACCAGTTGCCCCTTGTAAAGAACGGCGATCTGGTCGGCACGTTCGGACGCCAGCGCGATATCATGGGTGACGAAAAGCAGGGTCAGCCCATCCTCGCGCACCAGCTCATCCAGCAGGTTGACGATGTGGCGCTGCACCACCGTGTCGAGCGCACTTGTCAGTTCATCGGCAATGATCATTGACGGACCCGCCGCCAAGGCCAAGGCAAGCGCGATGCGCTGACGCTGCCCGCCTGAGAATTCATGCGGATAGCTGTTGAGCCGTGAAAGTGCCTTTGGAATATGCACGCGGTCCATAAGATCGGCGGCACGCACCCGCGCGGCAATCCAGCTTGTGTCCTCATGCGCGCGGATAATTTCGGCAATCTGGTCGCCGACCTTGATAACCGGATCAAGGCTGCCGCCGGGGTCCTGAAACACCACGCCGATATCCCTGCCGAGGCGTGGGCGCGTCGAAGCGGCGGGAAAACTGATCGATCCTGTCTGTTGCGCCTGTTCTGGCAACAATCCGGCTATGACCATGGCGAGGGTGGACTTCCCCGAACCGCTTTCACCGATGAGCGCCAGCCGCCCTCCCCGGAGAAGTTCCAGCGAGACATCCGCCAGCGCGACGGTTTTGCCGTAGGAAACGCCGAAATGATCAACGCGCAGGAATGGTTCGCTCATGGCTGAAGCAACCTCTCATTGCGCGATAATCCGCGTCCAATCAGATGAACACTAAGGACTGTCACAACCAGCGCCAGACCCGGCACAATGGAAAGGTAAGGCGCGGTGCGCAGCACAGTGCGCCCTTCGGCAATCATGCTGCCCCATGTCACGCGGTTCGGATCGCCGAAGCCGAGAAATGACAGCGCGGCCTCGATCAGAATGGCCGCAGCCACCGAAATAGCCGCCAGCGAAGCGGCAGGGCCAAAGGCATTGGGCAGGATTTCCCGGAATGCAATTTCGAGCGGACGCATACCAAGCGTGCGGGCCGCAGCGACGAAATCGCGCTCGCGCAGGGAAAGCACTTCCGCACGGGTAACGCGCGCAGCCTGTGTCCAGTTGCCAATACTGATGGCAAAGATCAGCGTCGGAACGCTTGGCCCGGTGACGCTGATTGTTGCCAGCGCCAGCAGAAAACCCGGAACCGTCTGAAATGCCTCGGTTATCCGCATCAGGATCGCGTCAGCAATGCCGCCGAGGAACCCGGCAAGCGTGCCGACAAAACTGCCGATGACAAGCGATGCCGCAGCCGAGAAGAACGCCACGAGCAGCGTCGTGCGGGTGCCGTAGAGGAGTTCGGAGAGAACATCGCGGCCAAGCCGGTCTGTGCCCAGCAGATGCGCATCCGATGTGAGGGGGCGCAGCAAAGGTTCGCCGGTAATAGCAAGCGGATCACCCGGCACGATCCACGGGGCCAGCAGTGCCATAAGCACAAGCACGACAAGCAGCACGAAGCCCGCCCGGCCTTCAAGGTTAAGACGCCGCCAGATCATCATCGCCCCACCCTCACACGCGGATCGAGCTTGCCATAGGCCAGATCAACCAGCAGATTGGCGATGATCACCGTGATCGCACTGCACAGGATGATACCGAGCAGCAACGGCGTATCACGGCGCGAGACGGCTTCCGCAGCCAGACGACCAAAGCCCGGAATGGCAAAAACGCTTTCCACCACGACACTGCCGCCGAGCATCACCGCTGCCTGCCAGCCGAGCATGGTAATAACGGGCAGAACCGCGTTGCGCGCCACATGCCGCCAGACGATACGGCGCCGGCTGAGCCCGCGCGCTTTGAGCCCCGTCACAAAAGGATCGCGCCAGATTTCGCTCATGCGGTCGCGCATCAGCCGCAGGTATAGCGCAAGATATACCATCGCGAGCGAAGCAACCGGAAGGACCAGATGGGTGGCAATATCCGTCATCCGCGCCAATCCGGTTTTCCCCGAAGCAATGGTTTCAATGCCGCCAACCGGCAGCCAGCGCAGATCGACGGCGAAAATGATAATCAACAGCAAACCCAGCCAAAAACCCGGCACCGCGTAAAGGATTAGAGAACCGATGGAGAGGAAGCGGTCACGCAATGAGCCCGGCCTTGCACCAGCGATAATGCCGAGCAGCGAGCCCAGAAAGAAAGCGAGCGCGGTGGCAATGCCCATCAATAGCAGCGTCACCGGCAAGCGTTCGAAAACCACCGAAAGCACGGGACGCTGAAAGGCCGTTGACCAGCCGAAATCCCCATGAGCAAGCGCGGAAATATAGGCGATGAAACGGTTCATCGGCCCTTGGTCGAGCCCCCAATCCTGCCGCAATTGCGCCAGTTGCCCGGCATCAAGACCACCGGAGCCCGCCACATAGGAATCAACAGCATCGCCCGGTGCTGCCTCCAGCAGCAAAAAGCTGCCCACCAGCACCACACCCAGAACCGGAATGGCCCCCAGCAGGCGCTTGACAAAAAAGGAGGCGAGAGGCGGCAAATATGGCTCCGACAGGTCATGCGAATGGAGTGGGACACTAGAGCGATTGGCTGGGGAAAACAAACGGGTTTGTTGTCATCAACGGGAGATTTGCAAAAGCGTGGTTCGTGGTTCGTGGTTCGTGGTTCGTGGTTCGACAAAACAGCCATAAGGGAGAGTGTGGATGCAATATTAATCGCCTACGTTGCAGAACCCAGTTCCATGCAACCCACCCACCTCGTCATCCTCGGGCTTGACCCGAGGACCCACGGCAAAAGAAATCAAACAAATGTGGCCGTTCGCGCTTTTAAATTATGGGTCCTCGGGTCAAGCCCGAGGATGACGAGGTGGGTGGGTGACAGGGTGCTATATCCTGCAACACCGATGATTATCGTTCCAGCCAACACTCTCCCTCATGGTGAGCGTCCTGAGCTTGTCGAAGAGCGAACCGCACCCTCTCCAGCCCCTACCCTTTCAGCCAGACATTGGCCCAGTTGGACACGGCCCAGCGTGGATTGTCAGATACATTCTGCACCGTATCGCGCGCGACCGTAATGAATGAGAACTCGGCGACATTAATCAGCGGCAGGTCCTCGGCCACCTTCTTCTGCAACTGTTTGTAGAGGCCTGCGCGCTCGGCACCATCAATAGTTGAAGCCGCGTCTTTGATGAGATCGTCTATATCTGCGTTGACATAGCCATATTGGTTGGAGAATGGCACACCATCGGGCAAGCCGCTTTCAAACAGGATGGTGGTCGAGATGGCCGGGTCGGAGCGATAAACCGGCGTTGCCACGGTGATATCAAAATCATGATCCGTATAAACGGCCTTCAGATGTGCCGGCGTGTCATTGCTCACCACCTGCGCGTCAATGCCAACCTTTGCCAATGCCTGACGCAGATAATCGCCGAACTGTTTGGTTTCATTGAAAAATGGCGCTGGCAGCAATTTCAATTTAAAGCGAATGCCATCCGCACCGCGCTTATAACCCGCCTCGTCAAGCAATGCCTCGGCCTTATCAGGATCAAAGGCATAGGCGGCCACATCGGGCTCATAAAACGTCTTGTCATAGGCTGGCACAGGTCCTGTTGATGGCTTGGCATAGCCAAGGAAGATTGTCTTGATGACAAAATCCTTGTCGATGGCATGGGCCAGTGCCTGACGCACATTCGGGTCGGACAGTTCCTTGCGGCGATGGTTGATTTCGACAATGAGCTGATAGGTCAGCCCTTCATAACCATTGGCATAGACTTTCAGGCCCGGCACCTTTGAAATTCGATCAAGGTCAGCAAGCGGTACAGCCGAGAATGCAGCCAGCTGGATCTGCTCGGCTTCCAGCGCATTGCCTGCGGCGGCGCGGTCGGTGAGCACCTGATAGACGATTTCATCCAATGCCGGCTGGTCCTTTTGCCAATAGGCTTCATTGCGCTTCAGGAGATAATATTCACCCGGCTTGTGCTCGCCATATTTGAAGGGCCCCGTGCCAACCAGTTTCTCATTGGCCGGGTTCTTGGCGATGTCAGTGCCTTCATAGAGATGTTTCGGCACAACCGATGTGACAACTGGCAGCGCATTGCGGATAAGCTGGAATGGCGTTGGCTCAGAGAATTTGAAGATGGCCGTGTGATCATCCGGCGTTTCGACACTCTCCAGATTTTTGAAGACGACACGCCCGAGATTTTGCAGTTTCTTCCACACTTCGAGCGCGGAGAAAGCCACGTCAGCCGAAGTAAACGGCGTGCCGTCATGCCACGTTACGCCCTCACGCAGTTTGAATGTGGCCGTCAGCCCATCGGCAGACCCCCCCCATGCGGTGGCAAGGCGCGGCGACAAGCCATCCGTGCCATCATAAGATTGTTCGGCCAGTGGCTCGACAATCTTGCTGGCGACAAAGAATACGCCATTGGAGGCGACAATGGCCGGATTGAGATTGGCGGGTTCGCTGTCCCCGGCGACAACCAGACGCCCGCCTTTGACAGGCGTTGTGCCCTGCGCCCACCCAAGGCCCGGCAGCGCGGTCAGCGCGGCGGCACTGGCGGTCAGATGAAGAAAATTGCGCCGATTGAGCAGGATACGGGACATGCTGACGATCCTCTTACGAATTAATGGGCCGGGACAGAATTTGACTTAAAGCAGAGATCGTGGCGCGGGCAAAGTCCGGCCGGGCTGACGCGCCCATATGGCCGACACGCAGCAGTTTTCCCGCCGTATCGGCGCGGCCAAGCGACAGGAGAATGCCGTGTTCATCGCGCAACCGGTCGCGCAGGGCAACATCGCTGAAACCCTCCGGTGGCCGGAAAGCGGTGGCTGTTGGAGCTGCGTATTCCAGCTTTTTCGGCCAGAGTTTTAACCCAAGTTCCAGCAGCCCTTTGCGGGTGATATCAGCGGTTTGCGCATGGCGTGCCCAGACATTTTCCGGGCCTTCCTGTGCGTAGAGATCAAGCGCCGCGTCCAGTGCATAAATTTCCGCAATAGACGGTGTGACGGGGAATGGCTTGCCGGGTTCCGATGCGCCTTTCCAGCCGAGAACGCTGAGGAACGAACCGCGCGGTGCATCCGGATTGGCCTCAATTTTGGCCCATGCCCGTTCGCTCACCCCGATGAGGCTGAGGCCCGGCGTGCTGCCCAAGCATTTGGATGGCGATGTGATGAAAATATCGACATGCGCTTGGGGATGCGCATCCATGCCGCCAAATGACGACACCGCATCAACGATCAGATAGGCCCCGTGTTCGGCAACAATGGCACCGATTTCAGGCAGCGGATTGAGCGTGCCAGAGGGCGTATCGTGATGGCAGAGTGAGACAATTGTGATATCCGGACGCTTGCGCAGGATATCGCGCACCGCCTGCGGATCGATAATATCATCATAGGGCACGGCAAGCTCGATAACTTCCTTGCCATAGCGCGCGGCCCAACCGGCAAAGCCCTTGCCATAGACCCCGGAAACAAGGTTCAAAACCACATCATCACGCGCAATCAACGCAGCAGCCGCTGCTTCAATGCCAAGGATCGCCTCGCCTTGCATGATAACAGGCGCGGTGTCCTGCCGCAGCGCCAGCCGCAGCTTTTCGATGACACCGGCATAGAAGGTCTGAAACGCCGGGTCATAGTCGTAAAGAACAGGTTTTCCAAGCGCAGCAAGCACTTGCGGATAGGCAGGAACCGGACCTGTGGTCAGCATCATCGGGGGTATGGGGAGCATGGATCGCACTTCGAAATTTCATCCCATTTACCGATGCAAATGGGACTTATAGCAGACCATATTCTCACGTTTGATGGAAACCAAGAAAAACTGTTCCAATAATTTTAAAGTGGGTGGGAAATGGGTTCGTGGTTCGACAAGCTCACCATGAGGGAGAGCGCGGATGCAAGGCTAATCGCAAAGAGTGCAGATCAAAAAGATGACGGATCACAAAGGTTGCAGAACGTGGCTCCCTTTCATCATCCCTCTCCCTCATGGTGAGCTTGTCGAACCACGAACCATCCACACGCGCCCCAACCACCTACTCCAGCGGAATCACATCCACGGATTGTTTGGCTTCCTGTGAGCCGCTGGTTTTCAGCACACCGACAATGGGCGACACATCGGCATAATCCCGGCCATAGCCCACGGTAATGTGGTCATTGCCGGCCATCATCGCGTTGGTGGGATCAAACTCCTGCCAGCCCGCCTCGCGCCCGCACCAGACCCGTACCCAGGCATGCATGGCGTCGGCGCCTTCCAGCCGTTCCTTGCCGGGTGGCGGAATGGTGCGCAGGAAACCGCTGACATAGCCCGCAGGGATGCCGATACCGCGCAGGCCTGCGATCATGATATGGCTGAAATCCTGACAGACTCCGGCACGCAGATCAAAGGCCTCGCGCGCTGTGGTGCGCACATTGGTGGCATCGGAATCATAGGCGAACTCCGCATGGATGCGATTGCAAAAGTCACTCGCCGCCTCCATGACCGTGCGTGTCGTTCCCAAGCTTTTCGCGGCATATCCGGTGATATCAGGGTCAATGGCGGCCTGCATACTCGATGTGAGAAAGTGATGCGGCGCATCGGATGCCACGGACCAGACACCGCGTATTTCCTTGGTCAACCCGGCAAGATCAGGCGAAACATCCAGCATGTTCTGGGGACGCGCCACGTTGATGCGGGCTGTCATGGTCACATCAAGCATTTCATGCGGGTTGCGATAAACGATGGAGGTGACGGTGTTGGAAAAGAAGTCAGTAAAATCCGAACGTTCCGCTGCCGAAGGATCGAAAGACAGGCTCGAGGCCACCACGCGCTGAATGCCCGGCAGGGTCTGCGGCATAACGCGGATATGATGGCGGCCACCCGCCGCGGAGCGTTCATAATCATAGTGCAGGTGCAGACGGATATTATACAGCATCAATCATCCCCTCAGGCAAAATAGGTGTCGGAGATGGTATCGGACAGCGCGCCGATTTCATTGGCGAGATCATAAAGCTTATCAGGGGTCAGCTCATCGGCTTCCATGATGGCAAGCTGCGTGTGCAGCCGCAGCACATCCTTGGAAAAGGCGGACATGTGCGCCCCGGCATCACGCTGCGGTAGAAGGCTGAACTCGGTTTTCAGCGCATCGAGCTGGAAGATGATCGAGCGCGGGTTGAGCGGATCAAGCGCCAGAAGATCAAGCACGCTGATGCGGCCGGAATAGACACTATATTGCCGCCGGTGCGTCATGACGCTGTCGCCGATTTCAAGCAGCATTTCCAGCGCTCCCTCGGGCGCTTCGTGGCGGGAAAGATTGGCCAGAATGCGGGCCATCTGGATACCGCGCTCGACCCGGCGGCCGATTTCGAGGAAACGCCAACCGGTGAAACGATACATATTCTCATGCACCAGACCGGAGAACCCGGCCAGTTTGCGCAGGATAATGGTCATGGCGCGGGTGCCATCATCGCCCAGCGAGACGACATCCTGAAAGCGATGCACTGTCTTTGACAGATCGCGCAGTGCCAGCCAGCCATCGGGCGAGAACCGGTCGCGGATGCGCCCGGCGCTGAGCATGGCACCATCAATCGACCGCAACAGACCCTTCGGCACGGCCTCATCCAGATCAATACCGAGCGGTTTGAGCTGATCGCGCATTTCTGTCAAAAGCGGCAGTTCTGCATTAGCCGTCTCGGCATAGCGGGCATGACAGGCGCGCAGGATACGTGCTGTGGCTTCCGCGCGCTCGATATAGCGGCCCATCCACATCAGGTTTTCGGCGGCGCGGCTCGGCAGGGTGCCGGGTACATTGCGCCTGAAAGCATCATCTTCGCGCGGCAGCAGCGTATCGTGGCGCACCGGGGCCGAACTGGTGATCCACACATCCGCCGCCTGCCCGCCGCGCTGCATGGCGATCGCCGCTGTATCCAGCGTGAAGCCGACGCGGGCAAAACCGCCGGGCATAAAACTCCAGCCATCCTTGTGGCGGGCCGCAAAGACCCTGAGAACAAAGGGGCGCGGTTCGAGTTTGCCGTCGACATAAACCGGCGTCGTCGACAGTTTCACCGCTTCCTGACCCACCAGCCCACGACCATCGGTTTTGAGCCTGTGCAACAGAGCCTGACGCGCCGTATCGTCAAGCGCCGAGCCCAGAACCGTTGCCTGAACATCTTCAAACGGCAGGCGGGTTGACAGCGCCGGGCCGACCATCATCTGGTCGAGCCGGTTGATGACCTGCTGGCGCTCTTTCTCCTGCCCGCACCACCATGTGGCAATGCTGGGCAAAGCAAGGCTGCGATCATGCAGCGCCTTGGAAATGGCTGGAAGAAAGGCAAGCAGCGCCCGCGTTTCCAAAATGCCGGAGCCAAGCGCATTGACCAGCGAAACGGAACGCTGGCGCAGCGCACCTACCATGCCCGGTGTGCCGATCCACGAATCCGATTTCAGCTCCAGCGGGTCCATATAGGCCGCATCCATGCGCCGCCACAGCACATCGATGGGTTTCAGGCCGGAAACGGTGCGCACCATCACCCGGCCCTTGCTGACAGTCAGGTCATCGCCTTCCAACAGCATGATGCCGAGATAGCGGGCGATATAGGCGTGTTCGAAATAGGTTTCGTTGTTGGGACCGGGCGTGAGGATCGCCGCGCGGCCAGCAGGATCATTGATCAGGCTTTGCAGGGAATCGCGGAAATCCTTGAAGAACCCGGCGAGGCGATGAACATTCATCGCCGTGGAAATATCTGAAAGCGCGCGGGTGGTGGCAACGCGGTTTTCCAGCGCAAACCCCGCACCCGATGGTGCCTGCGTGCGGTCCCCCAGCACCCACCATTGGCCATTGGGCGCGCGGCCAAGCTCAAAGGCGCAGAAATGCAGGAAATGCCCGCTCGCCGGTTTGACACCGGCAACGGGATGCAGAAATTCGGGGTTGGAGGCGATGAGATCAGGCGGCAGCAAACCATCGCGCACCAGCCGGTTATCGCCATATATATCGGCAACAATATCTTCCAGAAGGTCGGCACGCTGGGTCAACCCTGTGGTGATGGCGCGCCAGTCATCCTCATTGATCAGCAGCGGAATATGGGCAAGCGGCCATTCCCGTTCCTGCGTGCCGGTTTCGTCATAAACACGGTAGAACACACCCGCATCATGCAGATACTGGTTGGCACGGGCAAAACGGGTGGCGAGCTTGTCTGACCCAAGCGTATCGAGCGAACGCAACAGCTTTTCCCAACCGGGGCGTACCGCACCGTTGGGATCAATCATCTCATCCGCCACCCCCGCCAGCGGTTTATAGCTGGAAAGGAGGCTGGAGAGAGGGCTTGCTTTCACGCTTTGTGACATTGGTGTGCTTTATATTCCTAATTGTTCATTGCTGCATGAGATGGTGTGTTGTTGAAGCGTGGTGCGTGGTGCGTGGTTCGACAAGCTCACCATGAGGGAGAGTGAGGATGCAACGATAATCGCCAGCATTGCAGATCACCAATGTTGCAGAACTTGACTCCCTTCACCACCCCTCTCCCTCATGGTGAGCTTGTCGAACCACGCACCCTCAGCGTTCACCCCCTCCAGAGGGGGTGAAAACCTCGTCACTATCAATTCCACAATCTCAATGGCGCGGCCTTCTCAGGTCGAGGGTCATGGGGAATTCACCTGATGGTTGCTCCCGGCGCAATTCATATCCACCTGTTGTATGACCGCGCGGCTCGAAACGTGCAAGCCGCCTCGCCTCAGCCTCGTTGGAATTGACCGGGAACGTATCATAGCTGCGCCCGCCCGGGTGTGCGACATGATAGACGCAGCCGCCAATGGCACGCTGCGACCACTGATCGTAAATGTCGAACACCAAGGGCGTATTGACAGGGATCATGGGATGCAGGCCGGAGCGCGGTTGCCATGCCTTGTAGCGCACGCCAGCCACCGCTGTGCCCTGTTTATCGGTCATTTTCAGCGGCACTTCGCGCCCGTTGCAGGCAACGCTGTAACGGGCCGGGTTAAAGCCATCGACTTTGACCTGAAGCCGCTCCACGGATGAATCAACGAAGCGTACCGTGCCGCCGATCGCGCCCTGTTCGCCCATGACATGCCATGGTTCGAGCGCCTGACGTATCTCCAGCTTGACGCCTTCATTCTCGATTTCCCCGCAGAAGGGAAAGCGGAATTCCAGCTGCGCTTCGAACCATTCCGGGCGGAAATCAAAGCCGTTCTCGCGCAGATCAGCGAGCACATCGAGAAAGTCCTGCCAGACAAAGGCGGGTAGCATGAAACGATCATGCAATGACGTGCCCCAGCGCACGAAACTGCCCTGTATCGGATTGTTCCAGAACCGGGCGATCAGCGCGCGGATCAGCAATTGCTGGGCAAGGCTCATACGCGCATTGGGCGGCATTTCAAAGCCACGGAACTCGACCAGACCGAGCCGCCCGGTGGGGCCATCGGGCGAAAACAGCTTGTCGATACAAATCTCAGAACGATGGGTATTGCCGGTGACATCCACCAGGAGGTTGCGGAAGAGCCGATCGACCAGCCATGGCAAAGGCGGCGTGCCTTCACCCGGTCGCGGCACCTGTGCCAGGGCGATCTCAAGTTCATACAGGCTGTCATGCCGCGCCTCGTCAAAGCGCGGGGCCTGACTGGTCGGACCGATGAACAGGCCTGAAAACATGTAGGACAGCGATGGATGGCGCTGCCAATGCAGAACAAGGCTTTTCAAAAGATCGGGACGGCGCAGAAACGGGCTGTTATTGGGCGTTTCGCCGCCAACAACCACATGGTTGCCGCCGCCGGTGCCGGTATGGCGACCGTCGATCATGAATTTGTCAGCGCCCAGTCGGGTCTGGCGGGCTTCCTCGTAGATCGCGGTGGTTGTCTCCACGCAGTCGCGCCAGTTGGCTGCGGGGTGGATATTGACCTCGATCACTCCGGGATCAGGCGCAACGCGGATGACATTGATGCGATGATCCTGCGGCGGGCTGTAACCTTCAATATGCACAGGCAGGCCAAGCCTGTGCGCGGCAGCTTCGGCAGCGGCGACCAGTTCCAGATAATCTTCAAGTGCCTCAACCGGCGGCATGAAGACGCTCAGGCGTCCATCGCGCGGCTCAACCGATATGGCCGTGCGCACTGCGCCGCCGATTTCGCCCAGTTCCTGCTCCACCCGCTCCTGTTGATTGCCTTCAGCCGCTGTGAAAGACGCAACGGTCAGTGGATGTTCAGGCGCGCGTTGCGTGGCGCGTGGTGCCGGGTCAGGCAGAGAACCGCGCTCGACTGACGGGTCAACCGGAACGATATATGGAAAATCCGACGGCGGCACATGCGGCAACGCACCGAGAGGCAGGCGGTAGCCCACGGGCGAATCCCCCGGCACGAGAAACAGCTTACCGCGACGCGTCGTCCATTTTTCACTGCGCCAGCGCGGCCCGGAAGCAAGGCTGTTCCAGCGCTGCACCGGCAGCACAAAACCGCTTGGCTCGGTGAGCCCACGTTCAAAAACCCGGGCAATACGGCTGCGCTCTTCGGGGTCTTTCAGCTTGGAATTGGAGGGGTCGACATTATCAGGCAGATTGCCTTCCTTGACGATCCATTCGGCCGGGTCTTCATAGGCGGGGGCCACCATCTCCTGTTCAACGCCAAGCTCATCCGCCAGCGCCAGCAGAAGCTTTCCGGCATCATCAGGCTTCACATCTGCCGTGCTGTTCTCAGGCGCGATCAGGTCAGGATTGACCCAGATCGGCTTACCATCCTTGCGCCAGTAGAGTGAGAACGTCCAACGCGGTAGGCTTTCGCCGGGATACCATTTGCCCTGCCCGTAATGCAGGAAGCCACCGGGCGCAAAACGCTCGCGCAGCCGCCGGATCAGTTTGTCGGCCTTTTCCCGCTTGGTGGGGCCGACGGCATCAGTGTTCCATTCGCCTGACTCAAAATCATCTATGGAGACGAATGTCGGTTCGCCGCCCATGGTCAGCCGCACATCGCGTTCTTTGAGGATGGCATCCACCTGTTCGCCAAGGGCATCGAGCGCATTCCATGATTCATCCGAAAACGGCTTGGTGATGCGCGGATGTTCGGAAACCCTGTCAACCCGCATATCAAAGCCGAATTCGACATTGGCAAACTCCGCCATACCGGAAATCGGCGCGGCGTTGCGGTAATGCGGGGTGGCGGCCAGCGGCACATGGCTTTCACCGGTCAGAAGCCCCGATGTCGGATCAAGGCCGATCCAGCCGGCACCGGGCAGATAGACCTCGCACCAGGCATGCAGATCGGTAAAATCCTTGTCTGTCCCGGCAGGGCCATCAATGGCAACGAGATCAGGCTTCAACTGGATGAGATAGCCCGAAACAAAGCGCGCAGCGAGCCCGAGATTGCGCAGGACCTGCACCAGCAGCCAGCTTGAATCGCGGCACGACCCAGAGCGCAGGCCAAGCGTCGCCTCCGGCTCCTGCACACCGGTTTCCATGCGGATGACATAGCCGATTTCCCGCTGGATGCGCGCATTGAGATCGACGACGAAATTCACCGTATTGGTCGGACTGCGATCAATCGTTGCGAGGAAGTTCGAAACCAGCGGCCCCACTGGTTCCGGCTTCATATAGATCGACAGGTCATCGCTGATTTCCTGCGGATAGTTGAACGGCCACGTCTCCGCGACCGGCTCCACAAAGAAATCGAAGGGATTATAGACGGTCATATCAGCGATGAGATCGACCTCGATCTTCAATTCCGTCACCGGTTCAGGGAAAACGAAGCGGGCAAGGAAATTGCCGTAGGGGTCCTGCTGCAGATTGACGAAATGATTGGCCGGACTGACCTTCAGGGAATGGCTGAGAACTTTCGTTCGCGAATGGGGCGCTGGCTGGAGCCGGATGATTTGCGGCCCGAGCATGATGGGCCGGTCATACTTGTAGTGCGTCAGGTGATAGACTGCTGCGTGAATTGCCATGTCGCCTCAAAAGCTACGATTCCACAAATACTCCAAGCACTCTACCGAGTTGTCAGCCAATTGAAATCTTTCATTTGCCAAAAATTTTGGCAGCGTCAAAAATTGCCGCATAAACGTGCTTGCAACGGCGGGGCTGGCCGCATAGCATCCGCGCCGATGGTTTCTCCGGCAAGACAACGCCGGGGATGAAAAGGGAACACGGTGAGGCGTACCCAAAAGGGACCGAGACCGTGGCTGCCCCCGCAACTGTAAGCGGTGAGCGATGCCTGACATGCCACTGGTTGAAAGACCGGGAAGGCAAGGCAAAGCTGAGACCCGCGAGCCAGGAGACCTGCCATCTCAATTGAAATTCGAACCGGACGGGGTGTGCCGGGAGCGATGCGATGTCTCTCCCGCATTGTCGCGATGGTGCATTGGCTGCGTTCCCCCAACCCCTGTCTTTGAGGCAATGGACAGGCATGAGCAGGCCGAACCACCAGATTATCGTCTGCACCCTGTGCAAGGCTTCCGACGGCGCACGACCGGGGCAGGACCTTGTCGACAGGCTTGCAGCGGAACTTAATGGCGATCCCGCCTATGAGGTACGCGGTGTCGGCTGCATGGCGGGCTGCGGACATCCCTGCACCGTGGCATTCCGCGCGCCTGACAAGGCGCAATATCTCTTCGGCGATATCTGCCCCGACGCCAACTTTGCCGACCTTATCGATTTTGCCCGGATGTATCAGCGCCTCGATGACGGCTGGTCCCAGGCGTCGCAGCGCCCGCCTGGCCTTTACGACAAGACACTCGCGCGAATTCCTGCACATCTATGACACGGCAGGCATTGACCAATGTTATAACGTTACTATACGAGAACAGTGTGCCTGATATGGCACGACAGAGTTTACCGATTTGGGACCCAGCACCATGTGTTTTGCCTGCAGTCACGGACATCATCAGCCCATGAACAACATCGTCATGCGCGCCGACGACGTGACATTTCGCACCTCCGGCCAGACGCTCGTCGACGAAACCTCGCTCGATATTGAGCAAGGTTCGCGGCTCGCCATTATCGGCCCGAATGGCGCCGGAAAATCCACGCTGCTGCGCATGCTGGCGGGTCTGCTACGGCCCTCCTCCGGCAATGTTTATATCGAAGGCACACCTATTGACCGGTTGAAACCCAGAGAAAGGGCAAGACGCTTCGCCTTTGTCGGCCAGACCGATGCGCCTGACCATCAGTTGCTGGTGGAGGATTATGTCTCGCTTGGCCGTATTCCGCATATGGGCGCTCTGACCAGGGCCGGAGATCGCGATATCGTGGCGGAGGCGCTGCTGCGTGCCAAGGTTGCCCAGTTTTCCCGCCGCCCCATAGGTTCGCTCTCCGGTGGTGAGAGGCAACGCGTGCAACTGGCTCGTGCGATTGCCCAGCAGCCTGATATTCTGTTTCTGGATGAACCCACCAACCACCTCGATCCGAAAGCGCGCAGCGAATTGCTGGCGCTTGTCGCCGGGCTCGACGTGACTGTCATCGCCGTGCTGCACGACCTGCCGCTTGTCGCGCCCTTTGCCACCCATGTTGCTGTCATGCACAGCGCGCAGCTGGTCGCCATTGGCACGCCGGATGAAACACTGACGCCGCGCATTGTCAGCGATGTCTTTGATCTCGACGTATTGCGCCTGCGCCACCCATCGCAGGATCGCGACCTCATGGTGTTCGAAGCACCGGAACCAACAACAACAATACAATCTGCTCAGCTACGGAGAATTTGATGAAAAGAACGTTGCTCGCCCTCGCTTTGTCGGCGCTATCTGCGCCCGCATGGGCGTTTCCTGTTACCGTTGACAGCTGCGGCAAGCCGCTGACCTTTGATGTCGCTCCCAAGCGCGCGGTCATTCAGGACATCAATATGAGCGAAATGGCTTTTGCTCTGCACCTGCAACCCTCCATAGTCGGGGTTTCGGGCATTACAGGCTGGTACAAGCTGGATGACGCTTTCAAAAAGCAGCAGGGTTCCATCCCCGAACTTGCACCCAAATATCCGACGCTGGAAAATCTCGTCGCCGTTGAGCCCGACTTTTTCTTTGCGGGCTGGAATTACGGCATGAAACCCGGTGGCGAAGTCACGCCCGATACGCTTGCGCCACATGGCATCAAGACGCTTGAGCTGACCGAAAGCTGCATTCATCTCGACAAGAACCGGCCAGCCGCCACCATGGACCTGCTCTACGGCGACATGGAAAAGCTGGGCAAGATTTTCGGCAAGGAAGATGACGCAAACAAGCTGGTCAGCGGCTGGAAGACCGAGCTTGCCAGCCTCAAGACCAAGATCGGCGACAAGAGCGGCACCCGCGTGTTCCTCTATGATTCAGGCGAGGACAAGCCGTTCACCGCAGGCAAATTCGCCATTCCGACGGCGATGATCAGCGAAGCCGGTGGCAGCAATATCATGGCCGATCTCGACACAAGCTGGGGCACCACCTCGTGGGAAACCGTGGCCACACGCAATCCTGAGTTCCTCGTGCTCCTCGATTATCAGGATGATGCGGGCTACCAGAAACTGCTCGACTTCCTCAAATCGCATCCGGCGATGAAGGAAACCGACGCGGTGAAGAACAATCGCTTCGTCGCCCTGCGCTATGCGGAACTGACGCCCGGCCCCGCCAATATCGAGGCAATCATCAAGATGACCAAGGCGATGCACCCGGAAGCATTCTGAGTGCTTCCGTCTATCCGTCAGCATCTGATGCTTATCGTGGGGGTGATGGCCATTCTGGCTCTCGCCCTCATCTCCATTGCCTATGGGGCAACGGTTATCCCGCTCGGTGACGTGCTGCGCGCGCTTGCCCATGCCTCCGGGCTCTCCGATACCGCTGTTCAGGGTCCTGTTGGCAAGATCATTGTTGATTTGCGCCTGCCGCGGGTGATCCTCGCCATTTGCGTGGGCGCCGGGCTCGGCATTATCGGTGCGCTCTTGCAAACCGTCACCCGCAATGATCTCGCCGATCCATTCCTTTTCGGCCTTTCCAATGGCGCGGCAGCGGGAGCGGTCTGCGTGATTACAATCATCGGCGACCGGTTCGGCATCTGGACCCTGCCGATTGCCGCATTCAGCGGCGGCATGTTGGCGGCCATTGTCGTGCTCATGCTGGTGCGGCGCGTGCAGGGACAGGGGCCGGAACGGCTGATCCTTGCGGGGCTTGCCGTCTCGTTCCTCTTTGCAGCGCTGACCAACTATATGGTGTTTGCCGGTGATCAGCGCGCCGCCCATTCGGTGATGTTCTGGACCCTTGGCGGCCTCGGCCTTGCCCGCTGGGAAAACCTGCCGCTGGCGCTTGTCGGCCTTGCGGCGATCCTCATCTACGCGCTTTACAACCACCGCAATCTGGATGCGCTATTGGCGGGCGAAAACACGGCGGAAAGCCTTGGCATCCGGGTGACACGCATCCGCAACACGGTGTTCATCGTCTGCGCTTTCTCAACCGCGATTTTTGTGTCGGTTGCCGGTGTCATCGGTTTCGTCGGCCTGATGATCCCGCATATTGCCCGGCGTTTTTCGGGCCAACTGCATGCGGGGCTGATTGTGACCTGCGCCCTGCTGGGTGCAACGCTGATCCTCCTGAGCGACCTCGCCGCGCGTTTGCTGCTGGCACCACAGGAACTACCCATCGGTATTGTCACCAGTTCCATCGGTGCGTTTTTTGTGGTGACGGTGCTGTTGAGGAAACGGCCGGGGTAGCAATTCTTGCAAAATTGCCTATCTAGGCCTATGCTTAGGCATATGCCAGAAAAGGAGATTCCACCATGCAGGAACGACAGGTAAAATTATTTCGCAATGGCAGGAATCAGGCTGTGAGAATCCCGGTGGAATTTGAAATGCCGGGCGATACCGCAATCATGCACCGTGAGGGCAACCGGCTGATTATCGAGCCTGTGAAACAACGGTCCTTGATTGAATTTCTGGCAAATCTCGAACCACTCGCTGACGAGTTTCCTGATGTCGACGAAGGGCTGCTCCCACTGCGTGAGATCGACCTATGACGCATACCCACATGCTCGACACCAATATGATTTCAGGTTTGATACGCCACCAAAACAGCCATTTAACGGAGAAGGTCAGGCAGCATAGCAAAACGGTCTGCACGAGCATTATCGTGGCAGCAGAACTTCGCTATGGGGTAGACAAGAAGGGCTCCGTACATTTGCGCGCGCGCATTGAAGAATTGCTGTCGATTATCGACGTTTTGCCGTTTGAAGGCCCTGCGGACATGCATTATGCCCGCATCCGCAATGAGCTTGAGGCGGCAGGAAAGACGATCGGCCCCAATGATCTTCTGATTGCAGCTCACGCCTGCGCGACCGGCACGGTACTGGTGACCGACAATATGAAAGAGTTCAACCGCGTCCCCGGTCTCCAAATCGAAAACTGGCTATAGCTTTCCCCAAGCGACAAAATTTGGATTGGCGAAATCAGCATCATCGGCCTGATTGCGGCGGCCATAGGTTAGTGGATTGCCGTCAAGCGTCAGTGTGACACCGCCCGCCGCGCGTAAAACTGCATCACCGGCTGCCGTGTCCCATTCCATCGTCCGGCCAAAACGCGGATAGATATCCGCCTCGCCCCGCGCCAACAGCCCGAATTTCAGCGATGAGCCGACGGAAACACAGTCTGTCACGCTGAACTTTTCAAGATAGGCATCGGTTTCCGGCGTGCGATGCGAGCGGCTGGCGACGGCAATCAGCGTGTCGGGCACTTGGCGGCAGGAAATTGCCCTGCGTGCAGTAATGCTACCGCCCTCGCCCACCGTTACCTCCTGCGCACCGGTGTCTCCACCCGTGAACAGAACGCCGCGAACAGGCGCATAGACAACACCCAGAACCGGGGCGCCTTTTTCAATCAACGCGATATTCACGGTGAAATCGCCGTTGCGGCTGACGAATTCACGCGTGCCATCAAGCGGATCGACCAGATAAAAACGCGCACCAAGATCACCGGGCACATGGCCGCCGGAGATTTCCTCTTCCGCAACCACAGGAATATCGGGCGTTGCTTTAATGAGCGCCGCCTGAATGATCGCTTCGGCGGCATGATCAGCCTTCGTCACCGGTGATTTGTCGTCCTTCAGTTCGAAGTCGCAACCCTCAGCGTAAATGCGCAGAATTTCCTGTCCGGCTGATATGGCGGTGGTTTCGAGGATGGTAAGGAGAGTGGTGTGGTTGATGGTGGTCAAGCTTGGCACCACCACTAAATCGACCACGAACTTTGATCGTAGTTGAAAATAATACCATGGTCGGTCAAAAGCTTTTCCACTTCCGATGCAAGAGCCTCGGTCGTGCGGCCAACCGTATGCAGGTGCAGTTCAGGATTTTCTGGCGCTTCATAGGGCGAGTCGACGCCGGTGAAATTCTTGATCTCGCCGCGCAAGGCTTTTGCATAGAGCCCCTTGGGATCGCGGCGGGCGCATTCCTCGAATGGTGTATCGACGAAGACTTCCAAAAACTCGCCATCACCGAGAAGCTCGCGCACCATGCGGCGTTCCGACCGGAAAGGCGAGATGAACGAAACGAGCACGATCAGGCCCGCATCCACCATCAGCTTGGCGACTTCGCCGACGCGGCGGATGTTTTCCACCCGGTCTTCTTCGGTGAAACCAAGGTCACGGTTAAGCCCATGGCGCACATTATCGCCATCAAGAATATAGGTGTGTTTGCCGAGTGATGAGAGGCGCTTTTCAACGAGGTTGGCAACGGTCGATTTGCCAGAGCCGGACAGGCCGGTGAACCAGATTACCGCGGGTTTCTGGTTCTTCTGGTCGGCGCGCGAGGCCTTGCTGACATCAAGTGCCTGCCAATGCACATTGGATGCACGGCGCAGGCCGAAGTCGATCATACCGGCGCCAACAGTCGCATTGGTGAGGCGGTCGATGAGAATGAAAGAACCGGTGGAGCGGTTCGACTTATAGGGATCGAACGCAATCGGCTCCTGCGCCGAAATATTGACGACGCCCACCTCATTGAGGTCAAGCGATTTGGCCGCCTCCTGCGCGAAGCTGTTGATATCGATTCGGTATTTGAGATCGGTGATCGTCGCCGTCGCCTGATCGGTTTCCGTGCGCAGGATATAGGAGCGGCCCGGAATCAACGCATGTTCGGAGAACCAGACGAGATGCGCGGCAAACTGATCCGCCACCTCAGGACGCGCACCCGGCGCTACCAGCATATTGCCGCGCGAGACTTCAACCTCATCCTCCAGCACCAGCGTTACCGCCTGCCCTTCAACCGCACGGTCGAGATCGCCATCCTGCGTGACAACGCGCTTCACCCGCGAGGATTTGCCTGATTTGGCTACGACAACCTCATCACCCGGCGCAACGACACCCGAAGCTATGGTGCCGGAAAAACCGCGGAAATCGAGATTGGGCCGGTTGACATATTGCACCGGAAAACGGAACGGACGCTCTTCATCCGCATCCGCAAGCGGCACATTTTCGAGGTGCTCAAGCAGCGCCGGTCCCTTGTACCAGGGCATGTTGGCGGAGGCGGAGATCACATTGTCGCCAAAGCGCGCCGACAGCGGAATGGGCTGGATCGACTGGAAGCCGAGCTTATCGGCAAACTCCTGATAATCGGCAACGATCCTGTCGAAAATCTCCTGGGAATAGTCAACCAGATCGATCTTGTTGATAGCCAGCACGATATTGCGGATACCGAGCAGCGAAGCGATGAAACTGTGGCGGCGTGTCTGCCGCAAAATGCCCTGCCGCGCATCGACAAGCACAATGGCAAGATCAGCAGTGGACGCGCCGGTTGCCATGTTGCGTGTATATTGTTCATGGCCCGGCGTATCGGCGACAATGAACTTGCGCTTCGGCGTCGAGAAAAAGCGGTAGGCAACGTCAATGGTGATGCCCTGCTCGCGCTCGGCCTCAAGCCCATCGACCAGCAGCGCAAAGTCAATATCCTCGCCATTGGTGCCGTGCTTGCGGCTATCATTCTGCAGCGCGGCAAGCTGATCCTCGAAGATCAGCTTGGTGTCATAAAGCAGACGGCCGATCAATGTCGACTTGCCATCATCAACTGAACCGCAGGTGAGAAAGCGCAGCAGCGATTTCTTTTCCTGCTCGGCCATATAGGCGCGGATTTCCTCGGCAGCGGAAGCCTTGATTGGGGCAATAGTGTTCATCAGAAATAGCCCTCGCGCTTCTTCTTCTCCATTGATCCCGCTTCGTCCTTGTCGATCAGACGTCCCTGCCGCTCGGATGTGCGGGCGATCAGCATTTCGCTGACAATCTCCGGCAGCGTCACCGCATCGGATTCAATTGCACCGGTCAGAGGATAGCAGCCCAGCGTGCGAAAGCGAACGAGCTTTTCCTCAAGCACTTCGCCGGGGAGTAATTGCATGCGCTCATCATCACGCATGATCAACATACCATCGCGCTCCACCACCGGCCGCTTGGCCGCGTAATAGAGCGGAACAATCGGGATATTCTCCTGCAGGATGTACTGCCAGATATCGAGTTCGGTCCAGTTGGAGATGGGGAAAACGCGGATGGATTCGCCCTTGGCAACACGGGTATTGTAGATCTTCCACATCTCAGGACGCTGGTTCTTCGGGTCCCAGGAATGCTGGGCATTGCGGAACGAGAAAATACGCTCCTTGGCGCGGGACTTTTCCTCATCGCGCCGCGCACCACCAAAGGCTGCGTCAAAGCCATATTTGTCGAGCGCCTGGCGCAGGCCAACGGTTTTCATGATGTGGGTGTGGGTGTTCGACCCATGTACGAACGGGCTGATGCCCTGATCGATGCCTTCCTGATTGCTGTGAACCAGCAGATCAAAGCCGAGACGCTTTGCTTCTGAATCACGAAACGCGATCATCTCCTTGAATTTCCAAGTGGTGTCGACGTGCAAAAAAGGAAATGGCGGTTTGGCCGGATAGAAGGCCTTCATCGCCAGATGCAGCATGACGGAAGAGTCCTTACCGATGGAATACAGCATCACCGGCTTGGAAAATGTCGCGGCAACCTCGCGGAAAATATGGATTGCTTCGGCTTCAAGACGCTGAAGGTGCGTCAGGCTCTTGGTCATGAAAATACTATCCACTGCTTTTCGGGCCACTGTGTTTCGAAAACCTCCGGGTTGCCCCGGTTTCCGCTTCGATTTCCAGATGTTCACCGCAACAAATATCGATCCAATTTTTCGGCTTCTTACGACTTGCCGAACCGTGCGGCAACCATAGTGGAACGCCCTGCATGAAGAAAAGGATGGTTTCACAAGGCAAGGCAAATTCACGCCAATTTATTGCTGCGAACGTCTGAAATATAAGAACATCATTCCAGCGAAGTTGAAAGCAAGAGTCTGACTTTTTCAAAAAAGCCGATCTGTGGAAAATTGATCCAGCAAAATTCACTGCCGGAACCGCCAATCAGAGATCATTTATATCAGGACGCCGTCGGCGGTAGTCGTTTTAGCCAAACATTACACATACATTACGATTGACCGAAATGATCATCTCTCCTAGATGCTTGTGAAAATTAATGAATTTGAATTCACCAGAAGTTCCGGAATTGATTTCATGGACATTTGTACTTTTTGGTATGGGCCGCGCCTGCGGGAAGTTGATCGGGTCTGTCTGGCATCCATGGCGATGACCGGGCAACGCGTGAAACTTTACGCGTTTGAAGAAATCGAAAACCTGCCCAAGGGTGTCGAGCTTCACGATGCCGCGACCATTCTGGATAAAAAGTATTTCCAGCGTATCGACCCGGATTTTCCGAATATTGCAAAAGCCAGCCGCGTCATCGGCCAGTTCAGCGATCTGTTTCGCGTCACGCTGATGAAGAAGCAGCAAGGTTTCTGGCTCGATACGGACATTTATCTGCTGAAGCAATTTCACCCCGATACCGACAAGCCTTACCTTGCGCGGGAAAACTATTTCCGCCTTGGTGTATCAGCCATGTATCTGCCGCCGGATAATCCTGTCATCAGGGAGTTCGACGAATATATGGAAGGAACGGTCATCGTTCCGCCATGGCTTGGCTTTCGCCGCCGCGTCCTGCGCCCCGCATGGTTCCGCCTGACTGGTCAGAAGATCACACCCGCAACCATCGGTATTACCGCGTTTGCCAATGACGGCATATCGCGCATGGCCAAGCGCTACGGTTTCTTCAAGAATGCCGCGCCGAAGGAAAACTTCTACTATTGGACCGGGCGCGACGCCCTCAAGATTTTTGATCCCGCCTATGGTCTGGAGCCGATCAATCATCCTGATTTCATCGGATTCCACATCCATAAAAAGGGCCCGACAAATCAGCCTCCGCTGGAGGGCAGTTTTTACCACTGGGCGGTTAATCGCGTGGCTGATTATCTTTGACTTGCCCCCTACCTGATTGAGGGTGGTTGGCAGATCAATCGAGCGTGGTTCTTGGTTCGTGGTTCGTGGTTCGACAAGCTCACCATGAGGGAGAGGGGTGATGCAACGCTGAGGTCATCGTCAAGGGTGCGGGCCTTGCCCTCGTACCTCACCTCTCTGCGTCACCCCAAGCACCCATCTCTCCGTCATCCTCGGGCACCCACCTCTCCGTCATCCTCGGGCTTGACCCGAGGACCCATAATTTAAAATGCGCGAGCATTCAGTTTGGTTTGATCTCTTTTGCCGTGGGTCCTCAGGTCAAGCCCGAGGATAACGGAGAGAGGTGAGGTACGGGGGCAAGTTCTGCACCCTCAGCGATTATCATTGCATCCACCCACGCCCCTCATGGTCGTTTATATCGAACCACGAACCATTTTCATGCAAACCACCTGCTAAACTGCTGATTTGACCAAATGAAACGTTTCATCTTGACAAGATCGTGATGTTCGGGCTCCTATTATCGCGAGGCGTTTCTCATTCCATTCATTTGATGAAACGTTTCATCGCCCTGTTGGAGGACATGGCAAACAATTGAACGTCTTTTGTTATTCTGGGAGGAATACAATGAAATTCGCACATCTTATTGCCGCCAGCATTCTGGTCGGCACGCTCGCCATGCCTGCCGCAAGCTTTGCTGCTGACAAGCCTGTTGTTGGGCTGGTGATGAAATCGCTTGCCAATGAATTCTTCAAGAACATGCTTGAGGGTGCCAAGGCGCATGAGGCCAAGCGTGGCGATTATACGCTTAAAGCCGTTGGCATGCAGTCCGAGACCGATGTCGAGACGCAGATCAACGCGATCGAGAGCTTCATCACCCAGAAGGTTGATGCCATTGTTGTTGCGCCGTCCGATTCCCGCGCCCTCGTTCCGCCAATCAAACGCGCTGTCGATGCCGGTATTACCGTGGTCAATTTCGACGTGGCGCTGGACGACAAGGCCAAGGAAGAAGCTGGCCTGAAGCTGGCTTTTGTCGGCCCTGACAATCGCGAAGGCGCCAAGATGGCCGGTGATGCGCTGGCCAAGAAGCTGGGTGCCGGTGCGAAGGTCGTCATTATCGAAGGCAATCCCGGTGCTGACAATGCCGCCCAGCGCAAGCTTGGTTTCATGGACTCCGTTGCTGCGGGCAAGCTTGATCTTCTGGACTCGCGCACCGCCCATTGGGAAACTGAAGAAGCCAATACGGTTTTCTCCAACATGCTGACCGCCCATCCTGACATTCAGGGTGTGATGGCTGCCAATGACTCCATGGTGCTTGGTGTGGTCAAGGCCATTGAAGCGGCTGGTAAAACCGGCAAGATCGAAGTCGTTGGTTTTGACAATATCCCTGCCGTACAGCCGCTCCTGAAGGAAAAGAAGCTGCTGGCCACCGTTGACCAGTTTGGTCAGCAGATGGCCGCCAATGCCATCGACAAGGCACTCGGCGTTGTGGCTGGCGGCAAGCCGCTGGAAGGCTGGGTCAAGACCGAGATCAAACTCGTCACCTCTGATGATGTGAAGTAACACGGTCAAACAGCGGCTGTGCTCATCTGCGCAGCCGCCAGCCGGGTCAAAAATCATGGAAAATGTGCAAATGGCAGGTGCGACGGCCCCGGCATTGGCGGATGCTGCCGAAAAACCGGTGCTTGAGCTATCGGGCGTCAAAAAGCGCTTTGGCGGCGTGGTCGCGCTTGATGGCGTCAGCTTTTCGCTGCGCCCGGGCGAAGTCCATGCGCTTGTTGGCGAAAATGGTGCGGGCAAGTCCACACTGATCAAGATCCTGTGCGGGATCATCCAGCGCGATGCGGGCACAATTGCGCTTGATAGCGAGGCCTATGATCCGCATACACCTGGCGATGCCAAGAAGGCAGGCATTCAGGTGGTGCATCAGGAGTTCAATCTCCTGCCCTATCTCTCTGTTGCCGAAAACATCTGCTTTGAGGACATGCCACGCAAAGCATTCGGCATGGTCGATTTCCCGACACTCTATGCCAGAGCGCGCAAGGCGCTCGATGCCATCGGGCTTGGTGATGTCGATGTGCGCCGTCCGGTGGAATCCCTTGGCGTGGCCCATCGCCAGCTCGTTGAAATTGCCCGCGCCCTGATGGGTGAAAGCCGCATTCTCATTCTTGATGAGCCAACGGCAACGCTGACTGCGCGCGAGACTGAGCGGCTCTTTGAGATTATTGCTGCTCTCAAGGCCAAGGGCGTGGCTGTGGTGTTTGTCTCGCATCATCTCAATGAAGTATTCTCCATCTGCGACCGGGTGACGGTGCTGCGCAATGGCCAATCGGTTATGACGACGGATATTGCAGCCACCACACCGGATCAGCTTGTTACCAATATGGTTGGACGCCAGCTTGCCGCTGCCATGGCCGCCGCGCGTGATCTGGATAAAACCGGCCGCACCGCCCTCTCCTTGCGCGGTTTGCGCCACCCCGCCTCACCCCATGCGGAAGGCATTTCCTTCGATCTGCACTATGGCGAAATTCTTGGCATTGCCGGGCTCGTCGGCTCCGGCCGCACGGAACTTTTGCGTTCAATATTCGCCGCTGATCTGCCCCTTTCCGGCACGCTGGAACGGGATGGAAAGCCGCGCCGTTACCAGAACCCCAAGCAGGCAATCCGCGACGGTATCGGTTTTGTCACCGAAGACCGCAAGGAAGAGGGTCTGATCCTTGATATGGCGATAGCAGCCAATGTGACATTGGCGAGCCTGCGCAAAGTCTCGCGCCTCGGCCTTCTCAACAAGCGCGCGGAGACGCTGTTGACCCAAAAGCTCGGCGGCGAGATCAAGCTGAAATATGGCGGCGCCTCCGATGCGGTTTCGACCCTTTCCGGCGGCAATCAGCAAAAGGTGGTGCTGGCCAAATGGCTGGCGAACGATCCGAAAATCCTGCTGCTCGATGAACCGACGCGCGGCGTTGATGTGGGCGCCAAGGCGGAAATCTATGCGCTGCTGCGCGGCCTTGCGGAAAAAGGTCTCGCCCTTCTTATCGTTTCGTCGGAACTGCCTGAACTTATCACGCTCAGCGACCGGATTCTTGTCATGTCGAAACACCGCATTGCCGGTGAAGTGGCACGCGCGGACTTTTCCGAAGAGCGCATTTTGAACTTTGCCTATAAGGACGAACGCAACCATGGACACCACTGATTTGACCACGGCGCCCACGGGCAGCAGAACCATCGCAACCACGACCAAAACAGTGTTGCGCGAGGCGGGTATCGGCATTGCGCTGATCGCGCTGATCATCGTGTTTTCCTTCACGCCGCACTTTTTGTCCTCCAGCAACGTCACCAATATCCTGACGCAGGTGACGATCAATCTGGTGCTTTCCATCGGCATGACCTTCGTCATCCTCATCGGTGGCATTGATCTTTCCGTCGGCTCTGTCCTGTCCTTCTGCGCCGTGGTGGCGGGCACGGTCATGACCCTGCCGGGGCTTGATCCTGTCATGGCGGTGTTTCTGGCAACCATCAGCGCTATTCTTGCGGGCATCGGGTTCGGCCTGCTCAATGGCTTGATCAGCGCCTACTGGGCCATTCCGTCGTTCATCGTCACGCTTGGTACGCTCAACATCGCGCGCGGTGCGGCGTTACAGGTGACCAATGCCTCCACGATCTATTCCTTCCCGGCAGCGTTCAATGCCTTCGGTTCGAAAACCTTCTACGGCATCCCGCTGCTGTTCCTGATTGCGCTGGTGCTGGTGGCAATTGGCTGGTTTGTCCTTACCAAAACCGTGTTCGGCCGCGTGCTCTACGGCATTGGCAACAATGAGGAAGCGGCCCGCCTCGCCGGGCACAATGTATTCTTCTACAAGGTCGCCGCCTTTACCATTTGCGGCGTACTCGTCGGCATCGGCGCGATCATCTACATGGCCCGCCTCAACATTGCGAGCCCGATCATCGGCATCGGCTTTGAACTCAATGCGATTGCCGCTGTCATCATTGGCGGCACGAGCCTGAGTGGCGGGCGTGGCAGCATTGTCGGCACGCTGCTTGGCGCCTGTATCATCGGCGTGCTTGCCAATGGTCTTATTCTTTTGGGTCTGAGCGATTTCATGCGGCAGATGATCACCGGATTTGTGATTATCCTTGCAGTAATCCTTGACAAATATCGTGAAAGGCTGACGAAAGCATAAGGGGAAATGATAGTGTCAACCAAGGTTGGCATCCGCAACAGGTCAGGCATGGGAAGATGGCAAACATCAAGGACGTAGCCGCAAAGGCCAATGTTTCCGTAGGCACTGTCTCACGCGTACTGGCGAAGAACGAGACAGTCGGCAAAGAGCTGCGCGAACTGGTGGAAGCCACGATCCGCGAGTTGAACTTCCGGCCAAATGGCGTGGCGCGCGGTTTGCGCCGCAGCCGCACCGATATGATTGGCCTTGTCATCCCTGATATTACCAATCCGTTCTTCGCCGAACTGGCAAAGCATGTGGAGGCGATTGCCTCCCGCGCTGGATTGTCGGTGCTTCTGTCGATCACCAATGATGATCCGAAGATCGAGCGTGCGCAGATCGACAGCCTGCTCAAGAGCTACCCCACCGGCCTCATTGTTGTCCCCACACAATACGGCGCCTCCAAGGGCTGGAGCAGCGATGTGGCAACCGTGGCTGTCGACAGGCGTTGCGCGGGCTTTCCCCTGATCTCGGTCAATCACTACAGGGGTGCAGGTCTTGCAGCCGTGCATTTGATGTCGCTGGGCCATGAGCGCATTGCCTATATTGCCGGATCGGTCGATGCACCCGTTGCGGGTGAGCGGCGGGCCGGTTTTCTCAACACGCTCGCCTCAGCGGGTGCGCGGTGCGAGGTTGTCGAGGGGCATTTCGATTATGCTTCGGGCGAGACGCTGGGACGCCTCTTGCTCGACCGTCCCGCACATGAGCGCCCGACCGCTATTGCCACGGCCAGCGATCAGCAGGCCATCGGCCTGTTGCGCGCCGCCAGCGATCTTGAACTCAGGGTGCCGGATGATGTGTCGATCATCGGATTCGACGATATTCCGCTGGCCAATCTGGTGACGCCGCGCCTGACCACGATCAGCCAGCCGGTGGAGCAGATTGCCGCGCGGGCAGTTGCCGCCGCCACCGGCAGCGAGAACGTGCCTTTGCAGGACGAACTCTTTGAAGCAACGCTGGTGGTGCGTGGTTCAACAAGCTCACCATGAGGGAGAGTGGTGGTGCAATGAAGAAGCCCGAACAGGAGGCACCACTTACCCTCCCCCAAGGTGGGGAGGGTCGGACCGCAGGTCCGGGGTGGGGGGATGTGACTGCACAAGCCCATACCCCATTGACCATTATTCGGATATTTTACCCCCCACCCCGCTGCTGCGCAGCGACCCTCCCCACGTAGTGGGAGGGTAAGAGAGCCACATTCTGCAACTTAGGTGGTTCTGCGACCTTTGTGATTAGCGCTTTAAAGGTGATTTGCCTTCTGCATATTCAAACGGTTCGCTTGGTTCCTGATCAAGGAATAGCAGTGGTGGATTATCTCCCGCCTGCTTTACATGGCTGATGATATGAACCCGGTTTTGTTTATCGCGATGCACGGAATAAACCAGTTCGCCATCAAGCCCTGCCCGCTTGCTGTCAATCCTGAACCGCAGGAAAGCGGCCATCCGAGGATTATCCTCTGGTGACCGGGAGAGTTCATAAGCCGCCCACGGACGACCGCCACGACCTTTAAGCCGAAGCTCTGGACATACGCCGCAGCCTCCCCGGCCATACGACTGAGGAGGTGCCTTTGCGGTCGACACCGACCGCCGTGAGAGAGGTTATGAAGCCTCAAGACCAATCCATTTCGACCGGCCTCATTGCAGACCATAGTGGGAAAGATGAACGGGTGGAAGGGGTTAGAATGTCAGTTTGCAGGGTTATTAGTGGGTGGGGGGTGGTTCGTGGTTCGTGGTGCGTGGTTCGACATAACAACCATGAGGGAGAGCGGTGGATGCAACGATAATCGTAAAGATTGCAGAACTTGACTTGCCGCAACTCACATCTCTCCGTCATCCTCGGGCTTGACCCGAGGACCCATGATCTGAAAGCGCGAGCAATCAAGTTCATTGGAACTCTTTAACCGTGGGTCCTCGGGTCAAGCCCGAGGATGACGGAGTGGGGAGAGTGATGATGGAGAGCCACAATCTGCAACCTTTGCGCTGCAACCTTTGCGATTCACATTACATCCACCCAAGCCCCTCATGGTTGTTATGTCGAACCACTACCCGCGCACAATAGCTGGAGGCACCACCTCACCCTCCCCCTACGTGGGGAGGGTCGGACCGCAGGTCCGGGGTGGGGGATGAATACACAAACCCGCTCAATCATCATTCGGAACATTTAGCCCCCACCCCGCGGCTACGCAACGACCCTCCCCACGTAGGGGGAGGGTGAGGTGGTGCCTGTCATAAATGTTGGTATTAATCGGCCTCTGGCGGAATCACGCCTTTGGTCAGAATGAAACAGCCGTAAAAACGGCGTTCGCCCGTGGCGATGACGCAATAGGCGTTCTTGGCGTGTTCGTAAAAGGCCATGCGGTCAATGGAGACCATCGGCCAATGCTTGCCCTCAGCCGCATCGATTTCCACCTGCATTTCCTTCTGCACAGCGGGAATCTCATCGGGGCTGCCGACGATTTCCATGCGGGCGGCGGCGTCATCGATAAATGTGTCGAGCGGCATGACCGAGAGAATGGCGCGGGCGGCGCGTGGGGCGCTTACATTGTCAATACGCAGCAGGCGGCCAAGGCGCGTCTGCCGGGCGATGGAATCGCCGGGAAAGTTCGTATCGCAAATGACCAGACGGTCGCCGTGCCCCATGGATTTCAGCGCATAGAGCACATCGGCATTCAACAGCGGATCGAGATTTTTCAGCACGGTTGTTTCCTTATTCTCAGGCTTTGTTCGCGGCGATGAAGGCTTCGAATTCTGCTGTCGTCGCATAGGCTTTCTGCGTGCCGGGCCGGGTGATGGAGTCAGCCGCATAGAGCGCCGCCTTTTTCAACGACGCCTCAAGCTCTTTGCTCTCGACATAGTAGCGGGCAAAGCTGCCGATAAAGGCATCGCCTGCGCCTGTCGTGTCCTTCGGCTTGACTTTGACCGGTTCGATCATGGTCGACTTATCAGATGTAATCAGCCGCGCGCCGCGCGAGCCCAGCGTGACAATAACCGTGCGGATGCCCCGCGAAATCAGCGAATGAGCCGCCTTTTCAATCTGTTCATCCGTTTCGGTGGGCATGCCGGTCAGCAGCGCCAGTTCGCTTTCATTGGGCACCAAAAACGTGACTTTTGCGACTTTTGCAGCATCGAGATCAGGGGCGGCGGGCGCGGGGTTGAGGATGGTTTCAATGCCATGCTTTTCGGCGAAAGCGGCGGTGTAGTAAACCGTCTCCAGCGGCACTTCCAGCTGCATCAGGATCAGATCGCAGCTCTTCAAATCCTCCGCTGCCGCATCAATATCCGATGGCTTCAAGTCGTTATTGGCACCCTTGATGATCAGAATGGAATTTTCGCCCGTCTCATCGACAAAAATTGGTGCGACACCGCTCGATTGACCGGTGACAGTGCCGACATGGCTGATATCAATGCCATTGCTTTTCAGATTGGCAATCGTGCTCTGGCCGAACACATCGTCGCCGACCTTTGTGACCATCATCACATCAGCGCCCAATCGGGCAGCGGCGACGGCCTGATTGGCACCCTTGCCGCCGAACCCCATGGCAAATGCCGGTGCTTCCAGTGTTTCGCCGGGCGCTGGCATGCGGATGATCGATGTGACGAGATCGGTCATGTTGCTGCCAACGACTGCAATGCGACGAGCCATGCTATTTTCCTTGTCTTATTCGTAACGTTCGAAACTGGTCTATATCAATGATTTCGGGAAAGAAACATGCCCTCACCTCTCGCTGTTTCTGAAGGCATTCAGCGCAATGACCAGGAGCAGGAAGCCGCCCCAGATGAAATCAATGAGGTGATTGGAAAAGCGCAGGATCTGGAAACCCGAAGAGAGCAGCATCAACGCGATCAGGGCTATGGAAACCCCAAGCACCCTGCCCTTACCGCCAGCCGGGTTGGTGCCGCCGAGAACGGCAATCAGGATGGCTTGCAACAGGTATGACGCGCCGTAATCGGATTTCGCCGCATTGGTGCGCCCTGACAGAATGACACCGGCGATGGCGGCCAAAAGCCCCGTCATCATGTATGAGTAAAAAATCATCCGGTCCTTGCGCAGACCGGCAAAAATTGCCGCGCGCGGATTGGTGCCGATGAGCATGAGGTTGACGCCAAGCGTGGTGCGCGTCAGCAAGACCGCCACCGCCCCCGCAACCACAACAAACAGGATGAATGGCGTGGCAATGCCAAGGATTTTGCCATTGCCGATAAAATTCCACGCATCGGGAAAGCCGACAATGGCCGGGCCGCCTGTCAGCACCACGGCAAGGCCGGTGAAGATTTGCCCGGTACCCAGCGTCGCCAGAATGGGCGTGATACGCAGCTTGGAGATGAGAAAGCCATTGAGCACCCCGGCCAGCAGGCCAATGCCGAGCGCCATCAGCACGCCAATGCCGGTATAGAGCAGCACCATGCCCGTCGACTGGCTTGTGCCGACAATCACCGAATGGAAAAACACACCCGCCAGAATACCGGCAAGATTGGCGATACCGACAACGGAAAGGTCAATGCCGCCTGTCAGCATGGCAATCATCATGGCAATGGCGAGAATGCCGAGTTCCGGCATGATGTAGGTGATGGATTCAAAATTATAGTAGCGCAGGAATTTGTCCGGGTTGAGATAGGACATCAGCGCGAAGACGAGCACGGTGATGACGAGCAGTTGCAGGATATTGCGGTCCTGCCCGAGAATGCGTTTGGCGAATGAGCTGTTTTGCATGATGACGCCCTCAAACCAGTTTCTTGCGGTCGCGCCAGGCGGTAATCGCTGTCGCAACGATAATGATCAGGCCAACGACGACGCGTTGCCATGTGGTGTCGACCTTCATGATGATCAGGCTGTTTTTGACCATGACAAGCATGAAGACGCCGAGCAGCGTGCCGATGACACTGCCGCGCCCGCCGAAAATCGAGGCACCGCCCAGCACCACGGCGGCGATGACGTCAAGCTCCAGACCGGCAAAATCGCGCGGGTTGGCAAGCCAGATCATCGAGCCATGCAACAGACCGGCAAAGCCCGCCAGCGCCCCGGCAAAACAATAGACAAAGAACAATGTGCGGCGGGTGTTGAAGCCGACACGGCTCGCCGCCTCCGGTGCGCCGCCGAGTGCAAAAATGCTGCGGCCAGCCATGGTGTAAGTGAGGAAAAGATGGGTGACGAGCGCAAGCCCGAGATAGATCAGGATCATCGCCGTCAGGCCGAAATTAGTGCCGGTGGCGGAGGTCAGGCTGACCAGATCAGTCTTGGCAAAGGCAATCAATTGCTGGGGCATCTTGTCGATATTGATAACGCTGGTGCCAACAAGTCCGAGCAGCAAGCCGCGCACCACGCTACCGGTGCCGAGCGTGACGATCAGCGGGATCATCCTGAAAGTGTGGATGAAAAACGCATTGAACGCGCCAAGGAAAAGGCCAATCAGCGTTGCGGCTACAAAGGGCAGAAACACGCCCTCATAGCCCGTATAGATCATCAACTTGATGGTCAGATACATGGCCGCGGCGGCAAAGGCGGTGAACGAAACATCGATGCCGCCTGAGATCATCACCACCAGAACGCCAAGCGCCATGATGCCGATGATGACATTGCTTCGGAGCAGCCCGAACAGATTATCAAGCGACCAGAAGGCCGGGTTGATCAATCCAATGATGATCATGGCGGCAAAAAGAATGCACGCGATGATGAATTCCGATCGACGAAACAGAGTCATTTCAAGGCCTTCAGGCGGTCGTTTAAAGCGTCTTCATTCAAAACATCAGGTCCGATTTCATCAACGAAACGGCCGCGATGCATGACAATCACGCGGTTGCAGTTCTGCACCAGCTCCGGCACATCATCGGAAATCATCAGCACGGCAAGGCCGTTCTCGGTGGCAAGCTCGCGGATCTTGCGATGGATCTGCGCCTTGGAACCAACGTCGACACCGACAGTCGGGCCGTTGAGGATGAGGATGCGCGCGCCGGTCAGAAGCCAGCGCGCCAGCACCACGCGCTGCTGGTTGCCGCCGGAGAGATGGTTCACGGGCGTCGCGGGTCCGGGCGCGGCGATCTGCATCGCACCGAACATGGAGGTGGTTGCCTCGGCGGTCTTCTTGCGGTCGATGAACAGGCCGCGCACAAATTTGTCGAAGGAGGTCGCCAGCATGTTGCGTTCGATCGACTGGGTGAGGAACAGCCCCTCGGTCAGCCGGTCCTCGGGCACATAGGCAAGCCCGCTGGCGATGGCTTCCTGAACCGTCTTCGGATGGACGCTGTCGCCATCGATTTTGACCGTGCCGGTGAATTTGGAATTCATGCCGAACAGCGCCAGCGCCAGTTCCGTGCGGCCCGAACCGATGAGCCCGGAAAGGCCGACTATCTCGCCCGCATGCAGGGTCAGATTGATATCCTCAAGACTGCCTGCAATGTTCAGATTACGCACGTCAAGACGCGGGAGGTTGTCGCCCTTGGGCTGCTGCCAGCGATAGGCCTGATCGGTCAGATCATGTCCGGTCATGGCGCGGGTAATCGCCGGTTCGTCGAAATCGCTGATCGGGCCTTCGGCGACCTTCTTGCCATTGCGCAGGACCGTCAGGCGTTCGCTGATCTCAAGCATTTCGCGCATCTTGTGGCTGACGAAGAGCACGGCAATGCCCTGCGCCTGAATATCGCGCACAATGCTGAACAGCGCATCCACCTCATGACGGGTCAGTGCCGTTGTCGGCTCATCCATGATAATTAACCGCGCATCGGCCATGACAGCGCGGGCGATGGCGACAATCTGCTTGCCTGATGTGGGGAGTGTCTCGACATCGGCGTCAAGGTCCATCGTCACGCCAAGCCGTGCCAGCGCTTTTTCGGCAAGTTCGCGCACCCGGCGCCAGTTGACGGCGCGCCCGCCCTCCAGAAGCAATGTGTTCAGCGCCAGATTTTCCGCAACGGTCAGATTTCCGAACAGGGAAAAATCCTGATAGATGACCTGAATGCCATGCTGCACCGACTGGGCTGGCGTCATGCCGGAGACCGGCTTGCCATCGATCAGGATTTCACCATCGGTTGGTTGATACACGCCCGCCATGATCTTGATGATTGTCGATTTGCCCGAACCGTTTTCACCGGCCAGACAGTGAATTTCACCCGGCTTGATCGACAGCGACACAGCATCCAGCGCCACAAGACCGCCAAAGCGCTTGCCGATGTTTTTTAGTTCCAGAAGGTGTTCACTCATCATTTGCTCTCGAACGTCACTGGCCGACATCTATCTCTTGGCTGGAGCCGAAGGCGGATGTGCCAAGCTCCCACCCTCCCCCTTGTGGGGAGGGTCGCTGCGCAGCGGCGGGGTGGGGGATTTAACCGAAAAACCAGCCCGGCGTTTCACTCCACAGCCCCTACCCCGGACCTTCGGTCCGACCCTCCCCACAAGGGGGAGGGTAAGGGGGGTGCTAAAATTATCAGAAGTTGTAATCGCCCATATTGGCCGAGGTTACACCGACCCAGCCTGCGCCATAGAGCAGGTTTGGCTTGGAGGCATCAGGAACCAGCAGGCTGTTATAGCCGGGCAGACCCAGATCAAGACCGGCCTTGATCTCGCCGGTCTTCTTTTCCAGCGCCATCACAGCCAATTCATTCATGGCATAACCAGCAACAGCGGGGTCCCAGAACTGGATGTACTGGATATCGCCATTCTTCAGGTACTGACCGGCAACGGAAACAAGACCGGTTCCAGCAAAGAAAACCTTACCCTTCAGGCCGCCTTCCGCGATCAGACGGCCAGCACCGGCTGATGTCGGCATCGGTGCGCCGAGAATGCCTTTGACATCAGGATAGGTCGTCATGGCTTCCTTCAGCTTGGTATAGTCCTGATTGGCGTCGTCATAGGTTTCCAGACGTTCGGTTGCCAGCGACATTTCAGGAAAATTCTTCTTCTGGTATTCGATGGCACCATCGATCCAGTCCATTTGGGATTTCGAGGTCAGGCTGCCGACGGTGGCGAGGTATTTGCCCTTGCCGCCCATGTCCTTGGCCAGGACTTCCATCAGCTTGGCGCCATAGGCCTTGTTGTCGAAGGCTTCCAGCTCATAATCCACATTGACGATGTTGGAAGCTTCATGGGCGATAACAACGATACCGCGATCCCGCGCTTTTTTCAGAACCGGCTCAACCGCTTCCACCGAGAATGGCACGATGCAGATGGCATCAACGCCCTGCGCAATGAGATTTTCAACAATCTGCACCTGCGCGGCGGCGTCCGCCTGGCTGGGGCCGACCATCCATACATCTGCGCCGGTTTCAGACTTGAATTGCTCAACGCCGGTGCGCATACGGTCAAACCAGGCGATACCATCCACCTTCACCACAGTGGCAATAGTGTATTTCTTGCCGCTGGCGGAGGTGACATATTCCTTCTTCACCTTGGATGTATCGATGGCGCTGTCGGCCATAGCCGGTGCCGCCAATGCCGCGATAATGGCGAGTGATGCGAGCAGTTTCTTCACAGGTTAATCCTCCCTTGGTTTTGCCCAGTCATTTTCAGGATTGTGCCCCTGAAATTCTTCTCAAATTGCGGAAAAAGCGGTTGGCGCGACGATGTGCATCAAAACCGGCTCGCCCATGATGGATGCCGTTATGTGACGCCAAAACTTGACCAATCCATTTGCTCGCCGGTTCTCCCAAACCGCTGCAAAAGTGCTTCTCCCTGCGATTCATGCTCGATGAAACGTTTCATTTAACATTTCGGATCATATGGGACTTGTCAATACGCCTCGGCGTGTATTGAACAAATGTTTATTGGAATATTGATTTGTTGCTAAATTTTGCCGGGTGATTGGCAAAAAACTATCGGTCGCCACGGGAATATTGTCAGGCGCATTGATCCGCGAGGATACCTCTTGGTATGAGTGACTTTCAGAAATGAGGTTTCATACGATGGTAAAGGGCAAGGTGCTCGTAACAGGCGCTTCCGGGTTCATAGGACAGGAGCTTGTGCCTTACCTCAAGGCCGCCGGTTATCAGGTGACAGGCGCGTCGCGTGCGGCGGGCAATCGGACGACCCAACCTGTCGATGTGGTACACCTGCCCTCGCCCGACGCGCCAAACGAAGCGTTCGAACAGATTCTTGCAGGTTATGACCATGTGGTGCATCTGGCGGCAATTGCCCATACGCACCTGCCCGATGCCGCAAAGCTTTATCACGATGTCAATTGCCTGCTTGCGGCCAAACTGGCGCGCGCGGCTGATAAAACCCTATCAGGGAAGTTCGTGTTCCTGTCTTCGATCCGGGCGCAGTCGGGCCCAACGCAAGACGGGACCGTCACCGAGCTGTCGCCTCCACAGCCAACCGATGATTATGGCCGGGCAAAGCTTGCCGCCGAGGCTGAGATAGGCAGGGCCTTGCCAAGGCGCAATTTCACCATCCTGCGACCGGTTCTCGTCTATGGCCCCGGTGTGAAGGGCAATATGGCTGTACTGATCAAACTGGCGGCGCTGAAAATTCCGCTGCCGCTCAAATCGCTGGCGGGACAACGTTCCGTGCTTGACCGCTCCGCCCTTTGCCGTGCCATTCTGCACAGCCTGCAAAGCACGAATACCGATGGCGGTATCTATATCGTCGCGGACAGGGAACCGATGACAGCGGCGGGAATTGTCAGCGCCATCCGGCGCGGTATGGGATGGGATGCGGGTCTGTTCACCCTGCCCGCACCGCTTCTGCATCTCGCCGCGTTGATAACCGGCCAGAACCAGCGCTGGCAGACACTCAACGGCAATCTTGTGGCGCGTGCTGCATTGCTGGAATCAACCGGCTGGAAGCCAACCGATGATTCCGCTTTACGGATTCAGCAATCGGTTTTGTCCAAAGCAATATAACCGAACAGGGCAATGTTCGGTATATACCAACAGAATCAATAATTTAGGTGATTTATTGTGGTGGCTGGGGCGCCTGGATTCGAACCAGGGGATGGCGGTACCAAAAACCGCTGCCTTACCACTTGGCTACGCCCCAAAATGCCGATGCAGGTGTGTTCCACCGCATGACAGCGCGGCCTTATAACCTCTGGTTCCGGCTTGCGCAACGTGAATGATTGGCCAGTTTGTCGCTCTTCACAATTGTTTCGGCATTATTTTCATGACAAGGGTGGATCATTCGACAGCTTTGTAAATTGAGGACGACATTTTCTTGCCTCTCATTCTCTCCCTTGTCCTTGCCGCAGCGGTTGCCAGCGCCGTGCTTCTCGGCATTCTCTTCAAATTATTGCCCAGTCATTTCCTCGCCGCAGGAATCAATGAGCGCTCCAATCATACGCAGCCCGCGCGCCAGCTTGGCGGCCTTGCCATTGTGCCCGTGGTTGTGGTGCTGCTCTGGATATTTGGCGCGCAGATTGGCCTCGACCAGCGATTTCTCGTGACCGCATCCATCGGCGCGCTCATCCTCTGGATAACGGGTATGCTTGATGATCGCCGTCACCTACCGGAGAGCATCAGGATCGCCACGCAGCTGATTGCCTCCTGCCTTTGCACTTATGGCCTCGGTCCCGATTTTCGCCTCCTGCCGGATTTTCTGCCTGAGATTATCGAGAAAGGCCTGCTCGTTCTCGCACTCGTCTACTTCATCAACCTGACCAACTTCATGGACGGGCTCGACATGATGATGGTTTCAGGGATGGGCATTCCCCTCGCCTTTCTGGCCGGGTTTGCAGCTTTCGGTCTGGCTGGTATGGCCTCGGGAAGCATAGCGGCGGCCATCGCCGGAGGACTTCTCGGCTTTGCGCTGTTCAACCGGCCCAGGGCTACGGTGTTTCTGGGCGATTCCGGCAGTCTGCCGCTCGGGCTTCTCTGCGGCCTCGCCTTCTTCATGGTCGCCCGCGACATGCGCATTGCAACCGGGTTCATTCTACCCCTGTTCTTCATCGCTGACGCCACGACAACGCTGATCAAGCGGCTTCTGGAAGGCGATAATATTTTCGCCGCCCACTCAAAACACGCCTATCAGGTGGCCAAACGATCCGGCTGGAGCGTCTGGCAGGTGGTCCTGACCGTAGCCGCCCTGAATATCGTTCTTGGCATCTGCGCGCTCGCAGCGGGTTCGACCAATATTCCGATGCGTGTAATCGGTATTGCGGTTGCGGTTGTCAGCGTCACGGCTGTGCTGTTGCGCTTTCGCAAACAGAAATCCAGATAATCAGAGGCGGCGGAAAATCGCTGCAAGATAAAGCCCGATCTGGCCGAGTATCGTCTGCCTGTGAACACCCGACTGATGCAGGGCGAGAATGCGGCGGATGAAATTATCGGATCGAACCTTCCAGTAGAGATCGCAGATGGCTTGAGCCTCGGGACTCAACAGGTCCCGGTTGCGCACCAGTCCCTGAATATTCATATCCGCCTGATCGGCAAAACGGTCTGACAACAATGAGCGTGCTGCCGCAAGTTGCCCCTGCCAGCCCTTGCCATGATCCGGTTGACGGTCGCGCACCAGAGGTTGCGGATCAAAATGCACCACACCGCCTGCGCCAGACACAATCAGATAAAGCCACCAGTCGTGACTGGAGAATGGCGTCGTCAGGCAGGACTGGGCGAGAAGATCATGCGCCATCCGGTTGAAGAGCATCGTATTGGCGGTGGCGATATTCTGGACAAGCGCATTGCGAAAATCCGCCGGATGCGCATAGAGCGGCGATGAGCCGACAATTGCGCCATTCCGCGCTATTTTGAGCGTTCGCGAGCAAAAGACCGACGGAACGGCAAAAGCATTGTGCTCGATCCAGCGAATGGAGTTCGCGAGCTTTTCCGGCTCCCAGATATCATCCTGATCGGCAAAGGCATAGTATTCCGCCTGAATGGCCGGGTTGGTAATCAGCGACCGGATGTTCTCGGCCCGGCCATCGCCGGGGCCGGATAAGAGGGTTACACGCCCCTTCGACCAGCGCTTTGCCCATTGCTGCAGGATCGCCCGCGTTTCATCCGTCGATCTGTCATCGGACACCCATAGATCGATATCCGGATAGGTTTGCGCGGCAATCGAAGCCAGTTGCTCATTGAGAAATGCCGCGCCGTTGAATGTTGCCAAGAGGACAGCCACTGTCCCTGATGATGGTGCCCTTTTCAACAGCCCGCAATCCCGCTTGATGGTTTCCGTCGGTCAATCAGTGCCGTTGTTTCTGCACATGAATATGGCCAAGATTGAGGTCGGCGCCTTAACTCGTCGCCTTGTCGAAAAGCAGAACCCGCACTCCATCGGGGTCCTGCTTTGCGATCAGTTTGCGCAGTTCGGCTACGGCTGCCGGCAAATGATCGACAGGTGCAACACGCCGTTTCGCCCGTAAGATCTTGGAATGGCTCGTTTCGGAAACACCTGTCGGATCATAGAAAAGCTCTTCGTGCAGCTTCTCCCCGTCCCGAATCCCAATCGTGACCACTTCGATATCGCCATCGGGGTTCTGGGCGTCCTTCACGGAAAGCCCGGCGAGCAGGATCATGTTTTCCGCCAGATCGCGGATGCGCACCGCTTCACCCATTTCCAGAAGCAGGATATCGCCGCCTTCGGAAAGGGCACCGGCCTGAATGATCAGTTCTGCCGCTTCGCGCACGGACATGAAATAGCGGGTCATCTCATCATGCGTAACGGTAAGCGGACCGCCATGGGCAATCTGCTCACGAAACAGAGGCACAACGGAACCACTGGACCCGATCACATTGCCAAAGCGCACGCAGGTGAAAATCTGGCCCGTCCCGTGCTTCTTTGCCTCGTCGCCGTGATAACGCACGATCAGCTCGGCCCAGCGCTTGGTTGCACCCATAATGTTGGATGGCCGCACCGCCTTGTCGGACGAGATGAGGACGAAATTGCGCACCCCTGCCTCGCGGGCAACCGCTGCCAGCACATCAGTGCCGATGACGTTGTTGCGCGCGCCTTCAACGACGTTCTCTTCGACAAGAGGAACGTGTTTATAGGCTGCGCAATGGTAGACGTTTTCGACCTTGTGCTGTTCAAGCACCACCTTGAGCAAGGGACCGTCGCTGATCGAACCGAGCACAGGCACCAGAACACAATCGCTGATACCCGAAAGCTCCCGCTGAAGCTGATACATGCTGTGTTCGTTCACATCGAAAAGCACGAGCTTTGCCGGAGCCAGCTTGACGATGGTCCGGCAGAGTTCCGAGCCGATTGATCCACCAGCGCCTGTCACCAGAACAACGCGGTTTTCAACCGTCTTGTCGAGCAAATCAGGATCGGCGGGCACAGGCGAGCGACCGAGAAGATCGTCAATATCAATATCGCGCAGATTGCTGACGATATATTTTCCGGCGGTCAGATCGGAAATGGCAGGCAGAATGCGAACCTTGACATTGAGCACCTTGAGCTTGCCGATCAGCAAACGGCGCTGGCTGCCGCTCAGGGACGACGTGGTCACAATCATTTCGTTGATGCCAAAATTATCAATCAACGTTTCGATCTGGGATGTCGGATAAACGCGAATGCCGAGGATATCCATGCCCTGCAAGCTGCGATCATCATCAATAAAACCTGCAACAAAAACTTCGTTCTGCGCTTTAAGCGCATTGGCCAATTGCCGTCCGGCATCCCCCGCGCCGAAGATAAGGCACTGACGGGACAGTAGTTTTTCACGAAGCGGGCTCCACAGGAGCCATTTCGCGGCAAAACGGCTGCCGCAGATCAGAACGACACTGAGAACCCAATAAAGAAATGGAACAGCGCGAGGCACGCCTTCTGCACCGGTCATTTGCGTGAGAAACGCAACGACCACCCAGATGATGACCGAAAAGGTCACGGCCTGAATCATTGTCCAGATGGCTTTGTCAGGCAGATAGCGGATGACAGCCCGATAAAGGCCAAAGCGGATGAACACCGGAGAAGCGATCAGCGGCGCAGCAATCATCAGCATCGCCTGCTCGGTATTGGGCATGAAAAGGGTATTGAATCTCAGCACATAGCTGAACCAGGCCGCAAACGTCAGCACCACCACGTCAAAGCTGACAAGGAGCACCTGTTTATAACGACGCGGCATCATCGAGATGCTTTGCCGAAAATTTTCCAATTTCATTGATCCTCGGTGCTTACGGAATGCGTGGGTAATATGAGAAACTGCGATTTTCCTTAAAGTCCAATTTGAGGCATTTGTGAGATTGCGCTGCTCATCCTTAGAACCCTAATTGTGTTGGAGACCAGTAACATAGGGTTACACAAATGCAATGATCGTCTGATGATTAGTAAACTACTTTCTTTTCCGCTACTTTATCCAACACAGTCTGGCAGCATTTATCCTTGGTTTTCCCAAACAACGGATCAACAAGCCATGGAACAGACGTCAAACCTCAAACTTCCCTACATTGCCCCATCCCAGGCGCAAAAACATGTCATCCACAATGAAGCTATCAGGGCTTTGGACGCTCTGGTGCAGCTTTCAGTAATCAGCAGATCATTGAAAGAGCCTCCGGCAAGCGCCAAAGAGGGCGAGCGGTACATTGTTTCGTCTGGTGCCATAGCGGGATGGAATGGCAAGGACGGGCACATTGCGGCGTGGCAGGACGGCGCATGGGCTTTCTTTCAACCTGTGGATGGTTGGCATGCATGGATTGCCGCGGAGAACTGCCTTGCCGTTTTCAGTCAGGGACATTGGACTGATATCAAAACGGGGACAAATCCTGTCGACCACGTCGGCATCAACACGCGCGCGGATGATACAAACCGTCTCAGTATAAAAAGCCCCGCTTCCCTGTTTGACCATGCGGGTGAAGGGCACCAACTGAAAATCAACAAGGCGGGCGACCAGAAACTCGCCTCGATTCTCTTTCAGTCCGGTTATGAAGGGAGAGCCGAGATCGGTACGATCTGGAACAGGGATTTCTCCATCAAGGTCAGCGCGGATAATAAGCAATGGCGTGAGGTCATGATTGCCGATGGCAAGACCGGGATGGTTCAGTTTCCCGGCGGCGTGGTTCAGGCCAGAACTGGTAAAAAACTCTCCGGCCTGATCTTTCTGCCTGATAGCAACATTGCCATTCTTGAGCCAATGGCTGGTACCGCGGTCTGCGCGTCGGTTTCCGCGGACCTGCTTTCACTGAAAAGCCAGGTCGCTTCGACACTCTTTGCTTCCACAATGCGCGGCATGGCGATGGTGCGCATCTGGAATGTCAGCAAATCTCCGGCCCAATCCGCCTGGGTGAAATGGGATACGGGTGCCGACCAGTTGCAGGTGAGCAGCGCTGATCATATCGGACAGTGGGTGGCTGGCGATAATCTTCAGACAGCTGATCCGGTTAACCAGACGATTGCTGTCGATATCTCACCGCTTATGTACAGCCAGCTTGGCACTATATTTGCGCAGGATGGTGTGGTGCTTAATGGTGGAGCTGCCGGGGGGATGACACTCGCTTGTTCGATTGCATCACCGGTGTCATCAAGCAATCTCATCTGCTTCAAGGCTGAGGAGCGCAGGTTATTCAATGTGATTGGTGTTTATGGGTGATTTTTGGCGCTACAGATAACACCGCTTATCTTCGCCTTATAAAGGGGATTGGCATACCTATCCGTGCGTGGTTCGACATAACAACCATGAGGGAGAGGGGTGATGAAAGGGAGCTATATTCTGCAACCTTTGTGGTCGGCACCCTCTGCGATTATCGTTGCATCCACCAATCTCCCTCATGGTTGTTATGTCGAACCACCCACCGCAACGCGCGCAGTCTGCCCAGCTCAACTCCCGCGATAGGTGGAATAAGACCAAGGCGTAACGAGCAGCGGTACGTGATAATTTGCCCCCACATCGGCAATGGAAAAACGAATGGGCACGACATCCAGAAATGCCGGTTCCGCAAGCTCCACACCCTTTGCCTTGAAATATTCCCCGGCAAGAAAGCTGATTTCATAGCGTCCAACCACCATTTCATCCGGTGACAGCAACAGTTCATCGGTGCGGCCATCGGCATTGGTGACTGTGGATTTCAGCAAATGCCTGATCTCATCCGCATCGATGCGATGCAGGGTCAACCTCATGCCGGGTGCAGGACGCCCTGCCGCCGTATCAAGCACATGTGTGGATAATTTTCCCATGATTTGCCTCTCACACAATCAGATCATCGAGCCGGAAACGGGCAATCAGCGCAATCTGCCGCAAAGCTTCCGTTACTTCTTCACCCGCATTGTTCTGCAACCGCGTCCGGAATGCCGCCAGAATCGAATGTTTGTCATGGCCGCGCACCGCAAGGATGAAGGGAAAGCCGAACCGCCCCTGATAGCCATCGTTCAGCCGGTGAAACTCGTTGAATTCCGTGTCAGTCAGACGGTCGAGCCCCGCGCCCTTCTGTTCACTGGTGGAATGGGTGGTCAAACTACCCTGCCGCGCGGCCTTACCAGCCAGATCAGGATGAGCGCGGATAAGGCCAAGCTGTGCCACCTGTCCCGCCTTATCAACCGCACCGACCATAGCCGCGTGCAGGAGTTCGACACTGGCGAAGGGACGCAGCGGCACCACTGCTTCCGGCACCCAGGGCGAATGCTCAAAAATACCGCCCAGCGCTGTGACAAAAGTTTCCGGATCGGCATTGTTCAGTTCATCGAGAGTCATCGAGACCTTTCTTCAAGCGTTGTTTCAGTGCGTTCACCGAACGCAGCACATTCTCAGGCGTGGCGGGCGCATCGAGTTGCGGCGCTGCGCCGCCCTTGGCCAGCGAGGCTATGGCATCGCGAATGGCAAGCCAGACGGAAACACCGAGCATCAGCGGCGGCTCGCCAATGGCCTTGGAGCGAAACACCGTTTCTTCGCGGTTTGGCGCATTTTCGAGAATGCGCACATTGAACTCGGGCGGCACATCGCGCGAGCCGGGAATCTTGTAGGTGGACGGACCGACGGTGCGTAGCCTGCCTGTCTTGTCCCACCAGAGTTCCTCGCAGGTAAGCCAGCCCATGCCCTGCACGAAGGCGCCCTCGATCTGGCCAAGATCAATCGCCGGATTCAGCGGCGAGCCGACATCCTGCAGGATATCGGCGCGCAGACAGCGCGATTCGCCGGTCAGCGTATCGACAGCCACTTCCGCCACCGCCGCACCATAGGTGAAATAGAAGAACGGCCGCCCCTTCATGGTCTTGCCGTCCCAATGGATTTTCGGCGTGGCGTAATGCCCGGCTTCGGACAGTTGCACCCGCTTGAGCCATGACATTTTGGCGAGTTCGCCGAATGACACGGACTCATTGTCCGCGTGAACACGGCCCTCGCGATAGGTGATCACTTCCTCTTCGACGCCGAAATGCTCGGCGGCAACCGTGGTCATGCGCGCCTTGATCGCTGTCGCCGCCTTGAAGGCTGCCATGCCATTCAGATCAGACCCTGTCGACGCCGCCGTTGCGCTGGTGTTCGGCACCTTGCCCGTCGCGGTGGAGGAAATGCGCACCATATCCAGCTCGACCTGAAACACCTCGGCCACGACCTGCGCCACCTTGACGAACAGGCCCTGCCCCATTTCCGTGCCGCCATGGTTGAGGAAAATCGAACCATCGAGATAGACATGCACCAGCGCACCGGCCTGATTGAGCGAGGTCAGGTTAAAGGAAATACCGAATTTCACCGGCATCATCGCCAGACCCCGGCGAATGACCGGATTGGTGGCATTATGCGCATCGATTTCGGCGCGGCGCTGTTGCCAATCCGATGAAGCCAGCACAGCCTCTGTCACCTCGATCAGCCGGTTGTCTTCCACGGGCTGGCCATAGGGTGTCACCTCCCCGGTTGCATCGCCGTAATAATTGATGGCGCGGACATGATTGGGATCAAGTTTCAGCTCCCGCGCGATGGTATCGATGATGTTCTCGATGGTCAGAATGCCCTGCGGTCCACCAAAGCCGCGAAAGGCCGTGTTGGACACGGTGTTGGTCTTGCAGGCATGGCCGGTAAAGCGCGCATGGGGGATGTGATAGGCATTGTCCGTATGGGTCAGGGTGCGGGTGATGACAGGACCGGTCAGATCAGGCAGGTTGCCGGCGCGTGCGAGATATTCCACATCGAGGCCGAGGATACGGCCACGGGAATCAACGCCGACTTTCCAGTTGGCGACGTAATCATGCCGCTTACCCGTACCCGCCATGTCATCGCGGCGTTTCAGCCGCATTTTGCAGGGTTTTCCCGTTTTGGCTGCCACCAGCGCGGCGGCACCGGCAATGATCGTTGCCTGACTTTCCTTGCCGCCAAAACCGCCACCCATGCGCCGCACCTGACATTCCACCGCATTGGCATGCAATCCAAGAATGAGCGCCACATGGTGCTGCACCTCGGTTGGATGCTGGGTCGAGGAATGCACCAGCATCTCGCCGTTTTCACCCGGTATGGCATAGGCGATCTGGGTTTCCAGATAAAAATGGTCCTGCCCGCCCATATGCAGCGTGCCCGATAAGACATGCGGGGCGCTGGCGAGTGCCATCTCAACATCGCCGTCAATCACTTCCTGCGGCGGCAGCACATAGCTCCTGCGCCGATGCGCTTCTTCTATGTCCAGCACCGGTTCAAGCGGTTCAATATCCACCTTCACCTTCTTGGCCGCACGATAGGCGGTTTCGAAATCGCAGGCCGCCACAACAGCAATCACGCGCCCTTCGTGATCGACAATATCCTCGGCGAAGAGGGTTTCACCTTCGAGGATCGGGCCAACCTCATTATGCCCCGGTACATCCTTGGCCCACCAGACCCCGGCAACACCTGCCGTGGCGAGCGCCTGCGTTGGATCGATGGATTTGAGCCGCCCATGGGCAACGGGCGAGAGTACGAAAGCCGCATGCAACGTGCCGGGCAGTTCGGGCATATCATCAATGTAGTTCGCCGCACCTGCCACATGGCGCGCGGCAGAATCATGGGCAATGCCCTTGCCAACGATGGTCCGCTGGACAGTATGGGGGGTGGCTTGGGGAGTGGCTTGGGTCACGCTTCACCCCCCTCTGCCCGACAAGGGGGGAGATCAGCTGTATTACTTCCTTTGCACAATTTGCAACGATTCCGGTTGTGCAAGGCGTTCATGTCAATGTGATCTCCCCCCTTGTGGGGGGTCCGAAGGACGGGCGAGACCCGTGGCTCGCCCCGGAGTCCGACAGGACAGAGGGGGGTGATACCCAGATATCCCATCATAGCGCCATCACCTCAACAGTCTCGCCGGATACATCCCGCCAGAAACGCTCAACCAGATTGCCGGCCACCTGCAGGCGATACTCAGCCGTTCCGCGCCAGTCGCTCAGCGGTTTGAACGAAGCCATGACTGCCACCGCACACGCTTCAACCGCCTTCGCATCGAACTCTGTCCCGACAAGCGCCCGCTCGGCTTCCACAGCCCGGCGCGGTATTGCCGCCATGCCGCCAAAGGCAATGCGCGCATTGCGGACCTGACCATCCTCGCGGGTGATGGAAAACGCCCCGCAAACGGTCGAGATGTCCTGGTCATAGCGTTTGGAAATCTTGTAAACGCGGAATTCCTGTCCCGGTTTTGGCTTGGGAATAGAAACCGATGCTATCACCTCGTCTGCGCGCAGTTCCGTCTTGCGATAGTCGAGGAAAAAATCCTCAAGCGCCATGAACCTTCGGCCATTCAGCGAGGCCAGTTCCACATCCGCGCCCAGGGCAATCAATGCGGGCGGACCATCGCCAATCGGGCTCGCAGTACCAATATTGCCCCCAATGGTGCCCATGGAGCGTATCTGGGTGGAGCCAAAACGGCGAATGAGCGTGGCAAAGGACGGATAAGAACCGGCAACACGCGCCAGCACCTCTTCCCACGTCACGGCACCGCCAAAGCTCAAATGATTGTCGGATTCGCCGATAGCACGCATTTCGCGCACATGCGCCAGCGAGATCACCTCGTCCCAATCGGAATGATAATCGGCCAGCGCAACGCCAAGATCAGTACCGCCGCCCAGAAGCAGGGCATCGGGCTTTTCCTTGCGCAACTGCAAAAGCTCCGCCAGCGTTTGCGGCTGATGGAAAGTCGACCCATCTGCAGATATGGCCGCTTGCGGCTCTATCTCTGCAAATGCCGTAACCAGCGGTCCGGCAATACCAGCACCACCCGCGCTCGCAACCTTGCGCGCGGCCTCGACAATGGGCCGGTAGCCCGTGCAACGGCAAAGATTACCCGCCAGCGCATCGTGAATATCGTGGTCGTCAGGCGTGGCATTGTTGGCGGCAAGACCCGCCAGCGAAATGACAATGCCGGGCGTACAGAAACCGCATTGCGACGAACCATTTTCGGCCATCGCCGCCTGTACCGGATGCAGCACCTCGGTTTTGAGGCCCTCGACCGTCACCAGCGAACGACCATCAATCTGGCCCATGGCCAGAATGCAGCTATTGGCGGCATGGTATTGCACCGAATCACCACGGGGATCGCCAATAAGCACCGAACAGGCACCGCAATCGCCTTCAGCGCAACCTTCCTTGGTTCCCGTCAGGCGCGGCGCACTGCGCAGCCAGTCAAGCACTGTCATATCAGGCCGGACAGAGGCTTCCTGTTTTTGACCATTGAGAAAAAATTTGATCGTATGAGACATGACACGCAGCTTCATCCGGCAACGCTAAGCCGTCAAGGGGCATACAACAGGGGGTGGCAGGTTGGTTCTCGCTTCCCTGACTTCCCTCACCTCCCTCACTTCCTCCGTCATCCTCGGGCTTGACCCGAGGACCTACAGCCAAGAAGCATTAACGTTGCAACAGAACTTCTGCCAACTTTGCCATGGGTCCTCGGGTCAAGCCCGAGGATGACGGAAAGAGGAGTGTGTCAAAAGACGGAAAGCTAGTACATAGTCAGACCGCCTCTACCCGGTAAACCACACCCTCGAAGAAATACTCTTCCAGATTATCCCCCGCGCCACCGCGATCGACCACAAGAAAATCCGACACATCTTCGAGTGAAATCAGCGGGTGGTGCCAGACATTGCGGCTGTAATTGACGCCCTGATCCCCTCCCGCCAAAAACGCCACCGGCACACCGGGACGGCCTGCATCATCCTCGGCCACGACAAGCAGAAACGGCCTGTTTTGCAGGGGATAAAATGCCTGACTGCCCAGCGGATGGCGTTCGAGCATCATGATATCGATGGGCGGCGCGAATGCCTGCCCGCGAAAAATATTGATGAGAACGCGCGCGTCTTCGCCCGTCACATTCACGTTGGCGAGATCATGAAATCTTTGTGTTGTGCCATTGTTGATGAGGCGCATCTCCGCGCCATCCGTTTCGATGACATCGCCAAAGGGTTTGAACGCCGCAGGTGTCAGCGGCTGAACGACAACCGGAATGATGGTCATGCGGCATTGTCCGGATGGTGGTTTTCATGCCAATGGCGCGCAATATCGATGCGCCGCGTCACCCACGCGCCCTCATGCCCCTGCACATAATCAAGAAACCGCTCCAGCGCTGCCGCGCGTCCCGGACGCCCGACAAGGCGGCAATGCAGGCCGATGGACATCATCTTTGCCGCGCCCTCCTGCCCTTCGCGATAGAGCACATCGAACGTATCTTTTAAATAGGTGAAAAACTGGTCGCCAGTGTTGAAGCCCTGCGGCGTGGCAAACCGCATATCGTTGGCGTCAAGCGTATAGGGCACGATCAGGTGGGGCCCCTTCGGGCCTTTGACCCAATAGGGCAGCTCATCCGCATAGCTGTCGGCGGAATAGACGAAACCACCCTCTTCCATGACGATCTTCAGCGTATTGTCCGACGGCTTGCCCTGATAGATACCAAGCGGACGCGAGCCGGTGATTTCCATATGCAGCCGGACAGCCTCGAGAATATGCTGGCGTTCGATCTCCTCCGGGAAATCCTTGTATTCCAGCCAGCGCAAGCCGTGGCTGGCGATTTCCCAATCGGCCTCTTTCATCGCAGCAACCGCTTCGGGGTTGCGCGCCATGGCCAGTGTCACACCGTAAACCGTGACCGGCAGGTTCCGGCGGGTGAAAATACGCCATAGCCGCCAGAAACCGGCGCGCGAGCCATATTCATAAATGGATTCCATGTTGAGATTGCGCTGGCCGGGCCATGCCGCCGCGCCAACAATCTCCGAGAGCAGATTTTCCGATGCCGGATCATTATCGAGAATGCAGCTCTCACCGCCCTCCTCGTAATTGATCACGAATTGCACGGCGATCCGGGCATTGACAGGCCATTTTGGGTCGGGTGTAGAACGGCCAAAGCCAATCAGATCGCGGGGGTAGTCTGACAAGGAATGCGCCTCCACAATATGGCAGGGTATGGTGCAGCCCCCACAAGGGGTGAGATCAGCCTTCAATACCGCCTTTGCACAATCTCAAATTGTTCCGGTTGTGCAAAGGCGTTGATGCCAATGTGCCCCCTTATGGGGGGGCCGAAGGACGGGCTAAACCCGTGGCTCGCCCCGGTAGTCCGACAGGACAGAGGGGGTGCCAAATATAAAATCAGCGACGCTTGAGAAGCGAACCGACTGCCGGAACGATGGCTGCGGCCAGAGCAACCTTCAGGATATCGGCAACGATGAACGGGCCAACACCAAAGGCAAAAGCCTTTTCGAAGCCGAGCAGGTAGGCCAACCAGAGGAAGCCGAGGCTCAAGATGATCGCTTCACCGGCCAGCATGGCAACGCCCATAACAACAGGGTTGCGGGCAAAACCCTTGTCAGCGGCACGGCCAACAACCCAGGCTGCCGCGAGATAGGAGATGAGATATCCACCTGTGGTGCTGACCATATAGGCAAGGCCAATGCCCTTTTCCGGCGTTCCGGTGAACACAGGCATGCCGAGCGCGCCCTCCAGCAGATAAAGCGCCATGGTGGCGACAGCCAGACGTGAGCCGAAAGCTGCGGAAATGGCGAAAACGGCAAAGGTCTGCATGCTCACATTGACGAAAACCATGTCAATCTTGATCTTGGCAGCAAGGGTCATCAGCGCCGTGCCAATGAGGGCAAGCGAGACAAACCATACGGCTTTGGCAAGCTGGCCTTCCGGCTGAAATGTTTCGGCAAGGGAACGGGTCTGGGCAGTTATCATTTTCTATCCTCCGGATCGGCTTTCACCACGCGTTGAAAAGGGTATATTGGGGATGACGCCGCTTCGCAATACATCTGAAGTCCCATAAAGGCCTGCATAACCCCATGTCCCTCGTTTTCGACAGTTCTTTTGCGCCGCATTATGGCGAAGCGGTTGAGATTGCGCCTGATATCAAACGTATCACGGTCAATAATCCGAGCCCCTTCACCTTTTATGGCACCAATAGCTATCTGATCGGCAGCAATACGCTGGCGCTGATCGATCCCGGTCCGATTGATGACGCGCATCATGCCACATTGCTGCGGGCGATAGACGGGCGGCCGGTCAGCCATATTTTTGTCAGCCATACGCACCGGGATCATTCGCCGCTCGCCACGGTGTTGAAAGATGAACTTGGTGCCAAGCTGGTCGCCGAAGGGCCGCACCGCCCTGCCCGTGCCCTTTATACCGGCGAAGTCAATCTGCTTGATGCCAGCGGTGATTATGATTTTGTGCCTGACATCGTGGCTGCGGATAATTCCATCATTGAGGGCGATGGCTGGGCCTTGCAAACCATTCATACACCCGGCCACACGGCAAACCATGTGGTTTTCGGGCTGGTGGGAACGGATATTCTGTTTTCTGCCGACCATGTGATGGCGTGGGCCACGTCAATCGTCGCGCCGCCTGATGGCTCGATGTCGGATTATATGGCTTCGCTCGACCGGCTGCTGGAGCGGCATGACCGGGTTTATCTGCCCGGTCATGGCGGCGCTGTGACCAAACCAAAAACGTTTGTGCGCGGCCTGAAAGCCCATCGCAAGATGCGCGAACGGGCGGTTCTTGAACGGGTCAAGCAGGGCGACCGCACCATCGCCGCGATGGTCAAGGTGATCTACCGGGAAACCGATCCGCGTCTGCACGGTGCTGCCGGGCTTTCGGTGCTCGCCCATCTTGAAGATCTTGTTGCGCGCGGCAAAGTTCACACGGAAGGCAACCCTTCCATCGATGGTGTCTACTGGGCGGGCTGAGTGGTGTCTTCCTCAGGCTGAGCGCTCTGGATCTGCGTGTCGAGCGCCGTCATGAACTGCATGATGCGGTCGGCATTCTCGCCTAGGTCGTGAATGCCATAGCGTGAAACGGAACGCATATCGACATAGGTGGTTTCGCCCTCATCGCTCAAACGGATCACCACATCGCTGGTGAAACCGAGCAGCCAGGTTCGGGCCACGATTTCAACCAGAATTTCCTCATCATCGCCGGGCACGCCCTTTTGCTCGGTGATGGTCCAGCCATCATCGGCAATAACCGACACCACGGCATCCAGAATGCGATCCGGCGAGCCCTCATAACGGCGACCCGTCACGCCGGGATAGGCACTGGCCTGCAATGCGCGGCTGTGCGGATCATTGACCAGCGGGTTCATCCGGTCCGTCCTCTGACCGGCAAGGGCAAACAAAGCAGGCGGGTCAGTCAGATCGGTGGAAACATCATAAATCGCTGGCAAGGTCATTGCCTGATAGACCGTCGTGATGAACGGCCCAAGCACGATAAGCGCGATCACTGCGCCCCAAAAAGCCGACGGGCCACCCCGATCACCACGTCGCCACAGGCTGGTGAAACCCTTGATGCTCAGAAGAAGAGCCAGAAGCGCCAGCCCGGCAACAATGGCGAGCAGCCAGAGAAACTCCGGCGTCTCGATCCGCTCAAACCGGTGTCCGAGCGCCGACAGGACAAACAGGATCGCCGACAGAAACGCGATCCGCACCGACCATTTGGCGGAAATCGATTGGCGGCGTCGAATGTGGTGTCGCATTGAATCCTGGCATTGCTGGTCAGTGGCTGGTGCAAACAGCTAATCGCAAATTCGCCATGAGACAAGCCTGCCGAGCCGGGTACGATAGGTATGCCGTTGCCTTCTCTCTCCAAACCAAGGGCCAACCGTATCATTTATAAGCTGCAAGAGCGGTGGTTCGTGGTTCGACAAGCTCACCATGAGGGAGATGGGTGATGGCAGGGAGCCAAGTTCTGCAACATTGGTGATTAGCGTTGCATCCACCCATGCCCCTCATGGTGAGCTTGTCGAACCACGAACCCATCGGACCATCTCAACCGTTTACACTTTATGAGTAGATCGACTGTCACATAGCTGACATCATCGCTCTTGTGATTCAGGGCAGGAAACAGAAGGCGGGTAACAAATCGCTTTTACAACCAAATGACGAGGCCGAACAAAATGCCTGAGGCTGGCAAAGCGGTTTCGCTTGAAGTTGTCGAAATTGAACTGGCGCTTGGCGCACAGGATATGGTTGCCGACGGGTTCGAAGGCGCCTTGCAGAAGGCTGCGGCGCTGGTGAGCGGCGAAGTGCTTTTCAATATCCGGGCACCTGAGGACGGCGACCAGCAGCGCATTGCCGCCATTTCCGTATCCGACGGTGCTGTCGACCAGATCGTCTATGTCATGCTCGGCAATGATGGGACCAGCCTGACGGTTTCAGCCGAGGATGACGAAAACACGCTGCTCACCCGGCTTGGCAAGGATTATGCCGCCGTGATGAAGGGCCTGCGCCCGGAATAATCGCGCATTTTGCGTTTTCTTTTCAAGCCGCTTTGCTCTTTGCCTGCTCTGTGTCTAAGCTCGCCATATCCCTATCAAACGGAGTTGAAAAATGGCGAGCAGCCGCCCCCTTACGAATGTCCAGCAGCGCGATATCGATTCGATCCTGCATCCCTATACGCCCCTTCACAAGCTGAAGGATCAGGGTCCGGTGGTGATGGGCCACGGCAAGGGTGTCTATATTTATGACACGCAGGGCAAGGAATATATCGAGGGCATGTCGGGCCTGTGGTGCGCCGGTCTTGGCTTCGGCGATGAGGAAATGATCGAAGCGGCAACCGCGCAGTTGCGCACCCTGCCCTATTATCACCTGTTTGGCGGCAAGGGCATGGAGCCCGCCATTGAACTGGCGGAAAAGCTCAAGGAAATCGCGCCGGTTCCAATTTCCAAGGTTTTTTACACCTCGTCAGGTTCGGAAGCCAATGACACGCAGGTCAAGCTCGCCTGGTACTACAACAATGCGCTGGGCCGTCCGAACAAGAAAAAGATCATCTCACGCGTCAAAGCCTATCATGGCGTGACCATCATGGCCGCCTCATTGACCGGCCTGCCCTATAACCACAAGGGCTGGGATCTGCCGGTGGCAGGCATCCTGCACGCGGATTGCCCGCATTATTACCGGTTCGGTCAGGAAGGCGAAAGCGAAGCGGAATTCGTCTCCCGCCTTGCCGATTCGCTGCGTGATATGATCGAGCGCGAAGGCCCTGACACGATTGCCGCGTTCATCGCCGAGCCTGTCATGGGTGCGGGCGGTGTGCTGGTGCCGCCATCGGGCTATTTCGCCGCCATCGAGCCAATCCTGCGCGAGCACGATATCATGATCATTTCCGATGAGGTCATCAACGGCTTTGGCCGTACCGGCCATTGGTGGGGCAGTCAGGCCGTGGGTATGACACCAACAACCATTTCAGCGGCCAAACAGCTGACCTCGGCCTATGCGCCGCTCGGTGCCGTTCTGGTTCCTGAAGACGTCTATCAGGCCTATGTGGATCACAGCGCCCAGATTGGCACATTCGGCCATGGCTTCACCTATGGCGGCCATCCGCTTGGTTGTGCGCTCGGTGTCAAGGCCATCGAGATCTACCAGCGCCGCAACATCGTCGATTATGTGCGTGGTCTGACGCCCACCTTCGAAGCGCGGCTGAAAAAGCTCATCGACCATCCGCTGGTTGGTGAAGTGCGCAATTCCGGCCTGATGGGCGCTGTCGAACTGGTGGCCGACAAGGCGACCAAGCGTTCATTCGATCCGGCACATGGCGTCGGCGCGCAGCTTGCGCGTTTCCTTGAAAGTCATGGCGCGGTATTGCGGGCCATCGGCGATTCCATCGCCTTCTGCCCGCCCATGATCATCACGGAAGCCGAATTGAACGAACTCTTCAACCGCTTCGAACTGGCTTTGGCCGACACAGAAGAGCACGTTTCGAAAAACAATCTGCGCGCGGTTTAAAGCAGAGGCATGAGAGGTTCGGGGCGGTTTTCACCGCCCCGGATTGTTTTTAGCGAGCCTTCAGAAAGTCACCGACTTCAAGGATCACGAATTCATTGTCGTCAGCTTTGTCGACAGCGCGCCCCGCGGAGAATGGCAAATTGTTGTCATTGCCAACGATGATGTGGGTGGCATCAACCACATCGACATTTTCGATGGTGACGAACGGCATATCATAAAAGCCTTCGCCGCCGCCCTGACGCTTCTTCTTGTCAGGATCAGCAATGTTCAGAAGGTCGATATAGCCAATCTTGCGCACGGCAGCGCCGACATTCTGATCGGTCATTTCGATCTTGTAGATGCGCTTGACCTTGGATGGCACATCAAAGCAATCGGGCTTTGGCGTCTTCGGATCAGCACAGGCCTTGGCGGCAGTGCCCGCGCCATTGTCGCGTTCAATCACCAGCGCCGTCGTATCATCGATCATGTTGAAGTCGCCGATTGCCTCGCCGCCCTGTGCCAGCGGATAAAGCCAGCTGCGACCGGTCCAGTTCTTTGACGCGATATCGAACTCGATGACGCGCAGGGCTGGCTGACCATCGACCTTTTCAACGACGCCATCATCACCAAACAGCGGGCCTTCAAGCAGAGCATAAAGCTTCTTGCCGTCTTTCGACTGGGCCAGACCTTCAAAGCCGCCGGAGCGCTTGAGGTTGAAAGCAGGATTTTTCAGCGTTGGGTTGGCTGGCAGCGTGATCGCGGGATTGTCAGGCGAGCGGACGGCGCGGTCGCCAACCTTGGTTGCAATGACGTCCGTGACCTTGCCATCGCGCGTTACCTTGACGAGATAGGGACCAAATTCTTCACCGATCCAGAAACCATCGGCAACAGGCTGGATTGATTCCACATCAAGATCGCTGCCGGTCAGATATCGGGTATCACTGCCTTCCATGACAATCGGGAATGGTACTTTCTTGTCCGGATCGCGCAGGAAAACGGTTTCCTTGCGGTCAACTGTGCCCTTGTCCCAATCAAAAGCAATGTGATGCAGCATCAGCATGGCGTCGGGTGAATTGAGCTTGGTGCCGAAACCATTATCGGATAGCGACCAGTAGGTACCATCGCCAACAGCCTTGATGCCGGAAAAGCCTTGAACTGCCTGACCGTCGAATGGCAGGCTGAGGCCAGTCAACCGCACACCATCCTTGCCCGGAACAGTGCCCAGACCTTCCGCACGCTTGCGGTCTGCCGTGGTGAATTTGCCCGCAGTCTTTAAATGTTCGGGGGCATTTTCAGGCGCTTTGATAATTGTGTTGGCGGGCAGAATGGCATGGGAGACGAGTTTCGCCTTGAATTCCTGATCGGCAGCAAAGGCTGAGGCCGGAACCAGAAAGGAAGCACAGAGCAGAGCGGCAAATATTGGTCGCATGGGATCACCAGAGGTTCGAGTTCGTGGGTCGAGCCTGAAGGATTAGGTGCCGTGCATCTCTGCCGTTTGACTGTTGTGTGAAGTTTTGATGACGTCAGACTAAAGTTTGACGCAAAATCAGTGTGCGTGGAGGTGGTTCGTGGTTCGTGGTTCGACAAGCTCACCATGAGGGAGAGTGAGGATGCAATGCTAATCGCAGAGATTACAGATCACAAAGGTTGCTTATGCCAAAGGGTGCATATCGCAAAGATTGCAGAACTTGGCTCTTCATAACCCACCCCACCGTCATCCTCGGGCTTGACCCGAGGACCCATGGCTAAGGAGATCAGATGAATCCGGATATACAGTGCTTTTAAGTTATGGGTCCTCGGGTCAAGCCCGAGGATGACGGTGGGGGTACGCAGAGCCAAGTTCTGCAACGTTTCCGATTATCTTGCAGCCCCCTCATGGTTGCTTTGTCGAATAACGCATACTGGTTTTGCAATCCATCTTGGCAGTATCCTGCTCCGAATCTAAGACTTGGGAGACCACCTTTGACCACCCCCCTCATCCGCCAGGCCAACGCCACCGATCTTCCGGCGATTATCGCCATGCTTGCTGAAGATCCCTTGGGCAAACAACGCGAGATCATCTCTGATCCCATTGATACCCACTATCTCGCGGCCTTTGCAGCCATCGACAATGATCCGAACCAGCTGCTGATTGTTGCGGATGAAAACAACAGCGTTATCGGCTGTGCCCAGATCACCTTTATTCCCGGCCTGTCGCGCACCGGCATGTGGCGCGGGCAGATCGAAAGCGTGCGGATTGCCGAGACCCACCGGCGCGGTGGCCTTGGTCGGCGCATGTTCGAATGGGCGATTGAGGCCTGCCGGGCGCGTGGTTGCGGGCTGGTACAATTGACCACCGACAAGACCCGCCCCGATGCGGCGCGGTTTTATGAAGCGCTCGGATTTGTTGCGAGCCACGAAGGCATGAAGCTTTCCATATAGGGTGAACCTTATCAGGACATGGTCAATGGCGGACCTGTGTAACGGGCACGGGGGCGGATCAGCTGGTTCATCGATTGCTGTTCGAAAATATGGGCGATCCAGCCGACAGACCGGGCAATGGCGAAGAGTATGACCGGCGCTGACGGTGGCAAATCAAAAGCGTCGGTCATCGCCGCAAGGGCGAAATCGATATTGGGGTATTCGCCCGTCAACATCTGCGTCATCTCGCCAATCTCCTGATAAACATCTCCCGGCTTGAACTGGGCCAGCAATGCTTTGGCGCGCAGATCACCATTTGGATAGAGCGGATGTCCAAACGCGGGAACGGCCCTGCCCTGAGCCAGCAAATCCCGGATCGCAAAATCTGCACCGCTGGTCTGCGCCGTCCGGGCCAGTGCCTGGACACTGAGATAGGCTTCCCCATGCAACGGTCCGGTCAGTGTGGCAAGGCCAGCGAGCATGCTTGCGGCCAGTGGCGCACCGGTGGACGCAGCGACCCGCGCAGCAAAGGTTGACGCATTGAGTTCGTGATCAGCAAGCAGAACCAGTGCCCGCCGGATGCAATCCTCCGCCTGCGGTGCCGTCCAGACGCGGGCCAGACGCGTGTGAACGTGGCTTGCATCAGCCCTGTCAGCGCCCAGCATGGCGGAAACAACTTCGCCGAAGATGGTGGTCGCCTCGACCACGAGTACGGCGCGGGAGCGACCATAGGCAGGCAAGTCCGTTCCGGCGCGGCGCGCCAGCGTGATCAAGGCTGCCTCCAGCGGTTGCTCCGGGATCGGCACGGTCCCGGCAGGAGGAGCCAGCGAAATATGCTCTGCCTCCCACAGCAAGGCCGCGATCTGCTCCAGCGTCGATGTTGCCGCCAGCTCGGCGGCATCCTTGCCGCGATACCATAGACGCCCATCAACAATGGTGGAGACGCTTGATGGCAGGACCGGATCGCCCCAGCCGATTGCCTCGGCGGCCACATTGGCAACCGTGCGCCGGCCAGCCTTGCGTCCGGCAAGGCGCTTCACGTCCTCACTTTTATAAAGGCTACGGCGCGGGTCCTGCGGATCGGGCTTTGCCTGAATGCGCCCCCTGCTGACATTGGCATAAAGGGTTTGCGGCTGAACCCCGAGGGCGGCCAATGCCTGTGATGCCGTCAACCAAGCCATTTGATCTCACATTGATTATTTACGTCAAGATTGACGTCAATCATAGCGCACACCATCTTGCCATGGAAACAAAAACTGGAGTTTGCCATGAAAAACGGTCTTGATGATGTTGTCGCCACGGAAACCATGCTGTCGGATGTTGATGGTATCGGGGGCATATTGATCATTCGCGGCCGATCGCTGGACGAGTTGGCCGGCGTCGTTACCTATGAGGAACTGCTGGCGCTGCTTTTGTCGGATGCCTTTGAAAAGCTTGATGCTGATGGTTTGCGGCAGAAAATCGGTGTCGCCCGGCAGGAGGTTTTCCGCACGGTGTCCGACGCCACAACATCTTTGCTGAAACTGCCTGTCACCGATGCCGTGCGCGCCCTCACCGCCCAGTTTGCCGATGGTGATGACCTTGCCACAGCCTTGCGCCTGATCGCGGCACCCGCCGTGTTTACACCGGCGGTGATCAGGCTGAAAAATGGTCAAGCACCGGTTGCACCCGATACCTCACTCGCCCATGCCGCCGACATATTGCATATGCTGCATGGCCGTAGCGTATCGCCGCAGCAGGCCGCCGCTCTCGATACCTATCTGGTGACTGTCAGCGACCACGGCATGAACGCCTCGACCTTTGCTGCCCGCGTTGTCGCATCCACCCATGCGGGGCTGGTTTCCTCGGTGCTTGCCGCCTTCGGAGCGCTCAAAGGTCCGCTGCATGGCGGCGCACCGGGACCGGTTCTCGATATGTTGGATGCCATCGGCACACCTGACAATGCGGAAAGCTGGCTGGAAAAGGCGCTGGATGATGGCGAGCGGCTGATGGGTTTTGGCCATCGCATTTACCGGGTGCGCGACCCCAGAGCCGATGCGCTGATGCAGGCGCTGCGGCGGCTTGCCGGGGATAATCAGGGTGCTGGCCGCTTCAAGCTGGCCGAAAGCGTCGAGGCGGCGGCCTTACGCATTCTCGCGCGGCGCAAGCCGGATCGGCCGCTCAAGACAAATGTGGAGTTCTATACGGCGCTGCTTCTGGAAACACTTGGCTTTCCCAGAGAAAGTTTCACCAGCGTCTTCGCCATGGGCCGGGTTGGCGGCTGGATTGCCCATGCCCGTGAGCAGACCCAGCATGGCCGGTTGATCCGCCCGCAATCGCTTTATGTCGGACCACGCCCGATCAAGGCGGCCTGACCTCTTTCCAAGTAAAATGATGGTGGGCACTGCCTGAGATGGCGGCCCACCATCACATGTTCGTGTGAGCATGGCGAAAACCCAGTAAATACTGGGAATTGTCCCGATAATGTCCCCACCTGCGACGGTATTTTGGCACCCGCAAAAGCGGTTTTGGTGCTATTCTGTTTGCGGACTCAAGTGCGCCATCTTTGGACATTCAAAAGGAGCAACTGGGATCATGACAAAACTTCTCAATCGCGTATCCCTCGCACTCGCCGTTACACTTTTCACCTCTCCCTATGCGGTAGCCGGACCGCTGAATACCATGGACGATGTCGGCAAGGCGCTTCAGGCGTGCTGGACCGCGCCGCAGGGTGTGCAAAAATCAACCGTAACACTGCGTTTCAGCTTCAAACGTGATGGCTCGCTGATCGGCCCGCCGACAACGGCTGCGATTGATTTTCCGGGCAAGGACGCAACAGCCCGCAAATCATTCATCGACGCGGCAATCTCCGCCGTCAAGGATTGCACACCACTGACATTCTCGTCGGACCTCGCCCAAGGCATAGGTGGACAGGTTTTCACCATGCAGTTCGCTTCTCCTGACGCCTGCGGCGGCGATTGCAACCGCGAAGCAAGCGTGCGGCCGAACTGATACTTGTCACAGAAGCGAAAAAGGCGGCTGGATGAGCCGCCTTTTCCGATATTGTACGCCATGAGCGTATGTTACTGGCGATGGAGTTCCACGCGGCGGTTCTTCGCCCGTCCATCCTCATTGTCATTCGATGCAACCGGCGACTGCAAGCCTTCACCGCTTGCCTTGAGACGGCTCTGCGAAACACCATAGGTATTGACCAGATCGGCGACAACCGCGTCGGCGCGCGCCTTGGACAATTGCATGTTGAAATCCGCGCCGCCGATATTGTCGGTATAACCAACGACAGAAAGCTTCTCGTCAGTCTTGTCCTTCAGGAACTTGCCGATTTCATCAAGGCTCGGGCGTGATTCCGGCTTGATCGATGCTTTGTTGAAGTCAAAGTGAATGCCGTAAAGCAGCACCTTGCCCGAGGTATCGAGCGCCTTGGTGATTTCCGATGCAGTTACCAGAACCATCTGGTTTTTCAGTTCGCCAACCTGAAGGCTGTCAAGACGCACATAGACCTGGCCTTTGACGGCTTCGAACTCAGGCACATAACCACCTTCGAATTCGATGACGTAAAGAGCGATATAGGTTTTGACGCCGTTCTCTTCCTTCACGGCAGCCACGTAGCGGGCTTCGTCAGGGCTATAGCCGAACAGCTGACCGCCGGGACCTTTTTCGCCGAAAATGCTCTCAAGATTGTATGTTTCGTCCTGCTTTGCCTGAAACAATACCTTGTAACCGGCAGATTGCAGATCATTCATATAATTGCGGAACACTTCGGCAGACGACGGCCCGGCGGGGACGGAATAGACATTCTGCGTCAAGCGGCCTTCCAGCGCTTCCTTGCTGGCAAAATCTGACTTTTCAGGCTCATCCTCATTCTTGGTCCATTTTCCGGTCGCCAACGTATATTCTGCGAAGTTTCTATGATCGCAAAGCTCGATTGATGAACCCTCGAACCGCTTGATACCCGGAAAATCCTTGCAACCTTCCTTATCGGCGGCAAATGCATGGGATGAGATGGATAGCGCCATCACTGCGATAGCCGCGAAGACTCCACCTAAGAGTTTCGATGTCATGAGTATCTCCAAAATGACCTGACCGATACTGCATCGCTGGCCAGAAAATTCGGAACCAACAGATGCAAATCGATTGCTTTATAAAAACACAAAACACATCCTGCAATACACAAAACATATCAAGTGTTACGCCGAAATGATCAATGACGGAGGGAGAATATCCAACATATAAAGGCGTTTTACAGGATAGCGCATTGTCCGAATACCGGACCGATACAGCTACAAAACACACTAGATATTTGAATAAAGTGCAATCGGCGACTTGGGCCGCAAGCGCACGAATTTCCTCGTCTCCAGTTAGAGTCTCAACGGGTGACGCGTATCAAGCAAAAGCATGGAATGATGGATACTGGCATATGACGGTATAGTGAAAGCGGCCCGTTTTTTAGGGCCGCCTTCGTAATGTAGTGAATGCTAGCCTTTGGGTGCAGGCTTTTCGACATGTCCGCCGAATTCGCTGCGCATGGCCGAAAGCACCTTATTGGCAAAATCGGCATTGCCGCGTGAACTGAAGCGCTCCTGCAATGCGGCGCTGAGAACCGGGGTCGGAACGGCCTCGTCAATAGCGGCGATTGCGGTCCAGCGGCCTTCGCCGGAATCCGAAACACGGCCCTGGAAATTCGACAAGGTTGGGTCATCGTGCAAGGCGTCAGCAGTCAGATCAAGCAGCCATGAGCTGATCACGCTGCCCCGCCGCCAGACTTCGGCAATCTGCGGCAGATCGAAACTGTACTGATAATGTTCTGGGTGCAGCAGCGGTGTCGTTTCCGCATCGACCTCATGCTTGCGCAGGCCGATATCCGCATTGCGCAGGATATTGAGACCTTCCGCATAGGCCGCCATCAGCCCATATTCGATGCCGTTATGCACCATCTTGACGAAGTGCCCGGCACCATTGGCGCCGCAGTGAAGAAAGCCGAACTCCGACGTGCTTTTGCCGGGCGTGGTTACAACGGGAGCGGCGGGATCATTACCACCCGGTGCCAGCGAGGCAAAAACCGGTGACAGATGCTGGACGATATCCTTTTCGCCGCCGATCATCAGGCAATAGCCGCGTTCAAGCCCGAAAATGCCGCCACTGGTGCCCACATCGACATAATGCAGACCCTTGGCCTTCAACTCGCCCGCCCGGCGGATATCATCATGATAATAGGAATTGCCGCCATCAATGATGATGTCATCCTTGTCGAGCAGCGGCACGAGCTTGGCAATCACGCTGTCAACGACAGCAGCGGGCAGCATCAGCCAGATGGCGCGCGGTTTGGCCAGCAGCGAGACAAACTCTTCAAGCACAATAGTTCCGGTGGCGCCCTGCTTTTGCAGATCCGCCATGCTTTCGGCGCGGGTATCGTGGACGACGAGAGCGTGGCCGCGCTTCATCAGGCGCTGCGCCATATTGGCGCCCATGCGCCCTAACCCAATCATGCCAAGCTGCATTTCATTCTCCTTGGAGTGTTTGCAATCCATCGCGGGAACCCGCAGGTCCCTCGTCAGGTGCAAGTTAGGCAGAGCGGGCCGCAGACACAAGCAAGCGATACGTCATAAGGGCGTGATTATGCAGCCACGGCACTGGATGAGACGGCGAAATCGTTGATAAGCATGAGAAAATCGCGATATCATCGATAATTTCCTGTATAGGTTTGGCAAGACGAATTGATAGTTCAGCCAGATGAAGGAGGACCGATGATATCCGGATGGATCAGACTAATCATAGCTTGGGCAACCGTGGGTGTCTTTCTCATCTTCGGATATGGCTGGATGGCCGATCTAAGCTCGGTGATGAAAGCGTCACTTCTGTTTGTCTGGTTGTTCGGTGTCATCATCTGGTCCGCCTTTGGCGTGGTGCATGAGGCGGAGGAACTGGCGGAATTGCTGGGCGAACCGCTCGGGACACTGGTTCTGACACTCTCTATTGTTATCATCGAAGTGGTGCTGATCAGCGCTGTCATGTTGAGTTCCGATGCGCCGACGCTCGGGCGCGATACGATGTTTGCGGTGCTGATGATCGTTTTGAACGGCGTCGTCGGGCTTGGTCTGCTGATTGGCGGGCTGCGCCATGGCCAGCAGGGTTATAATCTGCAAGGTGCGGCTTCCTATCTCATCGTCATCATTCCACTGACCGTTATCCCGCTGATCCTGCCGAACTTCACAACCTCGACCAGCAATGGTTCATTGACCGTGGTCCAGTCGGTATTCTTCTCGATCTTCACCATCGCGCTTTATGTGATCTTCCTCGTCTTGCAGACCGGGCGGCATCGCAGCTTCTTTGTCTATCCAAAGGGTGATGAAGTGTTACCCGCCGTTGCACCGGAGGCGGAAGCGCCACACGCCAAGCCTGCCGCTGGCGCTATTGGCCGTCACACCCTGCTGCTTATCCTCAACATTCTGCCGATTGTGCTGCTGTCGAAAAGTCTGGCTTCGCTGCTTGATCACGGCATTGAAAGCTTCGGCGCGCCAACAGCGCTTGGCGGTCTGTTGATCGCTGCTATCGTCTTCACGCCGGAAGCCATTACAGCGCTGCGCGCCGTATCGAGCAACGAGCTGCAACGCGCCGTCAATCTGTGCCTCGGTGCGGCCACCTCGACAGTCGGTCTTACTGTACCGGCAGTGCTCGCCATCAGCCTGTTCACCGGACAAACGGCCATTCTTGGCCTGTCTTCGACAGAGATGACCCTGCTCGCGGTCACGCTGATCCTGAGCACGCTGACGTTCTCAGGTCTGCGCACAACCGTTCTTGAGGGCGCTGTGCATCTGATGATTTTCTTTGTCTATCTCGTGCTGATCTTCAGCCCTTGATCGGGGTAAGATCAAAATTGTTGCGGGGGTTATGTGCAAGTTCGTGGTTCGTGGTTGGTGGTTCGACAAGCTCACCATGAGGCAGAGTGAGGATGCAAGGCTAACCGCAGAGATGGCGGATCACGAGGGTTGCAGAACTTGCTCCCTTCATCACCCCTCTCCCTCATGGTGAGCTTGTCGAACCACGAACCACGCTCACGCGCCACACAACCTGCACCAACCAATACTCAAATCAGCTGTAACTGCTCAAACCCCTGAATGAACAGGTTGGGCAGACACCGTCACATCCTGCAGGCGCACAAAGCGGAAGCCTTTTTTCTGCAAGGCGAGAACGCCCTTGGCAACACCTTCACCGGCGACACGGCTGGGCTGGTTGATGTGGGCGATGATGACATCACCATCCTTGGCGGCGGAAATGCGCTTTTCCACCTGCCCCGCCATCAGCGAAGCGCCCATATCGGCATTGAGCGAGTACCCGGCAACGCGGTAGCCCATGTCGTGGATGATACGGATACCGTTTTCGCTGTAACGCGCCGTCGCGTCGCGATACCAGACCGGCTTGGCGACCGACGCCCTCGACATGGCATCAACGCCGCCCTGAATCTCGCTGCGGATACCCGCTTCCGATCCGGCGGTTTTCAGCCCGAACATGGTCGGCTGGTTATCGATCGCTGGAACATGGTTCAGCCCATGGTTTTCAAGCTCGAACAGATCAGGGTGCGCCTTCATGACGGCAAGCGCCTCGGCATTGCGCCGCATCCAGCGGGCAGTGACAAAGATGGTTGCCGGAATGCGGTTTTCAACCAGCGTATTCAAGATGCGCAGGTCCGTCTGGCCCGAACAGGCGTCGAGTGTCAAAGCCACCTGCGGCGAAGCAGAGCCTCCCTTGGCAATGTAAAGTTTTGGCTCGACGAACGACGCCTGATCCTTGGCCGTTGCAATACCCGCAGGGGCGACCAGAAGAAGAGCAGCGATGATTGCAGAAGCTGAGCGCACAATATCTACCAATAATGAGGATTTCGCGCAGCTACACGCGCAGATCGCGTCCAAAATGCGGCATTGGCCCCACGAGCGGGGCCAATAACACTACTTTTTCTTCGCTGATGCCTGTGCAGCGGCCAGACGGGCAATCGGCACACGGAATGGCGAGCAGGACACATAATCGAGGCCCGTCTCTTCACAGAAGTGAATGGAAGCCGGATCGCCGCCATGTTCGCCGCAGATACCAAGCTTGATATCCGGGCGGGTTGCCCTGCCCTTTTCCACGCCGATGCGCACCAGTTCGCCCACGCCATCCACATCGATGGAAACGAACGGGTCCTGCTCGATAATGCCCTTCATCTGATAGGTCATCAGATAGGAGGAGGCATCGTCACGCGAGATACCGAAGGTCGTCTGCGTCAGATCATTGGTGCCGAAGGAGAAGAACTCCGCCACTTCGGCAATCGAATGGGCGCGAACAGCGGCGCGCGGCAGCTCGATCATCGTACCGACAAGATAGTTGATCTTGATATCCGCTTCCTTCATCACATCGGCAGCAACCGCATCAATGCGGGCCTTGACGAAATCAAGTTCAGCACGAAGGCCGACCAGTGGCACCATGATTTCAGGCTCGATAGGCGCGCCGGTGGCTTCGGCAGCCTGTATGGCCGCTTCAAAGATTGCCCTCGCCTGCATTTCGGCAATTTCCGGATAGGAAATGGCAAGGCGGCAGCCGCGATGCCCGAGCATCGGATTGAACTCATGCAGGCTGTCGGTTCGCTCCTGCAATTTTTGCGGGCTGATCTTCATGACAGCCGCAACATCGGCGACTTCCTCCTCGGTTTTCGGGAGGAATTCGTGCAGCGGCGGATCAAGCAGGCGTATGGTAACAGGCAAGCCGTTCATGATTTCAAAAAGTTCCTTGAAATCGGCGCGCTGCATCGGCAGCAGCTTGTCGAGTGCCGCGCGGCGCCCCTTTTCATTGTCTGCAAGGATCATCTCGCGCATGGCAAGAATCCGGTCGCCATCAAAGAACATATGTTCAGTGCGGCAAAGGCCGATGCCTTCTGCACCGAATGACCGCGCCATACGGGCATCGGTCGGCGTGTCGGCGTTGGCGCGCACTTTCATGCGGCGCGTGCGGTCGGCCCATTCCATGATTTTGGCAAAATCGCCTGAAAACTCGGGCTGCAGCATGGGCACAGCGCCCTTGAGCACCTGTCCGATACCGCCATCAATGGTGATGATATCGCCCTTTTTCAGGAGGACACCGGCGGCGAGCAGCGTTTCATTGCGATAGTCGACACGAAGCGAGCCCGCACCCGAAACGCAGGGCTTGCCCATGCCACGCGCCACCACAGCCGCATGGCTGGTCATGCCGCCGCGTGTGGTCAGGATAGCCTCGGCGGCGTGCATGCCGTGAATATCTTCCGGGCTGGTTTCAATGCGCACGAGAATGGCCTTGCGTCCCTCGGATTTCAGCTGTTCGGCATCCTCGGACGAGAACACGATCTCGCCTGTGGCCGCACCCGGCGAGGCCGGAAGGCCGCTGCCGATGACATTGCGCTTGGCTGACGGGTCGATGGTCGGATGCAAAAGCTGATCCAGCGACGCCGGATCAATGCGCAGCACTGCCTCTGCCTGACTGATCAGGCCTTCATTGGCCATTTCAACCGCGATTTTAAGCGCCGCCTTGGCGGTGCGCTTGCCCGAGCGCGTCTGCAACATCCACAGCTTGCCGTTCTCGATGGTGAATTCGAGATCCTGCATGTCGGTATAGTGCTTTTCCAGCCGGTCCGACACGGCGCAGAATTCGGCGAAGGCAGTCGGCATCAGCTTTTCCAGTGAAGGCTTGTCGGAACCTGCCGCAATGCGCGCATCTTCGGTGATATTTTGCGGCGTCCTGATGCCCGCAACCACGTCTTCGCCCTGCGCATTGACCAGAAACTCGCCATAGAGCTTCTTTTCGCCAGTGGACGGATTGCGTGTGAAGGCAACGCCCGTTGCCGAACGCTCGCCCATATTGCCGAACACCATGGCCTGAATATTAACCGCCGTGCCCCAGCTTTCCGGGATATTGTGCAGGCGGCGATAGGTGATCGCGCGGGCATTCATCCAGCTGGAGAATACGGCACCGATAGCACCCCACAGCTGCTTTTCCGGGTCCTGCGGGAATGGTTCTTCCAGCTCTTCCTCGATTTTGGCTTTGTAGAGATCGATAACACCCTTCCAGTCATCGGCTGTAAGTGCCGTATCGATCTCGACGCCGAGATTGGCCTTGGTATCCTCAAGGATTTCCTCAAAGACAGAATGGTCAAGCCCCATCACCACATCGGAATACATCTGGATAAAACGGCGATAGCTGTCATAGGCAAAACGCGGATCGCCGGATTCGCGGGCGATGGCTTCCACCGTCTCGTCATTGAGGCCGAGATTGAGCACCGTATCCATCATGCCGGGCATGGACGCGCGCGAGCCGGAGCGCACTGAAACGAGCAAAGGTTTTGCTTTATCGCCGAAATCGCGACCCGTCACCTTGGCAATGTGGCCAAGCGCTTTTTTGACATCGGCTTCAAGCGTATCGGGATAGCGGCGGCCATTGTCATAAAACCAGCTGCACACCTCGGACGTAATAGTAAACCCAGGGGGGACCGGTAGACCAAGCGCGCACATCTCCGCCAGATTGGCACCTTTGCCACCAAGAAGATTGCGATCACCGGCGGAGCCTTCCGCCTTGCCGTCACCGAATGTGTAGACCCACTTCACCATTGCAGCCTCCCTGCCGCCGTCCATGTGCCGCAAAGCACTGATGAAGGTCTATTCGATAGAAAAGGCAAGCACCATCAAAAAATGCTGCATTGCACCATTCAAATCGATTAGCAGGGTAAATCCGCGTTAATCTTTGAAATCCTTCGTCATTTCAAGCTTGAAGCAGTGTGAGTGAATTCGTGGTTCGTGGTTCGTGGTTCGTGGTTCGACAAGCTCACCATGAGGGAGAGTGAGGATGCAACGATAATCGCAAAGATTGCTGAATTTAACTCCCTGCAAACCGCCTGCTCCGTCATCCTCGGGCTTGACCCGAGGACCCACCACTAAGGCGTTCAAACAAGTCTGAATGCTCCACGCTGTTAGATTGTGGATCCTCGGGTCAAGCCCGAGGATGACGGAGATGGGGCTTGTTTAACTCGCCTCGCGCAGTTGTTCGGCAGTCTGGAGATCGACCGATACCAGCTGGCTGACGCCCTGCTCGGCCATGGTGACACCGAACAGGCGGTTCATGCGGGCCATGGTGATCGGGTTGTGGGTGATGACAACAAAACGCGTCTCGGTTGACGCAGCCATCTCGTCCATCAGATTGCAGAAGCGCTCGACATTGTGGTCATCAAGCGGGGCATCCACCTCGTCGAGCACGCAGATGGGTGCGGGGTTGGTGAGGAACACCGCAAAGATCAGCGCCATGGCCGTCAGTGCCTGCTCGCCGCCAGAGAGCAGCGTCATGGTCTGCGGCTTCTTGCCGGGCGGGCGAGCGAGAATTTCGAGGCCGGCTTCCAGCGGATCTTCCGATTCGATCAGTTGCAGCTCTGCCGTACCACCACCGAAAAGGTGGGTGAAGAGCCGCTGGAACTGGGCATTCACCACTTCGAACGCCGCAAGCAACCGCTCGCGGCCTTCGCGATTGAGGCTCTGGATCGCTTGACGCAGTTTTTTGACCGCCTCGATAATGTCTTCGCGTTCGCTGACAATCGCCTCAAGCCGCGATGACAGCTCTTCCTGTTCTTCCTCGGCACGCAGGTTGACCGCGCCAAGGCGCTCGCGCTCGATCTTGAGCCGCTCCAGATTGCGATCCGTCGCATCAACATCGGGCAACGGATCATTGGGGCCAAGGCCGGTCAACTTCATTGCTTCGTGCGGGGCGCAATTCAGCGCCTCGGCAATACGGGTTTCGGCGTCCTGGCGGCGTTCCTGCGCGGCGGCAAGGCGCTCTTCCGACCGCGCCCGGCCCTCGCGCGCCGTGGCAAGCGACTGGATGGCATCGGTGGCGGCGCGGTCCAGCTCCTGCTGGCGTGCCTCGGCAACGGCAAGCCGGTCTCCGGCTTCCTTGCGCAGGGCTTCGGCTTGCGACAATTGCGACAGCAGCGCCCGGTTGCGTTCGGCAATTTCATCGGGGGCATCGACCAGATCGGCAAATTCTTCTTCGGCTTCCTGGCGGCGCTCGGTCAGGGATTCAATCTGACGATCGGCATTCTGCGCGCGGTCATTCCAGCTTTTGCGCTCAAAACCGATGGATTCAAGCCGCCGCATACGGTTCTCGGCTTCGCGGCGCAACCCTTCATGCGCAGCACGCGCCTCAGCAAGAGTGGCACGATCCGTCATGACCTCGGTGGTCAGATGCGCAAGCCGTATGTTGACTTCTTCAAGATCCGGCGCGCGGGCCAAACGATCCTCGGCTTCAAGGAATTGCTCCTGCGTTTCGGCCAAGGTCTCGGCGAGGCGTGATTTGCCTTCCTCGAGAGCAGCGCGGCGGCTGGAAAGCTGCCCTGCAGCGCGTTCGGCAGCGGCCAGTGCCTCGCGCGCATCGCTGACACCACGCTGCATGGCACGCCAATGGTCACGGGCGGTGCGCTCATTTTCGACGGACTGGCGCACGGCAGCTTCCGCTGCGGCAATAGCTGCTTCCGCCGCACGCAAGTGCTTCGTTGCCTCGACCACTTCGATATCAAGTTCGGCAAGGCGGTTTTTCTGGGCCAGACGCTGTGCGGCGGGTGTCGGCGCATCGGCGCTCGCCGTATATCCGTCCCAGCGCCAGAGCGCACCTGATTGGCTCACCAGCCGCTGTCCGGGTTTCAAGGATGTTTGCAGCCGTGCGCCGTCTGCCTCGTCGACAATACCGATCTGGGCAAGGCGGCGAGCCAGCTGGCGCGGTGCCTTGACCACGCTCGCAAGCGATTTGAGACCTGACGGCAAGGCGGGATCGTCGCCAGCCCCATCCACATCCCCCCAGAAAACCGGGGCGCTGCGATCAACAGGCGCGTCCAGATCTTCACCCAAAGCCGCACCAAGGGCGATTTCAAAGCCTTTTTCAACCTTGACCGCCTCAACGACAGCGGGAAACAGATCGGAACCACCGACATTGATCATTTTTGCCAAAGTCCGGGCTTCGGTCTCAATGCGGTTCAAATTGCTGCGGGTATCCTGCACGGGCTGGCGCAACTGCGCTTCATCGCGGCGCGCCGTTTCAACGGCAGCTTCAGCGGCCAGCGCAGCTTCCTCAGCATGTTCGAGCGTGGCTTCCGCCGTTTCGACCAATGCCTGCTTTTCGATGGGATCGGCAAGGGCGGCGATCTGCGCGGTAATCCCAGCAAGATCACGCTCCACATCGCCCATCTGACGGACGAGACGCTCGCGGCGCTCGGCACTTTCACGCAGATTGCGCTCAACCTGTGCCCGTTCTGCGGTCGCCTCGGCGCGCTCGGCTGTCACCTTGGCAAGTGCAGCCTCGCTTTCCCTCAGCTTGGCATCGGCCCGCTCAAAATCAGCACGGGTTTCCAGCTCGTGCTCACCCGCATTGGCATTGTCTTCATTCAGCGCGCGCTCTTCGGCATCGAGACGAGCGATAATATCCGCATTGTCGCGCACCATCTGTTCTTCGCGGGCAATATCGGATGTGAGCTGGGCAAGGCGCTTTTCCAGTTCCGACTGGCGGGCACGGATGCGCTGGGCTTCTTCATCGATCTGTGAGCGGGCAATGGTCAGGCGCTGCAATGCCGCAGCGGCCTTGGCCTCCGCCTCACGCAGATCGGGCAGTTTGTGCGCGCCGATCGCCTGTTCCCTGGCCGCATTCATCTGAACCTGCGCAAAATCGCCGACGCCTGACGTTGCAGCTGATAGGGCCGATTGCGCCTCGGCTTCCTGATTTTTGGCAACAGCCCATTTCAGATGCAGAAGAATGGCTTCCGAACGACGAATATCCGCCGACAGGCTCTTGAAACGGTTGGCCTGACGCGACTGCCGTTTCAGGCTCTCAATCTGAGTTTCAAGCTCGCCAACGACGTCTTCCAGCCGTTCCAGATTTTGCTCTGCGGCCCGCAGGCGCAATTCCGCCTCATGGCGACGGGTATGCAGACCCGAAATGCCTGCGGCCTCTTCCAGAAGCGCACGGCGTGCCTGCGGCTTGGCCTGAATGAGTTCACCGATACGGCCCTGCCCGACCATGGACGGAGAACGGGCGCCGGTTGATTGGTCAGCAAACAGCAGTTGCACGTCCTTGGCGCGGGCGTCCTTGCCATTGATGCGGTAGACCGATCCCGCTTCGCGCTCGATACGGCGCGAGACCTGCAATTCATCGGCATCGTTGAAGCTTGCCGGGGCGCTCCGGTCCTGATTGTCGAGAAAAAGCGTCACTTCAGCCGTATTGCGCGATGGGCGCGTGCCGGAACCGGAGAAAATGACGTCATCCATGCCGGATGCGCGCATGTTCTTATAGGAGTTTTCGCCCATAACCCAGCGCAGGGCTTCGACCAGATTGGACTTGCCGCAACCATTGGGGCCAACAACACCTGTCAGCCCACCTTCAATGACGAATTCGGCGGGCTCGACAAAGGATTTGAAACCAAGAAGGCGGAGTTTTGTGAAGCGCATCAGACGGCCCTTCCCCAAAACGCCATAGGAACGGATGCAGTAAGGCGTCCGCCAGATTTCAACAGGCAGCTATCAGAGTAGACCGTCGATAATCGCTGACATTTCGTCAACCGATAGGGCTCCTGCATACTTCGTGCCGTTGATGAAGAATGTCGGTGTGGCATTCACGCCGAAATCCTTGGCTCCGCGGTCACGCGATGCATTCACATCATCCAGAAGTTTTTGGTTCGTCAAGCAAGCGTTGAACGACTCCTGTGTAAAACCGGCCAATTTGGAGATTTGCAGCAAAGGTTCTACCGCATTTGCCGATGCAGCCCACTGTTCCTGCTGTTTGAACAGCACATCAACCAGCGGATAATAGCGGTCCTCGGGGGCGCAGCGGGCGAGCATGAAGGCAGCGGCAGCACGCGGATCGAACGGGAATTCGCGCAGGATGAGCTTTGCCTTGCCGGTGTCGATGTATTTTTCCTTGATGGTCGGCAGCGTTGCAACGGTGAAATGCGCGCAGTGCGGGCAGGTCATGGATGCATATTCGATGATGGTGACAGGCGCTTCGGCCTTGCCCAGCACGATATCTTTCAGCGGGCCCTGCTCCAGAAGCTTGGCCGGATCGATCTTCCCGGCAGCCTCAGGGATTTTCACATCGGATGGTACAGGTGTCGAAGCGGCAGCAGCGGGCTTTGCCGCATCTTCTGACCATGCCTGGTTGCCCGCAGTTGCAGCGAGCGCCGCCGTCGATACGGCCGCGAGGGTCAGAATGTTTCGGCGTGTCAGCATTTCGGTCATAAGGATCACCTGTCTCCGGTGTTGATTATGCGTTGATTGACTCAATAGAGCCCCATGGCAGTCTCTTTAAGGCAGAGCTTGCATTCTGTCTTTGAATTTTTCGTGATCTGGACGGGAATAAAATCAAGTCAATGCGATATCGGGTGGCGGTTGGGTTGGAGACGGTGGGCTGATTAAACAAAGACTACGCAGGAGGCATCACCTCACCCTCCCCCAAGGTGGGGAGGGTCGGACCGCAGGTTCGGGGTGGGGGGATGAATTGGCACATCTGTTGAATCGTGATGTCCGAGCAGTTACCCCCCACCCCGCTGCTGCGCAGCGACCCTCCCCACGTAGTGGGAGGGTAAGAGAGCCACATTCTGCAACTTAGGTGGTTCTGCAACCTTTGTGATTAGCGCTTTAAAGGTGATTTGCCTTCTGCATATTCAAACGGTTCGCTTGGTTCCTGATCAAGAAGGAATAGCAGTGGTGGATCTGCTTTACATGGCTGATGATATGAACCCGGTTTTGTTTATCCCGATGCACGGAATAAACCAGTTCGCCATCAAGCCCTGCCCGCTTGCTGTCAATCCTGAACCGCAACGTCAGCGCCACTATCCCCAGCATGAAAGCTGGTGGCACGATCAGCCACAGCACTTTCAGCAAGTCCGAGAGTGATTGGTATGTGTCGAAAAAATCCTGCCAGAAATTATAATCGGTCATGCGCACTCCCTTATCCAAGAGGAAAGTGGTCACCCGAGGATTATCCTCTGGTGACCGGGAGAGTTAGAAAGCAGCCCACGGACGACCGCCACGACCTTTAAGCCGAAGCTCTGGACATACGTCGCAGCCTCCCCGGCCATACGACTGAGGAGGTGTCTTTGCGGTCGACACCGACCGCCGTGAGAGGAGTTTCTACGCTCCAAGACCAATCCATTTCGACCGGCCTCATTGCAGACCATAGTGGGAAAGATGAACGGGTGGAAGAGGTTAGAGTATCAGTTCGCAGGGTTATTAGTGGGCGGGGCGTGTGGTTCGTGGTTCGACATAACAACCATGAGGGAGTGCGGTGGATGCAACGATAATCGTAAAGATTGCAGAACTTGACTTGCCGCAACTCACATCTCTCCGTCATCCTCAGTCCTCGGGTTTAACCCGAGGATGACCCGAGGACCCACGGTTAAAGAGTTCCAATGGACTTGATTGCTCGCGCTTTTAGATCATGGGTCCTCGGGTCAAGCCCGAGGATGACGGAGAGGGGTGGGTTGCAGGGAGCCAAGTTCTGCAACTATTGCGCTACACCTTTATGTGCTGCAATCTCTGCGACTAGCGTTGCATCCACCCAAGCCCCTCATGGTTATTATGTCGAACCACGAACCACGCGCCCCAACGCCTCCATCAAACTAGCGCTTGATCTTTTCCGCGTGGATACTCTGGCCCAGTCGTTCCAGTGCTTCGCGCAGGCTGTCATCCTCGATGGCTTCCACCACGCGGCTGATCTTGCCCTTGGTGGCAGCATCAACAGGTGGCAGGGCGCGCCGCTTGGGCGCGGGCATGGTGATCGCCTTCTGCTCGATCTTGATGCGGCCAACGGCGGCAAATCCCAAAAATGCGTTGACGCGGCTGATGATTTCACCCGTTTCGTGCTGCATACGCATGGCCGTAAAGCCCTGACAGGCGATCACCAGCGTTGCGGGCTGGAACGGGTCGTCTTCATGCGCGCGGCGTGGCCAGAGCAGTTTCAGCGGGCGTGACTGATCGCCAAGGGCGGGGCCAACCACTTCTTCCCACGCCTGAACGAGTTCAATCGTGATACCGGCGCGCTTACGCAGGACAGGATCGAGGATGCCCGATGCGGGATCGGCCAGTGGCCGGAATCCTCTTTGCCTGCGGTCATCGCTCATTATGTTGTTTGCCTTGCGCTTTGTATGAATGTTTCAGCGGCCATTATAGCCGCGAAACCACTCAACAAACAAAGGAATACCCTCTTCCAGCGTCGTCTTCGGGCAAAAGCCCAGATCGCGCGTGGCAAGATCGATGTCGGCAAACGTGCGCTCGACATCAGCTGGCGGCATTGGTTCGAACTTTTTGATGGCTTCCCGGCCCACAGCCTGTTCGATGATCTCAATAAAGCGCAGCAGGGCCACCGGATTATTATTGCCAAGATTATAAACCGGCGCGGTCTCATCGGGATTGGTCAGGATGCGATTGATCGCACCCAGTACACCGCTGACAATATCGTCGATGAAGGTGAAATCGCGCGCCATCTTGCCGTGATTATAGACCTTGATCGGTTCGCCCTTTGAAATGGCATCGGTAAAGAGCCATGGCGCCATATCGGGGCGGCCATAGGGGCCGTAGACGGTGAAGAACCGCAAACCAGTGGACGCGACCTTGTGAACATGGGCATAGGAATAGGCCAGCAATTCCGCCGACCGCTTCGTCGCCGCATAGACGGAAACCGGGTTGTTAACCGGATCGCTTTCGGAAAATGGCACTTTGGTATTGGCACCATAGACCGATGATGAACTGGCATAGACAACAGGCGGGCGTTTTGGCATGACGCGCGCCTGTTCGAAAACCGTCACCTGTCCATGCACATTGGCATCGACATAGGCAGCAGGATTTTCAACCGAGTAACGCACACCAGCCTGAGCCGCCAGATGCACGATGACATCCGCATCCATGTCCCTGGCAATGGCGGCACGCAATTCTTCAGGTTTAGCGATATTGGCCCTGATAAAACGGATACCGGGCAGACCTTCGAGCGCTGACAGGCGCGTTTCCTTGAGAGCGACCTGATAGTAATCATTGAGATTGTCGATGGCGACGACCTCGAAACCTTCACTGGCCAGCCGCCTTGCCACGTGAAAGCCGATAAAGCCTGCCGCTCCGGTAACAATCGCTTTCATTTCAATACTTTATCCCAAACACCCATTATTATTATGCAGCCAGAGCGGCCTTGTCATCTTCGGCACGGTCGGCGATTTCCCGCATCGACAGATAGGGCATAGTGCCGGAAACCGAAGAAATGAGAAGCGTCATATAGATGAAAACCGCATCAGTGGCATCGTGACCGAACATGATGCCGAACATGCCCGTTATCACATAACTGGTAACGAGCAGCAGCGAAAGCGCCGTCATCAGATCACGCCCCGGTCCGGGTTCTTTTAACCTTGCCGCAACAATAGGCGCAGATAACAACAGGAGCAGCGCGAGGATACCTAACACGCCACCGTCAACAGCAGCATTCAGAAACCCATTATGGACATGGGTGAAGGTCATGTATTTCTCAACAGGCAGTTCCAGAGCTTCATTGACAGACCGCATGCGATTTTGCGGACCCTGCCCGATAAGGGGTGAAGCAAGAAATGCCTTCTCGGCACCGCTCCAAAGCTGAATCCGGGCGCCCAGCGAACTCATATTGTCAGGCTTTTCGTCGAGTTGGACGATATCAATCTGCAAGGCGCGGTAACGGTCAAGGATTTTGGGTATCGCGGCCAAGGCCACCACAACAAGCAAAAGTACCATCAGAACTTTTGCCGTTTTATTGATCGTCGGCAATGTCTGACCGCGCAGATACCAAAACAGAATGGCGCAATGAACGGGCATCACCAGCCATGCGGAACGGGTTCCGGAGAGAAACGCGCAAATTATACCGCAGGTGAAACCGGCAATTGCAATTATGCGTTCGGTTCTGCTTTCTGAATGGACATTGAGCAGTGAAATACTGCCGAAAAGAACTGCGAAAAGTCCGAACACAGCAGCATTGCCTGCACCGCCTGCTGCCCGGCTCTCAATAAACAGCACTTGAACAATGCTGTAGATCAGAGCCCCTATCATCCCGATGCCTGCACCTGTGACGAAAAACGGTATGAGACGTCCCTGCAAACTCACCCTGAGACGAGAGATAAGTGCCCATACCGCCAGAAACGGGATCATTTTCAGGAGATATTCGCCGCCCTTTGCCAGATTGGGGCTGAGAACAACGGTGAGAGCCGTGATCAGGACATAGGTGGTGAAAATCCATGCAATGACACGATCCTGCCGCGTCATCTGATACGGATAGCGCTTCAGGCTCAGCGAGATGATCGCCCAGAGGAATGCACAAACCAGTGTCACCGATGTTCCACTGACCAGCAAACCCGGAAAAAGCGCGAACAGAAACGTGAATATACGATTGTTCCTGTCGATACCGATCAAGCGCCCTTTTGTGGGAAGCAGCAGGGCGTTGGTCAACTGAACTGGAAACATCTATGAATCCGAATATTCTTGAATTTGCGATCGCAACCGTTTCATAAGAAATGTCACACCACTTCCCTGTAAAGCAGTTTTGGATTGATGCAACCTATAACGACTAAACTGCTACTATGGTATAATTCCCACCATCGAATTTTACCCTGGCGCATAACGCCTGATGATCACAAGTCAGGAATTGTGGCGGACCCCTATCGCATCTGGCTGTCGGAAATCATGCTCCAACAGACAACCGTTGAGGCCGTAAAGCCCTATTTTCTTGCCTTTACCAGCAAATGGCCAAGCGTTAGGGACCTCGCTGCGGCCACTCAGGACGATGTGATGCGGGCATGGGCCGGGCTTGGCTATTATTCCCGCGCCCGCAACCTGAAGAAGTGCGCCGATATTATTGCGGCCAGTTTTGACGGGCATTTTCCTGATGATCTTGCCCAGCTCAAATCATTGCCGGGAATTGGCGATTATACCGCAGCCGCCATTGCATCCATCGCCTTTGACAAACCGATTGCGGTTGTTGACGGCAATGTCGAGCGCGTCATTACACGGCTCCATGCCTTGGCCACGCCGTTGCCCGCCGCAAAACCCGATATCCGGCGATTGATGCAATTGCTGACGCCGGACAAGCGCCCCGGCGATTTTGCGCAAGCCATGATGGATCTCGGTGCGACGATTTGCACACCCAGGCGCCCGGCCTGCGTGATTTGTCCGCTCAATGACAATTGCGAGGCGCTTAAAACCACCGATCCGGAATTTTTCCCTGTAAAGGCACCCAAAAAGAACAAGCCAGTTCGTCTTGGCGCGGCGTTCGTGGCAATTTCAACCGAAGGTGAAGTCTATCTGCGTGGACGAGCACAAACGGGATTGCTCGGCGGTATGGCTGAAGTACCGACAACAGAATGGACATCGCGGGTCGACGGCGAAACCGGTGTCGAGGCTGCGCCGTTCAACGCAAAATGGTTGCCCAGCGGTTCGATCACCCATATTTTCACGCATTTCGAACTGCGGCTGACGATCTTTCGAGCAGAGAATATTCAAAAACAGGCCAGCAATGATGGCTGGTGGGTACGCATTGAAAATTTGGGCGGCGAGGCATTGCCGACGGTCATGAAAAAGGCCATTGCTGCCGCGATACCGGATGCTTTCGAGAAGAGAAGGAAAGAGGCATGACACCCGTCAAACACATCGTTTTCGACATCGGACAGGTTCTAATTCACTACGATCCCGATGTTGCTTTTCGCAGTGTCATCCCTGATGAAACCGAGCGTAAATGGTTTTTCGAAAACATCTGCACCCATGAATGGAACCTTGAACAGGATCGTGGCCGCAAATGGGCTGATGCCGAAGCGCTGCTGATTGCCGATTTTCCTGACCGGGAACATCATATTCGCGCTTTCCGGCAGAACTGGCACCAGATGATCACCGGTTCGATTGATGATAGCGTCGTGATCATGCGCAAGCTGATCGCTAACGGGCATGATGTGACCATGCTGACAAATTTTGCGTCCGATACGCTGCGTGAAGCCTGGCAGCGCTTCCCCTTCCTGACCGAAAGCCGCGGCGTGACCATTTCCGGTGATATCGGTCTGATCAAGCCTGACAAGGCGATCTACGACCACCATGTTGCAACGTTTGGGGTTGATCCTGCTGCAACGCTCTTCATTGATGACAGCGCGAAGAATGTCGCTGGCGCGCAGGCTGCCGGCTGGCAGTCAGTGCAGTTCATCAATCCGCAGACGCTGCGCGCAGACCTCGATCGTCTCGGCATTCGCGTGTGAACCAGAACGACGAAACGCCCAAGGCGGCAACCTTGGGCGTTTCGAGATCAGAGCGGCACTGGAGGTCTCGTCCGATCAGATTAAGGGTTAGATGCCAGCGGACGCCATTCCGTCGCGGACCTGCTTGCGCAGTTCATCAATGGGTTTCAGCTTGCCGTCTTCTTCATAGTGCCAGAACGTCCAGCCATTGCAGGCATCAAAGCCTTGCACCTTGGCGCCCATGCGGTGAATTGATCCCGCATCGCCATTGCTGGAAACAGTGCCGTCGGCCCGTACAATAGCGGCGTGACGCTGGCGCGCATCGCTCAAAACCACACCCGGTTTGAGCAATCCCGCTTCAACGATGCTGCCAAAGGCAACCCGCGGTTCGGCGCGCTTGCCGGTCATGACCTTGAGTTCGGCTCCGCCGAGTTCCTCAACCGAGGCAATCCGGCTCATCGCCGCGTCGATATATTTCTGCTCACGTTCAACGCCGACAAAATGGCGGCCAAGGCGTTTCGCGACCGCGCCGGTTGTTCCTGATCCGAAGAACGGATCGAGAATGACATCGCCGGGTTTGGATGAAGCCATGAGAACACGGGCCAAGAGGGCTTCCGGCTTCTGTGTCGGGTGGACTTTGTCGCCATTCTCATCTTTCAGACGCTCCGCACCGGTGCAGATGGGAAACAACCAGTCTGATCGCATCTGCAGATCGTCATTGGCAGCCTTCATCGCTTCATAGTTGAAGGTGTAGCCCTTGCCCTTCTGGTCGCGCGACGCCCAGATCATGGTTTCATGCGCGTTCTGGAAGCGGCGGCCACGGAAATTCGGCATAGGGTTGTTCTTGCGCCAGATGACATCATTGAGCATCCAGAATCCGAGATCCTGCATGATCGCACCAACGCGAAAAATGTTGTGATATGAGCCGATAACCCAGATCGTGCCATTCGGCTTCAGCACGCGGCGGCAGGCCAGCAGCCAGGCGCGGGTAAAGGCATCATAGGCCTGAAAACTGTCGAACTGGTCCCAATGATCATCGACAGCATCAACCTTCGACTGGTCCGGGCGATGCAGATCGCCATCAAGCTGCAGATTATAGGGAGGGTCGGCAAAGATAACATCAATCGAATGGTCAGGGAGACGATTGAGGGCGGCAACACAGTCGCCTTTGAGGATCGTGTCGAGCCAGGACGATTGCGGTGCAGCCTGGGGCAGGTCATTGACGAGACGAACAACGGACATGGGATACTCGATTACTGGAGACGCGTTACTGAACTGTCCTTATGGTTACCGAGCAGGGTAAACATCGCGTTAAAGCCAATCGATATCTCCCGCGATATCTCTGACCGGTGCGCTTTTCTTTGACGCCCCGGCAATAAGAGTGTAGTCGATGCCGGTAATCCCCCAAGCTTGACCCAAAGCTGCTCAATGCAGCTATTTTTCACGAACAGGTATGACGGAATGGAACCCCAGCTGATTATTTTCGACTGCGATGGCGTGCTCGTCGATTCAGAGATACTCGCCGCTGAAGTCGAATCGAAACTGTTGACAGAGTCGGGTTATCCGATCGAACCGGAGGTTCTTGCCGAACGCTTCGCCGGACTGACCTGGACCGACATTCTCATTCAGGTGGAAAAAGAATCCGGTGTACCCATCTCCGCCTCGCTGATTGAAGAAACAACGCGCCAGATGGATCACAAGCTGCGCAATGAACTGAATGTCATCGATGGTATCGAGCAGGTCGTTGCCGCTCTGAAATATCCCAAATGCATAGCGTCGAACTCGACCAGCGCTGCATTGAAGATGATGCTGGAGCAGAGCACGCTCTATGACCTCTTCGCCCCGAACATTTTCTCGGCACGCGAAGTGGGAAGCCAGAAGCCAAAGCCTGCCCCTGACGTTTTCCTGTTTGCGGCAAAGCATTTCAATGTCGAACCCGCCCGCTGCATCGTGATCGAAGATTCGTCGCACGGCGTCCATGCGGCAGCAACTGCGGGAATGCGTGTTATCGGTTTTACCGGCGGTGCCCACACCTATCCGGGTCATGCGGACAAGCTGACCGATGCGGGCGCGGAAACCGTCATCAGCCGTCACCGCGACCTGCCCGCCGTTCTCGACGCGATGGCCGTCTGGTCCGAGGCTGTTTGAACTGATGTGCAAAGAATAAACTGGCGCCGTTCAAAAGCGATGCCTTCACCAAAGAAAAAGGCGGCCAATCGGCCGCCTGTTTTTTACTTCTTCTTTTTGGTTTTCGTCTTTGCCTGCGTGTCATCCGGACCTTCATCAAATCCGATGAAAATCTGAACATCCTTGGCTGACGGTTCCGGGAAGCTGACATTGGGGTCGTTAAAAATGAACTGTGCTGCAGCGGATGTGTCAGTTGCGGAAATCGGCTGCCTGTACAGTTTGGAATAGACGACGTTCGAGCCCTGCATGACTGCGACGCGGATCGGCATGGTCAGTGTGCCGGGGCTGAATTTCGGTCCCGGAACCACCTTGCCCGATATGGCGACATTCATGGTGAGCGCGCCGTCGGCACGCTTGCAAGAACGACTCTGGTCCGCAACCGACGCCTGATAGATCAGATTTTCCGGTGCTTTTGGTGCCTTGCCGTAATTGTTGAAAATCGCTGTACCTTCGCGGATCGTTACCGGCGGGCAGTAGGCGGTCAGTTCCGTGGCCGTGATACGGGCCTGCGCTTCTGCCACGGCCGGGTCCTTTGATGGATCTTTCTGACCGCTTGTGGAGCAGCCTGCAAGCCCCACAGCGAAAATCATGCCGCAAAGTTGATAGAAGGGCAGAGATTTATGTGTTTCTGACTTCATGAACTGAACTTTCCTTGACGAACGAACCTGTTCTATACCAACGGTAAGGTAAGAATACGACGGTGCTTTCCAGCTTTCTGCCACAGGAGTTGGCTGGCTCGCAAGCGCGGTACAAAAGGCGAATGATATGAAATATGCAAGTACTCGTGGAGAAGCGCCTGTTTTAGGCTTTTCCGATGCCCTTCTGGCTGGTCTGGCGCGTGATGGCGGTCTTTATCTGCCTCAGGAATTTCCACAGTTTTCCGCAGATGAGATTCGCGCCCTGCGCGGAAAAAGCTATGAAGAAGTCGCCATCCGCGTTCTGACTCCGTTTATTGCAGGTGATATCGACCAGGCTGATTTCGAACGCATGGTGCATGAAGCCTATGCCACTTTCCGCCACAGCGCTGTCTGCCCATTGGTCCAGACCGATCACAATGAATTCGTGCTTGAACTCTTCCATGGCCCTACCCTTGCCTTCAAGGATGTGGCGATGCAGCTTCTCGCCCGGCTGATGGATTATATTCTCACCAAACGTGACCAGCGCGCGACGATTGTCGGTGCCACATCTGGCGATACGGGCGGCGCTGCCATCGAAGCCTTCGCCAATCGTGACCGCACCGATATTTTTATTCTGTTTCCGCACAATCGCGTTTCGCCGGTACAGCAGCGCCAGATGACGACTTCCGCTGCGTCGAATGTGCATGCACTGGCTATTGAAGGCAATTTTGACGATTGCCAGTCACTGGTCAAAGGCATGTTCAATGATCTGAATTTCCGTGATGCGCTTTCGCTGTCCGGTGTGAATTCGATCAACTGGGCGCGCATCATGCCGCAGATCGTCTATTATTTCACTGCGGCTGTTTCCCTCGGCAGTCCTGAACGTCAGGTGTCATTCACGGTTCCCACGGGCAATTTCGGCGATATTTTTGCTGGCTATGTTGCCAAGCGCATGGGCCTTCCCATCGACCGGCTGGTGATTGCCACCAACGATAATGACATTTTGACCCGGACACTGGAAACAGGCAGATATGAAACACGCGGTGTGATGCACACGACCTCTCCGTCCATGGACATTCAGGTCTCCTCCAATTTTGAGCGTCTCCTGTTTGAAGCCCATGACCGGGATGCCGAAGCGCTGCGCCGCCTGATGGGTGGGCTGACGCAATCGGGCAGTTTCACCATTGCTGATGCGCCTTTGAACAAAATCCGCGCCGAATTTGACGCGGGACGCTCGACAAAGGCCGAAACGGCTGTGGCTATCAAGGATGTTCTCGATCAATCAGGTTATCTGCTTGATCCGCATTCGGCGATCGGCATCAAAGTCGCGCGTGAAAAGGTTCAATCTGGAACACCGAGTGTCGTTCTTGCGACCGCTCATCCGGCCAAATTTCCGGATGCTGTTGAGGCTGCAAGCGGCATCCATCCGGCGCTTCCGCTCTGGCTTGGCGACCTCATGCAGCGAAAAGAACACTATACGGTACTTCCCAACGACCTTAAAAATGTGGAAGAGTATGTAAGCCGTCATTCAAGAGCGGCGAAGTAAGGAGCATTGCATGGGCGTTGAAATCAGTCGCCTCTCCAACGGTCTGACGATTGCGACAGAGACGATGCCGCATGTGGAGAGTGTAGCCCTTGGCATCTGGGTCAAGGCAGGATCACGTAACGAGGCGAGCAATCAGCACGGTATTGCCCATCTTCTCGAACATATGGCTTTCAAAGGGACGGAAAACCGCTCCGCCTGGAAAATAGCCGCGGATATTGAAGATGTGGGCGGCGAGATCAATGCCGCTACAAGCGTTGAAACAACCTCCTTCTACGCCCGCGTTCTGCGCGATGACATGCCATTGGCGATCGATATTCTCGCCGACATTCTCAACAGTTCCAAATTCGATGAGGAAGAGCTGGAACGCGAGAAAAACGTCATCATGCAGGAAATCGGTGCGGCGCATGACACGCCCGATGATGTTGTTTTCGACCGGTTCACCGAAACCGCATTCAAGAATCAGACCATTGGCCGGACCATTCTCGGCACACCGGAAACCGTCCAGTCCTTTTCCTCCGCCAATCTGCGCAGCTATATGGATGACCAGTACAGCGCCGAGCGCATGGTGGTAGTCGCTGCAGGCGGCGTCAAACATGATGATTTTGTCCGCGAAGTCGAAAGCCGTCTTGGCTCTTTCCGGGCAAAGACAACGGCGCCAGAGCCGGATATCGCGCATTATGTCGGTGGTGATTTCCGCGAACAGCGCGAATTGATGGATGCTCAGGTCGTTCTCGGCTTTGAGGGCCGTGCCTATCATGTGCGCGACTTCTATGCCTCGCAACTTCTCGCCATGATCCTTGGTGGCGGAATGTCATCGCGGCTGTTTCAGGAAGTGCGCGAAAAGCGCGGGCTCTGCTATTCGGTCTATGCCTTCCACTGGGGCTTCTCGGATACCGGCGTATTCGGTATCCACGCGGCTACGGGCCGCAATCACCTGAAGAAGCTTGTGCCTGTCATCATCAATGAGCTGCACGAAGCGGCCCGCAATATCGGACAGGACGAGCTAAACCGTGCGCGGGCGCAATATCGTGCCAGCCTCCTGATGTCGCATGAAAGCGCTGCAAGCCGCGCCGGCCAGATTGCCCGCCAGTTGCTGCTTTACGGTCATGCGGTTTCGACCGAACAACTGGTGGAGCGCCTGTCCAAGATCACGACCGAGCGCCTGACCGATCTTGCCGGACGGCTTTTCATCGACTCGTCGCCGACCTTGGCTGCGGTTGGTCCCATCGCACCTTTGATGAAATATCAGGATATTCGTCATGGGTTGGCACCGATAACGCCGAGCCAGCGAAAAATAGCGGTCTAACGGCTCAAGCGCCATGATCGCCCTGCCCTTCCTGAAAAGCGCTTCGCTCTCACTGCAGGGCGAAAGGCTTTATTTGCGAGCCCCGCAGGTTTCCGACTATCGGGCCTGGGCCCATCTGCGCGCCCAGAGCCGGGATTTTCTGACGCCGTGGGAGCCGCTCTGGGCCGATGATGATCTGGAGCGCAGTTCATTCCGGCACCGTATCCGTCACTACGACGAAGAGGCGGCGGCAGGAACGGCGCATCCCTTTTTCCTTTTCCACAACTCTGATTCACGTCTTCTCGGCGGCATCACGCTTGGCAATATCCGCCGTGGTGTCGGCCAGAATGGCATGATTGGCTACTGGACGGGCGCGCCCTATGCCGGACAGGGCTATATGGGCGAGGCCCTGAGCCTGCTGATATCCCATGCTTTTACCAAAGTAAGGTTGCACCGGCTGGAAGCGGCCTGTATTCCAAGCAATGAAAGATCGATCCGCCTTCTCGAAAAAGCCGGATTTCAGAGGGAAGGACTGCTACGCTCCTACCTCAAAATAAATGGTATGTGGCAAGACCATCTGCTCTTCTCGCTCTTAGAAGACGATGTGCGACGCTAAAATAAAGGTTACATTCGTGGCATCATTGACCGGACTCATGCTGAAAGGCTTATCGAGGATTTTTGTCCTCATCTTTTTGATGACGTCCATGCTCTCCGCCGCCAACGCGTTCGAAACCATCAAGATCACCAAGGAAAGCACCGCTCTCGATCTCTCCAAGGCCGTGGAGATTTACCGGAATCAGGGCGAGACCTTCCAGATTTCTACAGCCCCCGGCACGGATGGCATTGTCCGCCGCATCGAGGTGCAGGCCAATGACAGCCGCTCGACGGGTGACTGGGCGGCATTCTCGCTGGCCAATCCCACCGATGAACAGATCGACCGTCTGATCGTCGCGCCGCATTTCCGTTTGGTCGGATCGGGTTTCATCTGGCCCGATCTTGGTTCGACGCGTATCACCTCGATTACCCCGAGCGAGGGCTTTGCGCTTGACCGGCAGGCCAGTGAAGATGCCGACATCTTTCTTGTCACGCTCAATCCCGGTTCGGTTATTACTTTTGTCGCTGAACTTGCTTCCCCAAACCTGCCGCAGGTCTATGTGTGGGAGCCGAATGCCTATAAGGATACGGTCAATTCCTATACGCTGTATCGCGGTATCCTGCTCGGCATCGCCGGTCTTCTCGCGCTGTTCCTGACCATCCTTTTCGTCGTCAAGGGCACCTCGCTTTTCCCGGCGACTGCGGCCATGGCCTGGGCGGTTCTTGCCTATATCTGCGTGGATTTCGGCTTCTGGAACAAGCTTATCGAGATAACACCCGGCAATGAGCAGATGTGGCGAGCGGGCACCGAAGTGGCGCTGGCGGCGACACTGGTGATCTTCCTGTTCACCTATCTCAATCTCAACCGATGGCATGACAATTTCAGCTATGGCGCTCTGACGTGGATTTTAGGTCTTGGTATCCTTTCCGGCGTGGCGATTTTTGATCCGCCCATTGCTTCGGGTATCGCGCGTTTCTCGTTTGCGCTGACCATTATTGCCGGCATTGTGCTGATCGGCTTCTTTTCGTTCCGAAGTTATGACCGGGCAATCATGCTCATACCGACATGGCTGCTTCTGCTTGTCTGGATGATGGGAAGCTGGCTGACCGTATCTGGTATTCTCGCCAATGATATTGTCCAGCCTGCACTTGGCGGCGGTCTGGTGCTGATCGTCCTGCTCATTGGCTTCACGGTCATGCAACACGCCTTTTCCGGCGGCGCTCTGCAGCAGGGTCTGTTCTCCGATGTGGAGCGGCAGGCGCTCGCCATTATCGGTTCGGGCGATATCGTCTGGGATTGGGATGTACCGCGCGACCGCGTTGTCACCACGCCTGATCTCACCAATTTTCTCGGTGCTTCGGCAAGCTCACTGCATGGCGCTGTACGCAACTGGCTGCCGACCTTGCACGCCGATGATCGCGACCGGTTTCGCACCACGCTCGATGTCATTCTTGAAAACCGGCGCGGGCGCATTTCGCAGACATTCCGCCTGCGCGCCAATGATGGCCATTATTACTGGTACACGTTGAAAGCCCGGCCTGTTATCGGTTCGGATGGTGAAATTGTCCGTTGTGTAGGCACATTGATTGATGTGACCGAGCAGAAAAAGGCGGAAGAACGCCTGCTGCACGATGCGGTGCATGACAATCTGACCGGCCTGCCCAACCGCGAGCTGTTTCTTGATCGCCTTGGTTCTGTCATCACCATGGCGCAGACCGAAAGCAAGATTCGCCCAACTGTCTTCATCATCGACATTGACCGCTTCAAGCAGGTGAATGACGGGCTTGGCATGTCAGCTGGGGATACGTTCCTTTTGACCGTATCACGCCGCCTGCATCGTCTGTTGCGCCCGCAGGACACGCTCAGCCGCCTGTCCGCCGATCAGTTCGGCCTCATTCTGGTATCGGAAGTTGAACCGGCGCGCATTGCCGCCTTTGCCGAAGCGGTCAAACAGGCGATCCGCGCACCGATTGCCTTTGCCAAGCGCGAGATTGTGCTGACCGCTTCGCTTGGTCTGATCACCTGGACATCGGGCAGTTCCGCCTCGCCTGAGGATCTGGTGAAAGATGCCGAGCTTGCCATGTTCCAGGCAAAACGCTTTGGCGGCGACCGGATCGAGCCATTCCGCCCCGCCTTCCGCGCTGTTGGCAGTGACAAACTGCAATTGGAATCCGATCTGCGCCGGGCGCTGGAACGCAGCGAAATTCACATTGCCTACCAGCCGATCGTGCGGCTTGAGGACAATACGATTGCCGGGTTTGAAGCCCTCATGCGCTGGGATCACCCGCGCCGGGGCTCGATACCACCGTCCGAATTCATCCCAATTGCCGAAAGTTCCGGCCTAATCGTGCAGCTTGGCCTGTTTGTCATGCAGCACGCGACCGAAGATCTCGTCAATTGGCAGCGCACCATTGGCGCGACGCCGCTGTTCGTCTCGGTGAATATTTCGAGCAGCCAGCTGATCCGTCAGGACCTGATTGACGATGTGCGGTCGGTGCTAACGAAAACCCAGATCGATCCGGCGAGCCTCAAACTCGAACTGACCGAATCCCTGATGATGGAAAATCCTGAGCGTTCCGCCCACGTGCTTTCGAGCATCAAGGCGATGGGCGTCGGTGTTTCCTTGGATGATTTCGGCACGGGCTATTCGTCCCTCTCCTATCTCACCTCGTTCCCCTTCGACATGATCAAGATCGACCGGTCGTTCCTCAAGGCCGAACAGCCACAGAAGGTGACGCTGCTGCGCTCCATGATCAGCATGGCGCATGACCTTGGGCTTTCGGTTGTCACGGAAGGTATCGAGAACGAAAGCGATGCGCTGCAACTGCGCCAGATGGGCTGCGAATATGCCCAGAGCTTCATGTTCAGCCCGCCATTGACGCTTGATGTGGCAACAAAGCTGCTGCGCGAGCAGTTCCAGCAGTCGAAGGCTTCTTAGGAAATTAATGGATCAGGCGTGTCCGGCCACTCAAGCGTGTCCCGCCACGGTGGCAAGGCGCGAAGGGTCAACGCCCATATGCGCCAGAAGCCGATCATATTTGCTTTCAAGATCCGTATCAAAAAGCAAATCCTGCGGCGCACGGCAGGTCAGCCAGCCATTATTGGCAATCTCGTTTTCGAGCTGGCCTGAAGCCCAGCCTGAATAGCCCAATGTCATCAGGGCACAGCGCGGACCACGACCGCCTGATATAGCGCGTAAAATATCCACCGTTCCGGTCAGGCAAATCTCTTCCGAGACGGGCATGGTTGAATCGGTCAGATAATCGTCGGAATGCAGGACGAAGCCACGGCGCATCTCAACCGGCCCGCCATTGCGCACGATGAAATCCCGCGTGCAATCTGGCAGCATGATCGCCTGATGCTCATCAAGAACGCCGAGTTGAACAAGAATTTCGGAGAATTCCATTTCCTGCGGGCGATTGATGATCAGTCCCATCGCCCCCTTTTCCGAGTGCGCACAGACATAAATGACCGAGCGCGCAAACCGGCTGTCATCCATTCCCGGCATCGCCAGAAGGAATTGACCATTCAGAAATCCGGTCTCTTTGTTCGCCGTTCTGAAAATCTCCATCAAATAAAGGTATCAAGGATTGCGTAAATGACAACGGTCTTGCGCAAGGAAATGTAAAAAGAGCCCAATCCGGGCCCTTTCCGCTTCCAAATAACACGTTCCTCACACAGAAATGATGAGCAAATTCTATCATATCCTTGATAAGGCCCTGAAGCCCTGCAAATGTCCGTGCATGAAAATGAACATAATTTTTACAGCTGCCATTGCCATGCTGGCTTTTGTTTCGCCAACACTTGCCGGAAATTCGGACTGGACAAGGACAGCCGGCGGCAGTGTCCGGCTGATTGTCGATAATCCGCAGAAGGGTGCAAGCGAGGTGCGTGGTGCCGTCCAGATCAATCTTGATCCGGGCTGGAAAACCTATTGGCGCGAACCCGGCGATGCGGGTGTGCCGCCGGAACTGGCACTTTCGCAGGAAGGCAATATCAAGAGCTATTCGCTGGGCTTCCCGGCGCCGCACCGGTTTGAAAATGGTGGAGCGAAATCGGCTGGCTACAAAAAGTCCGTTTCCTTTCCGGTTATTCTGACGCTGACTGATCCATCCAAACCGGCGCAATTGAAGGGCCACGCATTTCTCGGTATCTGCGAAGCAATCTGCATTCCGGTTACGGCTGATTTTGACATTACCGTTGACAATGACCCGACAGATGCATTGACCAAGACGCTCGTCAGCGATGCGTTTGCCGCTTTGCCTGACAAGGCTTCTGCCGCCTTCGGTATCAAAAGCGCGGTGCGCCGAGATGATCACGTCAAGGTAACAGTCCAGCTTCCGGTGGATCAGCCGCCAACGGACCTTTTCGTTGCCGGCGAAGGCGGTGTTACATTCGGCATGGCAAAGCTGAAAAGCCACGAAGCCTCAAGCGCCGTGTTTTCCGTTCCTGTTCTTTCGGGCAAGGACAAGAAGTCTGTCACGCTGAACTATACGCTGGTTCAGGGGGAAAAGGCTGTTTCGGGTAAACTCGACGCGCAGGAATAGCACCAAACGCCCTCGACTTTTCGCCCCGCACACCCTATCTGCCTTAGGTCTCAATTCCTCATTTCATCAGGGAGCCAATTCATGACAATCAAGGTAGGCGAGCGTTTGCCGGACGCCACGTTCAAGACGAAATCCGATGACGGTGTCAGCGAAGTGCGCTCCGATGCGCTGTTCAAGGGCAAGAAGGTCGTGCTGTTTGCCGTGCCGGGTGCTTTCACCCCGACCTGCAGCATGAATCACCTGCCCGGTTATCTTGAGAACCGCGATGCCATTCTGGCAAAGGGCGTGGATACCATTGCCGTTGTTGCCGTGAATGATCCGCATGTCATGGGCGCATGGGCCAAGGCCACCAATGGCGAAGGCAAGATCCAGTATCTCTCCGATGGCAATGCAACTTTCACCAAGGCTGTCGGCCTCGATATCGACCTTGCTGCAGGCACAATGGGCGTGCGCTCCAAGCGCTATTCCATGCTCGTTGAAGACGGTGTGGTCAAGGAACTGAACATCGAGGATTCGCCGGGTCAGGCGGTAACTTCGAGCGCGGCGACCCTGCTCGGCCAGCTCTAATCAACTGCATTGACGGGATATTCAGAGGGCCGGTTTTCCGGCCCTTTTTGATTTCGGCAAGAATTTTAGGCCTCCTTCCCACGATGTCATTTGATTTGGGAATGCTGCCGCGTACAATCGCACTTTCATATCTTGGGAGTGTTCGCACCGATGACACCAGATGAGTTGAAGATCGTACGCCGTGCCTATGCAATGCAGATCGCGGCCATTGCCGGGGCTGCTGACCAAGGCGTGGAAGACGCTTTCGCCAAGGTGCCGCGTGAGGCGTTCCTTGGGCGGGGGCCATGGCAAATCCTGCGTTGGCAACGCCGCTCCTACACACCAACACCAAGTGCCGATCCGGTTTATCTTTATACCAATGACCTTGTTGGCATCCTGCCCGAACGGCACATCAACAATGGCGAACCATCATTGCATGCTTTCCTGCTTGCGCAGGGTGCTCCCCGGCAGGGTGAGCATGTCGTGCATGTGGGTGCTGGCGTGGGTTATTACTCGGCAATCATGGCGCAATTGGTCGGCCCCTCGGGCAAAGTCACGGCCATTGAATATGATCCGGAACTAGCTGAAAAGTCACGCGCAAACCTTGCCGCCTATTCCAATGTGACTGTGGTCCAAGGTGACGGAAGCACTGTTGCATTCGACGCTGCCGACCTGATCTACGTGAACGCCGGAGCGACGCGGCCCGCTGATAACTGGCTCGACAACCTCAAAGAAGGCGGAAGGCTGATCCTGCCGCTGACAACCGACAATGGTTTCAGCAGCGACTGGAGCAAGATCAAACAGCGCGGCGCCATGTTTCTGATAACACGCGAAGCGGATGAGTTCCGCGCCAAATGGATATCGCCCGTCGGCATATTTCCCTGCGTCGGCATGCGCGACGAGGCATCGGAAAAGGCTCTCGCCAGGGCATTCGAGCAGGGCGATTACACGCGGGTCACGCGCCTCTACCGGACGGATGATATAGAGGCAGAACGGTGCTGGGTTCGTGCGCCCGGCTGGTCCCTCGCCTATGACTAGGACTTGTTCTTGAACGGCGCCATGCCAGCGCGGGCAAGCTCATCAGCGCGTTCATTTTCCGGATGCCCCGCATGGCCTTTGACCCAATGCCAGATGACCTTGTGGCGCTTGCGCGCCTCGTCAAGGGCTTGCCACAGCTCGGCGTTCTTCACCGGCTTCTTGGCCGCTGTTTTCCAGCCATTGCGCTTCCAGCCTTCAATCCAGCCGGAAATGCCATCGCGGACATAGACAGAGTCCGTATAGAGATCGACGGAGCATGGCTCTTTGAGCGCATTGAGCGAAGCAATGGCGGCCATCAGCTCCATACGGTTGTTTGTTGTATCCGCTTCGCCGCCCGAAAGCTCTTTCTCATTGCCGTTCCAGCGCAATACCGCGCCCCAGCCGCCGGGGCCGGGATTGCCTGAGCAGGCACCATCGGTAAAAATCTGGATGGACTTCACGAGGCAGCACTCACCGGCAGCAGGCCATATTCTTCGGCTGATCTGATCTGGCGATGGAAGCGCATGCGGCGCACATATTCCATCGGGTCTTTCTTGACGACGAAACTGCCTTCGGGAACCGTCAGCCAATCATAAAGCCGTGTGAGCATGAAACGCAGGGCCGAACCGCGTGCAAGGATCGGCAGGCTTTCCGCTTCCTCTGCCGAAAGCGGGCGCACGGAATTATATCCGCGAAGCAAGGCGGTGCCCTTGGTCAGATTGAACGAATGGTCCTTTTCAAAACACCAGGCATTCAGGCAGACCGCCACGTCATAGGCGAGCAGATCGGTACAGGCGAAATAAAAATCGATGAGGCCGGAAAGCTTGTCACCGAGAAAGAAAACATTATCCGGGAAGAGATCGGCGTGGATGACGCCGGTTGGCAGATGCTTTGGCCAATGCGCCTCGAAGAATGCGAGGTCTGCCTCGGTCTCGTTTGCCAGTCCGGGTTCAACGCGGTCCGCATTGTCCTTCGAATTGTTCCACAATGGCCGCCAGCCATCGACGGAGAGCGAATTCTTGCGGCGCATGGGGAAATCCGCGCCCGCCAGATGCATACGCGCCAGCGCCTCGCCCAGAGCATGGCAATGCTGCACGGTGGGTCTGCGCATCCACATACCTTCAAGGAAGGTCACAATCGCCGCCGGGCGTCCTGCAAGCTCGCCAATGCTGGAACCGCTTTTCTGCACCACGGGCAAAGGACAGCTGATCCCCTTTCCTGCAAGATGCTGCATTAGGCCCAGAAAGAACGGCAGGTCGTTGCTGTTCACCCGCTTCTCATACAGCGTCAGGATGAACGAGCCTTTGCCGGTGTGAGCCAGATAATTGGAATTCTCAACGCCTTCGGCAATGCCCTTGTAAGAGAGCAGTTCGCCGATGTCATAGTTCTTGAGAAAATGCGCGAGATCGATTTCGTTGATATCGGTATAGACAGCCATAATCAGTGGGTTCCGTTGACGAAAGCCATATCGCCACTGGTCAGTTCCACATCGCGCAGATCGCGCATGACGTGGAAATTTTCGGTTTCAATGGTTGTTTCGGCAAGTTCGATCGACACGGAATAGCGCTCCGAAAAGGCTTGAATGATTTCATCGACAATGATTTCAGGTGCAGATGCACCGGCGGAAAGGCCAACCGTCGAAATATCGCCAATGGCATCCCAATCGATATCCACCGCCCGTTGCACGAGAAGCGATTGCGAGGCACCCGAGCGCTCAGCCACTTCCACCAGACGCTTGGAGTTGGATGAATTCGGCGCCCCAACCACCAGAAACAGGTCGCAGCCCGGCGCTGCCGCCTTCACCGCGTCCTGCCGGTTTGTCGTGGCATAGCAGATGGATTCGGCTGCCGGTGCCGTCAGATCCGGGAACCGGTTCTGCAGGGCAGCGATGATACCCGCAGTGTCATCGACGGATAGCGTCGTCTGCGTGACGAAGCCCAGATTCTTCGGATCAGCAGGCTGATAATTCTCGGCATCCTCGATGGTCTCGATCAAAGTTACCGCGCCCTCAGGCAATTGTCCCATCGTTCCGATGACTTCAGGATGACCGGAATGGCCGACCAGAATGACATGCCGCCCAAGCCGTTGATGGCGCATGGCTTGCTTATGCACTTTGGAGACAAGCGGACAGGTCGCATCGAGATAAAACAAATTCTTTTGCTCTGCATCTTCAGGCACCGATTTCGGTACGCCGTGAGCAGAGAAGACCACGGGCTGGCTGCGGTGCTCTGCCGGGATTTCGTCGAGTTCTTCGACGAAAACGGCACCGCGCGCCTGTAGACCCTGCACCACATAACGATTGTGGACGATCTCATGCCGGACATAGACTGGCGCACCGTATTTCTTCAGCGCCAGAACCACGATCTGAATGGCGCGATCCACCCCGGCGCAGAATCCGCGCGGTCCGCACAGGCGGATTGTCAGTGGTTTCTTGTCAGCCATGGTCACAGGTCTCGCGGAATTCAAAGCTTTTGATATGCACCTTGGAATTGGGCGGCAATCAGCGGGAAGTCAAGTCCGAAGGTTCAGTTTGTGGTTCGGCAACCCGCTTTCGCCTGATCATGGAGATGATGACAATCGCCAGCAAAGTCGCAGCAAGCCCATACCAGGTCACCGCATATTGCAAATGGCTGTTGGGCAGATCGATGATCGTGACGCCGCCAATGGGAAAACCGCCGGGGTTGGGCGTTTTGTCCGCATCGATAAAGAACGGCACCAACTGCTCCGGATTGATGCTGGACTGCGCTGCCATGGTAGGCAGGTCCTTCCAGAAGTAGATGTTCTTGACGAGATCATTGTCCGGCAAGATCGAGGATGGCTTTCCATCGAGCGGGTTGCGGGCAAGCCCGGTGACTGTCACTGGCCCCGCAACTTCACCCTGCTGGCGCGTTGAGGAATTCTTCTGGTCATAGGGCACGAAACCCCTGTTAACAAAAACGGCTCGCCCATCGTCGAGTTGCAGGGGCGTATAGACGAAGTAGCCGGAGTAACCATCATAGGTCGAGAAAAAATGCCGCTCGCGATCATTGAGCAGACGCCCGGTAACCGTAACCGGACGGTATTCGACATCATGCTCCTGCGCCCAGATTTTTTCGATATCAGCCAGCGGCTGCGGCGCGGAATGGGTCCGTGCGGCGATGGTCGCCAGCAGCGCTTCCTTCCATTGCAGGCGCTCCACCTGCCATGTGCCAAGTCCGATCAGGATGGCGAAGAGAAGCGTGCTGAGGATCAGGGTGATCCATGGAAACCGGGTTGGTCTTACGGGCATTGTAACATCACTCATGAGCAGCGGGCATATCAAGCTGCCCCTCCGCAGCTTTATTTCTGTATTGAAGGGCGATCAGAACACCTTTCATCCAACGCAGGGCCAACAGGCAAAGCACCAGCGCCAGTGGAATCCACAGGATGAAATGGACCCATAGCGGCGGATCAAGCGTTACTTCCATCCACAGCGCAAGCCCGACAACGATAAAGCCGATAAGCAGCATCACCAGCACCGCCGGACCATCGCCCGAATCAATAAAGGAATAATCGAGGCCGCAACTTGAGCACTGTCTTGCGGGCGTCAGGAAACCGTCAAAGAGTTTCCCCTGTCCGCAGCGGGGGCAGCGTGCCTTTACACCAGCCGCGAAAGGGTCAACTGGCGGATAAAGGGCTTTATCTTCAGTCATGGGTTGATCTCGATCGGTGTTCCATCCTGGACCAATGCCCAGATTTCATCCATTTCGCGATTAGTGACGGCAATACACCCATCTGTCCAGTCGATAAGTTAGAGTATCGCCTGCGCCTTTGCCGCAAAGAGCGGGAACAGTGCCACGAGCAATGCCGACGATATAATCAGATGCCTTATCATATCCAATGCATGATGTAGGATTGCGCCAAAAGAATGAGGGCGGTCATGTTGCCATAACCGCCCCCTGTAATGTCCTGATCTGATGACCTGTTTATTCAACAGCCATCGGTGCGCCCCATGAGGCCCACACATAGATCGAGAAGAACAGGAACAACCAGACCACGTCCACGAAGTGCCAGTACCAGGCGGCAGCTTCGAAGCCGAAATGCTTCTGCGGGCTAAAGTCACCGCGCATGGAGCGCAGCAGGCAAACCAGCAGGAAGATCGTTCCGATGATTACGTGGAAGCCGTGGAAACCCGTGGCCATGAAGAAGGTTGCGCCGTAGATCGAATCCTTGAACGCGAACGGTGCGTGTGCGTATTCATAGCCCTGCACGAATGAGAAGAGCATGCCGAGCAGGACGGTGAGTGTAAGACCGCTGATCAGACCCTTGCGATCATTGTGGATCAAGGCATGGTGCGCCCATGTCACGGTTGTGCCTGACAGAAGCAGGATGATCGTGTTGTAAAGCGGCAGGTGGAGCGGGTCGAGAACCTCGATGCCCTTGGGAGGCCAGATACCGCCAGTGAAGGCAGCACGGGCAACCTGCTCTGCTTCGCCGGGGAAAAGGCTGGCATCAAAGAATGCCCAGAACCAGGCAACGAAGAACATCACTTCCGACGCGATGAACATGATCATGCCATAGCGCAGATGCAGCGAGACAACGCGGGTGTGGTGTCCTTCCTTGCTCTCCTTGATCGTATCCGACCACCAGCCGAACATGGTGTAGAGAACGATGGCGAGACCGATCAGGAACAGCCAGGGCTGTGCCAGATTATGGCCGAACAGGTGCAACTCACCGCCATTGTGGTAGCGCATATAAGCAATGCCGCCGATAGCCATGACAAAAGCGCCGACCGAACCGAGGAACGGCCATGGGCTTGGATCAATGATATGGTAGTCGTGGTTCTTTGTGTGCGCTTCGGCCATTTTAACCCCCGCAAGTTCTATTCATCTGTTTCATCACTGACAAACCGTCAGCGCAAGTTCAAAGCTGTCCTGACGCCTTGTCTTTCTTCACATTGGCGCTGGCGGCAACGGGTGCCGGCATCGCAATCGGAAAGAAGGTGTAGGACAGGGTGATTGTATTGACGCCCTTCAATTCTTCCGCGTTGACGATATCAGGGTCAACGAAGAACACGACGGGCATCTGCATGTCTTCGCCCGGCTTCAAAACCGTATCGGTAAAGCAGAAGCACTCAACCTTGTTGAAGTAGGCACCTGCTGCCTGCGGCGTTACGTTGAACGCGGCGCGGCCAGCGGTTGGCTTATCCAGAATATTCTTGGCTTCGTAGTGGATGAGCTTGGTTTCGCCAATATTCATCGTCACTTCGCGCTGCACCGGCTTGAACTGCCAAGGCAGGCCATCTGACGTATTGGCATCGAAGCGAACCGTGATCTTCTTATCGAGGATCGTATCGGACATCTGCTCAACGCGCTGCGTCGTGCCGCCATAACCAGTAACCTGACAGAACATCGCGTAAAGCGGCACCGCCGCAAAAGCCATGCCAACCATGCCGAAGAAGAAGGCAATGCAGGAGATCGCAATCGTGCGGTCCGAAACCCGGCGCTTCGGCGTTGCTGCGCTATCGGTGGCTGGTGTCTGGTTCTCTTCCACTGGAGCGCTCATCACATCTGCCGTTCGAGAATCTTCGCACCGAGCTTGGCCCAGGTGCCGACATAGACAAGAATCACAAAGGCCGCCAATGCCAGCGCCAGTGCTATGGATCGGCTGCGCTGCGCGCGCTTCTGCTTTGGTGTCAGTGTTACGCGATCATCACTCATGTCATGCACCTGCCAGGAAAAGCGCCTTGCGCACGAGGATCTCGCCAAGAAGCACCGCATAAAGGCTGAAAAGATAAAAGATCGAGAAAGCGAACATTTTTTTCGCAGGCTTGATCATTGCTGGACCAACAGGCACGCGCCAGACAGTCCAAGCGTAATAGGTGAACATGGCGCCCACACCGATGGAAAAGACGCCGTACACGATACCGGCGAAACCCATGATCCATGGCAGCACCGCGACAGGAACCACCAGAAGCGTATAGAGGAAAATCTGGAATTTTGTCGATGCTTCGCCCATCACATTGGGCATCATCGGGATTTTCGCCTTCTCGTAATCATCGGACATGAACAGCGACAGCGCCCAGAAATGGGGCGGCGTCCACAGAAAGATGATGAGGAAAAGCACAATGCTTTCAACGCTGACCGAATTGGTCACGGCGGCCCAGCCGATCATGGGCGGGAACGCACCGGCGGCACCGCCGATAACGATGTTCTGCGGCGTCGAGCGCTTCAGCCACATTGTATAGACGACCGCGTAGAAGAAAATCGTGAAGGCCAGCAGGAAAGCCGACAGGAGATTGACGAAGAGGCCAAGCGTGACCACCGAGAATGCGGACAGCAGCAGACCAAAGGTCAGTACTTCTTCGCGCGTGATCCGGCCCGCTGGAATAGGACGGTTGGCGGTGCGCTTCATGATCGCGTCAATATCGGAATCGTACCACATATTGAGCGCACCGGAGGCACCGGCACCGACGGCAATGCTCAGGATGGCGATAACGGCCAGAACAGGATTGATATGGCCGGGCGCAGCCATCAGACCAACAACGGCGGTGAAAACCACCAGTGACATGACGCGCGGCTTGAGCAAGGCAATGTAGTCCGACGCACTGGCTTCAGACAGGCCAATCGCGGTTTCTACAGTTGCATTTTTCTTCAGTACGGCCATTCGCTCAGTCTTGTTACTCAGTCGTTTCAACTTGAAGGTATCGGGGCCGCTGGGGTTCAGCGGCCCGGATTTTACTTACTTGATGCGTGGAAGCTGTTCCCACTGGTGGAAGGGCGGCGGTGATGACAGCTGCCATTCCAGAGTGGTTGCACCAGGACCCCAAGGGTTGGCACCGGCTTCGCGCTTTTTGGCAAAGGCTTCAAAGACGCCGAAGAGGAAGATCAGCACGGCCACACCGGAGATGTAGGAACCGATTGACGATACTTCGTTCCAGCCTGCGAATGCATCGGGATAATCGATGTAACGGCGCGGCATACCGGCAAGACCGAGGAAGTGCTGCGGGAAGAACACCAGATTGACGCCGATGAACATGACCCAGAAGTGCGTGTGCGCAATGGTGTGGTTGTACATGTAGCCGGTCATCTTCGGGAACCAGTAGTACCAGCCCGCGAAAATTCCGAACACCGCACCCAGCGACAGCACGTAATGGAAGTGCGCAATGACGTAGTAGGTGTCATGCATGGCACGGTCGAGACCGGCATTGGCGAGCTGCACGCCCGTCACACCGCCAACGGTGAACAGGAAGATGAAGCCGATTGCCCAGACCATTGGCGGCTTGAACTCGATGGAACCGCCCCACATGGTGGCGATCCACGAGAAGATTTTCACGCCTGTCGGCACGGCGATAACCATCGTCGCGAAGACGAAGTAGCGCTGTGTGTCGAGCGACAGACCAACAGTGTACATGTGGTGCGCCCAGACGATGAAGCCGACAACGCCGATGGCGACCATGGCATAGGCCATGCCGAGATAACCGAAGATCGGCTTGCGCGAGAAGGTCGAGACGATGTGACTGATGATGCCGAATGCCGGCAGGATCATGATGTACACTTCCGGATGACCGAAGAACCAGAACAGGTGCTGGAACAGGATCGGATCGCCGCCGCCTTCCGGTGAGAAGAACGTTGTACCGAAGTTACGGTCGGTCAGAAGCATTGTGATGCCGCCAGCCAGCACAGGCAGAGCCAGAAGCAGCAGGAATGCAGTGATCAGAACGGACCAGGCAAACAGCGGCATCTTGTGCAGCGTCATGCCGGGAGCGCGCATGTTGAAGATCGTGGTGATGAAGTTGATCGCACCAAGGATCGAGGACGCACCGGCAATGTGCAGCGACAGGATGGCAAAATCCATCGCCGGACCGGGCTGACCCGATGTGGAGTAAGGCGGATAGATCGTCCAGCCGCCACCCGTGCCGAAACCACCGGCAGGACCGGGAACGAACATGGAAAGGATCAGCAGAAGCAGCGCTGGCGGGAGCAGCCAGAACGAAATGTTGTTCATGCGCGGGAAAGCCATGTCAGGCGCACCGATCATGATCGGGACCATCCAGTTGGCAAAACCACCGATCAGCGCAGGCATGACCATGAAGAAGATCATGATCAGACCATGTGCCGTCGAGAACACATTGTACATCTGCTTGCCGGCATCGATGGCTGCATCGCCCTCGAAACCGTAAACCATGGATGCAAGGCCATGGAAAATCTGAATGCCGGGCTGCTGCAGCTCGGCGCGCATGGCGATCGAAAGACAACCACCGATAATACCGGCAATGATCGCAAAGATCAGATAAAGCGTGCCGATATCCTTGTGGTTCGTCGAATAAACCCAGCGCGTCCAGCCTGTCGGCTTATGAGCGTCATGGGCCTCGTGAGCTGCAGAACCTGCCATCAAAGTGCTCCCGTTCCTCAATAATTCGCGTCAACCAGCTTAGTTGCCGGCGACGTTTACGTTCTTGTCTGCGTCGATTTTAGCGGTGAGTGTCTTGTATGCGCCCGGAAGATCTTTCCCGGCAGCAGCAAACCACGCATCATACTGGCTCTGCGAAACCACATGGATCGCAATTGGCATGAACGCATGATCCTTGCCGCAAATCTGCGAGCACTGACCATAATACATGCCTTCTTTATCAGCCTTGAACCATGTTTCGTTGCTGCGGCCGGTGACAGCGTCCATCTTCACGCCGAAAGCAGGCATGGAGAAGGAGTGGATCACGTCAGCACCCGTCACCAGAAGGCGGACGGTTGTGTTCACAGGAACGACCATTTCATTGTCAACTGCGAGCAAACGCGGATAGGCCTTGCGGTCTTCCTTGCCTGCGGCAGCACGATCACCATCCTTGAGCATGACGGAGTCGAAAGAAACAGGCGCATCTGCCTGATATTCGTAACCCCAATACCACTGGTAACCGGTCGCCTTGATTGTCATCTTGGCTTCTTCAGGCGAATACTGCGCGGTCAGAAGCTGGAAGGATGGAATTGCCAGGAAGAGAAGAATGACAACCGGGCCAACGGTCCAGACAACTTCCACAGCCGTATTGTGGCTGGTCTTTGATGGAACCGGGTTGGCACTGGCGCGATAGCGCACCATGACCCAGGCCAGAAGAGCCATTACGAACAGTGTAATCGGGACGATGAACCACAATGTATAGCGCTCAAACCAGACGATCTGCTCCATAATGGCAGAAGCAGCCGGCTGGAACGTCATCTGCCAAGGCTCAGGCTGCGCAGCATATGCAGTACCGGCACTTAACAGGCTTCCCAGGACACCCATCAGCGTGACAAAGTTCTTCTTCACCTAGAAATCTCCCGAATGAAGCTTCAATTCCATACGTTAATACCGGGCTTCATTGTGGCCCGGTGATATGCCGCGTTCAAATCACACATTAGCCTACATCGCAAGGAAGGCGAACGTGATCCCGTGCGGCATTTTTGCGCGCAGCGTGCCTCCTGTGGATGACAGCATCTTGTAAAGACGTATGTTTTTTGACTTTCACTGTGATTTTACTGCATGAAGAGCGCATGGCTCACAATCCGGCCATTTTTACATTACACCAGACATATGAGAGCCGCTGTATGCTGGGGAGTGTTTGAGCGGTATTCTTTTCATCCGGGCCTCGGCGGTTTAACGTCTGGATGATTCGTTTTGGAGCCTACATGTCCTCTTTCGCGCTACGTAGCATCGCCCTTGGTCTGCTTTCCCTGTCTATTGCCGGTTTTTCCGGCGGTGCCATGGCGGCGCAGCAGAGCGGCACCGTCAAATCCACCCATGGCGCATGGTCAATCCTGTGCGACACCCCGGCAGGGGCAAAATCAGAGCAATGTGCTCTCATTCAGAATGTCGTCGCGGCTGATCGTCCGGAGATGGGGCTTTCGGTGGTGGTTCTCAAAACCGCTGACAACAAGGCGAAAATCCTGCGCGTGCTTGCACCGCTCGGTGTGCTTCTGCCCAATGGTCTTGGCCTGAATGTCGATGGCAAGGATATTGGCCGCGCCTATTTCGTCCGCTGCTTCGAAGATGGCTGCTATGCGGAGGTCATTCTGGAAGACCAGCTCGTCCAGACCTTCAAGACAGGCAAGGCTGCCACCTTCATCGTCTTCCAGACCCCGGAAGAAGGCATCGGCATTCCCGTCGAACTCAATGGATTTGGTGAGGGTTTCGACGCCCTCCCCTGATCTGCCAACAAGTTTTCTGTTGTAGCGGGCCGGGCGAGGCCCTACATCCGCTTCGTAATAACGTGAACGGATGATCCATTATGAAAAGCCTCATCGATAGTTTTGACGCACCGCGCGAAAAAATCCTCGAAACCGTCAAGCAAAGCCTTGATGGTGCCGATGATGGTGAGCTTTTCATCGAATACCGCGAATCGGAGGGCCTTTCCTTCGATAATGGCCGGTTGAAGAACGGTACATTCAATCAGGATCAGGGCTTTGGCCTGCGTGCTGTTGCTGGTGAAGCTGTCGGCTATGCCCATGCGGGCGAGCTTTCGCTGGGCGCGCTCAAGCGTGCGGCTGATGCCGCCTCGGCTGTGCGCACCGGTTATACCGGCGCCTATACGGCAGCCCCTCCCGGAACCAACCGCAGCCTTTACAGCGACGAAAACCCGATCGGTTCGCCCAGTTTTGAAGCCAAGGTTAAATTGCTGCAGGAAATTGACGCTTATCTGCGTGCCAAGGACCCGAAAGTGCGGCAGGTCTCGGTTTCACTGGCGGGATCGTGGCAGCAGGTGGAAATCCTGCGGGCTGACGGTCATTTCGTCCGGGATATCCGCCCGATGGTGCGCCTCAATGTTTCCGTTGTCGTCGGCAATGGCGACCGGCAGGAAAGCGGCTCCTATGGGGCCGGTGGCCGCCGCGGCTTTGGTGAATTCATCACTGCCGAAAAATGGCAGCATGCGGCCGATGAAGCCTTGCGTCAGGCACTGGTCAATCTGGAAGCCATCCCCGCCCCGGCAGGAACATTCGACATTGTTCTCTCCAGCGGCTGGCCCGGCGTGATGCTGCATGAAGCCGTCGGCCATGGCCTGGAGGGTGATTTCAACCGCAAGAAGACATCGGCCTTTGCCGGTCTGCTCGGCCAGAAGGTTGCATCCAAAGGTGTGACCGTTGTCGATGACGGCACGATTTCCGAACGTCGCGGTTCACTCACCGTGGATGATGAGGGTGTGCCGACCAACAAGACAGTGCTGATCGATGACGGTATTCTTGTCGGCTATATGCAGGACCGGCAGAATGCACGCCTGATGGGTATGCAGCCGACGGGCAATGGACGGCGTGAATCCTATGCCCATGCGCCCATGCCGCGCATGACCAACACCTATATGCTCGACGGCGACAAGACGCCTGAGGAAATCATCGCTTCGGTGAAGAACGGCATCTATGCGGTTTCGTTCGGCGGCGGTCAGGTGGATATCACCTCCGGCAAATTCGTCTTCGGCTGCACCGAAGCCTATATGATCGAAAACGGCAAGATCGGCGCACCTGTCAAAGGCGCGATGCTGATCGGCAATGGCCCCGATGCCATGCAGCGCATTTCCATGATCGGCAATGATCTGCAACTCGATACGGGCATGGGCAATTGCGGCAAGGGCGGCCAGTGGGTGCCTGTTGGCGTCGGCCAGCCGCATCTGCGCATGGACCAGATGACCGTGGGTGGAACGGCGGTCTAACGACCGCCTCCCCTTATTTCTTTGACAGCAGCGCGACAGCTTCGACGTGCGAGGACCAGAGAAACTGGTCAATCGGCACAACGCGGTCGATCTTGTAGCCGCCTTTGACAAGGATGCTGAGGTCACGGCCAAGCGTCACCGGATTGCAGGATACGGCTGCCACCTTCGGTACATTGGATTTGGCAATCTCGATGGCCTGTGCTTCGGCACCCGCGCGCGGCGGATCGAAAACCAGACCGGTGAAGGGCGCGAGTTCACGCGCCAGGAACGGCCGGCGGAACAGATCACGGCGCTCCACACTCACCGGCTTCAGACCCTGAACATGGCGTGCACCACGATCCAGCGCATCAAGGGCCACCTGCTCGCTTTCTACCGCATGAACCGCTGATTTTTCAGCAATGCGCAATGCGAATGTGCCGGAGCCGCAGAACAGGTCGAGAGATTTTTTGGCTTTGCCCAAATGCGCCATCACCAGTGCCGACATGGCTTCCTCGGCCTCAACCGTCGCCTGCAGGAAGCCGCCCGCGGGAATGTAAACAGGCACCTTGCCGAAATGCACCAGCGGCTTTTTCGGCTCGACGATGATTTCGCCTTCAAAGCTTAACCGCGCAAAACCCTTTTTCAGAACAAGATTGGTCAGCGCATGGCGCTTGCCCGCATCCGGTGCGCCGCAGCCCGAGGCCATGATATCGAGCCCGGAAGCTGTCGCCGTCACGGTAAGCTTGAAGGGTTTCATGCCGCCGCCAAGCACCGCCACAACCTCGCGCAGATCATCCAGCCGGGAGACGATTTCCGGCGTGGTGACTGCACATTCGGTAATGTCGATGAGTTCATGGCTCTGGTGCCGGTTAAACCCAAGCACAGCACCATGGTCGCTGGTACGCACGGCAAAAACCGCGCGCCGCCGCGTATGGGGCGGGCACGTTATCAATGGATCGAGTTTGAATTGCAGACCGCGACCGCCAAGCGCTTCCTGTACCAGCGCGCGCTTCCAATCCTGATAGGCGCTGTCCTGCCAATGCTGGAGGGCACAGCCGCCGCACTCTTCAAAATGGCGGCAGGCCGGAGCAATCCGCTCAGGCGATGGTTCAAGCAGGGCCATCATGGTTGCGCGGCCATTTTCCAGCGCGACATTGGCGGTTTCGCCGGGCAGAGAGAATGGCACGTAGACGCTGCCTGCTGCTGTTGCAGCAATGCCATCGCCCCCGGCGCCCATCCGCTCAATTGTTACGCGCGTGCTCATCAGCTCTTCAATCTTTTCTCTTCAAACCGGCCAGAAGATATTCGCGATTGCCATCGCCGCCTTCGATAGGCGAAGGGCAAAGCCCCAGGGCTTTCCAGCCCGGCAATCCATCCAGCCAGTTCCTTAGAGCATTTGCAACGCGTTCGCCATCCATTGGATCGCGCAAAATGCCGCCCTTGCCGATTGCCTCGCGCCCGGCCTCGAATTGCGGCTTGACGAGAAGAACGCAATGACTGCCCAGCTCGGCCAGATCAAGTGCCGGTGGCAGGGCGAGTTTCAGCGAGATGAAACTGACATCCGAGACCACAAGACCAATTGTCCTATCAGCCAGATGCGCGCGGGAAAGCTCCCGTGCATTCAAATTTTCAAGGTTGGTCACGCGGATATCAGTACGCAAACTGTCATGCAGTTGGCCATGGCCGACATCAACGGCAATGACATGCGCCGCACCGCGTTCCAAAAGGACCTGCGTGAAACCGCCGGTGGATGCACCGATATCCAGCGCATTCACACCACTCACATCAATGGAAAAATGATCGAGCCCGGCAATCAGTTTCAGCGCGGCGCGCGAAACATAGGTGCTTGCCGGATCGTTGACACTGATATCAACTGTTTCGTTGAAGGTCGCGCCTGGCTTGGTGACAACGGCATTGTTGACTGTGATCGTGCCACGCACAATCGCATCCCGCGCCCGGGAGCGGCTGGCAAACAGGCCCTTTTCAACGAGCAGTTGATCTAACCGCAGCGATGCCATTGCCAGTTAAGCGCGCGCCGGAGCGGCCAAAGTGGTGCGGCCAAGCGCTGCGAATACGGTCTGAACAATGCCCGCCCGATCCAGCCCTGACCGTGCATACATGGCTTCCGGCTTGGCATGGTCAAGATAAAGGTCTGGCAGCGTCAGCGTGCGAACCCGCAAACCATGGTCAAGCAAGCCATCGCGGCTGAGGAAGTGCAGGACATGGGAGGCAAAGCCGCCGATAGCGCCCTCTTCCACCGTGACGAGAACCTCATGTTCTCGCGCCAGACGGCGGATCATGTCTTCATCCAGTGGCTTGGCAAAACGGGCATCGGCAAGAGTTGTCGAAAGTCCTGCCGCATCGAGTTCGTCGGCAGCGGCCAGACATTCCTGCAGGCGCGTGCCAAAGGAAAGCAGCGCGACCTTGGAGCCCTCGCGGATGATCCTGCCCTTGCCGATCTGCAATATCTCACCGCGTTCCGGCAGATCAATGCCAACGCCATCGCCGCGCGGGTAGCGGAAAGAAATCGGGCCTTCGTCATATTCCGCAGCGGTGCGAACCATATGGCGCAGTTCCGCCTCATCCGATGCGGCCATGACGACAAAGCCCGGCAATGCCGCAAGGAAGCCCGTATCAAACGAACCCGCATGGGTGGCACCGTCAGCCCCCACCAGCCCTGCCCGGTCAATGGGGAAACGCACCGGCAGATTTTGCAGGGAAACGTCGTGTACCACCTGATCATAACCGCGTTGCAGGAAGGTGGAATAGATCGCAGCGAACGGCTTGAATCCTTCCGATGCCAGTCCAGCGGCAAAAGTCACCGCATGCTGTTCAGCAATGCCGACATCAAACACCCTCTCGGGAAAAACTTCACCAAAGAGATCAAGTCCGGTTCCACCCGGCATGGCGGCAGTCACAGCGACAATCTTATCGTCGTGGCGCGCTTCCTCAATCAGGCTGGTTGCGAAAATCTTGGTATAGCTTGGTGCATTTGCGGGTGGTTTTGCCTGCGCGCCCGTGATGACATCGAACTTGTTGACGCCGTGATATTTGTCGGCGGCAGCTTCCGCCGGGGCATAGCCTTTGCCCTTCTGTGTGACCACATGCACGAGCACAGGCCCGTTCATCGTATCGCGGACATTTTTGAGAACCGGCAGAAGATGGTCGAGATTATGCCCGTCGATAGGCCCGACATAGTAAAAGCCAAGCTCTTCGAACATGGTGCCGCCGGTCCAGAAGCCGCGCACATATTCTTCGGAAAGCCGCGCCTTTTCCTGCAGGAATTTCGGTAGTTTCTTCGCCAGTTGCTTGGCGGTCTCGCGGATGGAGCGATAGGTGCGGCCTGATACCAGCCGGGCCAGATAGGCGCTCATGGCACCCGTGGGCGGAGCAATCGACATATCATTGTCATTGAGGATGACGATCAGCCGCGCATCAAGCGCTCCGGCATTGTTCATCGCCTCATAGGCCATGCCAGCCGACATGGCGCCATCACCGATAACCGAGATTACATTGCGCTTGATGCCCGATAGATCGCTGGCAACAGCCATGCCAAGCCCGGCTGAAATGGACGTGGACGAATGCGCCGCACCGAAGGGATCATATTCGCTTTCGCTGCGCTTGGTGAACCCGGATAGTCCGCCTTCCTGCCGCAAGGTGCGGATACGGTCACGGCGGCCCGTCAATATCTTGTGCGGATAGGCCTGATGGCCGACATCCCAGATGATCCGGTCATCGGGCGTATCGAAAACATGGTGCAAGGCAACGGTGAGTTCCACCACGCCCAGACCCGCACCGAGATGACCGCCGGTGGTCGAAACAGCGTCCACCAGTTCCGCCCGCAACTCCTGTGCCAGTTGCGGCAAATCCGATTCCGGCAGGGCGCGTAAATCCGAGGGGATTATGACGCGATCGAGCAGCGGTGTTTCCAGTTTCTTCGCCAAAGCACAGGTTCCAGTTCCAGGGTCACTTCTTGCGGTTTCCTAGATGAATTCGGGGCAAGCAGCAAGAAGTGCAGCTTTCTCCTTACCCATGTCAATTTTCAGGCAGGGGTATGAACTCTTCCTCATCACCGGGTACGATATCAAAGCGGCCTGAGCGCCATTCTTCCTTGGCCTGCTCAATCCGCTCTTTTGAAGATGAAACGAAATTCCACCAGATATAGCGCTTCGATGGCATGGTTGCACCGCCAAACAGCATGAAATGCGCGCCTTGGGGTGCTGATATGATAATTTCATCGCCAGTTCGGAAGGCCAGCAGGCGGTCGGCGGGAAAACTTTCACCTGAGATCTCTACCGATCCGTCCAGCGTATAAATCGCCCGCTCTTCCGCCGCATCAGCAGGTATCTGGATATGCCCGCCCGGTTGCAGGCGGATATCGACATAGAGCGTTTCCGCGTGTTGTTTGACCGATGAGCCCGCCCCATGAAACGCGCCCATGACCACACGCGCTTCCATCCCGGCCTCATGCAGGACGGGCAATTCCCCCGCCGCCGTATTGGCAAAGGTCGGGTCTATTTCTTCCAGATGATCGGGCAGCGCCAGCCATGTCTGCAAACCGGATATGGGCAAGGGCTGGGTGCGCAACTCCTCCGGCGAGCGTTCGGAATGGACAATGCCGCGTCCCGCCGTCATCAGATTAACGTCACCCGGACGGATGACCATTTCCGTGCCAAGACTGTCGCGGTGGCGGATATTGCCGTCGAAGAGATAGGTCACTGTCGACAGGCCGATATGCGGGTGCGGGCGCACGTCCAGCGCGTCGGTGGGTCGCAGGATCGCGGGGCCCATGCGATCAAAGAAAATAAACGGTCCGACAAGTCGCCGCTTTGCCGTCGGCAGGGCGCGGCGAACCTGAAAACCACCGATATCGCTGGTGCGCGGAATGATCAGCGTCTCAATCGAATCAACCGCCGTGGTGTCACCGGGTTGTGGATCATTGCCGGGGAAAAAGCTCATCAATGCTGCTCCAACCTATTGGAGCCGCATCATAGCGTCTTGCAACCTGCCTGAACAGCCGCGCCTATTCCGGGTCGAGCGGCTCGGTGCCGACAGGCTGGCCATCGCGGCCCAGCCTGATCTTCTCAACCTTGTCTTCAGCGGCACGCAGCAGCGTATCGCAATGTTTTTTCAGGGCTTCACCGCGTTCATAGATACGGATGGACTGCTCAAGCGGCACATCGCCGCGCTCCAGATCGTCCACAATCTTTTCCAGTTGATCGAGCGCCTGCTCGAAGCTCATGGCGGCGATATCGGAGTTGGGTTGTGCATCGGCCATGGTTTCAACCTTTCATCAAACGTTTGATATGTGCGCCGGCGGATAGCGACATGCCCTTGAGGTCGTATCCGCCTTCCAGCAGGCTGACAACCCGGTTCGACGCATACTTCCCAGCTCTTTCGAGCAAAACGCCGGTCGCCCAGTCAAAATCATCCTCGTCCAGATTGATCTCGGCAAGAGGATCACGATGGTGCGCATCAAAACCGGCTGAGATGATAATCAGATCCGGTTTGAAACTGTCGATGGACGGCAAAACACGCATGTTGAACGCCTCGCGGAAATCCTCGCTTCCGGTCTGCGGCGCCAAGGGTGCATTGACGATATTGCCTGCACCGGTTTCATCCTTGGCACCCGTGCCGGGATAAAGCGGCATCTGATGCGTGGAACAATAGAGCACTGACGGATCGTCCCAGAAAATATCCTGCGTGCCATTGCCGTGATGCACATCCCAATCAACAATAGCAACGCGTTCAGCCCCATGCGCCTTCTGCGCGTGGCGGGCGGCGATGGCTGCGTTGTTGAACAGGCAGAACCCCATGGCGCGGTTGCGTTCCGCATGATGGCCCGGCGGACGCGATGCCACGAAGACATTATCCGCCCGGCCCGCAAACACATCATCGACAGCCGCATTGGCCGCGCCGATGGCGGTCAGCGCCGCTTCCCAGCTCTTCGGGCTGACGGATGTATCCGCATCAACGCGGGTCATCCCCTCCTCCGGCACAGCCTGGCGGACCCGCTCGACGAAATGCCTGGGGTGCGCATAAAGGATGGTCGCTTCATCGCCCAACGGCGATAGCGTACGATCCAGCGCATCAAAAGCACTGTCCTCCAAAACCTTGCTAAGCGCACGCAAGCGGTCCGGCCGTTCGGGGTGGCCGACAGGCGTTAGATGTTCCAGATAGATCGGGTGCGAATAAAGACGGGTGACCATATCGGCTTTCTGCAACTGTGAATGGACATCAGCACAACCCTAAGGTCGCATGGAGAGAATTTGCACAGACGCCGCGCTTTGCACAAGAGGCAAAGGGCAGATGAGTGCGCCTCTTTCTCCGGTGGCAAAGCCGGGCTCATTCAACCCACGATGGTAAGAATCTCTGAAATTTCATCAAAAATTCCAACCAACGTCTAATTGACGACGACTTGCTCATTGTAGGAATATTATCCTTTTAAGGGATAGTATTCATGACATTGCATGGTGAACATTCTTCCAGAAATCTCCGGCTCCGATGGCACATTTCCGCCAATGAACTGCAACTCAAAGCGCTGAAGATAGCGCCGCATAGCACTCTGCGCAGCAGGCAATATCGCCAGCTTGAAAATGAGCGGGCAATGCTGGAGGCGGAACTCCGACTTCAGACGGGAATCGACCTCTGGCGAAAGTATGACCCGGACCAGCCGCGCGAGCCTGCGGGAACGCGCGAAGGCGGGAGGTGGATCGATGGCGGGGGTGCTGGCGTCGCTGTGACGGCCGCTGTCACTACGAATGATAATAGTCAGGGGCGCGCATCAGGAACGTCCTGGATAGATAGTGCTGCTAATGCATTCGGTAGTGCTGCAAATGCACTGCGCCCATTAGTGAACAAGATTCCAGCCGCTGCGGCACTCACCGAAATCTTGAATGGAATGCGATGGACCGATGATATTGGCGGCCATATTGCAGAATACAACGAACTTGTTGCGGACGTTGGAAATGATAGCCGCCTTGTCCCAATTATATCGTCTCGCGCGCAGGCATACACCAAGGGAAAAGACGACGCGAAAACTTGGGCTGCAGTCGCTGCGCTTTCCCGTGAAGAGGCCGCAAAATACTGCCCTTACTTCATGCGAGTTCAGCACATGTTGAACGAGGCCACGCGAGAGGCAGGGCCAGTCTCGAATTATGGTTCGATGACTCTTCGCGGCACTGCCATCCACTCCTTGCTCAGGGAGAAAGTTAAAAGCGTCGGAAGCCCCAATCTTCGAGCTGAGATATCATTCCTTAAATCGCTCAGCGGCTCGCTCTCAGATCGTGTTCACCCATCAAGTCCAGACGCTTCAAGATGGGTAAAGTACGGCACGAAGGGCTCCGTCCGTGTGGATGTCTATGACAGAGCCTCAGAGAAGCTTGTCTGCGTCTACGACGCGAAAACCGGAGAAAGTGACATCACAGTTCCGCGCTTGGGCGAAATTGGCAGAACAGTCGCAAGATATTTTGGCGAAGGCACACAATTTTTTGTTATGGGGATGAAACCATTCGAATGACTACAATCAAACAAGTCAAAGAAACTGTCCAACCCCTCCTCGCACGTCATGCTGATTTAGCGTTGGTCGGACGATACCTTATCCTGACGCCGGTGCGGCATTTCGTTCGCGGTGTCTTGATTGATGCCAGTGGTGATCGGAACATTTTCGTCCCTGCCACGAGTGTCTGCCTCACATTTGATGGAGATGCCACACAGGGTATCGGATGGGGAGACCATTTAATCTATCTCTCTTTCGAAGAGGCTGATCCCGATCTGTTGTATAAAAGGAGAAATGATCCCCGCTTTGGCAAATGGGATACCCGCTACCCTGAAAATATCGAGTTGATGCTGCGCTTTATCGAGGCTTCGTTGGAGCCACTGCGTGAGATGACCACCTTCGAGCAGATGATGGCTTTTGCCCAACGCCCCGAGAATAATCTTACCCCATTCGAGTTCATGTATTATGCGCGGTTCCTGCTGGCAGCGGCCATTGGCGACTTTGAAACGGCAAGACATATCATCGAAAAACGAGAGGGAATGCGGCTGAGTCTGGAAGCTCATTACCCCTCGCTCTGTCCGGCCCTCATTGCCGAGGACCGGGCAGAAGTGGCCAAATGCCTGCATGAACTGGAAGCCAAGACGATCAAAAACCTCAAACTATCGAAATACTGGGAACCGACGCCCTTCCCGCTGGAACGCAAGGCGACCCAATGACCACTGGGGCACAAATTCGCAAAATGGTAAAGCCATTGCTTGTACGTCATAGCGATCTGGCAATGGTGGGCCGTTTCATGGTCGTCGGACCCATTCATCACCTTCGGCGCGGAATTTACCTCGACTACTATAGAAACCCCTGGATGTTCGACCCGCGAACCGTGGTCGATATCTTCATACCACCACGTAATATCGGATTGTTGGGGCTTGGAGACCATCTCTCAGACCCTAAAACGGGTTATTGGGACGCGACAAATCCAGACTCAGTTGAACGATTTTTCGATTTGCTCGAAGATAAAATTCTACCGAAACTGCGCTCCACGACGACGTTCGATCATTATCGGATATTGACCGAACAATATCGCGCTTCGGGTGATTATTATGACAGGGATCGCTTCTTTGAAATGCTGATTGCAACGGCGGTTGGCAATTTCGACCTTGCTCAATCCATTGTTGAGCCACAGCCCGATGTACAGCTTTATCTTGGAGAGCTGGCACCGTCGTTTTATCCGGCTCTGTTGGCGAGGGATCGCACAGAAATCGCAAAAATCCTGCACGCATGGGAAGCCCAAACGATCAAGACATACAAGCTGGAGAAATTCTGGGAACAGACGCCCTTCCCGCTGGAGCTGCAGGAGACCCCGCCGCCTTAGAAGCTGCCTGATACTTTACCCCGCCGGGACATATGACGTGGTTTCGAGAACCGGAGCGCAGCGTATGTAAGTACGCGAGCACTGGAAGCACAAAACCGCGTCAGATGAGCGGCGGGGCAGAATTGACGGGCGGTTTGTTAGGCGACGCTCAAAGCCTGAGTGAGGTCAGCGATCAGATCATCCGGATGTTCAATGCCGATGGACAGCCGGATAGTCGAATCCAGAACGCCGATCTTCTGCCTGACATCCACAGGCACGCCCGAATGGGTCATGGTCGCCGGGTGGCTGGCAAGGGATTCTGTTCCGCCAAGGCTGACTGCCAGTTTGAGAATTTGCAGCGCATTGAGGAATTTGAAGGCGGCGGGTTGGCCGCCCTTGATATCAAAGGAGAAAGTGGAACCAGCCCCCGTGCATTGCGCGGCAAATGTGCGGCCAAGCGGCGAGTTTGCATCGTGGTAGGGCAGATAGTGGATCTTTTCCACTTTCGGATGATCACGCAGGAAATCGGCGATGGCCAGCGCATTGTTGTTGGCCTTCTCCATGCGGATGCTCAGCGTTTCCAGCGAGCGGCCCAGCATCCAGCAGGAATGCGGATCAAGCTGGGTGCCAATGGCACCGCGCAGCGCCTTGACCTGTTTCATCACGGCTTTCGATCCAAGCGCAGCACCAGCAATGAGATCGGAATGGCCGCCGACATATTTGGTCAGCGAATAGAGCGAGATGTCGGCACCATGTTCAATCGGACGCTGGAACACTGGCCCAAGCAGGGTGTTGTCGCAGGCAATAACCGGCGTGTGCCCCTGTTTCTTCCCGATCGCATCGGCAATTCGGCGGATCATCGCCACATCCACCAGACTGTTGGTCGGGTTGGCGGGCGTTTCGATGAGGATGATGGAAACGCGTCCCTTGGTCATGGCTTCGTCAGCGGCGGCCTGTACGGAGGCTTCGTTGACCCCGTCGGCAAAGCCAACTGCAGCCACACCCATGTTGAGGAATGTCTTGGCCAGCAGCGTTTCCGTGCCGCCATAGAGGGGCTGCGAATGCAGCACCGCATCGCCGGGGCGCACAAACGCCAGCAGTGTCGTGGCAATCGCCGACATGCCGGAGGAGAAAAGCGCGCAGCTTTCCGTGCGCTCATAAACGGCCAGACGATCCTCGACGATCTCGCTGTTGGGATGGTTAAAGCGCGAATAGACGAGACCGGCGCCCACGCCCGCTGGCGGCTCCTTGCGGCCGGAGACGAAATCAAAAAAGTCGCGGCCTTCCTCGGCGTTCTTGAACACGAAGGTTGAGGTGAGGAAAACAGGCGGCTTGACCGCGCCTTCCGACAATTCAGGGTCAAATCCGTAGTTCAGCATCAATGTTTCAGGATGTAATTTGTGGTTGCCGATGTGGGTCTTGTACGGATGGGGAGCGGCCATGCGAATCTCCTTGGGCGAATCTTGGGTATGAGAGGTGGAGTGTCTCAAGCAAATTATATCAAATGCAGTGATCAATCCTTGCTTTTTGCGATCAAATTGCATTGATTGCGGCAAACAATTGCCAAGAATGAAAAGATATGACGCAGAAAATTGCTGACGAGACCGATAGGCGCATTCTGAAGGAATTGCAGGCGGATGCGCGGATCACCAACAACGACCTGGCCGAGCGCGTCGGCCTGTCGCCTTCGCCCTGCCTGCGGCGTTTGCGGCGCATGGAGGAAGCCGGAATCATCCGGGGCTATACGGCGCTTATCGACCCGGTGATTGAGGGCTGGACCATGGCGGCCATTGCCACGATCCGCCTCAGCCGCCAGCATGAGGATGAGATCGTCATGTTCGAGGAAGCCATTCGCGGCTGGGACGAAGTGCTGGAATGCCACCTCGTCACCGGCTCGCGCGATTATGTTCTGAAAGTGATGAGCGCCGGGCTGGAACAATATGAGCGCTTCATCAAGGAAAAAATCGCCCGGCTGAAATGCGTTGCCTCCATTGAGACGAGTTTTGTTATGAACACGATCAAGGAACGACGGGTTTAAAGATTTTTCCTGTTGCAGGGTTGTTGGCGCGTAGTTCGTGGTGCGTGGTTCGACAGGCTCACCATGAGGGAGATGGGTGATGAAAGGGAGTCTAGTTCTGTAAGGTAGGTCGTTCTGCAACGTTGGAGATTAGCGTTGCATCCACTACTCTTCGCTTGTGATTAGCGCTGCATCCACACTCCCCCTCATGGTGAGCCTGTTGAACCACCAAGCAATTCTGCAACGTCGGACTGAAGTGCCAACGCAATCTGCTCCGCGGTTTCCAGAGTAACATTCATCTGCCCGGCTTCGATGCGGCTGACATAGGCTTGGTCTGCGCCTATTCGCATGGCCAGTTCTTCCTGCGAAATGCCAAGAGCACCCCGTCGTTCCTTCACCGCCAACCCAAATCGCTTTTTGATATCCATAGGTGGCACGAAGCCGGTTGACAGCGATTTCTTCCATGTATTTTAATACATATTTTTGAGCTAACGGATTGGACCGATCAGCGGAGTACATATAATGAACGATTATAATTTCTGGGCCCATCTGCTCGACACATTTCAAGCCTCGCCAGATTTGATCAAGGCGATATGGCTGCTCACACCTCCCTTCTTCATGCTGGGGCTGGTGGTACTGACACTGCGGTTCAAGATTGACAGCAAGCGGGCAGATAAAGGGCTTGGTGGTGAACTGGTTTATTCAGTCCTTCGTGATGCGCAAAACCGGGTTCATATCGTCAGCCATGTGAAGCAGGCGGGCGATAATCCGCCACTGCTTTTTCTCGATCAGGGTGAGAGCAATGCGTTTAACCACGCAAACCACCCACGCAGTCATCCTCGGGCTTGACCCGAGGACCTATAATTCAAAGTCCTGAACATCCGGATTCATCTGATTTCTGTAGTCGTGGGTCCTCGGGTCAAGCCCGAGGATGACGGGGAGAGGTGGGTCCCTCATAGTAGTTATGTCGAACCACGCATGACCCGTTTTGCAGCTTATCAAAAAGGGCAAACCATTCTGGATTTGCTTCAACCTCAGATAATATCCGTCCGCGTAATCTGGATACCAAAGCCCTCAAGGCCGACATAGTGCCGTTCGCGCGATGACAGGAGCCGGATTGAGGTGATGCCGAGGTCTTTCAGAATCTGCGCGCCAAGACCGATCTGGCGCCATTCTTCCTCGCGGACCTTGGCTTCCGCGTGGGCTTCGCGCTCCTGCAAAGTGGCCCGGTTGCGGTCGTCATCACGGCCAACACCGACAGAGCCTTCGCGCAGATAAACAATCACACCGCGCTTTTCCTCGGCAATGCGCTTCATGATGCTGTCAAGCGTGTTGCGGGTGCCGAACACGTCGCTCAGAATATCCTCACGCTGCAGGCGTACAGGCACATCCTCACCGTCACGGATATCACCATAGACAATGGCCGCGTGGTGCATCGGCTCCCATGGCAGGGCATAGGTGATGGCCTTTGCTTTTCCGGCGCAGGTGTCGATCTCATATTCACCAATGCGCTCGATCAGCGTTTCCTTGCGCTGGCGATAGGCGATGAGGTCGGCGACCGTCACCTGATGCAATGTGTGGGTTTCGGCAAAGCTTGCCACCTGCGGGCCGCGCATCACCGAACCATCATCATTGACGAGTTCACAGATCACGCCAACCGGCGGCAGACCGGCAAGCTTGCACAGGTCAACAGCCGCTTCCGTATGACCGGAGCGCATCAGCACGCCGCCTTCGCGCGCGATCAACGGGAAAATATGGCCGGGACGCACGAAGTCAGTCGCGCCCGCATTGGGGTTAGCCAGATTGCGCACGGTCAAGGTGCGGTCATCGGCGGAAATGCCGGTGGTGGTGCCGTGCTTATAGTCGACAGTCACGGTGAAGGCGGTGGAATGCGGCGCATCATTCTCAGCCACCATGGGTGTGAGGTTCAGGCGCTTGGCGTGTTCGCGCGGCATAGGCGTGCAGACAATGCCTGACGTGTGGCGCACAATGAACGCCATCTTTTCCGGGGTGCAATGAACGGCAGCAACGATCAGATCGCCCTCATTCTCGCGCCCATCATCATCCATGACGACGACGATTTCACCGCGTTCGAAAGCGCGCAGCGCATCGACGACCCGTTTTTGATTGTAAGCCATAGTTGCGCCTCTTGCTTAAATGCGACCGGTCTGGCCGCGATGTCTGAGATAATGATCGGCAATTGCGCAGGCAACCATGGCTTCGCCGATGGGTACAGCGCGGATACCAACACAGGGATCGTGGCGGCCCTTGGTCATCACATCCACCTGCTTGCCATCGGCATCGATACTCTGACGCGGGGTGAGGATTGATGAGGTGGGCTTGACGGCAAAGCGCGCAACAACGGGTGCCCCACTGGAAATACCGCCGAGAATGCCGCCCGCATGATTCGACAGGAAAATCGGTTTGCCGTGATTGTCCATGCGCATCTGGTCAGCGTTTTCCTCGCCGCTCAGCTTGGCCGATTCGAAACCGTCACCGATTTCAACGCCCTTCACCGCATTGATGGACATGAGATAGCTGGCAATATCCTGATCAAGCTTGCCATAGACAGGAGCGCCGAGACCGGCAGGCACATTTTCCGCAACGATTTCGACAACCGCACCAATGGAGGAACCCGCCTTGCGGATACCGTCGAGATATCCGGCAAAGAGATCAACGGAGCCGGGGTCCGGCGTGAAGAACGGGTTATTATCCACCTCGTCCCAATCCCAGCGGTCGCGGTCGATGCTGTGAATACCCATACCGACAAGCGCGCCGCGCACGATCAGGCCGGGCACGACCTTGCGGGCAATAGCACCGGCGGCAACGCGCGCTGCGGTTTCGCGGGCTGATGAGCGGCCACCGCCGCGATAGTCGCGAATGCCATATTTCACATCATAGGTGTAATCCGCATGACCGGGGCGATACTGGCGGGCAATATCGCCATAATCCTTGGAGCGCTGATCGGTGTTCTCGATCATCATCGAAATCGGCGTGCCGGTTGAGATCATTGTCACGCCATCATCCTGCAGCATGAAACCGGACAGGACCTTTACCTGATCGGGCTCACGGCGCTGGGTGGTGTATTTCGACTGGCCGGGCTTGCGCTTGTCGAGATAGGCCTGAATCTCGGCCTCGCTAAAGCTGATGCCGGGCGGACAACCGTCAACCACGCAACCAAGCGCGATTCCATGGCTTTCACCCCAGGTTGTGACACGAAAAAGATGACCGAAAGTATTATGCGACATGAGGGTATCCGGTGTTGCGTCAGGGGGTTTTATGAGCGTTTACGCCTGTGGTCAAACCCGCCGCTGAAATTCCTTCTTCCACCACGAAAAAAGCAATTGTTTTGCCACAGTTGGACGCTCTAAGTTGCGGAACAAATCGACCACCAGATTTTGATTAAAGAGGATATCAAAATGCGTTTCATCGTCGCAACATTCATGTTTGTCGCTTCCCTGCTTCCAGTCGGCGCGCTTGCCGACGATGCGCAGGGCACGATCACCAAAATCGATGAAGTCAATTCGACCATTACGCTTGATGATGGCAAGGTCTACAAACTGCCGGGCGAGTTCGATTTCAGCGCCATCGACAAGGGCATGAAGGTCACAATCATGTTTGATCTGGTCAACAAAGAGCGCTTCATCACCGATATTGAAGAGACGGTGCAATAAGCGTCTGTTTGCAATGATTGAGACCTGGGTGGCTACATCCAGGTCAGGCGGCCCTTTTCAAGGCGCAGAATTTTATCCTGAGTGATGGAAAGATTCGCTGCATCGTGGCCATCAAGCCCTTCGACCATCTGAAAAATCGTCCGCATACAGCCACCATGCGTCACGCACACGGTCGGCTCCCGGACTTCCGATAGCCAGTTTCCGATCCGCTTTGCCAATGTTGCATAGCTTTCGGCCGTTGGGCCGGGTGGAATAAAATTCCATTTGTCTCTGGCGCGTGCGGCGACCATTTCGGGCGAGCGGAGTTCAATATCCTCCATCATATAGCCCTGCCATTCGCCGAAATTCACCTCCATAAGGCGGGCATCGGTGCGATAGGCCCATGGGTCAATGCCCATGCGTGTTCTGATCCGCTCCATCGTGTCGCGTGTGCGGCGCAGGGGGCTGGCGACAAAATCAAAGCCTGCACCCTCACCGATCAGTGATTTCAGCAGATCACCATTGCGCACGGCCTGCAATTGGCCGCGTTCATTGATATCAACGTCTTCCTGCCCCTGAATGCGCTCGGACACGTTCCAGTCTGTCTCGCCGTGACGCGAGAAATAAACAATCGAGTCCGGCAAATGCACTTTAAGGTCAGTCCTTGACGACAGAGATATCCGGTGCGTCCACGGCTTTCATGCCAACGACATGATAGCCGCTGTCGGCATGGTGAATTTCGCCCGTTACCGAGCGCGACAGATCAGAGAGGAAATAAAGACCGGCATCGCCAACTTCCTCGATAGTCACGGTACGGCGCAACGGCGCGTTGTACTCGTTCCATTTGAGGATATAGCGGAAATCGCCAATACCTGATGCTGCCAGCGTCTTGATAGGGCCAGCGGAGATCGCGTTGACGCGGATATTATCCGGACCAAGATCGACAGCCAGATATTTCACGCTGGCTTCCAGTGCTGCCTTGGCGACACCCATGACATTGTAGTTCGGCATGACTTTTTCCGCGCCGTAATAAGTCAGCGTCAGGATCGAGCCGCCATCGGTCATCAGCTTTTCAGCGCGCTTGGCAACGGCGGTGAGCGAAAATACCGAGATCAGCATGGTCTTGGTGAAATTTGCTTCCGACGTATCGACATAGCGACCAGTCAGTTCATCCTTGTCGGAGAAGCCGATGGCATGCACCAGAAAGTCGATCTTGCCCCATTTTTCTTCCAACGCCGCGAAACACGCGTCGATGGTCGAGGCATCAGAAACATCGCAATGGCCGCAGAGAAAAGCGCCAAGTTCCTGAGCCAGAGGCTCCACACGCTTCTTCAGCGCATCACCCTGATAGGTAAAAGCAAGTTCGGCACCGGCATCATGGGCAGCCTTGGCAATGCCCCAGGCGATCGACCGATTATTGGCAACGCCCATAATAAGTCCGCGTTTACCTTGCATCAAACCAGTTTTGGCGGTCATTTACCAACCCTTCACGAAAGACATATGATTGATTTGCGGTATCGCACAGCCCGCGCCGGGCTTCAAGCATCGTGTCAGTTTCGTCAAGGATTTTCGGGAACCGTTGATTTTCAGAGACTCGAATCGCGCAGAAATGCTTCCAATGCGGCGTCACCATGCTCGGGCAACATGACGCGAACATGAACAAAAAGATCGCCATGACCATCCGGCTTCTTCGGCAAACCCTTGCCTTTCAGCCGCAAAACCCGGTCAGAACTGGTCCAAGGCGCGATTTTTACCGCCACACGACCATTCAAAGTCTCAACTTCCTCACGCGAACCAAGCGCCGCATCACGCAACGCCACCGGCAAATCCATATGCAGGTCGTGGCCTTCCACTTTGAACTTTGGGTGCGGCTTGAAACGGATTGTGACCAGCGCATCGCCAGGTGTTCCGCCCGGAATTGCCTCACCCTGACCCTTCAGGCGAATCGTTTGACCGTTTTCAACCTGTGCGGGAAGCTTGATCGCCAGTCTTTTGCCGTTCGGAAAGACAGCCTCGACCTTCTCGGCACCAACAGCCTGTTCGAGCGTCACATCAATCGTTGCCTGCAGATCCGTGCCCTTGCGTGGCCCGCCGCGACGCGCTCCGCCACCAAAGCCGCCGGCGCCCTCGCCAAACAGGTTGCTCAGAATATCTTCCGCATCAAAACCGGCGCTGCCGCTGCGGAAATCGAACCCGCCCGAGCGCGCGCCGCGTGCATTGCCAAACCCGGCAAAGGGATCACCGCCCCCGCCGGAAAAGCCTTCAAACCCTTGTGGCGCACGCTGCTTGCCTTCGGCATCGATCTCGCCACGGTCGAACTGACCGCGACGTTCCTTGTCGCCGATGATTTCATAGGCCTGATTGATTTCAGAGAAATTTGCCTGCGCCTTCGGGTCATCCTGATTTTGATCAGGATGATACTTTTTGGCGAGCTTGCGAAACGCCGACTTGATTTCTTCAGGCTTCGCCGTCTTGGCGACGCCCAGCACGGTATAGGGATCGCGCATGTGTGTGCCTTTCCACTGGCATAAACGGAAGTGCGTTGGGAGTTGCCCTGTATATGCCCATCAATAGGAAGAAATTCCAGAGTTTCCATCAAGAAATCTGCAATTACCACCCGATTCTATCGAAAATATCATTCAGTCGCAGAAAATTACAATGGAGCGAAGGATTTCAATGTCCATTGCCCGCCATTCTGCATGCAGGTTTCGCCCTTATAGAGCATGACACCATCAAAGGATTCGCGCGAAGTCTGGAATTCGCGGCAAAGGCCCGTTTCGGTCTTTTTCTCGGCAATGGCTGTGATCGTACCCTGACTGCCGGTTTCCGGGTTGGACCACGGCAGCGGCTTGTTGCCCCACTGGGTGAAATTCAGGGCAGATACGATGTTGCGAACAGTGGACTGGTCGGCAGCACCCTTGGCATCGACCTGTGGCGCCGGAGCAACCGAGCCTGTTACGGTCGCCTTGTCAGGCACCGCGCTCTCGATACTAAAGCTTTTCATGGCGCAACCGGAGAGGAGGCAAAGTGCAAAAACAGCAGAAATCGGCGCTACGCGCACCGAAATTTTCGCCCCAAGGTTCCTGATATCTGGTATTGCCAGTGCCAAACGCATATCTCTCTTTAACAAGGTCAACCAGCAATGACTATGGGTGAAATGAAGTTAACAACCGATGACTTCACGGAAAAAAACGAACCCTTCGCGCTCTTCGACGAATGGTTGAAGGACGCCACCAAAACGGAACCCAATGATCCCAATGCTGTCGCGCTGGCAACGGTCGATAGTGATGGCCTGCCTGATGTTCGCATGGTTCTTCTCAAAGATTTTGACGAACAAGGCTTTGTTTTTTATACAAATTTTGAAAGTCAGAAGGGTCAGGAAATACTTGGCTCAATGAAAGCTGCTATGTGTTTTCATTGGAAAACGCTCCGCCGTCAAGTGCGCATACGCGGCCCTGTGGAAATTGTCAGCGATGCGGAGGCCGATGCTTACTATGCCACACGCCCACGCGGCAGCCGTATCGGTGCCTGGGCTTCCAGGCAATCGCGCCCGCTGGAAAGCCGTTTTGCGCTGGAGAAAGCCGTGGCGGAATACACTGCCCGCTACGCCATCGGCAATATACCGCGTCCAGCCCACTGGTCGGGTTTCCGCATCCGCCCGACCTCGATCGAATTCTGGCACGACCGGCCCTTCCGGCTGCATGACCGGGTGGTCTTCAGCCGCGAGACGCCTGATAGCAACTGGAGCAGCAAGACCCGGCTTTATCCGTAAGGGCTTGCTCAGGCCTTTTTGCGGGTGAGAAAGGCCATCAGGGCGTTGCGCGCCTCTTCAGACTGGAGCCGTTCGGCAAAATGCCCGGCTTCCAGCTTGATGCGCTCCACAGTCTCGGCACGCGGCATACGCAGAAGATCACGCGATATCTGCATGGCTTCCGGCGGCTTGGCGGCGATTTCTGTGGCAACGGCCAGAACAGTGCTTTCCAGCTGGTCCGCTTCAACAATCCTGTAGACGAGGCCAACTTCCTTGGCCTCCGCCGCACTCAATCCGTTACCCACGGCCAGAAAGGCAAAAGCCTGCTGACGGCCCATCAGGGCTGGTCCAAGCAGGCTTGAGCCAGCCTCAGGCACGAGGCCCAGATCAACAAAGGGTGTCTTGAACAGGGATTGCGGTGTGGCGAATGTCAGGTCGCAATGGAAATTCAGCGTTGTGCCGATACCGATGGCAAGGCCATCCACACCGGCAACAATTGGCTTTTTGCCATTGGCCAGCGCGAGGAGAAAATCAAAAACCTCGGTGCCCATGGTGCCTGAGGTGGCAAAAGCCATGAAATCCTGCAGGTCATTGCCCGATGAGAATGCACCCGGCACACCAAAAAAGACATGGGTGCGGATTTCCGGGTCCGCTTCACCTTCCACCAGCGCTTTGGTCATCGCTGCATACATGGCGCGGGTCAGCGCATTCTTCTTGTCGGCCCTGAACATCCGGATGGTCTGGACGGCGCCATGGCGCTCGATGAGGATATGGTCTGACATGGTGTTTCCTTATTGAAGAGCAGCGCGGGCGCCAAGCAGGCTCGGCGCACCGGTGAGGACGCGATCTTTCAGCGCCGAGGTTTCATTCAAAAGATTTTCCGCAAAGAACCGCGCCAGAACCGTGCGTCCGGCATTGTCGCCGCCGAGCGCACCCTTGGCGAGATAGGTCGCCCCGGCAGCAAGGCCGAAAAGGCGCAGATACGGCGTCGCGCCAGCCAGCGCATCACTGACTTCGCCATCGGCAAGCGCCTTTTGCAGCCAGAGCGTTGCGGCTTCGAGATCGTCAAGACCAGCCTGCAAGCGCTCACCCGTCTCACCAAAATCAGTGCTGTTGCTGGCCGATACGGCTTCAGCGACCTTGCGCAACTCAGCGATGTAATCCCTCACATGGTTGCCGCCGCCAAGCGGCAGCTTGCGCTGGACAAGATCAATGGCCTGAATGCCGTTGGTACCCTCATAAATCGGCGCAATGCGGGCATCGCGCAGAAGCTGCGCTGCACCGGTTTCCTCGATAAAGCCCATGCCGCCATGGATCTGGATGCCGATTGACGCCACATCCACGCCCACATCGGTGGAGAAGGCCTTGGCAACAGGCGTCAGCAGATTGGCACGGTCGGCCCAGTGCCTCGCATCATCGCCGGAGCCCGTATGGGACATATCCAGCGCATGGGCGCAGGCATAGGAGATGGAGCGGGCAGCGCCGGTCAGGCTCTTCATGGTCAAAAGATTACGCTGTACATCCGGGTGCTCGATGATCGGGCTCATACCCTCGCCGGTCCAGCCGGGCGCGCGCATCTGGCGGCGCTCCTGCGCATAGGCAAGCGACTTCTGATAGGCAGCTTCCGCCACCGCAACGCCCTGAATGCCCACGGCAAGCCGGGCATTGTTCATCATGGTGAACATGCAGGCCAAACCACGGTTTTCCTCACCGATCAGCCAGCCGATAGCGCCGGGCTTTGCATCTTTCGCAAAACCATCGCCATAGATCATGGTGCAGGTGGGCGAGCCATGAATGCCGAGCTTATGCTCGACACCGCTGCAGAAGACATCATTGCGCGCGCCAAGCGATCCATCGGCATTCACCAGGAACTTCGGCACGAGAAACAGCGAAATCCCCTTGGTTCCCGCGGGCGCATCGGGCAGACGCGCCAGAACCAGATGGATGATGTTGTCGGTCAGGTCATGTTCGCCATAGGTGATGAAAATCTTCTGACCAAAAATGCGATAGGTGCCGTCATCGGCCCGCTCCGCGCGCGAACGAAGCGCGCCTACATCGGAACCCGCCTGCGGTTCGGTCAGGTTCATGGTTCCCATCCACTCGCCGGAAACCAGCTTTGGTAGATAGGTGTTTTTCAGCTCGTCCGTGGCATGGGCGTCAAGCGCCTCAATGGCACCAAGCGTCAGCATTGGGCCAAGGCCGAAGGCTATGGAACCGGCATTCCACATTTCCAGCGCCGCTATCGCCAGCATCATCGGCAGGCCCTGCCCGCCAAACTCTTCCTTGCCGGTCAATCCATTCCAGCCCGCGCCGATCCAGTCGCTGTAAACGTCCTTCCAGCCGGGCGGCATGGTCACTTCGGCATCTTTCAGCGGTGTTCCATATCTGTCGCCAACCTCCAGAAGTGGCGCAACGCGGGTTGACGCGAACTTGCCAGCTTCTTCCAGAATGGCATCCACAAGATCATCGGAGAGATCGCCAAAACGCCCTGCAGCGATGGCCTCATCCAATCCGGCAATTTTCTTGAGAGTATGTGCGATTTCCTCGACGGGCGCCCGGTACATTGATCACATGTCTCCTCATCCAGTGATGCTGGGTCGTAGTGTCAGGACATTGCAACCCCCGGCGAGGCAAGGCAAGTGGATTTTTACGTAAACGTAAGAAAATTCATTTTTCGGCAAGCTCGCAATTGGTATCATTGGATCTATTGAGCCTGCCGGTCCGCATTCCTGACAATCGGCCTCTGACCTAAATTGTCATGCACAGGACATGGTTTACGGCATTTTAACCATAAACCGGCGACCATACGCTCTTGTATCTGAAGTGCCAGACAACGAGGTGTGAAGGGATACCCATTTGACGATCCGTGCGCAGGTTTTTGCCCTTGCTGCCATTGTCGCCGCGCTGCTTTCCAGCGCCCCTTCCCGTGCGGACTCGCAATTCCAGACACCCTGGTCCAATCAGGACCGTGCCATCGTGCTTGATGGTTACGAGCATAATTCCTTCAATCTGCCTGAAATCATCAAGGACCCGCGCGTTGCCGCCTTCATCCACAAGGGCTCCGACGGTATGCCCGCCAATTATCATTGCGGGCGGATCGCCGATGTGAAGGATCAGGAGATATGCCGGCGCATCTGGCGCAACTATGCGGTGTCGCGCGAGCTTTACCAAACGCGGCGCGCGCTGGCCAAGGCGCTCGGGCTGAAATGGGGTTCCTACCATCTCGCCCGTCCTGGCAACCCTGTCGAACAGGCAAATCACTTTATCGATTATGCGGAGCCAACCAGCGATGAGTTGATGGCACTCGATATCGAGGACAATGACCCTACCCGTTTCATGTCATTGCAGGATGGCCAGATATTTGCCGAACAGATCAAGCTGCGCACCGGTCGCTATCCCGTGCTCTATACCAATGGCACCACGGCAAAATACATTGCCGATCACCGGCTTCAATTCCCAATTCTCTCCCGCCTGCCGCTCTGGTATGCGCGCTATGAAACCGATATCGCTCCGCATTTTCCCAAGGGTAACTGGCAGGATTATGCGCTCTGGCAATTTACCTCGCAAAGCAATTGCACAAAAACACGCTGCCCCTATCGCCCGAATGGTACAAACCGCGATATCGACGTCAATATTGCCGATATGACCGTAGCACAGCTCAAACAGGCATGGCCGTTCGATAATCTCATTCCAGCCGTAGTGCCTGACGACATGCCGAGGCCCGGCGAACGGCCACCCCTTACCGATGATATATTGATGGCATCAATGGAACCGCCGCTTGTCGATTATCGCGCACTTCTGAATGCACCGCGGTTGCTGGCGGGTGCAGCTGGCCGTTTGCTTGCAGATGTGCAGTCTTATCTTGACCATATGGACGAAACCCCTGAAGCAATCGACACCATGCTGACCGCCTCCATTACCGCTCTGCCGGTTGAAAAGCTGACGGTGGTGACAATGAAAATCAGTCTGCAGCAGCCTAAGGCTACGGCTGACGAACGCCCCGACAGCCAATTGATCAGCGCAATGGTGCGTTTCTGTTTTGATGACGCCAAAGCTTCCCTTGGCCGCTGGCCCGCCTATGCAATGCAGCGCTGAATTCCGCGGGCGCTCAAAATATCATTTGGAACGTCGGCGCGTAGCGCGCTTGGCATTGACGGCGGCACGGTATGCCGCCTTGACCCAGTTCAGCAATTCGTCCGGCTCGTCGATAATTTTATCCGGCAGCGTGTAATAACTCGCAACCCTTACGGTTTGCGACTGTCCGGCATAGGTGAATGGCAAGGCATCCATGGCCTCAAACTTTGGACGTGTCTGATCATCCACGCGCAGATACAGCGCGCCTTTCATGACAAAAGCGAACTGGATATCATCCAGCGCAAGCCCTGCTCCGCCAAAGAAACGCTTTACTTCAACTGGCCCCATAACCACGAGGCGCTGCGCCACTTCCAGCGCTTTCTCGCGCGCCGACAAAAGACTCATGCCAAACTCTTCCCACTGTTCCGCTTCGCGGAAGTTCAGTTGCTAACGCTGCCCTCAAGACACCTATACCGGTCACTTGCACAACGTTCCAGTACAGCCGCAGGAATGTCTTTGGCACGGACATCAGGGCTGAGAATTTGCCGCATGAATCATTGTATGAGCGAAACGTGCGAAAACAGGCGCCTGTCACCAGACGCCTGTTTTCACAGATCACTATCAGCACCAAACTTAGGAGAACACGACGTCATCCGCCGAAAGGTTGGCAAGCGTCACGCCTTCGATAAGGATGCCATTGGTGTCACTGCCAAAGCTGACATAGACACCCCCGGCGGTATCATGGGAGGCCGCGAGAAAACTTGCATAGTCGTGGATGCCGGTCGCGCCGCCCGGACCAAATCCACGCAGGCCAATGACATCGCCGCCAGCAGTGTCAAAGTCTGATATGTGGTCAATGCCACCATTCAGGCGTGCCGTTGCCTCGTCCCAGACAAAGGTGTCGGCGTCACTGCCGCCCTTCAAGATGTCCGCGCCAACACCACCATCCAGAGTGTCCTGCCCGTACATGCCGTTCAAGATATCATTGCCTTCGCCGCCTTCCAGAATGTCGTTGTAGGCACTCGGAATTGTGACGAGATCTTCACCGTTAAGCGTGTCATTGCCAGTACCGCCGATCAGATGATCAGCACCGCCACCGCCATTCAGCACATCATCCCCGCCACGCCCATCGATATAGTCATTGCCGCTGGCGCCGGGTCTGTAAGCATCATAGCTTCCCAGCTCGTCATTGCCATCAGCGCCATATAGTTTAACGCCTTGATAACCGCCGAATACCGAGATGTGAAACTCCTCAACCGTTGAGTAACGCGCAGCGTCGAATGTATATCCTTGCGACGTGGAGGAAAAATGCAGATAAGCTTTATCGTAGCCATCTCCGCCATCCAGGCCACCGACCCAGCCTTCTGAATAAACAGTGAGACGATCATTCCCGGCGCCACCGTGAAGGTTGGCATTGCCTCCCAAATAAGGCTCGTCCGAGCTGCCATCCGTCAAAGAATCGTCGCCATTACCGCCGTCGAGGAGGACATCCCATCCACCATTGGTGAAAACGCTATCATTACCGTCACCACCAAACAGTTGATCATCGCCGGAGCCACCACCCATATAATCGTTTCCGGCCCCACCTTTGATAATGTCGTTGCCGGAACCACCGTAAAGAACGTCGTTGCCGTCGCCGCCGTTGAGATTATTGTTGCCATCACCGCCGCTGATCCAATCATCACCGCGACCACCGGCCAGACTATCATTGCCCGCATCGCCCCAGATCTTGTCGTTGCCGTTGCCGCCATCGACATAATCATCGCCCGCATCGCCATGAATTTCATCATTGCCGCCACCGCCGAACAGCATGTCCCGGCCATCGCCGCCGGAGATGACATCATTGCCTTCTCCGGCTTCAACACGGTCATTGCCAGCACCTGCATTGACGTTGATCTGGGCAAAATTGGTCGCAATGATCGTGTCATTGCCGCCGCCAGTCTTCAGTTCCAGCTGTTCGATATCGACGAAATAGAGATGATTGGTCTGAACAGCCGGATCGCCAAAGACGAAGTGGCCGCTGGAGCCGTTAAATGTTACCGCCTGCGTGGAGCTTGAGAGGTCAACAGCAAGCGTATCCGTACCGGCACCGCCGCGTGCGGCACCGCCTACGCCAATGAAAGCCAGCCTGTCATCGCCGTCGCCGCCTTCAAGCTGGTCGAAACCGCTTGAAGTGGTCAGGACATCATTGCCAGCACCACCATAGAGGAAATCATCACCAGCACCGCCATCGAGTGTGTCATTGCCGCCAAGTCCCCAGAGGTTGTCGTTCTCATCCGTTCCAAGCAGGTTATCGCTTGCACCAGTACCAACTATCTTAGCCATTGCCTTCGTCCTCCCTGACGTCACCTGTGTTTAACTATCCTCCAACTGCATTGCGCCGCCCCATCAGGGGCGACGCATCAGACCTCATGCTCACGAAAAAACAACATCGTCGGGCGAGAGGTCGGCAAGCGTGACATGCTCGATAAGAATGCCGCTGGAATCGCCATCGAAGCTCACATAAACGCCATCGGCGGTGTCATGCGCGGCAGCAAGGAAGCTGTCAAAATCATGAATGCCAGTGCCGCTCGCGGCGAAATCGTGCAGATTGATCACGTCTTCCGCCACGTTGAAATCAACGATGTGATCAACGCCGCCAATGGTATTTCCATCGAACTCAAACGTATCTGCGCCAGTGCCACCAATCAGTTGATCAGCGCCTGCACCGCCATCGAGATGATCACTGCCGGAACCGCCCTTGAGAATATCGTCGCCAGTACCGCCGAGCAGCACATCATTGCCGTCGCCGCCATTCACCGTATCGTTGCCCGCGCCGCCATCAATATGGTCATCGCCGCGGCCGCCATTCAGATTGTCCTTGCCGTCATCACCCCAGATGCTGTCATTGCCATTGCCGCCATCGACAAAGTCATTGCCCGCATCGCCATGCAACTCGTCATTGCCGCCATTGCCATAAATGACATCATTGCCGGAACCGCCAAACACCGTGTCATTGCCCTCGCCGGTTTCGACGTGGTCATTGCCTGCACCTGTGTTGACCTCGACCTGAGCAAAGTTCGTGGCGATGATCTTGTCAGCGCCGCCACCGGTCGTCAGTTCGAGGCGCTCCAGATCAACGAAATAAAGATGGTTCGCCGCTATCGTCGGATCACCGAAAACAATGTGACCGGCGGAACTGTTCAATGTGACCGGTTCAGAAGAATTTGAAACATCAACCGCCAGCGTATCCGTACCGGCACCGCCGCGCGCTGCACCGCCAACGCCGATAAACGACAGACGGTCATCACCATCGCCGCCCTCAAGCTGGTCGAAACCGCTTGAGCTGGTCAGGATGTCGTTGCCAGCCCCGCCATAGAGATAATCATTTCCAGCACCACCATCGAGAATATCATTGCCGCCAAGGCCCCAGAGATTGTCGTTCTCATCGGTTCCCTGCAGCGTATCACTCGCACCACCACCAACTATTTTCGCCATTGATTTGTCTCCCAACAACTTGCGATGGCGGAGTATATGTAAGGATTAATGACAAGCAAGTGTCGTTTTTCATATGTAATAAAGAATAAATATGCTAGTTTTACTAGCAAACTATTTCAAATTTAGAAGTAAAATTGTCCACTTCCGCAGGAATAGTATATTTGAATATATATTACCAACGACACGTATATTCTCGATGTTTCTGTCAGTTATTCCCCGCGCAACAGGTAATATAAATTCATACGCCGCGCGACATGGGCGACGATGTGGTGATGCGACCTTAAAGCCACAGTGTGTCAGGAAATTTTAGTGACCATCAATCCGGCGTAGTAAAAGGCTTTCGATCGGGCTGTCTGCTCCCTGTTGCCGCCCCTGCCTGTCCGTTGCGGCGAAAAAAGCCACGCTCCAATCCTGTATGGACGCGCCCCGTTTCATCAGGCGGTTATCCCCGCTAAAAATCGAAATTAATCATCTGTTCAGGTTAACAAGACATTCCGGAAATCGTGAGAATTGCATCTGAAGAAACGATGCTAGTTTGGCGCCATCAGCCGCAATTCACCGTTTCGCCCAGAGTTTCACAACGCGATAATGACCCAACGCCGCCCACGCGCCCAAAACCGTATCCTGATCGTCATGGCCTGTTTCATCGGGATTTTCAGCGTTATCAGCGGGCGGCTGGTGTTTTACGGCATGAAGGACGATCCGGTTGACTATACCGGGCCAACCGGCTCTGTTCTCGCCTCTCGCCCCGATATTGTGGATCGCCATGGCGCTGTATTGGCAACGGATATCAACTCCGTCTCGCTTTATGCGGAACCGCGCAAGATCATCGATCCGGATGAAGCCTTCGAACTGCTGTCCACCGTGCTGCCCGACCTTAATTTTGAACAGACCTATGCCCGACTGAAAGGCAATGCCGGGTTTGCGTGGCTGAGGCGCGGCCTGACACCGAAGCATAAAAACCAGATCATGGCGCTTGGCATTCCCGGCATTGGCTTTCGCACCGAAAAGTCCCGTTTCTATCCGGGTGGACCGACCGCCGCACATATTCTCGGGCTTGTGAATATCGACAATCAGGGCATTGCCGGTATGGAGAAGTATATTGATGGACAGGGCCTGACTGATCTGCGCGATGTTGGCCTTGCGCATGGACGCAAGCTTGCTCCGGTCAAGCTCTCCATTGACCTGCGCGTCCAGCATGTGGTGCGCGATGTGCTGGTGAATGCCATCGAGCGCTATCGCGCCATCGCGGCGGGTGCCGTGGTGCTCGACGCCAGGACGGGCGAGATACTCGCCATGGGTTCCGTGCCGGATTTTGACCCGAACAACCCGTTCAATGCGCTGGAAAAAGACCGGCTCAACCGCATGTCCGCTGGCGTCTACGAAATGGGTTCGACCATCAAGACCTTTACCACGGCCATGGCGCTGGATTCCGGCAAGGCAGACCTGAACAGTACGTTTGATGCCACCCGCCCGATCACAATCGGTCGTCAGACAGTCCACGATTTCCATGGCAAGCGCCGTGTTCTCACTCTGCCGGAGGTTTTTCTGTTCTCCTCCAATATCGGTTCAGCCAAGGAAGCGGACATCGTTGGTATTGAAGGACACCGCGAATTTCTGGTGCGGCTCGGCCTGCTTGACCGCATGCAGACGGAACTGCCCGAAGTGGCGCGTCCAACTGAGCCAAAAGTCTGGAAGAAGGTTCATTCAATCACGATCTCCTTCGGCCATGGCATGGCAACCACGCCGCTGCAAACAGCCGTTGGCGCGGCTGCCCTCCTCAACGGCGGAATGCTGATCGCACCGACCTTCCTGCCCCGCACCATCGAGGAGGCGCAGACCATCGCCAAGCGGGTTGTGAGCAAGCGGACAAGCGACGATCTGCGCTATCTCTACCGCCTCAATGCGCAAAAAGGCACCGGTGGTTCCGCCAGCCGGACACAGGTTCCCGGTTATCGTGTTGGCGGCAAAACGGGAACTGCCGAAAAGGTCATCAATGGGCGCTATTCCAAGGATGTGCGCTTCAACACTTTCATCGCGGCCTTTCCGATTGAAAATCCTGAATATATCGTCCTGACGATCATCGATGAACCGAAACCTGTCGACGGGCAGGTCGCCGCCGGTGCGGGTCTCAACGCCGCGCCGATGGCTGCTGAAATTATCCGCCGCTCGGCCAATATTCTGGGCGTGCTTCCGGTGTTTGAGACAGCAGCAGACTAGATCGGTGAAGTCAAAAGCCGATCACCCGGCGACAAATTTCGGTTTTGTGCCGCAGATATCCAACACCGCATAACAGCGCTTGTATCCGGACAAACAGCCCCATACCATTTCATCACATCTTGTGTGTTCGCGGTCTGCTGTGGAGCCCACAGATGAGCCGCCTTTAACGGAAAGTCCGCCGATGGCGTTGTTTGAAAACATGCTGGTTCTGATGCTGGTGGCGATCATCTTTCTCCAGCTGTCGAGAAAGCTGGCGGTGCCTTATCCAACGATGCTGGCGGTGGCCGGTGTTATCGTTGCTTCACTGCCATGGGCGCCGGAAATCTCAATTGATCCGCACCTTGCCATGGCGTTGTTCATCGCCCCGGCACTGCTTGACGCGGCCTATGATCTGCCTCCGCGAACGATCCGCCGGGACTGGTTGCCCCTCCTCTCGCTTGCTGTCTGGGTTGTCATCCTCACCACGGCGGCGGTTGCCTGGGTTGGTGTATCATTGGGCGGGTTGCCACTTGCCGCTGCGATCGCACTGGGTGCCATCGTTGCCCCGCCAGATGCAGCAGCTGCAGCCGCCATGCTTGGGCGATTTGCACTGCCGAGGCGCGCTGTCGCGATCCTTCAGGGCGAAAGCCTGCTCAATGACGCCGTATCCCTGCTCATCTTCAGTGCCGCCGTCGGTGTTGCGATTGGCGCGGCGTCGCTCACCAGCCTCATCCCGCAATTGATCATTGCCGTACCGGGCGGACTGATCATCGGTTTTCTCCTTGCCAGAACATCCATGCTGTTCGCGCCGCGACTAGCCGGGACACTGGGTGGAACGCTGTTTGAGTTTGTCGCTGTGTTCGGCACATGGATCATCGCGGAGCGCCTGCACCTGTCGGCAGTCCTTGCTGTCGTCGCCTTTGCCATGACCATTGCCCATTACGTGCCTGCCCGGCAGGCACCGCGCAACCGGCTGCATTCCTATTCCGTCTGGCAAACCTCCGTGTTCCTGCTCAATGTTCTGGCATTCCTGCTGATGGGCCTGCAGGCGCGCACGATCGTTCGCGATCTTGATCCGCAGGAGCTTTCATTTGCGCTGAGCTTCGCAGCGGCGGTTTTTGCGACTGTCGTGGTCGTGCGCGTTGCCTGGGTTCTCGCCTATAATCGCCTTATCCACTATATCAATCCATCGCAGACCCGCTTTCCGCGCCCGCCGCTTGGAATGAGTCTGATCGTATCCTGGTGCGGTATGCGCGGGCTGGTAACGCTTGCCACCGCATTGGCCTTGCCAGCCACATTCCCCTCGCGCGAACTGATTGTCCTGAGCGCCCTTGCCGTTGTTCTGGGATCACTGATCCTGCAAGGCCTGACGCTCGGCCCTCTCATTCGCTTCCTCGGCTTCCCGCCGGATACGTCATTGGAAAAGGATCTCGCCAACGCCCGGCTTGCGCTTATCGATACGGCCCTCTTCGAGCTTAATACACGGGATGATCACGCGGCGGTCAGCCTGCGCGAGTTCTACGAGGAGGAGCGTGATCTCGTGGCAGACGGTCACCATCCCCGCGCCGTCAGCAAGACCGATCAGCTTCGGCTGACCATCATCGCGGCAAAACGGGCCAAGCTGAATATCATGCGGCACAGCGGCATCATTGATGATGACGTTTATCATGCGCTTGAGCAGGATCTCGATTTTGCCGAACTTGCCGCATCACCCCCCGAAAAACTTGAGATCATCGACGGTTAGGAATTGGCCATGCATATGCTCCACCATATTTCGCTGGGTGTTTCCGATATTGAACGCGCGGCTGCATTCTACGACGCGGTGCTTGCCCCGCTCGGATATGTCAGGGTCTGGGAGGATTTACGATCAGGCGAGCCGGATCAGGCCGTTGGCTACGGAAGCCCCGGTGGTGGCGACAAGCTTGCGATCAAGCATCGCCCGAAGGGTCAATGCGCGCCCGGCCCCGGCTTCCACCTGGCATTTTCCGCTCCAAACAAGCTGGCCGTTGACAGCTTCCATGCGGCAGCCCTCGCCCATGGTGGCATTGACAATGGCGCACCGGGCCTGCGGCCCCATTACGGCCCGCATTACTATGCTGCCTTCGTTGTAGACCCGGATGGACATCACATCGAAGCGGTTTTGAATAAGGCGGAATAATTACCGCCAGAACGCAAATGATCCTGACTTGTATGAGGCAGCGTTACGTTGTTTATATTGCGCTTCTCATTCTCGTGGCCTCTTGTCTGGAGCATCCAATGCCATCGACCGAATTGCTGATCGCCTTCTTCCTGACCACAGCGATTTTTGCCTATATTCCCGGCCCCGCAATGCTTTACGCAGCGGCGCAAACCATTGCGCGTGGCCGCTGGTCCGGGCTGATGGCGGCCCTTGGCATTCATCTTGGCGGCTATGTGCATGTGATCGCTGCGGCTGCCGGGTTGTCGGTGCTGTTCCACGCGGTGCCCATGCTTTATCTCGCGGTCAAATTCTGCGGCGCGGCCTATCTGGTCTGGCTCGGCATTTCCCTGTTTCGCGCCAAGGTCAACGGCGATGTAACCATGCCTGACGTCGCGCAGAAATCTGCCCGCCGCGCCTTTTTCGAAAGCATCAGCGTCGAGGTTCTCAACCCGAAGACAGCCATTTTCTTCATGGCATTCCTGCCGCAATTCATCGATGCTTCGGCGGCGTTTCCGGTGTGGCTGCAATTCGTTCTGCTCGGGACCATCGTCAATCTGATGTTCTCTTCCGCCGATCTTGTCTGTGTTTTTCTGGCGGGCGCGGTGATTACACGGCTGAAGCGCTCAAACCACGCACAGCGACTGATGCAACGCGCCGGTGGCACAATATTGGTCGGCCTTGGCGTGCATCTCGCTTTGCAGAAGAGTTAGGAAATGCTTGTCATGCGGAAAGTTGTGACGCTTGGACATGACGCGACATATCCAGATCCGATCACTCTTAAAGTCGGAGATGAAGTGATCCTCACTGGCAAAACGGATTGCTGGGATGGGCATACGTGGCTATGGGCAAAAGGCCCCGACGGCAAAACTGGCTGGCTTCCTGATACGGCGGTTGAGAAAAACTTTCGGGGGCAATCGATTGCTTGCCGCAACTATTCAGCCATGGAACTTACCTGTGCAACCGGTGAAACGGTGTTGATACTGGATGAGACGCACGGTTGGGCATGGTGCCGTTCTCTTAAAGGCATGGAAGGTTGGATACCTCTGCGCAATCTGTCTCCACAAGAGGTCATCGAGAGCTAGTCTCTGCCATCCGGATAAACCGCTGGTCCCTTGATCTCGATCTTGTTGCCGAAGGGATCGCGGATGTAAAATGAGTGCCCCATACCGCGCGCGCCGCCATGCATGGCTTCCCGCTCGATCTCGACCCCATGGCTATGAAGATGCGCCCGCAGGGCATCATGGTCGAACGGCCCCGTTGCGATACAGACATGATCGACATTGCGCCCGCCCGCAACCGGCGGCACGGCGCTTGTCGCGCCGGGATGGGTGATATCCCACAGGACAATCAGGGCCGAGCCGCACCACACCTGCTCCATGCCCAATGCGGGGTAGACATAGCCGGGCTGGCATCCCAAGACATCGTAATAGAATTTCAGGGCAGACGGCATGTCATCGACGAGAAAGACCACATGATCGATCCCCACAAGGGAAAACGGAACATTTGCCGATGACATGAATAATTCCTCCGGTTCTGGTGCGCCCAATAAAGAACGGAAAAACCCGGGTCTGTCACCACCGATCAGATCATTTTGGTGCCTATGCTGACACGAAGCGAATGGTCGCCTCGAGGACCACTAAATCGGCATCGCGCTATCACGTCGTCAACTGACACGCGCGTCACAAATAAAAACCGGAACATCCTTCTCGGGATACTCCGGTTTTTTCCTCTAAAACTGGATTTTAGCGGCCGTCAGGTGTTCTCGTGCCGCCCCACTTGTCCTTCACAGCATCAAAATGCTCTTCCGGCTTGTACTCGGCCACCTGCAGACCAACCTGCCTGGCTGTCAGACGGCCCATCGCGGAGAGAACCTGATAGCTCTGCACAACGCTGTCATGTTCTGCCTGAACCAGTGCGAGCTGGCCGGTAATCACGTCAGCCTGAGCGTTCAGAACATCAAGGGTTGTACGCTGTCCGACCTTGCGCTCTTCGATCACGCCATTGAGTGCGAGCTGTGCGGCAGAAACAACGCTTCTTTGCGCCGTGATCGACGCGCGCGCGGCATCCAGCTGTGCCCATGCGGAAGCAACAGCCTGCCGGACGCTGTCCTCGGACACATTCACTTCGATGCGGCGCTGGCCAAGATTTTCCTTGGACTGGCGAACATTGGCCGCCGTTTTGCCCGCTCCGTAAATAGGTACAGTAACCTTCAGCTGCGCCGAGCCAGAGGTATTGTTGGTTGAGGTGAGCGACGTGCCGTTAAAAATATCTGTCCGGCTGACGGTACCCGTGACACCCGCCTGCGGCAGCAATACACCTTCCCTGACCTTGACCTGATAGCCAGCGACATCCGTGTTCAGCTTGGCAGAGCCAATCGAGGGATGGTTGGCTTCGGCAATCGCATAGGCCTGCTTAAGTGATTTTGGCAAAGATTTTGCCGGTGCGGCAGCCGTCAGCGAGCCCGGAGCGGCACCAACGGTCTGGATATAGGTGGCTTCCGCAATTTTCACATTGGCACGGGCAGTATTGCGGTCATTGACCGCGGTAGCCTGTGATGCCTCCGCCTGTGCAACGTCAGTGCGCGTGCCCTCACCCACATCGAACCGTGCGCGGTTCGACCGCACCTGTTCGCTCAGGAACGCCAGGTTCTTTTCGCGCAAGGCTACGATCTGGCGGTTGAGATACACATCCATATAGGCCTGCACGGCTGCGGCGAGTGTTGTCTGCTCGCTTCCGCGCAAATCTTCACGGGCTGCGAGCACGCCTGTCTCTGCAGCTGCAACATTGTTTTTCGTCTGAAAGCCATCGAAGAGCATCTGATCGACTTCAACGCCTTCGGTGGCCGTGTCGCTTGATGAGCTTTTGCGGCCATCAAGCTTGGTGCGGTTTGCGGTTACACTGGCCTGACCTGTAACAGTCGGGCGATAGCCGGATTTTGCAATCGCTACATTCTCGTCGGTAACCCGCACACCGGCGCGGTTGGCATTCAACGTCGAATTGTTCTGATAGGCCTTGGACATGGCACCGAAAAGATTTTCGGCCATGGAAGGCGTTGCCGTCAGAACCGAAGTCATCAGCAGGATCGCAGTAAGGCTTCGCTTGGCTGTTATGGACACGGTGAATTTCTCCGACAGTTTAAACAGAGGGTACGGCTCAGCGAACCACTCGTTCCGATTTGAAAGAGACATTGCGCTACGAACCGCCGATGTCAATGTTGAAAACCCGATCAACAAAGTTTTTACTGCACTGCACCCTTCTCCCTGATAATGGCACGCCAGCCAATATCGCGCCGGTAAAAGCCTTCTGGCCAGTTAATCCGGGCAATTGCCGCATAGGCAGCATCCTGTGCCTCCTGTACAGTTTTGCCAGTCGATGTGACATTAAGCACACGCCCGCCATTGGCAACGAGTTCACCGTTCTTCTCGGCAGTCCCCGCATGGAAAACCTGAACATTGTCCGATTGGGCCGCATCAACGCCTTTAATGACGCTGCCCTTTTCCGGAGAAGCAGGATAGCCCTTCGCCGCCATGACGACGGTCAGCGCGGGATCGTCATTCCAGCGCACCGACACCTGATCCAGCGCACCGTCAGCGGCAGCCTTCAGCAAAAGCAGCACATCATCCTTCAACCGCAGCATCAGCACCTGCGTTTCCGGATCGCCGAAGCGGGTGTTGTATTCGATCAGTTTCGGGCCATCCCTGGTGATCATCAGTCCGGCAAACAGAACGCCACTGAATGGCGCACCGATCTCAGCCATGCCGCGCATGGTGGGCTCAATCAGTTCGCGCATGGTGCGCTCGATGATTGCCTGCGACATGACAGGCGCCGGTGAATAGGCACCCATGCCGCCAGTATTGGCACCGGTATCGCCATCGCCGACGCGCTTGTGATCCTGCGCCGTGCCGAATGGCAGCGCCGTCTTGCCATCGCAGAGGCAGAAGAAGCTGGCTTCCTCACCATCAAGGAATTCTTCCACCACCACTTCGGCACCGGCGCCGCCGAATGCGCCGTCAAAGCAGGCATCCACCGCATCGAGCGCTTCCTGCACGGTCATGGCAACCACAACGCCCTTGCCCGCCGCAAGACCATCCGCCTTGACCACGATGGGGGCACCCTGTTTTTCCACATAGGCGCGGGCAGCAGCAGCATTGGTAAAGCGGCCATAGGCACCGGTTGGAATATTGAAGCGGGCGCACAGGTCCTTGGTAAAGCCTTTTGAGCCTTCGAGCTGTGCTGCCGCCTTGGACGGGCCAAACACGGAAATACCCGCCGCGCGCAGCTCATCGGCAATCCCCGCAACCAGCGGTGCTTCCGGGCCCACCACGACGAAATCGACACCCTTTTCCTTGCAGAAGGCAATAATGGCCGCATGATCAGCCGGATCAAGCGCCACACATTCAGCCTCGTGCGCAATGCCGGGATTGCCGGGCGCGCAGTAAAGCTTGGTCAGCACGGGGGACGCGGCAATCTTCCACGCCAGAGCATGTTCACGGCCACCGGAACCAATAAGCAAGACGTTCATCGTTTTTCTGCTCCGTGCATAGGGGGTTGCTGTGTCGGTATGGCCTTGAGCGCCGGGGGTCAAGCACGCAATCACAGATTTGCCCGGAAAAGCTGTGGGGGGATGGGTGGTGGTTCGTGGTTCGACATAACAACCATGAGGGAGAGTGAGGATGTAAGGGAGCTAAGTTCTGCAACCTTTGTAATTTGGAATGCTGGCGATTAGCGTTGCATCCCCAATCTCCCTCATGGTGAGCTTGTCGAACCACGGACACTTTTCCGCCAAGTGCTCGCCCCGGTAGTCCGATAAGGCAGAGGGGGTGATTGCCTCGTGCCAATGCTGAAGGTTGGCCTTTCAAACCACCCCAACCCACAATTTCCTGCAATATTTACTTGACTGGCAAAGCGCTCGCTGCAAGGTCACGCCATGACATCAGAAAAAGACATTATCCAGTCAAGCGAAGGCCAAGGCCGCGTTTTCGATGCGCCGTCTGGGCATTGGGTTTATCGGGCGCTTCCCGCATGGCTATGGCCCTATGCGCAATTGGCGCGCTGGGACCGGCCAATCGGCTGGTGGCTGCTGCTTTGGCCCTGCTGGTGGTCCGTTGCGCTGGCTTCAAGCGCGGGAGCCAAGGTCGGCGACAGCGTCTGGTCAATCATCCCCTCACCCTGGCATCTGGCGCTGTTGCTTATTGGCGCGGTAGCCATGCGTGGGGCTGGTTGTACCTATAATGATCTTGCGGATCAGGATATTGACAATCAGGTGGCGCGCACCCGGTCGCGGCCACTGCCTTCGGGTCAGGTGACACGCAAACAGGCGAAAATATTCATCGCCCTGCAAGCGCTTGTCGGCCTGCTGGTGGTTATCCAGTTCAATGGTTTCACCATTCTTCTGTCCATTGCCTCGCTGGTGATTGTCGCCATCTATCCCTTCATGAAACGTTTCACCAACTGGCCGCAGCTGGTGCTGGGTCTTGCCTTTTCCTGGGGCGCACTCGTTGGCTGGTCGGCGCATTTCGGCGCACCCGCAACGCTGAAAGATTTCCTTCCGCCGCTGCTGCTCTATGCCGGGTCTATCCTCTGGGTGATCGGCTATGACACCATCTACGCGCATCAGGACAAGGAAGACGACGCGCTGGTCGGTGTGGGTTCAACCGCAAGACTGTTCGGCAGCCGTACCCGCGAGGCGCTGATGGTGCTGTATGGTGGCGCGCTCGTGCTGTTCCTCTGGGCCTTTGCCATGGCGGAAGTGCCGATGCCTGCCGTCGCTGGCCTTCTGGCGGCAGGCGCGCATATGTATCGCCAGATCATGGTGCTGGACATTGACGACCCCGCACAATGTCTGCGCCTGTTCCATTCAAACAAGGTCGTCGGCTGGCTGATCTTTGCCGGACTGGTGCTTGGCGCGCTGTGGACGGTGGTGAAGCCGTTCTTCTAGCCTGTCAGGTCGAACTGATAGCACCCAGCCCCTCGACCAACCGGTCAAGTTCCGCTTCGGTCGTGTAGAGCGCTGGCGACACACGCAGGCATTGGCCCTTGGTTATCCCCGCGCGGCGCACCGTCAGCACGCGGTGCTTGTCGCGCAATGCCGTCATCAGGGCCGTGTTGTCATCCTTGCTGATTTTGCCCTTGATGCGGAACGAGGTGATCCCCGCATGCATGGTGTCATCGTCAGGCGTGAGGATTTCGATGCTTTCAATGGCCCGAACCTTGTTCACCCAGTAATTGCGAAGATGGGTCAGACGCGCCTGCTTGCGTTTTGAACTGATCATCTCGTGCAGATCAAGCGCAGCGGGTACCGTCAGGGTCGCGGCAAAATTGGTTGTGCCGGTGTGAACGCGCGAACGGATATCATCCTTTGGCCAGTCTTCATCGGCCAGATCCCGGTCAATATCGGCGAGCCTTTCCTTGCGGATATAGAAAAAGCCCATGCCAACAGGTGCGCCGATCCATTTGTGCAAGTTGAAACCGACGAAATCCGCACCCAGATCAGCGACCTTGAAATCCATCTGCCCCCATGAATGGGCGGCATCAACAACCACATCCACGCCGCGGGCGCGCGCCATGTCGGCAATCTCGCGAATGGGCATGACAAGACCTGTCCGGTGGGACAAATGCGTCAAGAGCAGGAGTTTCGCCTTCGGGTTTGCTTCCAGCACCGCGCGATAGGCGTCAAGCACGGCTTCCCGCGTTGCGGGTTCGGGTATGGCGAAGGTCTTGACCTCAACACCGCGACGGCTGGCCAGCGCATTCATGGCATATTGCATGGAATCATAGTCAAGGTCGGAATAGATCACGCTATCGCCCGGCTGCAGCCTGTTATAGCCAGTGATCAGCTTTTGCAGGGCTTCGGTCGCGCCGCGTGTCAGTGCGATCTCTTCCGGTGCCGCGCCAACTGCCGCCGCAACGCGGTTGCGCACGTCCTCGGCATCCTTGCTGAAAACATTGCGCGCATAAACGGTGTTCTGCCTGTTCACACGCTGGGTATTTTCCAGGTAGGCCTGCAGAACTGGCCGGGCCATAATGCCCCAATAGCCGTTCTCGAGATTAGCGATGGAACGCTCGACATCGTAGAGATCGCCAACCGCCGCCCAATAGGACTGATCGGTTGCAATGGCCATGTCATTGGCGGCTGGAAGCATAGTGGTTTCCGCTGCGGATGCATTGACTGCTGTTGCGGCGAGCGCGGTCACAGCGCTGCCGATCAGAAAATGACGACGTTCAATACCCGACATCGAAGAGCCCCCTCATACAGTGTTGCCTGGGTTTCTGATTAGGACCCTAATGTCACAACTGCATGAAGGAAATCACCGATTGAATATTCGTTAGCGTCTGCCCGAGCTGATGATTTCTTCACCGCCCACGACGAGGCGCAGACCGAGATCACCCATCTTGCGGCGGGCGAGAAAGCGTGGACGGCGGCGGCGCGGTTCCCGTCCCTGACGGCGTTCTTTCGGTTCCGCCACGGCCACCGGCCCAATGCTCTGTTCAAGCTGACGGGCTTCGCCGTCTTCCTCGACAAGCATCATCGGCAGTTTGAAAAGCGAAGACCAGGCGCGCCAATCCGCAGCAATGTCGTTGAGATCATGCGCCACCAGCAAGGGCACTGAAAGGTGCGGATCGCTATGCATCAGCTCAAGCGTCACGGTGATGTCGCCAAGCTCGTCCTCGGCGGCACGGGCCGTGACCCCCTGAAAGGCACAGGCTGGCAGAGCCAGCGAGATGGGCAGGTTGCTGTTTGGCAGCACCCGCTTGACCACCGCGCCCCGCTCATGCAGCGAGAAGGTGATATCGCCGCGATCATCGCGCGTGGCGTAGGTTACGGTCTGTGGCAGGTGGAATGGGTCGAGCCTGAATTCCTGGCCTGCCCAAACCGGCTTTGCTCCGGCTTTTTTCATGTGACGCCTTCTGTCGATCCTGAGAGCCGGTTTTCCGGTCTTCTCTTTTGTATTTCCCTGTAGAGCGGACCAATTTTTTCTGGTCTCGTATGGGGAAACAATAGGCGCCAATCCCCCCGGTTCCGCTTAACGAACGCGGTTAATCAATTCTCATCGCGGGGAATGGTTATCGAAATTCGACCATCGGTAAGGTTTCGAAAAGAGAGATAAACAAAACACTGACAGAGCATAAACTGCCGGTTTGTGTGAGCCTGCTCTTGACCCGGCCCTTGGGGCTGCCCCGATAAGGAGAGCGGTCAACAACGAACGAGGTGAGTCGTGAATTCTTCCGCACAGTTCCTGAACCCTTCCGAAGCAGCACGACGCCTCGGCGTTTCCACCAAGGCACTTCGCCTTTACGAGCAACGGGGCCTGATCGCTCCTGTCCGCACGGAAGCAGGATGGAGGACATATGGTCCGGTTCAGATGGCACGGGCTGGCGAGATCGCTGCCCTGCGCCAACTGGGTTTAAGCCTCGCGCAGATAGCGAGGGTTCTCAAAGGCGATCGGCAAGCTCTGGAACCGGCATTAACAGCACATCAGGCAGTGCTCCAAAGGCAGCTACACCATCTCGCCGGTACGATTGAAAAAGTATCCGCTATGCGAACGAATATTGCCGCTGGCCGCACGCCTGATACTGCAGAGTTGGTTCAACTGATCCGCCCTGCCCCGAAAATCGAAGTTTCATTCGATCTGCCATGGCCGTGGGGTGGTGAACAATTTGCGTTGTCCGATATCCGGACATTGAACTACATTATTGGCCCGCTCGGCAGCGGCAAGACAAAGCTGGCGCTTGCCATAGCCAAAGCTTTGCCGAACGCAGAATTCATCGGGTTGGACAGGTCGGCAGATGGTGTCGCGGAAACTCACCCCGTCCTCAAACAACGTGTAGACGGGATTGTAGCGTGGCTTGTCGAGGATGGTGCCACGGCGTCACAGGCTTTGACCGCACTTCTCGTTGCAATGGAGACTTCCGCCGCCGCCATGCTGGTGATCGACATGGTGGAACAGGGGCTGGATCAGGCAACACAAGAAGCTCTTAGCGCTTATCTCAAACGGCGCGGCCCCGATGCCAAACCGCTGTTCCTGATGACGCGCTCCAGTGTGATTCTGGATCTGGCTGCTGTTGGCGGTGATGAAACCATCATCTTCTGCCCCGCCAATCACAGCCCGCCCATATGTGTGGCTCCTTATACGGGCGCGCCCGGATATGAGGCCGTTGCCACCTGTCTGGCGTCACCCGACGTGCGGGCGCGAACCGAAGGCGTCATTGCATGGCGACCGCAAAGGCGGTCAGATCACCTTGCCGGGGTTCATGATGCCAGCAGGATCAAATGATGTCTTGATCCGGCGCATCAGATCGAGCGCCACGGGTGACTTGGTTTCCGACAGTTCCTTGCGCTTCAGCTGGCCAATGCCATGTTCGGCAGAGATTGACCCCTTATAGGCGCGGACAATGCCATGAACACGCGCATTCACCTCGCCCCAGCGCGCAAGGAAGGCTTCCTTGTCAGCGCCCTTGGGCTGGGTGATATTATAGTGCAGGTTGCCATCGCCCATGTGCCCGAAGGAAACAATGCGGGCACCGGGGATCATTTCGAGCACCGCTGCATCGGCCTCGGTAATGAATTCGGGGATGCGCGCCACCGGCACGGAAATGTCGTGCTTGATCGAGCCGCCCTCGGGTTTCTGTGCCATCGACATGGCTTCGCGCATATGCCAGAAGGATTTTTCCTGCGCGGTGCTGTCGGCAATCGTCGCATCTTCCACCAGTCCGGCTTCAAAACCTTCCGTCAGAATAGCCTCAATCGTTTCGCGCGCGTCTTCAGCCGAGCGTGATGAGGAAATATCAATCAGCACATACCAGTTGTGTACGCCCTGAAGCGGATCGCGCACGCCTTCCGTATGGGCGACGGAAAACTCGACGCCAACGCGCGGCATCAGTTCAAAACCGGTCAGCGACGCGCCCGCATGGCTTTGCGCCAATGCCAGCAGTTTCAGCGCATCATCGGGGCTGTTCAGCCCGACATAGGCCACACCTTTGCCTTTGGGCAGGGGAAACAGTTTCAATACGGCAGCGGTGATGACGCCAAGCGTGCCTTCCGCACCGACAAACAGGTCCTTCAGATCATAGCCTGTATTGTCTTTCTTGACGTAGCGCAGATCATTGAGCACCTCGCCTGTTGGCAAAACCACTTCGACGCCGAGGCAAAGCTCGCGCGTATTGCCATAGGCAAGCACAGCCGTGCCGCCCGCATTGGACGAAAGGTTGCCGCCAATCTGGCAGGAGCCTTCCGAGCCCAGCGACAGCGGAAACAGGCGTCCCGCCTTTTCCGCTGCTTCCTGCACTTTTTGCAGGACAACGCCGGCCTCGACAATCATCAGATTGCCCGATGGTTCAACGGAGCGGATTTTGTTGAGGCGCGACAGGGACAGGATGACCTGCTCGCCTGACGCATCGGGCATCTGGCCGCCGACGAGGCCGGTATTGCCGCCCTGCGGGACAATGGCTGTACCGGTTTCGGTCGCGAGCTTCAGAATGGCCGAGACTTCTTCCACTTCCGACGGGCGCAGGACCAGCGTCGTCTTGCCGCCGAATTTCTCACGCGGTTCAATCAGATAGGGTTCGATGTCATGCGCATCGCGCAGGGCATTCTTCTCGCCGACAATGGATATAAAGCGGGCAGCAAGTTCCGGCGTCAGGGTCATTTGATCTGTTCCAACTCTTCAATGGGAGGCACACGCGGCGCAGCGGCGCGGACAAGGCGGTCATTGATGGCTTCGCCCAGTCCGGTGAAAGGGATTGGCTCGACGGCAATCACTGCGCCGCCAAGACGGTCGAGGCGCTTCATGTAATCAAAAAGATTGGTGGCGGCCTCGCGCAGATTACCCGTCTCGCTGAGGTTGAGACGGGCGCTTGCCTTGTGTGCATCGGCGGCACGTTCAGGACCAAATGCCAGCAGTGCCTCGCCATCACGCACCTCATGCACATTGAGCCGCACTCCGGCTGACGGGGCATAGTGTGAGGCCATCATACCCGGCGCTTGAATAGCCGCGCGCTGGTCCATGCGCTGCAAGGAATGGCCAATCAGGGTTTCGATGTCTTCCGCCGCAAGGCCGCCCGGACGAAGCAGCAGAACCGCGTCACCATCCACCTTGAGAATGGTCGATTCCAGCCCGACTTCCGAAGGTCCGGCATCAAGGATCAGCGCGATCTTTTCCCCCAGATCATCCGCGACGGCCTGTGCGCTGGTGCCGCTGATCTTGCCCGATGTATTGGCACTGGGTGCGGCCAGCGGATGGCCAAGCGCCGCAATGATCTTTCCGGCGATACCGCGCGGCATACGCAGCGCCACCGTGTCGAGACCTGCCGCAACCAGTGGATGAATATGGGTATCAGGGCGCAGCGGCAAGACCAATGTCAGCGGGCCGGGCCAGAACGCATCCATCAATTTGCGCGAGAGTGCATCAATGACCGCATAGCGCTCCGCCATGGCGATATCCGAGACATGGCAGATCAGCGGGTTGAAATGCGGCCTGCCCTTCGCCTCGAATATACCGGCAACGGCATCGCCATTCGTGGCATCCGCTGCAAGGCCGTAGACAGTCTCGGTCGGGATGGCGACGAGCTTGCCCGCAGCCAGCGTCTGGGCTGCCTGCAAAATTGCCTGCTCATCTGATGCTATTGTCTCGGCCAAGGGCACATCTCCGATAGAGCGCATTGCCTACACGATGGGCGGGGCCTGCCGCAAGCCTGTGCTGATGAACTCACCATATGAGGTGATGCGTAAAATTGAATCCAACCATGGTGGGAATTGGCAAGGATTGGCTGGTAAAGCTGGGTGGATCACAAGGATAGAGCCCATGTTCCGCCGTTTGCTTGCCCTCACTGCTGCTGCCTTTCTTACACCGGTCATTGCGCATGCGGGCGACTCGATCAGGCTCAAAGGCCCATCAGCCCGGCCAAACTCGGTTTCCTATATCGGCTATGACAGTTTCGATGTCGACGGAAACCCGGTTTGTACGCCCTGCATCGAGCAGAAAGCTGCGGAAGCCGCCAAGCTCAAGGCCTATCTGGAGCGGCGCGAACGTTCGCGTCAATATATGGCCCGCCTGCAGGGCAATGGACCCAAACCAGACGCTCTTGTCACGGCGGCGAATGCAGCAACATTGCCGTCGGAAACGGATGCTCCCGTCGCGCAGCCTCCCGCAGGCCCGATTGCGGATATCGGGGCAACACCCCTGCGCGCCACCATCCAATAGGCCATATTTTCTGAACGTCCCTGAAACGCTGATCGTTCCGGCGGCCGGATATCCAGCTGTCTTGACGAACCGTCTTTTCCGTTGTATTTAACCAATAAGTTATTTAACTATTTGGTAATATACAAATGACGCAGGAACCGCCCAAGACACGGGGCAAAAATCAACCCGATACGAATACGGAGGATACAATGCCCAATCATCTGACCGTTACGCGTGACGAATGGCTTCAGGCGCGCACAGCCCTTCTGGCCAAGGAAAAAGCCTTCACCAAGATGCGCGATGAACTGAGTGCAGAACGGCAGGCACTACCGTGGGTGAAAGTGGAAAAGGAATATATCTTCGACGGCCCTTCAGGAAAAATGTCGTTGGCTGACCTTTTCAATGGCCGCAGTCAGCTTTTCATCAAACATTTCATGATGGGTCCGGGTCAGGCGCAGCAATGTGTCGGCTGCTCGCTCGAAGTGGATCATTTGAAGGGCATTCTCGTCCACCTGCAAAACCATGACGTGTCCTATGTTGCTGTGGCACGCGCACCCATTCAGGAGATCAACAATGTGCGTCGGCGCATGGGTTGGGAATTTCCCTGGGTCTCGTCCTACAACAATGACTTCAACTATGATTTCAACGTATCGTTCCACCCGCAGGAGCTTGCCACGGGCAAGGTCTATTACAATTACCGGCTGGCTGATATCGGCATGACCGATCTTTCCGGTGACAGCATTTTCTACAGGGATGATGACGGTACGATCTATCACACCTACTCGACCTTCAACCGTGGCGGCGAGCAATTTCTGGGTGTTTATGGTTTTCTCGATGTCATGCCGAAGGGCCGCAACGAAACCGGGCCCAATCATTCGCTCGGCGACTGGGTGCGCCCGCACAACATGTATGGCAAGGGCGGCGTTGTCGAAGCCTCCGGTCGCTATCATCCGGTGGCTGAGGATTGCGGCTGCTCGTCCCAGAGCAAAGAAACCGTTTGAGCAATATGTGGAGAAACCGCCCTTGTGCTGCGCAATCGGAATGCTGATTATCGCCGCCATGACCGCATGGCGGCGCGGGCTTAAAGCGGTGAAAGACTGGCGACCGGTCGCACGGCAAGCGGCAATCCACGCCGCATTGGCAACGCTGCTGATCAGTGGCTCGGCGCTGGCAGCACACCACTACAATCACTACGCCACGCGCGCGCAGGCAAATGAGCGCAGCGTGCTGGCCGAAATTCTGGCGCAGCCAATCTGCACCACGCAAATGGCAGAGACCGTGACAGCAGCGATGAACTGACAGAAAAACAAAGGCGCGAAGTTCTCGCGCCTTTGCCTTGATTATCCGGCGATTTTGGAGAAATCCGCAACCGTGTTGGTTGCCGTCCGGATACGTGCAAGCAGAGCAAGCCGATTGGTCCGGATTGCGGGATTCTCGTCATTAACCAGCACTTCTTCAAAAAATGAATCAACCGGTTCACGCAAAGCACTAAGCGCAATCATCGCCCCGGAAAAGTCCTGCTTTTGAATCGCTTGCGCGGCATCCTTCTCAGCCTGATTGATCGCAGCAAAGAGCTTCTTTTCCACATCGACCGCAAACAGAGCTTCATCAACCTTGTCCGCGACGACTGTGCCCTTCTTCTCTTCGGCGCTCAGGATGTTGGCCGCACGCTTGGTGCCCGCCAGCAGGTTCTTGCCCTCTTCCGAATTGAGATAGACCACCAGCGCCTCGACGCGGCGGGCGATCAGGAGGAGATTATCAGCATCATCCGTGAGGACAGCATCAATCAGATCGTGGCGCGCGCCAAGATCGCGCAGATGCACTTTCAGCCGTTCGTGGAAAAACGCGAGGAGATCAAGCAGAACCGGCCGCGCACTTTGTGCAACTTCGGTGCGCACGCGCTTTTCGAAACCGGAAATTGCATTGGTGACATCTTCCTCGCCATCCACATCGCCTGAGTTCTGCGCGGCCTGAAGCGCTTCGTAGCGCTCGACGTGCTTTTCAATTGTCGCTTCGCGCTGTTGTGCAAATGCGGACTGGAACACTGGCAGAAGCTCTATCTGCCAGTCGCTTGAAAGCAGCAGACGAATGACGCCAAGGGCAGCCCGGCGCAACGCAAACGGGTCCTTGGAGCCAGTCGGCTTTTCGTCAATAGCCCAGAATCCAACCAGTGTGTCGAGCTTGTCCGCAAGCGCGACAGCGACCGAAACGGGATCGCTGGGCACCGTATCGGATGGTCCCTGCGGCTTGTAATGATCCTCGATTGCGGCGGCAACCGACGGATGCTCGTTCTGGAGCACAGCATATTTGCGACCCATACCACCCTGCAGTTCCGGGAACTCGCCAACGATCTCCGTCGTCAGATCAGCCTTGGCCAGCACGGCAGCACGCGCTGCCCGAGCAGGATCAGCCCCCACCAGAGTTGCGATCTCACGGGCCAGCACCTTGATGCGTGTGACCCGCTCGCCCTGCGAGCCGAGCTTGGCATGGAAGGTGACATTGAGTGCGTCAAGCCTGGCCATACGCTGGTCGAGCGGCTTTTTCAGATCAAGATCAAAGCGGATCGCTGCGGCGGCAAGCTTCTCCATGTCAGGCAGATCATGCTGATCGGTCGTCCAGAAATACAGGGCATCGGAAAGCCGTGCGCGGACAACCTTGCCATTGCCATAGGCGATCTCTTTCCCGCCATCGCTGGCTTCGATATTGGCAACGAGGATGAACTTGTTGGACAATTTGTCCGTCTCATCTGGTTTGCGGGTCACAAAGCATTTCTGGTTTGTCTTGATGGTCAGGCGGATAATCTCAGGCGGAATGACGAGAAACTCTTCCTCAAAATCACCCATAAGCACGACGGGCCATTCAACAAGACCCGAAACCTCCTCGAGCAGGCCCTCATCCTCGACCAGTTCAAGCCCTGAGGCAAAAGCAATGTTCTGCGCGTCAGCGAGAATGATCTCCTTGCGGCGGTCGGCATCTAGCACGACCTTGGCCTTTTCCAGCTTGGCGACATAATCGTCAAAGCGGCGCACGGTAATCGGCTTGTTATCGCTGAGGAAGCGATGACCATAGGTAACATTGCCGGAACGCACGCCACTGATTTCAAAATCAACGACAACAGGCTCTTCGGTTTCGCCGCCAAACATGCAGACAATCGACTGGAGCGGACGCACCCAGCGCAAACTGCCTGCTTTGGCCGAGGCTGCACCCCAGCGCATGGATTTTGGCCAGGGGAATTCACGAATGATTTTTGGCAGGAGTTCCGCGATGATCTCTTCGGCTGGGCGGCCCGGTTTGGTCAGATGGGCGACGTAAAAATCACCCTTCTTCGGATCGGTATGGACATGCGCCTGCGCGATATCGGTCAAACCTGCGGAACGCAAGAAACCTGCAATTGCGGCTTCCGGTGCGCTGACGCTCGGACCTTTGCGGTCTTCGTGTACATCCTTCGAGCGTGCCGTCAGCCCGCGAATATCCAGCGTCAGGCGACGCGGCGTCCAATATTCACCAGCGGCTTCATAGGTCAGGCCAGCTTCAACCAGACCATCGGTGACGAGCTTCTTCAGATCACCGGCAGCCTTGCGCTGCATGCGGGCCGGGATTTCTTCCGAGCGGAGTTCGAGCAAAAGATCAGGCATATTGGCTCCTACCCTCAATGGGGGTCCAAATTTCGGGGGAGATGAATTTCTTTAGCAGAGGCTTATCACCCCCACCCGCACCTTCGGTGCGACCTCCCCCATCAAAGGGGGAGGTGGTGACGCCATTGCCATCTACACCCTCCCCTCGATGGGGAGGGTCGGACCGCAGGTCCGGGGTGGGGTGAAGAACCCTTTGTTCCTGCACCACGGCATGAATGGTATCGAGCACACTATCCAGTTCGCTGCGAATTTCATGAGTCCAAAACCGCAATACGCGATAGCCGTTTTGTCCCAACCATGCGGTTTTTTTTGCGTCATGGCGGCGTTGGGACTCCAGCCCGTGCTGAAATCCGTCCACCTCAATCACCAATTTCAAACGATGCGATAGAAAATCAGCGCAATAGGGTCCAATCGGCGCTTGCCGTCGAAAGTGAGACCCTTCCAAAGGAATACACCAAAGGTGCCGCCAAAGTTTTCTTTCTTCGTCGGTCATCGCCGTTCGCAACTTACGGGCAGAGGCTGTTTTGAAGCTCGAAATATCCGGCATCGCGACTACTCACACGCCACTCGGCTTACCAGCAGCACTACCTCCATCGGCAGGAAGGTAGTTTATGCCGCCGGCTTCGGTCAAAAGGAATGCCTCACCGCATTGCCGGGCGAGATTGCGCACCCGCAGAATATAGCTTTGCCGTTCCGTCACCGAGATCACACCGCGCGCGTCAAGAAGATTGAAAGCGTGTGAAGCCTTGATGCACTGGTCATAGGCAGGCAGGACCATCTTATGCATCGGGCTATTGTCGCCATCCTTCGGCGCACCGGCGCGCAGCAGCGCCGCGCATTCGGCTTCCGCATCCTCGAAATGCCGCAGCAGGACCGATGTATTGGCGTGCTCAAAATTGTGCCTGGAATATTCCTGCTCAGCCTGCAGGAAGACATCGCCATACGTAACCTTTTCATCGCCCTCAAGGCCGTTGAAATTGAGGTCATAAATACTGTCGACGCCCTGAATGTACATCGCAAGGCGCTCCAGACCAATTGTCAGTTCACCGGATACCGGCGTGCATTCAATACCGCAAACCTGCTGGAAATAGGTGAACTGCGAGACTTCCATGCCGTCGCACCAGCATTCCCAACCCAGACCCCAGGCACCCAGCGTCGGGCTTTCCCAGTCGTCCTCGACGAAGCGGATGTCATGCAACAGCGGATCAAGCCCGATTGCCCGCAGCGAACCAAGATAAAGTTCCTGCAAATTGGGCGGCGAAGGCTTCATGATCACCTGATACTGGTAATAATGCTGCAACCGGTTGGGGTTTTCACCATAACGGCCATCCTTCGGGCGGCGTGATGGCTGCACATAGGCAGCTTTCCACGGCTTGGGCCCGAGCGAGCGCAATGTCGTCGCCGGATGGAACGTACCCGCGCCAACTTCCATGTCATAGGGTTGCAGGATGACACAACCCTGCTGTGCCCAGTAATTATGGAGCGTCAGGATGAGACCCTGAAAGGAGCGGGTCGGGTGCATATGATCGGGCAATGGAACGGTCACCGGTCAGGCCTTTTTGACGAACGGAAATGGAGTGCCCGTCCTAAGGCGTGCGGTCTGGCCGGTCAAGAGAAAGGAAGTCCTGGCAGCAGCTTTCGCAGCACCCGCAACGGGAAGAAGTGCAAGGATGCCAGCGCATCCCTGCTTTCAATGCGTATCAACCCTTATTGCCGGGAACCGGCGCAGGCGGCATCGGTTCGGGCGCAGGCGGCGCCTTTGGAGCCTCACCGCCATTCTTGGCAACGCCCGGGTCCTTCTCATCGGGAAGGCCGTTCTTCAGCTTTGCCTCGATCTTGACCAGATCTTCCGGTTCCGGCTTGGAATCGCGTGCATGGGCCCACTGGAACGTAGCCTCCAGCTTGCGCCCGGCCCGCCAATAAGCATCGCCCAGATGGTCATTGATGGTCGCATCCTCAGGCCGCAATTTCACAGCCTGTTCCAGCTGGATCACGGCATCCTTGAAATTGCCAAGGCGATAATAGGCCCAGCCAAGCGAGTCGACGATGTACCCATCCTGCGGACGCGATGCGACGGCCTTCTTGATCAGGTCCAGTCCCTGCTCCAGTTTGACGTTCATGTCGATCCATGAATAGCCGAGATAGTTCTGCACCTGCGGCTGATCCGGGAAAAGCTCAAGCGCCTTGGTGAAATTCGGCTCTGCCTTGTCCCACTGCTTCAGCCGCTCGTAGGAAATGCCGCGCTGATAAAAGATCATCCAGTCATTGCGCTCGGGCTTCTCGATAGCCGCAACTGCCTTGTCATAGGTTTCGGCAGCCTTGGCGTAGTTTTTGTCCTGCGCGTAAATACTGCCAATGGCAAGATATGTACGGATATCCTTCGGATCGGCAGCCAGAAGACCGTTGAGATGCGTGATCGCTTCGTCATTGCGCTTCAGGATGGCAAGGTTGATGGCAATCTGCATTTCCGCATCACGGCTATAGGCCGAGTCAGCTGGAATGCGCTTGAAGTATTCGACGGCTTTCTCGGGCTGTTCAAGCTTGGCGTTGATATCGCCAATCTGGAAAAGCGTCGCGTCATGTTCCGGGCGCAGCGGCAGCGACATTTGCAGATAGAGTTTGGAGAACGCTTCCGCGCCACCGCGATTGATAGCCGTCGCGAGTGTATAGAGCACTTCCGCGGCACCCTGTTGCGGCGTCTGCACCAATGGCTTGACCGCTTTGGCCGCCGAAAGCTGCTTGCCGAATTCAGCCAGAACCATGCGTCCGGAAAGAGCTTCCGATGCATCCTTGATCATGGATTCCGCACCTGCCTTGTCGCCATTGCGCACCTTGAAAGAGGCATAGGCCTGAACCAGCCGCTCATAGGTATCAGGCGCAGCCGCAAGGCTGGGGCGGTCATCAAGCGCGCTCTGATAGAAAGCCGCAGCCTTGTCCTTCTGTCCGGCCATATCGGCAATGAGCGCAGAGTTGTAAATCTTGAACAGCGCAAAGCCATCCGGCCCCTGCAGCTTGCTGATCATGGCCAGCGCTTCATTGGGCTTGCCTGCCCCGGCCTTGGCCCAGGCCGAAACCAATCCCGTGATCATTTTGTCGAGATCGGACTGCAGCGACAGCATCATCAGGGTATCGACCTTCTGATACTGCTTCTTGTTCATCGCATCGATGCCAAGTGCCAGACGCGAAAAGCGTTCGATCTCCGGAACGGATTTCAACTCTTCGGCAATCGGCAAAGCTTCCTTGAACTGGCCATCGGTCAAAAGCACAAGGAGAAGGCTCTGGCGCAGTTCCTGGTTCTTCGGGTCATAGGCAAGAGCCTGCCGGTAAAAGGAAATGGCGCTGTCGAAGTCATTGCTGCGCTCAGCGGTGCGGGCCGAGAGAAAAGCACCTGACAATGAACCGGTTGCTAAAATGGGATCTTTACCGGCAGAAGCGGGTGCGGGAGCGACACCGATGGCCAAGGCAGCGAGTGTTGCGCCCATAACGGAGCCAAGCAATTTACTGCGCTGCATGTGCAAAATCCCTCTTCATTGTCGTCATTATGAAATGATTGCCCGAATCCTCAAGAAAAGCATGGCCTTTTTACGGTCCTCGCTCAAGTTTGATCGAAAGAATTCGAGGCAGGCCCGCAGCGCTTCAGAGCGTGGCGGGATTTCATCCAAGATTTATCAATTAACCCGGCTGATACAAAAATCGATGACTTCCAGAAGCGCATCCTTCTGCGGCGACTGGTCAAGCGGGGCCAGTGCATCGCGGGCAATGCCGCCAAAATGCCGGGCACGCTGAATTGTGTCGCTGAGCGCTCCGTAGCGCGTCATCAGGCCCTTTGCCTTTTCCAGCGCCTTGTCATCATTGGCACCGTTTTCAAGGGCCTGTTTCCAGAACAGGCGCTCTTCTGCCGTGCCACGGCGATAGGTCAGGATAATTGGCAGGGTAATCTTGCCTTCGCGGAAATCATCGCCGGTATTCTTGCCGAGATCCTTGGCATTGCCGCCATAATCCAGCGCATCATCAACCAGCTGGAAGGCAAGACCGAGATTGAGACCATAGGAGCGCAGTGCCTGGCGGTCCGTGCGCGAGGTGGACGCGATGATCGGACCAACTTCGGCAGCCGCTGAAAACAGCGCCGCGGTCTTGGCCTTGATAACAGCCAGATATTCATCTTCAGTTGTTTCGAGATTTTTTGCAGCTGCAAGCTGCATGACTTCGCCCTCGGCAATCACTGAAGCGGAGGTTGCCAAAACGTCAAGCGCTTCGAGCGAGCCAACATCCACCATCATCTTGAAGGCCTGACCCAGCAGGAAATCGCCAACCAGAACACTGGCCTGATTGCCCCAGATCATGCGGGCCGTGCTCTTGCCACGGCGCAGATCGCTCTCGTCAACCACATCATCGTGCAGCAGCGTTGCCGTGTGCATGAATTCGACGCTGGTGGCGAGTTTGACGTGTCCATCGCCCTGATAACCGAACATGCGGGCTGCGGCGAGCGTGATCATCGGGCGCAGGCGCTTGCCGCCTGATGAGATCAGATGGTTCGCCACTTCGGGAATCATCTCGACGTCAGAACCTGCCTTGGACAGGATCAATTCGTTCACCCTGGCCATGTCCGCCTTGGTGAGATCGACCAGCGGTTGCACTGATCCCGTGCTGTTCTTCTTATCGTCCAGACTGACAACAACGCCCAAAACGAAACTCCTAAACTTCTCGCGTAATGCGGCGACACCTTATTTTGACAGGCTATAACCCGCAAGCGGCGAATTGGCGCGCAGAAATGGCACGGGTTACAAATTCGTGATAGGGCATCGCTATAACCTCTACGAACATTGTCCACCAGTCGATGTAATGCAGATGGGGTGACCATCCTGATTTTGAAAGGATTCTTTTCATGAAAATCGCAACTTACAGCTTGATCGCTCTTGTTCTGGCACTGCCGAGCATCCCCGCTTTTGCCCAAACGCCATCTTTTGACGCACTTGCACAGGCGGTCGCCGGACGGTTGCAATTTGCCGACAAGGTTGCCCTGTCAAAATGGGATAGCGGCAAGCCGGTTGAGGACAAGGAGCAGGAAGCAAAGGTTATTGCAGGCGTGGCAGCGCTGCCCAATGCGGAAAAACTCGACCCGGCCCTTATCCAAACCTTCTTCGCCAATCAGATCGAAGCCAACAAGCTTGTCCAATATGAGCTTCTGGCCGAATGGCACCGCAATGGCGAGGCTCCGAAAACCGAAAGACCCGATCTGGTCAAGGAAATCCGCCCTACCCTTGCCCGCTATACGGAAACCCTTGTCCATGAACTGGAAGTCGTCTCCAGCCTGCGGGGCAGCAAGGATTGCCCTGCCGATCTGGCGAAGGCGGCTGGCAATGTGGTGAAGGCGCAAAAGCTTGATGTGCTTCACGCAATCGCACTTGATCGGGCACTGGCAGGTATATGTGCCGCCGATACAGCTGTAAAAAAACAATAAGGAGACTATATAAGAATCCTCGTAACCCCGAACGGAATGGGCACCTTCATGATCGAAATCATGCGCACGAACGACCCGGTGCTGATCTCCTTTGTCGAATCATTGTTGAAGGATGCGCGTATCAGCCATTTTATTGCGGATTCCAATATGAGCATCCTGGAAGGCTCCGTCGGTATCATCGCACGCCGCGTGCTTGTTGATGCCGACCGCGAAGAGGAAGCCCGCAAGCTGTTGAAAGATGCATGCCTTGAACGCGAGCTGCGCGGCTGATCCATGTCATCGATGGAAACACCCCACACGCTGGATGCATTCCATCGCGGCAGGTTCCACCTGCTCCAGCCAGCGCTGAAGGGCCATCGCTCCGGCGTTGATGCAATGGTGCTGGCCAGCACGGTGCCCAATGACTTTTCCGGGCGTGTCGCTGATCTTGGCGCCGGAGCCGGAGCTGCCGGACTTGCAGTGCTTGCCCGCTGCACCAAAGCCAGAGCGGTGCTGATCGAGCGTTCGGATTTCATGGCGGATTTCGCCCGCCGGTCTCTCGCCCTGCCCGAGAATGCGGATATTGCCGCACGGGCCGAACTTTTGCAGGCAGATGTTAGCCTGACCGGCAAGGCGCGGGTTGCAGCAGGGCTTGCCGATAACAGTTTTGACTTCGTTATCATGAACCCGCCATTCAACCGTCCAACGGATCGCGCTACGCCTGATCCGGTCAAGGCGGAGGCGCATGTCATGACCGATGGCATGATGGAACAGTGGATTCGCACCGCTGCCGCCATCGTTAAACCCGGTGGCTCGCTTGCCATCATTGCCCGCCCGACTTCATTCGCTGAACTGCTGGATGCATTGCAACGGCGCTTTGGCGGGCTGGTTATCGTGCCTGTACAGCCAAGGCCGCAGGACGCAGCGATCCGCATCATTATCCGGGGTGTTCGTGGCAGCCGCGCCGGGCTGACCCTTGCCCCAACCCTCATCATGCATCACGAGACCGGCAATGGCTTTACCGACCGCGCCATTGCCATAAACAACGGTATTACAGCACTTTTGTAGCATTTTCGGCCCGGTGCCATTGTGATTTCATAGGCATCGCTTACATGCGCATGACCAAAACCGCCAAAGGAGAAAGCATTGGCCCGATTGATCAGAAAATTGCTGCCGCGCCGCTGGCGCCCCGATTATGTGGAGATTCCGGTGGTTCGCCTGCATGGCGCCATCATGTCTGGCGGTGGTCAATTCCGGCAAAGCCTTTCTCTGGACAGCGCCGCAGCCGTGCTTGAAAAGGCGTTTGAGGACAAGGATTCGCCCGCCGTGGCGATTTCAGTCAATTCGCCGGGTGGTTCGCCCGTGCAGTCGCGGCTGATCTACCGGCGTATCCGCGATCTGGCCGCAGAAAAGAACAAGAAGGTCTATGTCTTCGTTGAGGACGTGGCAGCTTCCGGCGGCTATATGATCGCTATTGCCGGTGACGAAATCATTGCCGACCCATCTTCCATTGTCGGTTCGATCGGCGTGGTCTCCGCAAGTTTCGGTTTCACCGAACTCATGAAGAAAATCGGCGTGGAGCGGCGCGTCTACACGGCAGGCAAGAACAAGGCGACGCTCGATCCTTTCAAGCCTGAGAACAAGGCGGATATCGAACATGTCAAAGCGTTGCAGCTGGAAATCCACGAAACCTTCATCAATCTTGTCAAGGACCGGCGCGGCGACAAGCTGAGCGACAGTCCGGATCTTTTCACCGGACAGTTCTGGACCGGCGTGCGCGGTGTTGAGCTTGGTCTGGTCGATGGTCTCGGCGATATGCGCTCCTACCTTCAGTCGCAATATGGCCCCAAAACCAAGCTAAAGCTGATCTCGCAACCGCGTGGCCTGTTTGGCCGCCGAATTCCTTCGACAAGCGTGCAGATTGCCGGAATTGGCACCGGTTTGGCCAATGGGCTTGTGGATGCCGCCGAAGAACGGGCGCTGTGGGCGCGTTTTGGTTTGTAAATCGACACAGGATTTTTTGGCAAGGCCAAAACTCCGTGCTATTGATATGAGCGAGGAATGATACCGGTAATTGAGGGTTACAGACGATGCCACAATTGATCTTTTTTGCTCTTGTCGGCGCCGCCGCCTATTACGGCTATCGTTCGTTCAAGAAGGAAGCACAGCGCGTGTCGCAACGCGTTCGCGAGGCTGAGAAAGAAGCGCAGAACCGCGCGCAGGGAACATTGGTTCAGGACCCCGAGACCGGTGAATATCGCCTGCGCAAAGATTGATGCGATGCTCGCCAGTTTTGACCACACAATCAGCCTGATCGCTCCGGCCAAGATCAATCTTGCACTGCATGTAACCGGCAGACGCGATGATGGCTATCACCTGCTCGATAGTCTCGTGGTCTTCGCCCGCTTCGGCGACAGGCTTGATGTAACAAAAGCGGCAGTGGATTCCTTCACCATATCCGGCCCTTACGGTGCTGATCTTCCCGGCGATGAAAGCAATCTTGTGCTCAAGGCGCGTGATGCACTGCGCCGCCATTATCCTGAAAAGGCAATGCCCGTTGCCATTCATCTGGAAAAACATCTTCCCATCGCATCCGGTATTGGCGGCGGCTCCAGTGACGCCGCAGCGGCCTTGCGCGCGCTGACCACCCTTTGGGGCATCGAGGCCAGCCTGACCGAATTGGCCGCGCTCGGCCTGCCGCTGGGGGCGGATGTCCCTATGTGCCTGCACGGTGAAGCGCTAATCGCACGCGGCATTGGCGAAGATATCGAGCGGATCGCCGCCTTTCCGCGCCTCCCGGTGGTTCTGGTCAATAATGGCGTGACGGTTTCAACACCGCAGGTCTTTTCTGCGCTCAGCCGCCGCGACAATCCTGCCCTTCCCGCCCTGCCTTTACGGATGGCTCCGGGCGATGTCTGCGCCTATCTCGGGCAAACCGATAATCATCTTTTCGCAGCAACACAAAAACTGGCTCCATCGATCAATGACAGCATGCAGGCATTGCGCGAAACCAATCCGCTGCTTGCGCGCATGTCCGGCTCAGGCGGCACCTGTTTTGCAATCTATGCCGATGATGAAACGGCGGAAGCGGCGGCAACCCGGTTGCGCCGAAACCAGCCCGATTGGTTTGTCGTCGCCACCAGCACGGAAGGGAACTGATCTTGACCCGTATTGACGAGACGCGCCCCTTTGTCCCCGTCGGCATTGCCGTTTTGACCGTTTCCGATACCCGTACACTGGATGATGATAAATCCGGCAACACGCTGGCGGATCGCATCACAGCCGCCGGTCATCGCCTTGCGGACCGCGCCATCGTTACCGATGACCGCGACAGGATACGCGATAAAGTGCTGGCATGGTCAAAGAACCCTGAGGTGGATGTGATCATCACCACGGGTGGCACCGGCTTCACCGGCCGGGACGTAACGCCCGAAGCACTGGAACCGATCTTTGAAAAGCGGATGGATGGCTTTTCCGAAGTGTTCCACCGCATCTCCTATGACAAGATCGGCACATCGACCATCCAGTCCCGCGCAACAGGCGGTGTGGTGAACGCCACTTTCGTATTTGTGCTGCCCGGCTCACCCGGCGCCTGCAAGGATGCCTGGGACAATATTCTGCAGTTTCAGCTCAACTATCGCCACATGCCCTGCAATTTCGTCGAGATCATGCCGCGGCTGGATGAACACCTGAAACGCGGGTAAGAGATTATTTCAACGCGCCGGGGATGATTTCCGCCCGCAGCCGCTTCATGGCAAGACCGCGTGCCAGATCGACTGCACTCTTGCCCGGTCCTGACAAAGCCATAGCCTGACGCTTCGAGATCAGCAGACCATCGGCCAGCGGATTACCCGGCGAGAAAACGCGGGCGAAGAATGGCCGCCGATGTGCATGCGAGCGGGTGAAACAGGCCGGGCCCTGCATGCGTTCCACATGGGCAGCGACCACCTCAATCCAGCCGTCAATCAGCCTTGCGCCCGGCTCAATGAACAGAATCCAGTCGCTGCGCGCGCGGCGCAAACCGTCGATCAATGTCTGATCCTGCAGGAAAATACACCCAGCCGCATCGGCCACCCGGTGGGTCTGATCCGTCGATCCCTGATCAATGACAATGACATCGCTCAATACGCCTTCGACGGCTCCGCCCACCAGCCCGCCGAGGGTTCTGGCCAAGGGTTCATCGGCATTTCGTGTTTCAATCAGGACTGAGATCATTCATTTCAGTTATAGTATTATTATTGAAATTTCCATCCTACTTTTTCAGTAGATTGTTCTTGCTTTGTTCTCATAATTTGCTAGGAATACATTCATGTTGCGACGGTGTGAGCGACTCACAATCGCTCCGGTCTCAAGGAGAATGTCAATGAACATCATGGTGCAGGCCGATAAGGCCGCCTTCGGGCAAGGCCGGGCCGAACATGCCAATGTGCTGGTCGAGGAAGCCGGACTGCGGATCGATCATGAGCGGCGGCGTGGACGTGGCGCTGGTATGAATCCATCCGGGCGGTTCGAACCGGAAAGCCGTCATGTCTTTGATGATGGCTGGGAGACCATTGAGGATTTGCCGCCTTTCAAAACAGAGGTGCAGATCGAGAAGCCACGCACCATCATCACACGCAATGATTCTCCCGATGTGGGTTTCGACCGCTCAATCAATCCCTATCGTGGATGTGAGCATGGCTGCGTCTATTGCTTTGCCCGGCCTACTCATAGCTATATGGGTATGTCTCCCGGCCTCGATTTTGAATCAAAGCTCTTTGCCAAGCCCGATGCGGCCAAAATGCTGGATCGTGAACTGTCAAAGCCCGGTTATTCGGCCAAAACCATTGCCATTGGCACCAATACGGACCCCTATCAGCCGATTGAAAAGAAATGGCGCATCATGCGCGAGGTCCTGCAGGTGCTGGAAGAGCATCAGCATCCGGTTGGAATCGTCACGAAGTCGGCCCTGATCATGCGGGATATCGATATTCTGTCGCGCATGGCGGAAAAGGGATTGGCGAAGGTCTTTCTGTCGGTCACGTCGCTTGACGGCAAGCTTGCACGGACCATGGAGCCGCGTGCATCGACGCCGACACGGCGATTACAGGCACTGCGCGCGCTCTCCGATGCGGGTGTTCCCACGGGTTCACTGGTGGCGCCCATCATTCCCGGTCTGAATGATCATGAGATCGAGCGCATTCTCGACAGTGTGTATGCCACCGGCGCACGCGAAGCTGGATATGTATTGCTGCGTCTGCCGCTGGAAGTCAGCCCGATCTTCAAGGAATGGCTCCTGCGCAACTATCCGGATCGCTACCGCCATGTGCTGTCGCTCATACGCTCCATGCGCGGCGGCAAGGACTACGATGCGGAATGGGGCAAGCGCATGCGCGGTGAAGGCCCCTATGCCTGGCAGATTGGGCGCCGGTTTGAAATTGCTGCCAAGCGGCTCGGTCTCAATCTGGCCAAGCGCCGCCTGCGCACGGATCTGTTCGTGCCAACAGCCGGAAGCGAACAATTGTCGCTGTTTTAAACATTCAATCGGGCAATTTTCCCGGTTCCGAAACTCCGTCAGGCGACCCCCATCCCCCTGACGGAAGCCCTGATGCCCTACCCCATCAGCATCAGGGCCTTGCAGAGAATCAGAACGAATGCGAGTCTCGCCGCAACATGGCTCGATCACGTTCTGATTCTCTGCTTCTTCCTCTCGACCCTGGCAAACCGGATTTTGCCACGGAGAGCAGGCTTTTGCGCGATGGTGCGCCCTTTGTCGTCGGCATTGACGAGGCAGGTCGGGGTCCTCTGGCCGGACCGGTTGTTGCAGCGGCAGTCATTCTCGACCCCAGAAGAATTCCTGATGGCCTTGATGATTCCAAGCGCCTGACCGCCAGAAAACGGGAAGAGCTGTTCGACATTATTCTGAACAGCGCCCTTGCATCCGGTATTGCCAGTGTCGCCGCGCCGTCCATCGACGCTACGGATATTCTGAAAGCCGCGCTGGAGGCCATGCGCCGCGCCACCTGCGGCCTGTCGATACTGCCCGGCCATGCGCTTATTGATGGGCGCGACGTGCCTCGTGGCCTTCCCTGCCCCGGCACAGCCATGATCAAGGGCGACCAGCGTTCCGTATCCATCGCTGCCGCCTCGATCCTTGCCAAGGTCAGCCGCGATCGCATGATGGCGCAGGCGGGCCGCTGCTATCCGCTCTATGGGCTTGAAACCCATGCGGGATATGGCACGGAGTTCCACCGCAATGCCATGGAAACCCATGGCCCGGTGGTTGGTCTGCACCGCTTCAGCTTTGCCCCGCTGAAAAACCGGGAAGTGTAGGTTTTACCGCTATTGGGCGGATGCTTGGTCCAATGCTAGTTACCAGCGTTGCGGATCATAAAGGGGATGGAATTTAGCTCCCTGCAACCCTCATTCTCCCTCGTGGTTGTTATGTCGAACCACGAACCGGCGGCATTCACCAGTTGCGGAATATACCTCCCCATTACCACGCCCGCTTTTGCGTCTGGCTATTGATGAGGTGGGAAAGACGGGCGATCCATAAGGGGAACGCGGGTGTCTTGGTATTGGTAGTGTAGTCATGCGTTCCCCGGAGATTTTCCTGTTTTGTCAAGAAAACAACCGGATCACCCGTCCCGATGACTGGTTTTACCCGTGTGAGATAAAACCGTTCCCCTGCGGTTGGGGTCTCCCCGCAGATGAAATCACCGATCCTTTCCTGACTTCAGAAAGTTTCCGGAGCATTCCCGCCGGAAAGGACACCATCAGAATAAGCGAGGTGGGATGGTGTTGGATAAGTTGGCTGATTTTTTGAAAATGGGTGGTTGCAGAACCATTGTCGCGCCCTTCGACAGGCTCAGGATGAGGGAGAGGGAGGATTGCAGGGAGCCAAGTTCTGCAACCTTTTGCACTGCAATCTCTGCGACTAGCATTGCAGCCAACACTCTCCCTCATCCTGAGCCTGTCGAAGGGGCGACAATGGTCGTGCAACCCATCCATGTCCCTCATCCTGAGCCCGTCGAAGGGGCGAGAATGGTTGTGCAACCCATCCATGTCCCTCATCCTGAGCCCGTCGAAGGGCGCACAATTGGTTCTGCAACCCATCCATGTCCCTCATCCTGAGCCCGTCGAAGGGCGCACAATTGGTTCTGCAACCACGTGCTTCACGCTTTAACGCGCTGAAATAGCGAACTATCTCTGGGTGATTGGCATATCCATCGTGAGAAGCAACCCAACCGGAGGCCAAAACAAAAAGCCGCCTTGCGGCGGCTTGATCCAGTTCCATTCGCCTGAAATCAGTTCAGGCGGGATTTGACTTCGCTCAGCGACGACTTGAACAGGTCTGCCGATGTCTTGGCATCAACCTTGTCCTTCAGGAGGCGGCTGGCGGCGGCAACAGCGATATCAACTGCCGAAGCGCGAACTTCGTTGACTGCCTCTGTCTCGGCCTGAGCGATCTTCTGCTCGGCGAGCTTGTTGCGGCGGGCAACATATTCCTCGGTCTTCTGCTTGGTTTCCTCAAGGATGGCGTGGGCTTCGCGCTGCGCTGCGGCAACGATCTCGCCAGCTTCCTTTTCGGCTTCCTTGCGCTTGCGCTGATATTCAGCCAGCAGGGACTGTGCTTCTTCACGCAGGCGACGGGCTTCTTCCAGCTCGTCGCGGATACGGTCAGCGCGGCCATCAAGCGACTTGCCGACAGTGCCCGGAACCTTCAGGTAAACCAGCAGTGCCAGGAAAATGACCAGACCAACCAGAGCCCAAAATGTTGCGTCCATGATGGTTCTCCTTAGCCGCGCACGGCTTTGACCGCAGCGGTAACACTTGCCTTGTCGACAGTTCCACCCACGATCTTCTTGACGATTTCTGTCGCCGTTTCTTCGGCGATAGCACCGACGCCAGCCATTGCCTTCTCCTTGATGGATGCAATGCTTGCTTCGGCATCAGCCAGCTTCTTTTCCAGGGCAGCAGAGATTTGTGCAGTTTCTGCATCCGCCTTTGCCTTGGATTCGTCACGGGCCGTCTGGGCAATGCTGCCAGCCTTTTGCTTGGCTTCAGCAAGTTCCTGTTCGTAGGCGGCCAGCGCCTCATCCGATTCCTGCTTCATGCGGGCAGCCTGATCAAGATCGGTGGCGATACGATCGCGGCGCGTCTCGATGATGCCGCCGATACGCGGCAGAACCACGCGCGACAGGAACAGATAGAAAAATGCAAATGTCAGTGCCAGCCAGAGCAGCTGTGAAGCAAAGTGGCTGGTGTCAAAGGGCGGGAAAACACCTTTATGCGCCACACCCGTTTCGGAGTGGGTCGCGGTACCGTGAGCATCAGGCGCGGCACCCGGTGCAGCCGTTTCGGCATGCGCAGGTGTCTCGTTCTGAGCGGTTGTGGATGCGGCTTGAGCCGAAGACACAAACATATGTTGTCCCCTTGGTTCGGGCATTTCCCGAGCTACTGACTATAAATATTATACTGGCCGCGCAAAGCGCAGCCAGTATTGGGTTGTCTGCTGATTAAACAGCGAACAGAAGCAGCAGAGCGATGAGCAGCGAGAAGATGCCCAGAGCTTCGGTAACGGCGAAGCCGAATACCAGACGACCAAACTGGCCATCAGCTGCGGATGGGTTGCGCAATGCACCGGAGAGGTAGCTGCCGAAAATGTTGCCAAGGCCGAGGGCCGTTCCGGCCATACCAAAGCAGGCGAGACCTGCACCGATGTACTTTGCTGCTACGGGATCCATGTTAAACTCCTTTGGATAGAATAGTCATTGATAGATTGCGTTTGGCGGAGCACCGCCGGCGAAGTTCTTTCTTAGTGACCGCCAGGATGCACTGCGTCATTCAGGTACATGCATGCCAGCACCGTGAAGACGTAGGCCTGCAGGAAAGCCACCAGGAATTCGAGACCGGTCAGGGCGACCGTCATGGCGAGCGGCAGAATCGCGCCGCCGACACCGGCAGCTCCGAACGCGCTCAGCGACACCACGAAACCAGCAAAGACTTTCAGCGTAATGTGGCCAGCAAGCATGTTGGCAAAAAGACGAACTGAAAGGCTGATCGGGCGGGATAGGAAGGAAATGATCTCGATGGGTACCACGAGAATCAGCAGCGGTGCCGGCACGCCGGATGGTACGAAAACACCGAGGAATTTGAAGCCGTGCTTGGCAAAGCCGTAAACGAGAACCGTGCCGATAACGAGGATCGCAAGGGCGAATGTCACGATAATCTGGCTGGTGATCGTATAAAAATAGGGGAACATGCCAAGCATGTTGGCTGTGAGCACGAACATGAAAAGCGAGAAAACAAACGGGAAGAACTTCATCCCGGCAGTACCGGCCGAATCACGCAGCGTCGAGGCCACGAATTCATAGGCCATCTCGGAAACCGACTGCAGACGGGTCGGGATCAGGCCGCGATTGGATGAGGTGAGATAAAGAAACGCCGATGCCACCGCAACCGTCGCAACCATGAAGGCTGACGAATTGGTGAAGGACAGATCAATTCCACCGACATCAATGGGAATCCATCGTGCAATCTGGAATTGATGGATCGGATCGTTGGCCACGCTAACCTCGTCTATATCGTTCCATGCCCGCAGGCTTATTCCGGTTTCTCACGGTCCTTGCTCTCGTCAAGCTCAAAACCGCGGTTCTCCGCCACACGTCCTGCAGAGCGCAGGATGTTCAGCGTTCCGGCACAAAAACCCAGAAGGAGCAGAATAATCAGCCCCCAGGGTGAAGTACCCAAAAATCGGTCAGCTAACCAGCCCAACCCCGCACCAACCAGAACGCCCGCGATAAATTCGCTCGACAATTTCATGGCCTGCGCGACACCGGAGGCGGCCCCCGTCCCCTCGCCCTTCGAACTGGCCTTCCGGCCCACCCCTTTTGAAGCAAGCTTTGCTTCAAGATCGCGGCGGCGGTTTTCCAGCTCGACTGAAGTCAGCGGCTTTCCAGCATCCGGCGTATTACCGACAGAACCTGACTGATCGGGTTCATTTCCCGTGGTCAATGGCATGTCCTTTACACGCTGAATGCAGGGCTTCACCCCCGCTTCGAAGTCGCGCGCAACATATTGTTACGATCCTCGCTAGTCAAGGCGCAGAAGCAGGACTCTTAAAGGTAATTTTCGCGGGAAATATCAATACCTTAGGTAAATATGACTTTATGTCTCACCTCTGAGGCCAAGAATCGCCCGCGAATCCTGTGGATGAGGCAGGCAATAGACAGGTAGCTGGAAGCAAATCCAGCCGAGCGATGAAGCAGATTCCGATCGCTCAAAACAGCCTGACGCAACCCTGCGTTTCTTGCGGCTCGAGGCAAACCAAACAATAAAGGACGATGCGCGAATACGTTTTGAGGGCAAAGCAGTACACACCGAGCCAACCGGTGTATCGGGACGATGGGTCTCCCCCATCAGAACAATCCAAAAAAATCGCGTCGATTTTTCTGGATTGTTCTTGATGGCAGTGGCCCTGCCCTCAAACTTGGAGGTGAACTATGTGGTATCTGCCGCTTAGCATCACTCTGGTAGTGAAAAGAACCCGAACCAGTTGGTCGCTGAGTATCCGGGTTCAATTCATATAACCAGGAAAGAGGGACGGGTGAAAACCCGTTCCTCACTCCAAGAACAATAATAGCAGCTTTTGCTCAGCTTCCAAGGGGTATCAAATCCAACCACCGCCATAGGTGCGGTAGAAAACATGCTGGCCGATCTTGTCGACGCGTTTCATCGTGCGTGCCCAGTTCGGGCGAACATAGATAGCATGATAATGGGTGGCGGAGCCGACTTCCGGCAGGAAAATACGCCCTGCCGTGACAGCCATGGCGATTTCCTGCGCCATTTTCCAATATCTTGGCTCTGTTACCACCAGTTTGCGGCCTTCACAGGCGAAGGAGAACTGGCAACGATTGATCCAGTCATCGTTCTGGTAGACGACGCCGCAAATGGTCTTGGGATAAGCAGGGTTGCGGACGCGATTGAGAATAACCTGTGCAACGGCGGCCTGACCTTTGAGGCTCTCGCTTCTTGCCTCAAAATAAATGCCTGTCGCCAGGCATTTTTGTTCTTCCTTGGTGAAAACAACGGGGGGCAGCGGTGATGCCAGCCAGGCATGGTCGCCTGCGCCAAGTTGCGGAATGAACCGGCCGGGCTGCTTTGGCTCGTTAAGAATGTTGTCGAAGGGCGACGTCTTGGCATAATCGGGTTGAGCCGGTGCGTAGCCGAGCGCCAGGACATCCGGTGTGTTGCTGGTAATCAGGCTTGCCAGCATTGGCGAGACCTGCGGGTCAGCCTTGGCGGGGGCGCGATTATGAAAAGCCAGCGCAATCTGGATTTCCTTGCCGGCGATTTTCGGTTTGGCGAAGGCCATCTCGACCTCAACGCCGTGGGTCGGGCGGATCAGCATGCTCGAACGCTGCAGAATCGAACCCGCGCTGAATGCCTTTGGCGGCGCTTTCTTGCTGATGGTGACGATACGTCCCTGCTTTTCAGCGCGGTTGATACGTTCTTCATCGGGCGTTGCGCCGGGAGATTTCTGGGTGCCATTGACAACAACAGGGCCAATGCCCGGAACATTGACACCACTTGCCGGAATGCCTGACGTGATGGCCCTGTCATCAACAAAGGTCATATTGGCCTTCTGGATGGAACCGGCAGGCGAATTTTCCAGATAGGCAGTCCAGCGCCCTTTGCCGGATTCGACGCCCGACAACATGCTGGCCATATCCTGATATGCAATGACGGTCGGCGAGAATAGATAAATCGCCGTGCCGATGACCACCGGACCGATGAAATTCCTGTTTGTCCGATTCTTTCGCCGGGAACTCGATGCCCGAAAAAACTCAGAGAAACGCACGCGAATACCCCACTCACAACCGAACAATACTGGTTGCAAAAATGAAGCATTAACCTTGATGGAGAGTTAACGATCGCCGCAAAAAGAACGTGGCGGGTTGTGTTGTGCGGGCCGCCTCAAATGCAAACCGCCCTCGTGCAGGACACGAAGGCGGTAAAATTCGTTGCGTCGAAAGTGTTCAGCGCTTCTTTTTTGCGCGCCCGGCAAACGGGTTGTCTGACGTGCGCAAGACCACACGCAGTGGCACACCGGGCATCTCGAATGTCTCGCGCAGACCGTTTGTCAGGTAGCGAACATAGGATGTCGGGAACGCCTCGGGGCGCGAGCACGAGATGACAAAGCCCGGCGGACGGGTTTTCACCTGCGTGATGTATTTGATCTTGAGACGGCGACCAGCCACAGCCGGCGGCGGATGATGGGTCGTCACACCTTCCATCCAGCGGTTGAGACGCCCGGTGGAAATGCGGCGGTTCCAGATTTCATCGGTGGTCGCCACTGCAGCCATCAACTTGTCGATACCCTGATTGCGCTCGCCCGAGATCGGCACGGCGCGAATACCACGAATTTGCGGCAGCAGCCGTTCAGTCTTTTCACGCAGATCAGCCAGAACCATCTGGCGGTTTTCCACCAGATCCCATTTGTTGAAGGCGATAATCGGCGCACGGCCTTCACGGATAATCAGATCGGCAATCTGCAAATCCTGCTTCTCGAAGGGGATCGTCGCATCAAGCACGATGATGACCACCTCGGCAAAGCGGATGGCGCGCAATGCATCGCCCACGGAAAGCTTTTCGAGTTTGCCCTGAACGCGCGATTTGCGGCGCAAACCTGCGGTATCAAACAGCTTGATCTTCCGGCCATTCCATTCCCAGTCGACGGAGATGGAATCGCGCGTGATACCGGCTTCCGGTCCAGTCAGCAGACGGTCCTCACCCAGCATCGTGTTGACGAGTGTTGATTTACCCGCGTTCGGGCGACCAACAATGGCAATGCGCAGCGGCTTGGTGGAATCATAGGCTGGAATGTCTTCGGCATCCGGATCGTCGATATCATCGCCGATCAGATCGTCTTTTGGACCAGCCACTGCCGGAATGGTGACAGCGACAGCATCGCTGACAGGGTCTTTGATCTCATATTCATCCGGGAAAACGCGCTCTTCGCCCATGGCGGCGACAATCACATCACGCAGGTCCGGAAAGCCCTGCCCGTGCTCCGCTGAAATCGGGCATGGTTCGCCCAGACCAAGCTGATAGGAATCATACATGCCGGATTCGGCGCCGCGCGCCTCGGCCTTGTTGGCAACCAGAATAACCGGCTTGCTCGAGCGGCGGACGAGATCGGCGAAAGTCACGTCGGCAGGCGTGATGCCCGCTTTTGCATCGACAATAAACAGAATGAGATCAGCTTCGCCAATCGCCAGTTCCGTCTGCGCGCGCATACGACCTTCCAGCGAATCGCTGGCAACTTCTTCAAGACCGGCGGTGTCGATAACATCGAACTTCAGGTCATAAAGCTTGGCGGCATGAACGCGGCGGTCGCGCGTTACGCCCGGCAGATCATCCACCAGCGCGATCTTGCGACCGACAAGCCTGTTGAACAGGGTGGACTTACCGACATTCGGACGGCCGATAATGGCGAGGGTGAAACTCAAAGACTCAAATTCCTGTGTTAACCGGCTGCAGCAGCAGGTGCTGCGCCAGTGCTGCGAAGCATGTCGAGCATTGTGTCGGCAAACTGGCGAATATTGGCGGGCGCTGCCTGATCATCGGAAATCTGCTTGAACAGCTTTTCCGCATCCGCGCCGCGACCGGCTTTCCATGCGGCAAGGCCAAGAGCCTCCCGAGCGGTATGGCGCATTGGATTGCTGCTTGATGACAGGGATTCGACCCGGCTTGCAACATCATCATAGGTGCCCGTATCGAGAAGCAGCAATGCAGCACGCAGCTTTGCCAGATCGCGAATGGACTGGGGAACGGACGTATCGGCAGAAACCTTGTCAAAGGCCGCAACAGCCGCCGCAGGATCACCCTTTTGCGCCTGCACACCGGCAGCGCGCATCCGCGCCAGCACCGGATAGGCGCCGTAACCAGTCTTCTCAAGTTCATCCAGTGTCTTCAACGCTTCGTCATTCTTGCCATCACGGACAAGGTTGAGCGCGGCGAGAAACTGATCGCCGGATTTCGAAGCCTGTTTTTCCGTCCAGTATTCATAAAAGGCGAAAACGCCCGTGCCGACGACAAGCGCAACAGCGGCGCCAATCAACAGGCCGCCAAAACGCTTCCAGAACGCCCGCATCTTGTCGGAGCGCAGTTCCTCATTTACCTCACGGAAAAAGCCGTCGTCAGTCATAGTGCCTCATTGGTGCCCTTGGGGGCCTGCCATTAAATGAATTGCAGATGCGCGAAGCAGCTTTCGCCACTCCGCGCATATAGTCAGAGCGCTTTTAGTCGGAAAATCCTTGAGATGTAAGGGCTAAGTGAAAAATAGCCCTTCGTCAGCTGTTTAAAGTGGTGATACGCCGATTAACCAGGCATGCAATTTCCACACAAACAGGATGTAGAGCACCACACCGGCGACAATGGCCATGATGTCGTTCGAGACTGGACCGGGCACGATCACCGGTTGGGCAAAGCCAGCCCGTTGTTGCCGTTTGATCGCGATACGGTCAACCACGGCCCAAACGAGGAATGACAGAAACAGGATGAGCGATGCCAGATCGCCATTGGCCAGAAGATGGGCAAGTGCCCAGATTTTCACAGCAATCAGCATGGGATGCTTGAGGATAGGCTTCAACTTGCCCGGCCTGAAATTGGAAATCATCACGGAGATGAAGGAAAACAGCATCAGGAGCAGCGTGATGTGTTTCATCCAGACAGGCGGCTCATAGATAAACAGAGAATAGGGCCGCGCCAGAACATAACCCCATATGATGAGTACCAGCCCGACAAAGGAAATGGCCGAATAAAAACCTTTCCACTTGCCCTCGCCCCATGCAGCGATTTTGTCCAAACGCCATTGTGGCGCGGCAATACGGACCGAATGAATTCCCAGAAAGACGACAATACCCAGAATCAAAACAAGCATGACCGCTCCCCCTTGGCTGGCGGCAGAGTATAGCGGCTTTAGAACAGTTCCAAGACGGGCGCTTGCGGTGGATCGACGCGTCCGATCATCGCCACAATTCACCTGTAGCGAGGGGTATCTCTCTCATTGGTTGTGTTGTGCCTGCATTATGCGTCTGATTTCCGGTATCATTGCTGCGTCCCTAGCCGTTTCGGTGTGCATTCCTGCTTATGCTGGTGATCCGGAATTGCGTGGTTCCATGGGTAGCAAGCCGCAATATGTACTGATCTCTTTCGATAATTCGGGCAGCAATGCCCTGTGGGAGCGCAGCCGGGCGCTGGCCGAACGCTCCAATGCAAAGTTCACCTATTTTCTCTCCTGCGTGTTTCTGATCGACCGCAGCGACCGCAAATCCTATCAGGCACCGGGCGAAAGCTTTGGCCGCTCCAATATCGGCTATGCCGCGTCGAAGGATGATATTGCCAAGCGGCTCGACAATATCTGGCGGGCGCGCAATGAGGGCAACGAGATTGCCAGCCATGCCTGCGGGCATTTCGACGGACGCACGTGGAGCAAGGCAGACTGGGAACGCGAGTTCACAACCTACAAGCAGGTGCTGCGCACGGCATGGGCAAAATATGGCAGCGATCCGGAGCCGGAGGGCTGGAAGGCGTTTGTCGACAAGGAAGTGCGCGGCTTTCGCGCGCCCTATCTTTCCAGCAGCCCCGCTTTGCTGTCAGCCTTGAAGGATATGGGTTACGCCTTTGATGCCAGCAGCGTTTCCAAGGGTCCGGCGCTGCCTGTACATGCGGGCGGACTCTATCAGTTCGCATTGCCGACCATCAGCGAAGGCCCGGAACATCGGCCTGTTGTTGCCATGGACTACAATATGTTCGTGCGCCACTCCGGTGGTTTTGAGCGGGCGGATCATCTCAATGAATTTGAAAACCGCGCCTATGATGCATTCAAGGGCGCGTTTGAGCGCCAGTACAAGGGCGAGCGCATCCCCTTTCAGATCGGCATTCACTTCACGCTGATGAATGGCGATGCCTATTGGCGCGCACTGGAACGTTTTACTGCTGAAGTATGCACCAAGCCGGATGTGCGCTGCACGACCTATAGCGATTACCTAAGACAAACAGGCGCCGAAGCGCCTGTTGCAGTTGTTCCGGCAGCAAGCCGGAATGCAACGGGCAGCGGCATCTGACCGCCACCCGTTTTTTTGGCTTAGTGTTCGACACCTGTTTCCATGAAATGCTGATCGATGGTTGGCAGCGGTTCACCTTCCAATGTCGCTTCGAAGGCTCTCAAACGTTTATAGATAGAAATAAGCTCAACAATCGTGGGCCACGCAGTTACCAGATATTGGAATGAGTTGCTGACTTGGCTGAACGCAGTTGAAATCTGCTGCCAAAGCCCCATGGTCAATTTTCCAGCCACGATGCTTGGGATGAGAATGATATCAAGAATGAGCCCATCTGCCTGTCCATAAAAGCTTCTTGCAATGTTGAAATAGGCATAGTGGAAATAGAGCCGGAAATAGTTCTTCCGGACATTTCGGAAGAGTTCCGCGAGTGTTAAGGGCTCGGCACGTGTTTCATCATCCTCGCCAAACACCAGTTCCTTTCTATATGCCGCTTCCACACGCTGCTTTTTGAATTCCAGTCCAGGGAGCTTAATTCCGACAACTGCAAGCAGAAGAGTGCCGAGCAATGACCAAACGATCGACAAAACCACTAATGAATAAGGGATCTGCCCGATAATCGGAACTTCTGTGACATGGTGAGAAAGCTGTGCGAGCAAGGGCATAAACGCAATCAAATTCATCACGGCTTGAATTAGACTTACACCAAGCGCTTCAACTATCGTTGAAAAGCGCATTGTGTCTTCCTGAACACGCTGCGATGCACCTTCGATGTGGCGCAACTGGTTCCAGTGCTCCACATAAAACTCGTTCATCGCGGTACGCCAGCGGAATATATAATGGCTGGTAAAATAGGTGAAAATTACGCTCAACCCAATGGCAAGAAATGCAATCCCGGCAAACAACCAATTTTGCCAATAAAACTCTGCCGCTGATACAGAGCCCGGCTTTGCAAACGCTTGTTGAAAGAAGTCCCAATAAGGGCCGCGCCAAGCGTTGATGGCAAGGTTTATCTGAACCGAAAAATAGGTATAAAATAGGATCAAGGCTGATCCAAGAACAGACCATCTTTGCCATCTATGTGGTGCATACCACATCCAAAATGTAGCAAACACAGCAACGAAAGCTGCGAAGTAGATATAAAGCCAAAGGTATGGCTTGGATATAAATACCCCCACACCAATGATTGGCGGCGCGTTCGGATCAGCTGGCGGCATACCGAAATAAGCACCTAGCTGTTCACCGGCAAATATCCAGAACAGGACCGCGAACAGCGACCAAAGGACTGCCGAGATAAAAAACAGCTTTGGCTTTGGGAAAAATGAGACAAACACGGTAGCAGGACCCTCGCATAAACACACAAATCAGGGTTGATTTTATGTGAGTCTACCACCACGAATAGGGCAAAGGTTGTATGACAGCAATTAAATTGCTGTAATCTTCACTGCCGGGAAAGATAAGCAAAGACAGCCCCGATGACGAGGCTGGCAGCGGCGGCAAGCGTCGCTGTGGTGAAGTTGCCGGTGATATTGGCAAGGTATCCGCCCACCAGCGGCCCGATGATCTGGCCGATACCGAAGGCGGCGGTCATGACAGCCATGACACGGCGTGGTGATTGCGGCAGAAGTGCCCGCCCCGCCTGAAAGCCCGCTGCGGTCAGCACGATAAAGGTAAGGCCCAGCAGCACGCCGCCGAGGATCGGTCCCGCAGGCAGCGGCAGGAGAACACTTGCCGCAACACCCACCGCCTGCACGAGCATGCCCAGCGCGACCACAATAAACGGGCCGACGCGGCGTAAGACCGGCGTCCACAACCATACCGAGAAAGCAGCCGTGACGCCGGTGAGAAACCAGACCAGCGCTTCCATTTCGGTACCGCCGTGGTTTGCGCGCACAATGGCAACGATAAACGTGGCCGTGATGATGTAGCCGAAACCAAAAACCCCATAGGCGATATTGAGTTGGAGGAAGGCACGCGTCCAGCGCAGTGGTGGTTCCTTGTGATCGGTTCCGGTGCGCACCGGCCCTTCGCGCAGCAGGTACATCACCGCGAACAGGCCAAGAAGGGAGAGGATGGCTGCTCCAAACCAGTCAAACCGCCAGCCATAGTTTCCGGTTATCACAATCAGCACGGATGAAAGCGCGATACCCACGCCGACGCCGCCAAAATGCAATGCCTGCAAATCCTGCCGGTTGGCTGCTGCGAGATGGCTGAAAACAATGGTCGCTGACAGCACCAGCATGAAAGCGCTGGCCATACCGGCGAGAAACCGCAAGACGATAAACTCAAGAATTGTGGTGCTCAAACCTGCGACAAGGCACAGGAACGCGCTTATACCAAGCGAAACCAGCACTACCCGGCGTTCTCTTCCCGAGGCCCAGCCGTACCCCGCAATGATAGCACCCAGAAGATAACCGACATAATTGGCCGAAGCGATGACACCGGCGGCACCGGCAGTCAACGCAAGGTCCTTCATCATGGCAGGCAGGATGGGCGTGAAAATGAAACGCCCGATACCCATGGCAACCGCCATAGTGACAAACCCGCCAAGGGCGTAGCGAACGGGGGAAGCGCCTGAAAATGTCATGCCGCGGACATTATCGCTGCGATGCAGCATGACAAGACAATAAAATTGATCAACCTGTCACAGATGATGATCGATCAACCGCTATGGTTCAGATCGCAACGGGTGTGGCCGCGCCGCGCCTGACAATACGGTAAACGGCTGCTGGTGGGATGTTGCGAAAAGCCCGTCCGATACAAACGGCGTCCAGATCCAACTGGTCGAGCACAGACTTCGACACCGGACAGCGAAAACCATAGGTGAACTGATAATAGGCCCCTTCGGGCCGCAGATTGCTGAATGCACCGCCAAGGATTGCTGCGACTTTCTCCTGCGTCATGCTGAGAAGCGGCAGACCACTGACAACGGCACCAGCGGGCTGGATGTCGAAGAATTCGTGCAGGTCAAGCTGGGCAGCATCCATCTGCAGGATACGCATGCCGGGAAACCGCGATTGCAGCAATCGGGCAAATTCGGCGCCATATTCAATCAGGGTCAGATCCTTGGGGCGAACGCCGCGCGCAAGCAGTGCGTCGGTGAAAACACCTGTACCGGGTCCAAGTTCAAGCACGGGCCCCGATGCAGGGGTGATTTCGCTGGTGATCAAGCGCGCAAGGGCGGCTCCCGACGGGGCAATCGCGCTGACGCGAAACGGATCGCTCAACAAGGCCCGCATGAAAGTCCAAACGCTACCGGTCATCATAAAAATCATGCTCCAACGTTTTAGTGCAATCTGCTTATGGCGCCAATATTGTGGGAAGATTGCGGTAGGGCCCGGACCCTAACCGTCTGCGACAAAATACCCGCAGGGAAATGGTTTGAACAGAACTTGGACGTATTGGCGGAAGATTACGGCACCAGAGAAGTAGCGGCAAATTTTATGATGAAACAGGCACCGCCGCCGGGCGCCTTTGTGACTATAACCTGCGCATGATGCAATTGCACGATCTCCTGCACAAGATTGAGGCCAAGGCCAACCCCGCGATCCCGGGTATGCAGACGATGAAACGGTTCAAAGACGCGGTTTCGCTGTTCCGGTGGTATGCCCGGCCCCTCATCCTCAACCTGAATAATCGCAGGTGCCTTGATGCGGATGGATATGGTGCCTTGGCGCCCACCATGCTGAATGGCATTCTGCACCAGATTGATGATCGCACGCTCCAGCGCTGCCTGATCGCCCCTGACAACAACACTGGGCATTTCCGGCTCCAACGACATGGCATAACCGGCGGCGATAGCCAGCGGGGCAAGGTCAGCCACAACCCTCCTGCAAAGCGCCACAAGATCAACAGCCGCAAATTGAACGCCGCTCTGGTTAAGGCGTTGCAGATCGAGCAATTGTTCGGCGAGAATGCCGAGACGGGCCACATCCTCCAGCAAACGGCCATTGGTTGGCGTGACGGGCAGAGATTCCAGCCGGGTCTGCAGAATGGCGATGGGCGTGCGCAACTCATGGGCGGCATCCAGCAGAAACCGCTTATGCCGTTCATAACCATCATCGAGGCGGCCAAGGGCGTTGTTGACTGCCGTCACCAGAGGCGTGACTTCTCTGGGTACCCCGTCCAGCGGCAGACGTGTGCCGCGCTCGTCAATATTGATCCTCTCCGCCTGCGCCGCCACATGGCCAAGCGTTGCATGGGCTCTTCGGACAACAAACGGCGTCACCAAAAGCGTGCTGAGCGCCATGACGATGATGCCGGGCAGAATGATTGTTGCAAGGACAGCGCCCAATGCAGCCAGATAAAAGCTTAACGGTACGGAGCCGCCCGGTCCTGTCAGTATCTGTATCATCCCTGCCTTGGTGGATACACGCTTGAACCGGGCGGTGGAGCGTGGCGCATCGCCGAGATTCCAGCCAAACCGGGCCTGGCCGACATCGCTCAGTGCATCTCCGATACGGGCATATTCGGGCGGCACATTGCCCTGCGTCAGGGATTGGCCCTGCCCATCGCGCACCACAAACCAGAAATTCGGATTGGTGGCACGCTCGCGCGTAAGGATCGGCGTTTCCTGCACAAACAATCGGCCTTCAGCGCTGCGCCCGATAGAGTCGCGCAAGGCATTGATCGTCGTATCTTCCGTGTCGATTGAGCCCAACATCCCGCTATACCAAAGCGCGCACAGCACGAGCACGACGAACAATGTCAGCATTATCGCCTGCAGGAGAACCAGCCGGCTGACAAGACGCCACTTCAAGGAGTGCGGTTTTGTATTGGCCATCAGGAAGGGCGCTTCAGCAGATAGCCCACGCCGCGAATGGCGTGGATTTCAACGCCGGCCCGGGACTCCGTCAGCTTGCGGCGCAGCCGGGAAACATGGGTATCCAATGCATTGGACTGAATTTCATCATCAATACTGTAAACGGCATCTTCCAGCGAGGATCGCAACACCGTGCGCCCCATGCGCCGCAAAAGCGTTTCGAGGACAAGGAGTTCGCGGCGAGGCAGGTCAAGCCGGTTGCCGCTGATTCTGGCTTCCCGATTGATCAGATCGAAGGAAAGATTACCGACATTCAGAAGTTCCGATGGCATGTTCGGGGGACGGCGCAGGACGGCGCGCAGCCGCGCCAGCAATTCCTCAACGGCAAAGGGTTTGGCGAGATAGTCATCAGCTCCCTTGTCGAGACCGGATATACGATCCGCCAGTTCGCCGCGCGCGGTCAGTACAATGACCGGCACGCCCTCACCCTTCGCGCGAAGCTGCGGCACGATTGTCAGCCCATCGCCGTCGGGCAACTGCCTGTCGAGCAGAATTGCCGCATAGACATTGACCGACACGGCCTCTTCGGCCTGGGCAAGTGTTCCGACATGATCGACGACCATGTCATAGTTCTTGAGGGCTTCCCCAAGGGCAGCGGCCATTTCGGGCTCGTCTTCCACCAGCAAAATACGCAATATTCAGGCCCAGTCATGCACGAGGTTACAAAGGTGGCGACACAATTATGTCATTCACATTGCACAAAGGTTGCGCTCCGCGATCAGCGGAATCCCCCCTTCATTTATTCATACAACATTCCGGGCCAGCCGGCATAATTTGAAACTTAGGTATTGTCCTAAGTTTCAAATTGCCCTATGATTGGCTCCTCATCGATTGAAACCAGCCGGAAGATTCTGTCCCGATGACTGCAAGAGCGGCCACCACCCTGCCTGACCCCAACATTTTGCCGATCGACGCGGTGTTTCGCGCATTGGCGGACCCCACGCGCCGCCATGTGATCGAGCGGCTTAACCGAAGTCCCGCTTCGGTCAGCGAACTGGCGTCGCCCTTCGATATGGCGCTGCCGTCTTTTGTCGAACATTTACGGGTGCTGGAAGGATGCGGCCTTGTGCTTTCGCGCAAAACCGGACGCGTGCGCACCTATCAGATCGCTCCCGCCCGGTTGAAGCTGGCGGAAGACTGGCTAACGGAACAGCGGGCGCTATGGGAACGCAGGCTGGATCAATTGGATGATTATCTCTTGACCCTCAAGGAGGAGGAAAAACCATGACCCCATTGCTGAAACCTGATCCAAAACTCGACCTTGTGCTTGAACGCATTGTGGACGTGCCCCGCGAACTCGTCTGGAAAGCATGGACGAGACCAGAGCATATCTCCAAATGGTTCACGCCCAAGCCATGGTATATTTCCGACTGTGAGATTGATCTGCGTCCGGGCGGTATTTTCCGCACCGTCATGAACTCACCCGAAGGCGAACAATCCATCATTCACGGCTGTTATCTGGACATTGTCCCGAACGAACGGCTCGTGTGGACCGACGCCCTGCTGCCCGGTTATCGTCCGTCAGCGGAACCGTTTCTGACGTCGATCCTCATGCTGGAACCACATGGAAATGGCGGTACCAAATACACAGCCATGGCAATTCACCGGGATGAGGCAACGCGGCAGAAGCATGAGGAAATGGGCTTTTACGACGGCTGGGGCACGGTGCTCGACCAGCTCGTGGAATATGTGAAGACGATCTAGAGCCCTTCTTGCTTAGATAGATTCTCGGCTTGGTCCGCCAGTTGGCGGGCCAAATCGGCCGAGAGCAGTTCCGCAAGCCTGAACTGCGCTTCACGCCAGAGCGGAATGGCCGCTTCCAGACGCCGTGCGCCCGTCTCGGTGAGCCACACGGCCCGGCGTCGCAGGTCGGTTTCCACCATGGTGATTTCAATCAAACCCTCACGCTCCAGCGTGCGCAGATTGCGCGATAGGGTCGATTGTTCCAGCCCACTCTTCTGCGCCAATACGCCCAGCGTATCATCCGGCAGGCTGGCGATCTGTGCCATCAGACCAATCTGCGCCGAAGTCAGGCCAAGGCCTGCCAACTCATGATCGAGAAAATTGGTGATGCGGCGCGCCGCAAGACGGCTGTTCCAGCCCGCACATGTTTCAACCAGCGCACGGGCATCGGATCGCAATGTCTTTTTCGGTTGTTTCTCAATGCTCATGGATATATGCATATACATTATATGTATCTACATGGAAATGGAAATTGAAATTTGCACGTTCGACAGTCAGATCAGCGCTGCCAGATCGGCGTTGATTGATCGCGGAGCATAGCCAGCATGAACGACTTTCAACGGAATATCCTGCACACGATTGGCAATACATCATTGCTGGCGCTGCGGAACATCGTCCCGGCAAACGGTTCGCGCATCCTGCTCAAACTTGAGAGTGAAAACCCGACCGGCAGCATGAAAGACCGCATGGCGCTTGCCATGATCGAGGCGGCGGAGGCGGATGGGCGTCTTATCGCGAATGGCTGCGTGGTCGAATACACAGGCGGCAGCACGGGCGTTTCCCTATCCCTCGTCTGTGCGGTCAAGGGATATCCGTTGCATATCGTTACGTCAGATGCCTTTGCCCGCGAAAAGCTGGATCACATGAAAATGCTCGGTGCCAGATTGCAAATCCTGCCCAGCGAAAGCGGCCGCATGACGGAAAAGCTGACCCGTGACATGATTGAAGCCGCGCGGATCATTGCGGAAGCAACTCCCGGCAGCTTCTGGACAGACCAGATGAACAACCGGGATCAGCTGACCGCATACCACGCCATGGCAGAGGAAATCTGCGCACAGGCCAACGGGCCGATTGACGGCTTTGTTCAAAGTGTCGGCACCGCCGCATCGCTGTGCGGCGTTGGCGAAGCCTTGCGCCGCCACAATGAACGCACCAGAATTATTGCGGTGGAACCGGCAGAATCCCCCGTCCTGTCAGGCGGGAAAACCGGAGCCCACAAAATCGACGGGATTGGCGCGGGCTACATTGTTCCCCTTTGGCAAAACGATATAGCCGACGGGATAGAGCAGGTATCAACGGCGGAGGCCGCCGACATGACATTACGACTGGCGCGTGAAGAGGGGCTTTTTGCGGGTACATCCACGGGAGCCAATGTCGTCGCTGCGCTGCGGCTGGCCGAGAACCTTTCCCCCGGCGCAACCATCGTTACCATTATGTGCGATACGGGAATGAAATATCTGAGCAAACACTAGAAGCAGCGCCTTAATGCAAGGTCCACCGCTTTAGTATGTCATACTCAGAAAGCCCGCGTTTGCTGTGGATCAGCGCAAACTCGCGGACAGTGAAGCGGATGGGCTCGATGGGCTGCTCAGCGATCCGCTTCGGGCTGTAGAGCAAGGTCAAATGCGGGGTGAATTCGCCAAGTCTGCCTGGCAGACCATTGCGGATAAGGCAAGAGCCAAGCACCGTATAAAGCTGTGTCAGGCCATTTCCTTCGCCGATGAGCACCAGCGGCTGATTGCGCCGTCCCTTTACTTCAAAACTTCTAAGAGACGGAAATGTGACCTCAAAGGGCGGCACGGATACCGCGTCCCCTGCCCGCTTTGCTGCAAAGACGATCGAGCTGGGCAGACGTTTGAAATCGCCCAGAGCACGCAAAGAGATGTGGTAACGTTCTGTCCCGATAAGACTGCTTCGCACCAGCTGGAAATCGTTGATAATGCCCGCGCGGCAGACGTCGACAATATCGCCCACATCGACATTTGGCATGATGCCAAAGAACAACCGTTCCTGTAAATTGGGTCGCTTGGGTCTATTGGGCCAGTTGTCGCCCAGGTTCAATTCGCCTTGCATCTGCTCACACCTCCCGAAATGCCCAGGCATGTTCGCCGAAATGCTCCGGCATGCCCGCTGAAATGCCTCCTGCATTTTCGATCGGCCACACTAGAACAAATAGTGAACAATATTCAAGAGATTTCAGAAAAAATCAGCGAGGCGCTGCCGCGTCGCGCGTGCCTCTGCGCACCATCGCAACAATTGTTTCATAGAGTTCGTCCTGCGCCTCTACCGGCGTTATTTCACCTGTCGCCGCCGCGTCCGACAAGGCTTCGGCAGCACCCAGCATTGCCCAAAGACCGGCGGTTGAAATTGTGCCCGATGCGGCGAATGGTGCGAGGAGCACCCGGCACTTTTCGATAAAGACAGTTTCATATTCGCGCTTCATTTTTTCCAGTTCAGGCGAACCGGCCAGCGCTGCGATAATGCCCGGGATCTCGCGTCCCTGAACCAGTACACAGTCCACATAGCACGATGCAATGACATCGGCCCTCTCTTTCAGGGTCGGCCCGCTTGCGGCAAGCGCGGCATCCATAGTGGTGGCCTGCCGGGTATCGAATTCCTGATAGAGTACGGCGAGCAACCCGCCCCGTGTGCCGAAATGGTCATAAACGACAGGCTTGGTGACATCGGACTGCTCGGCAAGCCGTCCGAGCGTCAGGGCTTCCGTCCCCTCCTCACGGATGATCCGCCACGCAACATCCAGAAGCTGGCGCTGCCGCTCCTCGCGCGATAGCCGGCGACGCGGCTGCGGACTGGGATCGTCGTCTCTTGTTTCAACGCTTGACATGCTTATATACCAAAAGTAACTTACCTTTAGTAGCTTACTAAAAGTATATAGCGTAAGCCACCCACCTGCAATCCTCTACAGGAGTTTCGTCATGCATGCACTCATCGTTGTTGCGCACCCCGAGCCTACCTCACTCAGCCATAGCATCGCGGCGCAGGTTGCCGAAGGTCTGTCTCTGTCCAGTCACACCTTTGAAATCGCCGATCTCTCAGCAGAAGCTTTTGATCCCAGATATTCAGCGGCCGACCTCGCAGTGCATCGTACACAGGCAACGCCGCCTGCCGATGTTGTCGCCGAACAGGCAAGGATCGACCGTGCCGATACGCTGGTGCTGGTGTTCCCCGTTTATTGGTGGTCCATGCCGGGTCTGCTCAAAGGATGGATCGACCGCGTATTTTCCAATGGCTGGGCTTTTGATTTCAGCCCGGATACCGGTTCGGCAAAAAAGCTCCATCACCTCAAAGTCCATCTCATTGGCATTGGTGGCGCTGATGAGGAGATGTATACGCGGCACAACTATCTGACTGCCATGAAGACGCAGATTGACCATGGGATATTCGATTATTGCGGCGCTCGCGTCGTAACGTCGGAACTCCTGTTTGATTCCGAGATCCGTGATACGGCGCCGTTCCTCGCAAAGGCAAGAGATATCGGACGCGATCTCTTCAACGCAGGCGGGCAAGGTGAAGCAAACAAGGCGGCATAGCTTGCGATCCGCCCCCGTCAGAGCGCGGCGATCAGTTTGCGGAGCAAAGTGTTGAGCGTTTGCTGTTCGTCTTGTGTCAGCGCCGACAGTATCCGCTCCTCATTTGCTACATGACGGCCAATCGTCTCGTCAATCACGCGTTTACCGGCATCGGTGAGTGCAATCAGTTTGCCGCGGCGGTCGCCGGGATCGGGGCGACGCTCGACAAATCCGGCACGCTCCAGCCGATCAAGACGATTGGTCATGCCGCCTGATGAGATCATCGCCGCTTCATAAAGCCGGGTCGGCGAGAGCAGATATGGCTCGCCGGAGCGCCTCAAGGTTGCCAGCACATCGAACTCGCCGGGCTGCAATCCCGCTTGCGCAAAAAGCGGATTCATATGATCGCGCAGCACGCGCTCGGACGCGTCAGACAGGCGGCCAAAAACCTCCATGGGCAAAGCGGGCAAATCCGGGCGCTCACGACCCCATTGTTCAACGGCGATATCCGCACGATCCATCGCGAATTCCCTTCACACAAAGTATCTTGACATCAAGATACATTCTATATAGTAACTTAATCATGGGGAATAACACAATTGGACCCCCCGCAAAAGGAGGAAGTGATGAGCAAGATGATATTTGTGAACCTGCCCGTGCGCGATCTGGCCGCAGCAACGGCATTCTATGTTGCGCTGGGCGGCGAGGTAAACCCGCAATTCTCAGATGAACGCTCGACATCGGTGATGTTGTCGGACGTGATCGGGATCATGCTATTGACCCATGAGCGTTACAGTGAATTCACCAAGCGTCCGATTGGCGATGCGCGGCGCGAGAGTCAGGCCCTTATCGCGCTTAGTGTCGAAACGCGCGATGCGGTGGATGCAACGCTGGCGAAAACAACGGCTGCTGGCGGCCGTGCCGATCCCAATCCGGCACAAGACCATGGCTTTATGTTCAGCCGCAGCGTTGAAGATCCGGATGGAAATGTCTGGGAAGTCATGTGGATGGACATGGCTGCCTTTGCCCAGACGGCCTGATCAAGCATTGGCATATAAAAGGGCGTCCGGATCTCTCCGGGCGCCCTTTTTCATTCAAGCAGGAGGCATTCTGTCGAATTTCGGCACAGCCGGATCAAGATGATCCCAGGCAAATCCCGCTGCGGTCCATGAAACCAGCTGCGGTTTATAGCGGCTTGGATCATCGAGGCTTGCGGGCGTGACGATGAACACGTCAGGCATATCAGGAAATGTCATATAGACGGATGAACCACAGGTCGGACAGAAGGAGCGCCGCTTCACGGTTCCGCCATCGCCGACGGTCTGCCACTGCGATACGTCGCCTTCAACCTTCACTTGTACCGCCACAAAGGTCAGGTGAGATTGATGTCCGGTGCCGCTGTCGTGCTGACACTGGCGGCACTGACAGTCGACCATGACAGCCGGTTCACCTGAAATCTCGTAACGGATTGCGCCACAGGCGCAACCACCGGCATAGGATTTGCTCATATTCCCCTCCCAAATTGATATGATTGATTTGATCGTCAGTCCTGCTCATCGGCGATCGTGCCGATGCGCGGGAGAATCGTTCTCCAGCCCTCACTCATATTCCTGAGCGCCGTGTCGTTCTTCGGCAGCACGAAGCCGGAGTGAACAAGACGCAGGCGCGTGCCTGTCTCTGCCTTGGACAAGGTGAAGGTGACTACCGTTTCCAGTTTTGAGCCATAGCCGTCATTGCCCGCATGGCCACCCTTCCACGCATAGGCAAGTCGCTCATTCGGCACGACTTCCAACACCTCGCAGTGGATAGTGCCATCCCATGCACCTGCCGGTTTCGTCCGAAACGTGAACTGATTGCCAGCGACAGGCTCGAAACCCGCAGGTTCCATCAACCACCGGCTGATCAAATCGCCCGATGTCAGTGTTTTCCAGATCGTCTCCGGGGCGTGCGGAAAGATTTCGTCGACGACGATGGCCTGCGTATCGGACTTCACTGCAGCTTGGTTCATGGGTCGATTTCCTTCAGCAAGGTTCTAAGGTCCGCAAACCGCTCACGCCAGAAGACGCCGTAATGGCTCATCCAGTCGACCAGCGGCTCCAATCCCTCGGGCTGGGCACGATAATAGACATTGCGGCCCTCAGGGCGCTCGGCAACCAGACCCGCCTGTTTCAGGGATTTGAGATGCTGGGAAATGGCGCCCTGTGTCACGCCACTTCCCCGCGTCAGTTCAACCACACTGATCTCATCGGATTTAACAATCCGCTCAAACACCGCCCGCCTTGTCGGATCGGCGAGCGTGCGCATGACAGTGGTGATGGTGGCAGCTTCAATCATGAAAACAAATTAGCTCATACTAATCAATTAGTCAACACTAATCTATTTTTCTACTCTCAGAGCACATATCCGCCATCAATCGTCAGGCTGGCGCCGGTCATATAGGCAGATTCATCGCTGGCGAGATAAGCAACCAAGCCCGCGATCTCATGCGGTTGGCCAACACGCCCGAGAGGAACCAGAGATTTTACCTTCTCCAGATGATCGGCTGTCATATCGGTCTCGGTCGGTCCCGGCTGAACATTGTTGACGGTTATTGCGCGAGGCGCGAGATCAAGCGCGATACCCTTCACCATGGTCGCCACGGCTGCCTTGGTCATCGAATAGACGCTGGAGCCGGGAAAACCGGTGCGAATGGCGGTGTTGCTGCCGATAGTGATCACACGTCCGCCATCGGTGAGCCGAGGCGCAGCCGCCTGAATTGCCACGAACACGCCGCGCACGTTGACATCAAGCATGTGGTCGAGTTCCTCAAGGCCGAAAGTTTCAACCGAACCCAAGCGCAGAACACCGGCATTGACCACGATAATATCAAGCCGGCCGAACCGGTCGACGGCCTGCGCAACGGCATTCTGAATTGCCCCGGCATCGGCGCTGTCGGCCTTTATGGCCAGTGCCTTGCGGCCCATCGCTTCAACAGCTTCGACGGTCTCTGCTGCCCTGTTTTCGGCGGATGCATAGGTCAGGACGACATCCGCACCCTCTTCGGCCAAACGGCGGACAATCGCTGTACCGATCCCGCGAGATCCGCCGAAAACCATCGCGACCTTACCCAGCAATTTGAAATTCTCACTCACAACCATCTCCATTCTTGACTGATTAGTCCATAATTAGACAAACAAAAGCGCCTTCGTGTTCAGATGGCGCTCAATCTATTTTAAGTCTGTTCACGGCGAAGTGTGCGAGGGCGTGCAAGGCATCAACACCCGCGCCACTGCGTGCGGCAAGCTGCATTCCGGTCATCGTCATCTGGATGAACCGGGCCGCGTCCTCGACGTTCACAGCCGGATCGATCTCAGCTCGGCTTTGGCCTTCGTGCAGACGCTCAACCAAAGAGGAAAAGAGAACAGGTACGACTTTAGCCCGAAGCTCTACGAGTTCAGGATCATCAGCGCCAAACTCGCTGGCGGCACCCACTCCCATGCATCCCATGGCTCGCTGACCATCATCTTCGGCAATCAAGCCAAGCAGCAGTGCTTCTATCCCGGCCAGAGGCGAAGCCGGACCCTTCAGCCGCTGCAGATGACCCGATGTGGTGCCCTGCTGATAGCTTTCCAGCGCTTCAAGGTAGAGCGCCCGCTTGTCACCAAAAGCATTATACAGGCTTTGCCGGCCGATCCTCATCGCCGCAAGGAGGTCTTCCGTCGAGGTCGAAGCATAGCCTTTCGCCCAGAAAACGCGCGTAGCGCGCTCCAGCGCCATCTCCCGATCGAATTCTCTTGGTCTTGCCATAACGGGTGGATTAACAATTATGGACTAATTAGTCAATAACTTGCAGCCATCCCCCTTCACTATCGATCACATCCACTCATATCGAGCTTGTTCTGAATGATTGTGGCGGGGCAACAGTCAATTATCTCGACTCGGTCGACCGGCCTTCAGTTGAATTGGATAATGCTGTTCAGGTTGGGATTTGGATTTACCGCGGCACGGATTCGGGCAGCCACGTTCGGCGCCACGGTTTTCAAATAGTTTGGATTCTGCATGTAAACCCGAATGGCTTCCGCCATCAATTCTGCCTGCGCGTCGGCGCCGAAACAGCCCCTCTGTTCAGGCCCGAAGTCCTGATATTCAAGCCTATCCGATGGATCAACATCGCGATTAACCTGTCTTGCTTTATTCAGCTCGGGATTGTTGCAATCATTGTACACGTGCCGAAGTTCATCGTTGATATCGTCCTGATTGATCGCCGATATCATTTCATCCGAGTCATTGCGGCACGGCTGGCCCGCTTTGTGGTCTATGATGTGTCCTAGCATATGGACCCAAATACTGCTGACTGACTCGGCATCAAATTGGTGCAAACAATCAAGTTGCCGCCGAAAGGGGCAGTTAGGGAAGAGGTATTGACCTTCGGCAGATTCAAAGAACGCGCGGATGTGCTCCCCCTGCGCATCATCGTTTGCCATACTCTTGCTCCGTGTTGAACACCCCGAACAGCACCAGATAACTCATCACTCGACCTAACGAATTAAGGTGCTTGTTGAATCTCGTCGATTACTCTCATCAGCGGACTGATCGCTCCTCAATCATTTTAAGAGACGTGCGCTTCAGAAGACAACCGACAGCCTCACTCCCACTCGATTGTACCCGGTGGCTTCGACGTCACGTCATAGACGACGCGGTTGATGCCCTTGACTTCATTGATGATGCGGGTTGCCGCCTGACCGAGGAAGCTCATATCGTAGTGATAGAAATCCGCAGTCATGCCATCAACAGACGTGACCGCACGCAGGGCACAGACGAACTCATAGGTTCGGCCATCGCCCATGACGCCGACGGTCTGCACCGGTAGCAACACAGCAAAAGCCTGCCAGATCACATCATAGAGACCGGCCTTGCGGATTTCATCGAGATAGACAGCATCGGCTTCACGCAGGATTTCCAGCTTGTCGCGGGTGATACCGCCGGGGCAACGGATGGCAAGGCCGGGACCGGGGAACGGATGACGGCCAATAAAGCTATCGGGCAAGCCGAGTTCCTTGCCGAGAACACGTACTTCGTCCTTGAACAGTTCGCGCAATGGCTCAACCAGCTGCATGTTCATGCGTTCAGGCAAACCGCCGACATTGTGGTGTGACTTGATCGTCACCGAGGGGCCGCCGGTGAAGGAAACACTTTCGATCACATCAGGGTAAAGCGTGCCCTGAGCGAGGAAATCCGCACCGCCAAGCTTCTTGGCTTCCTCTTCGAAGACTTCGATGAAAAGACGGCCAATGGTCTTGCGCTTCTTTTCCGGGTCGGATTCGCCTTCCAGCGCGCCGATGAAACGATCCTGCGCATTCACCAGAATGAGCGGCAGGTTGTAATGCTCGCGGAACATGGCAACCACATCGGCGGCCTCGTTCTTGCGCATCAGGCCATGGTCAACGAGGATGCAGGTCAGCTGGTCGCCGACAGCTTCGTGGATGAGCAATGCCGCAACGGAGGAATCGACGCCGCCTGACAGCGCGCAGATGACTTTCTTGTCGCCAACCTGTTTGCGGATCGCAGCAACCGCCTGTTCGCGATAGGCGGACATGGTCCAGTCGCCCTTGATGCCAGCAATGCGATGCACGAAATTCTGCAAAAGCTTGGCACCATCAGGTGTGTGTACGACTTCCGGGTGGAACTGTACGGCGTAGAATTTCTTGGCTTCGTTGGCGATGGCGGCGAAAGGCGCGCCCGTTGATGTGCCGACAACCTTGAAACCATCAGGGATGGACACAACGCGGTCGCCATGGCTCATCCAGACCTGATGCCGTGTCCCCTTGGCCCAAACGCCATCGAACAGGGCGCATTCTTCCTGAATATCGAGGAAGGCACGACCGAACTCGCGATGATGGCCGCTTTCGACCTTGCCGCCAAGCTGCGCGCACATGGTCTGCTCGCCATAGCAAATGCCCAGAACCGGGATGCCAGCATCAAACACACCCTGCGGCGCGCGTGGGCTGCCGATATCGACAGTGGAATGCGGGCTGCCGGAAAGAATGACCGCTTTCGGCTGAATACGCCTGAATGCTTCGTCTGCGGATTGGAAAGGAACGATCTCGGAATAGGCACCAGCTTCGCGCACGCGGCGTGCAATCAGCTGCGTTACCTGGCTGCCGAAATCGACGATGAGGACTGTATCGGGATGAGTGGGAGTGTTCATGGCGGGCCTTTAAAGCAATTGCTGAGTCGATGCAATGGGTCACTCCACCACACATCGATGCCGATGTGATTTGTTCACAATTTGGGTGGGACTGGTGTGGCGCTTGGCGGTGAAACCCCCTCTCCGTCATCCTCGGGCTTGATCCGAGGATGACGGAGAGGGGTTGTCTTTGAATCCTCACTCTCCCTCATGGTTGTTATGTCAAACCACGAACCCAAACACCCAACACAAAACCCAATATCAGCGCAAAGACCGCTCCAGCGTTGCGACAACCCATTTGTTGAGACTTATCCCTGCCCGGCGTGCAGCGCTGGATATGGCCTTGTGCAGCACAGGTTCGGTGCGAACGACAAACTGGCCGGAAAATGGTTTCTCAGGCTCTTCACCACGCACCGCACAAAACGCCAGATAATCTTCAATGGAATCGGCCAGCGCCTGTTTCAGTTCAGAAGCGGATGTTCCCTGAAACGTTATGACATCGCGCAAGTTGATGACCTCACCATGAAAGAGGCTCGCATCTTCGTCATATTCTATAATTGCTTCATAGCCCTTGTAGTGCATCGTGCTCATGGTCTTATCTCCGCTTCCAGCAGAAAACGTCTCACCGATTTCACTGCCCCTTTATCCGTTTCCTTTTGCGGGTGGGGTCGATGAAACACCGCACGAATGCCGTTCAATGCAATTCGCACCCGCGATCCCTGCCCTTCCGTGATCTCTCCTCCACAGGCGAGGATGAGAGCTTCAATATCCCGCCACCCAATACCGGCATGAACAGGTTCGGCAAAAATGGCGGCAAGCGTCGCCTGATGCTTTCTGTTAAGCTTCATATAATGATATCACTTTTCAGTATCAATAAAATAGCTAAAAGTTTAAATATCAGAGAACGATCTTCCCACCCTCAATAGCTTCCCCCATAGCCCCCACAACTATAGCCAGCTTTTCATCAATCACGTGCAGATATTCGGTCCAATCATCAACATGGCGCAGTTCCGCCGCGCCGTCGGAAATGCCGCGCAGTCCAATCAGCGGCAAGCCGAAACGCTGACAGGCGCGCAGGATGGCAAACGTTTCCATCTCGACCATATCCGCATCGATCAGGTCGTAGGCGCTGCCCGACACAATGTTCGCGCCGGTTGAAAGCGATGCTTCCTTCACACCCGGAATACGCAGTGGCAAAGGCACGATCACCGGCAGATCGAGAAAGGGCGTTGCACCCTTGGTAAAACCAAGCGGTGAGGCATCCATATCGCGATAGGACACGCTTGTTGCCTGATAGACTTCGGTCTGCTCCAGCGTGCGCGACCCGGCAGAGCCGAGGGAGACAACAAGATCAGGAACAATGCCGTCCTTTTCCAGCGCCGCAAGATTGGCGGCGAGGCTGACGGCAGCTTCGACCGGACCGACGCCGGTGATCAGCGGCCGGAACAGCTTTTGCAAATGCGGCCCATATTCCGCATCCACGGCCATGACAAAAAGCACCTGCTTGCCACCAATTGCGGCCAGTTCATAGGGCAAACTCATATCAGCCTACCGGGTTGAGCAGATAAAGCGACACATTCAACAGTGTGGCAAATGCCACCCAGAGAAGGTAGGGAACGAACATGATCGCCGACGGCCGCTCCGCTTCCCACGTCACCCGGATGAAGCCGATGATCGAAACCAGCAGAAGTGCGATCACCAGCAGCGCCAATCCCATCTGCTGGAAACCGAAGAAGGTTGGCGACCACAGAAAATTCAGGACCATCTGCGCCCACCAGAATCGCTGGGCGGATGTCAGGTCAATATCCCAGACCCGCCAGCCGGCGATGGCAATAAGAACATAAAGAATGGTCCAAACCGGCGGGAAAATCCAGTTGGGCGGATTGAAGGAAGGTTTTGCCAGACCGGCATACCATTCGCCCGGCAGCGTTATATAGCCGATGGCGAGACCGCCACCGATGGTGAGCACGAGAAACAACAGAAATCCTACAGACCGGGACATGGGTAGACCTTTCCTGCCGACAGTGTCGCGGATGGTTGTACCGTTATTTCTCGCGTCTGAGAACTGAAATGAAGAAGCCATCTGTCGACGTGGATAATGGCGACAGGATCGTGCTGCCATCCTTGAAGAGCGGGCCGAGATTATCGCTTGCCGATACGGCTTCCTGCCAGAGCGGAGCAGTATCCACGGACGCATAGCCGGGATTGGCGGCAAGGAATGAAGCGACCTGTTTGCCATTCTCCGGCGCAAACAGCGAACAGGTGATATAAACCAGCCGCCCGCCCGGCTTCACATAGGCCTTGGCCGCATCAAGCACTTCGCGCTGTTCCACTTCGCGCCGTTCCAGCTGCTGTTCGCTCAAACGCCATTTGGCATCGGGCCTGCGCCGCCATGTACCTGAACCGGTGCAGGGGGCATCAACCAGAACGAGATCCATCTGACCTTCAAGCGGGTCTAGCTCGCTGATATTGGCATGGGCCTGCGCATTGCGCACCCCTGCCCGCTTCAGACGGTCGAAGATCGGCGCAAGGCGGGCGCGCTCCGCATCATAGGCATGAATCTGTCCCTTATTGCCCATCTGGGCGGCAAGGGCGAGCGTTTTGCCACCGGCACCGGCGCAATAATCCAGAACCTGTTCGCCCGGCTTGGCATTACTAAGCTTTGCCGCGATCTGCGAGCCGAGATCCTGCACCTCGAAAAGACCGCGCTGGAATGCGGGCTCCGCCTGTACATTCGGGTGGCGGCCCATGGCACGCAGAGGCGGAACGCGCACAGCGGTTTCAAGCAGCGGTGCCGCATTGGCTCCGGCACGAACCAGTTCCTTCAGCACCTTCTCGCGGTCGGCTTTCAGTGTGTTGACACGCAAATCCACCGGCGGGCGGTCGCTGAGTGCAGCGGCTTCACCAACCCATGCATCGCCGAAAATCGCCTGAAAATGCGGGATGGTCCATTCCGGCACGTCAGCGCGGATATGATCCGGTGCGTCGGCAAGGTCACGCGCCTGCCAGATCGCCATGCGGTCAGCTTCCAGCGGTTCGGGCGCAAACTTGTCGCCCTCAAGCGCGGCGTTGATTTCATCAATAACCAGTTCGGCGTCGGACAGGAGCACACCAAAGGCGATATGGCGGGCTGCATCGCTGTCCATGCGCCAACCCAGCGACAATTTACGGCGCAGGGCATCATAGACGATATTGCCGATAACAGCGCGATCCCCCGCACCGGCAAAGCGGTGCGACAGGCCCCAATCCTTGAGCGCATCGGAAGCCGGGCGTTTGCGGGTCTCTATATCATCAAGTACTTCGATTGCCGCCTGCAGGCGTCCGCCAAGTCGCATGGAAATTCCTTCGTTAAATCTACCGGCATCGCATACATGGCAAAGCCAATAAAAGAAAGCCGGAGCGTGATGCTCCGGCTTTCACTTTACTCAACAAAATACGTTCAGCCGTGTTTACTCGGCTGCGGCGTGCTTTTCTTCGTTGGAAATTGCATTGGCTTCATAACCATGCGCTTCCTTGAGTGCGGCACGCACACCAGCTTCATACTCAGGATGAACCAGCTTGAAGTGAGCCAGCTGGCGCTCAATGATAGCACCGGGAACGCCGCCCATTGCCGCCGCGATGTTGGAGAACAGGCGCGAACGCTGACCGGCATCGAACAGATTGAACAAAGCCGTTACCTGACCATAATCATCATTGCCGATACGATGGTTGTAACGGTCCGCACTGCCTGACAGGGCCAGTGGCGGCTCTTTTGCCGAAGGCTGCTCGACAGCACCGGAGAAGCTGTTGGGCTCGTAATAAGCATCCACATTGCCGGTCTTCTGGCCAAAGAAGTTCATCTGGCCATCCTTGTGGTAGTGATGCACAGGGCATTTTGGCTGGTTAACCGGCAGAGCTTCGTAATGTGTACCGAGGCGATAGCGATGCGCATCCGCATAGGAGAACACGCGTGCCTGCAACATCTTGTCTGGCGAGTGGCCAATGCCGGGAACAACGTTTGACGGCGAGAAGGCTGCCTGTTCGATCTCGGCGAAATAGTTGTCGGCGTTGCGGTTAAGCTCCATGACACCGATTTCGATCGGCGGGAATTCGCCATGCGGCCAAACCTTGGTCAGGTCGAACGGATTGTAGGAGGTCTTCTCAGCGTCGGCTTCGCTCATGATCTGGACCTGAACGGTCCATTTCGGGAATGCGCCGCGTTCAATGCCGCCAAACAGCTCTTCCTGATAGGTTTCGCGTGACTTGCCGATGAGGGTTTCCGCTTCCGCATTGGTATAATGCTTATGGCCCTGCTGGGTCTTGAAGTGGAACTTGACCCAGAAACGTTCGCCCTGATCATTCCAGAAGGAATAGGTGTGCGAGCCGTAGCCGTTCATATACATCGGCGCGACCGGAAGGCCGCGATCCGACATCAGGATTGTAACCTGATGCAGGCTTTCCGGCGACAGCGACCAGAAATCCCACATGGCGGTGGCCGAACGCATATTGGTGCGCGGATGACGCTTCTGCGTGTGGATAAAGTCAGGGAATTTCAGCGGATCACGGACGAAGAACACGGGCGTGTTGTTGCCAACCAGATCCCAGTTGCCTTCGCTGGTGTAGAATTTCAGCGCAAAACCGCGCACGTCGCGCTCGGCATCGGCAGCACCAAGTTCACCAGCAACGGTTGAGAAACGCAGCAGCAGCGGTGTTTCGGTACCTGGCTGCAGCGCCTTGGCCTTGGTATAGCGGGAAATGTCGCCAGTGATCTTCAGCGTACCGAATGCGCCCCAGCCCTTGGCGTGAACAACACGTTCCGGGATACGTTCACGATTCTGGTGAGCAAGCTTTTCAAGCAGCTGGTAGTCGTCCAGGAGAACAGGGCCGCGTTCGCCAGCAGTTCTCGAATTCTGATTGTCTGATACCGGCGCACCGGCAGTAGTTGTCAACGTCGGACGGTCAGCCATTGGCTTCTCCCTTGAATTTCGTGTTCTGACACTATTTCAGAATCGCAGGGCACCATGGCCCACTGCGAACTCGCCACTACCATAGAACTATTCCAATCATAGTTTCCAATTGAATTTAGAATTATTATTGATAGGATTTGGTTATCATGTTTTCAGTCCGGCAAATGCGCTATTTTGATATCCTCGCCACCACATTGCACTTTCGCAAAGCGGCGGAACTTGCGCGTATTTCACAACCCGCTCTCTCGGCGCAGATCGCCGAAATGGAACAGCGCCTCGGGACAACCCTGTTTGAGCGGACGCGCCGCACGGTCGTGCTGACCGATATGGGCAAACGGCTTCTGCCACGGGTTCGCGGTATTCTGAACGGGATACGTTCACTGGAAGAACTCGCCTCGCAGCGGCGCGGCATTTTGCAGGGGCGCCTGCGGCTGGGGATCATCCCGACCATCGCGCCCTATCTGTTGCCGATTCTCATCCCGGAATTGCGGGCAACCTATCCTGATTTGACCATTGAACTGCGTGAGGCGGTGACATCGAAACTGGTCGAAGATTTGCGTCTCGGCGACCTTGATGCGCTGATCGCCGCCCTACCGATCGACAGCGAAGGCGTGGTTGCCAAACCGCTTTTCCGGGATCGCTTTCTCATTGCCACCTCAAGCAATGATATCGACATTCTCACATCGCCCATGACGCAGGAAAACGTGGCGCTGGAGCGCCTGCTGCTGCTGGAAGAAGGCCATTGCCTGCGCGATCAGGCCCTGGCAGTCTGCACCAGCGTCAAGCAACGGCAACTGGTCAATTATGGTGCCACCAGCATGGCAACCCTGTTGCAGATGGTCAGCCATGGCATGGGCCTGACGCTGATCCCCGAGATCGCCGTGCGCACGGAAGCCAGCCGCAACAATGTCCGCATTATTGCTTTTGCCGATCCGGAACCTTCGCGGGAGATTGGCCTGATCTGGCGCAGGCAAAGCGAGCGACGCGATGATTTTGAAGCTCTTGCCACCACGATCATCGATTGCGGCCAGCGATTGCTGATTTCAGCCGATGAGTTGGATGATTTGGCTGCCTGAGGGGATTGGGGAGTTGCGTGGTTCGTGGTTCGACAAGCTCACCATGAGGGAGAGTGTGATGCAAGGCTAACCGCAAAGATTGCAGAATATAGCTCCCGACATCTCAGTCCTCTCCGTCATCACCTCAACCCACTCCGTCATCCTCGGGCTTGACCCGAGGACCCACGACAAAGGGGAAGGAAGGAACGACTACAATTTTAGTACTTCTCGATCATGGTCCTCGGGTCATCCTCGGGTTAAACCCGAGGACTGAGGATGACGGAGTGCGGTAGGTTGAAGGCTGTCAAGTTCTGCAATATTGGTGATCTGCAACGTTGGTGATTAGCGTTACATCCACCCAAGCCCCTCATGGTTGTTATGTCGAACCACGAACCGGCGGCATTCACCCCCCTCTGTCCTGTCGGACATCTCCCCCACAAGGGGGGAGATCAGCTGTATTGCCGCCTTTTCACAACAGGAAACATTTCAGATTGTGCAAGATTGCATTGAAGGCTGATCTCCCCCTCCGAAGGACGGGCGAGACCCGTGGCTCGCCCCGGCAGTCCGACAGGACAGAGGGGGGTGAACTATGAAACCGCTTTCTCTACCAGTGACTCTACGTCTAAACCGTGGCAGGTATCGCCAGATGCAGCGCGAGCATGACCCAGAGAACACCGTTGAGAATATAGCCAATGGTGAAAATGGGCTGGCGAAGTTTCAAACTGTTTGACGTGACATGCACGAATGTGTGGGCAATGCGTGCCGCCACGAACAGCCATGCCACGATAACGGCAACGAATGATGCGCCGTTGACCACGTAAAGTGAAATGCACACGGCGTAGAACAACACGGGCAATTCATAGAGATTGATCAGATTGCGGATCACCGTAGCGCTGGCCTCTGGCTCTTTCACGGGCACCTTGAAATCGCGCGCCGATGCCTGCCCGCTGCTGACAGCTGCCATCCGGCGCAGGAAAACCAGCCCGTAAACAATGTAGATCAGTGCCGTCAGAGCGATCATTGGCCAGAAAATTGCTGTTTGCGACATGGTTTCCTCCATCGTTGACGCATCTTACGTCTACGTTCATTTTTTCCGCAACCTGTCAATTCAGACCGGGAATTTCCGTCAGACTTGCGGCGAGATGATCAACAAAGGCGCGCACCTTGCGTGGCAGAAATTGCGCCGACGCATAGACCACATGCACATCCATCGGCGCATAGCCATAGGCGGGCAGAACCCTGACAAGACTGCCCTCGTCAAGAAATTGCCGGATCAGCGGCACCTGCGCTCCGCCAATTCCCAATCCTGCGCACAGGGCCTGATTGAGCACAAAGGCATTGTTGGCGAGAAAGCTGGATTTAACCGGCACTGTGATCGCACCCTCAGGACCAATCAGGGGCACCGCCTCCCCCTGAGGCGACCAGATGAACCTGACATGCGGGTGCTCTGACAATTCCTCTGGTGTTGAGGGATTGCCGTATCGTGCAATGTAACCGGGCGAAGCAACGAGAATGCGTTCGAACATGGCAAGTTTTCGTGCCACAAGCCCCGATGATGCCAGCGCGCCGAAGCGAATGGCGACATCGACACCCTCGGCCACCAGATCGGCAAAGCGGTCATCAAGGATGAGTTCGACGGTCAAATCCGGATGTTGCCGCTGAAAATCGATGATGACAGGCGCCAGATGCATCTGGCCGAACCCAACCGGTGCATGAACACGAAGATTGCCGCGAATGGCTGTGGCAAAACCGGCCACCTCCTCTTCTGCCTCCTCAACCGTTTGCAGGACATGCCGCGCCCGCTGGTAATAGGTCTCGCCGCTTTCCGTCAAGGCCAACTGGCGGGTCGAGCGGTGCAGAAGCCGCATCTTGAGGTGGCGTTCCAGCGCAGCCACCTGCTGGCTGACTGCAGGCTGTGTGAGGCCAAGTTCCCGCGCCGCAGCCGACAGTGAGCCAAGCTCCGCCACCCGCACAAAGGTCTTCATCGCTGTGAACCGGTCCATGCATCACCTAAAAGATATCCTTATGAATGATATCATGATGGCTCGCCTACGCAAACAACTTCAAATGAATGATGATTACAGCAGCAAGAAAATGGAGCTGTTGAAATGACGGAGAATATCAAGAAGGCCGTGATCGTGGGTGCCAACGGCATCATCGGCGGCAATCTCATCGCCCATCTTAAAGAACTTGGCGACTGGGAGATTGTGGGGTTATCGCGGCGGGGCGGTAAAACGGAGGGCAGGCTCAGCCATATCGCAGTTGACCTGCTCGACGCTGCAGATGCCAAGGCAAAGCTCGCGCACCTGACAGATATCACGCATATCTTTTACGCGGCCTATCAGGATCGCCCGACATGGGCCGAACTGGTGCCGCCGAACCTTGCCATGTTGGTCAATGTGGTGGGTGCAATCGAGCCTATCGCACCAGCGCTTCAGCACATCAGTCTGATGCAGGGATATAAGGTCTATGGTGCGCATCTTGGCCCGTTCAAGACCCCGGCCCGGGAAAGCGACGCCAATCACATGCCGCCGGAATTCAACATCGACCAGCAGGATTTCCTTGAAGCCTTGCAGAAGGGCAAAAGCTGGACATGGTCAGCGCTGCGCCCCTCCGTGGTGGTTGGATTTGCATTGGGCAATCCGATGAATCTTGCATCGGTGATCGCTGTCTATGCCTCGATGTCGAAGGAACTTGGCATTCCCCTGCGTTTTCCGGGAAAACCGGGAGCCTATGACAGCCTGCTTGAAATGACCGATGCCGGACTGCTCGCCCGGGCAACCGTGTTTATCGCCACCAATCCGGCCAGCGGCAATCATGCCTATAACATCAACAATGGCGACCTGTTCCGCTGGAGTGAGATGTGGCCAAAAATTGCCAAATTCTTTGATCTCGAAGTTGCCCCGCCCCTGCCGATGTCACTGAATGTGGTGATGGCTGACAAGGAACCGCTGTGGGACAGTATGATCAGGAAACACGGTCTCGCCGTCGCGCCCTACAAGGATGTTTCCTCATGGGGATTTGGCGATGCGGTGTTCAGCTGGAATTATGATTTCTTCGCCGACGGCACAAAACTGCGCCGCGCCGGATTTCATGAGTATGTCGATACGGAAGAAATGTTTTTGCGCGTTTTCAGCGATTTGCGGGAGCGGAAGATTATTCCGTAAAGCTCGATTGTTGATAAGGGATCGGTATTGCAATGCCGGTTGTGCATGGTTCACCCTTCGACAGGCTCAGGAAGCTCACCATCAGGGAGAGTGTAGGCTGCAATGATAATCGCCAAGATTGAGGAAAAATGCAGAATTTGACTCCCCGCAACCCACCTCTCTCCGTCATCCTCGGGCTTGACCCGAGGACCCACAATTTAAAACACCGAGCATCTACGTTCGTTTGAACTTCTTAACCATGGGTCCTCGGGTCAAGCCCGAGGATGACGGAGTAAGTGGGTTGCAGAGTGTTACATCCTGCAACGCAAGCGATTAGCGTTACAGCACCGCTCTCACTCCGCAAAAGGCTCACCCTTCCGTCGGGGCAAATCATAATTCAGGAAAAACTCGTCGAGCTGCGGCGGGGGCACGTTTGTTCCCGCCAGCATGGCATGGGCCTGACCGCGATGATGGATCTGGTGGACGAACAGATGCGACAGGACAAGCTGTAAGGGTTCCTCAGAAACTGCGCCGTCATGCCATTCGATGGATATGATCCGGTTGAGATCGGATGCGCTCAGGCTATCGCAAAAGGCGACAAGCTCCGTATCGAAAGCATCCTGCGCCTTTTTCAGATCAACGAGTTTGGGATAAGGGATGTCGCCGACGAGACTGATATTCTTGCGCCCGATACCTTTGATGTCGGCCATATAGATATGGTCAACGATAAGATTGTGGTTGAGCGTCATCTGGATCGATGGGAAGAAGCTCGTCCGCTCCTGCGCAAATTCCGCATCGGTCAGCCCTGCACAGGCACCAAGCAGCCGATTGTTGGACCAGGCGCTGTTACGCGCCATGGCCGAGAAGTGGTCGCGGAGGGCGTTGTCAGACATGGCCTCCGCGCCTTTGTCAGTTGCCGCCCGGATAGTTCGGGCTTTCGCGGGTGATTGTCACATCGTGGGTATGGCTTTCGCGCAGACCCGCATTGGTGATGCGCACGAATGTTGCCTTTTCGCGGAACTCTTCAAGGTTCTTGGCGCCGACATAGCCCATGGAGGCACGAAGACCGCCAGCAAGCTGGTGCAGCACGCCCGATACCGGGCCCTTATAGGCAACCTGACCTTCAATGCCCTCTGGAACCAGCTTCAACTCGTCGCGCACCTCAGCCTGGAAATAACGATCTGCGGAACCGCGCGCCATGGCGCCAACCGAGCCCATGCCGCGATAGGCTTTGAACGAGCGGCCTTGATAGAGATAGACCTCGCCGGGGCTTTCTTCGGTGCCTGCAAGCGCAGAACCGGCCATGGCAGCGGCAGCACCGGCGGCAAGCGCCTTGGCGAAATCACCAGAATATTTGATGCCGCCATCGGCGATGACAGGAACGCCTGATTTGTGGGCCGCTTCAACCGCCGACATGACAGCCGATAGCTGCGGTACGCCAACACCGGCAACGATACGTGTGGTGCAGATGGAGCCGGGTCCGATACCGACCTTGACCGCATCAGCGCCCGCATCGATCAGCGCCTGTGTGCCAGCAGCCGTCGCCACATTACCGGCGATGATGCGCACGGCATTGGACATCTTCTTGGCACGGGTGACTGCATCAAGAACACGCTGTGAATGGCCATGGGCCGTATCAATAACGAGAACGTCGACACCGGCAGCAATCAGCCGCTCAGCGCGCTCGAAACCATCTTCGCCCACGCTGGATGCGGCGGCAACGCGGAGGCGGCCCTGCGCATCCTTGGCAGCGTTCGGGTTAAGCTGCGACTTTTCCATATCCTTGACGGTGATGAGGCCGACGCAGTGGCCTTTGGCATCAACAACCAGCAGTTTTTCAATGCGGTGCTGGTGCAGAAGGCGCTTGGCTTCCTCGTGCTGAACATTGTTCTCGCGCACGGTGATCAGGTTTTCGCGCGTCATCAACTCGTAAATCTTCTGCGACGGGTCCGAAGCAAAGCGCACATCGCGGTTGGTCAGGATACCAACGAGACGGCCGGGCTTGCGGCTGCCTTCGCCGCCATTCTCGACGACGGGAATGCCCGAAATGCCATGGGCACGCATCAGTGCCTGCGCATCGGCAAGGGTTGCATCCGGACCGATGGTCACGGGATTGACGACCATGCCGGATTCGAACTTCTTGACCTGACGGACCTCTTCGGCCTGCAATTCAGGGGAAAGATTGCGATGGATGACGCCCATGCCGCCAGCCTGCGCCATGGCGATGGCGAGCCGCGACTCGGTGACGGTGTCCATGGCTGCGGAGAGCAGCGGCAGGTTGAGTTCAATATCGGGAGCAATACGGGTGCGAATATCGGTCTGGCCGGGCATGACCTCGGAGTGACCTGGCTGAAGCAGAACATCGTCAAATGTCAGTGCCAGCGCGCCTGTCGCGGATTCTACGATTTTTGCCATAACCAATTCCTTAAAAAGCGACAAGCGCACCACGATGGCGGTGCGCCGAGTCAGTAATGTTCAGGTGAATTGGCACGGGCTGGTAACATGGATATGTCGGTTTGGAAAGGTGGAAACGTATTTATTCTGCAATCAGTAATGCGTGATCACCCGCTAGTGGTGGTGCAGAGCCCATACTCATGGCGCATAATATTGAAGTTCCTTGATCCGCGCACGCACCGCATCCACGTTCATCGCCTCGATATCCATGCTGGCCAGTGAGCCCCGGTCGGCACGCCACGGGCCATCATCGGCCTTGATCTGGGCTTCGCGCCACGCCACCCATTTGCGTTGGGCATCGCGGATCTGTTTGGCGGATTCCGCATCCACTGTTGCGAGAACCTTTTTGTAGACTTCGTTCAATTGCTTGTCATACGCCACGAATGCCTTGTGCGTGCAATCTACCATACCTGCGGTTGTCTGCCCCTCCGGTTTGGCCAGACATTCATTGGCGGCCTTATCGATCGGGTCGACCTTTTCCTCCGGCGATGCGGCAAAGGCGGGGGCTACGGCACCCAGCGTCAGCGAAACACAAAGCAAAGCGTAGAATCGTTTCATGGCGTCCTCCTTGTCCCGGCAAACTGCCCTGTGCATCTTGGCAAGAAAAGGGCGAATTGTTGAGACTGGCCTGATGTTTTCGCCCATGTTAGGACGAAACATCCCTTCTGCTGTTTGATATTGGAAATCCAGTGCGCCCGATTTACCGAAAAGTTTCCGTCCTGCGCCGGTCGCGCGCCATGTGGGGCAATACCCGCGTCTGGCGACCGCGCCTTGTCTTCTGGGCGGGTGCAATCACGATCGGCGTCATCAGCGTGCTTTTTGCCAAGCTGGCTGATCTTGCCCAGCAATCATTTCATGGCGTGATCGGCACCAGCGGCTGGACCACCTATCTGCCGCTGATCATCACGCCGCTGGGCTTCGTCTTCTGTGCCTATATGGCCTACAGCTTCTTTCCCAATGCACAGGGCAGCGGCATTCCGCAGGCCATTGCCGCGCGCCATCTCAATGATCACGAAGATCGTGTCAGGCTGCTGTCCCTGCGCATGGTTTTCGGCAAGATACTTCTGACTGTTGTTGGCCTGTTTTCAGGCGCCTCCATTGGCCGCGAGGGTCCAACCGTGCAGGTCGGCGCGTCGCTGATGCTGCAGGTGGCGCGCTGGGGCGGCATGGCGCAGGCGCGCGGGCTTATTCTGGCCGGTTCCGCCGCCGGTATCGCCGCAGCCTTCAACACACCGCTTGCGGGTATCGTCTTTGCCATTGAGGAAATGGGCCGCTCCTATGAGGCGCGCACCAATGGTCTGGTTCTGACCGCGGTCATTCTCTCCGGTCTGGCTGCTATCGGGCTCGTGGGCAACTACACCTATTTTGGTGAATCGGTGGCGGCAACAACCGGCTTTTCCGACTGGCTGCTGGTTATTCTGTGTGGTGTTGGCGGTGGTGCATTCGGTGCCTGTTTCAGCGCCGGAGCGGTCAAGGCACTGCGCCGGATCAAGCGCTGGGCAGCGCCTGACCCGTTTCGCCGCACCTTGCTTCTGGCTGCGGTCTGCGGCTTTGCCGTCGCGCTGATCGGAGTGGCTTCAGGTGGAACGACCTTTGGCACGGGCTATGAGCAGGCGCGCGGCGCGGTGGAAGGCCATGCCCTGCCCTGGTATTTCTTTCTGGAGAAGCTGCTCGCCAGTTTCCTCTCCATGGTATCGGGCATTCCCGGCGGTATTTTTGCGCCGTCGCTGTCTGTCGGCGCAAGTTTTGGCAGTACCGTCGGCTTGCTTACCGGCAGCAATATCGGCCTTGCCGCTGTGCTTGGCATGGCGGGATATTTCGCCGGTGTGGTGCAAGCGCCAATGACGGCCTTTGTCATCATTCTGGAAATGACCGGCAGCCACGACAGTGTGATTGCCCTGATGTGTACATCGATGCTCGGCTATGGCACGGCGCGGATCATCTCGCACGAACCGCTCTACCATGCTCTGTCACGGGTGTTCATTGCCGATACGATCCGGCGCAAGCGCGCCGAAGCCGCAGCGGCAACGCCGGAACAGCCTTAAACGTCGAACTGATAGGTTACAGGCACAAACCGATAGCCGCTTCCCAGCCGTTCGAGATAACCGGCTGACGGGAATGGCATATGGTAACCGATGAATGGCACCCGGTCGGTGGCGATCATGTCGAGAACCCGCTTGCGCGTCTCGATACCCTTGGCGCGATCCGTGTCGAAGGCAACCTCCCATTCCGGATGCTGCAAGGCAGCGACATAATGATTGGCTGTGTCGGCTGTTAGCACCACACGCTTGCCTGCGGATTCCACGTGGAAAATCATGTGGCCGGGCGTATGTCCATAGGCGGCTTCACTGGTAATGCCTGATACGATTGCATCGCCAGCCTTGATGAACGTGGTCTTTTCGGCCAGCGGCTTTACCTTGGCTGCAACGCCTTTGGCACCTGCTTCTGCCGGTGTGCCCGCGCGCGCCGGATCGGTCCAGAAATCATATTCGATCTGCCCGGCGATATAGCGTGCATTGGCAAAACCCGGCGTATCGCCATTCATCAAGCCACCAATATGGTCGCCATGCATATGGGTGATGACAACCATGCTCACCTGATCGGGCGAATAACCAGCCGCTTTCATATTGGCTTCCAGCTGGCCAAAACCATTGTCACGTCCTGCCGCACCAAAACCGGTATCGAACAGGATCAATTCAGAGCCCGTATTGATGAGCACAGGTGCAAAGCCGTTGACGAATTTTGTTTCGGGAAGAAAGTTGGCGCGCATGAGTTCGCCGACCTTTTCCTGCGACTGATCGGCTCCAAAAGTAGGAAATGGCCCATCGGATGGGCGCAAGCCGTCGAGAAGCGTGGTGATTTCAAAATCACCCAGCTTGAAACGTTTGAAGCCCGGTGACTTCGCACCAGACAACGGGACCGCTGCCGTAGCAGGCTCGGATATAACCTGCGACATGGCCAGGCCTCCAGCAATCGCGCTAGACGCAAGAAACAAGTCGCGACGGGAAATTTCGTAGGGGGTCATAGGGGCATCTCCTTCAGGCAGTCTTGGGTTCTGCGGTTGAGATTCAAGCTCGGGCAACGCGGCGGCTGGCGAGCTGTTCCGTTCTGAATAGCGGAAAATCTGATCGCGCCGGATCACATCTGATTGATCGGTGCTTGAGCACCCGCCACACTGGTGATATCGCAGCGCCAGCAAGGGTTGTTTTTTTGAGTGTGAGTCCCCGCGACGGACCCCGATTGCTGACGAAGCCCTTTACTGAGAACTGGAATTCATTGTGAATCGCATTGTTCCGCTCGTGCTTGCTGTCGCCCTGTTCATGGAGCAGATGGACTCGACTGTCATATCGACGTCCCTGCCCGCCATTGCCGCAGATATCGGCACAAGCCCGATTGCTCTGAAACTGGCGCTGACAGCCTATCTCGTTTCGCTTGCGGTGTTTATTCCGGTCAGCGGCTGGATGGCCGACCGCTTTGGCGCGAAGAATGTGTTCCGCGCGGCTATCATCGTGTTCGTGCTGGGGTCGATTGCCTGCGCTGTTTCCAATTCGCTGCTGGCCTTCGTTATCTCGCGTTTCGTGCAGGGTGTCGGCGGTGCCATGATGACACCGGTTGGGCGTCTGGTGCTTGTAAGATCAACCCCGCGCAGTGAGCTTGTCGGTGCCATGGCGTGGCTGACAGTGCCTGCCCTTGTCGGCCCGTTGCTTGGACCGCCCATTGGCGGGTTCCTGACCACCTATTTCACCTGGCACTGGATTTTCCTGATCAATGTTCCCATCGGCTTGCTCGGTATCTGGTTCGCCACCCGATATCTGCCTGACGTGGAGACACTGATCCACCGCAAGCTTGATGTGCCCGGTTTCTTCCTCAGCGGCATTGCCGCCTCCGGCGTCGTCTTCGGTCTTTCCGTTGTCAGTCTTCCCGCCCTGCCCGTCTGGGTTGGAATAACAACGCTCATTATCGGGCTGATCTCGACGGTGCTTTATCTCATTCATGCCAAGCGTACGCCGGAGCCGCTGCTGGCGCTTGATCTGTTCAAAAATCAGGTGTTCCGCGCGTCGATATTCGGTGGAAGCCTGTTTCGTATCGGCGTCGGTGCCACACCATTCCTGCTGCCGCTGATGTTCCAGATCGGTTTTGGCATGACGCCGTTTCAATCAGGCCTGATCACTTTTGTGTCGGCTGCTGGTGCCATCGGCATGAAGCTCGTGACAAAATGGTTCTTCCGCAAGACCGGCTTCCGCAATGCGCTGATGTGGGGATCGCTCGTTGCCGCGAGTTTCATTGCCATCAATGGTTTTTTCACACCACAGACACCGACAGCGCTGATCATCGTTCTGCTTCTGGTCAGCGGCTTCTTCCGCTCACTGTTCTTCACGGGCGCCAATGCGCTTGCTTATGCTGAGGTGCCGAATGAGCAGACCAGTCTGGCAACACCGATTGCATCAGTCGCCCAGCAGATTTCCATTGCGCTAGGCGTGGCGGTGGCTGGCGGCATTCTCGAGGTTTCGACCAGCCTGCACGGCGGGCCGTTGGGACTGGCGGATTTCCACACGGCATTCTTCCTTGTGGCAGCCATATCCTCGCTGGCATTCTTCTCGTTCATGCCGATGAAGCCGGATGCGGGCGCTGAAGTGTCGGGCCATTACCCGCCCGCCAAGCCCGCACCCGCCGAATAGAGGATCAGGAACGCCCCTTGAAATCGCGGGCGAGCAGATAAAGCTCGACCGACTCGGCACGCGATGCGGGCGGCTTGACGTGATGCACGGATTTGAAGTGCTGCTTGAGCAGCGTCAGCACTTCATTTTCCGTACCGCCCTGAAACGTCTTGGTCAGGAAGTGGCCGCCGGGACGCAACACGGAAACCGCAAAATCCGCCGCCACTTCGCACAGATGTGTCGTGCGGATATGGTCCGTGCGGCGGTGGCCGGTGGTGGGCGCTGCCATATCAGACAGAACGATATCCGGCTGACCGCCGAGCGCTTCAATCAGTTTGTCCGGCGCGGCATCATCGAGAAAATCCATCTCAAGCAGCGTCACACCCGGCAAGGGATCGATATGCAGATAGTCGATACCAACAACCGTTGGCGCCTCTTCGGGAGAGCCGACAATACCCGCTGCAATCTGGCTCCAGCCACCGGGGGCGGCACCCAGATCGATGATGCGCTGACCCTTTTTCAGAATCTTGTAGCGGTCATCGATTTCGATCAGCTTGTAGGCGGCGCGCGAACGATAGCCATCCTGCTTGGAGCGCTGCACATAGGGATCGTTGATATGCCGTTCCAGCCAGCGGCGTGACGATTCCTTGATCGTGCCCGCCTTCTTCTTGATCTTGGTGTGAAGGCCGCGCGTACCCGTACCGCCGCGCCCGCCTGTTGTTGTCTTAGCCATTGGGAAATTACGCCCCTCTTTTACGCGACATTGGCGCGAAACCATCGATTGCGCCACGCGCCATCGCGCGACATGAGTTCAGTCAAAATACCTTCGCGCAGGCCGCGATCGGCCACGCGCAGTTTCTGGCTGGGCCAGACATTGCGAATTGCATCAAGAATGGCGCAACCGGCAAGAACCAGATCGGCACGATCAGCCCCGATGCACGGATTGGCAACCCGCTCGTCAAAGCTCCACGACAAAAGCCTGCTGGTCATCTCGGTTACGTCATCATTCTGCATCCAGATACCATCGATGCGGCGCCGGTCATAGCGGTCGAGCCCCAGATGGATACCGGCAAGCGTGGTCACTGTGCCTGACGTGCCAAGCAGGTGGAAATTCTGGCTGTTCACGAGATCACCGAGTTTATGCCGCTCGGAGAAATCATTGAGCAGTTCCGCCACATGGTTGACCATGACAGCGAAATTATCCGTCGTCACATCGCGGCCGCCAAAACGTTCGGCCAGCGTGACAACACCCACGGGCAGCGATGTCCAGGCAATGATGTGCTCAGCCAGACGCGGCGAACGCCGTTCCGATACGTCGATCAGGGCAATTTCCGAAGAACCACCACCGATATCGAACAGGACAACCGCATCGGTTTCCCGTTCAACCAGCGTACCGCAGCCCGATACTGCAAGACGTGCCTCGGTCTGCCGGTTGATGATCTCGAGATCAAGCCCGGTCTCGTGCTTGACCTGCCCCAGAAACTCCGCGCCATTTTCCGCCTGACGACAGGCTTCCGTGGCGATGAGGCGCGCCTTGCGCACATCGTGGTTTTCCAGCTTGTCGCGGCAGATTTTCAGCGCCTCAATGGCCCGGCTCATGGCATTGGGGCTCAAACGTCCGGTTGCACCAAGACCTTCGCCCAGACGAACAATGCGCGAAAATGCATCAATGACGCGGAACTGGCCGGGCCGCGTTGGTGTTGCCACCAGCAGGCGGCAATTATTGGTGCCAAGATCGAGCGCCGCATAGAGCGGAGCGCCCGCATATTTCGGCTCGCGCCTGACATGATCCTGTTCGGCTGGCTTGGGCTGGCTCGTTTCCGCTGTCGATGCGGCTGCTACAGCTTCCGGCTGTTTGGTTCCGGAGCGGCCACGACGCCTGTGCCGGTTTGGACGGCGTTTCTTGCCTGTCTTGGCCTGTGCAACGGTTTCTGTCTCCGATTGAGCCGGAGCCGTTGCCACAACAGGATTTTGCGCCAAAACAGCACCGTGTTTCGACTTGCCACGCCGACGGCGGCGCGCACGTTTCTTGGGGTTCTTGTCGAAGCGTCCTTCTTGGGAATCAGGCTGGCTCTCCTGCGTCTGTCGCGCAGAATCCCCTTGTGGCCCGGGTCCGTTCTTGGCGGGATTTGTAGTGCCATTTGACACCGAACCACCGCCAGACGCCCCTTCATTCGACGCTTTACGGGCGTCCGATTCGGGGTCTTTCAAAATCTTATCCTTCGGGCGCCGCGCGAACCTCTGGAGGACGCAGGCAAGGCGCTTGTTCATTAACGTTGAAGCCAATGTAACATTATTTGCCGAATATAAAAGTGCCTGAGGGAAATTAGCCGGTGATGACAGGGAGGAGAGCCCTGAAAGGGCCCGCTCACGGAGCAGGCCCTTTGACAGCGATCAGCCGAATTTAACGAGGTTATGGATAACAAGCGGACCGCCGGGGAAACCCGCCATCTTCTCGCCCGCTGCCAGACTGCCAAGATCAAGTGCAAAGAATCCAAGCTTTTCAAACAGGGCAGCCACCTTGGCTTTGGCGTCTACGTCATCGCCCGAATAGAACAACACGCGGTGGCCGCCTTCGGCTTTCGGGTCAGCGGCAAGCAGGGCAGCGGGCAGATGGTTGAGCGCCTTGACCAGTTTTGCTCCGGGCACGAGATCGCCAACCACTTCGCTCGACAGACGTCCTTTCAGATCAAACGGCTTGAATTCGGGTGCCTCGGTGGCATTGTTGGCATTGATAACGATGCGGCCATTCCATGCGGGCAGACCGGCCAGTGCTTGCGGCAGTTTGGTCCAGTTGACGGCGATCAGAACAATATCCGCACTTGCAGCCTGTTGCACTGTACCCGCTTTGATGGACGGCCCGATTTCACCGACCAGTTCTTTGAGTGAATCCGGTCCGCGGCTGTTGGAGAGAGTGGCTTCGATCCCGGCGCGCGCCAATGCCCGTGCAAAAGCCGAACCGATCAGTCCCGAGCCAATAATACCAATGCTCATGATGTTATTTCCTTTGATGTCATGAATGCATGAAGTTGCATGGACTGAATATGGTCCGTTCATTCATTGACGATAACCGAGTAATGGCTTTAAGTGTTTTCAAGTATCAATTGAAAGTACCGCCATGGAAACCCTTGCCAATCTGGAGTCTTTTGTACGCAGCGCCGAGTCTGGCGGCTTCTCGGCCGCAGCGCGGGGGCTGAAACTGACACCCGCAGCGGTGAGCCGTAATGTGGCGATGCTTGAGCGCAATCTTGGCATCCGGCTGTTTCATCGCAGCACGCGAAACTTGACGTTGACGGAGGAAGGCGAGCGCTTTCTGCGGGCTATCAGGACGAACCTTGATGATCTGCAGGCAGCAATTGCCGACGTTTCAGCCCAACGCGACGAACCTTCAGGTGTACTCAAGGTGAGCATGAGCCCGACACTGGGTATTGGCTTTGTCATGCCGTTGCTCCCTGACTTCCTCAAGCGCTTTCCGTTGATCCGACCTGAATGGCATTTCGAAAACCGGCAGGTGGACCTGATAGGCGAAGGTTTCGATGCGGCTATCGGCGGTGGCTTCGAGCTTTTGCCCGGCATGGTGTCGCGTTCGCTTGCGAGGCTTCATCTCATTGCCGTTGCCTCACCCAGCTACATGGAGGGGCGCGTATCTCCGAGCGATCCGGTGGAGCTTGCCAATATGGACGGAATTGTCTTGCGCAGGGACCGCACGGGACGAATACCCGTTCGAATGCTGCGCAACAGTGCAGGAGAGGAAAAGCCGGCACATCTCAGGGAAAGGATTGTCGTCAACGATCCGGCGGCCATGCGGCAGGCAGCACTGCTTGGTCTGGGCGTTACGATTCTTTCGGCGCCGGTTGCCCAGCCCCTTCTGACGAGCGGCAAACTCGTTCGGCTTTTGCCTGATTGGTATGTCGATGCCGGGCCGGTGTCGATCTATTATGCCAGCCGCACATTGCTACCGGCAAAGACGCGGGTGTTCGTTGATTTTATTGCCGAGGCATTCCGGCAAGGCAGGCTGACAGAAAGCTTTGCCGGTGTCCTTGGCTGAAGGTGTTGCCGGACAAGACATCCGCAATTATGCCTTAAATGATGACGATTGTTTTGCTGTCGCCTTTTGGATATCCTTGGTTCAGATTTGGCTCTTCGCGGCGTCAGAGGTTCTCGACCCGCCAATCTCATTCCAGGCGGCGACGGGTTTAAACGTTGCACGAAGACTGATCTCCGGCACCCGCCGGGATGAGAACACAGCAGGTCAGCTTTCGCTGCTTGCCACTTCCAGAGGAGGGTTGGCATGTTCACGCGTACGACACATTCCATCGTCCACTTCAACGCACCATTTGTGTTGAAGGGAGTGGACAAGACATTGCCTGCAGGGGATTACGACATCGATCACGACGAAGAACTGATTGATGGTCTGGCGAGGGTTGCCCATCGCCGCGTTGCGACCTTCATTCACGTTCCATCCCGGTCATCAAAGCTCAGTACCCGGCAGGTTTTCCCGATTGATCACTTTGATCTGGAAGCAGCGCTTCTCGAGGATCAGTCCCGCCCCGAATAAATCTTCCCGTCCAGATTACAATCAACAGAAGGAGAACCACCATGGCTAAAGGTCAACAGCGCAGCAACCGTGAAGTGCGCAAACCAAAGAAGGACAAGGTTGAGGCAAAGGCCGCTGTTCCGTTTGCAAGCTCCATTGGCAAACAGACAGAGGTTATTGGCAAGGGCAAGCCCAAGCCTTAATGGCCTCTCTCTTATCCAACATACCATTGTTCAGGTGCGGCGCGATTGTGATGATCGCGCCGTATTGTTGCGGTGAGTTGGTTCATGGTTCGCCCATCCCCCGCAACCCGAAACACGCGTCAAGAGTAAAATTAGAACAAAACAGGAACAAATTCCTTTTCAAGGGTTCCCGCTTGTGGCATTCTTTCTGAAAAGGAGATTCCGATGAACGCCATATTGAAACAACCGGAAGACGAAATTGATGAAGCCTTGGCTTACCACCAGGGAGACACGCGCGCGACGATTGCAGCGCTTCTGGCCGAGCGGGAGTTCCTGCTGCGCGAGATCGAATATGCCTCTCTGGCCATGTCCTATGGCTTTGCACGGGGCTGGACGCCGGGGCAGAACAGGAATGCACGATAGACTTGTGGAGCCGCGCGTGCGATGATTGTGGCTCAAAAATGCGAGACACGATGAAACACAGTCCAAAACAATTGCCTGAAGTTGGTGTCCGTCCGAAGCGGGTCCTTAGTCCTTCGGAACAGAAAAGTCTGGCCACAACCGCTGCCGCGTCCGCCATTATCAATGACGAGACTGCAAAGTGGGAAAACAAGACCGCACGCCTGAAGGCACTGCGGCTGGCCAAGGAAGCGGAAGAAGAAGCTGAAAACGCTTTGAAACCGGCCAAGAAGCCTGCGAAAGCCAAGGCGAAGGCAAAGGTGACGCTCGCAACCAAGGGTAAGTAACCCGGCAGCAATTCATATACGCATTGGCGCGGTCTTTTAAGCCGCGGCCGGATCAATTTATCAGAATGCAGACGTGCTTGCCCCATGCGGAATGGTTGCCAGCCTCGCTTAAATATTGCGGAGTAAAAGCATCAAATATAGTCATTGAATCAAGCTAAGTTTTTATAATTAAATTATTTTTTCCGGCGCAGCATTGACGAAATGATCTTCAGGCCCTATGTAAGCACCATCGGTATTTGGTAGTTTGTTTTTAGTTTTATTGCGCCAACGCGCTCTCAACGATCCTTCTTCAAAAATCGAGCTAAAACTATCGGGCGTCGCCTGGTAGGTCACCAAAACATATTCCTTGAAAGGGTTCATTATGAGCACTGGAACAGTAAAGTGGTTTAATTCCACAAAGGGCTTCGGCTTCATTCAGCCAGACGATGGTTCGGCAGACGTGTTCGTTCACATCTCCGCAGTTGAGCGCGCTGGTATGCGCAGCCTCAATGACGGTCAGAAGATCAGCTTCGAGCTGGTTCGTGACAACAAGTCCGGCAAGATGACTGCTGACCAGCTTCAGGCTGGCTGATATGATTCGTCTTCGCGGTCTTTGACCACGGATGTACTGGCACTGATAGCCAAGATGAATTGAGAAGGTCGGGTTTTCCCGGCCTTTTATTTTGCCTTGTTGGCAGAGGTCTTTGCATCATTGCCCGGCAAAGGTTGCAAAAATCGACGTTTTGACGACACTACGGCATGAACAACCGGTCGGAGTGCAGCCATGGCAGGCAAGACATCCAAGAAGGCCGATGACGAGGCCGCAGTCCTAGAAAAAATCGCTGCAATGCGCGCACCCTATCGTGCCATGGGCGAGCGGATTCATGCGCTTATCCTGCGCACTGAGCCAGCACTCAAGCCAAGGGTATGGTATGGCATGCCGGGATATGCAAAAGACGGCCCCGTCCTCTGCTTCTTTCGCGTGGATGAACATTTCATGACATTCGGCCTTACCGAAAAGGCACATCACGCCCGCGAGAAAGATGCAACTGATCACCTCATGGCGGCGGCTTGGTTTTTCACCGAACTGGACGCGGCAACCGAGAACAGGCTTGCAGACATCGTGCGCAAGGCCACGCGCTGAGATCGCCATCGCTTCTTCCAAGATATTTCCGCGTATTCTTCAAGAATCCTCTGGAAAGAATTTTTGCGGCATCCCACAGTGCGAGTCACCCCTATGCTGATGTCTGCGAAGACACCGGCACAATTTGCATTGTATGAAGGAGCCCTGTGGCCATGAAAGTTCTCGTTCTTGGAAGTGGCGTCGTTGGCGTCACATCTGCCTGGTATCTGGCACAGGCAGGTCACGAGGTCACTGTGGTCGACCGACAGCCTGGACCGGCTCTGGAGACAAGCTTTGCCAATGCCGGTGAGATTTCACCCGGCTATTCATCGCCTTGGGCTGGCCCCGGCGTTCCTATCAAAGCCATCAAATGGATGTTGATGCATTTCGGCCCCCTCGTCGTGCGGCCGAAATTCGATCCCTATATGGCGCTGTGGCTGGTGCGTATGCTGCGTAACTGCACGTCGGCACGTTATGCCCGCAACAAAATCCGCATGGTTCCCATCGCTGAATATAGCCGCGATTCACTGCGCGATCTGCGGGCTGAAACAGGCATCACCTATGACGAGCGCAGTCAGGGCACATTGCAGCTGTTCCGCAAACAGAGCCAATATGATGGCACGGGGGGCGATATCGAGGTGCTCAAGCAGTTCGGCGTGCCCTATGAACTCCTCGACCCTGCCGGTTGCATTGCGGCGGAGCCGGCGCTTGCCAATGTACGCGAGAAATTCGTCGGTGGTCTGCGGCTGCCCGGCGATGAAACAGGCGATTGCAAGATTTTCACGGAAAAGCTGGCCGCGCTTGCGGCTGAAAAGGGCGTTACCTTCCGCTTCAACACCACCATCACCTCGATCAATACCAGCGGCAACCGTATCGCCAGCGTTTCCACCGAGACGGAAGAACTGACAGCCGATGCTTATGTCGTCGCATTTGGCAGCTACTCGCCGTTCCTATTGCGCCGCATCGGTGTGCCCGTTCCTGTATATCCGATCAAAGGCTATTCCATCACCGTGCCCATCGCCGATTCCGCATGCGCACCTGAATCCACTGTCATGGATGAAACCTATAAGGTAGCGATTACGCGGCTCGGCGATCGTATTCGCGTTGGCGGCACCGCCGAAATCTCCGGTTATGACCTCACCTTGCGCGATGCCCGCAAGGCAACATTGCAGCATTCTGTCGGTGATCTTTTCCCCGGTGGCGGCGATCTGTCAAAAGCCACCTTCTGGAGCGGCCTGCGGCCGATGACGCCTGATGGCCCGCCCATTATTGGTGGCGGCACCAAATACCAGAACCTCTTCCTGAATACCGGCCACGGCACGCTTGGCTGGACCATGTCCTGTGGTTCGGGCCGGGTATTGGCTGACATTGTGTCCGGTAAAACGCCTGACGTTGACGCATCGGAACTCGGGATCAGCCGCTACGGCTGACGGTTTGGTTTACACTCTCTTCTGCCTGCGAAAGTTGACTTTGCGGGCAGAAGACAGCGGCTTTCTCATCAAGCTAACCCATTTAAAACATTACAAATTGTTTAGGTTTGCGTTCAGTTTTCATTCATCTCGCACCTCGTAAAACTGCATGGTGTTTCAAGATAACCCCTGCAACCAACGAGGAAACAACATGAAAAAGATCGCCCTGGCAGCCCTTGCCATTTCACTGATTGCCACGCCCGCAGCCTTTGCCCAGCAGCAGCAGGGTTATGGCCACCAGCAGCAGGACCGTATGGTCAAAAAGCGTGTCATCACCGAACGCACCGTTGTGAAGAAGACGCGCTGGGTGCGTGGCCATCAGTTGCCCAACAATTACCGCCGCAATGTGGTGCGTGATTATCACCGCTATCACCTGAAGACACCGCCGCGCGGTTATCAGTGGGTCCGCGCAAACAATGACTATGTCATGGTCAGCATTGCGTCCGGCATCATCGCGTCGATGATTCAGGGCCGGTAAATACATGAGCCCATCCATGTATGATCTGTAAAAGCAAAGCAGATCTACATGGGGGTTCAAAGAACCTTTTTGCGTGGTTCGTGGGTTCGTGGTTCGTGGTTCGACAAGCTCACCATGAGGGAGAGTGTGGATGCAACGCTAATCGCAAAGATTGCAGCACAAGCAGGGTGCAGAACTTGACTCCCTTCACCACCCCTCTTCCTCATGGTGAGCTTGTCGAACCACGAACCACGAACCACGAACCACAAACCACGCAAAACCGTTGCCTGCAGCAGGAAAATCAATGCCTGCTCTAATTCACGAATACCCGGACACTTGCAGCGCGCCCAACGGCATCAATAACGGTCAGGGTTGAATATCCCCCACCATCCGGCACCCATTGATTGTCACGGCGGCGCGAGGTTTCCGGCAGAGGTTTGCCATTGGCGAGCCAGCGGAACGGTGCGCGGCCCCCCTGCAATTTCAGCACAAGCGGCGACAAGGCTCCGCCTGATGTTGCGCCAAGTTCGACCCGCGCACCTTCAGGCGGATAAATGATCTGCGGTGCTGGCTCACGCGTGGATGAGGCCAGAAGCCCGTTGGAGGTTCGGCTGAAACGCCGCTGGCTGATCGGCAACTCCGCCTGACTGATCCGAACGGCACCACCCGGTGCCCTTGGCAGTGGCGTAACAGGAACACCGGATTTGACAAAGCCTTCGAACAGGATCGGCGCTGCCGTCCCAAAACCGGTAATCCCCGGCACGGCGCCATTATCCGGACGGCCAACCCAGACTCCGAGCACGTAGCTGCCATCAAAGCCGACGGACCATGCATCGCGATAGCCATAGCTGGTACCGGTTTTATAGGCGATGCCACGCTGCGCCGCCCCAAGCGGCGGCATGACGCCCGATAGAATATCCGTCACATGCCATGCGGCAACCGGCTCGAGCAATGGCTCCGCCTCAATCGGCTGCGGCTTGCCCTGAATGCCATCCCCCAGCAACACCGGCCTGCCGCGATTGGCGAGCGCCGCATAGAGTTGCACCAGATCTTTCAATGTAATGCCAACGCCGCCAAGACCAATCGCCAGTCCGGGCTCTTCATTGGCTGGAAGGACAGGTCTTACTTCGGCCCGGCGGAAACGCACCATCAACCGCGTCGGGCCGACGGCATCAAGCAGACGGACCGCGGGCACATTCAGCGACAATTGCAGCGCCTGCCTTATGCTGACGTCACCCTGATAGCTCATATCGAAATTGCGTGGACGATAACCGAAGAAGTCGGACGGACGATCCTCGATGATCGTTTCCTGCGACACAAGACCATCCTCAAAGGCCAGACCATAGATGAACGGCTTCAGCGTCGATCCCGGCGAGCGCATGACGCGGGTCATATCAATCCAGCCGGAGCGGCTGGCATCAAAATAATTGGCTGAACCCACCTCACCGACGATTTCGCCGGTACGGGCATCGGCCATCACCATGGCAATCGATACCTTTGGACCAAGCTTGCTGGCCGCGTCCTTGGCAACAGCTTCAAGCCCTTGCTGGATCGGACGGCGCAGCGTTGTCTGGTGCCTGAGAATCTGCGGCTCCTTACGCAAGGCGGCTTCCGCCAAATGCGCCGCATAAGCAGGAAGTTGCAGGCGGCGGGACGGGATGGGTATCAGCCCGGCACGTTCTGCCTCGCCCTCGCCCACCACTTTGGCAACGGCCATGCGATCCAGCACGCGCTCGCGTGCGGTCTGTGCTGCGGCAAGATTGCGGTCGGGCCGGCGCTTCTCCGGCAATTGCGGCAGAGCCACCAGCAAAGCCGATTCAGCCACCGTCAGACGACGCGGCTCCTTGCCGAAATAGGCAAGGCTTGCCGCCCGGATACCCTCAAGATTACCGCCATAGGGGGCATGGGTGAGGTAGAGGTCAAGAATCTGCGCCTTGGTCAATCGCCGTTCGATCTGCAGGGCGCGAACCAGCTGGGCAAATTTCGCGCTGAGCGAGCGTCCTTCCCGTGGTTCGATCAGCCGTGCCAATTGCATCGACAGGGTAGAGCCACCGGAGACAATGCGGCCATTGCTCACCAGTTGCAGCGCCGCGCGCGCCAAGGCCTGCGGATCAACGCCGCGATGCAGCCAGAAGCGTTGATCCTCATAGGCAACCAGCATACGGACAAATTGCGGATCGACATCGGCAGCGGTGGTCTGCAAGCGCCAGCGCCCTTCCGACGTGGCAAAGGCGCGGAGCAGCTGGCCATTGGCATCGACAACTTCTGGCGATACTTCCCGCGCCTGTTCCAATGGCGGCGGAAATTTTCTGTCAGCCAGATCAAGGCCAAACGCAAGCACCGTCGCCACCACCAGATTGGCTGATAGGCCGATACAAAATGTGCGCCACGTGATCATTTTCATAGCAGTCTAACTGATCGAAGCATGCGGTGCCTACCCTCCCCCTTGTGGGGAGGGTCGCTGCGAAGCGGCGGGGTGGGGGTAGCAAACGTGTGACATCCCCCACCCCGGACCTGCGGTCCGACCCTCCCCACAAGGGGGAGGGTAAGGGGAACCAATGTCTGCACGGGCTGTGCCAAGTCCATCCCTTCCCCGCCTTACTGTGCCGTCACGACCTCCATCCGGCCCGTTGCCGTGCGGGCGGAGAATTGCGGACGATACATGTCCTCGACGCTCGCTGCCGGATGATCATAGGTTCCCGGCGTCACGGCACGCACCACATAAGCAAGCGTGATTTCCCTGTTGTCGCCGGTATTGCGATCAAAGGCGGCGACGAAACGGTCGCTGCGGAATTCCGTATGGGCGGCTTCCACTTCGCCGATCCAGTCGAAATTCGATAGCTGCGCGCTGTTGACGAGACCCGGATTGTCGATCTCGAAACCGGCTGGCAAGAGATCGGTAATCAGCACACGCGACGGCCAGTTGTTGTTTTCAGTGACTTTGAGAACCACAACATAACGCTCGTTCTGCTTGGCTTCGCTGACATTGGCCTCAGACCCATCCAGCGTGTAATAGCTGCGCTGGATGTTGAAGCCATCACCACCCGCGGGCAAAGGCTGGGCGGGTGCAGCAACTGTCGTCACCACGGCCGATATGGCCTCAGTTGACCCATTGGTGATGCTGACAGGCTGTGCGATCAGTTCGTCACCAGTCATGCGCTGGGCATAGCCGCCCGTATGCGCCGCACCATTGATGGTGAGCTTCAGATCATTGTCGCCATTCTGAATGGCACGGGCTGCCAGCAGCATCCAGGTCTGCTCCTGCGTGCTGGTATAAAGCTTGCGCTCCCATTCCTTGGCAACAATCTGCGACAATTGCGGAATGATGGCCGGAACCGGACGGCTTTCCGCCGCCAGTGCCAGAACCGCCGCATCATCACGCAGGGACGAACCATAGTCGGAACGCACAAGGCTGACATTGGTGGCCTTGGTCGACATTTGCAGCGAGTTGGTGAAAATGCTCTGCGAACGCTGCGCATCCCCATAAAGCGCCAGAGCAGCGGCCAGATGGGCACGCGACAATGGCGTCGGGAATTCCGACAGCTTAGTATCGGCATAGTAGCGCAGGTCACTCACCGCCGCCTTGCGGTTGCGGGCGAGAACATAGAGTGCATAGGCAATCTGGTTGCCCTGATCCTTGACATTCACGTCATAGCTCAGCGCGTTCTGCAGATTTTCCAGCGCCTGTACGAGCGCCTTCTCAGGCACGTCATATTTCTGCTCGCGTGCCCGTGTCAGGAAGTCCGTGACATAGGCATCAAGCCAGAGATCGCCGGAACCCGGTCCCCACAGGCCGAAACTGCCTGTCGATGACTGGTAGGACAGCACGCGGAAGATGGCATCCTGCACCCGCTTCTGCACATCGCCATCTTCGGCAAGGCCCGATTGTTTGGCCATTTCGCTGAGATAAAGCAGCGGCATTGCACGGCTGGTGGTCTGTTCGGCGCAACCATAGGGGTAGCGGTCGAGCGTCATGAGCAGGCCCGGTATATCGAAGGCCGATGAACGCGATACGTTAAGACTGACCGATGCGCCTTGCAAAAGACTGCTCGCCAGCAATTCACGGTCGATTTTCAACGTGCTGTTGGGTGCAATCTTGATCGGATTGCGCACCGTGATCGGCAGTGATGCCGGTCTTACCGGAATATTCAACGACTGTTCCAGCGAAATGCCTGAAGCATTCGATAGTTTGACCGAGACAACGCCATCACCCGGTTCACGGCCATTGAGCGGCAATGTCAGGTCGAACTTGCCGCCAGCCGTCAGCTTGACGGTTTGGGCAGCGGATTGCTGATCCACAGCCACTGTCTGATTGCTCGTCACCTGCAACTGATAATCGCCTGCCGGTGCATCCGTATTGGCGATATCAAGCCGCAGCGCGGCCTTGTCTCCGGGTGCGAGGAACTTTGGCAGGCTCCCCGTCACCACAACAGGGTCACGGATGATGACATCCTTGCTGGCATGGCCAACGCCTGATTTCGACCAGGCAACAGCCATGACGCGCGCAGTTCCGTTGAACTGCGGAATATCAAAGCTCACATTGGCTTTGCCTTCCGCATCGACCTTTACCGGGCCGGAGAAGAAAGCAACCAGTTTTTCGGTGGGTGGGCTGCCCTGCAATGGCATCTGCGCGCCATCACCGCCTGTCCGCAACCGGCCTGCCACGCCCTGCGAGCCATCAATGAGACGGCCATAGAGATCACGGATTTCAAGGCCCAGCTGGCGCTGGCCAAAATACCAGTTATCGGGATTCGGCGCTTCGTAACGGGTGAGATTGAGGATACCGACATCAACGGCAGCAACCGTAACATAGGCCGTATCACCAACGCCCGCACCGGTCACCTGAACGGGAATGTTCAGCGGCTGACGCGGCAGGGTCTTTTCTGGCGTATCCAGCTTCACCGCAAGATTGCGGTCGCCCGGATTGACACCCAGCCATTTCACGCCGATGGCGCGCATCGGCATATGGCTGTCCCGATCATTGCCCGGACGGAACAGCGTCGCCGTGACATAGGCGCCGGCGCCCCAATCGGCAGTGACAGGAATTTCCACCTCGCCACCTTCCGCAGGAATGCTTGCACGCTTCGTCGTCAGCAGGTTTTCTGCGCCGACTGTCACCAGAAGTTCACCGGCAAAACGCGGCGATACTTTCAGCTTGGCCGTGTCGCCGGGGGCATAGTTCTGCTTGTCGAGCGCGATCTCAAGGCCATCGGGGGTTTCGGTCGACGTGGCGGCAACATAATATCCGGCATCGAACTCGACGCTTGATGTAGGCCCGTCCGCTTCTGCTGTTTCCACCTCAAGCCGGAAACGGCCCCACGTAACAGGGACGGAAATCTCAGAGCCATCCGCCGTTGCATCAACAGTTCCGTTGGAGATGAGTTTTGTCGAAACGATCGGCTCATATTTCCATGAGCTTCCATCGCGATACCATTGATAGTTGCGCTGGACGCTGACAAGTTTCCAGCTCAAGCCATTCATCGCCTGTTTCTGACCATTGTTGTCAACACCGATGATGTGGAACTTGCCGACAGAATTTTCGGCGAGATCGCCATCGAATTCCGGTTTGATGCCGATCTTCGAGCCTTGCGATTTCACCGGCAGGGTAAGGGTGCGCTCAATGGCACGGCCACCGGCTTCCTGCATGCGCACGACAATATTGGCATTCAGCAATTGCGTTGTCGAAGGCACTTCATTCAGCGTGACATCGAATGTCGTCTTGCCGTTCTCATCAAGCGCCTGCAAATCCTCCAGTGGAATGCGCGTGTCCTCATTGGCCTGTTCATCGGCCAGACCGAAACGATAGCCTTTGAAATTGGCATCCTCATGCGTCGGCTTGAGGCTGACCTCACCTTCGAGATTAAGGCCCGCTGCCGGTGCGCCATAGAGGAAACGGCCATCAACGTTAACTGGCGTCGGCGCGCCGACTGCAACCGACTTGGCCTCGCTGGTCAGGTCAAACTCGATCCTATCAGGAACGAAGTCTTCAACCATGAAGGATTTTTCGGCGATCGGCGAAGCCTTGGGGTCCGTATAAATCTGCATGTTCCATGTGCCGCGCATGGCGTTTGCCTGCAGCACCAGATCGAGCATATGGCCGCCAAGCTCAGTACCGGCGCTGACCTTACGGCGATCTTCCACACCGTCAGGACGCTTGAAGACAAAGGTCAGCGGCAGGTTTTCGATAGCATTGGCGCTGATATCGCGGGCAAGTGCAGCAGCATGCACCGTTTCACCGGCGCGGTATATACCGCGTTCCGTCCACGGGAGCACATCAATTGCCCCGGGAGCCGTGCGGCCGGTCACACCGCGATCCGACAGGTCAAAGCCCGCCCGCGTCATGTCAAGGAACACATAATCCGCATCGCCATTCTTGGCGGTGATGACGGCGGGCGTCATGGCAGCAGTGCCGCGCAATAGGCCAGCGGTGAATGTCGCGCGGCCATCCGTATCGGTGATCGCAGTGCCAAGAACTTCGTTGTTCTTGGCCAGAAGCTGCAACTCAACGCCTATCAACGGTTGAGCACTTGCCAAAGACCGGGCAAAAACATTGAGGCCATCCGTGCCGGTATAGGTGGAAAGCCCGATATCGGAAACGACAAACCACTGGGTTGCCTGTGAATCCCACTCATTGGTATGAGCGTCGGTTGAGACGGCGGTCAGAACGTAGACGCCGGGCTTGCGCTGCGGCAGCGCTTCGTCCACGGGGAAACTCGTGACCACGTCCTTGTTGAGATCGGACTGAATATCAATCGCGCCCTGCCAGACCAGTTCGCCGGATTCATCCTGCAATTTCTGGGCATTATAACCATCAATCTGGGTGAGAAACTGCGAGCTGGTGAGCAGTGAAGCAATGCCGCGATCACCAATGCGGTAAAGTTTCAGATTGGCGCTGGTGGTATTCACAGAGACAATCGGAATGCCACGGCGCGCGGTGCTGGGCAGCACAAAGCTGTCGCCGGTAAAGCGCACCATGGCAGAGCGATCCTTGACGTAAATGTCGAGATCAACCTGACCTTGCAGCGGTTCACCCACCGAAGATGGCAGACCCGCGCGCAAGGCCAGCTTATAGCGCTGGCCGTGATTCAGGCCTTCTACGCAAATCTCACTGCCCTTGGCTTCAAGACCTTTGGGTGCTGCTCCATCTAGTGTTACAAACGGCGCGTAGTCTGTTCCCATTTTAACCAGCGGCTCGGAAAACTGCACACATGCCCGCGCCGTTGCACTGTCCGCATCAATGGTGTGGTTGATGACCCGGAAGCCCTGACGGGCTTTCAGATCGACATAGGCAGCCTTGACGGTTTTCGCATCGACAAGTTCGAGGCTGGCCTTGTAGGCATTCAGCGCCGCGCGATAATTCTGCGCGTTCTGCAAGGAAGCTGCCAGCACAGCCAGCGCATCGGCGCGGCTCTGGGTGGTGCGCGTCAGAAGATAGCCATTATAGGCGGCAAGCGCAGCCTGACCGGCAATATAGGTGTTCTTGTCGGCGCGATTGGCAGCGAGAGCGGTTTCAATCCACAGATCCGCATCATCGGGCGATACGGCAAGCGCGCCTTTGAAGGCATTCAGCGCATTTTCAATATTGCCAGCGGCCAGTTCCGCCCGTGCGGTCGCCTTCAGCCCGTCAGCGCCCTCTGCCTTCTGTGCGTCCGTCAAGGCAAGACGCGCCTTGACCTGCCGGGCATCCTGCACAAGCTGGTCGGAGAGAAATGCCAGTCTTGTCGGCGCGCCGATATCCGGCTCGACGGTGGTTTCAACAACCTTGCCAGCGATGGCACCGGGGAAACTGTGCAACTGATTGAAGTCAGACTTCATGAAGCACCACTTCACCTTGGGATTATAGGTGAAGGCCTTGCACGTTGATTCAGCCAGACAGACAGCCTCGCACTGCTCAAGGGTCACGTCCTCTTCGGTACGCAGGTCAAACCCGAAATAGTCGCCGTCCTTGGTGGTGACAATGTCGCGATTCGTTTCGGCAGCGCCAACGGGTGCGCCGGAAACCAAGGCAGAGAGAAGAAAAACTGAAAATCCGATAACCGCGCGCATAGACATGTAGTCCTCCCCAACGCAACCCGTCTGGTGGTGAGCCGCACTCTTCAAACTTCGGTATAACTTGTCAACAGATCATGCGGTCGGAGCGCGGTCGTCCAGGGCGATTTCCGTGCGTATCCATGCCTGAAAATGCTGCATTTGCAGCGTCGGCTTGCGGTTTTTCGGGGAAACCAGCCAATAGGCAATATTTGAAGGCACACGCAGCGGAAATGGCGCAACCAGACGCCCATCGGCCAACGCGTCCTCCACGAACAATTCCCATGCCAGCATGATGCCCTGCCCGCTGATGGTTGCTTCAACCGCGAGCCACGGATCGGAGAAAGTGGGGCCATCAAAAGACAGCGGACCACCCAGACCCGCCGCTGTCTGCCATTCATCCCAGCTGAACATGGGATTTTCGTAACAGATAATCGGCTGGCGGAAAATATCGGCGGGTCCCGTCAGGCGTTCGGCGAAGGTGCGCGTGCAGACCGGAAACATCTTTTGCGGCAACAGGCATTCCGGTGCGCCATCGTGCCAATCACCATTGCCAAGCCGGATGGCCAAATCAATATCGGAGTTCTTCAGGTCGAGAATGCCGGGGGAAGGATCAATGCGGATCTTCATATCCGGATGTGCAGCGCGCAGGCGACCAAGCCGGGGCACCAGCCATTTTGAGGCAAAAGTCGGGGCCACGGAAAGCAGCAGGGTCCGCTCAACCCCATCCGCCATGGCGACAGCGCGCGATAAATGCTGGAAACCCTCTTCCAGCCGGGCAATAAACCCTTTGCCGAAAAAGGTGGGCACGAGCCCCGCCCGCGTCCGATCGAAGACCGTATGACCAATCTGCGCTTCGGTGCGGATCAACTGCTGGCTGACGGCGCTGACGGAAACGCCAAGTTCTGCCGCCGCCTTAGGCAGCGATCCCAGCCGTCCGATGGCCTCGACAGCACGCAGACCATTGATGTGGACCCTGTTCAAATTCTTCATGATGCAATTTCTTCATCAAGATTTTCTAAACTCTGATATCGCCATTCTTGATTGATGACAGCAATAAACCCAATCAGAATAGCACATTCCTCCAATCATGGGAGCTGTGTTATGAAGATTTTCTGGCTAACAAAATGGGTTACAGAGATTCTTGGCCCGTTCCGCACGGACAGGAGTGTTCCCGACGAAGATGCAGCTGATCATTGGCGCCGGGACCCACTCTCCCATCCGGCCTTGCAGGCCATGGGACTGGATGAACTGGCGGACCTGCCATTCGATCCGCGCAGGCTTCGCAGTTGCTGATCGAAAAAGAAAAGCCCCGGAAACATTCCGGGGCCATCCTGTTCATGAACAGCTTGGATCGACTGAGCTAGAACCTTACCGTCAGATCGGCCTTGACGGCGTTATCATGGCTCTGGCTGGAAAACTGGCCATTATAGCTAACACCAAGCGTGGTGGCCTTGCCGATGCCAAAGTCCAGTCCGGCTTCGACGAGGGCCGTATCTGATGCAATGGGTGATCCACTGACCGCGAAGGCCTG